>NZ_JABUMT010000004.1:572521-971733 GCF_013336715.1 Myxococcus sp. CA056
GCGCTCCGAGGAGATGCTGGAGGGCTTCGGCGTCACCGAGGCGAACTGGCGCGACGGCGCGAAAGTGGAGCCGGACTTCATCGCCTCCGAGTCACCGTCCTACGTCGGCCGCGCCGTCGCCGCGCTCGCCGCGGACCCGAACGTCGCCACCAAGGCCGGCACCGTCCATAGCTCCTGGGCCCTGGCCCGCGAGTACGGCTTCACCGACCTGGACGGCTCCCAGCCCCACTGGGACGAGTACTTCGAGCGCACCTATCGCACGCCCTACCGCGTCGCCGACGCCACCGCCTACGCGTCCTGGCACAACAGCCCCATCGAGATCGCCCGCCCCAACTGGCCCGTCGACTGAATCCGTCCTTTCGCCCGCACCCGGGCCGGGCCCACCCGGGCCTACATGGTCTGGGAGTCCTGGGCCGCTCGCACCGAGCGGGCGACCGACCAGGGGCCTCGGGCGACGGTTGGGCCACGCGCTCGTGGACGTGGCCCCTCTGCGCCGGTAGGGTGCGCGGCTCGAATGGAACGCCCCCTAGTGGTTTCCGCCCTCGAAAATCAGGTCAAGGCCCGGCCCGTGCCGCGCCACGTGGGCATCATCATGGATGGCAACGGTCGGTGGGCGGAGTCGCGGGGTCTGGACCGACTTGAGGGCCACCGCGAAGGGAGCTCCAGTGTGCGGGAGGTGACCCGCACCGCCCGCCGCGTGGGCATCCAGGCCCTGACCCTCTACGCCTTTTCCTCACAGAACTGGGCCCGCCCCGCGGAGGAGGTCGCCGGGCTGATGGACCTGCTGCGCGACTACCTGGAGCGCGAGCGGGCCGAAATCCTCGACAACGGCATCCGCCTGAACGCGGTGGGTGACGTGGGGCGCCTGCCCCGCTTCGTGCGGGAGCCGTTGGACCGGCTCATCGCCGACTCGGCGCACAACACCGGCATGGTGCTGTCGCTGGCGCTGTCCTACGGCGGCCGGGAGGAAATCCTCCACGCCGCCAGTCGGATGGCGGAGGCCATCTCCCGGGGCGAGCTGTTGGCGGGCCGGGTGGAAGAAGCCGACTTCGAGTCCTTCCTGTGGACGAACGGGCTGCCCCCGCTGGACCTGGTGGTGCGCACCAGCGGCGAGCAGCGCGTGTCCAACTTCCTGCTCTGGCAGATGGCGTACGCGGAACTGTGCTTCACCGACGCCCTCTGGCCGGACTTCCGCACCGATGAGTTTCTCCGCTGCGTGTCTCAGTACCAGCAGCGAGAGCGGCGCTTCGGTCTCACTTCCGCCCAAGTCAAGCGGGAGGACACCCCCCAGCGGGCCAAGGCGTGAACGACAAGAACAAGAACCTCGTCGTGCGCATCGTGACGGCGCTGACGCTCCTGCCGCTCGTGGTGTTGCTGCTCTTCCTCGGCGGCGTGTGGAGCGCGGGCCTGTTGGGCCTCGCCGCCGCCGCGTGCGTGGGGGAGTACTATCTCATCGTCCAGAAGCGGCTGAACGCGGCCGCCTGGGTGGGCATGGCCTTCGCCGCGGTGATGCCGTTCCTGCCGCTCAAGGACGCGGCGCGCACGGGAGAGACGGCCTTCTGGCTCACCGTCGTCTTCTCGTTCTTCGCGTGGATATTCCACCTGTTCAAGGGCCCGCTCGCGGAGGCCCCCACGCGCACGGCGCACCTGGTCAACGGCTTCCTGTACGGCGCCGTGGGCCTCACCGCCCTGTCCGCGCTGCGGCTGCTGCCGGACCATGGTCTGGCGTGGGTCATCTGCGCGCTGACGATTACGTGGGCCAACGACACCGCCGCGTACTTCTTCGGCCGCTTCCTGGGGCGCCACAAGCTGTACCCCGAGGTGAGCCCCAACAAGACGTGGGAGGGCTTCTTCGGCGGCATGCTCGGCTCGGTGGGCGGCATGTTCATCGCCCGGGGCTTCTTCTTCCCCGTGTTCACCGTGTGGGACTGCGTGCTGCTGGGCATCGCCGGCGGCCTGTTGGGTCCCGTGGGTGACTTGTGCGAGTCCATGCTGAAGCGCGCGTACGGGGTGAAGGACTCGGGTTTCCTCATCCCCGGGCACGGTGGGGTGCTGGACCGCATCGACGCTTTGCTCTTCAACGCCCCCCTGGTGTTCGTCTACGTGCAGTTCGTGCGCGGCCTGCTTCCGTAGAATCGTGAGATTTCGCTCGCCCGCCTGGCTGGCGGGCCCGGATGTGCGTTGTCCGTCCGGGGGCTCACGATTACTGTTGCCGCCATGCCCTCACTTCAGAACCTGGGGTTCTTCATCCTCCTGCTTGGCGTGCTCGTGACAGTGCACGAGCTTGGCCATTTCCTCGTGGCGAAAGCCTGCGGGGTGAAGGTCCTCAAGTTCTCCATCGGCTTCGGGCCCAAGCTCATCGGCTTCGTGAAGGGCGAGACGGAGTATCAAATCGCCATCCTGCCCCTGGGCGGCTTCGTGAAGATGGCGGGCGACCTGCCCCATGAAGAACTGAGCCCCGAGGAAGCCAGGCGCGGCTTCCTGGCGCAGCCCCCCTGGAAGCGCGGCCTCATCGTCCTGGCGGGGCCGGCCTTCAACCTCATCTTTCCCGTCATCGTCTATTTCTTCGTGTTCCTCGGCCCGCACCAGGCCACGTCCACCCTGGTGGGGTACGTGGAGCCCGGAATGCCCGCAGCCGCCGCTGGCATGCGCCCCGGAGACCGGGTGCTGTCCGTGGAGGGCGAGTCAGTGCGCACCTTCGACGACATGCGGGACACCTTCGTCGGGCGCTTCGAGCGGCCGATTCCCATCGTCGTGGAGCGCGATGGCCAGCCGGTGACGTTGACGGTGAAGCCCATCAAGAACACGGAGACGTCGCCCATCGACACGGTGGAGCGGGGCCTCATCGGCGTGCTGCCGCTGGCCAAGCCGCCCCTGGTGGGTGTGCCTCCGGGGTCCGTGGCGGAGGCCGCGGGGCTGCGGACGTTCGACCGGGTGCTGAGCGTCAACGGGACGAACGTTCCGGACGAGGCGCGGCTGTATCAGGAGCTGGGCCGGCACCCGGAAGGGGAGCCGCTCAAGGTCGTCGTGCGGCGCATGGACACCGTGGCGGCGGGCGTGGTGCAGGGGCAGGTGGCCCGCGTGGCGGAGGTGACGGTGCCCCGTCAGCCCGGTGCGGGCCTGGCGGCGCTGGGCGCGGAGCCGGCGGACCAATATGTCGCGACGGTGGTGCCCGGCAGCGCGGCGGAGAAGGCCGGGCTCAAGCAGGGTGACCGCATCGTCTCGCTGGACGGCGAGGTCCTCCCGTCCTTCCGGATGCTGGAGGTGAAGCTCAGCGGGGCGGAGGCGAAGCCCTTCACGCTGACGTGGCGGAGCACGGACGGCGAGCACACCGAGAAGCTCTCGCAGGCCCCGCTGATGGCGGAGGACGGGATGGGGCAGCAGCTCACGAAGCTCTCCCTGGGCGCGCGCGGGTGGACGCTCGTGGACGCGGACGTGGCCCGGGCGGACGAGGTGACGGTGCACCTGGGCCCGGCCGCGGCGCTGAAGCAGGCGGCCATCGTGGTGCCGAAAATCGTGGGGCAGATGGTGAAGGTGCTCGGAGGGCTCGTCACCCGCGACGTGCCGCTGAGCACGGTGGGCGGCCCCATCATGATGTACCAGCTGGCGGCCCGGAGCGCCGAGCAGGGGCTCGACTCCTTCCTCAACCTGATGGCCATCATCTCCATCAACCTGGGCGTGATGAACCTGCTGCCCATCCCCGTGCTGGATGGCTTCGCGCTGCTGTCCGCCGCGTGGGAAGGCATCCGCCGTCGCCCCATCCCCGTGCGCGTGCGCGAGGCCGCCAACATGGTGGGACTGGCGCTGCTCATCCTGCTGATGCTCCTGGTCTTCACCAACGACATCACCCGCTAGAGGTCCCATGCGCGCGAGCACCTTCGTCATCTTGCTGGCGCTGGGCATCTCCACCGGGTGCGCGTCGCGCGCGGCGAAGCCGGACTCGCCTGAGGACTCCAGCCCGGAGCCGTCCTCGCCCCGGGTGACGAAGCGCGAGCAGATGCCTCGCTCCTACGTGGGCGAGGGGCTGGCCTCGTTCTACGGCCCGGGGCTGCACGGCCGTCCCACCGCGAGCGGGGAGCGCTTCAACCAGAACGAGCTCACCGCCGCGCACCGCAAGGAGCGCTTTGGCGCGTGCCTGCGCGTGGTGAACATGGAGAACGGCCGCGCCGTGCAGGTGCGCGTGAATGACCGGGGGCCATACGTGGATGGGCGCATCATCGACGTCTCGAAGGCCGCCGCCTCCAAGCTGGGCATGCTGGACAAGGGCGTGGTGCGCGTGCGGCTGTACCGCTGCAAGGACGCCGTGTCGGAGATTCCCCGCGCAATGTGGGCCGCGCCGGTGTAGGGAGCGCCCATGTTCCTCGCGCTGGACACCTCCACGCTGACGATGTCGCTCGCCCTGGTGGAGCGCGGGCCGGAGGGGGCCGTGCACGCGGTGGAGCACTCCGTGGTGCGGCCTCCCGTGAAGCAGAGCGAGGCGCTGCCCGGTGTCGTCGGTGAGCTGCTGGACCGCCATGGCGTCAAGCTCGGGGATTTGGAGGGCCTCATCGTGGGCCTGGGCCCGGGCTCCTTCACGGGGTTGCGCATCGGCCTGGCCACGGTGAAGTCGCTGGCGTACGCGGCGAACCTCAAGGTCGCGGGCGCGTCCTCGCTGGCGGCCGTGGCGCTGGAGGGCCCGGAGGACGTGCCGCTCTACTGCCTGGCCGTGGCGCGCAAGGACGACCTGTACCTGGGCGCGTATGTTCGGCGCGGCGCGACGGTGGAGGCGCTGGAGCCGGAGACGGCCATGTCGCCCAAGGACGTGGCCGCGCGCATGGCCGCGGAGCCGCGGGCGGTGGCGCTGGGGCCGGCGCTGGTGGACTACCGCGCGGCGCTGGTGTCGCACGGCGTGGCGGCGGAGCGACTGTTGACGGGGCCGGACTTTCCCTCGGCGGTGGAGCTGACGCGGCTTGCGCGCATGCCAGAGACGTTCTCGCTCGAGGCCCTCTTCGCCATGGAGCCGCACTACGTGCGGGCCTCCGAGCCGGAGCGAAACCCCAAGTTCCCTCCGCTGCCGGGGCCTGCGCCCACGGCGCGGTTGAAGGACGACTGAAGCGTCCAGCGCTCACGCGCTCGGGCGATGCAAAGGACGCGCGATGAACGAGAATCTCAAGATTGCCGTGGTGGGCGCCACGGGTGTGGTGGGCCGTGAGGTGTTGGCCGCGCTGTACGCGCGCGACGTGCCCGCGGAGCAGGTGCGCGCCTTCGGCTCCGAGCGCTCGAAGGGGCTGGAGGTGGAGTACGGCGAGGACTCGCTGGAGGTGGAGCGCGCCGTTCCGGAGGCCTTCAAGGGCATGGGGCTGGTGCTACTGGCCACGCCCGCGGAGGCGTCTCGCACGCTGGCTCCGGCCGCTCAGGCCGCGGGCGCGTGGGTGGTGGATGTCAGCTCCGCCTTCCGGTCCGACGGCAACGTCCCGCTGGTGCTGCCGGGCTTCAACACGGAGCTGTTGGGCGCGACGATGAAGGGGCGCCTGGTGTGCCTGCCGAGCGCGGTGACGACGGCGTCGGTGCATGTGATGGAGCCCCTGCGCCGGGCCTTCGGCGTGGTGCGCGCGCAGGTGACGGCGATGATGAGCGTGTCCAGCGCGGGCGTGCGCGGCGTGGCGGAGCTGGAGAAGCAGACCGCGGATTTGATGTCCGGGCGCGAGCCGGACCCGAGCGCCTTCCCGCACCGAGTGGGCTTCAACCTGGTGCCCCAGGTGGGCGGCTTCATGGTGGGCTCCCCGTGGACGGAGGAGGAGGGCGGCTGGACGCTGGAGGCCGCGCGGCTGTTCGCGACGCGAGGCGACGCGCCCGTGCTCGCTGGCACCGCGGTGCAGGTGCCCAGCTTCTACGGCCACGGCCTCACCCTCAACGTGCAGCTGAAGAAGGCGGGCCCGGTGGAGCAGGTGCGCGCGGCCCTGAAGACGTCACCCGCCCTCAAGGTGCTGGACACCCCCGGTGAGCGCATCTACCCCATGCCCATGCTCGTCACGTCGGACCCCACGGTGCACGTGGGCCGGGTGCGCGCCTTCCCCCAGGCCCCCGAGTGGGTGACGCTCTTCGCCGCCGTGGACAACGCCACCCGGGGCGCCGCCCTCAACCTGGTGGAGGCCGGCTTGAAGCTGGCTGAACGCCCCGTCTGACAAATTGGCACGCCGGCCGCGGCCGCCCTGCCTGTTTGGCTCGCCGGAGCGGCCCGCGAGGGCCAGAAGTAGGCCTGCGGGAACGATTTCAACGTGGCCTCCCGCTTGCTAGCTTCCGGCTACCCATGCGCCTCACATTCGCCGTGCTCCTGCTCTTCGCGTCGACCGCCCTGGGGCAGACCGTGACGTTCTCCGGCTCGGTCATCGTCGACAACGACATCGTCGTCTCCAAGGCCAACTGCGCCGATCGCAGGTCCGTCTCCTGGTCGCGGACGGGGACCCTCGCGTGCAGTCCGCTCGTCTTCTGGTTGTCGGACGGCAACTGTTCGGGGGAACCGGGCGAGGGGGACAAGGAAATCTTGGAAATCGCCGAGGGGAACACCGCCACTACGTCCGGCACGCTCGAGCTGCGCATGAGTGATGCGCTCGCCGCGGGTGGCCTCACGTGTGAAACCCAGACGGCGGACAAGACCTACAGGCTCTGTGCGACGGTGGAGAAGCAGGACTCGCTTGGGGCCTGCGACAGTACGACCTCCAGCGTGGGCTCGCCGAGCGTCAACTTCATCCTGGACCCGACCTCTCCCCTGGCGCCGGCACTGCCGGGCGTGACGGGCCTGGACAGCGCGCTGAGTGTCAGCGTGACGGTGCCCAGCGACACGACGAGCATGCTGGTGGAGGTGGTGGAGCTGGTGCCAGGGGATGGGGATGGCGGGACGGCCACCGCGGGCGAGGTGGTGCGCTCGAAGACGCAGACGTCCGACAACACGGTGTTCCGGATGGATGAGCTGGAGAACGAGAAGGAGTACGGCGTGCGTGCCTTCGCCTTCGACAAGGCGGGCAATCAGAGCCCGGCGTCGCCTCTGGCGACTGGCTCGCCGATTCCGAGCGATGGTTTCTTCGCGGCGTATCACGCGGCGGGTGGTGCGGAGACGGGCGGGTGTGGGGCGGGCGGGGGTGGCCTCGCGCTGGGCGCCGTGGTGGCGGCCCTGGGGTTCTGGATGACGTCGAGGAGGAAGCTGTCATGAGTCGGGCATGGGCCGTGAGTGTGGCCATGATGGTTGCCGCGCTGCCGGCGTGGGCGCAGGACGTCGGAGTGGTTTCGACCGAGCAGATGGAGTCGTCGCGCAGCGGCGGCATCATCATCCGGGTGGGCGGCTACAAGCCGCTCTTGGATGACGAGAAGGCGCTCAACGGGAATACGCCCTACGAGGACACGTTCGGTGACGCATCGCTGCTGCTCGTCGAGTTGGAGCTGCAGCGCTACTTCTACCAGGGCATCGGCACCGCGGGCGTGGGTGTGTCGGCGGGCTACGGGGAGAAGTACGCGGCCGCGAAGCTCGCGGGCGGAGGCAACGCGGCGGAGCAGACGGCGCTGAAGGTGGTGCCGCTGGCGTTCAACCTCTTCTACAAGTTCGACTACGCGGCCTTCGAGTGGGGAGTCCCCCTGGTGCCGTACGGCAAGCTGGGGCTCATCTACACGCCGTGGTGGGTGACGAAGGGCAGCGACACCGAGACGGCGGACGGCATCACCGCCAGCGGTGGCAAGTGGGGCTGGGGCGCGACGGGCGGGGTGGCCTTCCTGCTGGACGTGCTGCAGCCGCGCTTCGCGCGCGACTTCGACTCGGGGCTGGGCATCAACCACAGCTACCTGTTCGCCGAGTACACCTACGCGGATGTGGACAATTTCGGCAAGCCGGGCTTCGTGCTCTCCAGCCGGCGCTGGATGTTCGGACTCGCGCTGGACTATTAGCGGCGGATGCCGCTTTTTCCGCGCTCCTCCCGCTCGTTCGTCGCGCACTTTCTCTTGATGGTCGCCGTGGGGCCCTGGGCCTCCGGCTGCCGGCGCGTCGTCCGGGCGGACCTGGGCGCGGACCGCACGGTGGAGGCGGGCGTTCCCGTGGAGCTGGGCTCGGGCGAGGCGGGGGCGCAGGCCCTCACCTGGGAGCCCGGCGACGGGACGCCTTCACGGACGGGCTCCCGGCTGTCGCATGCCTTCGCCCGCGCGGGCACGTTCACCGTTCGCGCGCTGCATGAGGGCCAGGAGGTCGGCAGCGTGCGACTCACGGTGGTGCCGCGCCCGTTGCCGCGCGCGGTGCCCTCGGATGCGCGGTCGCTGCTGTGGGTGCCCAGGCTTCAGGGCAACGTGGAGCCGCTGGTGGACTTCTACGAACGGCTCGTCGGTCCCGATGAGGCCGAGCAGGTGCTGCGGGAGGCTCCGCTGGTGTCGCTCGTGCTGAACAGCCTGACGAGTGGCGCGAGTGTCGTGGACCCGGAAGAGGGCTTTGGACTGTTCCTGCTGCCCGGGTTCGACGGCGTGGTGGCGCTGCTGGGCGTGACGGAGCCCGACGCGGCGCTCGCGGCGGTGGCGAAGGAGTTGGAGGCGGTGGGCCACGAGGTGACCGCCACGGAGGATGGCGCCATGCGCGTGACGCCCCTGGACTCCGGCGAGCCGATGCTGCTGTTCGTCGACCGGGGCTATCTGTACCTCGCGATTCCGGACGCGGCGGACGAGGACGTGGTGCCTGGGGAGGGCGAGCCCGTGGAGGTGCTGGCTCAAGAGGAGGCGCCGGCGGTGGTGGGCGACGTCGAGGTGGCGCGCCGCGCGGTGCTGGGGCTGTCCGGTGAGGGGCTCTCCGAGTCCGCGCTGCTGACGGAGCTGCGGCCGAAGGTGGCCGAAGGCAATGTCTACCTGTACTCGGGCGCGTTGCAGCGGGCCGAGGACGCGGAGGAGGCGGGGCCGGTTCGCGGGTTCTTCGCGTCGCTGACGGTGCAGCCGGAGCGGCTGGTGTTGGATGGGTTCCTGTCGTCCACGCGGCCGCTGCTGCAGGGGGCGGATGCTCCCGCGTCGGCGTTGCTGGCGGACAGCGCGCTGGGGCCGGTGGCGGCCGCGCAGCTCTCCGTGCCGCCCGAGGAGCTGGCGAAGCTGGCGTTCGGTGCTCCGGGCTCACCGCACCGGGAGCGCACCGTGGAACGTTGGCGCGCGCGGGGGCTGGACGCGGAGGCGCTGCTGAAGGCGCTGCGCGGCGACGTGGCCATGCTGGTGTACTTCGACGCGCCCGGGTTCCTGCGGGGCTTCGTGCAGAAGCAGCGGCCGGAGCCCAAGGGCACGGTGTTGATCGACGCGGGGCTTACGTCCGCGGAGCCGGTGCTGCGGCTGCTCGATGCGCGGCTGCGGGGCACGTCGCTGCGCTTCAGCGCGGAGAAAGTCCCGGGAGGCAAGCTCTACCGGACCCTGATGTGGGGCTATCCGGTGCAGCTCAAGGTGGGGCCGGAGCGGGCCACGCTCGTCGCGGGAGAGTCGCTGGACGGCCGGCCGCGCGGCGACGTGGGGCGCGCGCTGCGCGAGCGCTTCGGGGGCGAGACGTTTGGTGCCGGGCACATGTCGGTGATGGCGGACCTGGGCCAGCTGCGTGCGGACCTGGAGGCGCAGGAGTCGGTGCCTGGGGTGTCGGCGGAGCGGCTCGCGTCGGCCCAGGCGCTCGTCAAGGCGGTGATGGAGGGTGTCACGCCGCTGGACTCGGCCTTCCTGGACTTCTCGCTCGCCGAAGGGGGCGCCCGACTCAAGGGGAGCCTGCGGCTTCGCGAGGATGCGCGGACGGGGCGAGGTTGGCAGTGAGCGCGGGTGGCGCCGTCACCGTGCTGTACTTCGCCGCCGCTCGTGAGCGGACGGGACGGGCGCGTGAGTCGCTGGACGTTCCCGACGGCGCGACGGTGCGAGACGTGCTCCGGTTGCTCGCGACGGCGCACCCGGGGTTGGAGCCGTTGCTGCCGCACCTGCGGGTGGCGGTGGACCAGGAGTTCGTGAGCGCCGAGGCACCGGTGCGACAGGGCGCCGAGGTGGCGTTGATTCCTCCGGTGGCGGGTGGCTCGCCTGGGTTGTTCCAGGTGGTGGACCGTCCGCTGCGGCTGGAGGACGTGGTGGAGGCGGTGGGCGGCGAGGCGTACGGCGGGCTGGTGACGTTCAGCGGCTCGGTGCGCAACCAGACGAAGGGACGGCGCGTGCTGCGGCTGGAGTACGAGGCCTACGCGCCCATGGCGGAGAAGAAGCTGGCGGAGATTGGGGCCGAGGCCACGGCGCTGTGGCCGGGCGTGCGGCTGGCGATTGTCCACCGCGTGGGCACGCTGGTGCCCGGAGAGCTGGCGGTGGTCATCGCCGCCGCGGCCCCGCATCGCAAGGAGGCGTTCCGGGGCTGCGAGCACGCCATCGAACGGCTCAAGCAGGACGTGCCCATCTGGAAGAAGGAGTTCTTCGAGGACGGCGAGGTCTGGGTCGGGCTGGGGCCGTGACGCCACACAGGTCCCAGATGAGTCGCAGCTGCTCGAGCCCGCGCAGCACGAGGTACACCAGGTCCACTTCCCACCACGCGACGCCCTGACGGACCCGGCCCGCGCGGTGGTGATGGTTGTTGTGGAACTCGCAGAGCGAGAGCACCGCGTAGAGCAGGTTGTTGCGGCTGTTGTCTCGGGTGTCGAAGCGGCGGGGGCCTCGACTCAGGCTCGGGCCGCGCGGGGGCCCGGGCCCGTCCGCGCGCATGGAGGCCTCAGCGCGAGCGGAAGGTCGCGGGGATATGGACCTCCTCCGGGCCTCCATCGGTCTGCTGCTGCGAGCGCTCCGCATCGGTGATGGGCCGCATGGGCGTGTCCAGGCCCATCTGCTTGCGACGCGCGGCTTCCTTGTCGGCCGCCAGTTGCAGCGCGCGTGCGTTGGATTCGGCCGCGCGTTGTGGCGTGGGGCCCGCGAGCAGGAAGCCCACCGGAAGGCTCAAGAAGAGCAGTCCGACGATGAGCAGCCAGCCCATGTCCTTCCACTGGAGGGGGCCGACGCGCTCCTTCACGACGGAGCCCTGGACGAGCAGCGAGAGCTGACCTTCCGTCAGCCGCAGCGTCATTCCGTCCGCGAGGGCCACGGAGGTCCGGCCCTGGTCCTTCACGAG
The DNA here is from genome assembly GCF_013336715.1 of Myxococcus sp. CA056. Lineage (NCBI taxonomy): Bacteria > Pseudomonadati > Myxococcota > Myxococcia > Myxococcales > Myxococcaceae > Myxococcus > Myxococcus sp. CA056. The sequence goes on from NZ_JABUMT010000004.1 coordinate 583,620, forward strand.
CTGATTGGCTGGGACGGAGGTGAAGGCGTCGCCGCGTGCCTTGTGCTCCACGTGGACGTTGGGCGGCAGATGGATGCGCCAGCCGCGTCCGGTGCGTTCTGCCACGAGGAAGGGCTCCTCTGGCAGCGTGAAGCCGTAGAGGGGCAGGGGTGCCTTTTCATCGGGCGCGGCATGCACCTTCGCCTGCTCGGGCCCGTAGCTCCAGGCATCCGCGAGGTTCTCGCCCCAGTACAGCTCGAAATACAGCCCGCCGTCCGCCTTGGTGCTCATCTCGCGTACAAGCATATGCGTCCTGCTGCCTCTCGGCCGCGTCATCGGGCGCGGAAGCCCACCGGTGGACACGAAACGTCCGCCCGCCTACCCGACAACCAAGGGAGGGCAGGGGTTCCCCGGGCGAATCACCTCGAGGGCGTACTCGGTCCAGCTGGCGAGGTGGGGCCCGGTGTGTTCGACCCGTTCTTCGTGGGTTCGGTGGGTCCACCGGGGACTGCGGTGGTGGGGGCGCTCAGCCCGTTTCTGGCGGATGCACTCGATGCACCTGCTCCAGCGTCAGTGGGCGGCACTTGACCTGCCGTTCCCGAGACAGGAGGCGCCTTCGGTCCAGTTGGTCCAGCGGGCACGGTGCCACCCGTTCCCGCGATGCCCGTCGCACTCGTTCCACCTGTCCCAGTGACAGCAGGTGACACGGGCCCGCCGGTTCCTGCGACAGCAGGAGGTGTTGAACCGCTCTTCCCCGCCGCAGAAGGTGGAACCGTTCCACTCGCTCCGGTGCCAACAGGCGCTGCGGTCCCGTTGCTTCCATTGGCAGAAGGCGGTGCTGAACCACTCGTTCCTGTGGCGGCAGGCGGAACAGCTCCACTCACTCCGGTGCCAACAGGCGCCGTGGGTCCACCGGTTCCCGAGGCAGCAGGCGCAATCGCTTCACCTGCCCCGGTACTAGTGGGCGTCACAGTCCCACCAGTTCCAGCGACAGCAGGCGCAGCAACCCCGCCGGTTCCCGAGACAGCAGGAGCAATTGCTCCACCCGCACCGGTACCACCAGGCGCCACAGTTCCACCGGTTCCCGAGACAGCAGGAGCAATCGCTCCACCAGCACCCGTGTCAGCAGGCGCCACAATCCCACCGGCTCCCGCGACAGCAGGAGCAATCGCTCCACCAGCACCCGCGACAGCAGGCGCCACAATCCCACCGGCTCCCGCGACAGCAGGAGCAATCGCGCCACCTGCACCGGTAACAGCCGGAGGCACGGGACCCGTCGCAGGTGCCACGGGCCCACTGGCTCCGGCAACAGGAGGAGCAGTCACTCCACCTGGACCCGACGGAGGCGTCGAGCCGGCGACCGTGGGCATTCCCGTTCCAGGTGTCGCGGGAGTCCCCGTTGCCGTCTGCGTCCCCCACCTGAATCGCTCGGGAAGCGCGCCCCGAATCTCGGCCGCCGCCACCGCGACGATGACCACCGAAATCGCGAGGAAGCCCACCGTCTGCGCCACGGTCTCCACGCGCGGCGGCAGCTTGCGACCGCTCGCCACTTCAATCATCAGCAACAACACCCGCCCACCATCCAAGCCGGGAACCGGCAACAGCGTCAGCAACGCCAACGCCATCGATGCGGCCACCAGGGCCCGCAGCACCGAGTCCACACCCGAGGACGCCGCGTCCGACGACTCCTGCCGGACCAGCGCGCCGGGCCCCGTCGGTCCTCCATGGGGCTGGCCACCTCGCACCAGCCGCAGGAGCATCGTCCCACCCTCCGACGCGAGGTTCATCGTGTGGACGAACGCATGGCCCAGCGCCTCGCCCGGCGCATGCGAGCGGTAGACGTACTGTTGGCTCACGCCGATGCGGCCCTCGCCCCGCTCATCCGCGCGGGGACGCACGCTCACCACGCGCGTCTCGCCGTGCCGGTTCACCCGCAGCTCCAGCGTGCGGCCCACCCCCACCGCCACCTTCTCCACGAACTCCGTCCAGGTGCGCAGCGGCTGCCCATCCACCGTGTCGATGCGGTCTCCCGGAAGCAGTTGTGCCCGCGCCGCCTCCGAACCGGGCCGCACCGTGCCCACCGTCAGCGGCACCACCACGTGCGTGCCCGACGTGTACAGCGCGAAGAGGACGCCCAACGCGAAGAGGTAGTTGGCCAGCGGCCCCGCCAGGATGATGAGCGCGCGCCGCACCGGCCCCATGGCCCGGAAACTGACGGCCTCCGCCGCGTCCGCGCGGTGCGGATTCATCCCCTGGATATGCACCGTGGCGCCCAGGGGCACCGCGCCCACGACGAACTGCGTCCCTCCCAACCGGAAGGACGCCATCGGAGGGCCGAACCCGAAGACGAAGCGAGGCACCCGCACGCCGAGCAGCCGCGCGGCGATGAGGTGCCCCAGCTCGTGCAGGGCCAACAGCGCCCCCAGGGCGAGCAGGACGAGTGCGTAGTGCATCCCGGAAGGCCGCGCCCTACAGCTTCCGCCGCTGCCCGGTCCGCTTGTAGGCCAGGTAGTCGGAGAGGATGGTTCCGTGGTCGAAGCACAAGTCGGACGGCAGCGCGTCCAGCGCGAAGGTGCGCGCTTCCGCCGCGTCGTCCGAGCCCTGGGGAGCACCCTCCGAGGTGCCGATGTACACCGTGGACAGCGTGTGCTGGCGAGGGTCTCTCTTCGGGTCCGAGTACGTGAAGAACTGCTCCACCAGCTTCACGTCGAGCCCCGTCTCCTCCTTCACCTCGCGAATGGCCGCCGCGTCCAGCGGCTCACCCTCGTCCACGAACCCGCCCGGCAGCGCCCACCCGATGGGCGGATTCGCGCGGCGGATGAGGACGATGCGTCCGCCGGGAAGCTCGATGATGCAGTCCACGGTGGGCTTGGGGTTGCGGTATTCGGGCATGGCCCCCAGTCTACCCCGACCGTCACGTCCGCACTGCACTCGATGCGTCCGTGGAGTATGGTGCGCACCGTGTCCACCGTGAGACGCTTCCGCCTGCTTGTCCCCGCCCTCCTCGTGAGCGCCATGTCGGGCTGTCTGCCCTTCAACCAGGACCCGGGTGACTACCAGTTCACTCCCGTGGAGGTCTTCCGCGACGAGTGCGGTCTCTACCCCGCCAACCAGGACCAGTTCCACGGCACCCTCCAGGTCACCGGGCGCGTCGTCCGCCTGGACTTCGGGCTGCTCGACACGCAGCTCATCGGCTACTTCCTCGCCGAGGGAGACGACTTCTCCATCGACGGCACCATCGTGAATGCCTCCGCCATGGTGCGAGGGCAGGAGTGTCTGCTCGACGAGGCCAACATCCACATCGACGCCACGACGCAGTGCGGGACGCGCTTCGATGGGGTGATGCGGGTGCGCTACCAGACCGATCAGCGTCCGACGGACTGCGCCTGCGAGCTGTGGATGCGTTTTGAAGCCGTCAAGGAAGCGAAGCGCTGCGAATAGCGCGCTTGAGCCTGGCCTCGCGGGTTCCTAGAACAGAGGGGTTGTCGCCCACTCCGTGGAGGAGCCCATGGCTGAAACGCACCAAGAGATTGTCTCGGTCCTGACCGAGGCCCGCGTCTTCCCACCGCCCCAGGCGTTCTCCCAACGCGCTCTCTTGAAGAGCATGGAGGACTACCAGCGCCTGTGGGACGAGGCCGCCAGGAACCCGGACAAGTACTGGGGAGACCGCGCCCGCGAGGAGCTGTACTGGAAGGAGCCCTTCCAGACGGTGCTCGAATGGAAGCCGCCGCACGCGCGGTGGTTCGTCGAGGGACGCACCAATCTGGCCTACAACTGCCTGGACCGGCACCTCGCCACGCGCCGCGACAAGCCGGCCATCCTCTTCGAGGGCGAGCCCGGAGACCGCCGCAGCATCACCTACGGAGAGCTGTCCACGCAGGTGAACCGGCTGGCGAACGGCCTCAAGTCGCTGGGCATCAAGAAGGGCGACCGCGTGGGCATCTATCTGCCCATGGTGCCCGAGGCCGCGGTGGCGATGCTGGCGTGCGCGCGCATCGGCGCGGTGCACTCGGTGGTGTTCGGCGGCTTCTCCACGGAAGCACTCCAGGAGCGCATGAACGACGCGGGCGCCAAGGTGGTGCTCACCGCGGACGGCGGCTGGCGCAAGGGCGCGGTGGTGCCGCTGCTCAAGAACGTGGAAGCCGCGCTGAAGACCATGACCACCGTGGAGAAGGTGGTGGTGCTGCGGCGCACGGGCGACTCGCTGGCGCTGAGTGACTCGAAGCTCCTGGCGTGGGACGCGCTGGTGAAGGACCAGTCCGACACGTGCGAGCCGGAGTGGGTGGAGAGCGAGCACCCGCTGTTCATCCTCTACACCTCCGGCTCCACCGGAAAGCCCAAGGGCGTGCTGCACACCACCGCGGGCTACTCGGTGATGGCGTCGCTCACCACGCGCTGGGTGTTCGACTTGCGCGAGGACGACGTCTACTGGTGCACCGCCGACGTGGGCTGGGTGACGGGGCACAGCTACGTCGTCTACGGGCCGCTGATGAACGGCGCGACGACGGTCATCTACGAGGGCGCGCCCACGCACCCGGCGCCGGACCGGTTCTGGGACATCATCGAGCGCTACAAGGCCACCATCCTCTACACCGCGCCCACCGCCATCCGCGCCTTCATGCGCCTGGGCGAGGAGCACCCGCGCAAGAAGGACCTGTCCTCGCTGCGCCTGCTGGGCAGCGTGGGGGAGCCCATCAATCCCGAGGCGTGGATGTGGTACCGCGAGGTCATTGGCGGCGGGCGCTGCCCCGTCGTGGACACCTGGTGGCAGACGGAGACGGGCTCCATCATGATTTCGCCGTTGCCCGGGGCCACGCCCACCAAGCCGGGCTCCGCCACGCTGCCCCTGCCCGGCATCCACGCGGAGATTTTGGACCGTCAGGGCAACGCGGTGCCGAAGGGGCAGGGCGGTCTGCTCTTCGTCACCCAGCCGTGGCCCTCCATGCTGCGCACCGTGTACGGCGACCCGGAGCGTTACGTGCGCACGTACTTCAGCGAGCTGCCCGGCAAGTACTTCACCGGCGACGGCGCGCGCACCGACGCGGACGGCTACTTCTGGTTGATGGGCCGCGTGGATGACGTCGTCAACGTGGCGGGCCACCGCCTGGGCACCGCCGAGGTGGAGAGCGCCCTCGTCTCGCACCCCCGCGTGTCCGAGGCCGCCGTGGTGGGTCGCCCCGATGACTTGAAGGGCACCGCGCTCGTGGCCTTCGTCACGCTCAAGCAGGGCCACGCCCCGTCTCCCGAGCTCAAGAAGGAGCTGGCCCAGCACGTCTCCAAGGAGATTGGCGCGATTGCCCGGCCGGATGAGATTCGCTTCGCGGAAGCGCTGCCCAAGACGCGCTCCGGAAAAATCATGCGCCGCCTGCTGCGCGACGTCGCCGCCGGAAAGCAGTCCTCGCAGGACACCACCACGCTGGAGGACCTCAACGTCCTCGCGGCGCTCCAGCAGAACGACGAATAGCCATACCCCGAGGCAGGGCAGGGGAGCGTCGAATCAGGCCCCCTGCCTTCGCCCCTGTGGGACGTGGTGGCTCGGGTGCCCTACGTGAAACCACTCAGGTCGGAACTGCAACTGGGTTTCACCCTACGTGTGACGGTCGGTCTGCGCTAACAATCCGAAATATTCAGGTGTTGAGGAGTTGTTGACACTGGAAGATTACAGGGGCATTAGAGGCCGCGCTCACCCCCCCCGAGCGCGACGCCCCAGGTCTTGTTTCCAGCGTCGTTTACCCTCCCCCTCGGATGTGTTCATGAATCTCCGCGATCAGCTCGACTCGCCGCTGTTCACCCATTTCATCGCCAACTACACGAACCCCACGGGGCCTGACTTGCTGGGCCGCACGGAGGCGTTCTTCGAGTGGCAGGAGTCGCGGCGGCAGACCGGGTTGTGGCCGTATTCGCGGAGCCTGGACGGAGCGCCCATGGCCGAGTGCGCCGTGCGCAGCGAGACGGGAGTGGCGCGGCAGGGTTTGAACTTCGGTTCGCAGGACTACCTGGCGCTGTCCACGCATCCGTCCGTGGTGGAGGCGGCGCACCGGGCCATTCGTGACTTCGGCGTGCACAGCGCGGGCTCCGGGATGTTCGGGGGGAACACGGCGCCGTCGCTCAAGTTGGAGCAGGCGCTCGCCGAGCACCTGGAGATGCCGTACGTGGCGCTGTTCGCGACGGGGTGGGGCGCGGGCTTCGGTGCCATTGCCGGGCTGGTACGTCCCGAGGACCACGTGGTGCTGGACGCGCTGTCCCACGCGAGCCTTCAGCAAGGCGCGAACGCGGCGACTCAGAAGGTGAGCCGCGTGCCGCACCTGAACAACCGCGCGATGCGCCGCAAGCTCCAGGAGCTGCGCGCGAGCGACGCGGCCAACGGCATCCTCGTCGTCACCGAGGGCCTGTTCTCCATGGACTCGGACATTCCTCGCATCGAGGAGCTACAGACCATCTGTCACGAGTTCGGCGCGACGCTGCTGGTCGACGTAGCGCACGACCTGGGCGCGCTGGGGCCCAAGGGCACGGGCAGTCTGGGGGCGCAGAACCTGCTGGGGAAGGTGGACCTGGTGGTGGGCTCCTTCTCGAAGACGTTCTCGTCCAATGGCGGCTTCGTGGCGACGCGTTCGGCGGCGGTGCGCCAGTTCGTCCGCGTCATGGGCGGGCCGCACATCTTCTCCAATGCGCTGGTGCCCGTGCAGGCCGCGGTGGCGCTGGAGTCGCTGCGCATCGTCCGCTCGGAGGAGGGTGACGTGCTGCGCGCTCGGGCGATGGAGAACATCCTCGCGTTGCGCGCCGCGTTCGCCGAGCGCGGAGTGAAGTGTCTGGGGGAGCCGTCGAACGTGGTGCCGGTGCCGCTGGGGGACCCGAAGGTGGCGCGCGTGGCATCGAAGCTGGTGTTCGAGCGCGGCGTGTTCCCCAACCTGGTGGAGTACCCGGCGGTGCGCATCCGCGAGTCGCGCTTCCGCATGCAGGTGATGTCGTCGCACACGGTGGCGCAGATGAAGCAAGGCGCCGAGGTGGTGCTCAACGCCGTCGAAGAGGCCCGGACCATGCTCGAGGCCCCGCAGCCGAGCCCGTTACGGGTCGCGCGCGCCGAGTCAGGCAAGCGCGCCGAGGTCTGAGCCGCGCGCGTCGAGTCGGGCGCGCGCCGAGGTCTGAGCCGCGCCCGTCGAGTCGGGCGCGCGCCGAGGTCTGAGCCGCGCCCGTCGAGTCGGGCGCGCGTCGAGATCTGAGCCGCGCGCGTCGAGTCGGGCGCGCGCCGAGTCAGGCAAGCGCGTGTCGAGTCGGGCGCGCGTCGAGTCAGGCAAGCGCGCCGAGGTCTGAGCCGCGCGCGTCGAGTCGGGCGCGCGTCGAAGTCTGATGCTTGCGCCGAGCCGGGCAAGTGCCAAGTCAGGTGCTCGCGCCGAGGTCTGAGCCTCGCGCCGAGGTCTGAGCCTCGCGCCGAGGTCTGAGCCTCGCGCTGTCGCCGCGGTCACTCCAATCGGCTTCACGAGTCCCGGCGAAGCCGACTGTGCCGATCAGGTGTCGTCGAGGCTGTCGTCGCGCAGGTGCGTGATGTCGCCCCACGTCACTAGCCGGAACGCGCCCTGGTGATAGTCGAACTGGTTCCAGCACGCGTTGAGCACCGAGAACGCGCGCGGCGTGCTCGGCGGAATCCCCAGGCTGTGTCGGAAGAAGCTGCTCAGCACGCCCCCGTGGGTGACGACGACGACGCGCTCCCCAGGGTGGCGGCTGCCCACTTCACCCAGGCACTCCACCGCGTGCCCCAGTCGCTGGGACGTGCTCTCGCCTCCCGGGACGACGAAGTCCGGCGCGTTGGTGGCGTACTCGCCGAAGATCTCTGGATGCTGGCGACTCGCCTCCTCGCGGGTGAGTCCCTCGAGGATGCCCAGCCCGCGCTCCCTCAGCCGCGCGTCCGAGTGGACCGGGTGGCCCGTCCTCGCGGCGATGCGCTGGGCGGTCTGCAGCGCCCGACCCAGGTCGCTGCTGTACAGCGCGCTGAAGGAGAGGGTGGAAAGCCGCGCCGCGAGCGCGTCCGCCTGACGCAGCCCCTCGGCGCTCAAGGGGCTGTCCCGGTGGCCCTGGAGCAGCCCGAGGGCGTTCCACTCCGTCTCGCCGTGCCGCAGCAGGATGAGCTCGGTCTTCATGCCCGAAGCCTGACGACAGGCCCCGGGCGGGGCAAGGACTCCGTGCGTGCCGTGTCAGCGGCTCAGCGCGCCCGCTCCATGTGCGTCATGCCTTCCTCCAGCAGCGCCGCCACGCCCCGGCGCACCACGTGGACGACCTTGCGGCTGTAGGCCGGGCCTCCATGGGTGTAGTGCCCGCTCACCTTGTGGTGCAGCTCCGTGGCGCCCCACACCAGCACCAGGTCCGCCCACTCCAAATCACTCCGCGCCCGGTCCGACGTGCGCCGCTCGGTGCCGTCCACCATGCGCAGGTCGATGTGGTGGCCCAGCTTCGACTCCAGCTCCTCGCGCACCGCCGGAGAGCCGCCCACCACCACGACCTTGCGCACGCCCAGGCGGTTGCACGTCTCCACGAAGGCGACCTCCGCCCGGTGGTTGGCCGAACCTCCGCAGCGCGCGCAGTGGCTGCGCGGCTCCACCCGCAGCGGCTCGCGGCCACTGGCCTGCGCCACCTTGAGGCACGCGCCATCCGCGCACACGGGGAAGAAGCGCCCCTCGAGCACCTCCGCCGCCTTGTGCAGCTTGGGCTCACTCATCCGCAGCTTGCCGGGACGCGTGAGGCCCGCATCCTCCAGCACCGCGCGAGCGCGCACCCGCGCGTCCGTCAGCGTGATTCCGCGGTCCGACAGCCAGCCGTCGATGTCTCGGTCCGTGCTCATGACTCTCTCCTCGTCGGAGACGGCACGGCGGAGAACAGCTCCGCCTGCACGGGGGAAGTTTCAGGAGAAGCCACCAGTCCCAACACCTCTCTCACCGGACCGAAGCTGCGCCGGTGGATGGGCAGGACCCCCTTCTCCTTGAGCGCCTGGACATGGCGCGCCGTCGGGTAACCCTTGTGGTCCGCCAGCCCATAGCCCGGGTAGCGCGCGTCCAGCTCCGCCATCAGCTTGTCGCGCGTCGTCTTGGCCAGGATGGAGGCCGCGGCGATGCTCATGGAGAGCGTGTCGCCCTTGATGATTCCGCGCTGGGGCGAAGGGCACTGCGGAATCGTCCGCGCGTCCACCAGCACGTAGTCCGGCTTGAGCCCCAGGCCCTCCACCGCGCGGCGCATGGCGAGCAACCCCGCGTGGTAGATGTTGAGGCGGTCGATTTCCTCTACCTCCGCGTGGCCCACCGCCCAGGCCACCGCGTCGCGCTTGATGGCGACCGCCAGCGCCTCGCGCTTCTGCGCGTCGAGCACCTTCTTCGAGTCGTCCAGCCCCTTGAGCCGGTAGCTCCTGGGCAGCACGGCCGCGGCCGCGACGACGGGGCCGGCCAGCGGTGCCATGCCCGCTTCGTCCACGCCCGCCACATGCGTGTGCCCCTGCTCCCACAGCTCCGTCTCGAAGCGCAGCAGGTGGCGCAGCCGCTGGCCCTCGGAGCGGTTCTTCTCCTGACGGGAGCGGATGCGCCGGGCGAGCGCCTGGGCGCCTCGTCGCGGATCCGCGTCGAGCGCTTCCAACAGACCGTTCGGGACGGGGTTCGCCTGGGTGACGAAGCGCTCGGTCAGCTCACCGAGTGCGCACTGAAGCCACTGTTCCCGGCTATCGATGGACATGCTTGCGGACCCGAGCGACTACCGGAACGGTAGGACTCCCCGATGAGGGAACGCGGTGCCCACCACAACACGTCCCCACCGCCGTACACACGGGAGCGCCCGACTGGTGGGTGGCTCCGAGGACGGGGATGTGACGCGAGGAGGCGGGCATGCGGGTCTGACGCATGCTGACAGCCGTACCGCAGGCGGCCGGCTCAATTCAACCTCCCTGGTGCATTCTCGCGAGGAAATCCTCGCGAACCCCGGAGAAGTTGGAGGCCAGATGAGTTCCTACGGACTCAACTCCAGCGTCAATTCGGCCGGCTCGGGTACGCAGTTGCAGGTGTCACACACCCATTCGACGCGGGAGGCAGGGGACACCTTGGCGCCGGCGGTGGCCACCACTCGCACCGGGCTGGGGGCGAGCCGCTCGTTGACGGCGGTGGTGACGCCGTCGCTGTCGGTGACGCCGGAGATGCTCTCGTTGGAGGTGAGGTTTGTGGCGGTGACGGTGGCACCGCGCACCCGGGCTCCCTCCGCCGAGACGACCTCCACGCGCAACGCCATCAGCGTCGCCTCACAGTCGTCGATGCCGCGCTCCATGCGAGGTGCGTCATCACATCCCGAAAGCAAGCCGAGGCCGATGAGCCAGCAGAGTCCGCGCACGCGAAGCATGTGCTCAAGGTGATGCTTGTCCCTCCGCGCGGCAATGCCTGACTCAGTCGGAAGTGAGTCTCGTGCGCTCGCCCGCGTAGCGCGCCGCGCTGGTGTCCGGGTAGCGGTGCAGCACGTACTGGTAGACTTCCTCCGCGCGGGCCATCTCGTTCATCCGTTCGCCTAGCACGCGCGCCAACAGCACCAGGGCCCGGGGCGCGGTGGGCGCATCCGGTGCCACATCCGCCGCGCGCTCCAGCGCCGCTACCGCCAGTGGGAAGTTTCCTTCCACGGCCGCTGCCTGCCCGATGAACAGGTGGTGCTCGGCGGGCACACGCGAGGCGGGGAGTTGCTCCAGCGCGGCATACAGCTCCAGGGCCCGGGGTACATCGCGCCCCCCCACGGCCGTCGCCAGGGCGGAGAGCTGCTCGGTGGCGCTCGCCTGGCTCGCCCCGGCTTCCCCTCCAGGAGACGCCGCTTCCGTGACGTGCTCCGTCAAGAGCCCTGTCGAGTGGAGCGACGGTGCATCCTTCAGCGGCCGGGTGTTTCCCAGCACCGGCTCCAGGTAGTCCCGTGCCTCGCCGTAGCCCACCTGGTCTCCCCGGACGTACAGGAGCAGGCCCAGCACGTGCGCCGCGAGGAAGGGCACCACCAGCGTGACGCACTCCGCCAGGACACGGGAGATGATGACCAGGTCCAGCGCGCGCAGCCCCGCGGCCACCCCGTGGGCCACGACCTGGAGGAGCACCAATAGCGCGAGCACGAAGGTGGTCAGCAGGTAGTCGGAGCCCAGGCCCCGGGCCAGCCGGAGCACGAGGCGCGGGTCGAGCATGCGCCACGGCGGCTGCCCCGTCGCGGCGAGCAGGAGCCCCATGGGCAGCCACAGGCCCCCCAGGAGCAGCAGGGCCCAGAGCACCGGGTCCTCGAGCAGGTCGGGCGGCAGCTCCCACTGGATGAACCAGGCGAAGGCGTCCAGCTTCGCGTGGGCGCCGGTATGGGTCAGATACCCGTAGGCGAGCGCCGGCAGGGCCGCGAGCACGAAGACCATCAGCCCGCGCAGGCCCGGGACGATGGCGTCGCGGAAGATGTCGCTGAAGTCCGGGATGTCCAGCGACGTGTCGCCGCGCGCGGACTCCTGGACGAGGCCGAAGAACGTCGCCCAGAACAGGCCGCCGTAGAGGGCGATGAGCGGGGCCCGCATCAACAGGAACGACATCTCCGCGAACCAGGCCACCGTCGCGAGGAACAGGCTCAGCGCCACCAGCAGTTGGAGTCCCTCGGCGGAGAAGGGGTAGCGCCAGGCCTTCTTCAGCCGGTGGGACAGCGGCACCGCGCCGCGGTGGATGCCGAGGACCTGGGCGTCGCCGCCGCACGGTCCGCAGGCGACCAGCTCCACCGTCTGGACCCGGCGCCCCAGGGCGCACTCGGGGCACAGCGCCGCGCCGCACGACTGGCAGCGCCAGCCGGCGAGGGCCTTGGGATGACGCTGACAGGCGGCCGCGGTGGTGGGAGGCATCTTCCCGGCAGCCTACGTCGTGCCAGGGGCCTCGTCCCAGGGGGCGCCGAGCCAGGCCTGATAGGCGGACTTCTGCGCCTCGCTGGGCTTGTCCACGCGCGAAAGCCACACGGCCTCCGTGGGCTTGGCGCCGAGCACCACGGGAACTTCCACCAGCCTGTCGCGGCGGAAGACCGTCACCCGCACCGTCTCCCCGGGCTTGCGGTCCTCACAGCGGCTCATCAGCGCGGCGCCGTCCGCCTTCCAGCCGTCGAGCGCCACCACGTCGTCCTCGGCGTACAGCCCCGCGTCCTGCGCCGGCGAGCCGTCCAGCACCGTGGCCACCGTGGCACTCCCCTTGAGGGTGACGCCCAGCCAGCCCTTCGGCTTGGACTCCTTGCCCTTGGGCGGCGTGCCTCCGCGGTCGCTCGCGGACTCCCGGATGCGGAAGTTCATCTCCAGGCCGACGTGCGCGAGGACCGAGTAGTCCAGCTCCTCGGTGGTGCGCAGCGCCCGGTCGAAGAAGGGCGTCAGGTCCACGCCCGCCACCTCGTTCGCCGCGGCCTCCACGCCGTCCTCATTCACGCCGGAGCCGTCCCCGTGGCGGCGCCACAACAGCCGCAGCACGTCATCCAGGCCGCGCGTGTCGCTGGTGGCCCGGCGGATCTCCAAATCCAGGAGCGCCGACACCACCTCGCCCTTCAGGTAGTAGGAGATGGCGCTGTTGGGCGAGTTCTCGTCCGGCCGGTAGTGCTTCACCCAGCTCACCAGCGACGCCTCCAGCAGCGTCTGCGTCCGCCGGCCCGGCGTCGAGTGCAGCGCGGTGAGCGTCTCGCCCATCCGCGTGAGGTAGCGCTGCGCGGACATCAGCCCCGCGCGCCGGACGATGAGGTTGTCGTAGTACGCGGTGGTTCCCTCGAAGGCCCACAAGAGGGAGGTGTAGTTCTCCTTCGAGTAGTCGAAGGGCACCAGCGCCCGGGGCTTCACCCGCTTGACGACCCACAGGTGGAAGTACTCGTGCGCGGCCAGCGTCAGCAAGTCCTCCCACCCCCGGCCCGTGGACAGCGCCGTGCGGGGGAAGAGCAGGGCGGTGCTGGCCTGGTGCTCCAGCCCGCCGCGTCCCTTGTCCGTCAGGTACAGGAGGAAGAGGTAGCGTTGCAGGGGAAGTCCGCCGAAGAGGCGGGCCTGCACCTCGCACAGGCGCTGGAAGTCCGCGCACAGCCGCTCGGGGTCCGCCGGTGTGTCACCCCAGACGATGATGTCGTGCGGCACGCCCGCGGCGGTGAAGCTCAGCGGCGTGTGGGGGCCCACCTCGAAGGGGCTGTCCACCAGCGTGTCGTAGTCCGAGGCGATGAACGCCCCCGCTCGCTGCCCCAGCGCGCAGAAGGTGCTCCAGCTCGGCGGCGCGTCCACCGTGACCTGGTGCTCCAGGCCCCGCGTCGCCTCCGTGTAGAGGAACACGGTGGCGCCGTTGAGGTACGCGTGGGTGCCGTCCACGTGGCTGGTGCGCACCGTCAGCTCGTTGGCGTACACGCGGTAGCGCAGCGTGACGGCCTGGCCTCCGGCGCTCACGCGCCAGGTCTGCTTGTCCACGCGCAGCACCGTCAGCGGCGAGCCGTCCTGCGTCGTCGCGGTGAGGTCCTGGACGTGCCGGGCGAACTCGCGCACCAGGTAGCTGCCCGGCGTCCACACCGGCATCAGCGCGTCGAGCACGGTGGGGCCCGCCGGGAAGGTGACCTCCACTTCCACCAGATGCGAGTGGGGCCGAGGCAGTGAGACGCGGTAGCGGACGGACGGGGACATGGCCGGGCCTTTCTTCCAGGCAGGCTACTTCGCTCGGACGAGGACGGCTCCGAAGAAGCCATCCGTGCCGTGGGTGTGTGGCGCAAGTCGCAGGAACGGGCCAGGGCCCACCTTCGCGCCCAGCTCCGGCCCCAGCAGCTCCGCCACCGGGCGCACCGTGTACTCGGGGTGGCGCGAGAGGAAGTCCTCGATGACGGCCTCGTTCTCCTCCCGCAGCACGCTGCACGTGCCGTAGATGAGCCGGCCTCCGGGCTTCACCATCCGCGAGAAGCGCTCCAGAAGCGCCTTCTGCCGGGCCACGTGCTCGGCCAGGTGCTCGGGCGTCAGGCGGTAGCGCGCGTCAGGCTTGCGGCGGAAGGTGCCGGTGCCGCTGCACGGCGCGTCCACCAGCACCCGGTCCGCCTTGCCCGCGAGCGAGTCCAGCGAGGAGTCCGCCTCCGGCCCCTCCGCGGCGATGAGCTGGGCGCGCACGTTGTGCACCCCGGCGCGGCGGGCCCGCTTCTTGAGGTCCTCCATGCGCCGCGTGTCGATGTCCAACGCGTGCAGGTCTCCCCGGTTCTTCATCTGCGCCGCCAACTGGAGCGTCTTGCCACCCGCGCCCGCGCACGCATCGACGACGCGCGTGGGGGGCGCATCCACCAGCATGCCGAGCAGCTGGCTGCCCTCGTCCTGGATTTCGAGGAAGCCTTCGCGGAAGGTCTCCAGCGAGAAGACGTTCATGCGCGTCTCCAGGTGCAGGCCCATGGGCGACAGCAGGGAGGGCTTGGACTCCACCTCCTCGGTGGACAGGCGCTTCGCCAGCGCGTCGCGGTCCTCCTTGAGGAGGTTGGCGCGGACGGTGAGGGGAGCGCGCTCGTTCATCGCCTCGGCGGCGCGCGCGGCGTCCTTGCCGTACTGCGCGAGGAAGCGCTCGGCGAGGAAGTCCGGCAGCGAGGCGGCGATGGGGAAGCGCTTCTTCTCCGGCAGGGCCTCCAGCGCGGCGGCGGCCTGGGGCAGCGCGCTCAGGGCGGAGGCATCCGCGGGCGTCAGCGACGAGGTGCGCGCCACCTCACCCAGCGCATCTCCGTGCAGGACGCGCGAGGTGGCCAGACGCAGGACGTCCTGACGGGTGGAGTCCAGCGAGTCGAACTGCGGATGGGCGCGCGACAGCAGGAAGTCCACCGTGCGCTGGCGGCGCAGCAGGGCGTAGACGCGCTCGGCGACGGCGCGGCGCTCCGACGAATAGAGGTTCGTCTTGCGGCGCAGCGTGAAGTCCAGCGCCCGGTCCGACAGTCGCCCTTCATGGCGCACCAGCGCGTACGCCTCCAGGCAGGCCTGGAGCACCAGGTCCTCTCTCACGGGCCGAGGGGAGCGCGCCTGCTCCTTGAGCGTGGGCTTCTTGCTGTGCGTACGCTCGTTGGAGGACTTCTTCGCGGACGGTCGCGAGGTGGGGCGGAATTTGGATTTCTGGGCCATGGCTGCAGGGGCCTTTGCATCCCCCGGGCGGGTTGACAAGCGGGGAAAGCAAACCCGGGTGGTCAGGGGACGCTCGGTCCACCGACACACCCGGGCGGGGGGCTCGCTCACCGACGGGGAGCGAGACGGGTTTTCAAGGACGTCGGCTGGCGCGGCGACGGCGGAGCAGTCCGGCCACCATCAGCCCGGCGGCGGGGAGCAGCGCGGCCGTGGGACCCGCGGCGCAACCCCCGCCGGACCCGCCGCCCTCATCGTCGGTGCCCGGCGTGCCCGTCGTCGGCGGGGAAGGGCGGTCGTCCGGGTTGCCCGTGGAAGGGGTCCCCGCGTCGGTGCCGCCACCACTGCCGCCGTCTTCGCCTCCACCACCGCCACCCGGGGCCGCGGAGACTGTCACGACGGACGTCGCGGTCCGCGTCACCGCTCCGAAAGTCGCCGTCGCCGTCACGGTGTACTGGCCGGCCTTGGCGTACGTGTGCTCGGCCGTCGTGCCCTCGGCCGCGCCGCCGTCGCCGAAGTCCCAGCTCACGGGGACGACCGAGGACGTCGTCGCGCGGAAGAGGGCGCGGTGGGGCGCCACGCCGCGCTCGCCCTCCACGGTGACGGACAGGGCATCCGCCGGGGGCGGCTGCTCCACCGGGGGCAGGTCCTTGTGCAGCGTGAAGCTGTCGAGCACCGTGTCGTCCGTGGTGATGAGCTTCGCGGTGAGCACGCCCTCCACCACCTCCACGTCGAGGAAGCCGTGCGCCTTGTTGTCGCGCACCTGGCTCCAGCTCGGCTGGCCCTCGGAGAACGCGCGCAGGGCCGCGCCGCCGCCGCCCACCACCAGGTAGGGGATGCCGCCCGAGGACGCGACGCCGTCACCCTGCATCGGCTTGCTGCGCTCGTAGTTGTGGTCATGCCCCGTCAGCACCAGGTCCACGCCGTACTTCTCGAAGATGGGGCCGAACTGGCGGCGCATGGTGAGCTGCGAGCCGTGCTCGCCGCTGGACCAGGGCGGGTGGTGGAAGAAGACGACCTTCCACGGCTGCGTGGTGCCGGCCAGGTCCGTCTGCAGCCACGCCTTCTGGTCCGCCAGCGAGCAGCGCTCCGCCGCCGACAGGCCAATGGCGCAGTTGGAGTCGAGCGACACGAAGTGCACGTGCCCCCAGTCGAACGAGAAGTAGCGCTCCGAGCCCGCCGGGTTGTTGGTGGGCATGTAGAGGTTGTCCAGGTACGGCTGTCCCTGGTTCGTCACGTACTCGTGATTGCCGGGCGAGGCGAAGAGGGGGACCTCCGCCAGCAGCGCGGCCATGGGCGCGAAGAGGTGGTCCTGGAAGTCGGCCTCGGTGCCGTCGGGGTAGGCGTTGTCGCCCAGGGCCACGAACAGCTCCGGCTTGCGCGCGAGCATGTCGGCGGCCACCGCCTTCTGGTCCGAGCCGCCCGTGCCGAAGTCGCCCACGGCGGCGAAGTGCACGCTGCGCGTTCCGGGCTCGGGCGCGGTGGTGAAGCGCTTGGTGGGCGTCTTGAGGCCGCAGGCGCTGACCTCGTAGGAATATTCGGTGCTGGGCTTCAGGCCGGTGAGCACCACGGCATGGACGCGGCCCGAGGCCTCCGAGCGGGCGACCTCACTGACGGCTCCCACGCCATACCGCACCTCGGGCGAGCAGTTGGCCGCCAGACGGAACGCCACCAGGGCGGTGTCCGGGCCGACTTTCTGGAGGTAGGGGTCGCGGGCGAGGACGCCCGCGGAAGCCACGGCCGACACCAGGGTCAGGGCCACGGCCAGGGGAAGCGGGTTGAAGCGGGTCTTCCGATGCATGCAGCCTCCTCCCGAACCATTTCGGGACGGAGGCCCAACCGTTCACTCCGCGACCTTCATCCGGACGGGAAGTGGGCGCCGGGCGGCGAGGCAAGCCCTCGCGCACCCGACGCCTGTCCCGCCGGGCGCTACTTCTTCACGTCATAGGTCGCGAGGTCCTCGGTGCGCTCACCCTCTTCGCGCACCTTGCCGACACCGGGCACCAGCCAGTACGTGCGCTCCTTGCCCTCCTTCACCTCGCCGGCGTCGTTGAGCTTGTCGCGGCGGACCTTCACGGCGTTGGTGAAGGTGCCGGCCCGGGTCTGCACCGTCGCGTTCACCTCCAGCACGCGCCACGTATAGGTCGGGTCGCTGTCCTCCTGGCTCCCGTCACCCAGCACCGTCAGCTCCTGCACGGCGCTGGTGAAGGACCAGGGCAGAGAGCCCGGCGCGCGCGACAGGGACTTCACCGTGGAGGGAGACCAGGTGGTGGTGCGCACCTGCACCCCGTCCCGGTGGTCCTCCTCGCGAAGGCGCACCACCAGGCCATTGCTCTGCTCGAGCTGCCACGAGTACTCCTCGTAGAGGATGCCGGTGGCCACCCGGTCCTGCCGGCTGTGCACCAGCACGCCCGTCGTTCCCGCCGGTGCCCCCGGCACCTCGCGCGGCCCCTGCACCGTCACGCGTTTCTGGAAGTTGCCGTGCACCGGGTCCTGGATGTCGTAGACCCAGACGGAGCCCGTCGTCAGCGGCCACAGCGTCTTGGAGGCCGTGTCGTCCGGGTTGTTGTCGTTCGGGTCCTTGTCGCCCGGCAGGCCCACGTCTCCGCCCGGCGAGGGACCCGGTCCATCTCCATTGGGCAGGCTCCCTCCACCACCACACCCCACCAGCAACCATCCGGCCGCGAGCGCGACCACCCACCTGCGTGTCATGTCAGCTCCTCTCGTGTCCCCTTGGGGCCTACCGCCGTCCACCGCAGCCCCCGCAGGGGCGTGCCCTCCGTCCGTCCCAGCGCCGCCGTCAGCGAGCCGGGCACGGGCTCCTCCACTTCCAGCTCCAGCCGCCGCCCGTCGAAGTCGAGCGCGCAGCTCTTCACCAGCACGTTGCGCTCACGCAGCGCGCTCCTCAGCGACGCCTCCGCGCCCACCAGGTCGTCGGCCTGCGCGGACACCAGCAGGCGCTGCCGGGTCGCCACGGGCGTCTCGCGGTTGAACAGGTCCAGCACGAACAGCAGCGCCGCCACGAACACCGTGCCGACACCGGCGAGCCCCAGGCTTCCGTGGCCGCACGCCATGCCCAGGCCAATCATCAGGAAGAGGATGGCCGCGTCGCGCGGGTCCTTGAGGCCCGAGCGGAAGCGCACGAAGCCTCCCAGTCCCACCAGCCCGAAGGCCTTGGCCACGCTGTCGCCGATGACGGCGGTGATGACCGCCGCCGCCGCGCACAGCAGCACCTGCGCTTGAATCATGTCCGCCTTCGGCAGCGCCCGGCGCATGGGCAGCCGCCAGGGACGCAGTGACAACACCGTGCCGATGAACGCCGCCGCGAGCATCCGCGGCAGCATCACGGTGATGGACAACGAACTCATCTCCGCCTTGGCGCTCTCGAAGAGCGCTGGAATCGAAACCTCCATGTCGGGGCTCCCCTAGAGCTCGACCAGCTGTGTGGCCGCATCCGCGACGACGCGGCTTGGGCGGACCGTGGTGCCCCGAGCGTCGAGCGTCGACGCCGTGGCGATGACCGCATAGGCATTGCGCAACACCGGCAGGCTCGCGGGGCGTGCCTCCAGGACACGTGAGATGAGCGTGCGTGCCTCGGGCCCCAAGGGCAGCCCCTTGAGCGAGGACAGCACGGTGGCGGGCCAGCGCTTCGCGTGGGCCACCCGCAGCTTCCACGCGCGCGGGTCGTTCATGCCGTCGACGGAGTCCAGCGCCTCCTTCGTCTGCGAGGAGCCCCGCTCACGCAGCGCCCACGCTTCCTGCGAGTCGAGTCCGGTCAGCGAGCGCAGCACCAGCTTCAGCGCCTTGCCCGCCAGGGCCTCGCGCAGTCCGCGCGCCACCGGGGTGTCCAGTCCCTGGGTGCCGCGCAGCACCGCCAGCCGGTCATGGGGCAGGAGCGCCTCTCTCAGCGCGTCCGCCCGCGCGTCCGACAGGCCTCCGAGGCTGCGCGCGGTCTCCACGAACAACGAGCGCTGCACGCCGGCCTCGCGCACCAGCCAGGACTCCTCGCCGTCCACGCCGGAGAGGCCCAGCAGCACGTCGGTGAGGCGGCCGTCCTTCATGCCACGCTCGCGCAGCGCCCACGCCTGGGGAGAGCTGTCGCCCTTCAGGCCCTGCAGCACCTCCGACGGAGCCTGGGCATACAGCCGCTCGCGCATCATCGACGCGCGCGCGCCGGTGAGTCCGCCCAGGCAGAGCGCCACCTGCGCGGGGGCCAGCGGCGCCAGCACCTCTCGCAGCGTCCACGCCGCCTCATCTCCCAGGCCCAGGAGGCCCCGCGCCGTGAGGGCGGGGAAGCGCTCCACGAAGGCCAGTCTGCGCTGGTGCGCCATGAGGCCGGGCAGGCCACCCAGCATCCACACCGCCAGCGACGGCTCGCGCAGCTCCACGGTGTCCAGTGCCTGGAAGAAGCGCGCCTCCACGTCCTCCACGTCCACGGGGCCCGAGTGCACCGGCGTCGTCGACATGGGGACGATGCGCTGCACGGGGGTGTCGCGCCCCTCCAGTCGCGCCACCACCGCGTCCACGAGCCGCTGCTCCAGCACGTGCAGCGGCGCGTCGTTGTTCTCCAGGATGAGCCAGCGTCGAGGGTCCTCCTTCGCCAGGGCGAGGAAGGACTCGCGCACGCGCACCGCCAGGCCCGCGCCCGCGAGCCCCTTGCGGCTGTCCCCGTCCGAGCCGCGTCCCGCCTGGGCCTTGCCCAGCCGCTTGCGCCACCTCGCGAGGTCCGGGTCCACGTCCACCAGGATGACCAGGTCCGGCCACAGTCCCTGCGAGGCCAGCTCGCACGCGGGCCGCAGCTCCGACATGGGCAGTCCCCGGCCCCCTCCGCTCAGCGCGAGCTGCGAGTACAGGTAACGGTCGGTGATGCACACCTCTCCCCGCGAAAGCGCGGGCGCCACCACTTCCTCCAGTTGCTGCGCGTCTCGCGCCAGATTGAGAAAGAACTCCGCGCGCGGTGACATCTCCAGCAGCCGCGCATCGCGCGTCAGCTCCCGCACGCGCCGGGCCGTGGACGAGCGCAGCTCGCCACCTTCCCGTGCGTGCGCCACCCGGTAGCCGAGCTTCTTCAGCCTCCCGGCCAGCAGGTTGGAGAGCGTCGTCTTGCCGCTGCCGTCAATCCCCTCGAAGTCGATGAACACGGTGCCTTATCCCCTCGCGACCCCATCCACGGCGAAGGCATGAACCCTCGCCATCCCCTCTGCGAACTTGCTGTACGTTGGCGCGCCGCCCGGATTGAGCGACGACAGCCAGTCGGGCAGCTCCTGCCCCAGGTGCTTCACCTCCACCACCACGCGTCCTTCGCTCCACAGCGGCGGTCCCAGCCGCTCCGTCGTCAGGGCAAGCTGGGACATGGCCAGCTCCGGAGCAATCTGGTGGTAGCCAATGTCCCGGTCCACCGTCACCCGCCACGCCTGCGACGCCTGATACACGTGCCGCTGGTACGTCACCGCCAGCACCGGCAGCAGGCTGCCTCCGGTGATGAGCGGCAACAGGCGCGCGCCCCCTCGCAACACGCGCCCCAGGTCCGAGCGCGGCACCCAGACCCGACGCTTCTGCGTGAGTCCATGACGCTCGCGCTTCACCTCCAGCACCACGCGCTCCACGCCGCCGGCCCCCACGTCCGGCGAGTACTCCTTCGTGCGGACCTTGAGGCAGTCCTCCGGCGTGCGCAGCGCGCGCGACGCCAGGGGACAGCCCGGTCGGTCGAAATAGACGGACACGATGCGCGTGGGTCGCGGCATCTGCCCCTCCAGCTCCATCGACAACCGCGCGCACAGCGTGAGCGCGGCCTGCTCTCCCAGAACCAGCTTGAACTCACGCCGGAGTCTGGTCACTTCTCCCTCGGCGAACGAGAGCATGGCGTGTCTCCGTGATTAGAAGCGGGTGGCGAGCTGCAGCGAGTACTCGAGGCCCGGCGCCTCGTCCCCCGGTCGCAACGCGCGCTCCACCTGGAACTGCCCCCGGAACCGACTCCCCAGCAGCAGGTTGAGACCCCCGACCAGCGAGTGGCCCCGGCCTTCCACATCCCCTCTCAACTGCAACCCCTCCGCCCCCACCACCGGCTGGAGCGCCCACTCCGTCGTCACCGGCACCGTCCAACTCGCCAGCAAGAGCTGCGCGGTGAACGGACCCATGGGCAGCCGTCCCGTGACGACCTCACCCGTCACGTTCAGCCCGCCCAGCTTCAGCTCCGCGTCCGCCGCCACCGCGTGGCGCCGTGCGCGGTCCAACGCCTCCGCCACGTACGTGCTGACCCCCAGGGTGAGCATCTTCTTGAACGGACGCACGCTCACGCGTCCGGCCAGGTCCTCCTTGGTGCGCACGCCCAGGTCATCCTTGGAGCCCTGGAACACGCCCGCCGACACGCGGACATCCCAGAGGCTCTTGAGCCGCACCTCGCCCATCAGTCCCATCCGACGGCCGCCCAACTCGTGCACGTCCCCCAGGTAGTCCTCCACCAGACCGCGTCCCTGGATGGGCAGGCTCCACGAGCCCTCCAACCGGCGCTGGAGGAAGGGGGCCTTGAACTGGCCGCCGTAGAGTCGGAAGCGCTTGCTGTCGTCCGCGAGGCGGACGAAGGCGTCCTTGAGGATCGACGAGTCCGCGAGGTCCGCGCTCACCTCGGCCTCCAGGTTGGACAGCGACGTGCCCACGCCCACGCGCGCGGAAGGGATGCTCAGCGCGCGCTGGTACTTCGCGCGCTCGTCCGCGCTGGCGCGGGCGTAGACCCGGCCGAAGACGCGCACCGTCTGCACCTCCTCCTGAGGGGTGTCGTCGAGCGCCGTGGAGTCCTCTCCCAGCGAGTCCTCCTGCTGCGCGCCGGGCTTGGACTTCTTTTTCTTCTTCGGGTCCGCCTGCTGCGCGGGCTCCGGCGTGGGCTGTGCGCTCGTCGGCGGCACCGGGCTCACCGCGTCGCCGGTGTCCCCGGGCTGGATGCGCGGGGGCAGGGCCTGCGCCAGCGCGCCCTCCGTCAGGCTGCTCTGGGAAGGTTCCAGGGGCTCGGAGCCTTCTGGGGGTCCGCTCTCGGGCGCTTCCACTCCATCCACGACTCCGCCCGAGAGCGGATCCTCCGCGGCCTCCAACCCCGCGTTGCTTGCGGAAGCCGGAGCACCCGCCAACGCCGGCCCACTCAGGAGGACCGCGACGAGGAGGCCCCGCCTCCCCAGATCATCCAACCGCCACCCGCCCATGTCCCCGCCTCCCCATCGCAGCCGCCAGAGGGCTTGTGCAACTGCGGTGCCCGAATCGACAACGTCGGGTGGAGGACGGCGTGGGCGGCGCGCGGGTGTGCCAGGGCGCGAAAACGTCGTGACCAGGGCGTTACAAGGCCCTCGGTGGGAACGGAAGTTCCACCGCGAGGGCAGCCGGGCCTGTACGAATGTCGATCAGCCGGTAGAAGGAGTTACCGGTTGGACGCCGCATCCGGCGGCGGGACGGTGGAATCGCGTGCCTCCGTGGACGCGGGAGACTCCACCGTCACCGTGGAAGCGGGGGCCGTGCCAGCTTCTGGCGTGCCCGCGGGCGAGGCCGGGGCCTTCATCCTCCGCATCGCGCCCCGCACACCCCAGACGAGCGCCGCGCCCGAAGCCAGGACGAGCAGGCCCCAGCTCAACTCCGGAGGCAGGGGCTGGGCGGCCACGGTGACGTAGCCCGTCAGGACCTTGAGGTGCGTGTTCTGGTAGCGGATCTCCAACTCGTAGAGGCCCGGCTCGTCGAAGGTCAGCTCGGTGTGCCAGTTGACGCCGTCGCGCGTCAGCGTCTTCGTCACCTGGGCGGGCGAATCCTTCAAGTGGACGGTCAGCGTCAGGGGGCCGGTGAACTCGGCGCCCTCGAACGCGCCCACGTGGAGCGACAGCATCGCGGGCTGGCCCTCCCGGGGAAGGGCGGGGTGAAGCGTACCCTGCAGGCGCTCCTCGGCATCCGCCCAGCGCAGCTCCATGACGTCGCCGCGTCGCTCCAGGCGGAGTTGATCCGCACCCGGAGTCGCTGCGAACGCACCCGTCGCCAGCAGGCAGGCAATCAGCACCCCGAGCGAATTCCGTGCGCGCCACCTTTGCCTCGGCGGCGGCTGTCCCATAAGATGGCGACCCCTGACGCATTCCATCTGAGCCAACTCCCCCGGCCAGAGTACCGGGATGAACCCTCAATCATTCGGGAAATATCAGCTCCTGAAGAAGCTGGCCACCGGCGGCATGGCCGAGGTGTGGCTGGCGCGTCAGTCGGGCATCGAGGGGTTCCACAAGAACCTCGTCGTGAAGCGCATCCTTCCGCATCTGGCGGAGGACCGTGAATTCGTGGAGATGTTCCGGAACGAGGCGCTCATCGCGGCGCGCTTCAACCATCCGAACATCGCGCAGGTCTACGAGTTCGGCGAGGCCAACGGCACCTACTACATCGCCATGGAGTTCATCCACGGCGAGGACCTGGGCCGGGTCATGCGCAAGGCGGCCAGCGCGGGGCAGTGGATAGCGCGCCCCCTGGCCATCCGCATCGTCGCGGCGGCGTGCGAGGGCCTGCACTACGCCCACAGCCGCACGGACGACGCGGGCCGGCCGCTGCGCGTGGTGCACCGCGATATCTCGCCGCAGAACATCCTCATCAGCTTCGACGGCTCGGTGAAGCTGGTGGACTTCGGCATCGCCAAGGCCGCGGACCAGGCGTCGCTGACCAAGTCGGGCGCCATCAAGGGCAAGTTCGCGTACATGGCGCCGGAGCAGGCGGCCGGCAAGCCGCTGGACGGGCGCGCGGACATCTTCGCCATCGGTCTGGTGCTCTACGAGCTGCTCACGGGCGTGCGCCCGCTCAAGCGGGACTCGGAGCTGGCCACGCTCCAGGCGGCCATGGAGTGCGCCATCCAGCCGCCGTCGCAGGTGGCCGACGTCCCGGAGGAGATGGACCCGGTGGTGATGCGGGCCGTCACCAAGAACGCGGACGACCGCTACCGGGACGCGCGCACGTTCCAGACGGCGCTGGAGGAAATCCTCGTCGGCCAGCGCTGGGTGGCGGGCTCGGTGCAGATCTCCGAGCTGATGGAGACGCTCTTCGCGGACCGACTGGCCGATGAGAAGGTCCAGGGCCAGGTCGTCCCGGTGGACGACGACGCGTCGGGCAACTCGGGCTCGCCCGTGCCTCCCACGCCGCCCCCTCAGGAGCGCGGCCGGGGACGTCCGTCGTCCGCGGACATGAGCTGGGATGCGCCTCCAGGTGAAGCCTCCGCGCCCCGCGAGCGAGGAGGCCGCGCCGCCCCCTCGCGCTCCGCCCCGCCCCCGCCGCCGCGTCGCACGGGTGCCTCCGCGCAGCCGGTGGTGGAAGAGGACCCGGGCGAGTGGGACGCGCCCTCGGGCGACCTGGACGTGCCGCCGCGACGCCGCGGTGGAACGTCGGACTCGATGCGCCGGCCCAGCAACGCGAACGTCACCCAGGTGGCGCGCACCAGCTCCCGCTCGGACCTGCGCAGTGCCGTCACCAATCCCGGAGAGCCGCCTCCGTCGCCGCCGCGCCGCTCCATGACGCGCGCCCAGCCGGTGGTGGACGTGGACGCGCCTCCGCCGCCGCGCTCCCGCACGTCCGCGTCGTTGGATCTGGACGAGCGCACGCGCATGGAGGACGAGGACGACGAGCGGACCATGCTCCCGCCTCCGGAGCCGCCGCCGCGCCGTCGCACGGGCATGCAGTCTCAGGTGTCCGCGCCCGAGCCGGCTCCCCGCCGCCGCACCTCCAGTCGCGCGGAGATGTCCGTGCCCCCGCCGTCGCGCTCGCGCGTCTCGCTCTCCTCGGCGCCCGCCGTGAGGCCGGACGACGATGTGGACCGGGCGCTGTCGGACGACTCGCGCCGCACGCGCCGCACCATGGCGACGCGCAACGTGGCCACGCTGGGCTTCATCGTGGGGTTGCTGGCGGTGGTGGCCATCTTCCACAAGCCCATCCTCGCGGTGCTCAGCGCCACGGCGTCGGACGGGCAGGGCGTGCGCCTCACCATCAACACCAATGAGCGGGTGAAGGTCTCCGTGCGCCATGCGAATGGCTGCGGCGGCTCACAGCCCATCACCGAGCTGGGCATGACGCCGCTGACGCTGGTGTCGGGTGCCCACCTGCAGGACACGCTCATCCTGGAGAACGAGCAGCAGGGCATCTACAAGGAGGACACGGACACGCTGGCGTTCGGCGAGCCGGGTCAGGCCAAGGTGCTCACCCAGGAGTTCCGCCGGGGGAGTCTGCTGCTGCTGCTCAAGCCGGACAGCGTGCGCAACATCACCGTGCGCCGCAGGGACCAGGACGTCGGCATCTACCAGGGTGGCAACGGCAAGGGCCTCAAGATTGAGTTGATGGAGGGCAAGCACAAGCTCGAGCTCAATGGCGGCCCCTTGAAGGAGCCGTTCCACTTCGAGGTCGACATCAAGCCCAACAGCATCAACCGCGAGACGCAGGACCTGTCCGCGTTCCTCGGCTGAGGGCCCCCTCAGTAGCGGGGCAGCGAGGGGTCCACCTGAATCGAGTACAGGTCGATGCCGCCTCGCAGCGACACGGCCTCCAGTCCGCGTGACATCAGGTAGGCCGTACCGTCCAGGCTGCGCACGCCGTGGTGGCAGTAGACGACGACGGGCCGGCCCCGCAGGGCCTCCAGCTCGTCGGCGCGCTCGTCCAGCTCCGGCAGGGGGATGAGCACCGAGTCCGGCAGCGCGACGTACTCGTGCTCATGCGGGAAGCGCACGTCCAGCAGGGCGGGGCGGGACTCGGCGGGGCCGGCGAGCAGCTCGGCGAGTCGGGCGGGCATGATTTCGGGGATGGGCATGCGGGGAGGTTCCTGGCTCGAGTCGCGGGGCGCTCAAGCGGTGGTGGAGCAGAAGCGCTCGTAGTCGATGAGCTCCACCTTCGCGCCCGGCGCGCACACCGGGCACTGCGCGTCCCGGCGCAGCTTCAGCTCCTGGAAGCGGGTGCTCAGCGCGTCGAAGGTGAGCAGCCGGCCGACGAGCAACTCGCCCTGGCCGAGAATCAGCTTGAGGGCCTCGTTGGCCTGGAGCAGGCCGA
Organism: Myxococcus sp. CA056; assembly: GCF_013336715.1. NCBI lineage: Bacteria > Pseudomonadati > Myxococcota > Myxococcia > Myxococcales > Myxococcaceae > Myxococcus > Myxococcus sp. CA056. The sequence continues at coordinate 609,724 of NZ_JABUMT010000004.1, forward strand.
TGAGCCCGGGCAGCACGCCCAGCACTCCGGCCTCCGCGCATGAGGGCGCGAGCTCCGGCGGCGGCGGGGCGGGGTAGAGGCAGCGGTAGCAGGGCCCCTGGCCGGGGACGAAGGTCGTCACCTGTCCCTCGAAGCGGAAGACGGAGCCGTGGATGTTGGGCAGGCCCTTCATCACGCACGCGTCGTTGAGCAGGTAGCGGGTGGGGAAGTTGTCTCCGCCGTCGAGGACCAGGTCGAACCCCTCCAGCACGCGCAGGACATTGTGCGAGGTGAGCCGCTCCTGGAAGGGGATGACGCGGACGTCTGGGTTGAGGGCTTCAATCGCGGCCCTCGCGCTGACGACCTTGGGCTGGCCCCGGCGCTCCTGGGTGTGGAGCACCTGCCGCTGCAGGTTGCTCAGGTCCACCACGTCCGAGTCGACGATGCCCAGCGTCCCCACGCCCGCGGCCGCCAGGTACAGCGCCGCCGGAGAGCCCAGCCCGCCCGCGCCCATCAACAGCACGCGCGACTTCAAGAGCTTCGCCTGCCCCTCCTCGCCGACCTCCGGGAGGATGAGGTGTCGGCGGTAGCGCTCCTTCTGTTCGGCCGTGAGCACGAAGGGCTTCTCCACCGGCAGCGCCGCGTCGCTCCAGCGGTTGTAGCCGCCCGCCAGCGAGGCCACGCGTGTGTAGCCCAGCTCCTTGAGGCTCTTCACCGCCAGCGCCGAGCGCGTCCCGCCCGCGCAGTAGACGACGAGCTCCTCGTCCCGCCCGGCCCGCTCCTCGATTCGCAGCTCCAGATAGCCCCGGGGGATGTGCACGGCGCCAGGCAGCCGTCCGCCCGCGTACTCGTCCGCCTCCCGTACGTCGATGAGCTTCACCTGGGCCCGGTCGTCCAGGAGCCGCTTCACCTCGTCCACGGTGACTTCGCGAATCTCCTGTTTCACACCGGCCAGAAGCTCACGGAAGGATGGGGCCATGGGGCGGGGTATAACCCGAGGGCGGGGCGTGTTCCGCTCGGGATGAAGCGTCCGGGGCGGACAGGCGGCCGGTCCCATGGATTTTCCGGCCCCGGGCGTTATAAAGGGCCGTTCGAGAGGAGATTTTCCCGACATGGATACGACGACCACGACCCCCGCCCCGGCCACCACGACGGCCCCCCAGTCCGCCCCGCCCGAGGCCGTGCGTTTGACGGAAGGCGCAATCCAGCAGGTGAAGAAGGTCATCAAGGACCAGGGCTTCGAGGGCTACTTCTTCTCCATCCGCGTCGTGCCGGCCGGCTGCAGCGGCCTCGGCTATGACCTGAACCTGGTCAAGGAGTCGAAGGCCGGCGACAGCGTCTGGGAGCAGGACGGCGTGAAGCTCGCCACCGACGGCATGAGCGCCCAGTACCTGGCCGGCACGGAGATCGACTACGTCTCCGCCATCACTGGCGCGGGCTTCAAGTTCAACAACCCGAACGCGAAGTCCTCCTGCGGCTGCGGCACCTCGTTCACGACCTGAGTTCCCGTCGTGGCGTGACGTGGCTCGCGACGGTCCACGCTTCCTGAGGCGTGGGCGGGTGCTCGCGAGCCGACACGAGGGTGGGTGTGCTGCCCGCCCTCGTGCTTTCCCCATTCCGAGCGGGCCTGCTCAGGCCCCGGCGATGGGCTGCATCACCTTCAACCAGGACTGGTTTTCCTTCTGCCGCGCCAGGCGCTGGGCGCGTCGCGCCTCGGCCTCCCGGAACGACTCGCGCTCGGTGTCCGTCTCCATCAGCAGCGGCGGCACCGGGACGCGGCTGCCGTCCTTGTCGATGGCCACGAAAGTCAGGAGCGCGCTGGTGGTGAGCGTGCGCTCGCCGGTGAGGGGATTCTCCGCGTGCACCGTCACGCCCACTTCCATGGAGGTGCGGAAGGCGGCCAGCACGCGCGAGTGCAAGAGCGCAATCCAGCCGACCTTGATGGGCGCGTGGAAGTGCAGGTCATCCATGGACGCCGTCACCACGACTTGCCGGCAGTGACGCTGGGCGGCCACCGCGCCGCAGATGTCGATCCACTCCATCACCTTCCCGCCGAACGCCGCGTTCAGGTTGTTGGCGTCCGGAGGCAGGATGAGTTGGGTCATCACCACCTCCGTGTCCTTGGCTCGCTTGGGCGTCATGTCCGACATCTCACACCTTCCATGCAGGGACTGGGGGGCGCATGCGTGGGCCCCCGTGCCTCATGCCAGGAAGGTGGAGACGCGGTCCAGGAACTCCTCACGGCCCCGGCCCCGGCGGATGTCCTGGTTTGACACATCCATCACCAGACACTCCACGCCGTACTTCTCCTGGAGCACCTGGGGGAAGGACGCGTAGTAGCCGTTGAGGCCTCGGAGGAACTGCGGGCGGATGCCCTTCTCTTCCTCGCGGCCGCGGGTGCGGATGCGCTCCAACAACACGTCCACGCTGCCGACCTCGAAGCAGATGACCTTGTCCGGGCGGATGATGTGGCGCGACAGGCGCTGGAAGTACTCGTAGTAGAGGTCCAGCTCCGCGTTCGTCAGGTGCCCCAGGCCGTGCAGGTACTTGGCGAAAATCTCCGGGTCCTCGTACAGCGTGCGGTCCTGCACGCAGCTGCGGCGGTACGAGTGGATGAGCTCGTGGTGCTCCACGCGACGGATGAGGAACTCGAGCTGGAGCGTGAAGGACCAGCGCGACATGTCCGAGTAGTAGTCGCGCAGGAAGCGGTTATCGATGACGGGCTCGTCGAACAGCTCGTAGCCGAAGCTCTGGCTGAGCATCTTCGCCGCCGTCGTCTTGCCCGCGCCGATGTTGCCGGAGAGCGCCACGAAGCGCCGCCCCTTGGGGGCCTTCACCTTCGGCTTCTCCTTCACCGCGTTCTTCGCACGGGGGGCAGCGGCCTCGCTCCGACGGGCTTCGGTGGGAGGCTTCGGGGCGGCGGCCGGAGAGGGGGACGGGCGCGAGCGCGAGGTGGTACGAGGCATGGAACCGGGGCTTAACCCGGCTTGGTAAGGTCGTCCATTCGCTGCCTCAGCAGGTCCGGTCGGTCGGTCATGATTCCGCCGACCCCTTCTTCCAGCAGCCGCTGCATCTCGTCCGGGTCATCCACCGTCCAGACGTTGACCCACTTGCCGCGCGCCGCGCAGTCGCGCAGGAAGTCCGCGTCCACCAGCCGCACCTCGCCGAAGTACAGCGGCATGTCGAGCACGGTGAAGCGCGGGTCCTCCGGCGGCGGCTCTCCGCCGCGCAGCGCGATGACGAGCGCGGCCAGCGCGTCGCGGGGGTAGAAGTGACACGCGTGGGGCAACCGGGCGACCAGCCGCTCGCCCACCGCGTCCTGCTCGCTGCCCATGCACACGCGCTCCACCGCGCCTTCGTCCTCCAGCAGCCGCGCGAAGACCTCCTCGTGTCCGGGCACGTCTGGCTTCAACTCCACGTTGAGGCGCAGCGCCGGAAAGGCGCGCAGCACCTCTCTCAGTGTGGGGATGCGCACGCCCTGGCCCCGGAAGGGAAATGTCCGGCCCTCATCCGGGGTGAATCCATACCCCGCATCCAGCTTCTTCAGCTCCGACAGTGTCTGCCCCGCAAGGGGCCCGAAGCCATCCGTGCAACGCTCCAGTGTGTCGTCGTGCGCCACGATGACTTCGCCGTCCCGCGTCACGTGGACGTCGAGCTCCAGCATGTCCGTGTGGAAGCGCTCCACCGCCTGACGGAAGGCTTCCATCGTGTTCTCCGGGGCGAGTGACGCGCCGCCGCGGTGCGAGATGTGCAGCGTGGGCCGCAGTCCTCGGAGGAAGGCGGGTAGGGCGTTCATGGCTTCCTCGATTTCACGAAGGTGTCACCGGCCTGGCGGGAGTGGCTTCCTTGCCGGCCCCCGCGGGCCGCCGGTATAAGGCCGACATCCTCGGACCGACTGGCGTCGACTTCAACCCTTGGGACGCCGCGACAAGAATGGAGATACGAGACATGCAACTGCGCAAGACTCTTGGCGCGGCAGCGCTGATCACCGCGGCGGTATTGGCTTCGGTGGCGGGCTGTTCCGGTCGTGACGATGGCGACGAGACCCCAGACTCCGGCCCGGGCTGTTCGGGCACGTGCGGCGATGCTGGCACGGACGCTGGCACGGACGGCGGCCCCACGCAGAACTGTCCCGCGCCCGTCAACGGCATGGGCCCCATCGGCAACCTGCGCACCGCCGGTGAGCGTGGCCAGTCGGTCACCCTGGACAACGTGGTGGTGACGGCGGTGAGCAATGTCTCCCGCGGCAGCGCGGGTGACTTCATCGCCCGCTTCTGGGTGGTGAACCCCTGCTTCCCGAAGGAAGGCATCTACGTCGACAAGTTCTACACCGACGTCATCACCAACTACGAGCCCGTGGTGGGCGACGTGTTGACCATCACCGGCTTCTTCCGCCGCTTCTACCCGAATGGCGACGACAACGTCCCCGCCGGGCGTGACGCGTACCGCCCGGTCATCAAGAGCGACTTCCAGCTCAACGTCGCGGGCGTCAAGGGCAAGCTCTCCATCACCAAGCGCGGCTCCGGCCAGATCCTGCCGGACAACGCGGCCCCGGCTAACTTCGGCAACTCCGAGGGCGGCAGCACGAAGCCCAACCCCGAGTTCGCCGGTTCCCGCGTCCACATCCCGGGCCCCATCACCATCACCAATGCCAAGCCCGCGGCCCTGCGGCAGTACCCGAATGATCCGGAGAACCACAACTACGTGGGCTTCGAGGTGACCGGCGGCGTGCTGGTGGCCAGCTACAAGACGTACCAGGCTTGCGACCTGCGCGCGTCGGCCGACGACGGTGGCACGGTGACCTTCCCCAACGGCATCCGCGGTGTCTGGGAGACCTTCACCAACACGCCCTGCACGGACGGCGGAACGGTGACCACCGACGGTGGCTCCCGCTTCAACTGCAATACCTTCGGCGACGGCGTCATCCCTGGCACGCAGAACGACTACACCTACGTGCTGTACCCCATGACGTGCGACCCGGACATGGTTGGCACGGTCGCGGCGCCGTAATTCCAGGCCCATCATCCCTTCCGGGATGATCCGCTGATTTCGCCGCCCCTCGCCTGTGTCGGGAGGGGCGGTTTCTTTTTGGACGCGACCCCCAGGTCGGTGTCCGCTACCTGTCGATGTGGGCCCCCGGCTCCCCCAACCGTTTGATTGTGGGTAAGCTCGGGAAAAGTCCAACCTGTCCCACCCTGTCAGACGCCTTGTTCCCTCCGTGAACTCCCCCCAGACGGCCATCCCGTTCGGACAGTACCTGCTGATCAAGCGGCTCGCCGTGGGTGGGATGGCGGAGCTGTTCCTGGCGCACCGTCCGCCGGATCCGGAGCTGGTCGTCCTCAAGCGCATCCTCCCGTACCTGTCGGAGGAGCCCGAGTTCGTTCAGATGTTCCTGGACGAGGCGCGCATCGCCGCGCAGCTCAGCCACCCCAACATCGTGCAGGTGCACGAGCTGGGGAAGGAGGGCGACAACATCTTCATCGCCATGGAGTACGTGGAGGGCGTGGACCTTCGCCGGGTGATGGCGGAGGAGCTGAAGTTCGGCGCCACGGTCCCCTGCGGCGTGGCGGCGCGCATCTGCTCGCTGGTGGCGGCGGGACTGGATTACGCGCACCAGAGCCGGGGCGTGGATGGCCGTCCGCTGGAGCTCATCCACCGGGACGTCAGTCCGCAGAACGTGATGATTGGCTATGACGGGCGCGTCAAGCTGGTCGACTTCGGCATCGCCAAGGCCGGCGCGTTCATGGAGCGCAGCAAGCCGGGCGTCATCAAGGGCAAGTTCCTCTACCTGGCGCCGGAGCAGGTGTCGCAGGAGCGGTTGGACCACCGCGCGGACATCTTCGCGCTGGGGACCATGCTGTACGAAATCACCACCGGCAAGCAGCCCTTCGCCAAGCCGACGACGGAGGGGATTCTCTACGCCATCCGCTTCGACGACCCGACGGCGCCGCACCTGTTGCGTCCCGACTATCCGCTGGAGCTGTCGCGCATCGTCATGCGGTGCCTGACGAAGGACCGCAACCTGCGCTACCCGCGCGCCGCGGTGGTGCACGAGGAGCTGGAGGCGTTCCTCGACTCAGGTGAGCTGCAGCAGAGCCTGGACGTGTCCGAGTACATCGCCCGGCTGATGGGGGAGGAGGAGGAGCGCACCATCCTCCACATCCCCATGGCGAGGCCGGTGGGACGCACCCAGGCCACCGTTCCCCTGGCGGGGAACCGGCTGATGCAGGCGCCGTCCAGGCTGGCCCCGCTGGAGGTCACCGCGCCGACGTTGTCGTCCACCACGCCCATGGCGGAGCCGTCGCCCGGGGCCGTGACGGCGGTGCCCGGGCTCACCGCGCGGCCCACCCCCCGCCGAGTCTCCGCCGAGGCCGTTCCGGCCGCGCGCTACGCGGACGAGCCGGAGCCGGCGACGCAGATGGCGCGCCCACGCGAGCTGCCCACCGGGCATCGTGGTGCCCATGAGGACGCGGACGAGGACATGTCCACCGCCATCCGGACCGCGCCCACCGGATACGTGGTTCCGTCGGAGCTGCAGGACCCGGATGAAGAGGACATGGGGGACGGAGAGTCCACCATTCCGCAGCGGGGGCGGGGCCGCGCGCCTGTCACGCCGCCTCCGGGCCCGCCGGTGCGCCGCTCCAGCACCCAATCGGAGTTCCCTCCCACGCCTCGGTCGCTGTCGGCGGTGGAGCCACTCACCGCGCCGCCGACCCCGCCGCGCCGCTCGGGCATGTCCCCCTCCGAGCCGCCGCGCGCCGTCGCTCCGCTGGAGCCGCTGCCGTCGCCCCGCGCGGCCGGCTTCGCGGAAGCGCCCGTCGCCAAGACGCCCTCGCCGGTGGAGACCCGCTCCCGTCGCGTGTCGACTCCACCGACGCCCGCCGCCGCGCCGCCCCGCCGGGCCCCGACGCCCGTGCCGCAGGACCCCCGAGACTTCGACATGGGCGAGGCCTCCGGCGACATGACGATGCCCATCCGGCGTCAGTCCATTCTGGACGTGGAGGCGTCGGTGTCGCTCACCACGCCCATGCGACGCATGTCGCCGCTGGACGAGGAGTCCTCGCAGTCGGTGTCGCTCACCACGCCCATGCGGCGCATGTCGTCCGTGGACGTGGAGGCGTCGCTCACCACGCCCATGCGGCGCATGTCGTCGGTGGACGTGGAGGCGTCCCAGTCCGTCTCCATCACCCCGGCGACGGTGAGCCACCGCCATGCCTCCCGGCCGCAGATGCCCGCGTCCCGGGGTGGCAAGGCCGTGGGCGACGAGGACGAGAACTTCCACACCGACTCCAGCATGTCGGCGGCGCACACGAATCCCACGGCTTCGCTCCGCGACGACGGCGAGGACGACGAGTCCACCGCCGGGTACGCCGGCTACGACTACCCCGACACGCGCGCGACCACCGGACGCACGAATCCGCGAGGGCTCCTGCTGGCCATCGCCGGCGGACTCCTGCTGCTGGCGCTGGGGGCCATGTTGCTCTGGGTGCTTTACGGCCGGCTCCGGAGCCCCGTGCCGATGTCGTCTCAGGACCTCTCCCGAAGGGCGCTGGAGGAACAGCAGGTACGGCCGTCGGCTCCGGTGCGGGCCAATACGCCGCCTCCCGCCGTGAATGCCGCGCCCCCAACCGTGGCCCCTCCACCCGCGCCGACGCCGACCGCCCCCGAGGCGGCCGCCCCTCCGTCGCCCGTGCCCTCGACTCCGGACCCGGCAGTGGTGGCGGCGGCTCCCGGCGGCACGGCGAACGGCGGGTCCGGCCTTCCTCCGCCAGCTCCCTCCCTGGTCGAGGTGCGGTTCGAGGCCCCGGCGAAGACCATCCTTCGCCAGGAGGGGGGCGAGCGGCTGCCCGTCAACCGGCTCCTGGCCCTGCCGCCCGGCCCCATCAAGGTGGCCTACGACTGCCCCGGACGACGCGCACCTCGGGGGGCAATACCCTACCTTATCGAGCAGGCGACCCCGGGGCCGCTCGTGCTCCAGGTCCCCTGCAAGGTCCGGCGCTAGTCCGGACGGGCACTTGCCCGTATGGGCCGTGCTCCCCCCGAATCGGACAAGTGGGACTGGGTGGGCTTGAGTGCCCTTAAGTCGTTGGATTTCCTAGCTTTTCCGAGGCGCGCGCGCATTGCGCATGTCAGACGGGGCCGTAGAATCCGGCGCTCCATGGCGCGCCTCAAGAAGCAGAAAAACATCGTGACGAAGAGGAGTTACACGGCCGGACGGGTAGTGCGACAGCAGCCTGTCGCACCAGAACCGAACCGGCTCGTGAAGGTTTGGAGACGCGTGCTCGAACGCCGCCTCCGCACGCGCTTACGCGCGAAGGTGGCGGTGGAGGTCCACGACAACACGCACACGATGCTGACCTTCCAACGTCACCGGGCGATGTGGCGGCTGCGGCTGCACCACATGTTCCTGGCGGCGCCGGATGACGTCGTGCAGGCCCTGGCCAGCTTCGTGCGCAAAGGGGACCCGGAGGCGAGCACGCTGTTGGACCGCTACATCGAGCGCAACAAGATGTACATCCGGCGGCTGTCTCCGGCGCAGATGCGCAAGCGCATCCGGCTGGAGCCCCTGGGTCAGCACCACGACCTGGAGCGCATCTTCGAACGGCTCAACGAGCGGTACTTCAGCACCCGTCGCATCGATGCGGCCATCACCTACGGCCCGGCGCCTCGGGTGAAGGGGCCCCGCAAGAGCATCAAGATGGGCTCCTACTCGGCGGACTCCAAGGTCATCCGCATCCATCCGGCGTTGGACCAGCCGGTGGTGCCCCGCTACTTCGTGGAGTGGATTGTCTTCCACGAGATGCTCCACCACATCTACCGGACGAGGAAGGGCGACGACGGGCGGCGGTGCATCCACCCGCCGGAGCTCATCGAGCACGAGAAGCGCTTCCACGACTACACGCGGGCCCAGGCCTGGGAGCAGGAGAACCTGGACCTGCTGCTGCGCGCCCGCGTCTCGCCGGACTGAAGGACTCGGCAGGGCCCATCCTCCCCAGGGCTCAGGGGAGGATGAGGCCGCCGGGGCTGCGCCGCTCCTGGGTGGGGGCGGCCTCCGCGGGCGAGGGCGCACTGGCGCCAGGGGCCCCCCCAGCTCGCCGGGCGGCGGCCTCTTCGCGGGCTCCGGCGGCGGCGACCAGACCAACCACCTTCTCGAAGAGATGCTCGGCGAAGCGGGAGAAGGGCTGCGTGGCGCCGTGGAAGAGGCGCCGCGCCTCACCCCGGGCGACTTCGGCCTCGCGCTTCCGCCCGGTCCGCTCGAAGAAGTCCGCCATCCTCCACAGCCGCAGGGCGTAGCGACGGGACATGTCGGGGGTGAAGTACTCCTGCGTCACCGTGCGCACCGCGCCCTGGAGCTGGTCCTGGCGCTGTACGTCGCTGAGCGCCAGGGGGCTGACCACCACCTCGTCCAGCTTCGCGAGCAGGCGCCTGGTGATGGACTCCGGTGGGAGCCACGCCGCCAGCTCCGGTGTCTCGTGCAGCAGGTCTCCGTCGAGCGCGTGGCGGACGTCCTCCGGCTCGGGCGGGGGGAGGGTGGTGGGCTCGAGCTGGGGCTGCACGCCGAAGTGGCGCAGCGCGACATCGAGCCCCTCGGGAAAGGGCGTGTGGGCGCGCAGGTTGAGGCCGGCGGCCTCGGCCAGCAGGGCCGCCGCCTCGTGCTGGGGCAGCTCCACCGTGCCGCCCTGCTCCAGTCCGTCCTTGAGGATGCGGCGCCAGATGCTCCGGCTCGCCTCCTGGAGCTGCAACTGGAGGACGCCCTCCTCGTCGGAGATGAGGGCCTGCACCATCTCGATGCCACCCGCGCGCAGCACGCGGCCCATGACGAGGGCCCGCTCACCTCGGCCCGTCACCGTGCTGGCCAGGGCCGGGAGCGCCTCGGGGGAGGGGGAGGGCCGAGGGGCCTCCGGGGGCGCCGTGCGAGGGGGCTCGGCGATGGCGACGCCGCGTGAGCGCAACCGGTACAGCGCCTTCTTGGCGAGCTTGGCCAGGGGCTTCACCGCCGAGGCGGACAGGGCCTCGGGCAGCGCGACCTGGCCGTCGAGCACGGCGGCTTCGAGGAGCGCGGCGGCGAGGGGCTCCGGGAGGGCTTCCACGGAGGCCGGCGTCGCGGTGCCCAGGTCCTTCGCGAGCGCCCGCGCGGACTCCACCGCCTGGACGGGGAGGTCAGGCAGCGAGGTGCCGGCGCGCAGCGCGTCCAGCAGGGAGCGAGGGTCCAGGGCGGAGGATTTCATGCGGGCCTTGTAACGCGCGAAGCGGGCCCCGGGCATCGCTCGGGCCGGCACGCCGCCCACTGGCCCACATTCGTGCGCGGCGCGGCTTCAGCGGCGGCGCACCAGCCAGCTTCGGCCCGACTGGCCCACCACCGTCAGCTCCGTCTGGAGTCGCGCGCCGAACACCTGCGAGGGGTGGACGCCGCGCACCACGAAGGTGTCGTACCAGGCCCCCTGCGTGTCCAGGTCCACGTCCTGCGGGCGCCACTCCGACGGGAAGGTGGGCGGCACCTCGTCGCGATAGCGCAGCGGCGAGTGCGGCGTGGAGGCGAACGTGAAGTTCGGCACGCCTCCGCGCTCACGGGCCAGCACCGCCGCGGAGTGGATGAACACGGGGAAGCGCACCACGCGCGAGCCCGGGTCATAGATGAGGCCCATGACGCGAGGCCGCTGGGCGGTGGCCGCCACCAGCCCCTCCCACTCCGTCGCCTCGCGGGAGAAGGCGCGGAAGCCCCGGCCCAGCGTGAAGGCCAGCACCAGCGTGCAGGCCGCGGCGGCCCACTTGAGGGGCAGCCGCCACTCCGGAATCGTCGCGGGCGCGGTGGCCACCAGCAGCGCGGCGGCCAGGTGCGCGTAGCGCGTGTTGAGGTAGTAGACGTAGCCGCGGATATCGAACGGCAGCAGGAAGTAGAGCGCGAGCGCCAGCACCCCCAGCCCCAGCAGCCGCGCGCGTGCCACCGGACCTTGTGTGCCCGTGGGCCCCGGACGCACGAGCGCCGCCACCCAGCCCGCGAGCGCCACCGCGCCCACCGCGTACATCGCCCACCGGTCCGAGCCGTCGCGCAGCGTGTTGGCGAGCACGTCGAACAGCTCCGCGCGGTTCTGCGCGAAGCTCTTCCAGCCCAGGTTCTGCGGGGAGAACGTCGGGCCCCACGCCTTCCAGGGCGCGCCGGGCTGGATGTCCGGCGGCTCGCCGAAGCGCAGCACCACCCAGCCCAGGAACAACGCCACGCCCGGCACCACGCCCAGCAAGGCCGGCACGCGGGGCCGCAGCCGCTGCGCGAGTCCACGAGCGGTGGCGTCCTCAGGCACGGCGGTGGTGAGCAGCAGCCAGGGCAGCCCGAGCGCGAGGAACCCGAAGGCCTGGACATGGAACAGCAGCACCGTGACGAGGCAGACCGCCAGCGCCGCCGTCCAGCCTCGTCGCCGGGGCACGTCCTCCAGCGCCCGCACGAAGAAGCCGCAGCACAACAGCGTCAGCGGCAGGGCCGCGCAGTAGTTGATGAATCCCCAACCGAAGCTGTCGCCGTACGCGAAGGGCAGGGCGAGCAGCGCGGGCCACGTGGGCCGGCCCAGCGAGCGCAGCAGGAAGCCCAGGCTCAGCGGCAGGCCCACCACGTACGCGGTGAGGAAGACGCGGTTGGCCAGGTCCAGCGGCAACAGCCAGTTCAGCGCGCTGACCAGGTAGTAGTAGCCCAGGTAGGGCGTCAGCGCGTGTCGTGCCTCGAACAGCTGGGGGTACAACGTGCTCGGGTCATCCAGCCGGTGCAGCACGGAGATGAGGTACAGGTGCTGCGGCAGGTCCACCATGGGCAGGTGGCGCGAAACCCAGAGGGGCAGTGCGCCCAGCACCAGGGCGGCGATGTGAATAAAGCGAGCGTTGGGGTTCGTCACGAGAGGTGCCGGACTGTATGCGCCGCTTTCCTGCCCGGCGAGCAACCGACGCGGGGCGTCTGGAGCAGCGCGTCGGGGTAGACAAAGGTATGGCCGTCGACCTTGGCAGTCGACGGGGGCTGCGCTATAGGCGCCGATGGACGGGAGCCGAGGCCGAGAGTCTCCCGAAGGAGAGCATGCACATGACACGCAACGCGACGATGGTGGCCGCGGGGCTGCTGGCCAGCGGTCTGCTGCTGCTCGCTCCCCGCGCGGCGAGCGCCTGTGAGGCCCACGCCCAGGCGGCACGGGAGAAGTCGGCGGAGGCCCAGAAGCCGTCGCCCGACAGCGCCTCTTCGGAGGCGGCTCCCGCCCCCGAGAAGGCGCGGCCCACGGGCGGTGAGGTGGACCGTCCACTGGACGCGCTCGACTCGCTGATGGCCGCCAAGTGCCAGTGTGGCAGCAAGGCGGACTGCACCTGCAAGAAGGGCTCGTGCGAGTGCTCCAAGTGCCAGAAGCCCAAGCGGCAGGTGATGGACGCGCTGCGCGGCCGTCCCGCCGAGCTGAAGCTGGACGAGGCCCGTCGCTACGACGCCTCCGCCGGCATCTTCATCTGAGCGACTCGGCGGAGCCCTTCTCCGCCTTGAGCACCAGCAGCGGCGGCAGGGCCACGCGCTCGAAGCGCACCAGTCCCGCCGCGCTGGTCGCCGCGCGCAATGTCGCCTCCGCCCGAGGGTGAAGGCCCACGCGGCGGTGCAGGAATCCGGACGCGGAGCCCGGCGGCGCATAGGTGCTCGCCACCCAGCGGCCCCCCGGACGCAGCACCCGCGCCACCTCCAGCATCAGTCGGCCCAGGTCTTCCAGGTAATGCAGCGAGTCGGCCATCAGCACCGCGCCGAGCGTGCCGTCGAGGAAGGGGAGCGCGGGGGCCTGTGCCCGGAGGAAGTCCACCGTGGCGCCCGCCTCGCGTGCCTGGGCCACGCCTTCTTCCAGCATGGCGGGGGACAGGTCCTGGCCCGCGACGAGGGGAAAGGCCGGCTCTCGCGCGAGCCGCCTCGCCACCAGGCCCGTGCCGCAGCCCAGGTCCAGCACCGGTCCGTCGGGCGTGCCCAGCAGGCTGCGGTAGAGGAGGTACTCGCTGTCCGTGTCGAGCGGCTGGCGCAAGAGGGCGCGCTGGAGCGCGGGGCGGACATGACGCTCGTAGGAGCGCGCCACCCAGCGACTCTCCAGGCCCCGCTGCAGTCCTCCGGCGGAGCCATGCTCCAGCACGAGGTCAGCGACGCCCTCGGCCACCGGATAGCTGGCGCGGCACTCCGGGCAGCGCAGGGGGCCGAACATCAACACCGGCGTGGGCGCCTCGGGACGGAGGGCGCCTCTGCGGCAGCGAGGGCAACGAAGGAGCTGGACGAGCGCGTGCCGCATGAGCGGCGGAGGCTACCGTCCCCCGTCCGGCGCGAGAACCGCTTTGTATGCCGCGGACCGCTTCAGGCGGACGGGCCGCTCGGAGCCGCCGCCACCCGCTTGTCCTCGGCCACCAGGACGGGCCAGCCCCGGGCCATGGCTTCGCGGAAGAACACCGCCAGCTCCTTGCGGCTGTGGTTCACCGCGCCCTGGAACGGGTCGATGAGGGCTTCCTCGCCCAGGCTGCGGGTGGCGTTGAGCTCCACCGGCGTCCCACACCGCTCGCAGCGGATGGACACCTGCCGCACCAGCGCCACGGGCACCGCGTACCGGGCACCACAGTCGCCGCACTTCCACACCAGCGCGCGCTCGCCGGCCTCGCGACGGGCCAGGCTCTCCAGCTCGTCCGCGAGCCTGAGCAGCGCGGGCAGGTCCTGGGGCGGCTGGGCGAAGACGGCCGACGGACCGAACCCCGCCTCGGGGGAACCCAGCGTGGGAGGTCGGTCCCCCTGGAGCAGGGCGCGCATGCGGTCCTTGGCGCGGACATCGCGGAACTCGGCGCCCGCCAGGGCACGCTCCACCGCCTCATGGACCGGGGGGAGGTCCGGCTCGAGGCGCTCATCAACCGGCAGCGACTGGGGGTGATTCACCAGCCGGTGCGACGGGACTGCGAGAAATCGGAAGGCCACGGATGGCTCCATTGCACCCCGGCCTTTCCGGCGCAAGACGCGAGTTGGCAAATGTCCGCTGTGACGACAGATTCCGCTCTATCTGGACCACTCCAGCATGAGCTGCAACGGCGCCCGGGCCGCCTCGCGCAGGTCCTCCCGCATGGTCAGCTCCGGGGTCCGCTCCTTCATGCACTTCCAGAGCTTCTCCAGCGTGTTGAGCCGCATGTACGGGCACTCGTTGCACGCGCAGCCGTTGTCGGGGGGCGCGGGGATGAAGGTCTTCTGGGGCGCGCCCTTCTTCATCTGATGGAGGATGCCCGCCTCCGTCACGACGATGAACTTCTGCTTCGGGCTCTTGAGCACGTAATCCAACAGCCCCTTCGTGGAGCCGATGAAGTCCGCGTGCCGCAGCACCGCCTGCTCACACTCCGGATGGGCGACGACCTCCGCGTCCGGATGCTCGACCTTGAGCCCCACCAGCTTCTTCTCGCTGAAGATTTCGTGGACGATGCAGCTGCCCGGCCACAGCACCATGTCCCGGCCGGTCTGTTTCATGACGTGGCGTCCCAGGTGCTGGTCCGGGGCGAAGAGGATCTGCCGGTCCCTGGGCACCTGGTTCACGATCTTCACCGCGTTCGAGGACGTGCAGATGACGTCGCTCATCGCCTTCACCGCCGCGGAGCTGTTGACGTAGCTCACCACGAAGGCGCCCGGGTGCTTCTCCTTGAAAACCTTGAAGGCCGCGGGCGGGCACCGGTCCGACAGCGAACACCCCGCCTTCAGGTCCGGCAGCAGGACCTGCCGCGTCGGATTCAGGATCTTGGCCGTCTCCGCCATGAAGTGCACACCGCAGAAGACGATGACGTCCGCTTCCGTGCGCTCCGCCGCCTGCGCCAAAGCGAGGCTGTCTCCAACGAAGTCCGCGACATCCTGGACTTCGCTCTCCTGGTAGTAGTGCGCAAGAATCACAGCGTTCATGGAACGCTTGAGCTCCTGGATTTCCTGCGCGTAATCCACCTCGGTGCTCATGGGCCCTCCTGGCCTGGTCGACATTTAACTCGCCCGCCGGTGCCAGGCCACCTCGTCGGAAGTTGGCTGCCGGGCGGACGGACGCCTGTCGCTGGCGCGCCCTGGGTCGACTCTGCCACCGTCCCCCTTCGTGCAAGAGCGGTGGATGGTCGCATCACCTGACGGCGCGGAGAGGGTAGACTGCGCGCAATCCTCCGGGTCGGCCCGGAGGGAGGCAGTCGCCTTGCTGTCAAGCTTGGACAAGCCACACATTCGGGGTCGAGAACACGCGATCGGCTGGTGGAGAGGGGGCGGCACCGGACCTGTGGCCCGTGGGCAGACGATGGCTCTGCCCCTTCTCCATCTGAACGCCTTTCCCGTCGAGGAGAGAGCATGAGTGTCCCCACTCAGGACGTCCTGATTGTGCATCCGAACGAGGGCCGGCGCGCCGCGCTGGCCGAGGTCCTGGGAATTCACCGCGTGGTGGCGGTGGAGTCCCAGGTCGAAGCCACACGGAGGATGGAGTCCTCCGCGCCCACCCTCATCATCGCGCCCCCGGAGAACGCGCGGCGTTTCCTGAGACATGTCGACAGGGCCGCCCCGGAGGCCGTGCGCGTCTTCGTGTGCGCGCAGTCGGACCGCCAGGGACTGGAGGAACTCGTGGAGACGGCCGCGGAGGGGCACGTCTTCAATACGCTGGACGACAGTCTCACCATCCCCGAGCTGGGCCGGCGCATCACCAACATCCTCCAGCTTCGCGCCTCCGCGCGCGTCACGCCCAACTCGCGGATGGAAGCGGGCTTCCGGCTCCTGGGCCGGGGCTACACCGCGCGCTGTCTGGACGTGGGCAACTTCGGCGCCGCGCTCCAGGTCCCCATGGATGCGTCGGTAGGCGCCTTCCTTCCCGGCGCCGTGCTGGATGACCTGCACATCGAACGCGAGGGCCGCTGGGTCCTGAAGTCCCGCCGGGCCCTGGTGCGTCACGTCAGTCCGGTGCGCAATGGCGCGGAGCACGCGCTGCGGCTGGGGCTCTCCTGGAGCGGCTCGCTGGAGGAGACGTCGGCGGCGCCCCTCGCCGTGGTGCGCGACCCGGTGAGTGTGCTGGCCGCCCTGCGCAAGGCGGTCCGCCGGGGCTCCGCCCTGTGGGTGCACTACCCGGACACCCCCTCGGTGCAGTTCATCCTCGAGGCGCCCCTGGTGGACCTGGTCGATGGCCGCTCGGTGCTGCGGGGTGTCAACGTCGGCGGCTGCCCCATCTCCGCCGGCGACGTGCTGAACCTCTCCTTCGAGGTGAGCGGGCAGAGCTACCTGGGCGCCACCAGCGTCCTGCAGCGCGGGGAAGGGGCCGTCACCCTGAGCGTGCCGCGCACCCTGGGGGTGCAGAACCGGCGGGGCCTGCAGCGCTTCCGCCCGGGACCGGACCACCGCTTCCTCGTCTCCTTCAGCGCGCCGTTCAGCGGCAAGCGCATGACGCGCTCCGTGCTGGACATGAGCAGCCGCGGCCTGTCCTTCGCCATCGACGCCTCCTGCGAAGTCCTCCCCGCCGGCTCCCAGCTGGAAATGTCGCTCTTGCTGCCCGACGGCAGCGAGGTGGCGTGTCGCGCGGAGGTCCGCTCGGTGGATGGGGTGTCCTCCGGTGAGGGCGCGGACAACCCGCTGCGGCCGTACCGCTGCGGCGTGCGGTTCCTGGAGGTTCCTCCCTCGGTCCGCAACGCGGTCCTCTCCGCCTTCATCTCCTCGCGCAACCAGACGGTGGCGGACGGCGGACGGTTCCCGTTCCAGGACATCTGGCGGATGATGGAGGCGGCCCACTACGGCTTCCATCCGGACTACCCCTTCGGGGGCGAGGCCAGATACCTCGACGACCTGGAGCGGACGCACCATCAGCTGTGCGCGTCCGGGGAGCTGGGCAGCTCGCTTGTCTACAACGACGCGGATGGCGTGCAGGGGCACGTCGCGGGCCTGCGCATCCACTCCCGCACGTGGCTGGTGCAGCACCTGGCGGTGCGGCCGGGCTTCCACCGGCAGGACCAGATTGCCCACGAGCTGTCCGCGCTGGCCATCGAGCTGGGCGAGGCCCACGAGGATATCGACTTCATCCGCTTCTCCTGGCGCGAGGACAACCGGTGGCCGAGCCGACTCGGCACGTGGTTGCTGCGCGTCATGGACAGCCACGGGCTGAGCTGGTTGCGGCACTTCCAGTACATGCGCCTGGAGCTGGACGGCACGGAGCCTTCGCCCCAGGGCTCGCTGCCCGCGGTGCGCGAGGCGTCCGACGCCGACTGCGCGCGCCTGGAGTTCTTCCTGCGGGAGCGGGGCGAGGTGGTGCGCGTGCTCGCCGAGGACCTGCAGGCGGACCAGATGCGGCTGGAGGCCCTGTCGTCGCGCTACGCGGCCCACGGGCTCCACCGGGCCCGGCGTGTCTTCGTCGTGGATGGCGAGACGGGCCCGCTGGCCATCGCGCTCCAGGAAGAGGGCAGCCCGGGCATCAACCTCATCGAGAAGACCAATGCCTTCTGGTTCGTGGTGCTGGAGCCGGGGCACCCGGACGAGGCCGCCGCGGTGCGCGCGCTCATCCAGCGTTGCGAGGAGCACGCCCGGGAGCACGGACGCTCCGCCGTGGTGGCGCTCGCGGCCGACGAGGACTTCAAGGCACTGGAGGCCGCGGGCTTCACGTCCCACGGCCGCTTCTCCGAGTGGTTCTTCCACCGCTCCATGGTGCGCCGGTGGGTGGAGCTGTTCCGTTCCATCTTCGAGCGTGTCCAGCGCACGGGAGGAGAGGCGCGGGCGCGCGGCCGCGCGGCGCGGGGGAAGGCTTGAGCTACATCATGGAGTCCGAGGCGGAGACGCGCCGGCTGCTCCTTCAGGAGCAGGCGGACGACGCCCGCGCGCTGCTACTGGCCACCGGGCTGACGCCGGGGGCCCGGGCGCTGGATGCGGGCTGTGGCCCGGGTGGAATCTCTCGGACCATGGCGCGCATCGTCGGCGGTGAGGGCAGCGTCCTGGGCATGGACCTGAGCGACGTGCGGCTGGCCGAGGCCATCCAGCGCTGCGCGGGGCTGCCCCAGGCGCGCTTCATCCGGGGAGACATCCGCCGCACGGGCCTGCCCGACGCCGCGTTCGACTACACCTGGAGCCAGTACGTGCTGGAGTACCTGTCGGACCGGGACGCCGCGCTCGCGGAGCTCATCCGCGTCACCCGGCCGGGTGGCCGCGTCGTGGTGTCCGAAATCGACGGTCAGGGCCTCAACAACTGGCCGCTCCCGGCGGGGCTGGAGGAGGGCGCGCGGTGCTTCGAGCGGGGGCTCGCCTCCCAGGGGTTCGATTTGTTCGTCGGGCGCAAGCTGTTCCAGTCCTTCCGTCGGGCGGGTCTGCGCGACATCCGGGTGCACGTGACGCCCCAGTATGTCGTCGCCGGCACGGCGGATGACCGTTTCCTGGCGGACTGGGAGACGCGCTTCGCGGCGCTGGCTCCCGTGGTGACGCCCGCCTTCGGCTCCGAGGTCGCCTATGGTGAGTTCTGCCAGGCCTACCTGCGGATGCTGCGAGATCCGGATACGCTCAAGTATTCGGTGCTGGTCGTCACCGAGGGAGTGCGTGCTTGAGCGAAGGGATAGGGGAAGTCATGTCAGGCGGGGGGCCGGAGACGCCCGACAATGCCCCCGAAGTCAGCGTGCGCACGACGTCCACGTTGCTGCTGTACTTCGAGCGCACGTACGGCGTGGAGCGGCTGCAGGCGCTGTGGGCCCGGCACGACATCCCGCTGTCGCTGGAGTACCTGCGCACGCACGCCAACTACATCTCGCTGCCCTTCCTGGAGCGGCTGTCCGCGCTCTTGATGAAGGAGTCCGGCGATGTGCACTTCATGCGCAACGCGGGCCTCTTCCTGGCCACGCCGGAGGCGATGGGCTTCGCGTTCTACCTGCTGCGGGCCTTTGGCTCGCCGCGCATGTGCTACCTGAAGACCATCGAGCTGGCGCCCAGCTACAACCGCGTGGGCAGCTTCCACGTGGAGTTCCTGGAGCAGAAGCAGCTGGTGCTCACGTACTCCAGCAAGACGCCGGAGAAGAGCCGCAACATCTGTGAGCTGCGCATGGGGCAGTTCGCCTCCATCCCCACCATCTGGGGCCTGCTGCCCGCGGAGGTGCGCGAGTCGGAGTGTCAGGTGCTGGGCGCGCCGGTCTGCCGCTATCACCTGTCTTGGGCGGACCCGATGTCGCAGTGGGGCCACCACCTGGGCCTCTTG
This sequence comes from Myxococcus sp. CA056, assembly GCF_013336715.1. NCBI lineage: Bacteria > Pseudomonadati > Myxococcota > Myxococcia > Myxococcales > Myxococcaceae > Myxococcus > Myxococcus sp. CA056. The sequence continues at coordinate 628,890 of NZ_JABUMT010000004.1, forward strand.
CTGGGCACGGTGAGCGGGCTCGTCGTTGGCGCGCTGGGCTGGGCGCACCCCGTCTTCGGCGTGGCGTCGCTGGCCACCGCCGGCTTCTCCATGGGCGGCTGGCTGGACGGGCGGCGCGAGCTGAAGCGCAAGGACGAAGCGCTCCGCTCCCAGAACCAGGCCATCATGGGCTCGCTGGTGGAGCTGCAGCAGCGCTACGACGAAATCTTCCGCGCCAACGTGGCCCTCGAGGACCGCGTCGCGGAGCGCACCCAGGCCCTCAAGGAGGCCAACGGCAAGCTGGGCGACGCGCTCTTGCGCCAGCAGGAGCTGGACCGGCTCAAGAGCGAGTTCTTCGACAACGTCAGCCACGAGCTGCGCACCCCGCTCACCCTCATCCTGCTGACGCTGGAGTCGCTGGAGCGCCGGGGCGAGGAGAACAACCCGGAAGTGGTCATGCAGCACGTGGCCACCATGGAGCGTAGCGCCCAGCGCCTGTTGCGCCTCATCAACAACCTGCTGGACCTGGCGCAGCTCGAATCGGGCAAGGCGCGCCTGCGCTACCAGCCGCTGGAGCTCAACGGCTTCCTGAGCACCGTGCTGCCGCCGTTCCACGCCATGGCGGAGCGGCAGGACGTCTACCTGCGCCTGGAGGGGCAGGAGGTGACGCCCGTGGAGGTGGACCACGAGCGCATGGACATCGTCTTCCAGAACCTGCTGTCCAACGCGCTGAAGTTCACCCAGACGGGCGGGGTGACGGTGCGCGTGCACGAGGACGACAAGGACGTGCTGGTGGACGTGGAGGACACCGGCCAGGGCATCTCCCAGCAGGACACGAAGGTCATCTTCGACCGCTTCGCCCAGGCGGACAACAGCGGCACGCGCCGCTTTGGCGGCACGGGCATTGGACTTGCGCTGGTGAAGGAGACGCTGGAGCTGCACTCCGGCGGCATCAGCGTGACGAGCGAGCTGGGCAAGGGCTCCACCTTCCGCGTGCGGCTGCCCAAGGGCCGCGCGCACATCCGCGAGGACCTGCGCGAGCGCCGCCGCGCGGAGATGCCCGTGCGCCGGGAGCGCCGCATCTCCGGCTCGTTCCCGTCGCTGGAAACGGGCGTACCCGACAACGGCCGCGCGTCCGTGGTGGCTCCAGCCAGGGACCACGCGGGGCCGGGGCCGGATGCGCCCCGCATCCTCGTGGTGGAGGACGACGTGGAGATTCGCGGCTTCATCGCGGGTCTGCTGAAGCAGCACTACCGGGTGATGGAGGCCGTCAACGGTGAGGAGGGCCGGCAGCGCGCCATGGCGGAGCGGCCGGACCTCATCGTGTCGGATGTGATGATGCCCGTGCTGTCCGGCCTCCAGATGCTGGTGGCCCTGCGCGAGCAGACCGCGACGGTGGACATCCCCGTCATCCTGCTCACCGCGCGGCAGGAGGTCTCCGCCAAGGTGGAGGCGCTGGGCACGGGCGCCAATGACTACCTGGGCAAGCCCTTCAGCCCGCGCGAGCTGCTGGCGCGAATCGAAACGCAGTTGCGCCTGCGCGAAGCGGCGGTGCGCTCCGCGGAGAATGAGCGGCTGGCGGCCATCGGCCTGCTGACGTCGGGCTTCGCGCACGAGGTGCGCAATCCGCTCAACGGGCTGATGAACGCGCTGACGCCGCTGAAGGAGGTGCTGTCGGACAGCTCTCCGGACGCGGAGATGAGCCGCGCGATGGTGGAGGTGATGGAGGAGTGCGGCCAGCGCATCCGCCACCTCGCCGAGTCGCTGCTCGCCTTCACCCGCTCCTCCGACGCGCCCATCATGCTGTCGCTGGACACGCTGCTGGACTCGACGCTCGGCGTGCTGACGTGGAAGGTGCCCTCGGGTGTCACCGTGGAGCGGGCCTACGAATGCACCATGCCCATCCAGGGAGACCCCGGCTCGCTCAACCAGGTGTGGCTCAACCTCCTGGACAACGCTTTGCGCGCCGTGGGCGAGCAGGGCCGCGTCCGAGTCGCCACGGCCTGCCAGGGCGACGAGGCCGTCGTCACCATCAGCGACAATGGCGTGGGCATCCGCGCCGAGGACATGGAGCGGCTGTTCCAGCCCTTCTTCTCCACCCGCGCCGCGGGCGAGGGGACGGGCCTGGGCCTGGCTCTCAGCCGGCGCATCATCTTGAGCCATGGCGGGCGCATTCAGGTCCGTAGCACGCCGGGGAAGGGCACTCAGGTAGAGGTGCACCTGCCCCTTCGTCCCCCGGGGGGACGCTCCTCGTCAGGCAACGGCTCCGAGGGGCAGGGTGAGTCGCGCGTGGGTCGGCTGGGTTGAGGTGCGGGCTTCACGACGCGCCCTGACGTGAACTGAGCGGGCCAGGGGGCTGGGGAATTCTCGGCCGCCCCTGTTGTCCACTTGCGCATAGCTGTTGCGCTGTCTGCTACAGTCAAGTGCTCTTTCAGTCACACCCGACCACCGAAGCGAAGGAAACCACGGCATGCAAGGAACCGTAGCCGCGGGCGCTGCCCGCCAGGGGCACCCGCGAGGGCTGTATCTCCTGTTCTTCACCGAGATGTGGGAGCGCATGTCGTATTACGGCATGCGAGGCCTGCTCGTCCTCTTCCTCACGAGCAAGGTCAACGGTGGGTTCGGGTGGACCACTGGCGAGGCGCTCAGCCTTTACGGGACGTACACCGGCCTGGTGTATCTGACGCCCATCGTCGGAGGCTTCATCGCGGACCGGTTCATCGGTCAGCGCAAGGCGGTGGTGCTCGGCGGCACGCTGATGATGATCGGCCACCTCGTCCTGGCGCTCCCCAACGTGACGATGTTCTACGCGGGCCTGGGCTTCCTGATTGTGGGCAACGGCTTCTTCAAGCCGAACATCTCCACCATGGTGGGCGGGCTGTACGCGCCGGGGGATGGTCGTCGCGACAGCGCCTTCACCATCTTCTACATGGGCATCAACCTGGGCGCGATGTTGGGCAACTTCATCTGCGGCACCCTGGGTGAGAAGTACGGCTGGCACTACGGCTTTGGCTCCGCGGGCGTGGGCATGTTCCTGGGCCTCGTGGTCTTCATGCTGATGCAGAAGAAGCTCTTGGGCCCGGTGGGACTGGCGCCGGTGAAGCCGTCGCTGGAGGCGCGGGCCAACGGGACCGCGGAGAAGAAGGGGTTCTCCAAGGACGAGATTGACCGCATCGTCGTCATCTTCATCATCGCGGTGTTCGTGGTGGCGTTCTGGACGGGCTTCGAGCAGGCCGGTGGCCTGATGAATCTCTACACGAACGAGAAGGTCGACCGGACGATGTTCGGCTGGGAGGTTCCCACCACGTGGTTCCAGAACTTCAACTCGTTCTTCATCGTCGCGCTGGCGCCGGTGTTCGCGGGGCTGTGGAGCTGGCTGTCGATTCGGGGCAAGGCTCCGAGCATCCCGGTGAAGATGGGCCTGGGGCTCGTCTTCCTGTCCACGGGCTTCGTCTTCATGCTGGGCGCGTCGAGCCAGAGCGCGACGATGGGCAAGGCGGCGGCGCACTGGGTCATCCTGGCCTACCTGTTCCACACCATGGGTGAGCTGTGTCTGTCGCCGGTGGGTCTGTCGATGGTGTCCAAGGTGGCGCCGGCGCGCATCGTCTCCGCGATGATGGGCGTGTGGTTCCTGGCGAACGCGGCGGCGAACAAGCTCTCCGGCGTCATCGGCGCGTACTCGGAGAAGCTGGGTGAGTTCGACGTGTTCCTCTACATCAGCCTGGGCACGGGCGTTTCGGGACTCATCCTGCTGGGCGTGGCGCCCATCCTGAAGCGGATGATGCACGGCACGGACGAAGAGAAGCCGCCCGCGCCCCAGGGCGCGTCGACGCAGGATGGTTCCTCGGTGGCCGCGGCCTGAGTCCAGACGACGAGAGGCGCGCTCCCTGAGGGAAGCGCGCCTCTTCGGGTGAAGCACCTGACGCCGGAGCTCCTCTCGGATTCGAGGGCTCCGGCGTTGCTCTTTTCTCAGGCCGACCGGGCGGTGATTCCCGCGGCGTTGCGCTCCTCGGTGGGGAGGGGCGCGGACGTCTGGAAGTAGTCGCGCACCACGTAGCGGCGGGCGACCAGCGTCATCCCCACGGCGGCGATGAGCGCCATGCCCGCGTAGAAGAAGAACTGCCCGGAGCCGGAGAAGATGTTGAGCGCCGCGGAGATGGCCACCGCCACGTTGGCCAGCGTGTTCGTCACCAGCCACACGCTCTGGATGGTGCCCTTCATCTCCCGGGGCGCCTGCGTGTACGCGAACTCCAGGCCCGTGGTGGACATGAGGATTTCGCCCAGCGTCAGCACGATGTACGGGAGGATCTGCCAGGAGATGTTCAGCACCGTGCCGCTCTCCATCGCCACCTGGAAGAAGCCGGCGATGATGAACGACACCGCGCCGAACACGAGCCCCAGCGGCATGCGCCTGAGCGGCGTCAGCTCCCAGCCGGAGCGCTGGAACAGCGGGTACACCACCGCCGTCAGCAGGGGGATGAGCAGCATCACCAGCAGCGGGTTGATGAACTGCATCTGACTGGGCTGGAAGGCGAACCCCAGGATGTTCAGGTCCATGGAGCGCGCCTGCACCACCCAGGTGGACGCCTTCTGGTCGAACAGCATCCAGAAGAACGGCACGAACGGCAGCATCAGCCCGCTCACCCGGAACACCGCCTTGACGCCCTCCACCGACTCCGAGGGGTGCGCCGCCTTGGCGCCGTCCAGCCAGTGGCCGCCCTGGCCCCGGTTCTTCAGCGCGCTGCCCACCACCTTGAAGAACGAGTGCGGGTTGGCCCCCGTCGGCGGGACGATGACGTAGTGGCGCCGGCCCAACCAGAAGATGATGGTCGCGATGAACATCAACACGCCGGGGATGCCGAACGCGACGGCCGGCCCGAAGTTCTTGAGCAACAGCGGGATGAACAGCGACGCGAAGAACGAGCCGAAGTTGATGGTCCAGTAGAAGATGGCGAAGAGCTTCTTCACCAGGTGGCTGTTGGACTCGTTGAACTGGTCGCCCGCCATGGCCGCGACACACGGTTTGATTCCGCCGCTGCCCACCGCAATCAGCGTCAGGCCCGCGAAGAAGCCCGTGGCGTTGTTCTCGAAGATGGCGAGAAACGCGTGTCCCACGCAGTACACGATGCTCAGCCAGAGGATGGTGCGGTACTTCCCGAAGAAGCGGTCCGCGAGATAGCCACCGATGAGCGGGAAGAAGTACACCCCCGCCATGAAGGTGTGCATCAGGCTCTTGCCCTGTGCCTCGCGCAGCCCTGAGTCGGGCACCGCGTTCTTCAGCAGGTAGTCGATGAGGAACACCGTGAGGATGTTCCGCATCCCGTAGAAGCTGAAGCGCTCACACGCCTCGTTGCCGATGATGAACGGTATCTGCGGCGGGAACTTGTTGTTCTGCGCGGCGGGACTCTCAGCCATGAGGCGGGGTGCTCCCTGGTGGAGAAAGGTGGGGGCTCCAAGAAGACAAGAGGCCCAACCCTACCCAACGCGGGGCCCGGACTCCACCGAAGCCCCTCGCGGCACGTCCTCTCGTCCAGGCGGGCGGCCCTCTCCTCCACGGAGGGGCGACCTCCAACCCGGCCTCGCGGTCCGCCTGCCTTCAACCCGTGCGGGCCACGTGCTTCACGCTCCGCTTCGCAGTCCCACCGGAAATCTCCCGTCTGCCCAAGGCCCGGTTCCGGTGACAGTGCGTCTTTGTTGATACACCTTAAGCGGGCTGGGCTGGTTTGACAGGAATTGATAAGGCCCTAGAATGCAACAGGCGTTGTCAATGATTTCGAGGCTCACACCCCACCTGTGAAGTCTTCCTCCAAGGTGGACGGGGGGTTGGGGGTGAATGAAGGCACCCTCAGCCCCCCGCTCCATGTTTTGGATGCGGTGGGAGTGTTCAGCCCGGTGCGGCGTGCTGCACGGGCGTCGAGCCATCCACGCGCTTGCCGACGCGAGCGCGCCGGCTCTTTCCCAGCACGTGCGCCAGGTAGCGGCCGGTGTGGCTGCCCTGAACCTTGGCGACGCTCTCCGGGGTGCCCACGGCGAGCACCTGGCCGCCGCCCGCGCCACCCTCGGGGCCCATGTCGATGAGCCAGTCCGCGCTCTTGATGACATCCAGGTTGTGCTCGATGACGAGCACGCTGTTGCCTGCGGCCACCAGCCGGTTGAGCACGGACAGCAGCTTGCGGATGTCCTCGAAGTGCAGGCCGGTGGTGGGCTCGTCGAGGATGTAGAGCGTGCGGCCGGTGGCCACGCGCGCCAGCTCTCGCGCCAGCTTGATGCGCTGGGCCTCGCCACCGGACAGGGTGGGGGAGGGCTGGCCCAGGCGGATGTAGCCCAGGCCCACGTCGCCCAGCGTCTGGAGCACGCGCATGAGGTCCTTGTGCGCGGAGAAGTGCTCCATGGCCTCGCGCACGCTCATGTCGAGCGTCTCCGCGATGTTCTTCCCCTTGTAGCGCACGCGCAGCGTCGCCTCGTTGAAGCGCTTGCCGGCGCACACCTCGCACGGCACGTACACGTCCGCCAGGAAGTGCATCTCCACCAGCTTGACGCCGTCGCCCTCGCACGACTCGCAACGGCCGCCCTTGACGTTGAAGCTGAAGCGGCCCGGGCCGTAGCCGAACGTGCGCGCCTCCGGCGTCATCGCGAACACTTCACGGATGGCGTCGAACAGCTTGGTGTACGTGGCGGGGTTGCTGCGCGGGGTGCGGCCAATGGGCCGCTGGTCGATGTCGATGACCTTGTCCAGGTGCTCGAAGCCCAGCACGGCCTTGTGCTTCCCGGGAGACTCGCGGCTGTCGTACAGGTGCTTGGCGAGCGCGGGGTAGAGAATCTCGTTGATGAGCGTGGACTTGCCCGCGCCGGACACGCCGGTGACGGCGGTGAAGATGCCCAGCGGAATCACCGCGTCCACGTCGCGCAGGTTGTTCTCCTTCGCCCCTTGAATCACCAGCTGGTGTTTGGGATTGGGCGCGCGGCGCTGCTCGGGGATTTCAATCTCCAGCCGCCCGGACAGGTAGCCGCCGGTGGTGCTGTTCTCGTCCGCCATCACCTGCTTCGGCGTGCCCTGGGACACCACCTGTCCCCCCAGCTCGCCGGCGCCCGGGCCGAAGTCCACCAGCCAGTCCGCCTCCTCCATCGTCTCCTCGTCGTGCTCCACGACGATGACGGAGTTGCCCAAATCCCGCAGGCGCTTGAGCGTCGTCAGGAGCTTGCCGTTGTCGCGCTGGTGCAGGCCGATGGAGGGCTCGTCCAGGATGTAGATGACGCCCGTCAGCTCGCTGCCCATCTGCGACGCCAGCCGGATGCGCTGGCTCTCGCCGCCCGACAGCGTGGACGCGGTGCGGTCCAACATCAGATATCCCAGGCCCACGTCGACCAGGAAGGACAGGCGGCTGCGAATCTCCTTCAGGAGCTCCGTGGCGATCTTCCGCTCCTGCGCCGTCAACCCCAGCTCGCCCAGGAACCCGAGCGCGTCGGAGATGGTCAGCCGGCTCAGGGCGACAATCGAGTGCCCGTGCACCTTCACCGCGCGGCTCTCCGGCCGCAGGCGCTCGCCCTTGCAGGAGGGGCAGGGCTTGTTGCTGAAGTACTTCTGCAGCTCGGTGCGCCGGGCCTCGGACGTGGTCGTCTTGAAGTTGCGCATCAAGCGCTCGACGAGCCCCTCCCACTCCATCTTGTACTGGCCGTTCTCGCCCCACTCGACGGTGAAGCTCTTGCCCTTGCCGCCGTTCATCAGCGTGTCGCGCTCGCGCTTGGACAGCTTCCCGTAGGGCACGTCCAAATCAATCTTGAACGCCTTCGCCAGGCTCTCCACGAAGTCCGCCGTCCAGCCCTCGCCGCGATTCATGCCGCTGGCCCAGGGTTCAATGGCGCCGTCGCGGATGCTGCGCGACGGGTCCGGGACGATGAGGTCCGGGTCCATCTCCGGCCGGGTGCCCAGGCCGTTGCAGTCCGTGCACATGCCCAGCGGGTTGTTGAAGGAGAACGACGCGGGCGTCAGGTCTCCAAAGGAGATGCCGCAGGCGGGGCACGCGTTCAGCTCGCTCATCACCCGGTCCGACGTGGACGCGCCCGCCTCGTCGGTGATGATGAGGGTGCCCTTGCCCTCGCGCAGCGCCGTCTCCACCGAGTCGGTGAGCCGCGTCTTGATGTCCGGCTTGAGCACCAGCCGGTCAATGACGAGCTCGATGTCGTGCTTGGACTTCTTGTCCAGCTCGACGCGCTCCTCCAGGCTCTTGAGCTTCCCGTCGATGCGGGCGCGGGCGAAGCCTCGCTTCTGCGCCTCGGTGAGCAGGTCCTTATGCTCGCCCTTGCGGTTGGTGACCAGCGGCGCCAGCACCTGCACCTTGCTGCCCGCGGGCATCTTCAGGATTTCGTCGACAATCTGCTGCGCGCTCTGCTTGCCCACCTTGCGGCCGCAGTTGGGGCAGTGCTGCACGCCGATGGAGGCGTAGAGCACGCGCAGGTAGTCGTGCACTTCCGTGACGGTGCCCACCGTCGAGCGCGGGTTGTTGCTCGCCGCCTTCTGCTCGATGGAGATGGTGGGCGACAGGCCCCGGATGGTGTCGTACTTGGGCTTCTCCATCTGCCCGAGGAACTGGCGGGCATAGGCGGAGAGGCTCTCGACGTAGCGTCGCTGACCTTCCGCGTAGAGCGTGTCGAAGGCGAGCGAGCTCTTGCCGGACCCTGAGACTCCCGTGAAGACGACGAGCTTCTTCTTCGGGATGTCCAGGGAGACGTTCTTGAGGTTGTGCTCCTTGGCGCCTCGGAGGGAAATGACGTCGGGCTCGGACATGATGGGCGGGCGATTTACCACTGAATAGGTGTTCCGGTAGTGGGAAAACTCGTGACGGTGGGTGGATGGTCGTCAACGCGCGGCGTTGCGCCGCCACTCCCACCCGAGGCCGGCCTCCAGGCGTGCGGCCCGAGAGCACTGGAGGACGGCGGGGGAATCCGATAGAGGGGGCGCCCTCCATGACACCCCGCTGGGTCCTCCCCGTGCGCTTCCGCGGCACGCCGCTGCTCGTCTTCTCGAGCGTGCTGTTCGCGGTGATGGCGCTGTGTACCCGCCTGCTCTCCGGCCGCCTGTCTCCAGGCCAGGTGGCGTCCGGCCGCTTCCTCATCGGCCTGCTCTTCCTCGCCATCTACTATCCGGTGATGGGCCGCGGGCCCCGCTTCGGTCGCCTGCCGCTGTGGTGCTTGCGAGGCATCTTCGGCGGCGCGGCCGTCTATCTGTACTTCGTCGCCATCGACCGGATGACGGTGGGCCCCGCGGTGCTGCTCAACGCGTGCTGGCCCATCTACGCGGCCATCATCGGCTGGGCCTTCTTGAAGGAGCGGGTGACGGGACCCCTGCTCGCGGGACTGGTGCTCACGACGGTGGGCGCGGGGCTCGTCATGTGGAGCACGATGGACGGCGGCGTGTCGCTGACCCTGGGCCTGGGCGCGTGGGCGGGCATGGGCTCCGCGGTGCTGGGCGGCGCGGCGGTCGTCGTGGTGCGCGCGCTGCGCCACGAGACGGACGCGGCCACCGTCTTCCTCTCCTTCTGTCTGTTCGGCCTGCTGTTCAGCCTGCCCTTCGCGCTGCACGACTGGAGGCCGCTCGGCTGGGATGTCGCCCTTCCTCTTCTGGGCGTGGGTTTGACCTCCGTGGTGGCGCAGATGACCTTCACGTATGCGTTTGGCTACGTCACCGCGGTGGCCGGCGGCGTCGCCACGCAGTTGACGCCCGTCTTCTCCTGGGTGCTGGGCGCGGTGCTGCTGGGCGAGGCCGTCTCGCCGCTGGCCGTGACGGGCGCCCTGGTGTGCATGGTGGGCGTTCTCTGGGGCACGGGAATGCTGGACCGCTGGCGCTCCGCGTCGGCCCGCACCGCGACCTGAGCCCCCGGATGGGTGGCGGTTTCTCCTGACTGTTACCCGCCGTTCCTGAAGGAATTCCAGTCCCACCCGGTCCGTGGGAAATGTTGTTCCCACGTCGGGGAAGGCCCTTTCCCAGGCAGGCCCACGGCTTGCCACGTTGGCCGGTGGACTTCGGACCCCTCTTTGGTCCGGGCACTCGGGTTGCAAAGCGCCCCCTCCGCCGGAATCGCGGGGTGCGAGGCCGCGCGGGATCCGGGCTTGGGGAGTCGTGGGGAGGCAGGCATGCGACGTGTGTTTTGGGTGGCGTGGGTGGCGGCGGCGTTGGTCTTTGGGATGGGCTGTGAGCGCCCGTCCTCGCAGAGAGCGAAGAGCGCCTTCGTGGTGCGCCCCGAGACCATCGACTTTGGCCCCGCGGCGCTGGGTCGCACCAAGAGCTTCAAGCTGAAGGTGACCAACGCTGGCCGCGCGTCGTACCGCGTGGAAGGCGCCGTCTCCAGCATCCCCAATGTGTCCGTGCCTCCGTTCGAGCCGTTCACCCTGGGCGCGGGGGCGGAGCGCGAAATCGAGGTTCACTTCAAGCCGGACGTCGAAGGCTCCGTGCAGGGCTCGCTGGAGCTCCTCACGGATGCGGACTCACAGGGCGAGGTGCCGGTGTCCGGGCGGGGCGTGAAGGCCTTCCTGGAGGTGCCCGACACGGAGCTGGACTTCGGCAACGTGTCCATGGGCTTCGTGGAGATGCGGCAGGTGACGGTGCGCAACACGTCGGACGTGGACACGGCGCTGGGCCTGTCCGTCCAGGGCGCGGACGCGGACCAGTTCACCGCGGAGCGCGGTGAGCCGGAGATGCTGGCGCCCGGTGAGCAGCGCGTGCTGTCGGTGGCCTTCGCGCCTCGGCGACTGGGCTTCGCGACGGCGGAGCTGCGTGTCGTGGTGTGCGAGGGCTGTGAGCCGGCCGTGGTGCCGCTCAAGGGCATGGGCGTGGCCTCCAAGCTGGAGGTGACGCCGCTGCGCCTGGACTTCGGGCGCGTGGCGCTGGGGGCCAGCGCGGAGCAGTCCATCACCGTGCGCAACCAGGGCACGGAGCCCCTGCGCTGGTCGGGCGTCGACCTTCAGGCCAATCCCGGCGGGGTCTACCGCGTGGTCAGCGAGCCGGTGCTCAGCGGTGGCATCCTGCCCCCGAGCGCCAGCGTGGAGGTGCGCGTGGCCTTCACGCCCGTGGTGCTGGGGCGCGCGGGTGAGGGCCGGGTGGAGGTGGGGGTGCGGGAGCAGGGATCCTCCGCGCCGGGCCCCAAGGTGTCGCTGACAGGCGAGGGTGGCACGTCCTGCGTGGCGGTGCTGCCGCGCAAGGTGGACTTCGGCGTGGTGGCGGAGGGGATGACGGCGACGCGCGCGGTGGAGGTCGTCAACCGCTGCCGCGACAGCGTGCTCGTCAACAACCTGCGGCTGGACACGGCGCAGGGGGGCTACTTCACCCTGGCGCAGGCGCCGGCCAGCGTGACGGTGCCCTCGGGGCAGTCGGCCTTCGTGGGCGTGACGTTCAGCCCTCGCGTGGGCGCGGCGGGTGCCAGCGAGGGACAGCTCGCCGTCACGGTGCGGGCGGGGAGCACGACGTCGACGGAGGCGGTGGAGCTGAAGGGTGAGGGCCGCGCGTTCAAGCCGTGCCAGTACGCGCTGCCGCAGCAGCTGCGCTTCGGCAAGGTGCCGGTGGGCGCGGAGGTGGCGTTGGGCGTGTCGCTGCGCAACACCGGCGCGGAGGCGTGCTACCTGGCCTCCATGCAGCTGGTGGCGGGCTCGGACCCGTCCTTCGTCGCCGCGGCGGTGCCCAACGGCGTGCTCCAGCCCGGCCAGAAGGCCACGCTCGTCGTGCGCTTCAAGCCGGAGGCCGAGGGCGCCTTCGAGGGGCTCGCGGAGGCGTGGGTGAACCACCCGTCGCTGGGACATCCGCTGGTGACGCTGGTGGGCGAGGGCGTGAAGGGCTGCTTCGCGGTGCAGCCCACCACGGTGGACTTCGGCATCACCAAGCTGTCCTGCGGCCCGCGCACGCGGGAGCTGCTGGCCATCAACGAGTGCATTGGCCCGGTGAAGGTCGCGGGCATGGAGCTGGAGCAGACGGGCAGCGAGTTCGAGGTGGCGTCGGCCAACCCCTTCCCGGCGACGATTGCCCCGGGCGCGCGGGTGAAGCTGACGGCGCGCTACACGCCGACGGACGACGGGGATGACGCGGCGGCCCTGCGCTTCCGGCTGGAGGATGGGGGCGAGTACACGGCGGGCCTGGTGGGCCGGGGCGTGACGAAGGCGGAGCAGACGGACCGCTTCTTCCAGGAGTCGAAGGCGAAGGTGGACGTCCTCTTCGTGGTGGATAACTCGGGCTCGATGATGGAGGAGCAGCAGAGCCTGGGGCAGAACTTCGCGGCCTTCCTGAGCGCGGCGAGCGCGGCGGCGGTGGACTACCGCATCGGTGTCACCACGACGGGGTTGGACCCGTCTCCGGGGGGCTGGTCCGAGTGCCCCGGTGGCGCGCAGGGCGGAGAGAACGGGCGTCTGTTCCCGGTGGATGGCTCGCGGCCCCGCATCATCACCCCGGACACGCCGAACGCGGCGGGGGTCTTCGCCGCCAACACGCAGGTGGGTGTGTGTCATTGGAACGAGCAGGGCCTGGACGCGGCGCACCGCGCCCTGTCGGACCCGCTGCTCTACAACCTGGATGACGTCCGCACCCCTCTGGCCAACGACGGCAACGGCGGGTTCCTGCGCGAGGAGGCGAAGCTGGCCATCATCTTCCTCTCGGACGAGGAGGACTTCAGCTCGCAGCCGGTGTCCTTCTACGAGACGTACTTCCTGGCGCTGAAGGGCAACGACAAGTCGAAGCTCAGCATCAACGCGATTGTCGGCCCCATGGACCTGGCCACCTGCCCCACGTCGAGCAGCTCTGGCAGTCGCTACCTCCAGCTCGCGAGCGCGACGGGCGGCGTGGTGGAGAGCATCTGCACGCCGAACTGGGCCGCGTCGCTGGAGAAGCTCTCCAACAGCGCCTTCGGTCCCAACCGCAACTTCCCGCTGACCGAGGTGCCCGCCGACTCGACGCGCATCGTCGTCGAGGTGGACGGGGTGCAGGTCACCACGGGTTGGCACTACGACGCGCGCACCAACACCATCATCTTCGACCGTGACGCGGCCCCCGCGCCCGGCTCGTTGGTGGAGGTGACGTACCCGCTGGGCTGCAACTAGGGATTGCTCGCGAGGCAGTGACGGCGCCGCGCTTCACCTTCGGGTGGAGCGCGGCGTTTCGCATTCCCTCGCGGCGAGGGACGTCACGGTGGGAACTCGAGGGAAGCACGGACCGCGTCGTGGTCCGAGCCCCCGTTGCGCAGCACCTTGGCCTCCGACAGCGTGATTCGCCGGCCGAGGATGTGGTCGATCTCCACGATGGCCGGAAGGACGGAGGCCGCGCCCGGCCAGGTGGAGCCACAGCTCTCGCCCGGCCCTTCACACGCGTGCTGGAAGTCCGCGGAAGCGAAGGCCTTCATCGCATCACCCGCGCGGCCTTCGTTCATGTCCCCGAGCAGCAGCAGGGGCCCCTGCTCCTTCGAATAGCGCAGCACCAGTGCGTCGGCCTGCTTCTTTCGGAGCACCGCGTTCTTCGCCATGGACTCAACCAGGTCGTCGTCCTTGCGATGCGTGGCCCCCGGCGCCATCAGGTGCACACAGGAGACCTTCAAGGTCCGCCCCGCGAGGCGCACGTCCGCCTCCAGGGCCGGCATGCGGTGTGGCTCCTGGGAGAAGTGCTCCGTGCGAGTCATCGGATGGCGACTCGCGATGCCCACGCCCCAGGTCCCCTTCCGGGGGACGAGCCGGACATGGGGATACTCCTTCCCGAGCCGTTTCCGGAAGGCGCTGGCGAACCCTGGCGTCAGCTCACGCAGACAGAGGATATCCGGCGCCTCCTTCTCGATGAGGTCCAGCGACTTCGCCACATCCTCTGGCGGCGCGGAGTAGAGGACGTTGTAGGTCATGACCGTCACCTTCCCCTGCGCGGGTGGAGGTGACGAAGGTGCGGAAGCTTCCAGGACGGACAGCACCAGGGACGCGGCGAGGCTGGGGGGCCACATATCCAGACCCCATAGCAAGACCTGGGCTCGGACAATCGCAGGCGGCGTGTGGCCCCAGGGAGACGCATTCGGGGGTGACTGTCTCCCCTGGGCCGCGTGCTGATGGCCTACACGGTGGTGTCATCGTTCCCATGTGCAGTGCCCCGGCTGCTGCTGGGGCTGTCGGGGTCCGCGCTGGGATCGGAGCGAACCTGTCCCGAGGGCGGGAAGAGGTTCGGGAACACCCGCTCGAAGACCGCCCGGATGATGGGCGGAAGCAGGGGACCCCCCATGGGGCGCGTACTGGTGGGGCTGTCGCCATCCGTGCTGGGGTCTCCACCCCGAGCGACGCGCGCCGAAGCGGCGAATGTCGAGCGACCCTTCAGGGCCTGGTGGAGCGGGGCGGACCCGTGCTGCCGGTCTCCGGTGGGCTGGGAAGATTTCGGGCGTGGCTGCGCGGCGAGACGCCGCAGCGCGACCGCCGCGTGACGCAAGGGAGGCAACATGAGGGAGCTCCTGACTTCTGAATTCAGGCTTGCTTCATTCTCCAGGGAACCAAGGGCGGAGTTGCCGATGAGCGCTCAAGGCCTCGAATGAGCCTGCTTCCAGAGGGCCACCTCGCGGGCCTGGGCCTGTTTGGCTTTGCCCGCGGAGGTGAAGGCCGCGAGGGCCTCGTCGACGAGCGCGAGCGCCTGGCCTCGTGATGACTTCGCGTCCCAGAGGGCCTGGGCCAGGGTGAACTGGAGCTCCGCCCTGCGCGTGGGGCTCCACCCCAGCGGCTGGATGATATCGAGCGCGCGCTGTGCGGCGACGCGGGCGCGCTCGGGCTGCTTCAACTCCAGCCAGGTGCGAGCCAGCTCGACGAGCGACGTGACGAGGCGGGGCTGACGCGGGCCACCGTCCGCCTCCTTTCTCGCGAGCACCTCCTCCAACTCCGCCAGGGCTTCACGCGGCCGGCCCGTCTTGCGCAGCACGGCCGCGCGCTCCTCCCGCGTGCGCAACGTGGAGGAGTCCTTCGCCCCGAGCAGCCGCGCCTGGAGGGCCAGCGTCCGGTCATACCCCTTCAGCGCCGCGGCGAAGTGGCCCTGACGGTTCTCGAGCGAGGCCAGGGCCAGCAGGGACTGGGCGTACTCCGCATGCTCCTCGCCGAAGGCGTGGGCCGTCAGCGCCAGGGCCTTCTCGTGGTGCACCCGGGCTGAATCGAAGCGCTCGAGTTGCTCGTGCAGGCGGCCCAGGTCGTTGTGGAGGCGGATGGTGTCCAGGTGCGTTTCGCCGAGCGTGGCTTCGCGAAGCGCGAGGGCTTGCTCGTAGAAGGCGATCGCGGCCTCGGGGCCCTCCACCCAGCGGCGTGCGTCTCCCAGGAGGATGAGGGTGTTGGCGACCAGGGGGTGTCCTGCTCCCAGCTCGCGTCGCTGGATGGCGAGCGCCCGCTCGTAGAGCGAGACGGCATCGAGCGGGCTCCCCTGCCGCGTGCGCACGAGGGCGAGGTTGGTGAGGACCTTGGCCGTGTCGAGGTGCTCGGGCCCGAGGGTTCGCTCGCGCAAGGCGAGGGCGCGCTGGTAGTGCTCCAGGGACTGGGGGAGCTGGCCTTCGCCGAAGTACACCAGGCCCAGGTTGTTCTCCAGCCGGGCCGCGCTCTCGTCCGCCGAGCCCACGCGCTCCATCAGCGCCCGCGCCTGGGCGGCGTGCTCCAGCCCGCGCTTCATGTCCTCCAACTCGTAGCCGATGACGAAGACCAGGTCCGTGCTCGCACGCAGGGCCAGCACGTCATGACGTCCGGCGAGCGCGGCCCGCATGGCCTCGGTCCAGGAGCGCTCGGCCTCTTCGTTCCGGGCGAGCCGATGCTCCAGCCAGCCCGCGACATGGAGCACCTCCGCCTCCAGCGGGCGGTAGCCGAGCGCGCGGGCCTCCTCCAGCGCCGCGGTGGCCTCCGTTTTCCCCTGCGCGTAGCGCCCCGTCTCCAGCAGCACCTGGGCGCGCGACAGCCGCAGCCGCGCCTGCTCCATCCGGGCGCGCACGGCGGGGTCCTGGGGTTCGGGCGCGAGGGAGAGGATGGACTCCACGCGTGAGCAGTCGGAGACCGAGGGGAGGCGCAGGGAGGCCTCGGCGGCTTTCTGCACCAGGGCCGAATCGGCGCGCTCCAACGTGTCAGCGAGCACGTCAAGGGATTGGCGCCGGGATTCCAGGCAGGCCATGCGCAGCGCGAGCACGTTCTCCGGTTGCTCGTGGCGCACGTGGGTGGCCTCGCACGTCTCGGTGTAGCCCGCCTCCCAGGCCCGCGCGTAGTCGGAGAGGTGTCGGGATACCGCGTCCATGGTGGACCCCGCCAGGGAAGCACCGGTGGCGAGCATGGCGGCGCGCACCCTGGCCTCGCGGGGGGCGCTCCACACCGGAGCGAGGCGCGCGGCGGCACCGGTGCAGGGCGCGGGCTCGGCGCGCAGCCATGGCAGGAGGGCGAGGGCGGACACCCCGGCGACAGCGCACCCGGTGGCGAGCAGCCGCGCGCGCCGGCGGGCCGGGTCCTTCCCGAGGTCCTCCAGGAGCGCGGTCATGGAGGCGTAGCGGTCCGCGGGCTTGATGCCGAGGCCGCGCAGCACCACGCGACGCACCCAGGCGGGGACGTCCGTGTCGTGCGCGGGGGCCTGGAGGTGCTCGAAGTCAGGAGGCTGGCCCCTGGCGAAGGGGCGGATGCGGAAGAGGGCTTCGTACAAGGCGACGCAGAAGCTGAACTGGTCCCCCCGGGCATCCATGGGCTCGCCGCTCCATTGCTCGGGCGGCATGTAGGCCGGGGTTCCCACCAGGGAGCCCGTGCGCGTCAGGGGCGCGGCGTCGTCATCGGGCACGTTCGCGCGCGGAGGCGTGGCCAGGGCGGGGGTGGTGTCCTGGAGGCGCGCGAGTCCGAAGTCCGTCACACGCGCGCGGCCCTCGCCATCGACGAGCACGTTGTCGGGCTTGAAGTCGCGGTGGATGAGCTGCGCGGCATGCGCGGCCGCGAGCCCCTGGCCCGCCTGCTTGAACAGGTGCAGCACCTCCCGCCACGAGCGAGGGCTGGCCTTGAGCCACTGGCGCAGGGTGGGGCCCTCGACGAACTCCATGGCCATGAAGAGTCGGCCGTCCACGGTGCCCACGTCGAAGACGGTGATGACGTGGGGATGGGAGAGGCGGGCCACGGCCTGGGCCTCGCGGAGCAGGCGCTGCTCCAGCTCCCTGGCGCCGTCACCGTCGAGCGCGCGCACCAGCTTGAGGGCGACCCTGCGGTCCAGCCGAGGGTCATACGCGCTCAGCACCACCCCCATGCCTCCGGCGCCCACGCGGTCCAGGACCACGTAGCGGCCCAACTGGGTGCCTCGCCCGGGTGAGGACGAAGGGGCGTCCGCCGGCTTGTCGGTGCCGGGTTTTTCTCCGGGCGCGTCCATCAGCGTGGTGCGCGCGGCGCCCCGAGCCGCCTCACCCACCAGCGCGAGGCACGCCGAGCAACGGTCCACGTGGGCCTCCACGGCCTGGGCCTGGGACGGTTCCAGGGCCCGCTCGCAGTACGCCAGGAGGGTGTTTTCGTCGGGGCAGTCCATGGCCTCACTCAGCGCAGCAGGTGCCTCACGCTCAAGTCCAGTCCGCTCAGGAGCGTGCGGGCCAGACTTTCCAGCTCGGATGCGTCGACCTTCAGTCGTCGTCGCAGCTCCGCGTGGGTGCGCTCGGTGAGCGTGTCCCTGGCGGCCTTGAGCCACCGCGTCATGGTGGCGCGACTCACGCCATGCACCCGGCCAATGTCCTCCACGCCCACGTTCTCCACGAGGTGCAGCCGGAGGAAGGCGCGCTCGCGAAGCTCCATCGAAGCGAGCGCGGAGGCGATGGACGCTTCGATGTCCGCGTGGTGGCGATGCTTCAGCGCGGCGAAGGAGGCGTCCTGGACAGGCAGCAGCGCTTCCTCCAGGGCGATGGGGCGGGCGGCGCGCTCACGCAGCTCCGTGAGCGCGAGCCGAAGGGCCACGGTGCGGACCCAGGTCTCCAGGGGGCCGCGACCGTCATATTCGGCAAGACGGGGTGGGGCATTCTCGCGGGGCAGCAGCAGGCGTTCGCGCAGCCGTTGCATGGCTTCGTCCACCACGTCGGGGGCCATGTTCCTTCGAGCCAGGGGCTGGCGCGCGGCGGGGAGGAGGCGACGCTCGAAGAGCGCGAGCGCCGCCGGAAGGCCCCGTGCGCAAGCACAGGCGAGGTACAGGTCCTCCACGTGGCGGACCGGGTCCGTCCCGCCGCGTGCGCTCAGGTGCGCGAGGAAGACGCCGCGTTCGAGCACCACGCCGGGCCAGGCGGCGCGGGCCCTGAGGTACGCGTCCTCATCGGGGCGGGGTGGGTCCATGCGGTTGGGAGTGTACAACGCTGGCTCCTGTTCCAGCCCGAGGGCGCGCCGGGGCCGAGTGCTCGTACCGCGCCGAGTCATTCCCGCGGCGGGTGGATGGCGGTGGCGAAGCCTCCGGCGTGGTGCTCGGCGAGGAAGCGGGAGAGCTGGTCCGGAGTGAGTTCGCGGCAGGTGCTGGACGGGTCGTGGACGATGAAGTTGCCCTCGGGCGTCATGCCCGTCACGGCAATCCAGTGGCCTCCGGAGAAGGTGCCGGAGGCGTTGGGCGGCTGCTCGTTGGCGAGCATCACGCTGCTCTCACCGTTGACGGCGACGAGGTTGCCCGCTTCGAGCTGTTGCTGAATCCAGGCCGTATCGGAGCCGGCGTGGGTCTCCGATGTGAGTCCCTGGTTCGCGGCCATCTGCTCGATGCCGACGTAACCGGTGCCTTCGGCGCCCATGCCGATGGAGTTGGCGAGCTGGTTGATGAAGGCGCCATCGGACAGGCCCTCGCCGAGCCCATAGCCCTTGAGAATCATCGCCAGCGTCGTGGGGCCGCAGTTGGAGAAGCGGTTCCAGTCGTCCTCGGTGCCCTCGGAGGAGATCTGATTGATGTACGGCACGGGGTAGCGCTCACCCGGCGCGGAGGGGGTGGAGGGCGTTGAGCCCGGCGTCGGCGTGGCGCCCGGCGTCGGAGCGGAATCCTGGGTGGGGACGGACGGCGGGGGGCCGTCGGTGGGGGTGGGAGGGGCGGGAACCTGGAGCGTGCTGCCTGTGTGGATGAGGTCCGGGTTCTCCAGGCCGTTGAGCTCCACGATTTGTCGCGCGATGTCCTCGACGGGGCCCGGCACGCCTTGCTGCATCAGGCTCCACGAGATATCCCCCACGGTGTCGCCGGGTTGCACCTGCCAGTCGGTGGTCGGGGCCTCCGGCAAGCCGGGTGGAACACTGTTTCTCAGCGCCTCCGCCATCTGGGCGCCCTGCTCACGAAGCGCATGCTGGAGGAGGAGGGCTTCAAGCTTCGCCATCTGCTCGTCCCGCCCGGGGTCGCCGAGCGCTTCGCGCAAGGCGTGCTGCCTGAGCGCGGCGCCGAGGTCCTCGAGCTTCTCGCCACGCCCCGCGTCGCGGAGCGACTCACGGAGCATCCGCGCTCGAAGTGCCTCGCCCAGCTCATCGAGCTTCTCGTTCCGCCGTGCCTGGTCGGCGGCCTCGCGGAGTTCGGTGCCGACGGCACGCCCGAGGTGCTTCAGCCCCTTCGTATCCTCGGCCCTGCGCGGGGAAGGCCCCGGGGCGTCGAAGGCATCCGTGCGTTGGCGCGGCGCCGTCCGTCCGGAGGCGGCTGTCCCGGAGGGACGAGACGTGTCGTGGGAAGGACTCCGCACGGGGCGCGCGGCAAGAGAGTGAAGGAGGGACCGGATGGTCATTTCGTTCTCCGCTGAGAGGGTTTGGAATGTTTGTCGATAAAGCGCGAATATTTGTTTCGTGCGCCGGTGAGGTTTCCTTCATCACCCCGTCGCGCTGGGAGCCTCATTGAACCCCAGTGAATTCATTGGTTTGGCGTGGATTTGAGAGATATTGAGGCACTAATTCCCCGGGTCCCGTCTTCCAGTTGGAGCGGTGTTTGAAACATTGGTTTTGTTTGTGATTGGGGTCCGGGGAAGGGATGGCCTCGTGGGGGGCACCCGCACTGAAGTGTGGGTTTTCTGTCAGCGGTCGGTCCCCTGGGGCACGGATGACTCGACAGGGTGGAGGAGCGGGTGCAGCCTTGCGGACGCGATGCCGGAGCCCCTCCTGGTTGCTGCCCTGGGTGACGTCCACGGTCGCTTCCACCGCGTGGAGACGTGGTTGGACGCGCTGGAGGAGTCTCGTGGGCGGCGTGTGGGAATGGTGCTCGCGGTGGGGGACGTGGAGGCGTTCCGCCGCGCGGATGACCACCGTCGCAAGGCCGCCAAGCGGATGATGCCCGCCGAGTTCGCCGAGTACGCGGACGGGGTGCGGCGCGTGAAGCGGCCGCTCTATTTCATCGGGGGCAACAACGAGGACTTCGATGCGCTGCACGACTTCCTGGACGGAGGCGAGCTGGCGCCGGGCGTGTCCTATCTGGGGCGTGCGGGCGTGCGGGAGCTATGCGGGCTTCGCGTGGCCTACCTCTCCGGCATCCATGCGCCGCGTTTCATCGACCAGCCGCTGAAGCGGCCCGTGACGCAGGACCTGATGAAGCAGGCGGGATACTTCCGCGCGGCGGAGGTCGAGCGCGTGATGTCCCTGCGAGACGTGGACCTGATGCTGGTGCACGAGTGGCCGCGCGGCATCGTCCAGCGCGCCCGCGAGGAGAATCCCTCGCCGCCCCGGCCCCTGCCTTCGTACTGGATTGGGAACGCGGTGACGCGGCGGGTGGTGGACACGGTGCAGCCGAAGTGGCTGTTGTGCGGTCACTCGCACAAGTCCTTCGCGGTGACGTTGGAGGGAGTGGGGCGGCCCGCCACGCGCATCGCCTGTCTGGACCAGGCCACCCGGCCGGAGGAGTCGGTCTTCTGGCTGGAGTACGACGGCTCGACGGTCCAGCGCGTCGGGTGGGGCACCACCGGGCAGGTGGCGTGGGAGGCAGGCCAACGCTGGGACATGTCCGCGCTGCCGCCTGCCCCCGTGGAGAGCGAGGCCACCGCCGACGACGCACCGGTCGGCGCGATGTAGCGCCGCTCAGGGTTGTCCTTCGCCCCAATGCGTGAGCGTCACCCGCGGGTCGGGTGTCACGAGCGGGCTGGGCGGAGGGGGCGGGGCTCCCGGGATGACCAGCCTGCGCCGCACGTTCGCATCGAGGAACCGGCGCGTGGCGCTCGCCGTCGTGGCCCAGCCCTGGGCGATGTCCGCCGCGGACCGCGCGGGCGCGAGGCCCGGGGCCAGCACGCTCGCCGCACCCACGCTGGTGAAGTCCAGGTGCCGCATCCCCGCGATGCGCAGCGTCCATCGCTCCGCGCCGCGCAGGGACTCCAGCAACTCGAAGTCGGGCACCACCTCCGCATCCCCCTCCTGGTAGATGTGGAGCAGCGGGGCGCGATAGCGCTCGGGGTAGAAGTACGGAAGGCCCGTCAGCCAGTCCTTGCCCGCCTGGTTCGCGAGGCCGCCATCCAGGCTCACCAGGGCGGCGGCCTCGGGATGCGCGAGCACGAAGAGGAACGCGGCCCGAGCGCCCAGGCTGTGTCCCACCAGCGCCACGCGGGTGGAGTCGATGCGGCTGTCCGACTGGAGCTGGTGCAGCGTGCGTTCGAGCTCGTGCGCCTGGGCCCGGGCGGTGGCGAGCACGTCGAGGTCCGGTCCAGGCGGCGCGCGCCGAGTGGGTGAGGGCGTGGTCGCCACGACGTAGCCATGGCTCGCCAGGTACTCGGCCAGCACGGCCTGATGCTGGGCGGAGTGGTAGCGGCCCTGGGCCACCAGCACGAGCGGGAATCGGCCCGGCGCGGGCGGCGCGTCAGGCACCGCGGCCATGGGCGAGTCGAGCCAGGCGCTCGTGCTCTCCTCGGGAATGCCTCGGTCGACGAGCCCCTGCTCGTACCGCGTCACGGCCTCGTTCGCGAGGAGCGCGTCACCCGTGGCCTCGGGATGCTCCTCGGAGCTGGTGAGCCCCACGTAGTCGCGATAGTGCACGCGGCGCGTCGGGTCCCCACCCCGCGCGGGATACCAGAGGGTGAGCTGGAGCGTCGATGCGCCCGCCACGTCCGGAGGGAGGGTCCGCACGCGCAGCCCCACGTTCCAGGGCCCCGCTTCAAGCTGTCCCCACAGGGGCGGAGTCAGCACCACCGGCTGCGGAGGAACCAGCAGGTAGGTGGGCGCGAACCTGCTCGCGGACTGGCAGCCCGTCACGAGCAGCAGCGCGGCCAGGGCACCGAGCCACCGCGCGGTCCGGTGCATGCGCGGTGGCGCCGCGCGGAGCCACGCCGCGTGGCTGGAGGCGCTCAGAAGACGCCCGAGACGCCAACCATGCGCGCGCCGGCGACGGGCATCAACCGGGCGGCGGAAGAAGAGCGGCGAGAGGCGTTGGCTTCCACGGTGCCGGTGCGCCCGTGAAGCAGCAGGGGCACCGCGACGCCGAAGGCCGCGCCCAGCAGGGCCCCGGTGGCCACGTCGGTGAGGTAGTGCTTGTCGGCGCCCATGCGCAGCAAGCCCACGGAGGTCGCCAGCGGCAGCCCCACCGCCCAGATCCACGCCTGATGCTCGTAGCCTCGCAGCGCGGCCACCGTGCCGGCGGAGACCACCAGCGAGAAGGCGAGGTTGGTGTGTCCACTGTAGAACGACAGGTTGTTGTCGCTGGGCTGCTCGGTGAGGCCCTTCTGGTCCTCCGGCAGCACGTGGACGAAGGGGCGCTCGCGACCGACGAGGAACTTCACCGTCTGGTTGGCCAGCGTCGCCAGCATGGCGCTCTCCAGGATGATGGTCGCGTCCTGGGCGAAGAACCGGTCCGGGCTGTCCGACGCGCGTCCCATCGCGAACTGCAGGCCCATCACTCCGGCGGGCAGCACGCCGAAGCCCAGGATGTTGCTCCATGTTCCTGCCCGGTGGCGCGACGCCTCCGTGCTCCCCGCGAGCCCCCGGCCCCAACGGTCCACCCGGTTGAGGGTGTCCGTCCCATCCGGCGCCCGGTCACACCAGCGGCACGTCGCCGGCGCCAGGTCGCTCTTGAAGAACGCCTCGCTCGAAATCCAGAGCACCGCGGCCGAGCCGGTGATGACGCTGTCGCGAGCCCAGTCGAACCGCAGCTCATGCAGGCGGGGTGCATCCTCCGCCGCCTGGGCCAGGGCCGGAGTCGAGGGAGCGACCACGAGGAGGAGACCCAGCACGAGACTGGAAAAGGACGAGCGCACGGTTCGCAGCATAAGGGGCTTCGTCTCGTTTTCGAAGAACCGGATGCGGGGGCTGAAGGGGGCAGCCGTCGCTGGCGTGCCGCGATGGGTTTGACTACAAGCAGCCGACTTCCATTCGCATTCCGAGGCACCATCGTGAGTGATCACCCCGTCGATTTGACGGCCGAGACCTTCGAGCAGACGACTGGCAAGCCGGGTCTGGTCCTGGTGGATTTCTGGGCGGAGTGGTGCGGTCCCTGCCGCGCCTTCGCCCCCACCTATGCGTCCACCTCGGCGAAACATCCGGACGTCGTGTTCGGCAAGGTCGACACCGAGGCACAGCAGGAGCTGTCAGGCCGGTTCGAGATTCAGTCCATCCCCACGCTCATGGCGTTCAAGGACGGTGTCGTCGTCCACCGCTCCAGCGGCGCGATGTCGCCGGGGCGCCTGGACACGCTGGTCCGGTCCCTGAAGGCGCTGGACGCCGCCGTCGCCCGGCAGGCCGAGGAGAACAAGAAGCTCACCGAGCAGGGCATCGCTCCTCCCGGCGTTCATCCCGAAGCGGAATGGGATGACAACGACAGCGAGTGGGTCCACGGCGGCAAGGACGCCAAGGGTCGCAACCACGGGCCCTATCGGTATTGGCGCGCGGACGGCACGCTCTGCAACGAGTGCACCTTCGAGCAGGGCAAGCCGCACGGCCCCTTCAAGCGCTTCCATGAGAGCGGCGAGGTGTCCCAGGACGGCGAGTTCGTGAAGGGCGACCTTCACGGCCCCCGGACGTGGTTCGCCTCCGACAAGTTCACCACCGAGCGCATGCACGAGAACGGCGTCTCGGAGAAGGTGCGCAAGACGGTCATGACCTATGACCACGGCCGCGTCGTCGGCGTGAAGCACTACGACGGCGAGGACCGCCGTGTGGTGCCGTCGACGGGAGAGCCGTACCCGGACCGGCCCGCGGGCATTCCCGTGGAGGCGGAGCTGCGCGAGGACCTGAACCAGTGGTCCCATGTGAATCTGAACGCGGAGGGTGAGCGTCACGGCCTGGCGCGCTTCTGGACCCAGGACGGCGAGCTGCTCTGGGAGGGAGAGTTCGTCGACGGCAATCGCCATGGCGTGTACCGCTCGCTGGCGAAGGACGAGTATGCGGACCCTCGGGTGATGTTCGACGAGGGGCGGTTCGAGGGAGACGACGCCTGTGGCACCTGGACGCTGTTCGACCAGGACCGCAAGGTGGTGCTGACGCGGGACCTGGGTGTCGCGCAGGGCGAAGACGAGATGAAGGCCTCGCCGGTCTTCTCCAATCTGCCCCGGTCGGCGGCGGCGTGGCGTGAATACGCGGACACGTGCATCGCGGCGCGCAAGTACCGCGAGGCCCTCCTGGCGCTGGCCCGTGCGACCTCGAGCGACCAGCAGGTGGGGCCGCTGAAGGAGTGGGTGGAGCGCGTGACGCTGCCGCGCACGCCAGAGAACGCGCAGGCGACGGCGGGTCAGGTGCTGGAGAAGGCGTCGGACGCCTGGTCGCCCATGGCGGAGACGCTGGTCCATGGCGGTGACGTGGCCATGCTGCTGCGGGGCTACGCGGTGCTGCTGGACCAGACGGACCGGCCTCGGGCGGCGCTGGACTTCGTCAACGCGGCGCTGCTGTTCGAGCCGACGCGGACGGCGTTCCTGTTCACGCGCGGCCTCATCCTGCTGAACCTCGGGATGGACGAGCACGCGCTGGTGGATGCCGATGGGCTGGCGAAGTCGGAGCCCGGCACGGCGGACTTCCTGCGGGCCTATGCGCACTGCCTGTTCCCCCGGTTCGATTTCTGGCCGGCGAAGGAGACACCGCACTCGACGTACAACGACCTGCCGGAGAAGCCCGCGCAGCAGCTGAAGGCCATCCAGCGGGTCGCCCAGAAGTACGCGACGCGGCTGCAGATGCTTCGTGCGGAGTTGCTCAAGCGCTTCAAGCCGGGCGCGGCCATGCCCTGGATGCCGCCGGATGTGTCGGCGCTGCTTCCTGACGGGCCGGTGGAGCTGGCGGAGGACGAAGTGGAGATTGGCGAGGACTCGGTCGCCGTGGACGAGACGCTCGCCGTGGGGACGCTGGGGCTGCCGGACCTGGTGCGCACGGCTCGCGCGGAGTGGGCCGCGCTGACGTGGCTGCTGTGGGCCTGTGGTGAGACGCAGGTCTCGATGCCGCGAAAGCTGTCGCCGCCGAAGGACTTCGGCCACGCGGCGGGCATGGCCAGTCAGCGGTTGTGGCGCGCGAGGGATCGCCGCGTGACGGGAGGCCGGGGCGCGCAGGCGTCAGGGGCCGCCAGCTTCAAGTTCGAGGGTATCGACATCGACAATGTCCACCCCAACCTGGTGGGCATCGTCGAGCAGCAATACGGCGAGGTGCAGGCGATGTTCTACTGGATGGCCGACAGCGACAATGTGTCTCCCTGGCAGGACAACCTGAGGGGGAGCTGAGTCATGAACAGGACTCCTCGAAAGGTCGAAATCGCGGATCCGCTCTGGACCGCGCTGGAGACGATGAGCCGGGAGATGGGCGTGGACCGCGACGTCCTCGTCAATCAGGCCGTCTTCTCGCTCGCGCGACAGTTCGGGTTCATCCAGCCCACGCAGGTCAGCCTCGCGGAAGCGGTGGCTGCTCCGGCGGTGGTCGCAGTGGCGTCGCCCGCGCCGGTGGCGGCACCCGCGGTCGTTGTCGCCGTCGCCCCGCCCGAGCTGACGGTGGCGAAGGCCCCCGTCGAGACGAAGACGGAACCCAGTGACGCCACGCCGAGCGTCGAGGTCGCCGAGCGCGTTCGGGAGATTGTCCGCGAGGTCGAGCAGAAGGTGGAGCCGCGGCCGGCACCACCGGCTGTCGAGCTGGCGGATACGGAGGAGGACGAGTCCAAGACCGGGGAGCACGAAGGCTCACCGGATTCGGATGAGGCCTTGGCCAGTGACGCGGCGCCGGAGGAGAAGGCCGCCGTCGCGGAGGCTCCCGTCGATGTGGAGGCGCTGCGAGAGGCCGTCGGCGCGCGAGTCCGGGACCTCGTGCGGGATGTCGATCAATGGGTCGAGCCCGTGGAAGCGAAGCCGGAGGAGGACTCGGACGACGAGGACTCGGACGACGACGCTGACGGCGAGGAAACGGACGAGGAGGATTCGGACGAGGGCGCTGAAGACTCGGACGACGACGCTGATGACGAGGACTCGGATGACGAGGGCTCGGATGACGACGCCGATGAGGAGGACTCCGACGACACGGATTCGGGCAAGGACGCTGACGACTCGAATGAGGATGCCGAGGGAGACGAAGACGCGGACGAAGAGGACGAGGCCGCGAGTGGTCCCGCCCTGGCGGACGATGACTCCGCCGACCTGGTGACCCAGGCCAAGGACGAGCGGAAGACAGGCGCCGCCGTCAAGCCGGACAAGACCATCATCGTCCAGGCGCCGCCGGAGCTGAAGGTGCACGTCAAGCTCGACGAGGGCGAGCCCGTGCTCGTCGCGCGCGAGCGGTTCATCATCGGGCGTGGGCCGAGCGCCGACCTGATGGTGAAATCCGCGAGGGTGTCTCGCGAGCACGCGGTCATTCAGCGCGACGGCGATGAGGTCTTCATCGAGGACCTCAAGTCCTCGAATGGCACGTGGTTCGACAACACCCGCATCACCCGTCGGCAGGTGGCGGATGGTGAGGAGTACCTGCTGGGCGGTATCCGCATCACCTTCTCGCTGACCACCTGAGCCGCGAGGGAAGACTCTCTGCCTCCACCGTCTTTCCAGAGGGTGGAGGCAGCCGGGGCTTCAGCGGGACAGTGGTACCGAAGCCACCCAGAAGGTCTCCGGCAGAGGCACCGACGTGCCCTTGAGGAGTCGGTCGCGAAGACGCGCCTCCGTCACCCACACCGTGCCCTCGTCCGACACGGTGAGGTTGACGGGCGACTCCAACTCCGAGGCGAGCACTTCCAGCGTCCTCGGGCCCTGTGTCTTCCCGAGGACCTCGACGCGGATGAGGCGTCCGTCGCCGCTCTGAATCGAGCCTTCGACGAGCAGCAGGCGGCCATCCGGTGCGAAGCGCATCCCATCTGGGTTCTCCAGACGGCGAGGCAGCTCCACCTCGGTGACTCGGGGCGGGGCGTCGGACGACGCTCCGGGGTGAATCAAGAACAGCCGCCCTGGCCCGTAGGTATTGACGGCGAGCGTGCGCCCATCCGCGGCGAGCGCGATCCCGGCGGGGCCGACCGCGCTCATGCCCGTGCCCTGCGCCTTGAAGCGCGGGTCTGTCACCCACGTCTCCAGGTGTTCACCACCGGGGCGCAGGTACAGCACGGAGGCACGGGCGCTGTCCGTGACATAGAGGCCGCCATCCGGCGCCACGGTGAGGTCATTTCCGAGCGCGCCTTCCGGCAGGTGGACGAGCTTGCGCAGCGCCCCCGTGCGAGCGTCGAGCGCGAAGATTCGAGCGTGACGTCGTCCACCCATGGTGCCCTTGGGGCGCAGCAAGCCCATGGCATCGGGAGACGTCCCCCACAGCAGGTTCCGAGGTGCATCCAGACGGAGGCTCGTCGCGGAGAACACCTGCTCCGAGCCGGGAAACAGCTCTGTCCATGCACCTCCGGGCGCGCGTCGGAGCACGCGGCCATCCGCCACGGAGCCGACATAAAGCGTCCCGTCCACGGCGTGGGCGATGCCGTTCGGAATGGTGAAATCGGGAGGGAGTGGCAACTGCTCGGTAACGCGGGGACGCGACTTCGCGCTCACGTCGGAGGCCGAGGAGGCAGGGGCGGGAGGTGACGCCGCCGGGGTGGAGGCGAGCAGCAGGGCGGTCAAGGCACCAGCGAGGGATGGCGAGCACATCCAGTGGACTCCCGAGGCAAGGAGAGGGGACTTCATCGAGCCGCGCAGTGCGGGTTCGTGAAGGGCGCACGAGGCCCGTGGGCCTCGCCGCGCTTCGTCACGGCATACCTGCGAGAGAGGACGGACTCGCGGGGACACGAGGGAAGTAACCCGGGAGTGGTGCCCCATCATCGGAAGTGGGCGCATTAGACTCGTGCGGAAGTCGCAACAATCGGAGGTCGGGCGTGGAGCGCTTGGAGTTGAGGGACCGACTGGAGGACATGCTGGGCTTCTCCGCCGTGGCGAAGGCACTGAGCTTCGCGGATGCGGCGAGGGAGCTGCGGGTGAGCGCCTCCACATTGAGCCGCCGTGTGGCGCGACTGGAGGCGGCCCTGGGGACCGCGCTGCTGCGTCGCACCACCCGTCATGTCTCGCTCACCGAGGCGGGCGCCCTGTACCTGGAGCGTTGCACGGATGTGCTCCATCGCGTCGAGGAGGCGGAAGCGCTCGTGTCCGGGCTCGGAGGCGACCCGAAGGGCAGGCTTCGAGTGGCGCTGCCCAACCTCTTCGGCCAGCTCCACGTCGCGCCGCTCATCGCGGACTTCATGCGTCGCTATCCGCGCATCGAGCTGGAGCTCACCTTCGAGGATCGTTACGTCGACCTCGTCGAGGAAGGGGTCGACGTCGCCATCCGGATTGGCGCGTTGCCGGACTCCAGCCTGGTGGCGCGTCGTCTGGCCACGGTGCGGCGTCTGCTGGTGGCGTCACCTCGCTATCTGCGGGGACGAAAGCCGCCCGCGCGGCCGCAGGACCTGTCGGCCCATCCCTGTCTCCAGTTCAGCCACTTCGCGGACGGAGAGACCTGGACGTTCTCGCGGGGGGCGGAGCGCGCCACGGTCCGCGTGCGGCCCGCGCTGAGGGCGGACAACGCCGAGGCGCTGAGGCTCGCCGCGTTGGGGGGCTGTGGTGTCTCGGCGCTGGCGACCTTCCTGGTGGGAGAGGACCTGCGCGCGGGTCGGCTCGTGCGGGTGTTGGAGGACTGGTCGATACCGGAGGTGGGGGTGTTCGCCGTCCACCCACCTGGGCGACTGGTGGCGTCGAAGGCGCGAGCGTTCGTCGCCTTCGTGGCGGAGCGGCTCGCTGGCGAGCCTTGGGACAGCCCGTAGCCGAGCGGCGCATCACGAGGCTCCGAGGGCGGGAGCGAGAGTGGTAGGGAGGGTGCTGAGTTCCGGAGACGTCATCGCCGTGGCGCGGAATGGACCGCGACCTCCGGGGTTCGAGCGACATTCCATGGACCTCATTTCCGCAGCGGAGTTGCCGTTCCTGGCCTTGTCCACGTTGTTCGCCCGTTCGTTCGAGGGCTACTTCGTCCCGATTCCCGACGCACCCCAGGCCTTCGATGCGCGGGTGCGGAGCGAGCACATCTCGCTCATGGAGAGTCGGGTCGCGCGGGTGGACGGAGAGTGGGCGGGGCTGGTGTTGATGGCAAGGCGCGGGCGGGTCAGTCGCGTCGCGGGCATGGGCATCATTCCCAGTCGACGGGGACAGGGACTGGGTGGGGAGATGCTGCGGCCGTTGATGGCGGAGGCGCGAGCACGCGGGGATGCGCGGATGGTGCTGGAGGTCATCGAGCAGAATGCGCCAGCGGTGAAGCTTTACGAGCGGCTGGGTTTCCGGCGTGTGCGGCGACTCGTGGGGTTCGTGGGGACGCCGACGCCGGAGTCGGGGGCGTTGGAGGAGGTGGGGCTGCAGGAGTGCGCGAGGCTGCTTCCGGACGGGTTGCCATGGCAGCTCGATGCGGCGACGGTGCGGGGGTTGTCATCTCCGGCGAAGGCGTTCCGGTTGGGGCCGGCGTGCGCGGTGGTGGCGGATGTCTCCGCGCCGACGCTGGGGGTGCGGTCATTCGTGGTGGAGCCCGCGTCGCGAGGGCAGGGCGCGGGGCGCAGGTTGCTGCGGGCACTGGCCGCCGCGCATCCCGGGAAGGCGCTGGCGGTGAGCGCCATCGTTCCAGAGGGCCTGTGCGAGCGCTTCTTCCTGGGGGCGGGCTTCACGCATCCCGCCCTGTCTCAGTTGGAACTCGTGCTCGACTTTTCGCCAGACGCGAAGTGAGTGTGGCTCACCGCTCGCGCAGGTGGGCCGTGAGTCCTGTCAGGTGCTCCCTCGCGGGGGTGATGACTTCCGGCCGCTGCGTCTGGAGCGCGAGCCGGAACGAGGCGATGGCCGCCGCCAATTCCTCGCGGGCCCGTCCCGTGAGCTGGACATGCAAGGCATCTGCTCGCGCGAGCGCCGTCGTGTTCGGCAGGGCATCCTGGGGATGCAGCTTCAGCGCAGCCATGGAGCGCCGCGCCTCTTCGATTTGCCCCGGTGACAGCTTGCCCGGGCGCTGCTCGATGACGAAGGCTTCCTTGCGACCCGTGGTGACGACGGTGACCTCCACCTCGAGGATGCCATTGAGGTCATACGAGAAGCGCACGTCGATGGACTGCTCTCCCGCCGGGGCCGGTGGCAGCCCCGAGAAGGCATACTCGCCCAGCTTCACGTTGTCGCTGCACTGCGCATGCTCGCCCTGGTACACCTCCAGCCGAATCTCTCGCTGGAAGTCGCCGGCCGTCCAGTAACGCTCCACGCGGCTCGCGGGGATGACCGTGCCGCGCTCCAGGATGGGACTGAAGATTCCGGTGATTCGCCGGTGGCCCGCCTGCGCGGCGGTGCTCACCCCCAGCGTGAACGGCGCGACGTCCGTGACGACCAGGTCATCCACGGCCTGGTCTCCCGCCTTCATCGCCGCCTGCACCGCGGCGCCCATGGACACGGCCTCGTCCGGCGGCAGCTTGCGCAACGGCAACCGTCCAAACACCTGCGTCGCGAAGGTCGTCACGCACGGCATGCGCGTCGAACCTCCGACGAGCAGCACCTCCTCGATGTCCGTGGCCTTCAGTGACGCATCCTGCAACGCCCGATGAATCGGCCCGCGCATGCGCTCGAGCGCGGAGGCCCAGGCGTACTCGGCATCCTCACGGGTGAGCGCGAACTCGAAGTCCAGCTTCTTGCCTTCCGCCACCGGCAGCTCGGGAAGGACGATGCGCGTGCTCTCCGTTTGCGAAAGCCGCCGCTTCGCGGCTTCACACGCCTCCCGCAAGCGCGCCCAGCCCGGTGCGTGGGCCTCCAGGTCGAAGCCCTTGTCCTGTCGCAACCGCTGGGCGACATGGCGCGCCAGCAACGTGTCGAAGTCCTCGCCGCCCAGCCGCGCATCACCCGCCGAGGACTGGATCTCCACCACGCCCTCGATGATCTCCAACACCGTGACGTCGAACGTCCCGCCACCCAAATCGAGCACGACGGCCTTCAGCTCCCGGTTGCGCTCGTGCAGCCCATAGGCCAGCGCCGCCGCCGTGGGCTCGTTGATGATGCGCTCGACCTTGAGTCCCGCGATGGCTCCGGCGTCCCGAGTGGCCTGTCGCTGCGGGTCCCCGAAATAAGCGGGGACGGTGATGACGGCCTCTTCAACCGCCATTCCCAGGAAGGCCTCGGCGTCGCGCTTGAGCGCGGCGAGCACCAGCGCCGACAGCTCCTGGGGCGAGTACGTCCGGTCTCCCAGTCGATAGACCCGCGAGGTCCCCATGTCTCGCTTGAAGGCGAGCGCCGCCTGCTCGGGGTGGAGGACTCCGCGAGAGCGAGCCGCCGCGCCCACCAGCACCTGACCCTGTTCGTCGAGCGCGACAGCGCTGGGTGTCAGGAACTCGCCGAGGGAATTGGGAATGAGGACCGGCCGGCCCTCGCTGAACACGGACACCAGCGAGTAGGTGGTGCCCAGGTCGATGCCGAGGATGGGAGACTTGGAAGAAGGACTCATGGGGATTGGGGGCAGAGTCCCCGGAGTTCGTCCGTGAGACGGAACCGGGCGGCGGTCATTCGCGCCTGGCGCGCGGCGGGGTCCTGCTCGTTCGCGGGGACTCGGGCGGTCTGTTCCTGCACTACCGCGAGGACCTTCATGTACTTCCTCGACACGTCGGGACAGTCCTCCGCCTCCACCGAGTCGACCAGCTTGGTGAGCCCCGTACAGGCTTCCTTTGAGTCAGTGCCGGGGATTGCCGCGCACAGCACTCGGGCTGCCTCGCGCGCCGCCGACACGCGCTCCTCACGAGTGACCTCCTCGGTGCCTCCAGGACCCGACTTCGGCCCGAAGGTCATGACTCCCACGGCGACCATGGTCGCCATCAACACGCCGACGGACGCGAGCGCGTACGTGGTGTACCGCGAGGCGCTCCGTCCCGTGTCGGGCGCCGGCGGCTTCGCGTCAGCGGGGGCTTTCTTCGGCGGGGAAGGGCGGGTCACTCCGGGCGGCGGCCCCTTGGGCACCAGGCTCTCCCCGAGCGCGGCCTGGAAGGAAGGACAGCGGGCGCGAATCTGCTCCAGGGCATGGGCGGCGCGCTCGGGCTCGCGGCGGCGATAGGCGCGCATCTGCTCCCGGGTGTTCTCCAGGTTTCCGTTCAGCACCGCATCGGCGAGCAGCTTGCGCACGCCGGGAGAGACGTCGTCATCCAGCTCCGCCAGCTCCTGAACCAGCCTCCACACCCACGCCTCATCCTGTTCCTGGAACGCGTCGAGGAGTCCCTCGGCCTCCAGCCACGCTGAGTAGCTCGCCTGCAGCGCACGCGCTTCGCGGGGCCGGCCATTCAGGTGCAACTGCAGCAGGAAGGCGAGCACCCAGGTGGGTTTCGGCGGTGGATGTTCGGGATGGCGCTTGATGGCGGCCAGCGCCACGAGCGCGGCCTGACCCGCCTTGTCCCAGTCATCGGAGGTGCCCAGCTCCTCGGCGAGTCCCCACAAGAAGGGATGCGCGGCGGTCGTTCCGAGCAGGTTGATTTCCGCTTCGGTCAACCGCTGCGGAAAGGTCTGCGCGAACGCCAGGAGGAACTCGGGGTGCCCCTGGTTGAACGCGTCCCGGAAGGCTTGAGTCGCCTCCTCCTTCCGGTTCGACGCCATCAGGGCCTTGATGAGCCAGTGGCGGGCCTCGCCTGCCTCGGGAAGGGCTTCCACCGCCTCGCGAGCAATCAGGACGGGCGCATCCGTGGGAGCATCCGAAGGCAGTGTGCTGAAGCGGGCCCGAAAGGTGTCGAGCCGCGCGTCGGCGCTCAGGGGCCCGGACGCGTGTGGCGCATCGACCGTGGCGGGAGCCACCTGTTCCAGAGCGGCGCTCGTGCGCGGTGCCTCGGTGCCGTCGTGCGCGGCCTTGAGCAGCTCATAGGCTTCGCGCAGCCGGGCGAACCCTTGGGGGTCCACTTCCGGCTTGCGGGTCTTCAACATGCGCAGATACGTCCTGCGGACGAGTTCGGGCTCCGCCTCGGCGGTCACCCCCAGCTCCCCGCGAGCCTCTTCGAGCGTCATTCGAGTCGAAACGCTACACCGCGCCTCGAAGCGGAGCGACTGCCAATCAAGTCCACCCTGCCGAGATGGGGAGGCTTACCCCTCCGTGGGAGCGTGACGAAGACACGGAGTCCTGTTACCTCCGCGCGTGCCCGTGGCGAGGGCAGGGGAGCGCGACGTCATGCAGGAGTGGCTCGACCATCGACCCGATTTCAAACCCCAGGATTGGGAGCATGCCTGGGCTCGGGCCCTGGCCCGGCTCAACGAGTCTCAGCGGGAGGTGCTCGCCGCGACCTCGCTGCTGCCTGACCCCGCCGGGTTCGCGAAAGTCGCCAGCGAGGGCCCCGCGCAATGGAAGGCGGAAGGCGGCAATCCGACCCTGCAAGCGGTGTGGGCGCTCGCCTTGAGAGAGCTCCATCCGGCGGAGCTGCCCACGCTGACGCTCGATGAACAGGCCTGGAACGAACCCCGGGTCATCGCCGCGAACGTCGTCCTCACGGGCCCGGTGCGGTGGCGTGCGCCGCTCGTGTTCCTCGGGAGCGTCCTGTCCACGCTGCCCCTGTACGATTGTGGTCCCGACTCGTCTGTCACCATCGTCGGACGCGTCACGGCTCCGGGACTCGTCACCTCGGGCGACATGCAGCTCCTGGGCGACGTGGACATTCCCCTCATCGAGGGGCAGGGCAACGACAACATGCTCATCGTGCTGGGGGACGTGAGCGCACGGGTCATCCAGGAAGCGGACCATGCCTGCTGCTGGGCGGGGAACGTCGTGGCGCGGACCCATGCGTCCCTGGGCGACCTCCCCAAGGAGCAGCGCCAGAAGCTGGAGGACGCCATCCTCCCCGAGTTCCTGGCGGAGAGTCGGCCGCGCCTGGCCCCCGCGATGGAGGCCCTGGCCGCCGGTCAGGACGTCTTCCGGGGGCGTCCCGAGTGACGGCCGAGGCGCCCGGATGCGCCGGGGCTTCGGGATAAACCCGGCACGGAGGTCCGGTTCACTCGTGAATCGTGTGAAACAGGTGGGCAAGCAGGCGGGCTTGCAAACACACTGGGCGCCGAGCGTGGAATGGAGCATGAAAGCGACCCGCTCGGTCGTTCTACACTCCGCGCATCCATGGCCCGCCCCATCCGTACCCTCCACGTGTTCCCCGATGCCAGTCGGCGTCAGGCCGCCTTGCGTGCGGAGCGGAGCGCCCGGGGCCTGGCGATGGGGACGGACCTGCTCACCTGGGATGAGCTGCTGGGCGTGCTCGGGGGCGCTCGCGAGCTGAACCGGCGTCCGTGCCCGGCGGTGGGTGCGCGCGCGGTGATGTCCTCGCTGGGGGCGTTGCTGGGTCCCACGCACTTCGGCGAGTACGTCCGGGAGCCGGCCTTCGCGCGCGCGGGGCTGGACGTGGTGCTGGACCTCAAGGCGGGGCGCCTGTCGCCGCGCGAGCTGCAGGACGCGGTGGAGGTCCTCCCGCCCGAGCGGCAGAAGCACGTGCGGGTGCTCGCCCGGCTGTACCACCTGTACGAGCAGAAGCTGGCGGAGCTGGGCCTCGCTGACCGTGAGGACGTGTTGAGGGGCTCGCGCGAGGCGCTCGGTCGGGGCGAGTGGCCCACGAGCTGGGATGGCGTGGGCACGCTCGTCCTGCATGGCGTTTACGACGTGCGCCCCTCGGGCCTGGAGCTGTTGCTGGCGCTGGCGGCCGCGTGTGAATCGCGGCGCGTGACGCTGCGGGTGGAGACGCCGGTGGGTGGCTCTCCGGTGGCGGACGCGGCGCTGGCCTCGCTGTTCCGCGCGTTCGAGAACCGTGGCGAGACGATGCCGCACGTGGACCTCTTCAAGGCGGACGTCACCTTCGAGGCCCGGCCCTTCATCGACCTGGGGCGCTTCGTCTTCTCGCCCCGGGCGCCGCGCGAGGCGCTGAAGGACGTGGAGCTCCAGCCTCGTGTGTGGAGCGCGGCCACGGCGCGGGAAGAAGCGCGACTGGTCGCCCGGGACGTGCGCCGACTCATCGCCGACGGGGCGTCTCCTTCGGACATCGCCATCGCCTACCGCGAGCTGGGCCCGGAGGCCGGGTGGCTCGCCGAATCGCTGGGTGAGCTGGGGGTGCCCGTGCGTCTTCCCTGGGGCGAGCCGCTCGCGCTGGCGGGGCCGGTGCGCCTGGCGCTGGACCTGCCGTTCCTGGTGGAGGATGGCTTTCCGGCCGAGCGCGTGGCGGAGCTGGTGGGCAGTCGCTACGCGCCCACGTTGTCGCGGGGAGGACCGGAGGCGCCCGCGAGCTTCTTCGCACTGGCGGCCGTGCGTGATGACCGGCTGGGCGCGCTGCGCGGGCGTGGCGCCTATGACATCCGGCTGGACGGGCTCGCGCGTCGACTCCAGGCGTTGCAGGGTGCGCAGAAGAAGGACGGGAGCGCGCGCATCCATGCGGTGCGGCTGCTGCGCGAGCGCTGCCAGTTGCTGGTGGATTACTGCCGACGGATTCCCGAGAAGGGCACCGTCGCGGAGCTGCTGGCCACGTGGTGGCATGTGGTGGAGCGGCTGGGGTTGATGGACTCGGAAGGGCCGCTGGAGGGTCGTGACGAAGGCGGGCTCGCGGCGCGGGCCCTGGATGCGCGAGCCCGTGACGAGGCCGCGCGCGAGGCGCTCCGGTTGCGAGTCCAGGGACTGCTGCGGACGATGAAGGCGGTGGGCGGCGGCCCGGTGTTGCGTCGGCGCACCTTCGGACGCTGGCTGCGCGATGCGATGGCGGACGCGCACCTGCCCGCGCGAGGGCCTCGTGGCTCCGCGGTGGAGGTGCTGGATGCCGCCGAGGTTCCAGGGCGCTCGTTCCGACATCTGTTCCTCGCGGGGCTCACCGAGGGACGTTTCCCTGGAAGGGATGCGCCCTCTCCGTTGCTCGGGGACGCGGAGCGCTCCGCGCTCAACCAGCACCTGGGACGGGATGTGTTCCGGCTGACGGGAGGCGAGTTCGAGGAGCGAGCGCCGTGGCGGCTCACCGAGGACCGGCTGCTGTTCGCCAGCGCGCTCGCGGCGGCGGAGGAGACGCTGAGCCTGTCCTTCGCGATGGAGGGCTCGGGAGGCCAGGAGCAGGTGCCGTCCTCGTTCCTGGAGGAAGTGCGCCGGCTCACCGCGCTGAAGTGGCAGCCGCGCTCGCTGCCGCCCATCCCTCCGCTCGACGAGGTGCTGACGGAGTCCGAGCTGCGTCGCTGCGTGGCGCTGGAAGCCCTGGCGCAGCCGAAGCTGCGCGTCACCGAGCCGGACGCGGCGGCGAGCCTGCTCAAGCGTCACTTCGACAAGGAAGCCTGGTACTCGGGCGCCCGCGAGCTGTCCCTGGTGGAAGTGGAGCGGCTGTTCTTCTTCGGCGACCCGAACAAGAAGCCGGGGCCCTTCACGGGCTCGGTGGACGGGAACACGCAGCGCGCGTCCTTGCGTGAGGCGTTCCGCTTCGACCTCACTCGGCCGCTGTCCGCTTCCGCGCTCGCGCGCTTCGGCAACTGTGGCTTCCAGGGCTTCCTCACGTATGGCCTGAAGGTGGCCGAGCCGGACCGTCCGGGCGAGGAGTTCGACGCGAGGGGCCGCGGCACCTTCTGGCACCGCGTCGTCGAGGAGGTGTTCCAGGCGCTCAAGGAGCACCAGCTCCTGGGCAAGGCGCCGGAGGACGTGCCGGACGAGGTGCTGGACACGGCGCTCCAGTCGGCGGTGGCGCACTTCGAGAAGTTCCATCACGTGGGGCATCCCGCGCTGTGGAAGCTGGCGCATGAGCGCGCGCGGGCGATGGCCCGTCGCATCCTCGTGGATGAGCGGCGCGGGCTTCCGTTCGAGCGGTTGGTGCCAGAGGGCTTCGAACTCCAGTTCGGCCCCGCGGCCACGGACGACCGTTGGCGCCACGTCGTCCTTCCCATCGAAGGGGACGCCATCGTCTTCGAGGGGAAGATCGACCGGCTCGACGTGGCGGGCTCGGAGGTGGGCGTCATCGACTACAAGTCCGGGAAGCTGGACAAGAACGAGCTGAAGAAGCGGCTGCTCACGTCGGACTTCCAGCTGCCGCTGTATCTCTTCGCGGCGCGGGAGAGCGGGCACGCGACGGCGAGTCAGGCCGCGTGGTTCTCGCTGCGCACCGGCGCCACCATCCATCTGTCCGACGTCGTCCCCGCGCAGGAGCTGGATGAGCTGCTGTCCACGGACCCGGAGGTGCGGGCGAGAGTCGCCGCGAAGGAGGGTGGACGCAACCTGCCCAACGCGGTGGAGTCACTCGTGAAGACGCTGCGAGAGGGACAGTTCGCCGCGCGGCCCCAGGACTGCGGCATGTGTGGCTTCCGCGCCGTGTGCCGCATCACCGAGCGCCGGATGACGGAGGAGGGCGGATGAGCGTGGCTCCCTCCCTGCTCGCGCTGGAGCGCAACCTCGCGTTGATGGCGGGCGCTGGCGCGGGCAAGACGTACAGCCTGGTGACGATGACGCTGCACCTGTTGGCCGGTGCGCGCGAGGCGGGCGCGGCGATTCGTCCCGCGCGGCTGTGCATGTTGACCTTCACGGACAAAGCCGCGGCGGAGATGCGCTCCCGCGTGCGCCAGCGTCTGGACGGGCTGGCCCAGGGGGATGCTCGACTGGACCAGGAAGTGGAGCTGCGCGAGTCGCTCGAACGGCTGGGCCGGCCCTTCCCGTTGCCCGATGCGTGGCGGCAGATGCGCGAGGAGCTGGGCTCGGCCACGGTGGGAACCTTCCACTCGCTCTGTGGCCAGTTGTTGCGACGGGCTCCTCCTGCGGTGGGCATCGACCCGAGCTTCGAGGTGCTCGACGAACTGGAGGCCTCCAGCCTCGTGCAGGACGTGGCCGAGCGCGTGGTGTTGGAGTCGCTGGAGGGCGGGGACGCGCAGGTGCGCGAGCTGTGCCAGGAGCTGGGCTTCTCCGGCTCGGGCTTCTCCGACGGACTGGTGGCCGCGCTGGTGTCGGTCTACGGCAAGCTGCGCGAAGAGGGGTTGAAGGCCGCGTCGGCCGCCGTGGGAGACGTGGCGGAGGCTCGCGAGGACCTGGATGAAGTCCTGACGCAGAGCCTGCGGCTGTGCGGTGAAGCGCGCGCGCTGGATGCGAAGGGCGAGTGGAGCCGGCTGGTGGGCGCCCTGGAGAAGGCGCTGAACGGGATGACGGCGGAGAACTTCCATCAGGGAGACCGTTACCCGTGGTTGCGCGCCAGCTTCGCGGCGGATGGGCGCAACTTCGCGAGGCTCAGCAAGGGCGCCGCGGCGCCGGTGCGTGAGCTGTACTGGCGGACGTTCGGCAAGAGCGACGGCTCGGTGCGCAGGCTGGAGGATTCCTGGGCCGCGTGGCGCACGGCGCCCTTCGAGGCCACGTTCCGTGAGCTGCTGGGCCGCGTGGAGACCCGGCACGACGCGGAGTTCTCCCGTCGCAACGTCTTCGACTTCACGTCGTTGCTGGTGAAGGCGAGGGACCTGCTCAGGGACTACCCCGAGTTCCGCCGACAGGTGCAGGAGCGCGTGGGCTCGCTGCTGGTGGACGAGTTCCAGGACACCAACCGTCTCCAGTTGGAGTTGGTGTTGTTGCTCTCGGAGCGGCGCGAGGAAGGCCCGCGCGAACTTGCGCCGGACGTGGACCTGGCCACCGCGCTGCCCCTGGAGCCCGCGTTCCTCTGCGCGGTGGGAGACCGCAAGCAGTCCATCTACGAGTTCCGTGGCGCGGATGTCTCCGTGTTCACGGTGCTCGCCAAGAAGATTGAAGACGAGGGGGGCACGCGCGGCTTCCTGCAGCACAACCGCCGCTCGGTGCCGGGGCTGTTGTCCTTCTTCAATCACGCCTTCGCCGGCGTGCTGGTGGCGGCGGATTCGCAGGCGCCGCGTCCGTTCGAGGTCATCTACGTCCCGGAGGAGGACGACCTGTCCCCGGTGCGTGCCTCGCTCTCCGAGACGGCCGCCGTGGAGCGGCTCCACCTGGAGGAGCAGGAGACCGCGGGCGACTTGCGCTGGCTGGATGCGGACTGCGTGGCGCGACGGCTGCGCATCATGCTCGCGCCGGGCGCGGCGCCCACCGTGGCGCGCGAGGATGGAGAAGGTGCCCGGCCCGCGCGCGGGGGGGACGTGGCCATGCTGTTCCGGACCTTCACGCACCTGGAGGTCTATCGACAGGCGCTCATCCGTCACGGTGTGCCGCACCGGGTGTTGCGCGGACGCGGCTTCTACGGCGCGCAGGAGGTGTTGGACCTGGCCTCGTTGCTGGCGCTGTTGGCGGACTCGGAGGACGCGCTCGCGTTCGCGGCCGTGCTGCGCTCACCGCTCGTGGGGCTGTCGGATGCGTCCCTGTTCCAACTCGCGGGGGAGCAGCCGTTGTCGCTGGCGTCGCCGCGTTTGTCGGACCCCACGGTGCTGGAGTCGCTGCCCGAGCGCGAGCGGGTGCGCCTGGTGGACTTCCTCGCCGCGCTGCCCGCGTTGCGCCAGGAGAGGGACCGCCTGGGTGTGAGGGAGCTGCTGCTCGCGGCGCTGGACATGACGGGGTATCGCGAGGCGTTGGCGGGCTCGCCCTACGCGGAGCAGGCGAGCGCCAACGTGGAGAAGCTGCTGTCGCTGGCGTCGCGGCGTGACGAGCGTGGCACGGGGGGCTGTGTGGCCTTCGCGCGAGAGCTGCGCATGCTGGCCGAGTCCGACCCCACCGAGGCGCAGGCGGACCTGCTGGACGCGGGTGACCCACGCGCGGTGCAGTTGCTCACCATCCACCGCGCCAAGGGCCTGGAGTGGCCCGTCGTCGTGGTGCCGGGCATGGGCGGCCGGCGTCGGAGCACCTCCGGGCGCGCGCACTTCGAGCGCTCTCATGGCATCGCCCTGCGGCCGTGGGTGCCGGACTCGTTGGAGGGCTACACCTCCAATCGCTTCGAGGCCGTGCGACAGGAACTCAAGGCGCGCGAGGACGCCGAGTACCGCCGCCTGCTCTACGTGGCCCTCACGCGCGCGAGGGACTTGTTGGTCCTCTCTGGAGGAGAGGAGCCTCGCGCGGGCAAGGACTCGTGGTGGCATCTCATCGATGCGCGGTTGGAAGACGTCACCACGCGCGAGTTCGTCGACGACGTGGACGTGGACGAACTGCCACCGCCCGCGGACCCGGAGCCACCGGGACCGGAGTCGCTCGCTCGCGCGGGGGCTCGCGTGGAGGCCGCGCTGCTGCGCGTGCGGGGCGGGCTGGTGGAGATGGGCGAGTCACCCGGCGGAGTCTCCGCTCCCGTGAGCGCGGTGCAGGACTTCCTCGCCTGTCCTCGGCGCTTCCACTACGTGCACCGGCTGGGGTTGCGCGCGGCGCCCTGGCCCTGGGAAGCCCCTGTCCGGGACGCGCCACTCCTGGTCGACCCGGAGGGGTGGCTGCCCGCGAAGAGTCCAGCGGAGCTGGTGCGTGAGTTGTTGCGGAGAGCGGACCTGCGACTCGCCTCGGCGCGTGACGTGGACGTGACGGAGCGCCGAGCGCATCTGGAGTCATTGTTGCGCGAGGCAGGCTCGCTTCCGGACGACGAGGGCATGGAGGACGTCCTGTCGACGGTGGAGCGCTTCCTCGTCACGGACTTCGCTCGCTCGGTGGCGGAGTCTCCCTCGCGCATGGTGCACCGGAGCCTGGCCTTCTCGCTGTCCCTGGAGGACGGCGTCTCCCTGGAGGGCGAGGTGGATGTCCTGTGGGAATCACCTCGCGGTGAGGCGGTGGTGGTCGCCTACAAGTCGGGTGGACGACATCCCCTGGGGGCCGCCGCGTATACACACGAGCTGGCGGCGCTGGCGTTGGCGGCTCGACGGATGGTGCGGCCTGGAGTCCCCGTCCGTGTGGGCGTGGTCTTCCTGGGCGAGGCCCGGCCCGAGCCCGAGTGGAGCATGGACGGGGTGGGTCAAGAGGAAGCGGCCAGGCGGCTCGCCGACGGCGCGCGGGCGCTGGCCCGAGGAGAGGTCCGAGGTGCCTGGGCGGGACGAGAGGTGGCGACCTGCCAGGCCCTGCATTGTGGCTTCTCGGAACACTGTCACCCGGCCCCTTCCGCGTGCTAAGCGGCGGGCACCATGCCGAACGTCGTCGTCATCGGAGCGCAGTGGGGAGATGAGGGTAAGGGCAAGGTCGTCGACCTGCTTACCGAGCATGCCCAGTTGGTCGTCCGCTTCCAGGGCGGCAATAACGCGGGCCATACGCTCGTGGTGGGTGGCCAGAAGACCGTCCTTCACCTGATTCCCTCGGGCATCCTCCACCCGGGCAAGACGTGTGTCATTGGCAACGGAGTGGTGGTGGACCCCGCGGTGCTCGTGGGTGAAATCGATGCGCTCAAGGCGCGCGGTTTCCTCAAGGAGGACTCGCAGCTCCTCATCTCCGACAATGCCCACGTCATCTTCCCGTGGCACAAGCTGCTGGACAGCTTCCGCGAGAAGGCCCGCGGCGGCAGCGCCATCGGGACCACCGGTCGCGGTATCGGCCCGTCCTACGAGGACAAGGTCGCGCGCCGGGGCATCCGCATGCGTGACCTGCTCAATTCGGACCGGCTGCGCAAGCGCATCGAGGAGCGGCTGCCGCAGGCGCTCGAGGAGCTGAAGGAGCTGTGCGCGAAGGCGGGCGTTCCGGTGCCGCAGCTCGAGGTGCCGCAGGTCCTGGCCGAGTTCTCCGCGCTGGGCGAGCGACTCAAGCCCTACGTGCACGACGCCTCGCTGTTCCTCGCGGAGCAGGTGCGCAAGGGCGCGCGCATCCTCTTCGAGGGCGCGCAGGGCACGCTGCTCGACGTGGACCACGGCACCTATCCCTTCGTCACGTCGTCGAACTGCGTGGCCGGCAACGCGGCGGTGGGCTCGGGCCTGGGGCCCACGGCCATCGACAAGGTGATGGGCATCAGCAAGGCCTACACCACGCGCGTGGGCGGCGGTCCGTTCCCCACGGAGCTGAACGACGCGATTGGCGATCAGCTGCGCAAGGTCGGTGATGAGTTCGGCGCGACGACGGGTCGTCCCCGCCGCTGCGGCTGGTTGGATGGCGTGGTGCTGCGCTACGCGGTGCGCGTCAACGGCCTGTGGGGCATCGCGCTCACCAAGCTCGACGTGCTCAGCGGGCTCAAGTCGCTCCAGCTCTGCAACGCGTACGACCTGGATGGCCAGAAGGTCACCGAGCTGCCCGGGGACTACGAGGACCTGGCGCGCGTCAAGCCCATCTACGAGACGCTGCCCGGTTGGGACGAGAAGCTCGCCGGCGTGCGCAGCTTCGACGAGCTGCCGGAGAACGCGAAGCGCTACGTCCGTCGCGTGGAGGAGATCAGCGGCGTCCCCGTGGTGTGCGTCTCCGTGGGCGCTGACCGTGGCGAGACGGTTTTGCTGCAGAACCCCTTCCGTAGCTGAGGCGGGGAAGCGCACCCTCGGAGGAAACTTCCCGCCGAGGGTGCGGGAGCGCCGTGACGCCGTCCCCGGTTTCTGCTACGGCAGTCGGGAGCCACCCCCTGGGGGACGTCATGGTTTTCGTGAGCAGGTCCGTCATCGCCCTGACCGCGGTGTTGCTGCTCGGCGCCGCGGAGCCTTCCGAGCCCGCCCGGGCTGCCTTCGCTCGCGGTGAGTCAGCGCTCTCCGGTGGTCGTCTGGATGAGGCCGCCATCGCCTATCGCGAGGCGCTGGCCGCCACGCCTGGATACGCCCCGGCGCTCAATGGCCTGGGCAGTGTCCTGTTCCGCCAGGGCCAGCTGAAGGACGCCATGGCGCGCTTCATCGAGGCCACGGACGCGGACCCCCAGCACAAGATGGCGTTCTTCAACCTGGGCTATGCCGCGCGCAAGGCCGGGGATGCCTCCACCGCCGCGCGAGCGTATGCGCGCTACGTCCAGCTCGAGCCCGACGACGCGGACGGCTACTACGGACTGGCGGAGAGCCACCGTCAGCTTGGTGACAAGGCCCAGGCGATTGCCGCGTATCAGGGCTACATCGCCCTTGAGCGGCGGCCCTCGGAGCAGATCTGGGTGCAGAAGGCGCGAGGGCACC
The DNA here is from genome assembly GCF_013336715.1 of Myxococcus sp. CA056. Taxonomy (NCBI): domain Bacteria; kingdom Pseudomonadati; phylum Myxococcota; class Myxococcia; order Myxococcales; family Myxococcaceae; genus Myxococcus; species Myxococcus sp. CA056. The sequence goes on from NZ_JABUMT010000004.1 coordinate 672,134, forward strand.
TGAAGGCCCTGGGCGGAGTGCCCCTGCCCGCGACAGCCGAGCGCACGGGCCCGCGTGTCGCCGCCGCGCCGCCACCTTCATCCGTTGTTCCCGCGAGCGAGGCCGTCCCTCCCGTGGGGAGCGCGGAGCCCGCGAGTGGCGTGCGTGAGAAGGGGAGCACCCCGAGCGCCACGCCCGTGGCGGGAAGTGCCTCCCCGGAGGGGAGCAGCGCGCAGAAGGGGACTGCTGCTCAGGCTGGGACTGTCGCTCCGGCGGGGAGCGCGGGCCCGGCGGTGGGGCTTGCCCAAGCTGAGTCGGCCTCATCCACGGGGAACGCCGCGCAGGATCCGCTGCCCTTCCCGTCGACACGCGCGGCCACGGAGGGCTCCCAGGAGCGGCCGTCGAACCCGGCGCTCGCGGCCTCGCGCATCCGTGATGGCGATGCGCTGATGAAGGAGCGCCGCTACCGTGAGGCGGCCTTCGCGTTCCTGGACGCGTCGCACGCGGACGCCAGCCATGTGGAGGCCCTCTTCAAGCTGGGCAATGCGTTGGCGGTGCTCGGCTACTACGGGCAGGCGGTGGAGAAGTGGGAGACGGCGACGCGGCTCACGCAGGACGCCGCCATCCGTCAGAGCGCGCAGGACAACATCACCCGGGCTCGCGCGAAGCTGGCCCAGGCGGGCGCTTCACCCCAGGCCGCGGGGCAGGCACCTGGCTCCGGACCTGTCGCTGACACGACGCGTGCCCAGGCCCGGCGAGCCTATGAGCAGGGCGTGCAGCGCATCGGTGCACGGGACTTCGCCACCGCGCTGACGCATCTGACCCAGGCCATCCAGCTCGAGCCCATGCTGGCGGTCGCCTACACCGCGCGCGGCAGCGCGAACATCGGCCTGCGTCGCTACGCGGAGGCCGCGGCGGACTACCAGTTCGCGTTGGAGTTGGAGCCCCAGGTGGCCTCCCCCCTTTACGGGTTGGCAGAGTCCTACCGCGCCCTCGGTCGCAACGCCGAGGCCCGTGGCCTCTACGAGCGCTACGCCGCTTCGTCCGCCGCGGATGTCCGACCTCAGCTCCAGGAGGAATCTCGACAGAAGGCCACGAAGCTGCGTTGACCGGCTGGCAGGCGGGCGCCGGGGCAGGTGGATCCTGTCAGTCCCAGGCACTAATTTGGATGCATGGCCGTGCGCGACGCGGAGATGGACGAACGGCAGGTTTTCCGCCCCCGTCGGGGGCTGGCGGCCTCGATGGCGGTGGCTGGCCTGCTCTGGGTGGCGGTGCTTCTCTACCTCTTCAAGTTCGAAGGGGTCCCGCTGAAGACCTTCCTCTCGGCGGGCTTCTTCATCCTCTTCTTCGGCGTCTCGCTCACGTACTACGCGCGAACGCTCATCGTCGTGGATGCCCGGGGCATCACCTACCGGGGCATGGTGCGAACCCGGCGGTTCTCCTTCGCGGATATCCGCAACGTGGACGTCCTGCCGGGGCCCGTCACCGTCTACGCGATTCGTGGACAGTGGGGATTCGTACACTTCACGAGCTTCTTCCGGCACCACCAGACGCTCGCCCGGATTCTCGTCGAACGTGCCGGGTTGGGGCCTCTGCCGGGCTGACTATCCCGTCGCCAGCACATAGGTGACGAGCAACCCCGCCAGCGCCGCCGCTCCGCCCAATCCAATGAGCCACCATTCCGCGTGAGCGCGGCGCACGGTGGGCCGAGCCTCCGAGGGCCCCTTTGCCTCGGCCCCCTCGCCGTCGGGTGTCGGAACCTCGACGATTCCTTCCGGGGGCCGTGAAGGGGGCTCACTGGCGACGGAATCAGGTGCGAGTTCCTCCAGCGGGGCCTGGAATCGCAGCAGCGTCCGGCCCAGCTCCAGGACGTCGCCATCGGACAGGGGCACCTGTTCTCTCACCCGCTGACCATTGACGAAGACACCGTTGGGACTGCCCAGGTCCTCCAGGGTGAAGGTGCCCTCGTCCTCGTCGTGGAGGATGCAGGCGTGGCTGCGCGAGACGGCGCGGTCTCGAAGGCGCAGCGTCGCCTCCTGGCCGCGACCCAGCCTGGTGCGTGCCTCCGCGAGCGCGTGGGTGCGGCCCACGTCCAGCCCCGTCAGACAGGTGAGGGTGGCGGCTCGGGACGGGGCGGGTGCGTCCAGGCCCGTGAGCAATCCCTTGAGCACGGCGACCGTGCCCAGGCCGCGCTCCATGGGGGCTTCCGGCAGCACGCTCAGGAGCATCGTGTCGGGCAGTCCCAGCACTTCACCCGGGAGGACCAGTCGGGACACACCGGGTGGCACGAGCACGCCGTTGACGTTGAAGGTCCGCGTCGCCTCCACCATGAGCTGGGACCCTTCGATGCGCAGGGTCAACAGCTTGGGCGGGAGGGACTCCAGGCGGATGTGGTCGTCGGGACCGCCGCCCAGCAGGTGGTGTCCTTCGGGCAGTTCGAAGGGCGTGGTGGTGCCCAGGTGTTGGAACTCGAAGCGCATGGCCCGACGTGGAGCAACGCGCGGACCGGCACGCCGCTCGGGGAATCGCGCGCTTACCGGGCGTGAGCGTCCGGGACGGCGTCAGTCCATCCCCACGGCGAGACGCTCGCCCGGATACACCGCCACGCCCGAGCCATCCGCGACGAACGCCGACGTGGGAGTCCCGCTCAGGACGGACGTGAAGCGGTCGCCATACAGCCGCGAGACGTCACAGTCGAAGGCCACGTCGTCCGCCTGCCACACGGACCACCGCGGGTGCTCCACGCGGTACTCGGCGCAGCCGCCATCGCGCTGGGGCGTGTAACCCCAGTAGTGCTCGGTGATGAACTCTTCCTGCGAGTCGGGGGCGCTGGCGACAGGGCGGCCGCGAGTGCTCGCCGCCAGGCGCTGCCAGCGGCCCTCGTGCTTCCACGCGTATTCCAGCCGGCCCGGAGCGCCCTGCTCGGCGCCCTCCATCTCCACGATGTGCCGCATGGGCAGCGCGAGATAGGGCTCGTTGTAGACGACGCGCGCCACGGTGGCGATGGCCCAGCGAGGGACCAGCTCCCGCACGAAGGCCACGCCGCGCCGCCAGCCTTCGGGGCCGCGATGGCGCACGTAGTAGCGCAGGTTCACCTCGTCGAATTCCCGGTGGAAGGGCACCGCGAGTCCGCGCACGCGGGTGTCCAGGAAGCGGAAGCCCACCATGCTGACGAAGGTCTTCCCCTGCCACGTGTCCAGCTCCGTGCCCCGCGGCACGAGCGGCGCGAGCACCTTCGGGTCCACCTCGTAGTTGAGCATCACGAGGTACCGCCACGTGGCCGTGAGAAAGGGGCGCATGCCCCTTCGTAATGCGCGCGAAGCCGCGACGTCCTGGCCGGCGCATCCTTCCCGGCACTCCGGCTTACTGGATTCGGAAGCCGATGTTTTGTGGCAGCGAGAACATGTAGAGGGTCGCCACCACCATCATCACCCCTGCCAGCGCGAGGAGGGCGATCTTCAGCGAGGGGTGGAGCAGCTTCGTCGACACGCCCGCGAAGAAGAGGACGGAGGCGAAGAGGACGACGCAGAAGGTGAAGTTGTCGCCGTTCTGGTTGGACTGTCGCGCCTGTTCGAAGGCCTTCTCGGCTTCTGCGGCCAGCTCCCGACTCTTGTCGAGCGTGGCGGGGTGGTACTCGGGTCGGGTGAAGGGCGTTCCCTCTGGAGCCTCGCCCGGGCGGGTTGCCTCCGCGCGCCAGGCTTCGAAGGCGGGTCTGAATTCCTCCCGGAAGCGGCGCTCGTAGAAGTCGAGCCTTTGCGAGTCGCCGTCGGTCCACGCGTCCGCCCAGCTCTCGAAGAGGCTGGTGTCGATTTCAACCAGCAGCGCCATCGTCGTGGAGGCGCGCACCGACTCCGCACGCAGCGCGTTCGCCTTGCTGTACTGGAAGGATTGGTCTCCGCTCCACCGGGTCGACTGGTAGGCGGTCCATGCGGACCCAACGGTGGCGAGGGCCAGCAGCACGGTGGCCAGGAGCTCCAGCACGTACTCACGGCGCCGCTCATGCGCGGGACGGAGGTGGAGGAGCGCGTCGGCGATCTCCTTCTTGAGTTCGGGCGGAACCGTCGCGGGCGTGTCCATGTCGTGGGCCCTTCGTCACTGCGGTGGGGTGGGACTCGTCGTGGCCTGGGTCGCCGTCACCACGGGCCCCTTGGGGCCTGGCTGGAGCTCGTACTGCACGGAGCCCTGTCGCGATGGACAGCAGAGCGGGTCGTCCGCGGCGTAGCGACGCACGGTAGCCGTCAGGTTCCTGGGGCTGTAGAGGCGGACCTCGCCCATGGCTCCGTCGAAGCGGTCCGTCATCGGCTCCGGTGCCAGGGTGCCCGCGAGGCGCCCGTCGACGAAGACGAACACCTGGAAGCCCATGGCGCGGCACATGCCGTCGCCTTCCGCGGCGGCGGTGATGACCTCCGTCGTGTCGAAGACCTGGAGCGGGCCCAGCAGCGTCCACCCCGCCTTCACCAAGGCCCGGTCCGACGCGGTGGTGGGCTTGCGCGCGAACCGTGCGCAGCGTCCGGTGCGAAGGGACTGGCCATCGCCCGGGAGCGCCTTGGGCAGGCGAGCGCCCGACGTGTTCCAGGAGGGCAGGGGCTTCGCGTCCAGCCAGGTGGAGCCCGTGGATACGGAGTCGTCGGAAGCCGCCATCGCGAAGAGGGGTGCCAACACCGCGCAGAGCAGGGCCGTGGGCGCGAGCAACCGACTACGCGACATGGGCGAAACCTCCCGGAAGATGCCGGCTTGAAGATGGAGCCTGCGCCCCGCGAATGGGACGCAGAGGGCACGGCCGGGCAGGTGCGCGGAGGGTCGCCAGGGCTTCCCTTCGTGGCGAACGGGCCCACTCTCCACCGTGAAGTCGCTAGGATGCCCGCCGCCGATGCGCACCCCTTCCACCGTCCTTCTCCTGACCCTCTCGTGCCTCGTGGCCGCGTGCCGCGATGAACAGGCGGGCCCCAAGCCGCGCACGTCCCGACTGCCCGAGCCCGCGAAGGCCCGCGTCCTGGACGCCGCGCCCTCGGACCTGACGTACCGAAGCGGCGCCACGTTCGCGGGGGGCTCGGTGGTGTACCTGGGCTCGAAGGTGACGCCCGCTCATGCCACCCCGGGCGAGCAGGTCCGGCTGGCGCACTACTTCCAGGCGGTGCGTCCGCCTCCGCAGGGGTATGGCTTCTTCGTCCACGTGGTGGACGCGGCGACCGGCGGAATGCTCGTCAACGCGGACCACGAGATTCAGGACGGCGCGGCGCCGCTGGCCTCATGGCCGGTGGGCAAGGTCGTCGAGGACATCCACTCCGTGCCGATGCCGCCCGTGCCCTCTCGGGCGATGCTGGGCTTCTGGCGCGGCGACGAGCGGCTGCCTGTGGATGACGCCGCCTCTCACGACGGGGCACACCGAATGCTTGGTCCCCAGCTCGGCGGCGCGGCTCCGGAGCTGCCCGAGTATGTCGTCCGCAGGGCGGGCACCGCGCCCACCATCGACGGTGTGCTCGACGACGCGGTCTGGAAGGAGGCCGCGCCCGTGGTGTTGAGGGGCAGCTTCGACGGGCGCGCGGTGCGACTGCGCACCGAGGCGCGTCTCGCCTACGACAACGCGTACCTCTATGTGGCCTTCGACAGCGAGGACCCCGACGTCTGGGGCACGCTGCGCAAGCGCGACGACCCCATCTACGAGCAGGAGGTGGTGGAAATCTTCCTCGACGCCAACGCGGACGGGCGCACGTACAACGAGCTGCAGGTGTCACCGCACAACGTCAACTTCGATGCGTACTTCCCCGCGCGTCGGCAGGGAATGGACCTGTCCTGGGACTCGGGGATGACGACGGCGGTGAAGGTCCGGGGCACGCTGGACGACGCCTCCGACAAGGACGAGGGCTGGTCCGTGGAGATGCGGATTCCCTTCGCGAAGCTCGCCGAGGTCCCCCAGGTGCCTCCCCAGCCGGGAGCGCGCTGGCGCTTCAATCTCTACCGCCTGGAGCACCATGGCCGCCGCACCGTGGAGGGGCAGGCCTTCTCGCCCCTCTTCGTCGGTGACTTCCATGCACTGCCGCGCTTCGCGTGGCTGACCTTCCAGTGAAGACGACCGTGCCCCGCGCGCTCACGCGTGCGGAGTGATGTCCCACTGGGCATCCGCCACGGAGCGCTCGGAAGGGTCCCCGAGGAAGCGGAGGTAGCCCTGGAGCTCCAGCGTATCGATGAGCTCCTCGGCTTCCTGCTGGGAGAAGCCCTTCATGTCCACGAGCAAGTCCCGCATGAGCGACTTGCCGCGCAGGTAGCCCACGGGTTCTCCAGGGCCCAGCGCGTCCTTCAGGTCCGCCGTCAGTTGCCGCAGGTCGATGTCCTCGGGATTCATCGCCTCAACGATGGGAATGCCGCGCATCAACGGCAAGTCGAGCGTCCTCACCGGCGGGCTCGCGCGTCAGGTGAGGGACCAGCCGGACATCCCGCCCGTCACTCTCCACGGTGACGGCGCCGTCGATGTCCGTCCTCCAACACTCGCTGCCCGCTGCGCGATAGCGCGCCTCCACCTCCGGATGGGGAAAACCGAAGCGGTTGCGCCGGCCGACACAGAACACCACGTGCTTGGGGCGTATGCGGTCCACCAGGGCCTGCGTGGAGGACGTGCGTGAGCCGTGGTGCGGGGCCTTCAGCACCGTCACCGGGCCCAGGCTGTCAGCCAGAAGCTCCTCTGCGTCATGCTCCATGTCTCCGGGCAGCAGCACCGTGACGTCACCGTGGCGGACCCGCAGCACCACGCTGCGGTCATTCACGCCTTCCAACAGCTCGCGCTCCGCGTCCCCCGGCGGGCCCAGGACCTCCACCGTCGCCTCGCCCAGGAGCAGCGAGGGATGTCCGGCCTGCACTTCCTCCACGCTCGCATCGCGCGCGGCCGACACCACCTGCCGAGACAGCGGTCCGCCCTCGTCGCCCGCCGGCAACCACAGGCGCGCGGTGGGCACGTGCTCCAGCGTGGACACCAACCCGAGCGCATGGTCCGGATGCGGATGGGACAGCACCGTCAGGTCCAGTGTGGAGATGCCCTGGTGTCGGAGGTAGGGGACGACGAAGCGCAGCCCCGTGTCGGCGCCTCCTGGCGAGCCACCGCCATCCACGAGCGCATGGTGTCCGCGCGAACTGAGCACCACCGCGTCTCCCTGGCCGACCGAGAGGAAGGTGACGCGCAGGCCCGGCTCGGGCGCGAGCCGTGGAACGAGCGCCGCGGCGACCAGGGCCACCGGCGCCAGCCATCCGCCCCCGCGCCACCGGCCCGTTCCCAGGGCCCACGTCAACAATCCGAAGGCATAGAGCGCCGACCAGGCCCCGAGTGGCGGTACCTCCACCGAGGCCAGGGGCATGGCCGCGAACACCCGGGTGAGCCACAGCAGGGCCTCCGACGCCCAGGCGCCCGCCCACAGCACGGGAGTCGCCAGGGGAGGCGCCACCACGAACAGCGCAGCCCCGCCCGCCGCGAGTCCCGTGAGCAGCCCGCACAGGGGCAGGGCGACGACATTGGAGAGGAGCCCCGCGAGGCTCACCCGCCCGAAGGCCGACGCCGCCACGGGCAGTCCCGCGAGTGTTGCCGCCGCGCTCGCGCACAGCGTCTGTGCCACGGCCTCGCGTCCCTGCCCCCACAGTCGCGCCCATCGACGTGGCTCGCGCGGGTCCGGCCGAGGGAAGGGCAGGGCCAGTCGCAGGGCCGGCACGAGCAGCACGAGTCCGAGCACCGCGAGGAACGACAGTCGCAGCGACAGGTCCTCCACGCTGGAGGGCGCACACAGCACCAGCACCAGCGCGGCGGCACAGAGGCCATTCAACCCGTCCGCGCGCTTCCACCACGCCAGGCCCAACAACACCACCGTGGCCATCACGGCTGAGCGCACCGCCGGCGGCTGGCTGCCGGTGAACAGCACGTAGGCCCAGACGAAGGGCACCGCCGCGGGTGCCGCCACCCGTCGAGCATCCAGCTTCCGCCACCGGGCCCCCGCCCGCACCAGCAGACGCCGCAACAGCGCGAGGGTCATCAGCGCCAGGGCCGCGACATGGAGCCCGCTCACGCTCAGCACGTGCGCGAGACCCGCCCGGGAGAAGGCCTCCTCCCAATCCGCGTCCAGCTCCGCGCGCCGCCCCGCCGCGAGCGTGAGGAAGAGGGCCGCGGAGTCACGAGAGGGCGCTACCCGGTGCGTCGCCTCGGCGAGCCGCTCCCGCGTGTCCTCCATCACCCAGCGCCACGCGGGCGCGAGCGACAGCACCAGCACACGCTCCGCGCTCGTCGCCCCCGTGAAGGCCACGCCCTGCCTGCGCCGGACCGACGTGAAGTCCTTCTCACCTGGATTGGCGGCGGGCGCGTCCGGAGCAAGGCGAACCCTTGCCCGCAGTCGTTGACCCGGCAGCAGTGGCGGCGCGGCTCCGCGAAGCGTCAGGTTCAGCTTGAAGCGGGCACTCTCGAGCGCCCCTTCCTCGGGCCCCGCGCGAACCACCGCGAGCCGGACCCGGGTGGCTCCGTCCAGGAGGTCCACCCGCCCGGCTTCGCCCTCCACCACGGCCTCGCCGCCCTTCGCCAGGGCCGTCGGAACCAGGGTCTGGGATTCCCAGCGCGCCAGGCCCGCACCGGCCATCCAGAGTGCGCCCAGCACCGCCAGATGAGCACCAGGCAGCCGGGCGAGCACCAGCCCGGCCACTCCCAGCAAAACCCCGCAGACCAGAAATAGCTCCGCCGGGCCGTCCGTTCCAGGAGACCAGAGAGCGCCTAGCAGCAAGCTCAACGAAGGAAAGAAAAGGGGACGCGTCCCCAGGTCGCGCCACGCGTAACGATCCACCCGCCACCCCGCCCAACACCGTCCGTCACGCCGGCTCGTACACCGAGCGATACCGCGTACGAAAACCGACAACGTAGTCGGGCGCGTCCTGGGTGGTCAAGGCGATATCGTTGCCCGTGGATGTGGTTTGTGGTAGTAGTGCCCGGCTTGGTGATGGAAGGCCGGGAGCGAGTCTTTCAAGGAGGCAGTTAGTGCAGACCAGCTTCAAGACTGGTGACAAGGCGGTTTATCCGGGCCAGGGCGTCGGTGAGGTGATGGGTATCGAGCACACCGAAGTGGCCGGGCAGCGCCAGTCGTTCTACGTGCTGCGCATCTTGGAGAACGGGATGCGGATCATGATCCCGATCAACAAGGTCGGGTCGGTCGGCCTCCGGGAGATCATCAGCGAGGAGGACGTCAAGCAGGTCTATTCCATCCTCAGGGAGAAGGACATCTCGGTCGACTCCACGACCTGGAACCGGCGCTACCGGGAGTACATGGAGAAGATCAAGACGGGCTCCGTCTTCGAGATCGCCGAAGTGCTGCGCGACCTCTACCTCCTGAAGGGCGACAAGGACCTGTCCTTCGGCGAGCGGAAGATGCTCGACACGGCGCGTTCGCTGCTCATCAAGGAGCTGTCGCTGGCCAAGGACTGCACCGAGGAAGAGATCGAGTCGGACCTGAAGAAGATCTTCAACCTCGCCTGAGCTACACGGGCTTCCGCCCGAGAGACTCCTTGCCCCGGGTTCCCGCGAAGGGAACTCGGGGCTTCGTCTTTTCACGTCATGAACGAGTCGCCTTCCTCCTCCTCGGTACAGGCCGAGCGAGACGCGCGCATCGCCGAGCTCGAGTCGAGCCTCGCGCGGCGTCGCGTGGGTGTCAGGCCGCTGGCGGCCGTGCTGGGCATCGTGGTGAGCCTGGCGCTCCTGATGATGCAGCGTCGGGAGCTGGCGTACTTCTTCTCGTCCCGGGTTCCCCTGACCTTGGGCGTGGAGGGGGACTACCGCTTCGACGCGCTCGCCTCCAATCGCTACGCCCAGGTGCATGGACTTCCCACGGCGCGAGGCGCCTACGAGCGGGATGGGAGCGCGCTGTTCGTGCTGGTGGGCCTGCGCGAGTCGCCCTTCGTCGTGCGCCGGCCCGCGTTGCCCGGCGAGGACTGGGTGACGGGGCGGCCTCCGCCTCCTCCAGACCCGAGGCCCTTCGGCATCCGGGGGCGCCTGCTCTCGGAGGACGATGCGCCGCGCTACCGCGATGCGCTCGCGCTGTTGCGAGGCATGGGGGAGCTCCAGGCCCACGACGGCAAGCTGTGGTTGCTCATCGAGGGCGAGCGGCCGGGCGAGGACCGTGGGCTCGTCCTGGCCTGTCTGGCACTGCTCGCCTTCGGCGTGCTCAACGCGGTGCTGCTCTACAAGGCGCTCAAGGGGCCTGCTCGAGCCGCCTGAGTCCCTCGGTGGCCCTGCGGTTGCCCGCGTCGTACTTCAGGGCCTGCTGGAAGGCCGAGCGGGCCGCGTCGGAGTCTTGGGCCTTCATGTGGTCCGCGCCAGAGCGGACATACAGCGTCGAGAGCTGCGCGCGCAGCTGGGGCCCCAGGCGGCTCCACCCCCTGGACAGCTCCTGGTCGACGTTGACGGCGACGGTGAGCTGGGTGATGGCGCGAGTCGTATCGCCCTTCGCCAGGGCCTTGCGCGCCTCGCTGCCCGCGGCGTCGAAGCGGACGAGCTTCGCGTGCAGCGCCGTGAACCGGCCGGACTTCGCCATCTCCATGGCGGACGTCACCTCTCCGGCTTCATAGAGCCGCAGGACCTCCGCTTCCGTCGGAGGGCCCAGGGGCTTGGTGTCACGGGCCTTCGTGTTCGTGACGACCTTCTCAGCGGAAACGGCCTCGTCATCGGAGGACATGGCCTGGAACGCGGGGACTTCTTCCGTCGTGTCACGCGTCCCACGCGGGGGGGCGCGGACCGCTCCGGTGGCCAGGTCGCTCGCGCTGAGGCTCGAGGGCGAAGCAGCGGTGTCTGTCCTCGACGGACGCGCCGCGGCCGTGGCAAGGGCCGTCGCGCGCGGTTCTGCGGGCGCGGCGGACGTGTCGGTCCGCGAAGCCCGTGTAGCGCCCGACGCGATGTCCCGAGCGCTCAGGCCCGCCGTCGACGTGGACGAGCCGCCCTGGGACGGTCGGACCTTGTCAGGGGCGCGTGAATCGTCATCCCCGGACGCGGCAGCCTGAGCCTTTCGCTCCTCGTTCCGAGTGGCGGCGCGAGGCTCGTCACGTTCGGTGCCGCTTCTCCGCGTCCTCGCCGGTGTTTCGCCGACCGTGTCGTCGCCCGTGGGCGCACGGTCCGTGGCTCTGGCGGTGGGACGCACGTTCCCCGTGTCCACGAGGAGGGGACGATCATCCTCCGGTTGGGCGGGTTCGGACGGCGGAGTCTGCCCTCGCGTAGAAGCGGAGCCACCCGAGCGCGTCGCCTCGTTGGTGGGTGCCGTCCGATTCGAGCTCAGTCCCACCGCGAGCACGGTGATGAGGGCCGCCACGGTGGAGCCCAGGCCCGCGGCGACGAGTCCCACGCCCCAGGGGCCGAGACCTCGCTTGCGCGGAAGGGGTTCGGGGGTGGCGCCGGTGAGGGCGGGGATGCCCGCGGCGGGCGTGCCACCCGGACCGCGCAGCCGCAGCATCGCGTTGCCCAGGGTGATTTCGTCACCCTGCATCACCTCGACTTCATCGGTGACGCGGTTGCGGTTGATGAAGGTGCCGTTCTGGCTGCCCAGGTCCTTGATGAAGACCTGGTCGCCCTGGCGGGTGATTTGCGCGTGACGCCGGCTGATGGATGGATGCTGGAGCCGCAGGTCCGACGAGGACGACCGCCCCAACACCAAAGGCCCCTGCTGCACGGGCACGAGCTGACCCGCCCCGGGGCCTCGCTCGACGTAGAGGAAGGCCGGTGGATGTCCGGGGTTCGAGTACTCGCGTCCCCAGTCAAACCGGCCGGACAGCTCCCGGTCGTTCTTTTCCCGGCCCTTGCCGCCGCTCTTCGAGCGTCCCTTGCGAGAGCCCGCCGGAAACTGGGGCACCCGCTGGGGGCGAGGGTCGTCGGCCTGGAGGGGGGCCACCTCATCATCGTCGAAGGGCAGCTCCACCTCGGGCTCCTTCGGCGCCTGCGTACCCGGCGGACGGGGAGGGCGGGGCGGGCGCTTGGGATTCGGTGGAGCCATGAACACCATTCTCGCTGATTGAGGACCGGCTGGAAGGTTCTCAGGCCCGGGTCGTCCGAAGTTGTCCAGGTCCGGTGGATTCCGGGGTCATCCCGGCACCGAGGACCTCGTGAATGCTGGCCTGTTCAGGGACCGCGAATCTAGAGTGGCGGCCACACGCACAAAGACGGACCCCTCAGGAGGAATGGCGCAAGTGACTCCCCCACCCATCCGGCTCTTCAATACGATGACCATGCAGAAGGAGCTGCTGGAGCCCGCTGTCCCGGGCTGCGTCGGGGTCTACGTCTGTGGTCCTACCGTCTACAGTTACATTCATATCGGGAATGCTCGCACCTTCACGTCCTTCGACGTGGTGGTCCGCTATCTCCGGTACCGGGGCCTGAAGGTTCGCTACGTCCGGAACTTCACGGACGTGGACGACAAGATCATCAAGGCCGCGCACGAGACGGGCGAAGCCCCCGTGGCGTTGGCCTCGCGCTTCGTGGACATCTTCCACGAGGACGTCCGCGCGCTCCACATGCAGGACCCGGACGTGGAGCCGAAGGTGAGCGACCACCTTCCCGAAATCATCGCCATCATCCAGAAGCTGGTGGACAAGGGCTTCGCCTACGCGTCCCAGGGTGACGTGTACTTCTCGGTGAGCGCCGACAAGGACTACGCGAAGCTGTCCAAGCGACACCTGGACGAGCTGTGCGTTGGCGAGCGCGTGCAGCCGGGAGATCAGAAGCGCGAGCCGCTCGACTTCGCGCTGTGGAAGGGCGCCAAGCCAGGAGAGCCCGCGTGGGAGAGCCCGTGGGGGCTCGGCCGTCCTGGTTGGCACATCGAGTGCTCCGCGATGAGCGCGAAGTACCTCGGCGAGACGTTCGACATCCACGGCGGGGCGTTGGACCTCATCTTCCCCCACCACGAGAACGAAATCGCGCAGAGCGAGTCCGCCAACGGGCAGCAGTTCGCGAAGTACTGGATGCACTGCGGATTCCTGGACCTCGAAGGCGCGAAGATGTCCAAGTCGCTGGGCAACGTGGTGCGCCTGCGCGACGCACTGGAGAAGGTGGACGCGGAGGCCCTGCGCTTCTTCTTCCTCTCCACGCACTACCGCCATCCGCTCAGCTTCTCCGACAAGGCCCTGGCCGACTCGGAGGCGCGCATGGAGTACTTCTACGAGACGCTGCGCAAGGTGGATGAGCGCCTCGCGGGCAAGGACTTCGGCACGGGAGCGCTCCACGGCGAGCCGCACCGCTTCCTCGCGGAGTTCGAGTCCTCCATGGACGACGACTTCAACAGCGCGGGAGGCCTGGGCGCGCTGTCCGGCCTCTTCGGCCTGATGAACGAGCTGACCGACAAGCCGCCGGTGAAGGACAAGCCGATGGTGGGGCGGACGCTCCTGGCGTTGCGTGAGGACGTGCGCAAGGTGTCCGGCGTGCTCGGCCTGTTTGAAGACGACCCGAGCGCGTGGCTCCTGCGCCGTCGTGAGCGCGCGGTGCGCGAGCGCGGCATCGACGTGGCGGAGGTCGAGCGGCTGCTCGGTGAGCGGACGACCGCTCGGGCCGCGAAGGACTTCGCCGCGGCGGACCGGGTGCGGGCCACGCTGAAGGAGAAGGGCGTGGAAATCATGGATACGGCTGGCGGCACCTCGTGGAAGGTGGCGACCGCGCAGGGCTGAAGGGCTGCGGTGCCCCGGGCCTTCGTGTTAGGGCTCGGGGCACCATGAAGCATGTGCTGTCACTGTTCCTGGCCCTGACGTCCGTTCCCGCGCTCGCCCAGCGAGTGCCCTTGAGCACTCCCGCGGAGAAGGCCGCCGCGAGCAGCATCGACCCGGATGTGTTGCGCGCGCACGTGCGCTTCCTCGCGAGTGACCTGCTCGAGGGTCGAGGCCCTGGCACCCGGGGCGACGCGCTGGGGCAGGCGTACATCGCGGCGCAGCTGGAGGCCCTGGGGCTGAAGCCCGCGGGCACCGACGGCACGTTCTTCCAACCGTTCGACCTGGTGGGTGTCACCGGCCATCCGGAGACGATGTCCATCCGCGCACCGCTGGGCGCCGCGGAGCTGAAGTTCCACGAGGACTTCATCGCGGTGTCGGGCGTGCAGGTTCCCGAGGCGAAGCTGGACGCGTCCGAGCTCGTCTTCGTGGGCTACGGCATCCAGGCGCCCGAGTACGCGTGGGACGACTTCAAGGGGATGGATCTGCGCGGCAAGACGCTGCTCATCCTCAACAGCGACCCGGAGGATGATCCACGGCTCTTCGGGGGGCGCACGCGCCTCTGGTACGGCCGCTGGGATTACAAGTACGAGCAGGCGGCGAAGGTGGGCGCGGCGGGCGCCATCATCCTCCACACCACGGCCAGCGCGGGTTACCCGTGGCAGGTGGTGCAGTCGTCGTGGACGGGCGAGCAGTTCGAGCTGCCCGCGACGTCGGGCCCCCGTCTTCAAGTGAAGGCCTGGGCCACCGAGGACGCCACGCGCCGGGTGTTGCAGCTCGCGGGGCGGGAGCTGGAGACGCTCCGTGCCGCCGCGCAGTCGCGCGACTTCCAGCCGGTGCCGCTGGGGGTGACGGTGTCCACGCGCTTCGCGAACGACGTCCGTCGTCGCCCCACGGCCAACGTGCTGGCGATGCTGCCCGGCAGCGACGCGAAATTGTCCGGCGAGGTGGTGCTCTACAGCGCGCACCATGACCACCTGGGCAAGAAGGAGGGTGGCAAGCCGGGTGAGGACACCATCTACAACGGCGCGCTCGACAACGCGGCGGGCGTGTCCGCGATGCTGGCGGTGGCGCGGGCGTACCGTGCGATGCCGCAGGCGCCGCGCCGCTCCATCCTCTTCGCCGCCGTGGCCGCCGAGGAGCAGGGGCTGTTGGGCTCGCAGTACCTGTCCGAGCATCCGCCCGTGCCGGCCGGCCGCATCGCCGCCAACGTCAACATCGACGGCGCCAACATCCATGGCCGCACGCGCGACATCACCGTCATTGGCCTGGGCAAGTCCAACCTGGATGGCGTCATCACCGCGCTGGCGAAGACGCAGAACCGCGTGGTGAAGGCGGACCAGCTGTCGGACCGGGGCTTCTTCTACCGCTCGGACCAGTTCAACTTCGCGCGGCGCGGCATCCCCGCCGCCTACTTCGGCAGCGGCATGGACTTCATCGGTCGCCCGGAAGGATGGGGCCGCCAGCAGCGCGAGGCCTGGGAGGCGAAGCATTACCACCAGCCGTCCGACGAGCTGCGCCCGGAGTGGGACATGACGGGCGCGGTGGAGGACGCGCGCCTGTTCTTCCTGCTGGGGGCCCATGTCGCTCGCGCTCCGGAGCTGCCGCGCTGGAACAAGGGGGACGAGTTCGAGGCCGCTCGCCTGGAGGCGCTGGAGGCACTCAAGGCCCCCCGGACGCCGCCCTCCGAGGGGGCATCGAAGTAGGGCTGGAAGCGCTCCGTCCGCCGCTCGACGGGCGGGTACAAATGTCCAGTGTTTCGCCCCGCGAGGGTGTTAAACCTCGCGGATATGCCTGAGTTCCAGATCGTCAGCGACCACCAGCCCGAGGGGGACCAGCCGAGGGCCATTGGCGAGCTCACGGAGGGCGTGCTTCGGGGCGACCGCTACCAGACGCTCCTGGGCGTCACGGGGTCCGGCAAGACGTTCACCATGGCGAACATCATCGCCAAGGTGCAGCGGCCCACCCTGGTCATCGCCCACAACAAGACGCTGGCCGCCCAGCTCTACGGTGAGTTCAAGAGCCTCTTCCCGAACAACGCCGTCGAGTACTTCGTCTCGTACTACGACTACTACCAGCCCGAGGCCTACGTCCCGTCGTCGGACACCTTCATCGAGAAGGACTCGTCCATCAACGACAACATCGAGCGGATGCGCCACTCGGCCACCCACTCGCTGCGCACGCGCGACGACGTGGTGATTGTCGCCAGCGTGTCCTGCATCTACGGCCTGGGCGCGGCCCGGAGCTACGTGGACCTGGCGGTGCGCGTGGACGTGGGCGGGGAGATGGGGCGCGACACGTTCATGCGCCGCCTGGTGGAGGGCCAGTACGACCGCAACGACATGGACTTCCACCGAGGCACCTTCCGCACGCGCGGCGACACCGTGGAGGTGTTTCCCGCCTACGAGGAGGAGCGCGCGGTGCGCATCAGCTTCTTCGGCGACGAGGTGGAGCGAATCACCGAGTTCGACCCGCTGCGCGGCGTCACGTTGGGCACGCTGGACAAGATCGTCATCTTCCCCGCCAGCCACTACGTCGCGGGCGAGGACGTGCGCAAGCGCGCGCTGCAGACCATCCGCGACGAGCTGTCCGAGCAGCTCCAGACGTTCAAGCGCGAGGGCAAGCTGCTGGAGGCGCAGCGGCTGGAGCAGCGCACGATGTTCGACCTGGAGATGATTGAACAGGTCGGCTACTGCAACGGCATCGAGAACTACTCGCGGCACTTCTCGGGCCGCGCCACGGGCGAGCCGCCCCCGTGCCTCATCGACTACTTCCCGCGCAACCTGCTGGTCCTCATCGACGAGAGCCACCAGACGGTGCCGCAGATTGGCGCGATGTACCGGGGAGACCGCGCGCGCAAGGAGACGCTGGTCACCTTCGGCTTCCGCATGCCCAGCGCGCTGGACAACCGCCCGCTGAAGTTCGGTGAGTTCGAGGAGCTGGTGCCCCAGGCCGTCTTCGTCTCGGCGACGCCTTCCGAGTACGAGCTGCAGAAATCCCAGGGCGTGGTGGTGGAGCAGATCATCCGCCCCACCGGCCTGACGGACCCGGAAGTCGAAACGCGCCCTGTTGGCAACCAGGTGGACGACCTGCTCGAGGAGGTCCGCCTGCGTGTCACGCGCGGCGAGCGCGTTTTGGTGACGACGCTCACCAAGCGCATGGCGGAGGACCTCACCGAGTACTACGCGGACGTGGGCGTGCGCGTGCGCTACCTGCACTCGGACATCGACGCGATTGAGCGCATGGCCATCATCAGGGACCTGCGCAAGGGCGAGTTCGACGTGCTGGTGGGCATCAACCTCCTGCGCGAGGGCCTGGACATCCCCGAGGTGTCCCTGGTCGCCATCCTCGACGCGGACAAGGAGGGCTTCCTGCGCAGCCACGTGTCGCTCATCCAGACCATCGGCCGCGCCGCGCGCAACCTGAATGGCCGCGTCATCATGTACGCGGACTCCATCACCGACTCGATGAAGAAGGCGCTGGAGGAGACGACGCGCCGCCGCGAAATCCAGCGGCAGCACAACAAGGCCCACGGCATCACCCCTCGCTCCATCAAGAGCAACATCCTCAACTTCTCCGACCACGCCTACGACGCGGAGGGCGGCGGCACGTTGCCCATGGCGGCCGAGGGTGAGGACGACTTGCTCGAGGCGAAGGAGATCCGGCGGCTGGTGAAGGAGTTCACCGAGGAGATGCAGCGCGCCGCCGAGTCGATGGAGTTCGAGAAGGCCGCCGAGTACCGGGACAAGGTCCAACTGCTCAAGGACATGGACCTGGGGCTGAAGCCCGCCTCGCGCTTCCTGCTGAAGGGGCCCGCGAAGGCGCCGGACGAAGCCCCGAAGCGTGGACGGGGCAAGGGCGGCCGGGCGCGAGGGCGCCGTTAGGAGGCGTCTGCCATGGACGTGAAGCTCCAGGAGAAGCTCGACGCCCTTCCCACCGAGCCCGGCGTGTACCTGATGAAGGACCGCCGGGGGCAGATCATCTACGTGGGCAAGGCCATCAACCTGCGCAGCCGCGTGCGCTCGTACTTCACGCGCACCGGGGACACGCGCGTCTTCGTGTCGCTGCTGGATGAGCTGCTCGGCGACCTCGAGACGGTGCTCGTCCACAACGAGAAGGAGGCGCTGCTCCTCGAGAACGAGCTCATCAAGAAGCACCGGCCGCGCTTCAACGTCCTGCTCAAGGACGACAAGCAGTTCATCTCCCTGCGCCTGGACCGCACCCACGCGTACCCGCGCCTGGAAGTCGTCCGCAAGTACGAGCGCGACGGCGCGCGCTACTTCGGCCCGTACTCCAGCGCGGGCGCCATCCGCGAAACGCTGCGCATCATCAACCGCTACTTCCGCCTGCGCACCTGCACGGACCACGTGCTGGCCAACCGCAAGCGGCCCTGTCTGCTGTTCCAGATCGGCCGCTGCCCGGCGCCCTGCGTCCACCCGGTGCCCGAGGACGACTACCACCGCAGCGTGGACGAAGTGGTGATGTTCCTGGAGGGCAAGGCCAGCGAACTGGTGGAGGGGCTCCGTCTGCGCATGAAGCGCTCCGCCCAGGAGCTGAAGTTCGAGGAGGCCGCGCGGGTCAGAGACCAACTCCTGGCGATTGAGCGCAGCCTGGAGCGCCAGAAGATCGCCACCACGGACTTCAAGGACCAGGACGTCTTCGCGCTGTTCCGCGAAGGCGACCGCATCATGTTCTACGTCCTCTGGGTGCGGCAGGGCCGGCTCAACGGCGGCCAGGCGTTCCCCTTCGGCAACCAGGAGTTCCCCAACGAGGAGCTGCTCGCCTCGTTCGTGAACCTCTACTACGACCAGGGCAGCTTCGTGCCGGAGGAGGTGCTGCTTCCGCTGGACCCCGAGGACGGCACCGACGGACTCGAAGGCCTGCTCTCCGAGCGGAAGGGCGAGCGCGTGCGCGTGCTGGTCCCCAAGCGGGGGGAGAAGCACGAACTGGTGCAGATGGCGGTGAAGAACGCCGAACAGGCCTTCGTGGAGCGCCGCCGCACCAAGGACGAGACGGACCAGGTCCTCTCACGCCTCCAACAGCGGCTGAACCTCAAGAACTTTCCGCGCCGCATGGAGTGCTTCGACATCTCGCACTTCCAGAGCTCCGCCATCGTCGCCTCGCAGGTGGCCGTCACGGATGGCGACGCGGACAAGTCCCGGTACCGGAAGTACAAGATCAAGACGGTGGAGAAGCAGGACGACTTCGCGAGCATGTACGAGGTCGTGACGCGGCGCCTCAAGCGAGGGCTGGAGGACGGCGACCTGCCGGACCTGCTCGTCATCGACGGCGGCAAGGGGCAGCTGGCGAGCGCGCACGCGGCCATGAAGGACCTGGGCGTGGACTCCGTCGACGTGGTGGGCCTGGCCAAGAGCCGCGACTTGGAGGTCTTCGACCGGGATGCGGAGAGCGCTCGAAGCCCCGAGCGGGTGTTCGTCGTGGGGCGAAAGGACCCCATCGTCCTGGCTCAGAACTCGGCGGAGATGTTCATGCTGACGCGCATGAGGGACGAGGCGCACCGCTTCGCCATCACCTTCCAGAAGCAGGTGATGCGCAAGAGTCGGGTGCGTTCGGCGCTGGAGGACATCCCGGGAGTGGGGGAGGTGCGGCGCAAGACGCTCTTGCGGCACTTCGGTTCACTCAAGCGCGTGGGCGAGGCGAGCATCGAGGAGCTGGCCGACGTGGTGGGCCCCGCCGTCGCTGAGCGTGTCCATGCGGGGCTTCACGGACACCCCGACGAAGAGGAGGAAGACCCTGTCCGGGAAGCATCCCTCGACGATGCCGTCGAACCGGCGAACGAAAAATCGCAGGGAGGGTCGCCACCCGGTGCCGCGTGATTAATTTCCACTTCGGACTGCGGGGGAAGTGCGCTGGAACCGCGACGTTCCTGGGGTTTTTAATTGCGACTGGGCTCGGCGCTGATTTATAGCGGTTGACGATTCGAGCCGTCCAAAGAGGGCGAGGGACCGACATGAGGCTGTATCCGAAGGTGATCCCGATCATCTCGCGAGAGGCGATTCAGCAGCTCATGCAGGATGGGGACATCGAGGTGGAGCCGATGCGCGTGGCGGACGCCGAGATGGACCTGTCGGCCATCATGCGTGAGTACCTCGCGAATGAAGAGCGTGTGAACCAGGCGACGCGCGAGGCGTTGGAGCGTCGCGGATATGACTACTCCAAGTTCAACCAGGTGAAGCGCGAGATGGCGGATGTCCGCGGCTTCAAGATGGGCGACGAGGGCATCGAGTACGTCATCAACCAGATGATCGAATTCCTCCTCATCAGCCGGAACGTGGAGGAGGTCTACTCGGCCGACAACTCGCTGCGTCAGAAGATTTTCGCGGTGATGAAGCGGCACCTGGACGTGGATGATGAAATCGACAAGGAGGCTCGCTCCCGCCTGAAGCACCTGCAGGAGGGCACCAGCGCCTTCGACATCGAGTACAACAAGACGGTGGAGCAGATCCGCCGGGCTCGAGGCCTCATCTAGTTTTCTTGGGGGAGAGGGGACTGCCGTTCCCCGCTCCGCTGCCTACCTTGTTTTACAAGGAGGCAGCGTCGATGGCGGGACCTCTCACCGCGTTTCTCTTGTCCGGGTTGCTGGCCGCGGGGCCAGGCGGGTTCACGTTCGAGGGCCGGCAGGCCAGCGCGCGGACCGAGCAGCCGGACGCCTTCTTCATCCAAGGACCGCTGCCCTTCACGGACCTGGCCGAAAGCGGCCGAGGGAGCGCGGACCTCACCGTCGAGGACCGGGTCGACGCCCCCGAAGCCACGTACGGCGACAAGGCGAGCTTCTCCGCGTCTTTCCGCCTGGGGGCCACCGACTACCGGGTGGAGCTGTCCCAGGCCGGTTTCCCGCCCGCCCAGGCCCTTGCACAGGCGCCTTCCCGGCCGCTCCCTCCACCCCCGCCGCATACCGTGGCCGGCGGCGTGCTGCTGAACGTGCCGCTCTACGGCAACAGTGGCCTGGGGTGGTCAGCGATGACCCGCACGCATGCCGCGGTGGCGGTGTGGGGCGTGGGCAGCGTGTGGCGCAACGGGCGGCTGCTGACGGACACGGCCTTCGTGCACGTCGGGGCGTTGGATGCGGGGGCATTCGCGGACGACGACACGCACCGGATGCTGCGTCAGGCGCGCGTGGGTGACGCGGAGCTCGTGGTGCTGGTGTGGAACCTGCCTCCGGAGGCGGAGCCGCGAGGGTTCCTCCAGTTCATCTTCGAGGACGTGGCCATCCAGGTGGATGGGGTGTCCGTGCGCTCGGTGGCGGTGGTGGAGAACACGGGCCATGTGACGGGAGACCCGTATCTGCTGACGCCCGTGCCGGCGGGGGTCTATCCCGGAGTTCCGCCCCCGCTTCCGCCCGCGCCGGTACAGCAGACGGGGACCGGCGGCAGTGGGCTGGCGACGTCCGCGGCGGCGGGGCAGGAGCCGTCGGTGGTCATTCCTGGAGGAAGCACGCGGGTGCTCGTGGGCGGGAGTGATGGCCAGGTGGTGACGGAAGGCGGTGCCACGCTGGGCACCGGGGCGAACGTCCTCGTGGCGCCTCGGGAACCCGAGGTGACGAGCGGCGTCTCCCCCATCACGAGCACGCCGAATCCACCGGTGAACACTTCGCAGGTGCTGCCGGGGACGCCCGTGCTGGGCCCGTCGTTCGCAGGGGACCAGACGGTGATTTCGGGCACGACGGCCCCGGGGGTGAATTCCACGGTGAGCGCCTTCGGGACTCCGGCGAACCTGTCGACCACGGGCTCGTTCTCCGTGCCGTCGCTGACCGCGCCCAGCTTCGATGCGTTCTCCGGGACGGCGCAGGTGAGCCCGGGCATCATCGGCACCGCGCCGCCGCTGAACGCGGACTCGGCGACGCCGCCCACCGCGCTGTTGGGGGCCCCCACGCCGCTCAATGCCGCGTCGGCGCCCCCGCTGCTGGGGTCGCCCACGCCACTGAACGCGGCGCCGGCCACGGGGCTGCCCGCCACGCCGGCGCCGGCCAATGCGGCGCCCGCGACAGGCGTGGGCTCGACCGGAGCGCCCGCGGCGGCACCGGCGGGTACGCCCGCGAACTGAGGGCGACGGGCGACACTCCAGCGGGCCAGGGCCGTGGATTCAGCGGCTCTGGGCGCGTTTCGCGCGGAGCGATTGGCGCGCGGGCGTGGGTCGTCGCGCCCACCCGACAGCGTCGAGGCCGGGCGCGCGTCGTTCAGCGGACGCGCGAAGGGGGCGTCTGTCGCGCCATCGCGGCGGCCTGGGACAGGCGCTTGCGAAGCTGGAGGACCAGATGCTGGAGATAGTCGAGCCGCTCGATGATGCGCGGATCATCCCCCGCGTTCACCAGGTTCACCGGTGTCAGGGGCGCGGTGCGCAGCGTGCTCAGCAGGTCCGAGAAGTGGGCCTCCACGTCGCCGAGCGCATCCAGGCCTTCCCGCAAGTCATCCTCGAGCATATCGACGAGCACGGTCGCGTCGGTGCGAGAGGGCAGGGTCCGAGCCAGGCGCTCGGTGGCCACTCGGACCGGGTCGGCCTGGCGCGACAGCACGGGGGCGGCGAGGGCGAGAGGGGGCATGGCCTCGACGCTACAGGCCCGTAGCACCCCGTCAATTTTCCCGCCCTCGCGTCCCCGGTGCGTAGGGCCTCAGCGCCCGGCGGCCTTCAGAGTCTCGCGATGGCTCGTCAGGAAGCTCGCCACGCTGGTGGGAGCCTTGCCCGTGAGCTCCGCGACACTTCCCGTCGCCTCGCCCATGCGTCCCTCGGCCACCGCCACGTCGA
This sequence comes from Myxococcus sp. CA056, assembly GCF_013336715.1. NCBI lineage: Bacteria > Pseudomonadati > Myxococcota > Myxococcia > Myxococcales > Myxococcaceae > Myxococcus > Myxococcus sp. CA056. The sequence goes on from NZ_JABUMT010000004.1 coordinate 694,568, forward strand.
ACGAGGCATAGGCCTCCGCCAGCGGCGCGGGCAACCCGTGCGCCACCATGCCCGCCTTGAGGCTCGTGGCATCCACCGGAACGAACTGCACGGGACGGCCGGACAGCTCGCTCGCCAGTCGCGCCAGCTCCGCGTGACTCACCGCCGACGGGCCCGTCACTTCCAGCGTGCGCTTGCCCTCGAAGGTGGACATCAGCGCGGCCACTGCGATGCGAGCGCAGTCCTCGCGGGCGATGAACGCCGTCGAGCCCGTGCCGGTGGCGGCCACGAGTTGTCCCGTGGCGATGGCCTGCGGCAGGCTGTGCAGCAGCATGTCCGCGTAGATGTTGTTGCGCAGCACCGTGTAGCCCAGCCCGCTCTTCGCCAGCGCCTGCTCCGTCGCCCAGTGGTCCTTCGCGAGGGTGATGGGCGAGTCTGGCTCGGGGCGGGTGAGGGACGTGTAGACGATGTGCCGGACACCGACGCGGAGCGCCGCGTCCAAGGCATTCTGGTGCTGGGTGATGCGGCGTCCGGGGACGTCGAGCGAGTCCGTGCTGATGAGCAACAGCCGCTCCGCGCCCGCGAACGCGGTGTCGAGCGACTTCGCGTCATCGAAGTCCGCCTTGCGCACGACGACACCGCGCGCCGAGAGGTCCGAGAGCTTCGACGGCTCCCGGGTGGTGACGATGAGCGAGCCCTTGTGGGACTCCAGGAGCAACTCGACGACGCGACGGCCAAGGTGGCCGGACGCGCCGGTGACGAGCAGGGTGGCGGACATGGGGACTCTCCGGAGCAGCGGGGTGACGTGAGCTTCGGCCCTTGGGTTAATCCCCGGACTCCCTGCTGCACAATGCCTCCTCGTGGAGCATACTGTTCCATGGAGGGAACAATGGACCTCAACCAGCTCGCGCTCTTCGTCGCCGTCGCCGAAGGGGCCAGCTTCTCCACCGCCGCGAAGAAGCTGGGCATGCCGAAGTCATCGGTGAGTCGAGGCATCTCCAGTCTGGAGTCCTCGCTGGGCGTGCAGCTCATCCATCGCACGACGCGTCGGGTGGCGCTCAGCACCGCGGGCCAGGCGCTGTATGAGCGCGTGTCTCCCATGCTCGCCTCGCTGCGCAAGTCCGTGGGGGAGCTGCCGGAGTTGGAGGACGAGCCCTCGGGCGAGCTTCGGCTGACGGCGGTGGTGGACTGGGGCACCACCGTGCTGGCGGAGATCATCACCCGCTTCGTGGCGCGCTACCCAGCGGTGAAGGTGGACCTGCACCTGGACAACCGCGTGGTGGACCTGGTGGCCGAGGGCTTCGACGCCGCCCTCAGGTTGTCCTCCAACACGCTCAAGGACTCCTCCCTGCGTGCCCGCCGGCTGGGGCCCTTCTCGCTGCGCCTCTACGGCTCACCCGCGTACCTCGCGCGCCGGGGCACTCCGCGCCATCCTCGCGAGCTGACCAGTCACACGTGGGTCTCCTTCCGGAGCGTGAAGCCCTTCTCGCTGGTGGGACCCGGGGAGACGATGCGCGTCCCTCAGTCGGGCTCCATCCGGTGCGATGACATGTTCTTCATGCGGGAGACGCTGCGCCTGGGCGCGGGCATCGGCTTCCTGCCGTCGATGCTCGCGGAGCCCGAGGTCGCGGAGGGGCGGCTCGTCCCGGTGCTCCCGAAATGGAGCATGCCCGGGGGCAGCGTGTGGTTCGTCTCCACCGCGGAGCGGCACATGCCACGGAAGGTGGCCGCCTTCCGCGATTTCCTCCTGGAGACGCTGAAGCAGCGCCCGTTTCCACCTTGAGCCGGAGCGCGGTGCCGTCCCGCGCCCCTTCGCTGTCAGAGCGAGCCGAGGAACTTCATCAGCGCGGCGCGGTCGTCGCTGGAGAGCGCGCGGAAGCCCTCACGGGCGGCGAGGGCCTCGCCCCCGTGCCACAGCACCGCTTCTTCTATCGTCCGGGCGCGACCGTCATGCAGGAACCCGGAGTAGGGCAGCACCGTGTGCGTCAGCCCCAGGCCCCACAGCGCGGGCGTGCGCCACTCGGTGCCGGTGGCCGCGCCATCCGGCCTGCCATCCGCGAGCTCCGGGCCCATGTCGTGCAGCAGCATGTCCGTGTACGGATGGATGCTCTGAAAGGCGAGTTCCTCGTAAGCGGACGCGCCCGTTTCGAGCGTCTCGCGGTGGCAGGATTCGCAGCCCAGTGAGCGGAACAGCTTCTCTCCGCGCTGGACCACCGGGTCTTCCAGCGCCGTGCGCGCGGGAACGCCGAGCGACTGCGAATAGAAGACGGCGGCCTCCAGGAGTTCGGGCGTGAGTTCATGCGTCCCGTCGGGCTCCGGGAAGAGCGGGCTGCTGATGCCCATGTCGTTGAAGTACGCCTCGGCGGACTGCTGCAGCAGATGAGGGCTGTTCGCCTTCCACCCGAAGCGCCCGGGCACGAGCGTGTGCAGCGCCGCGTCCCAGACCTCGTTCATCCGCCCGGAGATGCCATCGCCGTCCCGGTCATCAGGGTCCTCCAGGGCGCGCAGCGTCTCGAGCGGCAGGGCTTCCAGCAACCCCAGCCCGAACACGGGAGGGGGAAGCCGCAGCGACATCAACATGTTCGCGGGCAACGCGGAGCCATCCGACGGTGCGATGTTCACGCGCGGCGAGCGCAGCGAGTACGGCGTGCCGTCCGCGTACTGCCCGGTGCTCTCCACCCATGAAAGCGTGAGTGCGGCGGGTGGCATGGCGCCATAGACGGCCTGGTCCCTCACCTGCAACCCCAGGCCAGGGACCGGCACCGCGCCGTATGGATGCTCGGGCATTCCCTCGGGAAGGCTCACTCGCACGAGGAGCTGGGTGCGCTGGGCCGTCGGCCCCATCACCGGCATGCCGCGCCCGTTGCGCAGATGACAGCCGTTGCATGAGACGTTGTTGTACGTCGGCCCGAGCCCTGGGTTCACACGCGAAGGCGCCGGGACGAAGATGGCCTCGAAGGCCGCGTCGCCGTCCCGGTGCAGCCGGTCATACTCAGGTCGCAGATTGGCGGCGGGCTGGGCGAACGCCAGCGACGTGCGATTGTCGACGGTGGTGGCCCCGCCCGCCCTCGGCGGAGCGAAAGGCACCTGGGGCGCCTCCTCTCCGCAGCCAGCGGTCCACAACAGCAAGGCCCCCATCATCACGGCACGTCGCATGGCGTTCACCTTCGCTTGTCACCCTACGTTACTTCGTCACCAGGGGCAGCACTTCGCCCTGGAAGGTGTCGTGCAGGGTGCGGATGGCTTCCTGCGCCGCCACGATCTTGGGGCGCTCCGTCTCGTTGGTGATGGACTCGCGGAACGGCTCGGCGATGGCGGCCAGGGCGCTGATGGACCCGGCGATCTGCTGGCGGATCTTGACGTCGAGCGTGCTGTCCACGCCCACCACGTCGCGCAGGGAGCTGCCCGTCTTCGTCTCACCCGGCAGGTGGCCCAGGTAGGCGTTCTCCACGCTGCGGATGTTGTTGGTGAAGTCCTCCAGCGAGTTGTACGCGAACTGGCTCTCCACCACGTCCGGCTCGCGGGTGTCGTACGGCTCGGCGATCTTCCCGTTGGCGACCTCGTCCAGGATGGTGGTGATGCCGCCCACCATCTCCTGCGCGGCGGCCTGCACGGACGGGTACGCGGAGTTGCCCGACTGGCCCGCGGTCGCCAGCGTGTCACGGAACGGCGCGTTGCCTTCCACCGACTGGACCCACCGGCCGTGCAGAATCTGGCCCACGGCCTTGAGCTCCGCGGACAGGGCCTTGAGGTACTCGAACTCGCGGGCCGTGAGCTGGCCCACCGTCTTGGTGCCGCCATTGCCGAAGATGATGTACTCCAGCGTGTGGAAGCCCTTCTGCTCGTTCTTGAGGTTGCTCACGTACTGCTGCGTGAGGGCGTCGTTGTTGGCCAGCACGGCCTCCAACTCGGTGTGGCTGACCGGCCAGCTGTCCAGCGCCGGGTCATAGCCGAAGCTGTCCACGGGACCGAACAGGAAGCCCTCGCTCTGCTCCCAGGGAATGCGCGCCGCGCGCCACGCCGCCTTGGCCGCCGCCAGCTTGTCCGCCGTGGGCGCCGCCGCCAGCGAGACACAGGCGGCGTCCAGCTCGGTGAGCCGCGTGGCCAGCCGCGCGTAGGTCGGCACCACGACCTTGTCCGCGAACGTGACGACGAGCTCCTGGGTGACCTTGGAGTCGTCGGTGGGGTTGTCGGAGTCGTCGCCGCAGGCGCCGAGGAACAGCGCGCTGGACAGGAGCGCCGGCGCGAGCGCCAGGCGGAGGGGCAGGGACATACGCTTCATGACTGACCTTTCGTTGGGGGTTGGTGGACGCAGGCACCTGGGCCGACGTCAGTAGTTGAAGCCGGTGGCGAAGCGCAGGGTGTTCTCCGGCCGGAAGGCGGAGGAGCCCAGGCGGCGGTGCCCGAAGTCGAGCTTCGCGAACGCCACGTTCATCAGGTTGTAGGACAGGCCCACGGTGTAGACGGAGCGGCGGAAGCGCGGGTTGTCGTACAGCTCCTCGCGCGGCTTGAACTGCGTGTCCGCGTAGTCGTAACGGACGAACGGGAAGAGGTGGTGCGAGTCGCTCAGCCCCACCACGCTCGCGATGTCGTAGCCAAGCTCGCCCCACACGGCCAACGCGTTGTCGGACACCGGCGTGCGTATCACTCCCAGCAGGTTGGACAGGCGCGCGTTGCGCTGGGAGACCAGCTCCGCGTTCTTCAGGTGGCCGTACATCACCAGTGCCTTCGCGCTCCACGGGCCCTTGCGCACGGACAGGTGCGCGTCCAGCAGTGTCAGCGGAGCCGACACGTAGCCGCACGGCGCCACTTCCCTGGGGTTCGCCTCCTCGCAGCTCTTCACCAGGTCCGCCTTGGGACGGTTGCGTGTGGTGTCGCCGTGATAGGCGGACACGCCGAAGGTGAACCCGTCGAAGTGCGTGACGTCCGCCCGGACGACGAGCGCCATGTCCGTGGCCCGCTGCACCTCGAAGCGGCGCTGGTGTCCGCCCGCCGACCAGAGCTGTGAGCTGAAGCCGGTGGAGTCCAGGCCGTTCACCAACTGGCCCGTGAGCCGCAGCCCCCAGGGGAACTTGTAGCGCAGGCGCACGCCCATCTCGTCCCACGTGTTGGGGATGATGCTCGTCTCCGCCTCGTCGCGGTTGGTGCCCAGGTAGTCGGTGGGCCGCGAGAACTCACTCAGCGTGCCCACCGCCACGTAGAAGCGGCCCACCGCGAGCGCGGCGTTGGCCCCCAGCTTCTTCGAGAGGAACATCTCCTCGACGAGGATTTCGCCGCCCTTGTCCAGCTCCTGGTCGAACTCGCCGAACTCCTCGTACTCCAGCTCCATCGCGGAGCCGGTGCCGCCGTGCTCGAATTCGACTTCGACCTCGGCCTCGAGACCGTAGTCGGGCAGGCCGCCCTTCACTTCAATCACGAAGCGGTTGGTGTCGAACTCGATGCGCGAGTCGCGCTGCGCGCCACCCGCCCGGTTCTGGTCCAGCCCGTAGTTGAAGTAGGCGAACTGCAACTCACCGTACGCCGTGACGTAGACGTCGATCTTGGGACGCGTGGGCCCCAACGGGGGCGTCGCGGGCGGCGCGGCGGGAACCGGAGCGGGCTGCGCGGGCTCGGCGATGGTCGGAGCCGAAGGCGCGGGCTCCACCTGGGGCGCCGAAGGCGGCTCCACGGCGGGCTCGGCTTGAGGGGCTGGGGGCGCCTGGGGACCGGCCGGAGCTTCGGCTCGGGCAACCGTGCCGGAGAACACCAGCGTGGAACAGAGCAGCAGGGATGAACGGACGAAGCAAGAGCGTGGGCGCATCGGAGCGGCGCGCACCCTACGCTCGCGATTTTGATTTTGCAAACCAGAATCAAATTGTGTTCAGCAAGAAAGGCCCGGAATACCGCGCACCGGGCCTCTCCAGAGGGGACTTCAGCCTCTCGTCACCACTTCATCTCTTCCTTGCCGGGGCCGGCTTCCTGGCGCTTCTCGCCGGGACGGCTGACGGAGGTGAGGGTGGCGCGCACGGCGCCCAGGTCCAGGGTGCCCACGGCGGCCAGGGGCAGGCGGCGTGCATCGTCGGAGAGCCACACGTGCACTTCGCGCTTCTGCTTGGGGCGGTCCAACCGAACCGCGGTGCCCTGCAGGTGCCACGCGGTGAACTGGCCCAGGGGCGTCGTCACCTGCTCCTTCTTGAGGACCTGTCCCTGCATGCGCCACAGCCGGCGCACGCCGTACACGTCGAAGCAGACGGACATGTTCTCCTCCAGGGGGAGCTGACGCAGCAGGTAGATGGAGCCCGCCACGTCGAGGCCGTCCTTGTCGTAGGTGTAGTTGTACTGGCCCTTGGCGCGCTGGCCGATCTGGTAGTCCACCTTGATGGCGCGGTCCTTGTGGGTGAACGCGACCTCCACCTTGCGGCGCATCTCGTTCTCCGTGGCGTCCTCCACGTAGCGCTTGGGGCGCAGTGTTTTCGGGTGGAGCCACGTAGTGGCGCTGCCCCGGACGCGGCGGACCTTGGAGAAGAAGGAGTTGGTCTGCGCCTCGGCCAGCACGGGGATCTGCCCGTCCTGCTGCTTCTGGACTCGCAGGGTCATCTTGCCCGCCTGCGCGCCCATGGCGTCCAGGTCGAACTCGAGCACCTCGCCGGGCATGAAGGCCAACGGCATGCGCAGCGCGGGTAGCGCCTGGGCGCACGGTTCCACGGTGATGGGGGGCTCTTCGGGTGTCGCCGCCGCGCTGGCTTCAGCGGGTTTGTCGGCTTCGGGCTTGTCGGCCTCCGTGTCCGGGAGCTGAGCCCAGGCGGTGCCGCCGGAGGACAGCATCAGCCAGGCCGCGAGGAGGGTGCGCAGGGAGCTCATCCATCTTCCTTCCACAAGGGACTACGGGGTGCTCTGGGGCGTGTGACGGCCCGGACGCTTCGCAAATTCGGACGTCGACCATCGCTGCCGGAGCCGGGCAGTCACGAGCTGGCGGACCTGGGTCCATTCTCGCGCATCCCGGCTGATGTCCCAACCCGACCGGACCAGGTGACGTGCCGCGTCTCGGGCGAACGCCTGGTCTCCCAGCTCGGAGAGGAGACGGAGGTACTCGTAGTCCTCCAGGCCGTCTCGCAGGTGTTTGAGCCGCAGCGACTGCACCGGGTGGTGTCCGGAATCTCCCAGGTGTCTGGGCGTGCCCGGATAGAAAAGGGTGCCGTCGCCGTTGCCGCCGAACTCGAGGAGGTCCGTCCAGGGGTCCTCCTTCGTGTTGTAGGCAAAGACGGTGTCGAAATAGAGCTCGCCATCCACGCCACTCGCGAACGCCAGCGGGCCCATGGCCCGGTTGAGCGGGGCGGGGTGGTCCACCATGTACGAGGCCCAGCCGCTGTAGGCACGCTCCCGCGCGGAGTCCGGAGCGGGGCCGCCGTTGCAACCATGCGAATTGCAACTCTGATACCACCACACCTGGGTGGCCTCGGGCAGCTTCGCGCGCAGCTCCGCGAGTTCGTGCACGGCGCGACAGGTGGCGGGGCCCGAGCGGGGATAGAAGCAGTTGAGCGTGGGCGCGAGGATGTCCGCGGCGGGCGCGAGCGTGGCGTCGAACGGGCTGGTGATGAGCACCCGGCTTCCACCGGCGGCGCGCACCCGGCGCGACTGTGCAAGCACCAGAGGCACGTCCTCCGGCTTCGGCTCGTCCTTGGTGTAGAAGAAGAGCTGCGCGGGCCAGCCCTTCGTCTGGAAGTGCTCGGCGAAGGCGCGGTAGTACGCCACCTTCTCTTCCTCGGTGACGGCCTGCTTGTTGTCGCGCAGGTCAGCGGTGGTGAAGCGGGCGCCGGAGTCCAGCAGGGTCCCTTCGAGGAAGGGCCCCATCTCCGCGTCGTAGGCGCTCCAGTCCAGGAGGGCCTTGCCGTCCTCGAAGCGCACCGGGGGCGGCGTCATGCTCATGCCGTGCGCGCTCACGCGGTGCTCCAGCAGGACGCGTGCGTACGCGCGCAGCAGCGCGCGCGCCTCCGGTGAGTCCGGGTTCAGGCCGTGTCCCCGGGCGATGCTGTAGAGGGAGATGCCGAAGCTGGTGGGCAGCGAGGACGTCGCTGGCAGCACGAAGGGCTGCACCTCCACCGTGAAGGGCACCGCGACGCGCTCCACCTTGTTGAAGCGTGCCCTCAGCGTGCCCCGGTAGGTGCCCGGAGACTGGCCCTCCGGCGCGCACACCTCCACGTAGAGGACGGTGGGCAGGTCCGGGTCTCCGTCGGGGACGGGGGCGCTCAGCGGCAGCAGCGGATCCGGCCAGGCTCCCTGGGCGCCCTGGCTGTTGGACGCGAGGTGGACCGGGAGGTAGCCCTCGCGCCAGAGGGCCGCGGGCAGCGCTTCCCCGGGGCCTCCGAGGAACAGGGGCGTCACCTGGAGCTGCCGGGCCGTGCCGGGGAGCACCACCTGCACGCCTTCGCACTCGCCGCGCGCGACGCTCAGGCGTGCCTGGGGCCGCCCCTGGAGCGCGGCACCGGGCCGCACCTTGACCAGGGCCGAGACCACCATTGGTTCCGGTGTAGCGGCCACCGCCGCCATCACCACCCACGCCCAGCCCGCGCCCATCCGCCCCCTTCACTCTCCAGCGGTGCTACCCACCGCTCTCGGCACTCGCCACCGTCATGGTGCGCCCGGGCTGGTAGTCGGTGATTTCCGCCACCACCATGCCCAGCGCGAACTCAGCCTCCACCCGCACCGGCACGTGACGCGCGTCCGTGGTGAGGTAGACGAACATGTCCCGCTTCGACGTCAGGCTGCCGCCGAACTCCGCCTGCACCCGCGTCTTGAACACCTCCTGGGTGCCCAGCTCCGTCTTCATCGTCTCGCGCGACTCCACCTTGGCGCGCATGGTGAAGCTCTTGCTGCCGGTGAACACGGGGTAGGCGTACTCACCGCCCACCGCCAGCTCCTGGTTGCGCAGCGCGAAGGTGGCGCCCGTCACGTCCAGCGTCCCTTCGACGACCTCGGCGGTGGACTCGCGCGGCGACTCGCCTTCCTTCTGTTTGACGACGAAGACGCTCTTGCCATCCGGCTGCATCTTGATGCGCTGCCGGCGGCGCTTGCCGTTCTCGTCCGCGTGCAGGTCACTGCCGACGACGCGCTGGGTGCTGGCCTTCCAGTACGACACGAACTTGTCCTTGATGGGCCACACGCCGATGAGCGCGTCGGAGCGCGCCACCGCGACGATGGGCCACACGTCCTCGCCCCACTGCTTCATGGGAGAGCCCACCGTCACCTGCGCGGTGCCCGCGGTCACACCGAGGTACTTCACGCGATACTGCGCCTGCTCACCGGGGCCGAACGCCGGGTTCGCGGAAGGCTCCTGGGCCACGGCCGATGCTGACCAGACCAGGCCCGCCAGCATCGCCGCGAACCCCCAATTGGACTGCGCACGCATCGGTTGAGCTCCATCGCTAGGAAGTTAAGTAGCCTGCCTGCTACCTGCCAGGCCCTGCCCCCGAACCATTCCCGCCACTCCACATTTCCATGGACGTGCCCGTCCCCCGGGCATTCAACGGACGCTCGTTCCCTGGCCGTGGGGGCGACGCAAGGGCCGAGCGGGGACGCAGTCTCGCACGCGAGGGCCCCCGGGCGCCTCTTCGCGGCCCAGGCCCGGCCGCCCTCCAGCAAGCCGGCCATGTCCACCGGCCGACACCGCTGCTAGCCTTCCGAACTGGCGCCTACAGGTAGGCGGCGCCTTGCCACGGAGGCACGGGAACATGGCCGGCAACTACGACTTCGACGATGACGACCACAAGGAATCGGCCCCGGTGGGGAAGAACAAGGAGTTCGACTGCCCGGGCTGCGACGCCAACAACCCCGTGCCTGACGGCTTCGGGGACGGTGACGAGCTGCGCTGCAACTACTGCGGGTGCGAATACAGCGTTCGCATCAGCGCGGAAGGCCGCATGAAGTTCAAGGAGATCTGAGGCGGCCCGCCAGCGAGCCAGCTCGGTCGTCTCAGGTCCGCTCGCCGAAGATGGCGGTGCCCACGCGCACCAGCGTCGCGCCCGCCTCGATGGCCAGCTCGAAGTCGTGCGTGGTGCCCATGGACAACTCGGTCAGCGCGTGGCGTTGCCCGAGCTCGTGCAGCGCCTGGAAGTAGCCGCGCGCGCGGGCCTCGTCGTCGGTGGGCGGGGGCAGGGACATCAGTCCCACCAGCCGCAGCCCGGGCAGCTCGCGCACCTGCGCCAGGAAGTCGGGCAGCGCCGAGGGCTCCAGGCCGGACTTGGTGGCCTCGCCGCCCACGTTGACCTCGACGTAGCAGGGCAGGGGAGCCAGGCCCTCGCGCCGCTTGGACAGCTCGCGCGCCACTTCCAGCCGCTCCAGGGCGTGGAAGGTGCTGGCCACCTTCGCCACGTACTTCACCTTGTTGGTCTGCAGGGGGCCAATCGCGTGCCAGCGCAGCCCCTCCAGGTCCGCCAGCTCCACGGCCTTGTCCCGCAGCTCCTGCGCGTAGTTCTCCCCGAAGTCGCGCTGGCCCGCGGCGTAGGCCTCGCGGATCAGCGCCGCGGGCTTCAGCTTGGAGACCGCCACCAGCGTCACCGACTCCACGGGGCGCCCCGCGCGAGCACACGCGGAGGTCACCCGCGCTCGCACCGACGCCAGCCGCTCCGCGACGTCAGAGCCCATGGTCATCGCTTCCAGGCCAGGGGCACGCCGGCGCGCTCGAGCAGCGCGAGCGTTTCCCCCAGGGGGAGTCCGACGACGTTGGTGGGGCTTCCGTCCACGGTGGCGACGAGGAAGCCGCCCTTGCCCTGAATGGCGTAGGCGCCCGCCCGGTCCACGGGCTCTCCGGTGCCGACGTACCAGGCGATCTCCGCTGCGCTCAGTTCCCGGAACGTGACGCGGGTGCGCACGACGAGCGCCTCCTCGTGGCGGCCCGCGAGCGCGACACCGGTGTGGACGTCATGCGTCCTGCCGGACAGTCGGCCGAGCATGGCGCGGGCCTCGGCCGGGTCCTGGGGCTTGCCCAGGAGCTCCGAGCCCAGGGCCACGGTGGTGTCCGCGGCCAGCACCCAGGCGCCTGGGGAGCGGGCGGCCACGACGGCGGCCTTCTCGCGGGCCAGCCGGAGGACGTAGGGGCCTGCCTCCTCGCCAGGGCGGGGTGTCTCGTCGATGTCCGCCGCGGAGACGGTAAAAGTGAGACCCAGTTGCGACAGGAAGTCCCTGCGGCGGGGAGAACCGGAGGCCAGGACGAGCAACGTTTGATCAGCGTGCGTGTGCATGTTACGGCTCCAGGCGTCGCGTCCTTAGCAGACTTGCGCCTCGGAGTGGACTCTACGGATGAATCCCGCGGACCTCCTGTCGGCCATGAAGCGGACAGTGGAACAACTGGCCGCCTTCAACGAGATGGCGAAGGCGTTGACGTCCACGCTGGAGCTGCGCGAGGTGCTCGCGCTCGTCATGCAGAAGGTCAGCAGCCTGCTGCTGCCCCGCAACTGGTCCCTCATCCTCCAGGATGAGCGCACCGGAAAGCTCTACTTCGAAATCGCCGTGGGCGAGGGAGCGGGCGTCCTCAAGGGCCTGCAACTCAACCCCGGCGAGGGCATCGCCGGCGCCGTCTTCTCCTCGGGCGTGGCCCGGCTGGTCCACGACGTGGGCGGCGACCCCAGCTTCTCGCCCCGCTTCGACGAGGCCTCCGCCTTCCACACCCGCTCCATCCTCGCCGTGCCCCTCTTGTCCCGAGGCCACGTGCTGGGCGTCATCGAACTGGTCAACGGCCCCACGGACCCGCCGTTCTCCAACGACGACCTCACCACCCTCACGGCCATCGCGGACTACGCGGCCATCGCGATCGAGAACGCGCGCAACTTCCGCCGGGTGCAGGAGCTCACCATCACCGACGAGCACACCGGCTGCTACAACGCCCGGCACCTGCGCGCGCTGCTCGACACGGAGGTGAAGCGCTCCGCGCGCTTCCGGCATCCGCTGTCGCTCGTCTTCCTGGACCTGGACCACTTCAAGAGCGTCAACGACCGGCACGGGCACCTGATGGGCAGCGCCACGCTGAAGGAGGTGGGCGACCTGCTCATGTCCCTGGGGCGCAACGGCCTGGACGCCGTCTTCCGCTACGGCGGCGACGAGTTCGCCATCCTCCTGGTGGAGACGGACCAGGACGGCGCGGCCCAGATTGCCCAGCGCGTGTGCGAGGCGTTTCGCGGGCGCTCCTTCCTCCAGGAGCACGGCCTGGACGTGCGCGTCACCGCCAGCGTGGGCGTGGCCACGTTCCCGGATCACGCCACCTCCGCGTTGGAGCTCATCCGCTCGGCGGACTTCGCCATGTATGGGGCCAAGGCCCGGGGCCGGGACGCCATCTGTGTCGCCGAGCCCGGGGGGCCGGATACAGGCAGCGGCAACGGCTCCGATTTCCCGGCGCGCTGAAGCACCTGGCCCGCAAAGGCCGAGGGCCGGGGAGGGGAACACCCTCGGCCCGGCCCTCGTGGGACTGCGTCGTGCGGGACGACGACTACCCGGCGCCCACCACCGAGTCGATGGCCTCGGTGTTCGTCACGACGTTGCCGTTCTTCTTCAGTGCCTTGAGGAAGGACTCCGTCACTTCAATCTGCTTGGCCTGCTGGGCCTGGGCACGCAGGGTGTCCTTCTTCGCCTCGAAGCCCACGGCGTCCGGCTTCTGGCGCTCCACCACTTGCGCCACCACGAAGCCCTCGCCCACGGGGAACGTCTCACCCAGCACCTGGGGACTGGTGGCCGCGAAGGCCGCCTTCACCAGCGCGGGCGCGGGGCCCAGGTGCGGCACGGCCTCACCCTCGGCGGTGAAGCTGTCCGTCTCCACGGCCTCCGGACGCGTCTCCGTCTCGAAGCGCAAGAGCGCGGGCTGCTCCTTCTCCGGCGGGAACAGCTCCTTCAGCGTCTTGCCGCCCTGCACGGTGGCCAGCGCCTTCTCGGCCTCCGTCTTCGCCAGCTCCTTGGCGCGCTCCTGCTTGTAGAGCGTGGTGGCGATCTCGTCCTGGACCTCCTCCAGCTTCTTGTCCTGCGCCGGCTGCTTCTCCTCGACCTTCACGAGGTGCACGCCGAACTTCGTCTCCACCGGCTGCGTGACGCCGCCCGCGGTGAGCGCGAAGGCCGCGTCCGCCAGCGCCGGCTCCCAGCTGCCGCGCTCCACCCAGCCCAGGTCGCCGCCGCGCGCCTTGCTGCCCGGGTCTTCGCTGCTCTCGCGGGCGACCGTGGCGAAGTCCTTGCCGCCGTCGATCTCCTTCTTGAGCGCCTCCGCCTTCTTGAGCGCCTCCGCCTTCTGCTCGGCGGTGGCCTCCGGGGGCAGCTTCACCAGCACCTGACGGGCGCGGATGCGCTCGGGCTGCTGGTACACGAAGCGGTTGGCCTCGTAGTAGTCCTTGATCTCCTTCTCGTGCGCCTTCTTCCAGTCCGCCAGCTGCGCGGGCGTGGGCGCCGTCACCTTGTCCGCGAACATGGTGGGCAGGAAGCGCGCGAAGACGACCTTGGCCTGGTTGCCGTCCTTCTCGTAGCGGGCCCGGACCTCGTCATCGGAGACGACCGCGTTGGCGCGGACGACCTCGATCATCTTCTGCGCGGCCAGCTGGCGGCGCAGCTCGGTCTCGAACTCCTGGGGCGTCTTCCGGTAGAAGTCGCGCAGTACTTGCTGGTAGCGCGAGAAGTCGAACCCGCCCTCCTTGGCGTGAAAGTCCGTGTTCTGGTGGATGAGCTTGCGCAGCTCCTCGTCGGACGGGGTGATGCCACGCTGCTCGGCCGCCTGGGCCAGGAGCTCCGTGTTCACCAACCTGTCCATCACCTGGTTGTGCATGCCGAATTGCCGGGCCACGGACTCGGGGATGGGGCTGCCCTGCGATCGCAGGAAGCTCATCTGCCGGGCCCAGGCCGTGGCGAAGTCGCGCAGCGGGATTTCCTTGCCGTTCACCTTGGCCACCGAGCCCGGCGCCGTGGTGGCGGGACCCGTGGAGCCGAAGCCGGAGCTGCCCGGCCCGAACGAAAGCGTGAACACCACCGCGATGCCGATGATGAACAGCAGGGAAAAGACCTTCCGGGGGTTCAGACCGTCCATTGTCGTCACTTCGAGAGCAAACGCGCCGAGAAAAGTCGTGCGGAAGGACTCGCGACGCGGTGTTGTTGGTAGCCCGGCCGAAGGGTGGTTGACCTGCGGCCACCCCCGTCACAGGGCCTTGACTGCCTAGGACACTGCACCGGAAAATGCAAGCGATTTAGAGAGTTTAGCCGGACCCCCACCCTCCGCACTTCCCTCCCACCCCGGAATTCCCCTCTGTGCTGTCGCTCCTCAAGCGATATCGGCGCCCCCTCATGGTCGGCGTCCTGCTGCTCTACCCGCTGGTCGCCTTCCTGCTGAGCGGGCGAAAGGGCAGGGACCCCAACCCCATCGACCGGGCGGTCATCGCGGTGACGTCGCCCGTCCAGCAGGTTCTCACGGCCTCCATCGAGGGTTCGGTGTCGGCGGTGCGGCACTACCTGGATTTGCGCGGGGTGCGGCAGGAGAATGACGCCCTGCGGTTGGAGAACCTCCAGCTCCGGGCCTCGGTGCAGGCGCTGGGCGAGTCGCGCACGGAGAACGAGCGGTTGCGCAAGCTGTTGGGCTACGCGGAGGCTGCAGCGGGGCCGGAGATTCCGGCGCGGGTGGTGGGCGTCAATCCGGTGGCCAAGCTCTTGTCGGTGCGCATCAGCGCGGGGGAGAAGGAGGGCGTCTTCCGGGGCATGTCGGTGGTGACGCCGGATGGAATCGTGGGACAGGTCATCCGGGCCACGGGGAGCTATTCGGACGTGGCGCTGGTGACGGACTCCCAGAGCCGGGTGGCGGTGCGGGTGCAGCGTTCCAGGGCGCGGGGCACGGCGTCGGGTGCTGGCAGCGGACCTTTGAAGCTGGAGAACATGCTGCGCACCGAGGACGTGGACAACGGAGACCTCATCATCACCTCGGGCACGGATGGCATCTACCCACCGGGGCTGGTGGTGGGCCGGGTGACCCATCTAGAGAAGAAGGAACACGGCATGTTCCAGGGTGGGGACATCGTGCCGGCGGTGGACACCAGCAAGCTGGAAGAGGTGTTGGTGGTGGGCAGTCCCTACAGCGCGATGGCGCAGGGCAGCGCGGCGGAGGGTGCGTCGAAATGAAGTTCCTGGTGACGGTGGGCATCGCGCTGGCGCTGCTCACGTTGGAGTCCGTGGTCGTCAAGCAGGCGGGCCTGGTGCTGGGCCGCATCGACGTCACCGTGGTGCTGGTGGCGTTCCTCGCCCTGCGCGCCACGCTGCTGGAAGGCGCCTTCTCCGCGTTCGCGGTGGGCTACCTGTTGGACTTGATGAGTGGCCAGCCCACGGGGCTGTTCACCTTCCTCGCCGTCTTCACCTTCCTGGTGGGGCGGCTCGTGTCGACCTTCGTGGACGTGCGAGGCGGCCTGTCCTTCGCGCTGTTCGCCATGGGCGCGGACGTGGGGCACGGCCTTCTGGCGGCCTTCTTCACCTGGCTGACGGTGAAGGACGGTGGCACGGGGCCGGTGCTGGCGGGGCTGCCCGTGCAGGTGGCGCTCACCGGAGCCGCGGCCCTGGCGCTCTTCCCGTTGCTGCGGCGTTTCGAGGCGGCGCAGGACCGTCCGGCGGGGTTGCTGAGGTGACGCCTCCGACGCTGGGCAACACGACGCCAGGCCGCGAACTGCGCCGGCGCTTCCTGTGGCTGGGCCTGGCCATGACGGTGTTGCTGGGCGTGTTGTCCATCCAGCTCTACCGGCTGCAAATCACCCGGGGCGAGGAGTACTCCGCCAAGAGCGTGGCCAACTTCGTCAAGGAGGTGCGCCTGCGCGCCGACCGCGGCGTCATCAAGGACGCGCGCGGCACCATCCTCGTCGACAGCCGCCCGTCGTTCGACGCCGTTGTCACGCCCGCCTTCTGCACCGACTGCTCCGAGCAGGTCATCCCCCGGCTGGCGGAGCTGCTCCAGTGGGACGCCGACCAGGCGAAGAAGGTGGAGGACCTGGTGCGGCAGGGCCGGCGCAACGCGCCCTTCCAGCCCGTGCCGGTGCGCGTGGACCTGACGCGGGACGAGTACGACCGGCTGGCCGCCCGCCGCGACATCCTGGACGGCGTGGAAGTGGCCCCCGTGCCGCACCGCCACTACCGGACCAACACGGTGCTGTCGCACGTGCTGGGCTACATGAACGAAATCACCCAGGAGGAGCTGGAGCGCCTCAACGGCGACGGCTCGCGCTACGCGCTGGGGGATTACATCGGTCGTCGCGGCCTGGAGCGTTACTTCGAGCAGCGCCTGCGCGGCCAGGACGGCGTGCGCAAGGAAGTGGTCAACGCGCGCGGCCAGAAGATTGAAGAGCTCAACGTCAAGCTGGGCGACAACGCCGTGGTGCAGCCCCAGGCGGGCAGCAACCTGGTCCTCTCCATCGACATGCGCCTGCAGGAAGAGGCCGAGCGCGCCTTTCCCGGCGTGACGGGCGCTGTCGTCGCCATCGACGTGCACACGGGCTTCATCCGCGCGCTGGTGTCGCGGCCCGGCTTCGACCCCAACCTCCTGACGGGCCGCGTGACGCCCACGCAGATGGCGCAACTGTCCAGAGACCCGCTGGAGCCCATGGTCAACCGCGTGGCCGCGGAGCACTACAGCCCGGGCTCCACGTTCAAGGTCGTCACCGCGCTCGCGGCGTTCAAGTCCGGCGCCTTCCGTCCGGAGACGGTGGTGAACTGCCCGGGTGGTTACCGGCTGGGCGCGCGCACCTGGCGCTGCCACCTGGACCGCGGCCACGGCCCGGTCAACGGCCTGGACGCGATGAAGAGCTCGTGTGACACGTGGTTCTACAAAGTGGCGGACACCATCGGCCTGGACCCCATTGGAGAGATGGGCAAGTCGCTGGGCCTGGGCAGCCCCACCGGTATCAGCGTGGTGGCGGAAGTGCCGGGCATCATGCCGACCAGCGCGTACCACGACAAAGCCTCTCCGGGCGGCTACACCAAGGGCATGGCGCTCAACAGCGCCATCGGCCAGGGCGACAACAACGTCACGCCGCTCCAGCTCGCGCTGATGTACGCGGCCATCGCCAATGGCGGCACGCTCTACAAGCCGCAGATGGTCCAACGGCTGGAGAACCTGGACGGGCAGGTGGTCCAGGAGTTCAAGCCAGAGGTCGTCCGTCGGGTGGAGCTCCCCCCGGCGCACCTGAAGTCCGTCATCGAGGGCCTGGTGAAGGTGGCCCACGAGCCGGGCGGCACCTCCTACCGCTCACGCCTCAAGGGCATGCGCGACTTGGACGTCCTCGTCGCGGCGAAGACGGGCACCGCCCAGGTGGCGCGCCTGGGCGCCATCCGCCTCAGGACGCACCAGATGAGCTACTTCGAGAGAGACCATGCCTGGTTCGCGGGCTTCGCCCCGGCGGACAAACCGGAGATCGCCGTCGTCGTGCTCAACGAGCACGGTGGTCACGGTGGCGTGGATGCCGCGCCGACGGCGATGGCCGTCATCCAGAAGTACCTGGACCTGAAGAAGCTGGATGCCTCGGCGCCGCCGCCGCGTCCCAATCAGCCCTACACCCCCTCGGTGCTGCGCGCGCCGTCTCCGGACGAGGCGGCCCTGACGCGCGGGGTGAAGCCCCCGAAGCTGCTGCCGGGCGACGAAGAGGCCTTGGAGGACACCCATGCAACTCCGGATTGAGCGGCGGATGGTGCCCCACGTTCCCTGGGGCCTCATCATCTGCGTGCTGGGCGTGTCGCTCCTGGGCATCTGGAACCTCGCCTCGGCGTCGCGTCCTCCGCTCGCGCCGGTGTGGTCCAGCCAGGCGCTCTACCTGGGGCTGGGCGTCGTCGCCGTGCTGGTGGTGTGTCTGGTGGACTACCGCTGGATTCAGCGCATGGCGATGCCCATCTACGTCGCCAACATCCTGGCGCTCATCGCGCTGCGCTTCATCGGCCACACGGCCAAGGGCGCGGAGAGCTGGTTCGTCATCGGCCCGTTCCGCCTCCAGCCCGCGGAGTTCATGAAGATTGGCGTCGTGCTGATGCTGGCCAAGGTCTACCACGACGACTTCCGCCCCAATGAGCCGTCCTACGGCCTGGTCCGTCTGTGGAAGCCGGTCCTCGTCGTGGGCGTGCCCTTCGTCCTCGTGCTCGTCCAGCCGGACCTGGGCACCGCGCTGATGATTGGCCTGTCCTCGCTCACCGTCATCCTCTTCGGCAAGGTGCGCTGGTACCTGGTGGCCACGCTCGTCGCGGCCATCCTCGCGGGCGCCATCGTCATCTGGAACGACTACGTGCGCGACGTGCCGGAGCCCCGGCCCACCATCGTCCGGCACCACCTGAAGAAGCACCAGAGTCAGCGCATCTCAGGCTGGTTGGACCCGGAGGCGGACCTGCGCGGCAGCGGGTACCACGCGGCCCAGTCGAAAATCGCGGTGGGCAGCGGCGGTGTGTCCGGCAAGGGCTGGCGCGAGGGCACCCAGACGGGCCTGCGCTTCCTGCCCGAGCAGCACACCGACTTCATCTTCTCCGTCTGGGCGGAGGAGCACGGCTTCGTGCTGTGCACGCTCCTGCTCGTCCTCTACGGCGCCATCTTCATCTTCGGCCTGGGCGTGGGGTTCAACGCCCGCGACAGGTTCGGCGCCTTCGTGGCCGTGGGCGTCGTCGCCATGCTCTTCTGGCAGGTGTTCGAGAACATCGGCATGGTCATCGGCCTGCTCCCGGTGACGGGAATTACCCTGCCGCTGATGAGTTATGGCGGGTCTTCCATGATGTCCGTGATGCTCAGCATTGGCTTGTTGGTGAACATCAGCATGCGGCGTCACATGTTCTGAGACGTCGCGAGCCGCGACGCTCGAACCGGTGCTCCGAAGCGAAGGATGGCGAGGAGCGCTCGGCGGCTGCTCGCGGGTGGTGTATGAATCACCCCACCAATTCCGGGGGGAGGGCGAGTCCCTCTCGGGCCGGTGGAGGTCAGGCATGCAGAGGAAGGTCGGGCAGAAGGTGAGTGGGAGTGTCCGCGTGGCGGAGATTCCCGTGGCGGCGAGGGACGTGAAGCCCCCGGCGCCAGCGCCCGTGGCGCGGGCCCCCGTCGTGGTGAAGGACGAGGTCCGAAAACCGGCGGCGTCGCTGCCGACGTTCTCGCCCCTCATCGAGCGCAACCAGGGGGAGCCGGAGCACCGGGAGTTTCCCCGGGCGCAGCTGACGACGCGTTTCGAGGTCTGGGTGGATGACGCGGAAGGCGGGCGGCGCTTCGCCGCGAGCCTGGCCTCCATCAACGTCAGCGTCAGCGGGGCCTTCCTGGAGAGCACCTTCTACCTGCCCATGGGCACGGTGCTGGGCGTGAGCTTCTCGCTGGAGCCAGGCGCCTCGCCGGTGCGGGCGCGGGCGGAAATCGTCCGGGAGGAGCGTGAGGACGGCCCCGAGGGACGCAGCGGCTTCGGCATCCGCTTCCTCGACTTCAGTGGACAGACGGAGGTCGCCCTGGCGCGGCTCTTCGTGGGGGCCCGGCTGCGAGCCTTCGCGGAAGACTACCTGCACTCCCAGCGGGCGCGTTCGCTGCCCAACGAACTGGAGCGCGTGGTGGATGTCCTTTCGGCGTGGGAGCTGCTCAAGGCGACGAGCACCGAAGCGGACCCCTGGCAGGCCAAATAACGCCTGACACCCCACTCCGAGGGTCGGCCAGCCATGGAAGGGTGGGGGGGATTTGCTGGAGACACGGATTGAGGAGCGGCTCGCCCAGGGCCGTGGGCGCCACCGCGAACCGCCTGTCTCAGGCGGGCTTGCCACCCGCCAGCAGGCGTCGCCGCTCCGCCTGGTAATGCGCTGAACACAGTCCCTTCGAGCGCTGCTCCCGCGTGCAGTCCGGCATGGTGCAGCGCCGGTCTGATGCCACCATGTTGCCCGCAAGGGCCTTGGGCGGACGGCCGCGGCGACGGCTTGCCGCCATGCCGTTGCTGTTGCCACCCGTGGGGATGCCCTGGTTCATCGCCCGGAGGACGCCTCGGCCAATCGCATCGCCAAGCGCTTCCGCCCAATTCACCAATGCGGGGGTCAGGGGGACCTTCGACAACTCCTTACGTGGTCGTGCCATGAAAACTCCCGTGAAAACAGTCAAAACAAACAAGGCTTCCAATGCGCCTATTTGGCGGTGGATGTCAACGCTGTCAATACAACCAGGGAGGGGTCTCGTCTGACTCGCAAAACCCGCGCGGAAAATTGATGACAAGACTGCAAAGGGATACGTGTTTCCCGCAGGCGTGGCGGACGAGCATTCGGTATCCGCGCTGTATTTGTCCGCAGGGGTGAAAATGACGCGGAGTCTGAGAAATCGCTGAAGGCTCGTCACGACAACGTCGCGCGAGTCGATTCGGGTGTTGGGTTGGATTGAGTCAGTGCCGCGGCAGGGCAAAGCCGCTGCTCCAACGGTTCCGGGCTCGCGAGAAGGATCCGCTGACAAGCCATGCTTCGTGGAGTCAGTCCGTGGAACGAACGGGGCGGGCATCACGCCGGCCAGAGGCGCTCGGGGGGACGCTGGAACTCATCCCACGACCCGACAGCGCGAAAGGGCGACAGTGCCCTTGGGGTGACAACAAGGCCGGGCGAGGCGCGACGTGGGACTCGAGGTCCTCACGTGCGCACAGGCCCGGCGAAGCGGCCTACAGCGCCTTCTTGATGGCGTCTTCGATGCGCGCCTTGGGGACGGCGCCGACAATCTGCTCCACGACCTTGCCGCCCTTGAAGAGCAGCAGCGTGGGGATGGACCGGATGTTGTAGTCCTGCGGCGTTTGCTGGTTGTCGTCGATGTTCATCTTGGTGAACTTCACCTGACCGCCATACTGGGTGGCGAGCGCGTCGATGGACGGGGCGATGGCGCGGCACGGCGCGCACCAGGTCGCCCAGAAATCCACCAGCACGGGCTCCTGGGAGTCCAGCACCAGCTGCTTGAAGTCGCCATCTCCGACCGCCTTCACGTTGTCGCCTGCCATGGTGTCTCCTTCGGGCCCTCTCCGGCCTGCACGGCGCGTCGTCTAGTACGTGCCCCGGGAGCCTGCAAGAATCGGCGGACCGTCAGCCGATCTGCCAGAAATGATGCGGTGGACAAGCGGGGGTTTCACCCGTCATTCCGAACGGCTCCCCATAGAAGCCCGGCGCTGGTGTAGGCTGGCGGGCGTGACGAAGCTCTTTCTGCCCCAGTCCCAGCTCGAGGAGTGGGCACTGGCCGACAAAGCGGACGTGCGGGATGGCCGGCTGGTGGTCATGGCCGAGGGCGGCACCGCCTTCGCCGTCTCTCCCGCCGTGCATTTCCTGCAACTCGTGTCGGGCGAGGACACCCACGGTCTGGTGGCCAAGGTGAAGACCGAGGAGCAGCTCTCCCGCCTGGGGGCCGAGCAGATGGCCGACTCGGTGCTGGTGGGGGAGTCCGCCTACGAGGTCGTTCCAGGGTATGTGACGGAGGTGCCCTCCGGGGCGCCGAAGCCGGAGGCGGCGGGCAAGAAACCCGATTCGGAGACCGACCTGTTGGCGGCGTTCCTTCTCAACAAGATGGGCTGATTCGCTCGTCTGTCACGGTTATTGCCTGAATCCATGAGCCACACGCTCGTATCGCTCGCCTGCCACGCCTACGGCATCGCCGCCGTGGCCTATCTGGCCTACCTGGTCCGCCAGTCGGACGCGCTGGCCATGGCCGGGCGCGTGCTGGTGGGTGGGGGGCTCGTGCTGCACGGGGTGGCCCTGTTCGAACTGCTGGGGGCCCAGTCCGGCCGCCCCGTGGGGATGGCCCAGGGCTTCTCCACGCTGGCCTTCCTGCTGCTGGCCATCTTCCTGGCGCTGGATGTGCGCTACCGCCGCCCCGTCATTGGCGCGTTCCTCACCCCGCTCGCGGTGACGGTGCTGATACCCGGGCTCTTGATGCACGGAGGGCAGTCGCCGCTCCCGCCGGGGGTGCGACAGCCGCTGCTTCCGCTGCACATCACCCTGGCGTTGCTGGGGCTTGCGGCGTTCGCGGTGGCCGCGGGCGTGGG
The DNA here is from genome assembly GCF_013336715.1 of Myxococcus sp. CA056. Lineage (NCBI taxonomy): Bacteria > Pseudomonadati > Myxococcota > Myxococcia > Myxococcales > Myxococcaceae > Myxococcus > Myxococcus sp. CA056. The sequence continues at coordinate 716,515 of NZ_JABUMT010000004.1, forward strand.
CGTCATGTACCTGTTGATGGAGCGGCAGGTGCGCGCCAAGCGCTTCGGCCTGCTCTTCTCCCGGCTGCCGTCGCTGGAGTTCCTCGACACCCTCAATCGGCGTTTGGTGGTGTGGGGCTTCATCGCGCTGTCCATCACCCTGGCCACGGGGGCGTTCTTCGTCGCCACGACGGTGGGCTGGCAGTGGGACGGCAAGTCGATTGCCACGGTGGTGGCGTGGGCCGTCTTCGCCGCGCTCGTCAACGCGCGCATCTTCGCGGGCTGGAGGGGACGCCGGGTGGCGTTGCTGACCATGGCGGGGTTCTGTCTGGTGCTGGTGTCGTTCCTCACTTCGTACGACGTGACGACGAGCACGGCGGCCGCCCTGAGGATTCCCTGAGTATGGAGCTCGTCTGCATTGGCCTGTCCCACCGTACGGCGCCCCTGGTGGTGCGCGAGCGGTTGGCCCTGTCCGAGACGCGTCAGGTGGAGGTGCTCCAGCGGCTGGCCCAGTCGCCGGTGGAGGTGCTCTGGGTGTCCACTTGCAACCGCGTGGAGGTGTATCTGTCCGCGCCGGACGGGCTGGTGGCTCGGGAGCGCGCGGTGATGGAGCTCCAGGCGCTCGGCGGTGAAGAGGCGTTGGAGCACCTGTACGAGCACCGCGGCGAGGCGGCCCTCATCCACCTGTTCCGCGTGGCCTCCAGCCTGGACTCCATGGTGCTGGGCGAGGCGCAGATTCTCGGGCAGGTGAAGGACGCCTTCGAGCGAGGGCAGGGCGCGGGGGCGGTGCGGGGTGAATTGACGCGGGCGTGCGCGGCGGCGTTCGGGTGTGCCAAGCGCGTGCGCACGGAGACGGCCATCGGCCGCGCGGCGACGTCCATGGCGTCCGCGGCGGTGCAACTGGCCAGCAAGGTGTTCGACGGCTTGAAGGGCAAGACGGTGCTGGTCGTGGGAGCGGGGGAGATGGGAGAGCTGGCGGCGCGCCATCTGCAGCAGGCGGGCGCGACGAAGCTGTTCATCACCAACCGGACGTTGGCTCGCGCGGAGGCGCTGGCGACGGAGGTGGGTGGGGTGGCGCGTCCCTTCGAGGAGCTGTTCACGCTCCTTGGGGCCGCGGACGTGGTGGTGTGCAGCACCGCGTCGCCCGTGCCCCTCTTCACGCGGGAGAACGTGAGCGCGGTGGGCAAGGGGCGCAAGGGCCGGCCGCTGTTCATGGTGGACCTGGCGGTGCCTCGAGACATCGACCCCGGGGTGGGCACGCTGGACTGGGTGCACGCCTACGACGTGGACGACATCCAGAAGTTCGTCGCGGACAACGCGGCCGCGCGCGCCGAGGAGGCGCACAAGGCGGGCGTGCTGGTGGCGCAGGAGGTGGCTCGCTTCGTCAAGGAGCGCGCGCTGCGCGAGGGCATGCCCGTGCTCGCGAGGCTGCGTCAGCGCGCGGAGGCGATTGCCCGCACGGAAGTGGAGCGCACGTTGACGGCGTTGGGTGACGGGCTGACGGACAAGCAGCGCAAGAGCATCGAGGCCATGGGGCGCGCCATCGTGAACAAGCTATTGCATGAGCCCACCTCGCGACTGCGCGCCGTGGGGCCGGAGGGCGAGGGCAACCGGCTGGCGGGTGCCGCCGCGGAGCTGTTCGGTCTGCTGGAGGCGGAGCTCGAGGCGGCGGACGCGGCTTCTTCCGCCCTGGCCCCTGTTCCACAACAGGTCGCCACGGGAGCGAAGCGATGAAGTCCGTGCGCATCGCCACCCGACAGAGTCCGCTGGCGCTCTGGCAGGCGCGTCACGTGGGAGCGCTCCTGGCCGCGCATCATCCCGGCCTGGAGGTGTCCTTCGTGGAGATGACCACCGAGGGAGACCGCTTCCTGTCCGCGCCGCTGTCCGCGGTGGGCGGCAAGGGTCTGTTCGTGAAGGAAATCGAGCAGGCGCTCATCGACGGTCGCGCCGACCTCGCGGTGCACAGCCTGAAGGACATGACGTCCGAGCTGCCGGAGGGCCTGGTGCTCGCGGCGGTGCCGACGCGCGAGGACCCTCGCGATGCCTTCTGTGGCCTGGACGGGCAGACGTTGGACTCGCTGCCTCAGGGTGCGCGCGTGGGCACGTCGTCGCTGCGTCGCAGCTGCATCCTGCGCTCGCGACGGCCTGACCTCGAAATCGTCAGCCTGCGTGGCAACGTGCAGACGCGGTTGCAGAAGACGAAGGAGCTGGGGCTCGCGGGCGCGGTGCTGGCGTACGCGGGACTCAAGCGTCTGGGACTGGAGGGTGTCATCACCCAGGTGTTGTCCACCGAGGTGAGCCTGCCCGCGGTGGGGCAGGGTGTGCTCGCCATCCAGTGCAGAGGTGCCGATGCGCGGGTGTGTGGGCTGCTTGCCCCGCTGGAGGATGCGACGACTCGGGTGGCGGTGACGGCCGAGCGCGCGCTGCTGGCGAAGCTCGAGGGGGGGTGCACCGTGCCGCTGGCGGGGCACGCCACGGTGTCCGAGGGCATGGTGCACCTGCGCGGACTCGTGGGCCGGCCGGATGGCGCACGGGTGGTGCGGGGCGAGGTCCGTGGGCCCGTGGCACAGGCGCGGGAGCTGGGCGAGGCGCTGGCCGAGGACCTGCTGTCGCAGGGCGCGGCGGACATCCTGCGTGATTTCGCTCGCCGCCCGGACGCACGGCCCTAGACTGTCGCCCGCGTGGAACGGCGACTGGAAGGCATCCGAGTCTTGGTGACGCGCCCGCGTGAGCGGGCCGAGGAGCTGTGCTTTCTCCTGGAGGACGAGGGCGCGGAAGTGCTCAGCCTGCCACTGCTGGAGTTGCGTCCTCCGGAGGACCCTCGGCCGCTGGCGTCCGCCGCCGAGCACATCCAGCGCTATCGCTGGGTGGTGTTCGCGAGTCCCTCCTCGGTGGACGCGCTGATGGATGCGCTGCGCGAGGCGGGCACGGCGCAGCGGCTCGCCCGCGTGAAGCTGGCGGCGGTGGGGCCTCGCACGGCGCGCGCCGTGAGGGGTTATGGCCTGGACGTCGCCGCGGAGCCGGATGAGGGGACAGGGGAAGCGCTCTTCGAGGTACTCAAGGACGCGCTCCAGTCGGGTGACGAGGTGTTGTTGCCCGCGGCGGAAGAGGGACGGCGCGAACTCGAGGATGCATTGCGAGACGCGGGCGTGCTCGTCACCCGCGTGACGGCCTATCGCTCTCTTCCAGCGGAGCTTTCGCCAGAGGCGCTGGAGCTGCTCGCCGGTTCACCGCCGGACGTCGCGGTGTTCGCCTCGCCGCGCACCGTCGAGGCCTTCCTGGAAGCGGCGGGTCGCGAGCGGCTGGGGCCCGCGCGAGTGGTGGCGATTGGCCCCACCACGGCGTCCGCACTGGAGCAACTCGGTCTGCCTGCCACCGCCGTCGCGGAGAAGCCCACGCCCGAGGCGCTGGTGGATGCCACGGTCCGCGCGGTGCGCGGGTAGCTCACGGAAGTTGGCCTCGGCTGTCGCGGAGCGTCCTCGGCCCGAGTCGTGGGTGGATGCCACGGTCCGCGCTATGTGCGGGTAGCCCGGGGGATTCGGCCTTGCCCGTCGCGGGAGGCGGCCCCGCTTGAGTCACGGGTGTGAGCCTCCGCGCCGTTCGCGGGTAGACTGTCCTTCCCGTCGACGTCCGGGCGAATGCGTACCCGGGGATGGTCGACGTGGAGGGGTCTTCGATGATTCGGGGTTCGCAGCGGAGCGCCGTCGTACTCGGGTTGTTGTTGTCCGTCACCGCGGCGGCGCAACAGGTGTTGGAATACAAGGACCTGGGCCACCGGGTGCTCAGCACCCCCGCGGACCCCTTCGTCTTCTACGTGGACGGCCGCCAGGCACAGCCCGCGGGCAATGACCTCAACCTGGTGGTGGCCGCCAGCCGCGCGGCGGCCCAGACGTGGCAGGTGAGCTGCTCGTGGCCGACCTTCTCCTTCCCCCAGGACGGTGGCGTGGCCACGACGGGCTCGCCCATGGCGAACGTCAATGACCCCACCGACCGCTTCAACGTGGTGCCCGTCTGGGTGACGAGCGCGAGCGACCCGCGCTACACGGACACGCTCAATGGCGGGGACAGGCCCTCCGCCGCGCGTCCACTGACCTTCAGCGGCTACGTGTACCAGTGCGACATCTTCCTCAACGCCGTGGACTTCACCTGGTCCACGCTGACGCCCACGCCCGCGGGCCAATACGACATCCAGAGTGTGCTGACGCACGAGATTGGCCACTGCCTGGGCCTGGGCGACTCCTTCGAGGCCATTGGCGCGGTGATGTTCTTCGACATTCCGAGGGGCGAGAGCCGACGCCAGCTCGCGGACTACGACAGGACGGCGCTGTGCCGCTTCTATCCGAAGACGGGCGCCGTCGGTTCGCCCTGTGACAGCACCGCGTGCACCACTGGCCTGACGTGTGTCACCGCTCCGTCCACCGTTTCTGGCGCGGACCTCAAGGTCTGTGCGAAGGGCTGCTTCGGCAGTACCTCCGGCGAGTGTCCGGCCCCCTATGTCTGTCGCGAGTCCACGGCGGTCTCCGGGTACACGCGGGCCTGTCTGCCGGCCCTGCCTGACGGAGTCACCCCCGTGGGCCGCGAGTGCACGCCTGGCCCGAGAAGCTGCGGCAACACGAATGGCGACTGCATCGCCCCGGTGGCCCCTCCGTCTGGCAACGGCGAGTTCGACCGGTGGGACAATGGATACTGCACGGAGACGTGCAGCGGCTCCGGTTCGTGCCCCGCGGGCTCGGAGTGCTCCAACGTGGCCGGGCAGGGCTCCATCTGTCTCAAGGACTGTACGCCCGGTGGCAGTGACTGCCGCCCTGGCTATACCTGTGAGACCCGGCCCGAGGGCGACCTCTGTGTCCCCGGCTGCTATGGCGACCTGGACTGTGACAGCAACTCCGTCTGCCGGACGTGTGACCGTGTCTGTGTTCCGAAGCAGACGGCGGGCAAGCAGGTGGGCGATGCGTGCGCGGCGAACGCCGAGTGCGGCACCAACCAATACTGCCTCTTCGCGGAAGGGGGCACGCAGGGCGTGTGTGCGCAGCAGTGCTCCGTCTCGGCGTGCGCCTGCCCGGGTGGAACGTCGTGCCAGGTGGTGAACAAGGACGGTGAGCGAGCCTGCGTCCGGGCGTGCTCCACCAGCTCGTGTCCCTCGACGCTGCGGTGTGGCGCGGTGGAGCAGGGGAGCTCCGCCTGCCTGCCTGTCTGTCTTTCCAACCAGGACTGCGCGCCCAACATGCTCTGTGCTTCCGGGGGCACCTGTTACGATCCGCTGGCGCGGCCCGACGCCGGCCCGTGCACGCTGTGCAACGATGGTGGCACCCAGCCGCCACCGCCCGTGGACGCGGGGCCTCCTCAGGGCAGCGTCAATGGTCCGGATGGCTGTGGTTGTACGGGTGCTCCTGTCTCGGCCGCGGCATTCCTGGGTGGATTGGTCCTGCTGCTGCTGGTGGCGGGAAGGAGACGGACTTGGCACAAGCAGTGAGCGGCTCTGGCAACCCTCCCGCACGGAGCCGGGATGACTTCACCACGCTCTTCGTGCTGGAGGCGTTGGTGGGGCAGGGGCTGCTGACGGCCCAGCAGGCCCAGGAAATCCTCGCGAAGGAGGGGGCCGCGCGAGCGCGAGTCCTCAAGGCGCAGACAGCCGCGAGTGGCAAGGAGGCCGCGCGCTACGACGTGTCGCCGGTGGAGGTGGTGGCGGCCTTCCAGGTGCCCCTGGCCAGTGGCCGGGGCGTGCTGGACGAGGACCGCGTCACGGAGGCCGCCGCGCGCGCCGCGGGCATCGCCTACCGGAAGATCGACCCGCTCAAGCTGGACATGACGCTTGCCACGCGAACGGTGTCCCGGCCGTATGCGCAGAAGCACGTGTTGCTTCCGCTGGAGCGTACGGCGCAGGGGCGGTTGTTGGTGGCGGTGGCCAACCCGTTCGACCGGGAGCTGTTCGAGAGCTTCCATCGCCTCACCAGTCTCCCGCTGGAGCCGGTGCTGAGCTCGAAGGCGGACATCCTCAAGTCCATCTCCGACATCTACGGTTTCAAGAAGACGCTGGCCCGCGCGGCGGATGACTTCAGCGTGGCGGCGGGTGGGGGGCAGCTCTCCAACTTCGAGCAGCTCGTGTCGCTCAGCGGCACGCAGGAGTTGGAGGCGTCGGACCGGCCCGTGGTGCAGGCGGTGGACTATCTGCTGCGCTATGCCTTCGACAACCGCGCTTCGGATATCCACATCGAGCCCAAGCGGGCCACCAGTGTGGTTCGGTTGCGCATCGACGGTGTGTTGCACCCGGTGTACTCGTTGCCGGCGCAGGTGCATCCGCCGATTGTGTCGCGCGTGAAGATGCTCTCGCGCATCGACATCTCCGAGAAGCGCAAGCCCCAGGACGGGCGTATCAAGACGGAGCGGGACGGGCGTGAGGTGGAGTTGCGTGTCAGCACGCTGCCCACGGCCTTTGGCGAGAAGGTGGTCATTCGCATCTTCGACCCGGAGACGCTGGTGCAGGACATCGCCCAGCTCGGGTTCGAGCCGGACGAGAAGAGCTCCTTCGAGTCGTGGATTGACCAGCCCCACGGCCTCATCCTCGTCACGGGGCCGACGGGCAGTGGCAAGACGACGACGCTCTACTCGGCGCTCAAGGCGCTCGCGGGCCCGGACGTCAATGTCACCACGATTGAAGACCCTATCGAGATGGTGTGGGACGCCTTCAATCAGGTGCAGGTGCAGCCCAAGCTGGGGCTCGATTTCGCGAGCGCGCTGCGCCACATCCTGCGTCAGGACCCGGACGTCATCATGGTGGGTGAGATTCGTGACCAGGAGACGGCGGAGAACGCCATCCAGTCCGCGCTCACCGGACACCTCGTCCTCTCCACGTTGCACACCAACGACGCGCTGGGCGCCGTGGCGCGCATGAGGGATTTGGGCGTCCCGTCGTTCCTCCTGGCACAGAGCTTGTTGGGCGTCATGGCCCAGCGACTGCTGCGGCGCGTGTGCAGTCATTGCGCGGAGGAGGCGACGCTGACTCCAGATGAGCTCCTCGCGCTTCAGGCGCCGCTGCCCTTGTTGCCGGGTGGGGTGCGCCTGCTGAAGGGCGCGGGCTGCGTGCGCTGCCGAGGCACCGGTTACGTGGGCCGCACGGGCGTCTTCGAAATCGTCACCACGAATGGAGAGCTGCGCGAGCAGATTTCACGCGAGGCTCCCTACGAGAAGCTGGTGGAAGTGGCTCGGCGCGGAGGGATGCGCACGTTGCGCGAGGCCGCCGTGCGCAAGCTGGCGCAGGGCCTCACTGCCTTCGACGAAGTGGTGCGCATGACTTCGGCGTGAGGCGGGACGTGGACAGGCCTCCCGCCGGAAAGGTGGGGGCCTGCAATCACCCGGTGTCAGGCGGGGCAGGTGAAGCGCGCGTGCCTGTGATTGAAGGTGGGGCAACGCCGCCTTGAATCAAGAACGAGAAATCCGCAGCTGCTGAATTTGCATGGAATGGCATGCCCAACGACAGTCATCGCCATTGCGAGAGTGCCCGTTCGGTACTCGCTGGTCGCTGAACTGTGGCTCGGTGATATGCAGATGGGCGAGGTCGCTGCTCTGTGTCCGGCGCAAGAAACCACTCGGGGCTGTATGATGAGTGGCACGGAACGCGACGAGATTGGCCTGAGATGGCCTCAAGATTGATGACACTTATCGACGTCGAACGCCTCACCGGTGGTGGCAAAAAAACGCTGTCATCCGTTTCCCAGGACGGAGGTTTCCAGGTGTCGTCATCCAGGGCGACACACTTCATTCCCTGGTGACCACCGCGTCCGAGCTGTGCGCTACCCTGGGGCAGGGGGCCACCCGAATGGCATGATGTTCTACGAGGGGGCGCACTAGCGTGGCCACGATGGAAATGCATGCGGGGCGTAACTTCCGTTTGCGAACACGAAGAGATGACACCCAAGTCGGAGTTGCGAATTACTACGCCTTTGCCCATGGCAAACGGCCATCCTGGTGGAGTGCAGAGGTGCCTCTCGCCGCCACGGCGTTCGGTGTCTACGAGAACCGCCTGCACGCCAGGGATGGCGCCATCGTCCTGACGGAAGACGGGCTCGTGGTGTTGTCGGGCGCGGAGAGCACGCAGGTGCGCTTCGACGAGATTGAGCGGGTGCTTCTCCCCTCCAAGGAGCCGCTCTCGCTCGCGCTTCAGGTGATTCTGCACTCGGGCCAGGTCGTCGAAGTTCCTGCTTTCGGGCCGGAGGGGATTGCGTTCGACCTGTTCCGTTTCCTGAGCAGTGCCGTGAGGGAGGCCAGGGCAAGGACGAGGTAGGGCCGTCGTGCGGCCATGGGCAGGCGGATGTCTTCGTCCCCTGGCGCCCGAGCGCTCCAACGACAACGGCCCGGTCCCCCGCGAAGGGAACCGGGCCGCGATGTCTGCTCAACCGAGCGAACGCCTAGAAGCGCGCCTGCAGCAGGGTGTTGAAGCCCAGCGCGTGCGGCTTCTCGAACGTGGCCTGCGCCACGCCCGTGATGTCGTCCCGGAACGTGGTCCGGTTGGTGTCGTACGTGTAGTAGACCTCGCCCACCGCCGCGACGGAGTCGGACAGGTCCCAGCGGAACGTCGCCTTGGCGGAGTAGATGGGCTCCGCGCCGCACGCTCCCGAGCCACCGCACGTCTCCGGCAGGATGCTCAGCTGATTCACGTCACGCACCACGACGGTGCGCGTGCCCACCAGGTTCGGCGGCGGGTTGTTGCCACCGAGCAGCGACGTCGGGCTGCGGAACGACGCCGGACGCTGGATGCCGAAGATGAAGCCCGGCGTGAAGTGCAGCGCCGGCAGGTGGTAGTCCGCACCCAACGCCAGGAAGATCTCCGGGTTCAGCTCCGTCCCCTCGGGGAAGTCCTGGAACGGAGGGAAGCCCGGCACGTCGAACTGGATGTACGAGAGGCTGCGGTACAGGCCGAGCAGGCTCAGGCGCAGGAAGCCCAGCTTCGCGCGGGCCTGCAGCGCCAGCGCCGTGGCGCCCTGGGGCTCCGTCGCGCCGAACTGGTCCGGCTTCTCCAGCGTCTGGGACAGGTAGCTGCCTTCCAGCGACACGGAGTAGGACAGGCCACCCGGGTACTTCTCCGGAGCGAAGAAGCGCTCGTAGATCTCCGGGTCGTTCTTGTAGAGCCGGAAGTCCACGCTCGTGCCGACGGGCACGCCCACGTGGTAGACGACCTGCGCGGACACGCCCGCGGCGTTCACCGGCGCCTCCACACCCAGCGTCGCGAGCCCGGGGACCAGGCCCTTCTGGAAGTAGCCGCCGCCCGCCTCGACGCGCAGCGTCTCCAGGATGTCCACGCCCGCGCCGGCCATCACGCCGTAGAGCGTCTCTTCCTCGAGGACGAGCTCGTTCTGCACCAGCGCCGTCTTGCCGCCCACGTACGCGTACCACCTGTCGCGGGTGATCTGCAGCTTGGCACCCGGCACGCCGTTGGTGGCCGAGCGGGTGGTGAACACGCCGCTGCCGCCCCAGGAGATGCGGTACGCATAGCCCAGCCGGAAGCGGTCCGCGGACACCGGGAAGCCCACCAGCGAGATGCCTTCCTTCTCACCCCAGCCCGGGGGCTGGTAGTTGAGCCGGATGTAGCTGGAGTTGTCCTGGATGGCGACCTGACCGCTCGGGCGCTCCAGCACCAGCAGCGTCAGGGCCGCCTCCGTCGTCAGTCCCTCGAAGAACGCCGGTGCCCGCTTGTAGAGCACGATGTTCGACAGCGACTCGAAGCCGGAGAAGCGCGTGTTGAAGTTGTCGTAGAACTGGGTGTTCTGGTTGCCCGCGCCAAACCGTGCGTTGGGGCTGTTGGGCGTGGTTTCACCCGAGCCCGCGAGCACGTTGTCGTCCGCGAACACGAACGACAGACGCGTGTCCACGAAGTCACTGGCCCAGGCGGGCACACTCAGGGAGATAAGGCCGGTCAGGGCCAGCTTCTGCAGCGTTTTCAATGTCCCTCTCCACGGAGCGCCCGCTTGGGTTCGCTCCTCCCTGCACCCCGGTGACCCGGGGCGCGAGTTTCGTCAAAAGCCTACGGATTCACGCAAGGTTCGATGGGACGCGGGCACTCCATGCCCGGGCCAGGGTAGCAGCAGAGGTCGTCCTGATCTCGGGGCAGCACAATCCAGCGAGGCCGAGCCGCGCTGACGTGGCGCAGATGGCCCACGATGTCGAAGGTCGCTCCATGCAGGAACCGGCACTGCTCGGCGCGCTCCGCGTCGGCATCCGTCTCGCTGCAGTTGACCACCAGGTCCGGTACGGCGTCCTTGGTCACCAGGTTGATGCGGGTACGCGGGTGCTGGCTCACCTTGCAGCTGGCCGAGCCGTTCACCGCGTCCTGCACGGAGACCCACACGAACAACTGGTTGTCCTTGAGCGTGTGCTCCAGGCGCGTGGCCGCGGCCAGGGCGACGTTGGTCGCCACACCGGGCACGCTGCTGCCGCCGAAGCGCACATTCACGGCCTTGTCGCACCAGATGTTCACCGTCACGCCCGTGGTGTAGGCGTTGGAGGAGCGCGTCCACGCCTCGGTGGCGGGGGACACGGGCGGCAGCGCGTTGAGCGCGTGCAGTCGGCCGTTCACGGTGGCGTCCAGGCCCGCTTCGGCGGCGCCCGTCGGGTTCATCTCCACCACGAACTGGCCGAAGTTGTCGTAGGTCGTCTTCTCCGCGCAGATCTGCCCACGGTACTCGCCCAGGCCCAGCGTGCAGTCGACGTTGCACTTACGCTCGGGGACGTCCGGGTCATTGGGGTCGTCCTCGCCGCAGGCGCCGAAGACGTTGGTGCGCGGGTCGGGACAGAAGAAGGGCACGCTGTTGTTGCCGTTGGCGTCGCAGCTCCGGAAGACCTGCGGGAACTTCACCCGGCGAATCTTCACCAGCGAGGACTCCAGGCCCTCCATCTTGTAGTTGCCGTAGCTGTAGCCGCACATCACGTCCGTGATGTAGGGCGAGCCGCTGAAGCCGCACAGCCGGCCGTTGATCTCCGTCGGCGGCGCCAGGGCCAGGTACTTGTTCCACTCGGCCTGGGGCAGCAGGCGGACCTTCTCGCGGATGCTCCACGAGGGGAACGTCAGCTGCGTGGTCGCGGTGAACTCCTGCACGGAGCCCGCGATGGACCACAGCAGGTCGCCCGGATCCAACCCTTCCGGGAAGGAGTAGTTGTAGATGTAGAGGGCGTTGAAGCGGCCTGGGAAGAAGCCCGAGGGCTCCGCCGTCTGGGTGTTGGCGCCGGGGATGCTTCCCTCGCGCACGCGGCACGCCGTCAGGTCCGTCACGAAGAAGCCGCCCGGGTCCGTGCCCGTCACCAGCAGCGTCACCGGCTGGTTGTAGTTCGGGTCGTCCGGCTCGCAGTTCTGGATCAGCGGCGAGCCCGCCTCGGGCGCGCGACCAATGCGCATGAACGTGCCGTTGTACGCGGTGAGCTGGTCGCTGTTCTGCGGCACCTGCACCGTGGAGATGGTGGGCTCCTCGAAGTGCATGGAGCGCGACAGGCCGGTGGAGAAGGTGCGCGTGGCGGGCTCCTCGGGGAGCTCTCCGGCGACGACCTCACCCTCGGCGTAGTCGACCTGGACGGGCTCGTCCTCCACCCACACGTGGGCTTCACCGTAGAGCTGCGCGCTGCGCACGGTGCCCGTGCCCTTGCCATTGGTGAGCTGCACCCACCGGTAGCGATAGGGGCCGGTGAGGTTTCCCGGGACGGTGCGGAAGGAGACGGGGCCGTTGAACGCATCCATCGGCTGGCCCTTCACGTCCACCGCCTGGATATCGAAGTCGATATCCACCGGACCGCGAGGCATGGCCAGGCGGCAGTCTGGGGTGCCACGCAGCTCCATGGGCACGGCGGCCTGGGTGCCACCGTGCTGGGCAACGCAGCTGGCCACCACGGGCAGCGACGCGCGCGGATTGGAGTCCGCGACGTAGAAGCCCTTCACGGTGACTTCGAACGACGCGAGGCCCTTCGGCTGAGGCGACTCCTCGGTGTAACAGCCGACCAGGGCCAGCGCCGACAGCAGCATGAGCTTCTTCATTACTTCACCCTCCGGCCAATGCGGCCGTCTTCCACGGCGTCGGCGATGGGCATCGCCGTCGGGTTCGTGCAGAAGTTGCGCAGCTGCTGCGTCACCGTTCCGCACACGGGGTTGATTCCACTCATGACTTCGCGGCAGTCACACCGGCCGGTGAACGGGCCCGCGGAGACCGCGCAGGCGGCCTGGGCCTCCAGGGCGGTGGTGACGTCGGGGATGTTGCAGCCGTCCGGGTTGTAGCCCCGGGCCGCCAGATCTCCGCAGGTGCAGGTGCCCACCTGCTTGGCGGCGATGCAGGCCGCGCGGGCCTGGTCGGGGTTGGTGACGGAGGCGACACCGCAGCTCGACGGGTTGTAGCCGTTGCGCAGCAGGTCCTCGCAGGAGCAGCTCCCCACCTTGGCGGACAGCTCGTTCTCGTAGTCCTGCATCTCCCGACAGGAGGCGCGCAGGCGATCATTGATGACCCACTGGCCGTTCACCAGCGAGCCACAGCGCTGCCCGTCAGCCCGGTTGCCACGCGTCGCGTAGCCCGCGTTGATGTCGTCGCAGGTGCAGAAGTCCTGCATGTAGCCGATGAGCGAGTCGCGCAGGGAGATGCCCGTCTCCTGGCGCGTGGTGTTGCGCTTGAGCACGTTGAAGCCCGAGCCACCCTTGGCGATGTAGTCGTTCACCGCCACGCGGTAGGTGCCGAACGGGTTGAGCGCCTTGCCGCCCACCACGATGTTCGTGCCGGGGTGGGCGTAGCAGCGGCCCGTCGTGGCCGAGGTGCTCGTGTCTTGGATGCACTGCCAGGGGGCGTGGCCTTCGCGGTTGTCCGGGGGGCAGTCCGCGCCCTCCAGCGAGAGCTTGCACTCGACGCGCAGGTCGTTGATCTGCACCTGGGCGCAGTCCATGGTGAAGCTGGCACCGGAGATCTGCGCCTGACTCACGCAGCCACGCTCGGAGGAGCGCTCGGCCACGAAGTCGAACATCTCCTGCATCTCCTTGCCCGACAGGTACATGATGTTGATGGTGTTCTCGAACGGGAACACGTTGAACATCGACTCCTGGGACACGACGCCGGAGTAGAGGTTGTCGCGGATGCCCAGCGAGTTGGTGAGCGCCATCTGCGCGTCCACGCGGCGACGCTTGCGCATCGAGTCCGCGGCGATGTTGCCCAGCGGCGAGTCGCCACCCGTCGAGTTGTTCCGGCGCGTCACGTCCGTGGGCGCGTACGCGAAGATGTTCGTGAGCTGCAGCTTCATGTCCATCCCGATGATGTAGGGCTGGAGCAGGTGCGTCGTCTGTCGGTCCTCCTGCTCGCGGCAGGCGTCGATGGCCGCGCGCACGGCGGGGGTCTGGATGAACTGGCCGTCCTCCCAGAAGATGTTGGAGTCGTAGCGGTAGCGGCGCATGGCGTCGTCGCACCAGAGCCCGTCGATGGGGAACACGCGGTAGTCCTGGCTGAGGACCTCGCCACCTTCACCCGTGCCGAGCACGTCCGGCATCTTCACGACCAGCTCCAGCCGGCCCACGTACTTGGAGAAGGCGCCGGAGTGTGCGAGCACCACCTTGCGGCCGCTCGGGTCCGCCAGCAGCTGCGGCGGGTTGAGCACCACGTGCAGGTGGCCGCCCATGATGACGTCGACGCCGGAAACGCCGGGGACGAACACGCGGACGACCGAGTTCTCGTTGCCCTCGGGACCGAACCACTCCAGCACCTGCCAGGGGCTGTCCTCGCGGCGGATGAAGCTGCGGGCGCGGCCGTACTCGTAATAGGCCTCGTAGCCCTGGACGACGTCCTGGTCCTCGGTGAGGCCCAGGTGGCTGACGAGGACGATGAGGTCCGTCACCGGCCGAAGGAGCGCCACATAGGCGCGGACGACCTCGTTCTGCTCCAGGGGGGTGACCTGCAGGCTGTTGCCACCCTCGACGATGGAGTTGAGCGAGGAGATGTTGGCCATGCCGACGATGCCCACCCGCAGGCCCTTGATGTTGCGGATGGTGTACGGCGAGGTCTCCAGCCCCGTCTCGTTGCTGCCGTTCTGCCGCCAGTCATTCCAGTTGTAGTTGGCGGCGAGCAGCGGGAAGGTGGCGTTCTGCTTGGCCTGCTGCGTGAAGTTCAGCGCGCCGGCGTCGAACTCGTGGTTGCCCACCACCGCGGCATCCAGACGTGCCTGCGACAGGAAGCGGAACTCCACTTCACCGTTGTTGAGGTTGAAGATCGGAGCGCCCTGGAAGCAATCGCCCGAGTCGACGTGCATCACCCGCTCGCCCCTCGCGCGCTCGCGCTTGAGGATGGCGGCCATGCGCGTCGCGCCACCGAAGGGACCGGCCTCGGGCACGAGGCCCAGGTCCTGGTCCGTTTTCAGCGGAGCGAAGTCATACGGGATGAGCCGGGAATGGATGTCCGAGGTATGAAGGAGCGTGAGGCGCACCTCCTGCCCCTCGAGGTGGTAGTCCTGGCCCTCCACCACTGGCATGCATGAGGCGGTGGCCAGGGCACTAAGAAGGCCGAGCAGGAGGCGACGCATCAGGAAGAATCCGTGTTTCGGTAGGACGTCGGGAGTAAAGCGCGCGCAAGGTACGGTATCGGACACGGGCGGGCAAGCTACGCCGCCATGGCATTCCTACTCGCACACCTTGACCGTTCAACTCCAGGAGAGCAGGCAGACATGCGGCAGAGCCATTCCAGTGTGACTGACATCGAGATCATCGAGGATTTCTCGGCCACGGCGCGCTGCGACGAGGGTTTCCTCCGAGTGAAGCGCCTGCGGTGTCGCAATCGACGCGCGGACGGCTCTTCCTCGCCAGTCTACCGGGTGGACGTGGTGGACAGGCCCCGACTCGATGCGGTGTCGGTGCTCGTTTATCGACGCGGTGCGGCGGGACTGGAGGTGTTGACGCGGATGAACCTGAGGCCCGCAGCATACTTCCGGAAGGATCAGCGGGACGCGATGACGGTGCCGGACCCCGGTGCGGGCTACCTGCGGGTGGAGGAGATCGTCGCGGGGTTGCTGGAGCCGGAGGACAAGGGTGAGGAGGGCCTGCGGCGCCGCGCGGCCGAAGAAGTCCGCGAGGAGGCGGGCTACGCGGTGCGCCCCGAGGACATCCAATTGCTGGGGGGCTCGTTCTTCCTGGCGCCGGGCATCCTCTCGGAGAAGGTGTTCCCCTCGGCGGTGGACGTCACGGACGTGAAGCAGGAGGAGCCGGAGGGGGATGGGTCGCCCCTGGAAGAGGGGACGCTGCTTCAGTGGCGGACGCTCCAGGAGGTCCTCGACGCGTGCCGGCGCGGTGACATCCCGGATGCGAAGACGGAGGTGTCGCTGACGAGGCTGCTCGCCCGACTGGGCTGAGACATGTCCGTGGGGTTTCTCGCGGGCCGCGTGCCAGGGTAGGGTGCGCGGCGTTTCCGCACTCCACTGACGAGGTCGCTGCATGTCGTCGCTGCCCCCGTGGCTGGCCAACCTGTTGCCCATTCTCATCCTGCTGGGGGCCATCTCGCTCGTGCTGGCCCGCCTGCCCAAGGTGGAGCTGGGTCACACGGACGCGTTCCGCCGCCGCCGCTTCTTCAACTGGTTCCCACTGGGGATGACGTACGCGTTCCTCTACATGGGGCGCTACAACCTCAACGAAGCCACCAGCGCGATGAAGGGCCACACGTCCAACGCGGACTTCGGCACCATCTTCTTCTGGGGCACGCTCGTGTACGGCTGCGCCTTCCTGCTCAACGGTCCGCTGACGGACCGGCTCGGTGGGCGGAAGACCATCCTGCTGTCGGCCGCGGGCTCGTCCGTGGCGAACGTGCTGATGGGCATCGTCGTCTACAAGGTGCTCACGGACGGCTGGCAGCCGCCGGGTGGAATCGTGGGGACGCTGTCGTTCCTCTACGCCGTCAACATGTACTTCCAGAGCTTTGGCGCGGTCTCCATCGTCAAGGTGAACGCGTCCTGGTTCCACGTGCGCGAGCGCGGCCAGCTGGGCGGCGTGTTCGGCATCCTCATCTCCCTGGGCGTGTACTTCGCCTACGACTGGAGCCGTTTCATCGCCAAGGCGGCGCCCACGTACTGGGTGTTCTTCGTGCCCGCGGCCATCCTCGCGGCCTTCGTGGTGGTGGACTACTTCGTCATCCGCGACACGCCCAGCCACACGGGCCATCCGGACTTCGACACCGCGGACGCATCCAGCGGAGAGTCCCAGGCGGGCCTGGGCGTGTGGCCCGTCTTCAAGAAGATGATCACCAACCGCACCATCATCATCATCCTGATGGTGGAGTTCTGCAGCGGCTTCATGCGCAACGCCATCATGCAGTGGTACCCCAAGTTCGCGAAGGCGACGGGCATCGCCGACGGTTTCGTCGCGGCCAACTGGGGCATGCTGCTCTGCGTGGCGGGCATCACTGGCGGCATGTTCGCCGGCGTCATCAGCGACCGCGTGTTCGACTCGCGCCGGGGTCCTGTCTCCGCGGTGCTCTACGCGGGCATGAGCGTGGGCGCGGTGGCCACGCTGTTCCTCCTGGGCAGCCCCGCGCTGGGGTGGACGGTCATCTTCATGTCCCTGTGTGTCATCGGCGTGCACGGCATGTTGTCCGGCACCGCCAGCATGGACTTCGGTGGCAAGAAGAACGCGGGCCTCGCGGTGGGCATCATCGACGGCGCGGTGTATGCGGGCACGGCGCTCCAGTCGTTGCTGCTCGGGCGCATCCTGCCGGCGGGGGAGGTGGCCAAGGACCCCCACAACTGGGGCAACTGGCCCCTGGCCATGCTGCCCCTGTCCTTCGCGGGCCTGCTGCTGGCCACCAAGGTCTGGAACGCCCGGCCCCAGTCCAAGGCCGCCCCCGCCTCGGGCGCTTCCGCTGTCACGCAGACAGTTGCAGCTCCCAAGACTGGTACCGGGGGCTGAGCCCCCTGTGGACCGCTGGACGTCACGGGGGCGTCACTCCCCCGTGACAGGGTTGTAACGTAGAGTGGCGGTGTGTCCCAGGCACCCGCACCGCTCCATAGCCGCTTCGAGGTTCACGACCGGAAGCAGTTCGAGATCAAGCTCGAGTACCAGCCCTCGGGCGTGGACGAGACGCGCTACCTCGTGGAGGCGCATCTGTTCCTCCCTGGCAGCTTGAACATCGACCAGGAGACGTACCCCCGCGCGGACTTCTACGCGGACATCCACAACTACGTGCGCTTCAAGACGCCGGTGATGGCGGTTCAGGAACTGCTCTCGTCGGACACCTCGCCGCTGGTGCGGCTGGAGGCGTGGCTGCGCACGGGGTTGGGCTCGGAGCGGGACGTCGTCTACCAGGCGAAGCTCCTGTCGTGCGTGCTGCGCGGGGCGCTGCGCCGCTTCGCCACGGGCGTGGAGTCCCGCTGCGAGGGGCCGGTGGCGCTGCCCACCGACGCGTGCGCGACGCTGGAGTCGGAAGTCGTGGCGATGCAGGCGGGGGTGACGCAGGTGCTGGCGCGCTTCCGTCAGTGGCTGCGCTCGGTGGGGGAGCTGCGCCTGCAGGAGCGCTCCCGCGCGTCGCTGCGGCTGGTGGACGAGTACGTCAGCCTGCTGGTGGAGAACGGCTTCCGACGCTCGGTGGCGGACATGAAGTCGCTGCCGCGCGGAGAGCCGTGGCTGGGGCTGCGCAAGGGGCTGATGGAGGCGGTGCTGCGCGAGGAGTCCTACCGCAAGGAGCACCGGCTGCGCAGCGTGCTGAGCCCCACGGGCGACAACGAGGAGTACATCCAGCGGTTGGGCATGCTGAAGAAGTTCTGCATGAACGTGCTCTTCCTGTCCTCGCGCCGCCTGCAGAAGCGGCAGGGGTGGGAAGAGGTGCTGTTCGCGCTGGCTGCGGGCATCGCGATGGCGTTCGCCACGGCGGTGGCGCTGTGGGCGCAGATCCGCTTCACCCAGGTGAGCCTCAACTTCTTCCTCATCGCCGTGGTCGGCTACATGATGAAGGACCGCATCAAGGAGGGCCTGCGGCGGCTGTCGAGCCGCGTGGCGGCCACGCACCTGTCGGACCGCACCGCGGACCTGGTGGACCCGGTGACGGGGCGCACCATCGGCAGGTGCGAGGAGCGCGTGGACTACGGGCCCAAGGTGCCGGACTCGGTGGCGGCGCTGCGGCACCAGGACGACTTCCTCACCGTGTCCCAGGGCGAGCTGACGGAGACGGTCATCCGCTACCGCAAGCACATCATCCTGGACGCGCGCCTCCTGCCGCGCTCGGACCGGGGCCTGTCGGGCGTCACGGACATCCTCCGGCTCAACGTGGAGCGCTTCCTGCGGGACATGGACGAGCCCGAACTGGCGCTGGAGTACGTGGACCTGGCGGACCTGTCGGTGGGGCACATCCGGGGCGCCAAGCGCTACCCCGTGGACGTGGTGTTCCGCTTCACGGTGGAGGAGGAGGAGACGGACCGCCGCCAGGAGAGCACGCAGCTGGTGCGGCTGGTGCTGGACCGCAACGGCATCCAGCGCATGCTGCGCTTCGCGGACACGGCGCCGGGCGCGCCCCCTGGCCCCATGCCCTGGCAGTCAGCCGCCTGACATAGGCGGTTTCGGCGGCACGGGCGGGCGCGCGCGGGTAGTCTTCGCCGCGCCCATGGCCCACGAAGACTTCAAGAAGCGCATCCGCGACGACTGGCGCGACAGCCTGAACGCCATCCTGGCTCGGGCCCGCTCCCTCGGCGAGCGGGCGGTGCTGGCGTTCGACCTGGACTCCACCCTGCTCGACAACCGGCACCGGCAGGCCCGTATCCTCCGGGAATATGGCGAGGCCCAGGCCGTGGCGAGCCTCGCCGCCTGTGGCCCCGAGCACTGGACCTCCGGCTGGGACATGCGTGACGCGATGCGTGCCTGTGGCCTGGAGGAAGCCCAGGTGCAGGCCCACTTCCCGGAGGCCCGCCGCTTCTGGGGCGAGCGCTTCTTCACCAGCGAGTACTGCGAGGTGGACGAGGCCATCGACGGCGCGGCGGCCTTCACGCACGCCGTGGTGGCGACGGGTGCGCGGCTCGTCTACGTCACCGGGCGCCACGAGGGCATGCGCGAGGGCTCCGTCGCCTGCATGCGGCGCCACGGCATGGCGGTGCCGGACGACGCGCGGGTGCTGCTCTTGATGAAGCCCACGCTGCGCGAGGACGACGACGCGTTCAAGCGAGAGGCGCACGCGAGGCTGGGTCGGCTGGGCACCGTGGTGGCCGCCTTCGACAACGAGCCCACCCACGCCAACGACTACCGGGTGCGCTTCCCCGAGGCCACCGTGATTCACCTGGCCACGGATCATTCCGGTCGACCGGTGACGCTGTTGGACGGCATCATCAGCGTCCCGCATTTCACCCTCGTTTCCTGACGCACCGCGCCTGGAACACAGGTGCGGCCCTGAGGGGTTTGAAAGGCTTTGAAGTCCCCCTGCCGCGCGCTATGAGGCGCACGGCGTTTGCCGCCCCGGGTGAGGAGGGGCGGACAGCATGGAGGCACCCGCGGTGGCCAGCCCGTACTCGAAAGACTTGCTGTTGACGATGTACCGGAAGATGTACCTCATCCGCCGTTTCGAGGAGCGCGCGGGCCAGCAGTACACGCTGGGGAAGATCGCCGGCTTCTGCCATCTGTACATTGGCCAGGAAGCCGTGGCGGTGGGCCCCATCGAGGCCATCCGGAAGGAAGATTACATGCTCAGCGCGTACCGCGACCACGGCCAGCCCCTGGCGCGCGGCAGCGACGCGGGCATGGTGATGGCGGAGCTGTTCGGCCGGGGCACCGGCTACAGCAAGGGCAAGGGCGGCTCGATGCACATCTTCGACATCGAGCACCAGTTCTACGGAGGCTACGGCATCGTCGGCGGGCAGATTCCGCTGGCGGCCGGCATGGCCTTCGCCAGCCGTTATCGCAACGAGGACCGCGTGACGGTCTGCTACTTCGGCGACGCGGCGGCCAACCAGGGCGCGCTCCACGAGACGTTCAACATGGCGTCGAAGTGGAAGCTGCCGGTCATCTACATCTGCGAGAACAACCGCTACGGCATGGGCACGGCCATCTCCCGCACGTCGGCGGTGCCGGAGATCTACAAGCGCGCCGCCGCCTACGACATGCGCGGCGAGCCGGTGGACGGCATGGACGTGCTGAAGATGTACGAGGCCGTGAAGGACGCGGCCGCGTGGTGCCGCGCGGGCAAGGGCCCCGTGCTGCTGGAGGCGAACACGTACCGCTTCCGTGGCCACTCCATGGCGGACCCGGCGACCTACCGCTCCAAGCAGGAGGTGGAGGAGGAGCGCAAGGGCGACCCCATCCCCAAGCTGCGCGACTACGCCATCAAGAACGGCCTGGGCGCGGACGCGGACTTCGAGCGAATCGAAGAAGAGGTGAAGGCGCAGGTGGACGCCGCGGTGAAGTTCGCGGACGAGTCCCCGGAGCCGAGCCTGGAAGAGCTGTGGCGCGACACCATCGTCGAGCCGGGCGAGCCGGACGTGCGTCCCCGTGAGCGGGTGCTGGGCACGAAGGTGACGAACTGGCCGTCGTACCCGAGCGGCCAGGAGCTGAAGGTGACGTGGGACCTGGAGCCGCGTGAGCAGGCGGAGCTTGCGGACAAGAAGGCGGGCCTGACCCGCTAGTTCCTCCGCCCCCTGACCAAACCAACCTTTTTGATTTCGAGTCGGAGCCGACGATGCCCGAGTTGATGTACCGCGAGGCCCTGAACCAGGCGCTCGCCGAGGAGATGGAGCGCGACGCCAACGTCTTCCTGATTGGCGAGGAAGTGGGTCGCTACAACGGCGCCTTCAAGGTGTCGCAGGGGCTGCTGGACAAGTTCGGGAGCGCGCGCATCATCGACGCGCCCATCTCCGAGCTGGGCTTCGGCGGCATGAGCGTGGGCGCGGCCATGGTGGGCCTGCGTCCCGTGGTGGAGATGATGACCTGGAACTTCGCGATTCTCGCGATGGACCAGATCGTCAACAACGCGGCCAAGCTGCGCCACATGTCCGGCGGTCAGCTGCGCTGCCCCATCGTCTTCCGGGGGCCGGGCGGCGCCGGTGGCCGGCTGTCCAGCCAGCACAGCCAGGCGCTGGAGTCCAACTACGCGCACTTCCCGGGCCTGAAGGTGATTGCGCCCGCGACGCCCGCGGACGCCAAGGGGATGCTCAAGGCGGCCATCCGCGACGAGAACCCCGTCATCATGTTCGAGGGCGAGCGGCTCTACGCGCTCAAGGGCGAGGTGCCCGAGGGCGAGCACGTCGTGCCGCTGGGCAAGGCGGACGTGAAGCGCGAGGGGACGGACGTCACCGTCATCACCTGGAGCCGCATGTATTACTTCTGCATGCAGGCGGCCGAGGAGTTGGCGAAGGAGGGCATCAGCGTGGAGGTCCTGGACCTGCGCACGCTGCGGCCCCTGGATGAGGAGGCCATCCTGGCGAGCGTGCGCAAGACGAACCGCGCCGTCATCGTCGAGGAGGGCTGGGCGCTGGCGGGTATCGGCGCTTCCGTGGTGGACATCATCCAGTCCAAGGCGTTCGACGAGCTGGACGCGCCGGTGGAGCGCGTGACGGGGCTCGATGTGAACATGTCCTATGCGGCGAACCTGGAGAACGCGACCCAGCCGGACGCGCCCAAGATCATCGCGGCCGTGAAGAAGGTGTTGTACCGCCAGGGAGCCTGACCCGTATGGCCACGCCCATTCAAATGCCGAGCCTCTCCCCGACGATGACGGAGGGGAAGATCGTCAAGTGGCTGAAGAAGGTGGGGGACAAGGTCTCCTCCGGTGAGGCACTCGCCGAGCTGGAGACGGACAAGTCCAACCTCGAAATCGAAGCCTACGACGACGGCTACCTGCTTCAGATTCTCGTCGGCGAGGACCAGTCGGCCCCCGTCGGCGCGCCCATCGCCTATATCGGCGCGCAGGGCGAGAAGGTGGCGGCGGGTGGCGCTCCGGCGCCCAAGGCCGCCGCGCCCGCCTCCGCTCCCACGCCTGCTCCCGCCGCGAAGGTCGAGGCCCCCGTGGCCCCGGCCGCCGCTCCCGCGACGGGCGGTGGTCGCATCGCCATCCAGTTGCCGAGCCTCTCCCCGACGATGACGGAGGGGAAGATCGTCAAGTGGCTGAAGAAGGTGGGGGACAAGGTCTCCTCTGGCGAGGCGCTCGCCGAGCTGGAGACGGACAAGTCCAACCTCGAAATCGAAGCCTATGACGACGGGACGCTGGCGGAGATCGTCGTCGGGGAGAACCAGTCGGCGCCCGTCGGCTCGCCCATCGCCTACCTCACGCCCAAGGGTGGCAAGGCCGCCGCTGCTCCGACTCCGGCCGCCGTGCCGAAGCCCGTCGAGGCCGCCGCGCCCAGGCCCCCAGCGCCCGCCGCACAGGCCACGCCTGCCGCGTCGGCACCGGTGGCCTCCGGAGGACGACGCGTCCGGGCCAGCCCGCTGGCGAAGAAGATCGCCAAGGACCGGGGCCTGGACATCGCCCAGGTGCAGGGCTCCGGCCCGTCGGGTCGCGTGGTGAAGCGCGACATCGAGGAGGCGCTGGCTCGGGGCGTGAAGGCTCCGGCGGCCGCTCCCTCGGCGCCCGCCGCGCGCAAGGCTCCGTCCGCGGCGACGGTGGCCCGGCCCGAGGCGCGGTCCGAGCCGCTGTCGTCCATGCGCAAGGTCATCGCGCAGCGGATGACGGAGGTGAAGCCCGGCGTGCCGCACTTCTATCTCACCCTCGAGGTGGAGATGGATGCCGCGGTGAAGGTGCGCGAGGAGGCGAAGGCGATGGAGCTCAAGGTCTCCGTCAACGACCTCATCGTGAAGGCCGTGGCGATGGCCGTGCGTCGCTACCCGAAGATCAACGTCTCGCTCCAGGGGGACCAGGTGGTCCACCACGGCTCGGTGGACGTGGGTATCGCCGTGGCGCTGGAGCAGGGGCTCATCACGCCCGTCATCCGCGACGCGGACACCAAGGGGCTCCAGGCGATCTCCACGGAGGTGCGTGAGCTGGCGGAGCGCGCCCGCAAGCGCGCCCTCAAGCCCGAGGAGTACACGGGCGGCTCCATCACCGTGAGCAACCTGGGCATGTACGGCATCGACCAGTTCGTCGCCATCATCAACCCGCCGCAGGCGTCCATCCTCGCGGTGGGCGCGGTGGCGGACAAGGTGGTGGCGCGGGACGGGCAGATGGTGATTCGCAAGATGATGACGGCGACGCTGTCGTGCGACCACCGCATCATCGACGGTGCCATCGGCGCGGAGTTCCTGCGGGAGCTGCGCGGCCTGCTCGAGCACCCGACGCGGCTGCTCTTCTAGGCCGTTCTCGTGGCCCGCTCCTCGTCGTGCCCCATTCTCAGGGGCGCACGGGAGCGGGCCGCTTCGTCACTGGCGCGTCGGCTCTTCGCGGCGCGCTTCCTCTTCCAGTCGTCGCTGCTCGCACGTCACGCTCGCCTGCTGCTCGCGGCTCGTGCCCGTGGGCAGGTCATGCTCGTCTCCCAGCGAACGGCCCCTCATGCCCGGCCAGGGCTCGGGGCGCGTGGCCTCTACGTGTTCGATGTGCTCCACGTAATCACTGTCACTGGCCGCATTGCGCGGCACGTCGTCCGGCTTGTCCTGGTGCGCCATGGCGCTGTCCTCCTGGGGGTGGAGACTCGTGCGGAGTCCCTCCGTTAACGGTGTGACGCGAGGCGATAGGCGTCCACCCCGAGGCCCCGCCGCAAGGCCCGTTCCCTCGCTTGCTGAGCAGGCACGAAAAAAAGGCCGGCAGCCGCGTCGGTTCGCTGCTTAACTTCGTCCAAATGAACGACGACATGACACGCGAACGGCTCGTCCAGGGTGTGTCGGAGTTGGAGGAGCGGGTGGGCCAGCCGCTGCCTCTCGCGCAGTCGCTGCACCAGGCCCTGCTCGGCGCGGTGTTCCCCCTCACCGCTGAAGAGCTCACCTGGGTGGCCCGGGAGAACGAGGCCCCGCCCACGGTGCTCTCGCTGCTGGGCGTGCTGCCCAGGGGCAGCTTCCCCTCCGTGGACGCGGTGGCCGTGGCCCTCGAGCAGGATGCCGCCCACGCGGAGCAGCTCCCCGAGACGCGCGACTCCACCCTCACATCTCCCCGCTGAATCCTCCCTCCCAGGCGCGCCGGGCGCTCTCCCGGCGTGTCCATGCAAAGCCGCCTGGCACCTCCGTGCCCAGGCAGGGAACCATGCGGTCGTCTGGATTTTCCTGGGGGTCAAACCTGTCTGGTTGCTCTAGAGTTGAGGAGGCATTGCGTCCCGGGGGGACGGTTCCGTCGGCACCCAGAAGAAAGGGAGTCGGAGGAGGCGCTATCCTAGGCGTCACCAGCCTGGCCTCGTCGTGGGATAGCCGGCCAGGAGGAGCGTCATGAACCCGTCTGAGCTACCCGCGGTGCTGTACGTCGACGACGACGCCCTGAACCTGCGGGTCTTCGACGCGAACTTCGGACAACGCTTCCGCATCTTCCGCAGCGCA
Organism: Myxococcus sp. CA056; assembly: GCF_013336715.1. Classification (NCBI taxonomy): domain Bacteria; kingdom Pseudomonadati; phylum Myxococcota; class Myxococcia; order Myxococcales; family Myxococcaceae; genus Myxococcus; species Myxococcus sp. CA056. The sequence goes on from NZ_JABUMT010000004.1 coordinate 740,906, forward strand.
TCGCCAAGCGAGGCGTTGACGCTGCTCGAGCAGCGCAAGGGAGAGATTGGCGTCATCCTCTCCGACCAGCGCATGCCGGGGATGACGGGCGTGGAGCTGCTGGAGCGGGCGCGTTCGATTGCGCCCGACGCCAAGCGCATGCTCGTCACGGCGTATGCGGACATGCAGGCCGTCATCGACGCGGTGAACCGCGGCCAGGTGACGCGCTACTTCGTCAAGCCGTGGGACCGCTCGGAGCTTCAGGCGGCGCTGGACGACGCGCTGAAGATTGCCCGGCTGGAGCTGCGCATCCGCGAGGTGGAAGGGCGGATGATGAAGTCGGAGCGTCTGGCCACGCTGGGCCAGGTGACGGCGGGCATCGCCCACGAGCTGATGGGCCCGGTGGGCTACCTGTCGCAGAACGTGGCGTCGCTGCAGCGCGACCTGACCAGCGTCATCCAGTACGTGTCGAAGCATCTGCCGGCGGACCCGAGTCCTCCTGTCGCGGAGACGGTGGAGGACCTGCCCGCGCTCATCAAGGACCTGGCGGACGGCGCGGAGCATCTGCGGCAGGTGGCGCTCGGGCTGCGCGCGCAGGCGCGTGGCGAGGACATGGAGGGCACGGCGGACGTGGCCGAAGTGGTCTCCTTCGCGGTGAAGCTGGCGCGGGCGGAGGTTCGAGACAGGGCGCGGCTGACGAGCAACGGCGAGCCGGTGCGGGTCGTCTTCGGTCCGGTGAAGTTGTGCCAGGTGTTGCTCAACCTCGTGGTCAACGCGGCGCAGGCCATGGGTGGCACGGGACGTCAGGGGCGCATCGAGGTGCGCTGGTCCGTACGCCCCGAGGACGTGGTCCTCACGGTGGCGGACAACGGCTGCGGCATCCCCATGGACCTGCAGGAGCGCGTCTTCCAGCCGCTGTTCACCACGAAGCCGGTGGGCATCGGCACGGGCCTGGGCCTGTCCATCTGCCGGGAGCTGGTGACGCAGGCGGGTGGCAACCTGCGGCTGTCGTCCACGCCGGGCGAGGGCACGGACATCGAAATCACCCTCCGGCGAGCCCCGCTCCCCTGAGGCCGAAGGCGTTGCTGAGCACGCGCCACATCCGGTGGAGTGACTCGCCTTCCGAGCGGCGCACGTCCTCCACCAGCACCGCGCGCTGGGGCTGCGCCCCTTCTCGGGCGTACTCCACGACGAGCGCGTAGCGGGGCCCGGGACGCTCGACGAGGTGCACCGCGCGCACGGCGTCGAAGGGCACCAGCTCCGAGCGGGTGGCGCCGGGGGTCCAGGCCAGCCGCTCCAGGCGCAGCGTCTCCGAGCGGAAGTGCAGCACGAATCGGCGGCGTCCCAGCCGGGCCTCGAATCGCAGGGCCACTCCGACGAGGGCCGCGGCGACGAGGGCCAGCGTCCCGGCTGTGATGGGGAAGGCGCCCTTCTCGAGGCCCACCATGACGGCGGCGCCCAGCGCGCAGCCCACGGCGACACCCACACACAGTCCCGGCAGCATTCTCCGCTCCCAGCGCGGAGGGAGGGATTCGCCCAGCAGCCGCCCCCCGTCGTAACGCAGGCGCACGTCCCCCAGCAGCGGGGGCACCCGGTTCTCCAGCAACGCGTCCTCGAAGCTCGCCACGGACGGCAGCATAGCGGCCCTCGCATGCGAGCCTCGAAGTCCGCGTGAAGCTGTGCGAATCTCCCAAGTCATGGATCTCCCGTTCGAGACCGGTGAGGGCGGCGGTGGGGAGGGGGGAACGCTCGCCTCGACGGTGTTGGTGGTGGACGACGAGCCCGTCGTGCTCGACATCTGCGCGCGGCTATTGGAGCGCGAGTCGGACCTGGTGGTGTTGGTGGCGGCGAGCGCGGAGGATGCGCTGCCCATTCTTCGCGAGCAGCGCGTCGACGTGCTGGTGACGGACAAGAACCTGCCCGGCATGGGTGGGGTGGAGCTCGTCGCGGAGGCGCGCAACCTCCAGCCCACGATGGAGGCGCTGATGATTACGGCCTACGCGAGCAGCGAGTCCGTCATCGCCGCGTTCGCCGCGGGGGCGAGTGACTACATCCTCAAGCCTTTCGACGACTTGCGCGTGCTGCGCGCCAAGGTGCGGGCGGCGCTGGAGCGGCGGACGTCCGGGACGCAGGTGCGGGAGCAGGCGCGGGAGCAGGCCCGGGAAGCGGCCGCGCTGCTAGCGGCAGGGCAGGACGCACCGGAGCCGGCGCACGTGGCGCTGGAGGTGGAGCTGCGGGCCTACGAGGAGTCCTCTCGCACGGTGCTGGAGGGGAAGGTGGCGGTGGTGGGCAGCGAGGATGCGCTCCGCGCGCTGAGGGAGGCGGGCTTCGAGGTGCGAGAGGTGGCGCCGTACGCGCCTGAGCTGGAGACGGTGGACGTCGTCGTTGTCGAGACGGGCGATCCGCAGTGGCGCACGCTGGCGGAGCGCCTCCAGCGACGGCCTCCGGACGTGCTGCTGCTGGCCAGTCCGCAGGCGGACCTGGGGGACCTGCTGGAGGCCATCACCCTGCGCATGGACCTGGTGGGATTTGGCAGCACGCAGGGCGCGAGCGCGCTTCCGGAGAAGGTGCGGATGCTGCTCCTGCGCCGGGGCGTGCAGCGGGCACAGGACCGGCTCGCCGCCGCGCTCTCCGTGTTCCGCCGGAGCATCCCCACGCCGTCGGCTTGAGTCGGTTCAGCAGGGGAGGCGACGGGACGCGAGCGCCCTCAGGGGGCAGTGCCGTCGAGCTGACGCGCGAACTCGAGCTGGACGTTCAGCAACTCCGTCATGGGGACCGCGCGCCGAGACACGAGGGCAGGGTCCTTGCCCTCCGCTGTCCATAGCGGAGGGTGGAGGGAGAAACCCTCATCCGGGGAGAGACGTGAGACATCCTCGCTCCAGCCGGACCAGCGGTACGCGCCGTAGAACTCGGAGAGATCTCCTCCAAGAAAGAAGGCGAGCAGGTCCGAGTAGCCGCGTCCCAGGTCCTCCCACTTGAGCGAGTCGGGGGCGAAGTAGAACGCGCCGCCACGTCCTTCGCCGAGTGCCCCGCCGTCGAGCGCGAAGTGGCCACCGAGGACGTCGTGGGCGACGAGCAGCATCCCCTGCGTCGGCGCCACCGCCAGATGCGCGCCCAGGGCATTCCAATTCGCCAGGCTGCCGCGCATCCGCACACCACCGCTGCCCAGGACTCGGAGCCAGCCGTGGTCGACGAGCAGCCCACCTGTTTCATAGGTCACCGCGCCCAAGGTGGAGCGGGTCGTCACTTGAAGCTGCTGGAGCACCTCGCCCGCAGCCACTTCATCCCGAGGCAGAACCTCGACGGGGCTGCTCGCGGAGGCGAGCCACTCCTGCACGAGGGGCCAGGCGGGCGAGGTTGCGTCGAGCAGCTCCTGCAACGTCCGCATGGCGAGCCACCGTGCTCCGGAAAAACAAAACGCCGCCTTCTTTTCAGAAGGCGGCGTCGGAGTGACCCTGCCGGGATTCGAACCCGAGTTTGAGCCGTGAGAGGGCTCCGTCCTAACCGCTAGACGACAGGGCCGACATTTCGCTGCAACCACCGTGTTTCTGCTGCTGCTTCCTACATTCTCGTTTTGCTCTCGTCAACCTTCTGATTTCGAGCTTTCTGAGGTGCTGCGGACTGCGGTGCTGCGAGCTGGGGAACTAGGATTCGAACCTAGATAAGCAGAGTCAGAGTCTGCTGTCCTGCCGTTAGACGATTCCCCAATCACTGCGGCTGCCTCTACTACCAACACCGCCCAGCGACTGCAACAACTTCGGTGGGCGGCTGCTGCTGCGACTTCTACTTCTTCTTCCCCGACTTCGTCTCCGGCTTTTTCACCGGCTTGACCGCCTGCTGGGTCGGGACGATGTAGATGCGAACTTCCTCGTTCGCCTCGTAAATATTCAGCCCCGCGAAGTTCTTCCCCGAGGGGTTGGTGATGTGGACCGCTTTCACGCCCGGCTGGTTGACGATCTGCCGTCGTGGATAGCTGCTCGTCGAGTAGACCGAGCGGTAGTAGTCCAGCGTCGCCTCGAAGTCCTTCGGCACCCTGTAACGGTTCTCCCCCACCTTCTGAGCACCGTCCGGAAGCTGCGCGCCGCTGACCACGTCGGCACTCGCCCCCGCCACCCAGAGCGCACACAGCGCCGCACCGAGCGGGCGCGCCTTATAGAAATGCCGTTTCATGGTGTCAAGTGCACGCATCATGGGTGGTGAAGATAGGTGCCGAAGCGGCGGACGTCCACTGCTTCGTCGGGCGGTACGTCACCCGCCCCGCGTGAGCGCGGCGTCGATGCGACGCAGGGCCTCGTCCCGCCCCGCGAGCAGCAGTGTCTCTCCGATGCCCGGGCTCGTGGTGTTGCCGGTGATGGCGACCCGCACCGGCTGCGCCACCTTGCCCATGCCCACGCTGGAGGACTCGCTGACGGCCTTCACCACGCCGTCCAGCGACTCCACCGTCCACTCGGACAGCGCGGCGACGCCGTCGCGCACCTTGCGCAGCAGCACGAGCGAATCACCGACCAGATGCTTGGCCGCGGCCTTCTCGTCGAGCGTGACGCCCGTGCCGAAGTAGAGCGCCGCCGTGGTGGCCATCTCCTCCAGCGTACGAGCGCGCTCCTTGAGCGCATGCACCAGCGGAACCAGCCGCGAGTCGCCCTTCGCCTGGAAGCCCTTGGCCTCGAGGAAGGGCACCAGTCGCTCGGCGACGGTGGCCTCCGGCAGGAGCTTCATCCACTGCTGGTTGAGCCACAGCAGCTTCTCCGGGTTCCACACGCCGGACGTCGTGCCGACATCGGAGAAGTCGAACCACTCCTCCATCTGCTCGCGGGTGATGACCTCGTCGTTGCCGTGGCTCCAACCCAGGCGGATGACGAAGTTGCTCAGCGCCTCCGGCATGATGCCGGTGCGCTTGTGCAGCATCACATCCGCCTCCGGGTGCTTGCGCTTGGAGAGCTTCTCGCGGTCCGGCCCGAGGATGAGCGGCAGGTGCGCGAACTCGGGCGGCTGCCAGCCCAGTGCCTGGTAGAGCATCAGCTGCGGGAAGGTGGAGTTGACGTGCTCCTGCCCGCGCGCCACCAACGTGATCTCCATCAGGTGGTCATCGATGACGCAGCCGAAGTTGTAGAGCGGGATGCCGTCCGCGCGCAGCATGACCCAGTCGTCCAGGTCCGAGTACGGCTTGGTGATGACACCCAGCGCCTTGTCGTCGAACGACACGGTGCCCTCGGTGGAGGGCATCTTGAAGCGGATGACGGCCTCCTCCTCGCGACGGCCCGCGGGAGGACCCTTCAAGTCGCGGCACGTGCCCGGGTACTTGTAGAAGCCGCCGGACTTCTCCATCGACTCGCGCTGGGCCTCCAGGTCCTGCTTCGTGCAGTAGCAGCGGTAGGCCTTGCCCTCGGAGAGCAGCCGCTGGGAGTGCTCGCGATAGGTGTCCAGGCGCTGCGTCTGGAAGTAGGGCGCGTGCGGGCCCTCCTTGCCGGGGCCCTCGGTCCAGTCGATGCCCAGCCACACCAACCCGTCGAGGATGGCCTGCACCGACTCGGCGGTGGAACGCACGCGGTCGGTGTCCTCCATGCGAACGATGAACGTGCCGCCGAACCTCCGGGCCTGGAGGTAGTTCATCAGCGCCGTACGGGCACCGCCAATGTGGAGGTAGCCGGTGGGCGAGGGAGCGAAGCGGACGCGTGGGGCAGTGGGCATACGGGCGCGCGGATTAGCAGGGAGGCGGTAGGGGGTCAACGCGGATGGGCACGCTGAGGTATGGTGCGCGCCGAGGAGAGAAAGCGTATGTCGATTCGTCAGCTATTTCGCATGGGGATGGTGACGGTGGCGCTGTTGGGCGCCCTGCCCGCGGCCGCCACCACGCAGCTCCGGGTGGACCTGTCGCAGCTCTCCCGGGACTCGGACGCCGTCATTCACGGGGTCGTGCGTCGAGTGGAGAGCCGATGGAGCGGTGATGGTCGGCGCATCGTCACCGACGTCGAAGTCGAGGTGAAGGAGCCGCTCAAGGGTCAGCCAGGGGGCACGGTGCTCGTGACGCAGCCCGGCGGTCAGGTGGGCGATATCGGACAGGTGGTGCACGGGCTCGCGTCTTTCAAAACGGGCGAGGAGGTCGTCATCTTCCTGCGCAAGCGCGGCACGCAGGCCTTCCGTCTCTCCGGTCAGGCCCAGGGCAAGTACCAGGTGGTGCGCGAGGAGGCGGGCAAGCCCGCGATGGCCGTCCCGGAGCCCTCGGAGGCGCTCCTGCTGGACCCCGTCACGCGTCAGCCGAGCACGGTGGTGGAGAAGCCGAGGACCCTCGCGGAGCTCAAGGCGGCCATCCGCGCCGCGCTGACGGAGCCGGCGCCGTGACGCCCGCGGCAACCCTGCTCGCGGTCCTCGTGCTGGGACAGTTCGACCCCTATGTCCGCAGTCGGGTGACCCCGGGCGATGACGCCACCCAGTGTCTGTACTGGACGCAGCCGAGCATCACCTGGAACCAGAGCAGCTTCGGCAATCCGGACACGACGAGCGACACGGAGTTCGAGGCCATCCGCGTCGCCTTCCAGAGCTGGGAGGACATCTTCGCCGCCTGCGGCAACCTGACGCTGCGGCAGGGCCCCGTCATCGACGAGCGCAAGGCGGGCTATCTGCGCGGACAGCAGAACCAGAACGTGGTGCTCTTCCGCACGAAGGTCTGTAGCGCGTTGGTGGCGGCCACGGACGCGTGTTGGAAGGCGGAGACGTGCGGCAATCAATACGACTGCTGGGATGACGACGAGAGCACCCTCGCCATCACCCTGACGACGTACGACAAGCGCTCGGGCATCATCTACGACTCGGATATCTCCTTCAACGCGAGCCAGTACGTCTTCACCACGGCGAATGGGCCCACCTGCTTTCCTCCCGTGACGACGAACTGTGTCTCCACCGACGTGCAGAACACCGCCACGCACGAGATTGGTCACTTCGTCGGCCTGGACCACACGCGCCTCGCGAGCTCCACGATGTTCCCGAGCGCTCAGGCCGGAGAAGTGTCCAAGCGGACCATCGACTCCGGCTCCCGCGACTTCGTCTGCTCCGTCTACGCCAAGGGCGGCGCCAGTCAGGCGTGTCTGCATCCGGTGATGAACGACGAGCTGGGACCCAAGGGTGGGGGCTGCTCCGCGACAGGCGCTTCGTCGCTCGGCCCCGCGCTGATGGCCTGGGTGCTGTGGCGGCGACGTCGTGCGCGGGAGGGCCGCTCATGAGGACGCGGTGGCTGCTGGGCCTTGTGCTCCTCGCCTCCTCGCCCGCCCTGGCGCAGGAGGAGTTCCCCTATCGTCGCACCGTCGTTCCGGGCAGGCCCTTGTGTCTGCTGTGGCCGGTGCGCGAGTACATCTACCACCTGGACGCGGACGGCAGCGCGCGCACGCCAGGGGACACCGAGGTCGCCGCCATCGAGGCGTCCTTCGAGTCCTGGCGACAGGTGTCGAAGACGTGCAGCGACTACGCCTTCAAGCGCGGTGACGACTGGAGCCTTCCCGTGGTCGTGGGCTACGACCAGGAGCGGCCCTTCGCCAACTACAACATCGTCACGTTCCGCGAGACGTCGTGTGATGACGTCGTCGCGGCGGACGACCCGTGCTGGGACGCGGAGACGTGCGGAAACCAGTACACGTGCTGGGAGCACGGCGATGGCACCATCGGCCTCACCACCTCCACGTTCAGCTTCACCGACGGCCGTGTGCTCGACTCGGACATCGAGCTGAACGCGTCCCAGCCCGGAGGCAGCACGGGCTTCCTCTTCACCACGGTGGACTCGCCGCCGTGCCTGGGCGTCCCGGCCACGAACTGCGTGGCCACGGACCTGCAGAACACCATGACGCACGAGATTGGCCACGTCGTGGGGCTGGACCACGTGCCCATCTCCGGGGCCACCATGGAGCCCACCGCGCCGCCGGGCGAGACGCGCAAGCGCATCATCGACGCGGGCTCCGCCGCCGGCTTCTGCTCCATCTATCCCCGGGGCCTTCCGCCCAATCAGTGCCTCATGCGCGCGGAGGCGGGCATCGTGCTCCTGGCGGACGGGCGGGGCACCGGTTGCGCCGCCGCTCCTGGCGCGGGTGTCATGGGGGCCTGGCTGGCTGCCGTGGCCTTCTTGCGCGGGAGGCGGCGGACGGGCGGACGTCGGGATGGCACTGCGTCCACACGCGAGCGGACTTAGAACGAAGAGCGTGGCTGTCGCTTTCTTCGACCTCGACAAGACGTTGATTGCCGCCAACTCCGGCTCGCTGTGGGTCCGCCGCGAGCTGGAGCTGGGGCACATCACCCGGTGGCAGGCCGTGCGCGCGAGCCTGTGGATTGCCCGCTACCACCTGGGCTTCGTGTCCATGCAGGACGCGCTGGAGCGCGCGGTCGCTCTGCTCGCGGGCTCGCGGGCCCGTCCCATCCAGCAGCGCACCGCGGACTTCTACGAGCAGACGGTGCGGTCGCTCTATCGCCCGGGTGCGCTCGTCGCCGTGGAGGAGCACCGCCGCGCCGGTGACAGGCTGGCGCTCTTGACGTCCTCGTCGGGCTACCTGTCGGAGTGGGTGGCGCGCGAGCTGCGGCTGGACGCGGTGCTCTGCAACCGCTTCGAGGTGGATGCCGAAGGTCTGCACACGGGCCGTCCGCTGGGGCCCATCTGCTTCGGCGAGGGCAAGCTCACGTACGCGGAGGGCTACGCTCGCGAAGTGGGCGTGCCGCTGGCCGCGTGTGCCTTCTACACGGACTCGTACTCCGACTTGTCCGTGCTGGAGGTGGTGGGGCGGCCGGTGGCCGTGCATCCCGACCACCGGCTCAAGCGCGAGGCCCGGAAGCGAGGCTGGCCGGTGGTGAGCTGGGGTGTTCCGTCCGGAGGGGGCGCCATGTCCTTGCCGCCCGCGCCTCCGGTGGTGCCTTCCACCGGGCCCTGAGCGCGCGACGCCCAAGGCCCGGCGAGTCGCGCGGACCTCAGCGGCGCGGCGCGACCAACCGCATGCTGAAGGTGTAGTCCACGTTCACCGGATGGCCCTGGTACATGATGGGCTTGTAGGTGCGGGACTGGAGCGAATCCAGCACCGGCTTCTCCATGTACGTGACGGACTTGATGACGCGGCACTTCTCCACGCGGCCCTTGGTGGTGATGGTGCAGCGGACAATCATCACGCCCTCGGCCTTCGCCGCCATCGCCTCGCGCGTGTAGACGAGGTCCTTGCTCTGGTCGACCATCTCCGGGCGGGACATGTCCTCGTTGTAGGGCAGCACGTCGCCGCGCGCGGAGGCGAGCGCCGCGGTGGGCAGCACCGGCACCGCCAGCCCACCCGACACGCCCTTGGCCTGCGTCGCCGCCGCCGCACCCACGCCGCCCGCGGTCTGCGGAGCCGCCGGCTCGGCGGCAATCGCCTGGGTGGGCGAGAGCAGCACCGGCGCGGACATTCCACCCGGCGTCGCCACGGGCTCGGCCACTTCGACTTCGTCCGTGGCGGCGGAGACGGACGCCACCTCCACGCCACCGCCCCGACCCGCGCCACCCCGGCGCTTCTGGAGCTTCTGCGACAGCACCACGTCACCGGAGCCGCCCGTGACGACGGTCTCCATCTGGTAGCCCTCCATCGCGAAGGTGAGCTCCACGGTGATGGAGCCGTCCTGTCCCGCCGGCAGCTCCAGGGTGAAGGGCGTCGTGCCGCGCTCCTTGCCCCGGTAGAAGACGCGCGCGCCGCTGGGCTGGCTCATCAGCTTGAAGCGGACCTTGTGCGCGCCGGCGGGAATGGGCGCCTCCTGCGCGGGCGCCGTGGGCGGAGCCTGCACGGGGGCCTGCGCCACCGCCTCCGGCTTCGTCTCCGGCGGCTTGACGGGGTCCTTGTTGCTCATGAAGAAGACGGCGCCCACGGCGACGAGTCCCGCCACCGCCAGTCCGCCCAGTCCGCCGATGGCCAGCGTGCGCTGACGGGCGCGCTGGACGGCCACCGGCACCTCCACGCTGATGTCCACCGCGAGCGTGTCACCAGAGTCCGTCCCCGAGCTGCCGGCGCTGGAGAACAGCGGGGAGGGGTAGGGGCCCGTCGTCGTCGCGCCACCGGGGCGCTTGAAGATGCCGCTGTTGCCGCCCGCGGACATGCTCGCCTCGCGCAGGCCCTCCAGCAGCTCGTCCATCGTCTGGAAGCGACGCGCCGGGTCCTTCTCCAGGCAGCGGCGCACCACCGCCTCGATTTCCGGCGGCACCGCGATGTCCGGGCGCAGCTGCTGGAAGGTGGGCGGGGCTTCCTTGTAATGAGCGAAGATGAGCTCGATGTGGTCCCGCGCGATGAACGGCGGGCGCCCCATCAGCATCTGGAAGAGGACGATGCCCAGCGAGTACACGTCGCTGCGCGCGTCCGTCGCGTTGCGCGCCTGCTCCGGCGCCATGTACTGCGGCGAGCCGAGGAACGTACCGTTCTGGGTGATCTCCGGGGCGATCTGCCCTTCCTGCGGCTCGGCCACCGACTTCACGAGCCCGAAGTCCAGGACCTTGACCAGGTCCTGATCCTGCTCGTTGAGCAGCATGATGTTCGCGGGCTTCAGGTCCCGGTGGATGATGCCCAGGCTGTGCGCCTCGCGCAGCGAGCGGCAGATCTGCTGGGTGATGGCGATGGCGCGCGACCACGACAGTGGCCCCACCTGCCCGAGCACCTGGGCCAGCGTGCGGCCGTCCAGGTACTCCATGGCGATGTAGAAGATGCCATCGTCCGTCTGCCCGTAGTCGATGACGGTGACGGTGTTGGGATGGCGCAGCTTCGAGGTGAGGGAGGCCTCGCGCAGGAAGCGCTTCTGGAAGCCGGGGTCCCGGGTGCTGGAGTAGCTGGGGTTGAGGACCTTGAGCGCGACGACTCGCTCCAGGGGGGCCTGGAGGGCTCGGTAGACCTTTCCCATGCCGCCGATGCCCAGGGGATCCAGGATGCTGAATCGACCGTTCAGGGTCCGGCCGATGAGAGGATCCGCGCCCGTCGCGGCGGGCGTCTCGGGGTTCGGCGAGTCGCCCTTGATCATTCGTACCCCCTGACTACAAGCAACATGGATTCTCCAGGAGTGTGCCGGGTACGCATCAAACCATATCTCCACTTCCGGACGCACTCCCGGCCTCGCGGATCCACGACGTACCAAGGCGGCTGACAGCACACACCTGGGCCGTCGGGTGTGGGACGGTCCATTTCACCCCGCATTGAACTCCTTCACGGCCCGGACTACCGTGAGTCCACCCGCGCGCCAGGGCTGAAGCGGGCGGGGACGCCCCCCATGGCAGACACCCCCAACTCCCCCGTCGTGGATGCACAGCTTCGCCGCGCCTCCGTTCAGGAGCGTCTTGGCGCGCTGGAGGTCGAGCAGGCGCGACTGCGCCAGGAGCTGGTCTCCCTGTCGGGAGAGCTGCGACTGCCGGGCCTCTATCTCACCCTGGACGCGGCGGGCACCAGCGCGCTGCTGGTGGCGGACGCGGTCCAGGAAGTGGTCCGTCTGGTGGAGCTGGAGCCGCTGCCGGGAGCCCCCCCTCATGTCGCGGGGACCTTCATCTACAGAGGAAGCCCCGCTGTCGCCGTGGACCTGGCCGTGCTGCTGGGCGTGACGCGCGAGCCGGCGCTGGATGCGCACCTGGTCATCTGCAAGGGCGCTCGGCCGGTCGCCGTGCTGGTGGACAGGGTCCGCGACCTTGTCGAGGCGCCGGTGCTCGTGGAGGGCACTCCGGATGGTGACGTGGCCTTGCCGTGGGATGGCACCGGGTTGATGGCGGGCCTGTGCCGGACGCCCGAGGGGATTCGCCCGCTGCTGCGCATCTCCGCGGTGCTGGTGGGGTCGGAGGAGACGTGAGCGAGGCCGTCCTCGACGACGCGACGCTCGTGAAGGTCGAGGAGGTCCTCCGGGCCGCCTGCGGCCTGACGCTCGCGCACAGCCTGCGACGCTCATTGGAGACGGCGCTGGCGCGCTCCGCGGAGTCTCGCGGCCTGGAGCCCGAGTCCTTCCTGCGCGGCCTCTTGCGGCGGGACGCGCAGGCGGTGGAGACCTTCATCGAGTACGCCGTCATCGGCGAGACGTACTTCTTCCGTCACCCGGAGCACCTTCGCTCGCTCGCGAGGCTGGCGCTTCCCCAGGCCGGCCCGTTCTTCCAGGTGTGGAGCGCGGGCTGCGCCAGCGGCGAGGAGCCCTACAGCATCGCCATGGCGTTGCTCGCGGCGGGCGTGCCGGAGGGGCAGTTCCGCGTGCTGGCCACGGACGTGTCGGGCCGGGCGTTGGAGCGCGCGCGGGACGGGCTGTATGGCCCCTGGTCCCTGCGCCACATCGAGCCGGAATTGGAGCGGCGCTTCCTGGAGCCTCGGGGCGAACAGCTCTCCGTCGTGGCCCAGGTGCGGCGTATGGTGGAGTTCCGCCGCCACAACCTGGCCACGGAGCCGCCACCCCTGAGCGCACCGAGCGCCATCTTCTGCCGCAATGTCCTCATCTACTTCCCACCGGAGCTGGTGCGGCGGGTGCTGGAGCACTTCGTCTCCGTGCTCGCGCCGGGGGGACTGCTCTTCGTCTCGCCCGCCGAGGTGCCCCTCACCAACGGGCTGGGCCTGGAGGCGGTGGACGCCGAGGGCAGCGTGGCGCTGAGGGTGCCTCCTCCCGGATGGACGCGTCCCGCGCCGCCGACTCCGCGCGCTGTTCGCGACGCCGCCACGGCCCTGCGTGCCGCGGCGCGAGCGCTGCCGCCTCGTCCTCCGCCCCCCGTGGAGCCTCCGCCGAAGCCCGTCATCGTGGCCCCGACGGCGGCGCCCCCCGTCTCCGTCCTCAAGGACCCGATGGCGCGCGCGGTGGACGCGGCGCGGGCCGGACAGTTCGAGGAAGCAGAGGCACTGGCGCGCGAGGCCGCGAAGGCGCTGGTGCCGGAGGCGTACCTGCTGCTGGCGATGGTGGCGGAAGGGCGCGGAGAGCTGAACGGGGCGGTGGAGGCGGTGCGCAAGGCGCTGTATCTGGACCCGAGGTTGGCGCTCGGCCACGCGACGCTGGTGGCGCTCTATGGGCGCATGGACCGGCCCGAGGACGCGGAGCGCGCACGGCAGAATGCGCTGCGCGCGCTCGATGGGCTGGACGACGAGCAGCCGTTGCGCGGAGTGGAAACGATGACCGCCGGAGGCCTGCGACAGGCCCTGGCTCCAAGAACGCAGTCCGGCTGGCAGGGTGTGCGCTGATGGCGCGCGTCCTTCACCGGTGGGAGGCAACGTGGACGACAAAGAGACGAAGCTGACGCTGCCGGGACGGCTCGCGGTGGGACGCCTCAGCCTGCGTTTCAAGATTGTCGCCGTGACGGGCGTGACGGGCGTGCTGGTGGCCGGCATCCTCATCCTCGCCTTCTGGGTGCAGATGAGCGGTGCGCAGCGGGAGGACCTGGCGCGGCGCTCGCGCTCGGTGAGCTCGGAGCTGTCCAGGACGCTGGCGCCCATGCTGGTGGCCAACCAGGACGCAAGCCGCATCCAGGCCACGGCGCACGGCGTGCTGCGCCACGTGCCCGACGTGGCCTACGTGCTGGTGCGCGACGCGAAGGGCGAGCTGTTGGCGGAGGTCGCCGCGGAGCGCTTCGCGGGCGCGGACCAGCCGTCCGCCGAGGGCGAGGACGCGGTGGAGCGCAGGCTCGTCATCCACGGCGAGTCGGTGCTGGAGTCCACGGTGCCCGTGCTCGCGCCGCAGGGGGGCTCCAACCGCCGCGTGGGCACCGTGCAGGTGGCGCTCCACGAGGAGGCGCTCACCAACGCGCTGAAGGGCACCACCCGCTTCACCCTGGTGCTCGGCCTCTTCATCCTGTCCGCGTGCCTGCTGGCGTCGTGGTTCATGTCGGGGCTGCTCGTCGTCCCGCTGGAGCGACTGGCGCGCGCGGCGTCGGGCATCGCGGGCGGCAACCTGCGCCAGCAGTTTGACACGGTGGCCTCGGATGAGATTGGCGAGGTGTCGCGCAGCTTCGCGGCCATGTCCGAGGGCCTGGCGCACCTGCTGGAAGACCTGCGCGGCGCGGCGGCGGAGATGGAGAAGGAAGCCGTCGGGGTGCTGACCACGTCCACGCAGCAGTCGGCCATGGCGCACCAGCAGGCCTCCGCCATCAGCGAGACGAGCACCACCGTGGCCGAAATCGCCCAGACGTCCAAGCAGGCGACCGCCTACGCGGACTCCGTCATCTCCCAGACGCAGAAGTCGGAGGTGCTCAGCACCGAGGGCCAGAAGGTCGTCTCGGAGAGCGTGGCTGGAATGGAGAAGCTGGGCGAGCAGGTGAAGGCCATCGCCCTGTCCATTACCGACCTGAGTGAGCGCACCCTTCAGATTGGCGACATCATCAGCACCGTGAAGGATGTCGCTGAACAGTCCAACCTGCTGGCGCTCAACGCCTCCATCGAGGCGGCCAAGGCGGGTGAACACGGGCGCGGCTTCGCGGTGGTGGCCACCGAGATGCGCACCCTGGCGGAGCAGTCCCGACTGGCCGCGGAGCAGGTGCGCGGACTGCTCAACGAAGTGCAGAAGGGAACGCGCGCGGCCGTCAGCGCGACGGAAGAGGGAAGTCGGCGGGCACAGGCCGCGATGGAGCTGGCGCGCGGCGCGGGCTCGGCCATCCTCGGACTGTCCGAAGTCATTCGCGAGTCGTCCGGAGCGGCCCGACAGATCGCCGGCAATACCCGGCAGCAGACGATTGGCGTCGAGCAAATCGCCGCGGCGATGGGCGAGCTGACGTCCGCCATGGGAGACTCCGTCATAGGGACGCGACGCATCGAACAGGTGGCTGGAAACCTGACCAATCTCTCGAAGCGCTTCTCGGACCTGGTGGGTAGGTACCAGCTATGAACGCGAACGTGGCGACGTCACGACAGGCCTTGAAGGTCCTCATCGTCGAGGACACAAGGACCATCACCAACTTGCTCCAGGTCTACCTGATGGGATGGGGATTGGAGTTCTTCGACGCGCCCAACGGCGTGGAGGGTTTGAGCAAGGCAAGAGACCTCAAGCCCGATCTCATCATCTCCGACGTGCAGATGCCGCTGATGGACGGGTTCGCCCTGTGCGCGGCCGTCCGCGCGGACACCCAGTTGCACAACATTCCCTTCATGATGCTCACCTCCCTGAAGGACGACGCGAGTCGCCAGAAGGGCAAACTGGTGGGTGCCAACGCGTTCCTCAACAAGCCGGTGTCGGTGGATGACCTGCGCTCGAAGGTGAGTGACATGTTGAAGCTGCCCGCGAAGACCCGGTGATGCCCGCATGCCGAGTGACGAGGTCAAGGTGAACGACTCCTTGGGCCCCCAGCCCCAGCTCGACGTTTCCCACGCGCCCGGGGTGAGCGCGGACAAGCGCCGCGAGGTGCTCGGCGCCCGTGCGCGTGCCCTGGCCGAATCTCGTCACGAGGAGCACCACGAGGTGCTGTCGGTGCTCGCCTTCCAGGTGGGAGGCGAGCGCTACGCGGTGCGCATCGAGCACGTGGACCATGTGCTGGAAGCGCGCGGCATCTCCCCGTTGCCTGGTGCGCCGCCGCATGTGCTGGGCGCGCTGGCCAGCCGCTCGCGGGTGGTGCCGGTGTTGGACCTCCGCCAGTTGCTCGGGCTGGAGGGCGGCGGCATGTCGGACCTGGGAAAAATCGTGGTGGTGGAGGTTGGTGAGGAGACGTTCGGCCTGGCGGCGGAGTTGGTGGAGGGCCGCAAGGAGTTGCCGAAGTCCGAGCTCTCGGAGCCTCCGCCGGGACCCTTCTTGTACCTGACTCCGGACCGGCTGACGGTGCTGGAGTTGGAGCAGCTCGGAGGCCCGGCCGGCCAGGCGCGGGAATAGAGGCGCGACATGGACCCGCAGCTCTTGCGCAGCATCTGGCCGGTGTTCTCCGCGGAGACGCGTGAGCAGATCCAAGCCATTGGAGCGAAGGTGCTCGGGTTGGAGGGCCCGGCTCGCGAGCGCGAGGCGGACCTGTTGCCCTCGCTCAAGCGACTGGTGCACAGCCTCAAGGGCTCGGCGGCGAGCCTGGGGCTGGACGACATCGAGCAGGTGGTGCACGCCATCGAAGACGGGCTGACCCACATCGAGCCGGATACGGGCCTGCCTCGCGCCGCCGTGGAGTCCATGCTGCGCGGCCTGTCCGGCATCGAAGCGGCCATGGCCCGGGGTGACGCCGGCCAGTCTCCCGAGGTGGAGGGCCTGAGCGCGCTCCTGAAGCTGCTGGGGCGCGACGTCTCCATTCCCCAGTCGACGACGGTGGCCTCGGGCCTGTCCGCCCAGGGGATGGAGGCGCTGGACTTCCTCGAGGCCTCGCTCGGCGCGCTCTGCTCTCCGGACGTCCCGGACAGGGCGGCCGTCGTGCGCAAGGCGATGGAGCGGGCGCGCACGCTGCGAGGCGCGGCGCAGGAGTCCGGCGCCACGCGACTGGCGACGCTGGCCGAGTCCGCCGCGCTGGGCTTCGCGCGCATGGAGCCCGGAGGTGACGCGGCGAGTCTGGCCGCTTCCGACGTGGCCGGTACGCTGGTGGAGCTGCGGGCCCAACTGGAAGAGGGTGGGGCGCAGGGCAACATGGCGCGCACGGTGGATGCGCTGCGTGCCGTGCCCGCGCCGACTCCCGCTGACTCGGGCACCCCAGGCGCGCAGACGACCGCGCCGCAGCCGGAGGTGCGAGGCACCACGGCCGACCACACGGTGCGCGTGGCGGTGAAGACGCTCGAGTCACTGGCGCTCCAGGTGGAGCTGCTCGTGGCGGGGCGCGCGCAGCAGGCGCGGCGCTCGGAAGGCTATCGCGCCCTGTCGGACGGGACGCACGAGGTGCTGCGACACCTGGAGCGCGCGTCGTCGCAGCTCACGCTGGCGGGTGGCGGGCCGGCGCTGGAGTCGCTGCGCTCCGGCGTGGCGCTGATGCGGACGATGCAGAAGCGTCTGCTGGAGGTGTCGCGCGAGGCGCACCGCGACGGCGAGCAGCTGGCGCTGGTGGCGCAGGTGGCGCGCGATGACCTGCGCGATTTGCGCATGGTGCCCGCGTCCCAGCTCCTGGAGCCGCTGCGCCGCACCGTGCGCGAGGTGGCCACGCGGCTGGGCAAGGACGTGGCGCTGGAGCTCACCGGCGGCGATGTGCGGTTGGACCGGCGCATCCTCGATGCGCTCAAGGACCCACTGCTGCACCTGGTGCGCAACGCCATCGACCACGGGCTGGAGTCGCCGGCGGAGCGGCGTGCCGCGGGCAAGCTGGAGACGGGCCGCCTGACGGTGCGAGTGGAGCCTCGGGGCGCGCGCATTGGCGTGGTGGTGGAGGACGATGGCTACGGCCTGTCACCGGAGCGCGTGCGCGCCACGGCCGTGCGCCGGGGGCTGCTGTCGGAAGAAGAGGCAGCCCGGCTCTCCGACGCGCAGGCCGCGCGGCTGGTGTTCCAGCCGGGCTTCTCCACGCGAGAGCAGGTGACGGCGACCTCGGGACGCGGCGTGGGGCTGGACGTGGTGCAGGCCATGGCGGCGCGGCTCCAGGGCTCCGTCGACGTGGAGTTCTGGGCCGGTCGGGGCACGCGCTTCACGGTGGACCTGCCGCTGACGCTGGCCTCCGCGCTGGGGCTCCTGGTTCGCACGGGCACGACGGTGTCCGCCATTCCTTCCGACAGCGTGGAGCGCGTGCTGCGCCTGAAGCCCGAGGACGTGGGCACGGTGGCGGGGCGCGTGGTGGCCCGCGTGGACGGCTCGCAGCTGACCTTCCTGCCGCTGGCGGAGGCCATTGGCCTGCCCCGGCTTCCCCTGGCCATCGAGTCGGGGAACGTGCAGACGGCGGCGCTGATCGTCGTTGGCGGCGACAAGGTGCTGTACGCCATCGACGAGGTGGTGGGGCAGCAGGAAATCGTCGTGCGCTCCCTGGGCAAACATCTCCAAACCGTGCGGCACCTCGCCGGCGCGGCGGTGCTGGATGACGGTCGCGTGGTGCCGGTGCTCAACGCGCCGGAGCTCGTTCGCGTGGCCCGGCCGGAGACGCGCTCGATGGCGGCGGAGGTGCGGCGTCCGCGCATCCTCGTGTGCGACGACGCGCTCACCACGCGCTTCGCCATGAAGTCGCTGCTCGAGATTGCCGGCTTCCCGGTGGTGACGGCGGCGGACGGTGAAGAAGCGTGGGGCATCCTGGAGCGCACGCCGTGTCAGCTCGTCGTGAGTGACTGGCAGATGCCGCGACTGGATGGCGTGGGGCTCGCCCGACGCATCAAGTCCCACCCGACGCTGCACTCCACACCCGTCATCCTCGTCACCTCGCTCGACAGTCCGGAGGACCGCGCCGCGGGGCTCGAGGCGGGCGCGGACGGCTACCTCGTCAAGCGCGAGGTGGAGCGCGGCAAGCTGCTCGAACTCGTGCGGCAGCTCCTGCCGACCCGCTGAAGTCGCTCAGGAACTAGAGGCTCCCGGAGGTCCCAGCTCCGCCGGGAGCTGGAGGACCCAAGGGTGTACGCCCGGGGCAGGGGAGCGCACGCTGCCGCCGAGTCGCCGCGTGAGTTCTCCCAGCAACATGAACGGGCGCTCACCTGGCTCGCGTCCTCCTTCTGTCGATGCGGCCAGTCGCCAGCAGCGCATGGGTTCGAGCAACTCCAGTTGAAGTGTCACGGACGTGGCATGCGTCGACGCGAGCCCGCGCACCAGGGCTCGCACCCAGGCCTCCAACTGCGCCGGGCTTGCCTTCACCATCACCGCCCGGTCCGGCACCGCCAGCGCGACACTCCACCGGGACGCCCGCTTCGTATCGGGGCCGAACGCCGAGTGGAGCAGTGGACACAGGTCCGTGGCGCTGCCTCGTCCCAGCCGGAAGTCGATGAGGGCCCGCTGGTCCTGGGCCGAGCGCATCATCCGGTCCAGATAGCGCTGCATCGTCGCGCTCAAGGGACCGGCGGTGCCCTTCATCATCATGTCCAGGTAGCCCTTGATGACCATCAACGGGGTTCGCAGGTCATGTGCCGCGAGCGAGCGGCGCTGCTCCCAACTGGCCGCGTTGCGTTCCTGTTCGCGTCGTGAGGCCAACAGGCGCGCGTGGCGGGCTTCGGCGGCGGACTCGCGGGCATGCGCGGCGAGCAGGGCGCTCGCGAAGGCGGACAGCCGTTCGAGCACCCGCTCGTCCGAGCGTCCTGTTCGCTCGGGCCACACCTTCAGGAGCCGTCCGCCTCCCGACGATGGACCGGCGACGCCCGTGCCCGCCCTGGCCACGCAGGTGCGCCCATCATAGAGGGCCGCGCCGGAGGCCTCCGTCAGCCGGAGCGTCTCGCGCAGCAGCAACTCCATCCCCGCATGGGAGCCACAGCGCAGCGCGCGCTCGGCCACCGCCGCGAGCGCCTGCTCCACCCCTGCGTCGAGCGTGAGGTCCACGCTCCGCCCACTCCAAGCACCGGCTTGCACGCGCAGAGGTATGGGCACGCCTCGGTCAGGGCGCAACACTGCCCACGGAGGGCAAAGAAAGGGACGCCTACCGGCAATCCTTTACCCACGTCCGCCGACGGGCTCCCGACTTTTTACTGTCCCGCGGGGCAGGGTGATCGCCCAAACCCGCTCAACTCCTCGCATGCACCCCTTGGCCGGACCCTTGCTAACGGCCACTGCGACGGGCTGCGGAAGGGACGAATGGGGACTCTCGACTACTACGCGGCAATCGCGAGACTCGCTCCGGGGGCCCTGGCCCTCAGTGCGATGCGGCGAGTGCAAGGCGTGGCACGGCAGGCGCGATATCGAAGGCGCGAGCGCACCGATGAGGTGTTGCTGCTTCAAGCCTTCGGCGCGGCCCGTGCGGAGGAGCTGGCGGAAAGAGCCCTCGGCAATCGAGCCTCCCGTGTCTGGTGTGAGCTGTCCCAGCGTGACTCCGTGCTGGAGGCGCTCGCGGCCATTCCCGGAGCGCGTGAGCGTGCCAGGGCCCGCGCCCAGGCCGCGCTCCGTCAGGAATGGGACGTCTTTGGAACGCGCGTCGCCTTTGGTGAGGGCCGCCCGGTGGACTGGTCGCTGGACGCGCTCAGTGGCCACCGATATCCGCTGGCCCCCGTGGATCGGATGCCGCTCCACTCGAAGGGGAATGACCCGAAGTACCCCTGGGTGATGGGGCGGCTCGACAGCGCCATCGCGCTGGCCCAGGGCTACTGGGTGGAGAAGTCACCGGACGAGCGCGACAGGCTCTCCTCCGCCTTCGCCATGCAGGTGCTCGACTTCCTGCAGGCCAATCCCGTGGGGCAGGGCGTCCACTGGACGTGCGCCATGGAGGTGGCGCTGCGCGCGGCCAATCTCGCGCAGGCGCTGGTCATGTTCTCCGATGCCGCCGTGGTGCGCCGTCCGGAGTTCCTGGTGCCGGTGCTGGGCTCGCTCGCGGACCATCTGTCCTGGGTGGAGGCGCATCTCGAGGACCGGGGCGCGGTGCCCAACAACCACCTCGTCTCCAACTACGTCGGCCTGCTCGTGGTGGGGCTGCTCTTCCCCCAACTGCCGGACACGTCGCGCCAGGTGTCGGTGGCGGTGTCGGGCCTGTGCGAGCAGATGTCCGCGCAGGTGCATGTCGAGGGCACGTCCTTCGAGGGCTCCATTCCCTACCACCGGCTGTCGGTGGAGCTGTTCACCCTGGCGCTGCTGGTGGCGCGGGGCTCGGGCGTGGCGCTCGGCACGGCCTATGAGACGCGCCTGCGCAGGATGTTCCATGTCGTGCGCGCGTGGTGCTCGGAGACGGGGCTGGCGCCGCAGTTGGGTGACAACGACTCCGGTCGCGTCTTCCCCCTGCGGGAGCGGGGCGACCTGGAGCAGGGCTATCTGGTGGGCCTGGGCGCGGCCCTCTTCGGAGACGCGGGCCTGGGAGGCGGCGAGCCGCCGGACGAGGCGGCGTGGCTCCTGGGCCAGGCGGGCATGGAGCGTCACCGTCGGCTGTCGCCCGCGGCGCCTTCTCTGTCCGTGAGCTTTCCCGAGGGAGGCTTCCACGTGCTGCGGGGCGCGGGAGCCGTCGTCACGGTGAGCGCGGGCAAGCAGGGGCAGCGCGGAGTGGGCGGGCACAGCCACAACGACAAGCTGTCCTTCGAGTTGCACCTGGGCGGCCGTCCTCTCATCGTCGACCCTGGCACGGGCTCGTACACGAGAGAGCCGGCGATGCGGAACGCGTTTCGTGGCACGGCCGCGCACAACACCGTGCAGGTGGATGGGGCGGAGCAGGCCCCGTTGGACCCCGCGCGGTTGTTCGCGCTGCCCGAGGGTGCGAAGGCGCGCGTGGTGGCCTTCCTTCCTGGCTCGAGCGTGGACAGATTGCGTGTCCGTCATGATGGGTACCGCATGCTCCCCGCGCCGGTGGGCATCGAGCGCACGTTCCGGTTGAACCGGCACGAGCGCGCGTTGGCGGGGTGCGACAGCTTCATCGGCACCGGGCAGCACGAAGTCATTGGACGCTTTCATCTCCCCGACGAGCAGGCGCGGCGCGTGACGCCGGATGCGCAGGTGCTCGCCCGGGCGCAGCGCGCGGCGGAGGAACCGCTGGAGTTCGAGCCCCTCGCGGTGGAGCTGGGCCCCGCGGGCGCGCCGCTCGCATGGATTCTGCTGGAGCGCGGACTGGAGTCTGGACTGGTGGCGTCTGGGTATTCACCCGGCTACGGGCGGGTGGTGCCGGCGATGACGGTGGAGTTCCGGAGGCAGGTGAAGCCTCCGACGGGTTTGAGGTGGTTGGTTGTCTTCAGGTGAGTTTCGGGTCGGGGCGTGACCGTCTTGACGGCACGTCGCATCAGGAGAGGTGAGGACGATGAGGGTGATGGTCGGCAGCCCGCTGTTGGAGCGTATTCGTCGGCGGGAGGCGAAGGTCGGTGTGGTGGGGTTGGGGTACGTCGGTCTTCCTTTGGGTATGGCGTTCGCGGAGGCGGGCTTCCCGGTGTTGGGGCTCGACGTCGACAAGCGCAAACTCGACAAGATTGAGAAGGGCGAGAGCTACATCAAGCACATCCCCAGCGGGCCGCTGGCGGAGCTCACGAAGTCCGGCAAGCTGAAGGCGACGAACGACTTCGCGAAGGCGAAGGACCTGGACTGCGTCATCATCTGCGTGCCCACGCCGCTGACGGCTTCGCGTGAGCCGGACATGAGCTACATCATCCAGACGGGTGAGTCGCTCGCGCCGCACGTGCGCCGGGGACAGCTCTTCATCCTGGAGTCCACGACGTACCCGGGCACCACCGAGGAGGTGCTCAAGCCCCTGCTCGAGAAGAACGGCCTCAAGGCGGGCGTGGACTTCCACCTGGCCTTCAGCCCCGAGCGCGAGGACCCGGGCAACAAGAACTTCAACACGAAGACGATTCCGAAGATTGTCGGTGGCTACACCCCGGAGTGCTCCGAGGTGGCGGCCGCGCTGTACGGCAGCGCGCTGAAGGAAGTGGTGCCGGTGTCCTCCACCCGCGTGGCGGAGCTCGCCAAGCTGCTGGAGAACATCTACCGCTGCGTGAACATCGCCATGGTCAACGAGATGAAGATGCTCTGCGACCGGATGAACGTGGACGTGTGGGAGGTCATCCAGGCCGCCAGCACCAAGCCCTTCGGCTTCCAGCCGTTCTACCCGGGCCCGGGTCTCGGTGGGCACTGCATCCCCATCGACCCGTTCTACCTGACGTGGAAGGCGCGCGAGTACGAGTTCCACACCAAGTTCATCGAGCTGGCCGGCGAGGTGAACTGGCAGATGCCGTACTACGTGGTGCAGCGCACCATGGAAGCGCTCAACAAGAGCCGCAAGACGCTCAACGGCGCGCGCGTGCTCTGCCTGGGCGCCGCGTACAAGAAGGACATCGACGACATGCGCGAGAGTCCTTCCCTGCGCATCATGACGCTCCTGGCGGAGAAGGGCGCGGACATCAGCTACCATGACCCGTACGTGCCCGAGCTGCACAAGGGCCACGGCTTCAACATGGAGATGAAGTCCGTCCCGTTGGTGCCGGAGAAGCTGGGCGACTACGACGTCGTCATCATCCTCACGGACCACTCCAACATCGACTACGCGGCGGTGGTGGCGAATTCGTCGTGTGTGATTGACACCCGCAACGCGACCAAGGGCGTGTCCCTGGGCCGCGAGAAGGTGACCAAGGCGTAAGCAGGGGCCCGGAAGCCGACCCTCCGGGCAGGGGTCCACGACTCCAGGTGTCGGGAGGGGCACCTGGGGTCGGCGGACCTGCTCGTCTTGCGGGGTGGTTTGGGTACAGTGGGGGCCGTGAATTCCCTCACCCGACCCGTTCTCCCCCTGCTGGCGGCCTCGGCCGTGTTGCTGGCGGCGACGCCCGCGCAGGACTCGCGACTGACGCTGCTCGATGCGATGTCGAGCGAGCTGTCGCGCAACCAACAGCAGCTCAAGCTCCAGAGTCACGAGCCGCCGTACTTCATGAGCTACCAGCTCAAGGACTACGCGCAGGAGGTCGTGGCCGCGCGTTATGGCGCCGTCTTCCTGGACGACGGCTACCGCGAGCGTCGGCTCTACGTCGACACGCGGGTGGGCGACTATGCCTTCGACAGCTCGGTCGAGGAGGGGCTGGAGTTCTCCTTCTCCACCAAGGGCACCAGCTACACCTCGCGCAAGGAAGGCCCGCTGGATGACTCGCCGCTGGCGCTGCGCACCGCGCTGTGGCTCATCACCGACGAGAAGTACAAGTCGGCGCTCTTCCAGTTCCTGAAGAAGAAGGGCGAGGACGTCTACTCGGTGGAGGACCCGAAGCGTCCGGCCTCCTTCACGAAGGAGAAGGCGAGCAGCTTCGTCCAGCCGCCGGTGGCGAACCCGTTCAACCGCGAGCGCTGGGTGAAGCTGTCGCGTGAGGTGTCCGCGCAGTTCAACGCGCATCCGGAGATCTTCGATTCGGAGGTCCGAGTCACCTCGGACAAGGTGACTCGGCTGTTCGTGTCCACGGAGGGCACGCGGCTGGTGACGGAGGAGACGTTGTACGGGCTCCATGTCACGGCGGTGACGCGGGCGCCGGACGGGCAGCTCCTGGATGACTCGCGTGACTTCTACGCGCCCACGGAGGCGGGGCTCCCGGACGATGAACGCGTGCGCGCGGCGGCGGCGAAGGTCATCGAGGAGCTGCTCGCGCTGCGGCAGGCTCCCGCCATCGACCCGTACTCGGGGCCCGCCATTCTCGCGCCGGAGGCCTCGGGCGTGCTCTTCCACGAGACGGTGGGGCACCGGCTGGAGGGCGACAGGCAGGATGGGGACAACGAGGGGAAGACCTTCAAGGGGCAGATCGGGAAGCTGGTGCTGCCCGCGTTCCTGTCCATCCACGATGACCCGTCCCAACGTGCACTGGCCGGGGAGCCGCTCAACGGGTACTACCTCTATGACGAAGAGGGAGTGAAGGGGCAGCGGGTGACGCTGGTGGAGAAGGGCGTGCTGCGAAACTACCTGCTGGGTCGACGTCCGGTGGATGGGTTCCTCAACTCCAACGGACACGGGCGCAGCCAGGGCACGCTGAAGCCGGTGGCGCGCATGGCGAATCTGATGGTGGAGAGCACGCGGCAGGTGAGCGACGCGAAGCTGAAGCAGATGCTCATCGACGAGGCGAAGCGGCAGAACAAGCCCTATGGCCTCATCATCCGCGACATCACCGGGGGCAACACCAACACGTCCAGCTACGGCTACCAGGCCTTCAAGGGGGTTCCGCGCATGGTGTACCGGGTGGATGTGAAGACGGGAAAGGAGTCGCTGGTGCGTGGCGTGGAGATTGTGGGCACGCCGCTGTCAGCGGTGAACCGCATCATGGCCACCGGCGAGAAGCGGGGCATCTTCAACGGCTTCTGCGGCGCGGAGAGCGGCAACGTGCCCGTGTCCACGGTGGCGCCCGCGGCGCTGCTCCAGGAGATCGAGCTCCAGCGCGCGGTCGAAGGCAAGGACCGTCCGCCCATCCTCCCCAGCCCGACGACACTGCAGGCGTCGCCGGCTCGCGAGAAGCCCTGATTCGCCAATGCGGGGGGCATGGCACAAAGAACGTCCGGCACCGCCGGGCGGATGGGCGGAGAGCGGCGCGGTGCTCCTGAGGGGAGCCCGCGTCGTGTGGCGTCTGTTGTCGGCTCGAGCCGCTGATTCAGGCGCGGAGGGCGAACCGCCGAGAAGAAACCGTGCCGTGCCGCGAGCGAGGACTGGCGTCGTGTGGAGTCATGCGATGTCCCGGGACGGAGGTCGCGTTGCGAGGAGTTTGTGGAGCCGGATGGCGCCACGAGCAAGGACTGGCGTTGCGTGGAGTCATGCGATGTCCCGGGACGGAGGTCGCGTTGCGAGGGGTTTGTGGAGCCGGATGGCGCCACGAGCAAGGACTGGCGTTGCGTGGAGTCGTGCGACGGCCCGGGACGTAAGTTGCGGCGCGCGGAGTCTATTGCGCCGCATGGCGCCGCGAGCAAAGGCTGGCGTCATGTGGAGTCGTGCGACGTCTCGTGACGGAGGTCGTGTCGCGAGGCGTCTGCTGTCGGCGCTGGGTGTTCTGTTCGTGCTCCTCGTGGGCGGCGTCGGAGGCGCGGAGCCCCTGCCCACGGGCGAAGCGTGGTTGGAGTTGGTGCACGACGACAGGCTGAGCCCGGGTGGTAACTGGGAGCTCATCTCGGTGGAGTCCACGTTGGATGGACGCCCCCTGCCATCGGCCCCAGAAGATGGTGCGCGGAGCGCGTCGGGCGGCCCCCGGCATGAGCTGCCGCTCGGGCTGCACTGGCTCGACGTGACGACGGTGTACGAGGGACGCTCGGATGTCTTCTCGTACGTGGAGGGCTATCGCTTCGTGATGCGCGGGCGCGTGACGCTCGACGCGCGGCCCGGCGACACGGTGCGCATCACCTCGACGGCGTATGAGCGCGACGGCGTCACCGTGCAGTGGCAACAACGTCCCGCCTTCCTGCTCATGGGGCAGCCCCAGGAAGCGGTGGTGGGAATCGAGTACGGCGCCGCTGCGAACAGGCCGCTCCCGGAGGACGTGGCGGCGCGGGTCGTCGATGAGGTGCTCGCGGAGGCTCGACGGCTGTCTCCCATTCAATCCGTGGCCACGGCCTCCGTGTCCTCCGGTGCCGAGCCTCCTGGCACCTGCGAACTGGAGCCCATCTTCTTCGCCTTCTTCGACACCCGACTCTCCCCGGACGGGGAATCCTCGCTGCTGCGCGCGGCGGACTGTCTTCGTGAGCGTCCGAGCCTGCGCGTCCGGCTGCGGGGCCACGCGGATGTGCTGGGGACCGAGTCCGTCAACGCGTCGCTGGGCTTGGGGCGCGCTCAGTCCGTGGCAGCGAGGCTCGAGGCGCTCGGCGTGGAGGGAAGCCGCCTGCTGCTGGAGACGCACGGCGCGGACCAGCCTCCGTGTGATGACGGGACTCCAGGGTGCTTCGCGCGCAGCCGCCGCGTGGAGTTGGTCGCGGAGCCGTCGCCTCTCTGAGTCGCGAGCCTCCGCCTGGCGCTCACTCCAGCCGCGCGGAGCCCACCGTCATCACCATGTCGCGCAGGTGCTGCGCCTCGAAGGGCTTGGCGAGCACCGGGTTGCGCACTTCCTGGAGGAAGCGCTTCGTCTCCGGGGTGAACGCGCCGCCGCTGATGAAGACGATGCGGTCATGCAGCCCCGGCCAGGTGTCGCGGACGGAGTGGTACACGTCCATGCCCGTCAGCTCCGGCATCATCAAGTCGCAGAGGATGACATCGAAGGCCCTGTCCTGGCCCAGGTGCGCCAGTGCCTCGCGGCCATTGGCGAGGGTGACCAGCTCGTGGCCTCGCAGGAGCCTGCGCATCAAGTCGAGCACGCGAGGCTCGTCATCCACCACCAGCACGCGTCGCCCCAGGGACGGAGGGCCGACCCGGGGGAGCGGTGCGACGAAGGCGTCATGCTCCGCGCGAGGCAGGAACACTTCCACGGTGGTCCCCTGGCCTGGCTCACTGCTCACGCCAATGCGTCCCCCCAGCGCGGAGATGATGTCGCGACAGATGGCCAGGCCCATGCCCATGCCTTCGCCCGAGCGACGCGTGGTGAAGAGCGGGTCGAAGATGCGGGGCATGACGTCCGCGGCGATGCCGCAGCCGGTGTCGCTGATGGAGAGCCGCACCTCATCGGCCTCGGCGCGCAACGCGACGGTGATGCGATGCTGGGAGGCGTGCCCGTCGGGGATGGCGTGGGCGGCGTTGAGCACCAGGTTGAGCAGCACCTGGCCCAGCTTCGTCGCGGTGCCACGCACCCGGGGCACTTCCGTGTCGTAGTCGCGCACGACTTGCGCCCGGTGGCGCAGTTGGTTGGCCGCCATCCGGAGCGTGCTCTCCGTGACGGCCTTGAGGTCCACCGGCTCCATGGCCTCGGCGCTCGTGGCCGAGAGGGCCTTGAGGTCCGCGACGATGCGCTGGATTCGCAGCGTGCCCTCCAGGGCTTCGTCGAGGACCTGGCGACATTCCTCGTCGGTGGGCTCGTTGGGGCCGGGCAGTCGCTCGCGCAGGTATTCGAGGTTGCCCGCCGTGTACGCGAGCGGGTTGTTGATTTCGTGCGCCAGCCCCGCCGCGAGGATGCCGAGGGACTGCGCGCGCTGCTCCCGCTCCTTCTCCTGGAGGAGCTGCGCATCCCGGCGCTTGCGCTCCACCGCGTTGACCAGCACATGGCCCGTCAAGCGCATCAGGTGCCGCTCTTCCGGCTTCCACTCCCTCGGCTGGTCCATGGCGTCGAACCCCATCCAGCCGATCAACCGGCCCGCGAGCAGCAGCGGCGCGTTGATGTAGGAGCGGATGGACAGCAGGGCGCAGAGGCGACGCTCCTCGGTGGCCTCGAGGGGAAGCTTCGCCGCGTCCGTCACCGTCACCATGCGGCCCGCGCGCAGCTCGTCCAGCGACCAGCGGAAGTCCACCACGGAGCGTCCCCGGTGGGTCGCCAGTCCGTGGGGCTGCATGCCGTGAGCGCACCACTCGTAGGAGTCCGACAGGTGCTCGCCGTCGTCGGAGAGGAGGTTGACGTAACCGCGCTGCGCGTCGATCTGCCGGCCAAGGACTTCCAGCGCGGCGCGGACGCCAGCCTCCAATTCGTCGGGTGGCAGGTTGAGCAGCTTCTGGGACGTGTCGGTGAGCAGCGACCAGCTCTTGAGCAGGAGCCCCAACTCCCCGCGCATCTCCCGCAGGGCCTCGGCTTCCTGGCGCAATGTCACCTGCGCGCCCTCGGGAAGCCCCGGGGCTCGCGTCACGCTGAGTTGATCCAGGACGTCGGCGGACTGCTGGAGTCGCTCCAGCAGTGTCCGAGAGTCCGTTGCCTCGGCGGACAGCGCTGGGCTGCTCCGCTGCTGCTCGGCCATCGATTACCCCCTCCCGTCCCCGCACAGGCTTCCCCAACCTGTGGCGCGGATTTCAGCTCGGCCGAAATTGTGCCACCAGTTTGTTCTCTGCATCCAGTGTGCAGTTTTAAAAAATGCAACCGGGCAACAGGTGGTGGCGGCGACTCAGGGGGAGGTGGGGGGAGGGATGCCCAGCGGCTCCGGAGTAGGAGGGGGCGCGAGGCGAAGTTGCCTGCCGCCCTTGAATCCGCGCCATTGGATGTAGCGGCGGAAGTCCTGGAGGAAGGTGTCGGGGGAGAGGCCCACGGCCTGGGTGAAGGCCTCGGCGAAGTCGGGCCCCTGGCTCATGGCGTGGAGGATGCCCCGCACCACGGGCTCGCCGTAGCGGCGGGCCAGGAAGGTGAAGGCGTGGTGGGCGGCCCCGTAGACGATGTCGCTCTCGCGTCGGTAGAGGGTGTCGGCCTGGGCCAGCGGGTCCGCGCGGGGATGGGTGCTCCAGTAGCGGGCGAGGTCCTCGAGGGAGGTGACGCGGTAGCCCTGCTCGGCGGTGTACGAGGCCATGCCCTCGCGGAACCACAGGGGGATGCGCTTGCGCGTCCAGCCCAGGCGGTCCGAGGCCACCTGATACATCAGGCTGTGGGTGAGCTCGTGCAGCAGCAGCTCGTCCACCTGGGCCTGGCTTGCGCCCAGGAGCGTCCAGGTGCGGGGGCTTTGGAGTTCGATCTGCTCGTAGCGGGCCCACGCGCGCAGGAAGTCATGGTCCGGGCGGTTGGCGGCGCGCTCCAGGGCGGCGTGGTTGGGGTGGATGATGATGGCGACGGAGTCGTCGAAGGTGCCCCAGCGGGCCATGCGCGGCAGGGCGCGTTCGACGGCGAGGCGGACCTGGGTGGCGGCGTCGGAGTCTCGCGGCTGGAACTCCAGGGTGATGCGCGCTCCGCTGGCGGTGGGCGTACCGGGCTTTCGCATGGCGTCCGTCGGGACGTCCATGGTGGTTCGTCGTGGCGCGGAGCAGCCGGCGAGAAAGCCCAGCACCAGCAGGACCAGGGCGTGGCCGAGGCTCCCCTGTCTTCGCATCCATCCCCTCGTCACGAGCCTCACTCCACCCCGAGCCAGCGCAGCACCGCGCGCCCCACGTCCGCGACGGTGGTGAAGCCGTCGACGTCCGGCGCGGGGGGGCCGAAGTAGAGCACGGGGACGCGGTGCAGGGTGTGTCCTCGCGTGGACAGGTCCTCGACGTTGCCGTGGTCGCTGCACACCATCACCCGGGCATCGGCGGGACGGTGGGCCACGACGGCGCGCAGGAAGGCGTCGAAGGTGTCCAGCGCGGCATGGGCCGCGACGAAGTCCTGCGCGTGGCCGGCCTCGTCCGCGAGGTAGTGCTCGAAGAAGGTGAAGTCCGCGCCCGCGGTCACGCGCCAGAAGATGTCGGCGGCCTCCTCGGGCGTGCGCTCGGGGGCGGGCAGGCCGTAGGCGCGAGCGTTGGCGCCGGTGATGTCCGGGGTGAGGCCGTCTCCGGCCCGGGCGTCCTCCAGCGTGCGCAGGGGCACGGGGCCCGCGGCGAAGGCCAGCTTGGACGCGGAGGGCTTCATGCGGCGCCGGGCCTCGGGTGTCGGGGTGAACTCCGGAGGCAGGGTGGTGGGGCGCCGGGGGACGCCGAGCGCGTCCAGGTAGGGCGCGGGGTAGGCGTTGGCGAAGGTGGCGGTGCGGCCGGCCGCGAGCAGGCGCTTGACGATGGAGCGGTCCGCGAGCAGCCCGCGCAAGGGGGCGTTGGGGTAGCCCAGCACGTGCTGGCCGATGAGGGCGGGGGCCGGGTCTCCCGTGAGGATGGCCGTCTGGTTCGAGGCGGACTGGGGCCTTCCGGACACGCCGAACGTCGTGTCCACGGGAATACAGCGCCCTCCGTCCGGCAGGGTGGGGCCTGGGGCGTCCTGGAAGAAGGAAAGCAGGTGTTCACGGTGGGCGAGCGGGTTGATGGCCGGGTCCTTCCGGCCAATGCCCACACCATCGATGAACAGGAGCGCGACGCGCACGGCTCGCGACTGTATCCTCGAAACAGAACGCATGGCCCTCCACGGCGACCTCTTCAGCTATCCGCTTCCCGAGTTCCTTCAATGGTTGGACAGCTCCCGCAAGACGGGGACGCTCCAGCTCTCCTGGGAGGCCGGCGAGCGGAAGCTCTTCCTTCTCTCCGGTCAGGTCGGGGCCACGGCCTCGGAAGGCCTGCGTGGGAGGGTGGCCCGGCTCCTCGCGCTGGCGAAGCTCGCCTCGGGCGCCAAGGTGCTCGCCGCCTTCGACGAGCTGTCGCGCACGCCGGACGTGGACGCCGCGTTCGACGTGCACGGGCTCCAGTCGCGGTGGATTCGGGATTTGGGCCGCGAGGAGCTGTTCGCGGCGATGACGGACCTGACGATTGCCGAGCGGGGGACGTTCCACTGGACGGAGGACGCGGACCGCTCGGGCGAGGACTGGGTTCCGTCCGACATGAGCATCCGCGAGCTGTTGTTCGAATCGCTGCGCTGGGTGGATGAGCAGCCGGACGTGGACAAGGCGCTGCCCATCGACGCGCTCAGCGTCCGCGCGTTGACGCCGCCCAGCCCGAGCCAGCCGCTGATGCATCGAATCATCCTGGGGTTGTGCGCGACGCCGCAGAACCTGGGACGTCTGCGGCTGTCGATGGGCGTGTCCCGCTCGTCGGTGACGCGGCGGGTGTACGAGTTGCTCCGGGCGAAGCTGGTGGAGGTGGATGGGGCGCCGCAGGTGGAGGCGGACCCGGTGGCGGAGATGCTGGAGAAGGGCGCGGTGCTGATGCGCGAGGGCCAGTTCGACGCGGCGGGCATCGTCTGCGCGTCCTTGCTGGCGAGCGACCCCGCGGACCGGCGCGTGCGCGAGTTCGCCCGGCTGGTGCAGCGTGAGCACGTCGCGGCGCTGTACTCGGACATGCCGCCGCTGCTGG
Source organism: Myxococcus sp. CA056 (assembly GCF_013336715.1). Classification (NCBI taxonomy): domain Bacteria; kingdom Pseudomonadati; phylum Myxococcota; class Myxococcia; order Myxococcales; family Myxococcaceae; genus Myxococcus; species Myxococcus sp. CA056. Next base: position 772,020 of record NZ_JABUMT010000004.1, read on the forward strand.
TTCCCCTCGTGATTCACGACCCGCAGGGCATGTCGCTGCTCAAACCCGAGGAGCGGCAGATCGCGGGCCTGGTGAGTGGGACGTGGGATGTGTCCACCATCGTCCTGGCGAGTCCCGCGAGGGAGCTGGAGACGCTCAAGACGCTCGCGAAGTTGCACCGCATGGGCTTGCTGCAGCTCACCGCGCCGCGCTGACCGGTGCGCCCGAGTCGGCGCCGCGCTGTTCGAGGCGCCCGAGTCGGCTCCGCCCTGACCGAGGCGGCGGAGTCGGCTCCACGCGGAACGAGGCGCCGGAGTCGCCTCCGTGCTGGCGCAGGCGTCCGAGTCGGCTCCTCGCCCCGTGCGAGGTGCCGGGGCGCTCCACCGTCCGCGCTGCTACTCCGAGGCGGGGAGGCCCACCGCGTTGAGGCGGACGAAGGTCTGCATCAGTACATAGAGCGCGAACGCCGCGTCATCGACGCGCAGGTGTTGCTGGGTGGCAAGTCCCTGGATGCGCAGCAGATCCGCCCCATCCACGCGGAGCAGGAACGCCTGTTGCGCCAGCGTGCCCTCACCCGCGAACGCCAGCGAGCGCCGGATGGCGTCCGTGCAGGCCGTGACGCAGGTGGAGTAGTTGCCCGCCATGAACGCGGCCTCGGCCGCGCGCGCGTGGTCGAACATGTCTCCCGGCGCCAGTGCGCTCACCGCGCCGAGCAATTTGGCGGAGGTGGCCTGCGAGATGGGGGCCACGATGGGAGGCGGAGGCGGCGCCACCATGGGCTCCACCCGAGGCGGGGGAGCAATCGCGGGGAACGAGCCCGAAGGACGATGAGGCACCGGCGTCGGCATCATCGCCACGGCGGGGCCATGGCCCGAGGGCGGGGCCAGATGCGTCGAAGGGGGCGGCTGCCGGTGCTGGAGGTGCTGGGCGAGCTGCGCTTCCAGACCCGCGGGCTGCGCGCCACCGACGGGGGCCACCGGGCGCGGCGGCGGGACGATGCGCTTGGCGCGCAGGTCCTTGATGACCAGCCGGGTGATGGCCTTGAGCGTGTCGAGCACCCCGCGCCCATTGGTGGCGGCGGTCTCGAAGTCCGGCACGCCGCGCGGGTTGAGCTCCTGGCGGAGCTGCTCCACGGGCAGCACGTTCTCCAGGTCCCGCTTGTTCCACTGCATCACCAGCGGGAAGCGGTCCAGCCGGATGCCGTGCTCGAAGAGGTTCTCTTCCAGGTTCGCCAGCGACTCGCGGTTGGCGTCCATCGCGTCCGGCTGCGAGTCCGCCACGAAGACGACGCCGTCGGCGCCCTGGAGCACCAGCTTCCGCGTCGCGTTGTAGAAGACCTGGCCGGGCACGGTGTACAGCGCCAGCCGCACCGAGCAGTCCCCGACGCGCTCCACCTTCACGGGGAGGAAGTCGAAGAAGAGCGTCCGGTCGCCTTCGGTGGCGATGGACATCATCTCGCCCCGGTGCGCGGGCCGGACGGTTTCGTAGATCTTCCGCAGCGAGGTCGTCTTGCCGGACAAGCCAGGTCCGTAAAAGACGATTTTGGCGGCCACCTCGCGGGCCATCAGGTTCACGCTGCTCACGGTGTCAGCTTTCCTAGAACGACTCGACGCTTCGCGCCAGTTGCGGACGGGACATTCGCGGGGGTTCCCACGAGGAATTCGGCGGCCAGCAACGCGAACAGGGCCGCTTCCTTCGCTCCTTCCGGAAATCCCAGGGTATCAAGCCGGCGGACGGGAAGGGGGGCCAGCCGCTCCTCAAGCCGCTCCATCAACCGGGGATTCCGGGTACCCCCTCCCGAGGCGTACATCGCCTCCAGACCTGGAGTGCGAGGCAGGACCCACGTCTCGTACGCCCGCGCGGTGCTCTCCACGGTGAACTCCAGCGCGGTGGCCATCAAATCATGGGGGCGGTCCGCGTAGCGCGCCCACAGGCGCTCCACCATCACATCACCGTAGCGCTCGCGCCCGGTGCTCTTGGGAGGAGGCTGCGCGAGGAACGCGTCCGTGAGCAGGTCCGCCAGCAGCGCCGGAATCACCTGGCCCTGTCGCGACAGGCTCCCGTCCAGATCGCACGCCAGTTTTCCCTGGGTAACGCGCCGCGCCAGCCCGTCCATCACCATGTTGCCGGGCCCGGTGTCGAAGGCGAGGGTGTCATCCAGTCGCGCGCTGACGACGGACACGTTGGCGATACCGCCGATGTTCTGCAGGGCGCGAGGGGCCTCGGGGTTTCGGAAGGCCACCCAGTCGAAGTAGGGCACCAGCGGCGCGCCATGGCCCCCGGCGGCTACGTCCCTTGTGCGGAAGTCGCTGACGACGGGCAGTCCCGTGCGCTCGGCGATGACGGAGGGTTCGCCAATCTGCAAGGTGGAGGGGAAGGCCGAGGTCCCCGGTGGCAGGTGCGCCATCGTCTGCCCGTGAGAGCCGATGGCGCTCACGTCCGAGAGCGCCACCCCGGCCCGCTCAATCGCCTGGAGCGCGGCGCGAGCGAAGTGCTCCGCCAATTCGAAGTCGAGCTGACTCAGGGAGCGGGCGTCCTGGGGCCCCAGCATCCGGACCACCAGCTCTGGGGGAAAGGGCGCGGAGACGTGGGACAGCAGGTGCAGCCGGGCTCCGCCGCCCGTGCCCGTCACCTCGCACAGCGCGGCCTCCACCGCATCCGCGCTGGTGCCGGACAGCAACCCGACGCACAGGCGCGGGCGCTGGGAGTCAGGGAGGGGAGGTTGGAGGCGCATGCCTCCAAGTCTAAGACTCGCCCCCCACGCCGCGCCGTCAGCGGACGGGCGAGCGGGGGCTCCGTGCGTGTGCGCCCTTACGTCCCGGGCCGCCAAGCGCACGCAAGCCGTTCTCCTGGAGACGCTTCCGGGCCCCCCGGGCGTCCAGCCCCGTGAAGTGCATGGCCACGGCCACCTTCACCTCGCCGCCGGATGCCTCCAGCAGACGGGAGGCTTCCGGAGCGGGCAGGTGCGTCAGCTCGGCCACCATTCGCGCGGCGCGGGCTCGCAGCTTCGCGTTGGCGGGGCGCACGTCCACCATGCGGCCCCGGTACACCTTGCCCAGCGCCACGAAGGCCGCGGTGGTGATGGCGTTGAGGATCAGCTTCGTCGCGGTGCCGGCCTTCAGCCGCGTCGAGCCGGCCACCAGCTCCGGCCCCGTGCGCGCCAGCACCAGGGTGTCCACGTCCGTGCGAGCTCTGGGAGGGTTGCAGCACACCAGCACCGTGTGCGCCCCACGCCGCTTTGCTTCACGCAGCGCGCCCCGGACATACGGCGTGGAGGAGCTGGCGGAGATGCCGCACACGACGTCGAGAGGGCCCGCGTCGAAGGCGCGCACGTCGGAGGCGCCCGCGTCGGCGTCGTCCTCGGCGCCTTCCACGGCACGAGTCAGCGCCCGGCGTCCACCGGCGATGCGAGCCTGGACCTGGGAAGGAGGGCTGCCGAACGTAGGAGGACACTCGCTGGCGTCGAGCACGCCCAGACGTCCACTGGTGCCAGCACCTACGTAGAGAAACCTGCCGCCCGCCCGCAACGCATTCGCCACGGCCGTCGCTGCCTGGGTGACAGCGGGCAACGCGGGGCGAACCGCACGGACGGCAACGACGTCCTCGTCATGTAACCGGCGGACGACCGACCCGATGGAGCGTAGATCAAGGTCGTCCGCGCGGGGATGAAGCCGCTCGGTGGGAGGGAGTTTCGTGGATGAAGCGCGTGAGGACCCCACCCCCGAGCGCATTACTTCAAGCCGCCTTCGTCACCTTGCCCGCTTTGATGCAGCGGGTGCAGGCGAGAACGCGCTCCGTGCGGCCCTCGACGCTGGCCCGGACCTTCTGCAGGTTCGGGAGGGTTCGCTTCTTGGTCTTGTTGTTCGCGTGGCTGACGTTGTTGCCGACGAGCGGACGCTTGCCACAGATGTCACACTTCCACGCCATGACCTCTAACTCCTTGAAAACTGGGGCGTTGGACGCCTGCCGATAAAGAGCGGCGGAACCTGCCAGAAAGCCGCTTGGAAATCCAGCCTTTCAGCCGTTTGGATCAGCCCTTGAGCGGATCCTTCTTGTTCAACATGTCTTGAACCAGGCGTGCGGCGCGCACTCCGGCGAGCAGCTCGCCCTCCAGGCCGAGGCCGGGAAGCACCTCGCGGCCCGCGAGCAACAGGTTCTTCACCGGGGTTCGCTGACTCAAACCGGTGACGCCCAGCACTGCTTCCGATTCGAAGCTGTAGAGCGGGTGCGGCATCAGCCGCGTGCCGCGCGAGCCGCTGGCGTCGAGGTAGGGCACGGAGCGCAAGAGCCGGTGCTGCGCGGTGAAGGGCATGACGGCGTCCAGCTGCGCGTCGATGCGGGTGGCCAGGGCCTGAAGGTGCTCCTCGCCCAGCTCCCGAGCGGACGCGGGGATGAAGACGCCGGCGCACACGACGCGCAGGGCCTCCGCGTCCTTGCTCTCCTTGCCACCCGTGGCCGAGGCGCGCGCGGGGTGGAGCTGGAGCAGCATGGCGCCCAGCTCCGCGTCCTGGGTGTCCACGAGCGTCAGCTCGCCCAGGCCACGAGGGAGCGCTGTCTCCGGCACCACCCAGTTGACGGTGAAGAGGATGGATTTGGTCGTGGACTGATCCAGGTGCTCCATCAGGCCACGGTGGTGCTTCTTGTCCGTCACCAGCCGCCGCAGCGCGCCGGAGTCGGTGGCGGCCACCAGGCAGGCCGCGCGGTAGATCGTGTCCGAGCGGACCAGCTTCACGCCGGCGAACTTGCTGCCGTCGAAGGACAGCTCCTCGACGATGAAGCCGGTGGGGCTGTCGCGTCCGAGCACGTCGCCGCCCAGCTCCGCCAGCCGCCGGGTGAGCATCTCTCGCAGGCCGTCGTGGCCGCCGGCGAAGAAGGAGGGCGCCGCCAGCACCTGGGACAAGGTCCGGGTGAGCGCGAGCGGCGACTCCGGCTTCTCCAGGTGGTTGATGAAGGGGCGCAGCCCGCGCACCAGGGAGGCGGCGGGGGCGTCCGAGGCCAGCCGGAGCGGAGTCTCCAGCCCGGGGTGGGCCTTGATGAGCTTCTTGAGGCCCCATCCCTCGAAGAATCCATCCGGGGGCAGGGCGGGGTGGGCCTTGAAGAAGGCGTCGCTCGCCTCGTGCTGCGCGGTGGTGCCGACCAGCGCGCCCAGCAGCGCCTCGCCTTCCTCGCCCAGCTCGCGCGTCACCTCGGCCTTGCGGCGCGTGGCGTCGGAGTGCAGGTCCATGCGGTTTCTTGGCAGGACGAGCTGCAGCTCGGGGGAGTGGGGGCGCAGCGCGCGCTGCACGGTGGTGGTGAGGCCCAGCTCGGTGAGGGCCTCCTCCACGGCGGGCATGGCCTTGAGGGGCGGCGCGACGAAGGGCGCGTAGGGGAGCACGTAGCCGCCGTGCTCGTAACCCGGGCCCATGCCGTCGTGCTCCACCAGCAGGACGCGATGGCCGCGCTTGGCGAGCAACGCGGCCGAGAGCGCACCACCCAGCTGACTGCCCAGCACGATGACGTCATACACGTGCCGGGATGGACCCGAGGGAAGCTTGAGTTTGGCTGCGGACGTCATGAGGCGGGCAACACTACACAACGTCCCGCGCCGCTGGCTCCCTTTTGGCGCGCCGTGAAGGCCGGTGGGGGCGGAGTGACCCGGCCCCGGGCTCAGCTCCCCACGCCGAAGAGGCGCGTCTCCAGCTCGGGCGGAAGGGTGGTGAAGTCCGGGAGCGTCCAGAGGGCACCGGCCTGTCGCAGCTGCGTCGAGGACGTCGTGGTGGTGATTCCCACCACGGGCATTCCAGCGTCGTGCGCGGACATGACGCCGAGGATGGCGTCCTCGAAGGCCAGGCACTGGGAGGGGTCGACGCCCAGGCCCTGGGCGGCCGCGAGGAAGATGTCCGGGAAGGGCTTGCCCCGGGAGACCTCCTCGGCGCCGACGATGCGGTGGAAGACGGGGCGCAGGCCCAGCCCGTCAATCACCAGCTCCCGGTTGCCGTGGGGTGCCGCGGTGGCGATGGCCATGGGGATGCCGGCCGCGCGCAGGCGGGAGATGAAGGCTTCGGCGCCCCGGTGCAGCCGCAGGTGGGGCCGGTAGAGGGTGCGGTAGTGGTTCTCCTTCTCGTCCGCGAGCCGCTCCAGTTCGTCGGGTGCGAGCGCTCGGCCGAGCAGCTCCGGGAGGATTTCTTCGTTCTTCTTGCCGGCGAAGCGGGTCTGGAAGTCGTCGGCGGTGAGGGACAGGCCGAGCTTGCGCGCGAGCGCCACCCAGGCCTGGTTGTGGAACACCATGTTGTCGACGAGGGTACCGTCCATGTCGAACACGGCGGCGCGCAGGGGCGTGTCGGAAGGTGTCATGGTTTCCCACCCATAGCGCGGCGGGGGACGGGGCGGTCCACGAATCGCGCGCGTCAGGCCGACATGACTGATATTCGGGGCTCCACATGAGTGATGGCGTGCTGATGGAGACGCGTGGGGCGGTGGGCGTGGTGACGCTGAACCGTCCGAAGGCGCTGAACGCGCTGAATCTGGAGATGTGCCGACAGCTGCATCCCCAACTGGATGCGTGGGCGGCGGACCCGGCGGTGAAAGCCGTGGTCATCCAGGGCGCGGGTGGCCGGGCCTTCTGTGCGGGAGGCGACGTGCGCGCGGTGGCGGCGTCCGTGGCCGAGTCTCCTCGGGGCGAGCAGGAGCGGGTGTCGCGTGAGTTCTTCCGCGCCGAGTACGCGCTGAACCACCGCATCCACCACTTCGGCAAGCCGTACGTGTCGCTGGTGGACGGCGTCTGCATGGGCGGCGGGGTGGGGCTCTCCATCCACGGGGCGTATCGGGTCGTGACGGAGAAGCTGGTGCTGGCGATGCCGGAGACCGCGCTGGGGTTGTTCCCGGACGTGGGGGGCGGCTGGTTCCTGCCGCGCTTCCCGGGTGAGTCGGGGACGTATCTGGGGCTCACCGGGGCCCGGTGTAGCGCGGCGGACGCGATGTGGCTCGGCTACGGGACGCACCACGTGGAGTCCGCGCGGCTCGCCTCGGTGTTGGAGGCGCTGGTGAAGGCGGAGTGGGGGACGGGGCCGGCGAGCGCGGTGGTGGAGCGGATCCTGGCGGGCTTCCACGCGGACGCGGGGACGTCGGTGCTCGCCACGCAGCACGCGGCGATGGACCGGTGCTTCGCGGCGGAGCGGGTGGAGGACATCCAGCAGGCGCTCGAGGCGGAGGGCACGGCGTGGGCCCAGGAGACGTGGGCGACGCTGGTGCGCATGTGTCCGACGAGTCTCAAGGTGTCACTGCGCCAGCTGCGGATGGGGCGCACGCGGGACTACGACGAGATGGTGGCGGTGGAGTACCGGCTGAGCCAGTCGATGACGGCGCGCGCGGACTTCCGCGAGGGCATTCGCGCGGTGCTCGTGGACAAGGACAACAAGCCGCGCTGGCACCCGGGCACTCTGGGCGATGTCACCGAGGCGGACGTGGAGGCGTGCTTCGCGCCACGGGCGGGTGACGAGTTCGTCGTGTCGTCGAACTAGATGAGAGCGCCCAGCTCCACGGGCCCTGGCGGGCGGCTTCGTCGCCGGGATTGGGGAGGACCTGGAAGTCCCAGTCCAGGCGGCCACAGCCCCTACATGGAGGAGGCAGGCCGCCGAAGTTGCGCCAGACGACGGTGAGGTCCGCCGGGTCGAGGTAGAGCGCCTCTGTTTCCGAGTCGTGCAGGTACTGTGTCTCGCACGAGGCGCAGCGGACGAGCTCGAAGTCCTCGTCGCCGAGCACCTCTCCACCCCTGCGGCGAATCTTCTCGGGACAGGGCGAGAGCACGGACATGGAAGGGCTCTGGCGCGACAGGCTACAGGTCCTCGTCGCTGACGACGGTGACGCCCTCGGAGCGGAGCAGCGCCGTGGTGATGCCCTCACCGGGCCGCAGTGTCCCGGACTCGTAGACGCGCTGGCTTCCGCAGGAAGGACTCTTCTCCTTCAACAGCGCTACCGAAGCACCGAAGTTGCGCGCGGCATCCAGGGCCAGTTGGGCGCCTCGCTTGAAGTCCTCGGTCCGGTCGACGCGAGCTTCTCGTTCCAGCGCCCGCGCCTGTCCCGCCCAGACGTCGACACCCGAGCCACCGCAGAGGTCCACGGGAGGACGAGGGATGGGAAGGCCCGAGCCCACTTCGGGGCAGACGGGAACGACTGCCTTGCCCTCCAGCGCCGCGAGCACTCTCTCGGAGCGCTGCGAGCGACCGTCGTACCGGCAGGCTTCCCCGAGCAGGCACGCGCTCACGAGCACCGTGGATGCCTCGCGAAGCGCCGCGCGCCTGTCGTCCTTTGCCGGGTCCGCGCAGGTGCTTCCTGGCTCTCGCGAGCCCGTCACTTCACGGCCCCGGGACTGCGCAGCGCCAGCTCTCCCGCCGTCGCCACCGCCGTCACACGAGTGCGCATCCCATCCAGCGCGACCTGCCCCGTCACCGCGAGCCGCACGGCCAATGGATAGAGCCGATGCTCCTCGACGAGGATGCGAGCGCTCAGGCTCTTCTCATCATCATCCGGCAGCACCGGCACGGCCGCCTGTCCGATGATGGGCCCGGTGTCCGTGCCCGCGTCCACGAAGTGCACCGTGCACCCGGCCACCTTCACGCCACGCTCCAAGGCCTGCCGCTGCGCATGCAGCCCTGGGAATGACGGCAGCAGGGAAGGGTGGACGTTCAGCACCTTGCCCGTGAAGCGCCCCAGGAGGTCCGCGCTGAGCAGCCGCATGAACCCCGCAAGGCACACCCACTCCACGCCCGCCGCGCGCAGCGCCTCCAACAGCGCCGCCTCGAACTCCACCTTCGACGCGTGGGCCTTGTGGTCCACCACCACGGCCGGAACTCCCGCCGCGCGAGCCCGCTCGAGCGCGTAGGCGCCAGGCATGTTCGAAACGACGCAGGCCACCTCGGCCGGGAAGTCCTCCCGGGCGCACGCGTCGAGCAGCGCCTGGAGATTGCTCCCGCTGCCGCTGACGAGCACGCCCAGCCGGACCCGCCGTCCGCTCATGGCTCGATGACCGCCGTGGCCTCGCCCTGGCCCGCTTCCACGCGGCCCACCTCGCTGGCCTCCACGCCCCGTCCGCGCAGCACCTCCAGCGCCTTCGCGACGTCCTCCTGTGCCACCACGACGATGAGGCCCAGGCCCATGTTGAACGTGTTGAACATCTCGTCCCGGGCCACGCTGCCCAGCTTCGCGATGAGGTCGAAGATGGGCGGCTTCACCCAGGACTTCTCGCTCAGCACCGCGCGCGTCCCATCCGGCAGGCACCGGGGCAGGTTGCCCGGAATCCCGCTGCCGGTGATGTGCGCCATGCCCTTCACCTTCACCTCGGCCAGCAGCGCCAACGCGTCCTTCACGTAGATGCGCGTGGGCTCCAGCAGCGCGTCGCCCAGCGGACGCCCCAGGCCCTCGGGCGTCGCGTCCAGCGCGAGCTTCGAGTCCTCCAGCAGCACCTTGCGCGCCAGCGAGTACCCGTTGCTGTGCAGCCCCGAGGACGTCAGCCCGATGAGCGCGTCACCCGGCTTCACGCTCTTGCCGTCGATGATGGCCGACCGCTCCACCACGCCCACGCAGAAGCCCGCCAGGTCGTACTCGCCCCGCGCGTAGAAGCCCGGCATCTCCGCCGTCTCGCCGCCCAACAGCGCGCAGCCGGCCTGCTCGCAGCCCAGGGCAATGCCCTTCACGACCTCGGCCGCCGCGTCCACCTCCAGGCGCCCGGTGGCGAAGTAGTCCAGGAAGAACAGCGGCTCCGCGCCACAGGTGAGGATGTCGTTCACCGACATGGCCACCAGGTCGATGCCCACCGTGCCGTGCCGGCCCGCGGAGAAGGCCACCTTCAGCTTGGTGCCCACCCCGTCCGTGCCCGCCACCAGCACCGGCTCCCGGTACTTTCCCGGCGGCAGGGCGAACAGCCCGCCGAAACCGCCGACGCCCGCCAACACCTCCGGACGCATCGTCCGCGCGGCGAAGGGCTTGATTCGGTCGACGAAGGCGTCGCCGGCCTCGATATCCACTCCGGACTGCTTGTAGGTCGTTCCCACGGGCGGCCTTCTATCGGCCGGCGCGCCCGTTGTCTCGGCCAGCGAAAAGGGGGTGTCGGGTTTGAGGCGCGGACGCCTGCACACACTCGCTGTCCCACTGATCCGCACAACATGGAATTTGACCAGGGGGGGAGGGGCTGATTGACTCCTCGCAGGATGGGCGCCGAGGAAACCCTCTTTCAACGTTTCGGCAAGGAATTCTCAAAGGGCACCGAGCTCTTCCGCGAGGGAGAGGCCGGCCGGGAGATGTACGTCATCCAGGCGGGCAAGGTCTCCATCACGAAGCGCGTGCGCGACGTGGAGAAGACGCTTGCCGTGCTGGGTGCCGGAGAATTCTTCGGGGAGATGGCCATCATCTCCAACAAGCCCCGCAATGCGTCCGCGGTCGTCAACGAGGACGCTCGCCTGCTGGTCATCGACCCCAAGACGTTCGAGGCGATGATCCGCGGCAACGCCGAGATCGCCGTCCGGATGATCAAGACGCTGGCGGGGCGGCTCTCCGAGGCGGACGCCCAGATTGAGAACCTGCTCCACAATGATCCGGCCAGCCGGGTCGTCCACCAGCTCATCCTGCTGTCCCAGACCCGGAGTCGTCCGTCCGAAGAGGGCACAGAGGTTGATTTCGTGGTCCGCGACATGCCCCGCCAGATTGGCGTGGGCGAGCCCGCGGTGCGCAACGTGCTGGACCGGATGATCCGGGCCGGCCTCATCTCACGCAGTGGTGACAGAGTCACCGTGTATGACACGGCCAGACTCCACGACTTCCTCCAATACCTGGAGATGAAGTGGAAGTTCGGAGACCTCTAGCGTGAAGCTCCGAGTCCTCGGCTGCCACGGTGGCGAGCTTCCCACGTGCAAGAGCACGTGTTTTCTCGTCGATGACGTGCTGGCGCTCGATGCGGGCGCACTGACGGGGACGCTCTCGTTGGAGGAGCTGTGTCGGGTGGACCACGTCCTCGTGGGCCACAGTCACTTCGACCATGTGAAGGACCTGCCGCTGATGGCGGACCTGGTCATCGGTCGCCGCGACAAGCCCGTCACCATCCACGCCTCGCGCGAGTGCGCCAAGGCCCTGCGCGACAACATGTTCAACAACGCGCTCTGGCCGGACTTCACCCGCATCCCGACCAAGGCCAACCCCGTCCTGCGCATCAAGACGTTCCGCGCCGGCGGCACCTTCGAGGTGGGGCCCTACACCGTGCGCAGCGTGCCGGTGAGCCACCCCGTGGAGTCCTGCGGCTTCATCATCTCCAACGGGAAGACGTCGCTCGCCATGAGCGGCGACACCGGCCCCACCGACAAGCTCTGGAAGGCCCTCAACCAGACGCGCGACCTCAAGGCGCTCCTGTTGGAGACGTCCTTCCCCAACGCCCTCCAGTCGCTGGCCGACATCTCCGGCCACCTCACACCCCACACCCTGGGCCTGGAGCTCCAGAAGTTCGAGCGCAACGGGACCTCCGTGATGCTCTACCACCTCAAGCCAGCCTTCGTGGCCCAGCTCAAGAAGGAGCTGGCGAGCATGCCGGTGGAAGTCCTGGAGCTGAACGACACCTTCGAGTTCTAGCCCCGTCCCAAGAGGGACGACGCGGCGCGCCACACGGAACGGTTGACGGGCGGGGACGGTCGGATTAACCCCCGGCCCCTCATGGCCTGGTTTTCGAAGAAGCCCCGCATCGCCGTCGACACCCAGCAGCAACCCGAGCCCGGTCCGTCTCGCATGGAGGGCTTGTGGGCCAAGTGCGAGAACTGCGACGAGATCATCTACCGGCAGGAGCTGGAGAAGCACTGGATGGTGTGTCCGCACTGCGACCACCATCATCCGTGGAACGCGCGCGCGCGGCTGGCGACGCTGCTGGACCCGGACAGCTTCGAGGAGTTCGACAAGGAGCTGGAGCCGCAGGACCCGCTCGGGTTCAGTGACACGAAGAAGTACAAGGACCGGCTGAAGTCCACGCGCAAGAACCTGGAGGAGAACGACGCCTTCGTCTCGGGCGTGGGCCGCATCGCCGGCCACCAGGTCTCCGTGGGCGCGTTCATCTTCGAGTTCATGGGCGGCTCCATGGGCTCGGTGGTGGGCGAGAAGGTGGCGAGGACCTTCGAGCGCGCCCACGAGCTGAAGTGCTCGGCGCTCATCTTCTCGGCCTCCGGCGGCGCTCGCATGCAGGAGGGCATCTTCTCCCTGATGCAGATGGCGAAGACGTCCGCGGCCATCGCCCGCTTCCGCACCGGCAACAAGCCGTACATCTCCGTGCTGCTGCACCCGACGACGGGTGGCGTGGCGGCGTCCTTCTCCTGGCTGGGCGACGTCATCATCGCCGAGCCCAAGGCGCTCATCGGCTTCGCCGGTCCGCGCGTCATCGAGCAGACCATCCGCCAGAAGCTGCCGGAGGGCTTCCAGCGCTCGGAGTTCCTGCTCGAGCACGGGATGATCGACAGCATCGTCAACCGCAAGGACCTGCGCGCGAAGCTCGGGCAGATTCTCGGCCTGCTGGGCTGAGTCCGCGCGGCTCGCGTCCCTGGCATGAGCGCGCCCCGCACACCGGAGGAGGCCCTGGGCTTCCTCTCCCGGCTCAACCCTTCCGGCATCAAGCTGGGGCTGGAACGGGTGCGCGAGGCGCTCGAGGCCCTGGGCCACCCGGAGCGCCGCTATCCGGTGCTCCACGTCGCGGGCACCAACGGCAAGGGCAGCACCTGCGCCTTCGCCGCCACCGCGCTCCAGTCCGCGGGCCACCGCGTGGGGCTCTACACGTCCCCGCATCTGGTGCGCATCAACGAGCGCATCCGCGTGGGCGGCGAGGACATCTCCGACGAGGACTTCGGCCGCGCCATCCTCGACGTGTTGGAGCGCTATCCCTCCGCCGTCGCGGAGCCGATGACGTACTTCGAGTTCGGCACCGTCGTCGCCCTGTGGCACTTCGCGCAAACTGGCGTGGACGTGGTGGTGCTGGAGACGGGCCTGGGTGGGCGGCTGGACGCCACCACCGCCGCGCCGTCGATTGTCACCGCCATCACCCCCGTCTCCTTCGACCACATGGAGTACCTGGGCAACACCCTGGGCTCCATCGCCGGTGAGAAGGCCGGCATCCTCAAGCCCGGCGTGCCGTGCGTCGTCGCCCGGCAGGAGCCCGAGGCCCTGGAGGCCATCGAGGCCCGTGCCCGTGCCCTGTCCGTGCCGCTCTGGGTGGAGGGCCGGGACTTCTCCGTCGAGACCCAGGCCGACGGCAGCCTGGCCTACAGGGGACCGGGCTGGAGGCTGGACGGATTGCGGACCTCGCTGCGCGGACCGCATCAACTCCAGAACGCTGGAGTGGCGCTGGCCTGTCTGGAGGCCCTCGACGCGCGAGGCATCGCCGTCACCCCCGAGGCGGCGCGAGCGGGGCTGGGCTCGGCGCGCTGGCCGGGACGGCTGGAGGAAGTAGGGCAGGGGCCCACTGTCCTGTTGGACGGAGCCCACAACCCCGCGGGTGTGGCGGTGCTGCTGGCGTCCCTGCGGGCGCTGTACGCGGGTCGCCCCATCCACTGCGTCTTCGGCGTGGTGGCGGACAAGGACCGGGGGCCGATGATGCGGGCCCTCTTTCCCGCGTGTGCTTCCGTACAGCTCACGCCCCTGGACACCCCGCGCTCGTTGTCACCGGCGGCCTATCTGGACGAAGCGCGCGCCCTGTCCGCCGACGTGGCCGCATGGCCCGACGTGGATGCCGCGCTGGCGGAAGCCCGGCGGCGAGCGGGCGTGGACGGCGTCGTGCTGTGCACGGGTTCTCTCTTCCTGGTCGGCATGGTGCGAGCCCGGAAAGACCGGACCCGAACGCCCTGAAGGGCCACCTCGAGACACCTGGACGACGGTGTTTCACCCAGCAGGACCAGGGCTCTCCAGACGAGGCTCGTTGGGGTGACCTTGTAGGGTGGACCTTCGGTCTTCGCTGAGCAAGACGGGTGAGCAGAGGGACTGAATCCTTGGCGCGCTGCATCAGCCGCCGTAGATTCAAGATATGCGCCTGCCGGACTGGAGAGCCGCGACGACCACGGGACCAGCCATCCCCTCCATCGATGAAGTCGACTTCCGGGCGCTTTACTCGAAGACGAAGTACGTGGTGGAGACCGCGGACGGCTGGTCGTTGGTCATCACTCGCTACCGGCCGGTGAAGCAACCCTTCGCCCAGCCGCTGTTCGGTGAGCCCCTGCTGCTGGTGCATGGCTTCTCCCAGAACCGGCACACGTGGACGAGCGGACAGTTCGTCAAGAACCTCCTCTTCTTCGGCGTGGACATCCACATCCTGGAGCTGCGAGGGCACGGCAAGAGCTCCATCGCCTTCCAGAAGGAGCGGGCCGAGCGCTTCAAGCGCCCCCTGCCTCCAGACCTGGACTACGGCTGGGACATCGACAGCTACTTCCTCTACGACCTGCCCGCCGCCGTCTCCGGCGTGAAGCGCATCACCCGTCGCGAGCGCATCTTCTACTGCGGCCACTCCATGGGCGGGATGCTGGGCTACGGCTACACCGGCATCCACGACGACTTCGAGGGCCTCATCACCATCGGCGCTCCAGCGGACCTGGGGCGGGGCTTCATGCTGCTGCGCATGGTGGCGCGCGGCGCGCCAATGCTTGGCGGCATGGTGGACCTGACGCTCGCGGGACTGAACCTGGGGGGCGAGGTGGAGGGGCTGGGCAGGAAGGTGCTCGCGCGAGGCGTGGGCACGGTGAACGCGAAGCTGGGCAAGAAGCTGGAGCCCGAGGCGCGCCGCAAGCTGCGCTTCAACGCGATGCCGGTGGACCTCATCCTCAAGTTCGTCGAGCGGCAGATTGGCAAGGCGGAGGACTCGCCGCTGTATCAACAGCTCACCACGCGGATGAACCGGCTCATCAACCCGGAGCGCGTGGGCTCCGACGACATCCGCTGGCTGTTGCGCGAGGGCGGTGAGCGCGAGCCGCGCAAGGTGCTGGAGCAGTTCGCCCGCTGGATTCGTCGCGGGGAGATGGTCTGCTACCGCACGGGCTACGACTTCAAGCGCGGCTTCGAGAAGATTCAAATCCCCATGGCCATCATCTTCGGGGACATGGACCCGCTGGCGTCGGTGGAGTCCACCCGGAGCGTGTATCGCGCCGCCAAGAGCGAGTACCTCCTCTGGCGACCGGTGAAGGGCAACAGCCACATCGAGCTGACGATGGGGCACGACATCCGGCAGATCTGCTACGACATCAAGAACCTCATCGAGTACGCCCGGACGCACCGTCACCGCACGCCGGCCCTGCCGCGCCTTCGCTGAGGGCCGTACGGCTGGAAAGTTGGAGGGTGAGGCGCGCGTGTTAGCATCCGCGCCCACTGTCAACGTGAAGGGGAGTGGTTGATGAAGGCCTCAGCGGTGTGGCTGCTCGGTGTGGTGCTCGTGCCCTTCTGGGCGCTCGCGCAGGCTCCGGCGAACCTGAACACCATCACCGGCGTGCAGGTGAATGGCGGGACGGTGACCATCACCGGCTCGAAGAAGGCGAACTTCACCACCTTCACCATGACGGACCCGCCCCGGCTCGTCATCGACATCGCGGAGGCCGTCTTCTCCGGCGTCCCCGAGGAGACGCAGGTGGGCAATGGCACAGTGACGGGCATCCGCACCGCCAGCTATGGCTCGGATGACTCCGCCATCGCCCGCGTGCTCATCGGCTTCGAGCGCGAGGTGGAGACGGACATCCAGGCCACCGACACGCAGCTCGTCGTCAAGGTGGTCGGCGGGGGCGGACAGGCCGTGGCACAGGCTCCCACCACACAGCCGGAGCCCGCCGCCGCGCAGCCCACCACGGATGGCACCGCCGCGAAGGCCGCCGCCGCGGCCGAAACCGAGCGTCAGGCCCAGGAGAAGGCCGCCGCCGAAGCCACCGCCCGCGCCGAAGCGGACCGTCAGGCGCAGGAGAAGGCCGCCGCCGAGGCGAGCGCCCGGGCCAAGCAGGACGCGGACGCCGAGCGCCAGCGCCAGCAGGAGGCCGAGGCCCGCGCCACGTCCCAGCGAGAGGACGAGCAGCGCGCCGCGCAGGCCGCCGCCGACGAGCGCAAGCGTCAGGAAGAGGAGGCCCGTGCCTCCGCGCAGGCCGCCGCCGACGAGCGCAAGCGCCAGGAAGAGGAGGCCCGTGCCTCCGCGCAGGCCGCCGCCGACGAGCGCCGTGCCTCCTCCGAGTCCGCCGCCGAGGAGAAGAAGCGCCAGAAGGAGGAGGCGCGTGCCGCCGCGAAGGCCGCCGCCGAGGAGAAGCAGGCCGCCGCCAAGGCCGCCGCGGACGAGGCCGTCGAGGCCCGCCGTCAGCGTGAGGAAGAAGCCCGCGCCGAGCGCGAGCGTCGCCAGCAGGAGCGGGTGGCCTCCGCCACGCCGCGTCCGCGTCGCGAGGTGGCCAGCGGTTCGGACTCGTCCGCGGAGGTGTCGTCGCGGCGCAAGACGATGACGCTGGTGGGCTTCCAGCAGCAGCCGGGAGTCTCGCGCGTCTTCATCCGCACCAACGAGCCGGCGCGCTACACGGTGAGCGAGCAGGGCAACGCGGTGGTGCTGGAGCTGGAGAACAGCCGCATCGACCTGAACAACAACACCCACCCGCTGGACACGTCCTTCTTCAACTCGCCCGTCACGCGGGTGGAGGCGGACGCGAACGGCCGCGATGTGCGTGTCACCATCCAGCTCCGGCAGCAGGCCCCGGTGCAGGCGCGGCAGGACGGCAACGTCATTTCGTTGGATTTTCAGCGCACGGCTCGGTGATAAGGGCGACCGCGCGGCCGTGGCGCGGCATACCCTGCACCCCTGAATGAGCCTCCTCGTTCCGCTCGCCGCAGCGCTGCTGGTGTCGTCAGCGCAGATTCCGCTCGCCACCCAGGTCCAGCTCCCCTCCGGCGAGACGGTGGAGCTGGCCGCGGACTTCCTCACCTACGAGGCCGACAAGCAACTGCTCACCGCGCGCGGCCACTGCGAGCTGCGCACCGGTGAGATGCTGCTGCGCTCCGACGAGGTGACGTACGACGAGGCGAACCAGGTGGCCACCGCCACCGGCAACGTCATGTTCGTGGGCCCCGACGGCATGGCCGCGGTGGCGGACGACGTGCACGTGGACATCCGCACCTTCGTGGCCACCCTCAAGGGCGGCCTCTTCATGCAGAAGAAGGGTGTCACCCAGGAGGCGCTGCTCACGGCGAAGACGCCCCAGGAGCTGCGTGCGATGGGGGAGACGCCCATCATCCTCAGCGGCTCGCGCATCCGTCGCACCGGTCCCAACGCCTTCGTGGTGGATGACCTGGCCTTCACCCCGTGCGAGTGCGGCCCCGGAACGCCGACCTGGCGCATGGAGGCGAGCTCCGCCAACGTCATCCTCGGCGAGCGCGCCACGCTGACCTGGCCCGTCGTCTACATCCAGTCCGTCCCCATCTTCGCGCTGCCCTGGGTGTATCTGCCGCTGGCGGAGCGACGCACGGGCTTCCTCTTCCCCAGTCCGCAGTTCTCCAGCCTCAATGGCCTCGGCCTGGAGCAGCCCCTCTTCGTCACGCTGGGTCGCAGCTACGATTTGACGTTCACCCCGGGCTACTACCATGGCGCGCTCGTGGAAAAGACGCACGACCCCGATGGCAATTCCGAGACGAAGAACACGATTACCTACGAGGAACCGCGGCCCAACGGCGTGAAGGGCCCCCGGTTGCTCACTGAGTTCCGCTACGTGCCCAGCGAGCGGACGCGGGGGCGCGCCACGCTCGGGTTCCTCTACGACTCGCGGCCCAAGCTGGACCCCACGACCCTCGACTTCTTCCGCTATCCGGTGGATCCGAACGGGATCAGAAAAATCATCGACGCCCCGCGCGGACTGCGAGGAGAGGCTTCCTGGCAGCACTTCCAGGACCTGGGCTCGGGTTGGTACGACCGGGTGGACGCGTCGGTCGTCTCGGACGGCAACTACACCCGCGACCTCACCGCAGACATCCTCGTCCAGGGGCTGGATTACCTGCGCAGCACCGCCACCGTCTTCCGGCGACAGGAGGACTCCTACGCGGGCCTGGACGTCTCCCTGCGCCAGGACATCCGCTGGCCCTACCGCTTCTTCCAGGACAACCGCGTGCCGGCGGAAGTCGACCCGCTGCGGCCGGACCTGCCCTCACCGAGGACCTTCCAGCGACTGCCCGGGCTGGTCCTGTCGCTGCCCGAGCGCCCCCTCCTCGGGGGCCTCACCGGAGGACTGCGCGCGGAGTTCACCCGCCTGGCCCCCATCCATGAAGGCTTCGGGGACGAAGGCGTCGACGGCATCTTCCGACCCAATGGCAACTACCTCCTCCTGGGGGTCGGTGACGCGCCGGACCCCGGTCAATCCAATGCCCTCTTTGACTCGAGGGACCGCGAGGCCAGGGACCGCATCGACTTCACGTCCCGGCTGTCGACGTCGGTGGCGCTGGGGGACGTCGCGCGCGTGACGCCGTCGTTGTCGCTGCGCCAGGACGTGTGGGCCGGTGAGTACTCCGGCAAGTCGTGGCAGCGCGGCTATCCCATCGGCGGGCTCATGCTGGACACGCAGCTGAGCCGGACCTGGACGGGCGCGAAGACGAGCTACCGCCACAGCTTCGCGCCCTCCCTGGAGCTTCGCTACGTGCCGGGAGGGTGGGGGCGGGTGCCTTCGGCGGGCGCCGAGGATGGAGGCCTTGCCCAGCCCTACGACCAGATTGATCGGGCGGTGCCGCTCGCGCTCGATGGCTCCACCCGGGGCTTCCTCCAGGGTGTGCTCGCCGTGGACCAGTCCCTGCGCGTCAAGACGGGCACCCAGGTCCGTGAGCCCCTTCGGCTTCGCATCGGTCAGGGGTTCGACCTGACGCGCTACGTGCCGGCCGCCAACAAGCTGGGAGACCCCGAGCCCGTCCTGCGGGACACCTTCGCGCGACTCAGCGCGAGCGCCGGCGTGTTGAACGCCGGAGGGCTGGTCCGGCTCGACCCCAGGTCTGGCCGCATCACCCAGCTCAGCGCGGACTTCGCCATCGACGACGGCAAGGGCAACGCCCTGTACGCGCGCTACGACGACATCCTCACCACCAGCCGGGAAGCCCTCGCCAAGGGTGATTCCCCCTTCGCCCAGGGGCCCGATACCCTCCGCCGCCCTCTAGATGCCTTGGTAGGCGGTGTATCCCGAGAAACGCCCGGCCTCCCTCCGGCCGAGCGGTCTCAAGCTCTCATCGCGGGTGCGCGTTTGAAGCTCGGATTTGGCCTCGGGGTGCGGTACGAAGCTCTGGTGCAGCCCCTTTACCAAGATCAAATAACCCAAGAGTACAAGCCCCTCGCCCAGCAGACACTGGGCGTGTCGTATGGGCCAGCGTGTGACTGCTGGCGCATCGAAGGGGTTGTGACTCTGCGACGTGATATCGGGTTGGAATTTTCCGATGTGAATGTCAGCGTCGCGGGTGTCGGATCGTTCGGTTCGGGCGGCTAGGAATCACCCCATGTGCATGGTGGTTCCACCAACCCCCAAGCAGCCAGGAGAAGTATTTCGTGTCGGACCTCGGAAAACGAATCGGCCAGCGCATCCGCGAGCTTCGTACGCAGAGGCCGGAGCGGTGGACGCAGGAGGAGCTCGCGGAGCGGGCTCAAATCAGCGTCTCTTTCCTTTCCATGATCGAGCGTGGAGAGCGTGTCCCCCACGTGGAAACGCTCGCCGCCCTGGCCAACGCCCTTGGCGTCAGCCTTGGAGAGCTTTTCACCGGAACGGAGCAGACCCTTGCCCAGACGGAGGACCTGCTGCGTCCTCTGTCTGATTTCGCGCGCGCCCGGGGCCTCACGGCACGGGACGTGGACCGCCTGCTGGGGGTCGCCCGGGTGATGTTCAGCGGCACCGCCGCCTGAATTCCACCCCGGGGGGCCCCTCGCCGGACGCAAGGGGCCCATCGGTCTTCCTGTCCTGTCCTTGACTGGACGGTAGGTAGACCGGGAAGATGATGGAAATGCGCTGTGCGCTGCTCGCGCACAGCGTGCTTCCTTCTTCGTCAAGGAGTCGTCGCTGATGCGTCCGGGTCTGGCCTCGTGGATGGCCTTCACGAGCATGGTGTTGTTGGCGTGCTCTTCGCCAGCTCCTGCCACGCTTGAGTTCGTGGATCAGTCTCCGGCTAGGCCGCGACTGGGAGAAATCACCACACTGCGCTTCCGCGCGGTGGACTCGCGAGGCATGGCGCAAGCCGGCACGCAGGTGACTTTCACCCTCCAGTCACCGGTACCGGGTGTTGAGATTTCTCCCACCGAGGGGACGACCAACCCCGGTGATGGACTTGTCTCCATGCAGGTGGTCGCCCGAGGAGGCCGTGTCGCCTCGGTGGTCGTGGTCGCGTCGGCGGGAACGGGTGCGGAGGCCAAGTCGGTCATCTCCCCGGTCATCAGCTTCGCGGGCACCAACTCCAGCTCCCGTCAGCTCACGTTCCAGTGTGGCTCGTGGTCCGGTGATGGTTCCGGTCTGCACCACGCCATTGGCGCCTGGGATGAGGCGCGGCACCTGATCGCCGGCGTGAAGGTGCGCTGCATCGCCCACGTGGGTGATCGCAACGGCGACGGCATCGAGGGCGCGCAGGTGTCCTTCCTCACCGAGGCCGGCACCATTGGCCCCACGGCCACGTCGACCACCGACGTGGTGGGCAACGCGGAGGTCCTCTACAAGACCTCGCTGCCGCTGCCGCAGGACGTGGCGCCGGGCGTGTTCACCTGGAATCCCGTCAAGGACGCCACCCACACGGGTGACTACATCGCCCCGCTGTGGATGGAGCCGTTCCTCTGGGAGAGGAACCCCCTGGCGGCCCATGGGACGCCGGCGCAGCCGTTCATCGACCGTGCCGAGCCCGAGCGCGCCGACCCCATCCGCCCGGGCATCACCAACAACCCGCGCGACAACCTGGTCGCCCTCATCGCCCTCACCACGGGCGAGGAGGCCTTCAACGACGACAACAACAACGGCCAGTGGGACACGGGCGAGCGGTACGACGACCTGACCGAGCCCTTCGTCGACAACAACGACAACGGCACCTGGGATGCGGGCGAGCGCTTCGTCGACACCAACGGCGATGGCCGGTGGAACGGCGGCAACGGCGCCTATGACGTGTCCACGCTCATCTGGGTCCAGGAGCGCATCCTCTGGACGGGCGTGCCCCACGGGTTGGACAAGGTGGACACGGTGCGGCAGATCTCCCCGCCGCCGCCGGCGACCAACGTCCACATCGACCACTTCGGCTCCGCCAGCGCCACCTTCCTCGTGTCGGACCCCTGGTTCAACCACATGGCCCAGAACTCCGAGTCGGACGGCTGCACCGGCGGCGCCGAGGGCCCCGTGCAGGTCGACCCGTTCGTCACCGGGATGATTCCGCTCACGTACCCGTCGTACAGCGTGGAGCGCTACCTCATCAGCGACAAGCACGACATCACCCAGGAGCCGCAGCCCTCGCCGTTCCCCGCGCCCGTTGCCTGGAAGACGGAAGCCCTCTGCAAGTACACCGCCGCGCAGCTCGAGGGTCACAAGGTGTTCGTCACCGCGCCCCTCGTGACGGGCGACGTGCTCTAGTCCGCCGTCTCGCGCGGGCCTCCCGGAGAAGTACCCATTGACCCCGGGGGCCCGCGTTCGTAGGGTCCACCCGGCTGATTGAAGAATCAACCAGCCGGTGGAGGACGTCGTGGGCCAGAGCAAGTCGGCGGCGGACAACGGGAATCGCGAGAGCGAGCGCCGCCGGACCATCCTGCGGGCAGCCATCGATGTGTTCGCCCGAAAGGGCTATCACGGCTGCCGCATCGCGGACGTGGCGAAGGAAGCCGGTGTCGCCTACGGCCTCGTCTACCACTACTTCAAGAACAAGGATGAGCTGCTGGAGACCGTGTTCGACACGGGCTGGAGCGGCTTCGTCACGCGCGTGCGCGCGGTGGTGGAGGGGGAGGGGGCGCTTTCGGCCAAGGTGTACGGCGTGGTGGACGTGGCCTTCGAGGCGTACCGGGTGGACCCGCGTGCGGTGAAGGTCCTCATCCTGGAGATTGCCCGCAGCCCGGCGGGCTCCCGCATCAACCGGCAGACGGCCTTCGTGGACGCCATCCGCCTGAGTTCGGAGCTGTTCATCCGGGCGAAGGAGGCGGGGGAGCTGCGCGCGGACACGGACCCGTTGCTGTCCTCCGCGCTCCTGTTCGGCGCCATCGAGATGGGGCTGACGGCGTTCGTGACGGGGCTGGCGGACTCGCGCGACGCGCAGGCGCTGGAGCGGGCGAAGGCGCAGATCGCCGATACCTTCCTTCATGGCGTGCTGGCGGACGCGTCGCCAGGCGCGGAGACCGCCGCATGGAAGCCGGAGAAGCCGTCGTCGGAGAAGTCCTCTACGAAGTCCAAGGCCCCCAAGCGCACCTGACCATCAACCGGCCCAAGGCGCGCAACGCCTTGTCGCCCACGGTGGTGAAGGCGCTGATGGACGGGCTGGAGCGTGCGGAGGCGGACCCCGCCGTCCGAGTGGTGGTGCTCACCGGCGCGGGCGAGAAGGTCTTCTGCGCGGGCGGAGACCTGGGGCAGATGGTGGGCGACGGCGGCTTCCTCGCCACCCACGAGGGGCGCCGCTCCTACGGGAAGCTGCTGACCCGGTTCCAGGAGGCGCGCAAGCCCACCGTGGCGCGCGTCAACGGGCACGCGCTGGCCGGTGGCCTGGGGTTGGTGCTCGCGTGTGACCTGGCCGTGGCGGTGGAGACCGCGGACTTCGGGACGCCCGAAATCGACGTGGGCCTGTTCCCGATGATGATGATGGCGCTGCTGCAGCGCCACGTGGGCCGCAAGCGGGCGCTGGAACTGGTGCTGACGGGGGACAGGCTCCCCGCGCGCGACGCGCTGGCGCTGGGCCTGGTCAACCGGGTGGTGCCCGCCTCGGGGCTGGACGCCGCCGTCGCGGCGCTGGCGGGGAAGCTGGCCGGCAAGAGCCAGGCGGTGCTCGCCCTGGGCCGGCGTGCCTTCTTCACGGCGGAGGACCTGCCGCTGCCCGCGGCGCTGGAGTTCCTCGCCTCGCAGCTGTCGCTCAACGTGCTCGCGGACGATGCCGGCGAGGGCGTCTCCGCGTTCATGGAGAAGCGCGCGCCGAAGTGGAACGACCGCTGAGCGTCGTCGTGCTCAGGGCACGCCGAGCGCGGTGTCCCCGCTGGCCACGGCGGGCGACGCGGGTGGGAAGAAGTCCAGGCGCAGCAGCGACTCGCCATCCACCCAGATGCCGTCCACCTTCACACCCCAGTGGAGGTGGGGGCCGGTGACGCGGCCGGTGCTGCCCACGAGGCCCAGGTGCTGGCCCTGCTCCACCTTGTCGCCCGTGCGCACCTGGATGCGCGACAGGTGGAAGTACGCGGTGAAGAGGTCTCCGCCGTGGTGCACGAGCACCGTCTTTCCGGCGGAGTAGTTGTCGCGCGCCATCACCACGGTGCCCTCGTTGCTGGCCGTCACCTGCGCGCCCGGGTCCCCGTCGATGTCCACGCCGAAGTGCTGGCTGGACAGCTTGCCGTTGAAGGTCCGCCGGTCTCCGAAGGGCGCGGTGATGCGGTCCTGCCGGGGCCAGACGAAGTTCTGCGCGAAGTGCGGCGCGCTGAAGGGCTGGGAGAAGGCCGCCGCGAAGGCCTTCCGGTCCGCGGCGATGCGGGCCTTCACCGAGGCCGGAGGCGCCACGTACTTGCCGGACACCTTCAGCTCGCGCGACGGATAGCCCGGCTCCGCCACGTCCAGCGTCCCCGTCAGCTCCAGCGGCGCGCCGCCCAGCGACGACGGCCCCACCACCTGCACCAACGCACTGCCGGGCGCCAGCTCCACCGGAAGGCCCGTCACCGCGAGAAAGCCATCTCCCCACGGGAAGAAGCGCAGCGCGCGTCCCGCGAGCGTGCCCGTGGGCATGCCCGCCATGCCCCGCACCGCGACCATCACCGGGTCGCCGGGCTTCGCCGTGCCGGGCTGGAGCGAGAGCAGGGGGCGACCCTGCGCCGCCGAGGGCGCCTGCACCGAGGAGGCGGGGACGACGACGGCCGCGGGCGTCGGCTCGGCGGCCTGGGCCTTCGCCCCGAGGGCGAGCAGTGCGAGCAGCGCGTGGGAGGGCGCGGAATACAACCAGCGGGCGGGGTGCGGAGCCATGAGCGGTCCTTTACACCACGAAGTCCCGGACTCTTCCCAGGGTGAGAAGAGCAGGTGTCGGACGCCTGCCCCTTTCCCCGGGAGCGCCCGCTGGGGTGCCTGCCTGGCGACGTCCGGCCCCTCGGTCCGCGAGCGAGCGGCGCACGCCAGACATTGTCGGCACTTGGACGTCGCATGGGGCTGGAATCGCGGGCAGGTGGGCTGGAGGGCAGGCAGCCGACTGTCAGCCATGGCGTCAAGCCGTACCGGCGCGCCTCCAGGCTTCCTAGCTTCTGCTCGAACCCAATAACCCTTTGGAGATTCGTGGATGCCTCGTCCCTATAGCTTCGACCATTTCCAGGTACCGAAGACTCTGCCGCAGAGCCGCAGCATGCGCCGGCGGGACAAGGAGCACCTCGCTCAATCCCGCTCGCAGACGGAGGAGCTGGCGGCGCGCGAAGGAGTCCACTACGGCAAGTCCTTCTCCGAGACGGAGGAGAACTTCCACGCGCGACAGATGGAAGCTCAGCTCGAGGAGCTGGCGCGTCAGGAACCCGACGGCAAGTTCTCCCACGGCATGTCGACGCCCGCCCGCGCGGCGTCGAAGCGCGCCTCGCGTGAGGACAAGGTCCGGGAGGACCAGAACAGGAAGCAGGCGTCGAGGGGGGAGCCCGTCATCCGGGGCACCTTGCCCATTGGCGCGCTGCCTCCCACGCGCGAGCAGCCTCCGCGTGGCCGGTTCCCGGACCTCATCGACGATGCGGGGCGCCAGTTGCAGACGCTGCGCGGCGGTCTGGGGGACGCGGTCAAGGCGGTGGCGAGGCTGGCGGCGCTGCCCTTCGAGGTGATCCGCCTGGCGGCGCGGCGCCTCAATCCCCTCCACGGCTAGCGGCGCCCCGTGGAGCTGACGCTCGTCAGTTACAACATCCACAGCGGCATCGGGACGGACGGCCGGTTCGACCTGGGCCGCGTGGGTGAGGTGCTCCGCGAAGTCGGAGCAGACATCGTCGCACTCCAGGAGGTGGGCGACTTCCGCGCGCGCACCTCGCGCGAGGACCAGCCCGAGCACCTGGCGGACATGCTCGGGATGCACATGGCCTTTGGCCCCAACGTGGTGCGCAACGGCCGGCGCTACGGCAACGCCATCCTCACGCGGCTGCCCATCCTCCACTCGAAGAACTACGACTTGAGCGTGGGGCGGCGCGAGCCTCGGGGCGCGCTGCGCTGCGACCTGGACCTGGGCGGGGGACAGCAGCTCCACGTCTTCTCGCTCCACCTGGGCCTGCGGGTGGCCGAGCGTCGGCGTCAGGAGGCGTTGCTCCTGGGCTCGGACATCCTCCGGGACGCCGTGCGCAAGGACCCGGCCGTGGTGTGCGGGGACTTCAACTACTGGGGCAACGGCGCGGTGCCGTCGCTGGTGCGCCAGGCCATCCACGACGCGGCGCTGGAGCTGGGCACTCCCGCACGGACCTACCCCACGCGGTGGCCCGTGCTGCGGCTGGACCGGATTTACGTGGACTCGGGTGTCCGGCCGCTCTCCATCCACCCCCACCGCACGGAACGCAGCCGGATTGCATCCGACCACCTGCCGCTCGTCCTGCGTTTCGCGGCGCCCATCGCCGAGGTGGCGTCGTCCCCCTCTCCACCGGTGGAGCTCATCGGGTAGCGTGGGGGAACGGCGGGCGCGTTGAGTGGCCGACGCTTGCGAACGCCGGACAGAAACGCCGGGAGGAGGTTGTCCCGGAGGGCAGGGGTGCCTAGGTTGGCGCCACTTCTGTGAGGACGTGAGCGCCGGCCGGAGAGTGAATGCACGTGGGGAGCGAACAGACGGAGCGTGGCCTCGCCGCGCTCGTCGGCCGCATGGCGGACAGCTTCAGCCGCCTGGTGACGCAACATCTCCAACTGGCGCGCCTGGAGCTCGCGGAGGACTTGAAGGCCACGGGCATGAACGTGGCGATGATCGCCGCCTTCGTGCCCTTCATCCTGGTGGGGTATGCCTTCGCGTGCGGTGCGCTCGCGGCGGTTCTGTCCGCGTACCTGGGATGGGCCGGGGCGCTCGGGGCGGTGTCGCTGCTCAACCTGGTGGCGGGAGGGGGCGGCATCGCCTGGGCGCTGCAACGACTGAAGGCACGGCGGATGATGGACGACACGGCGGATGAGTTGACCCGTAGCATGGCGGCCCTCTCCACTCCGGCCCCGGTACCCGTGGGCAACCCGCTCTTGAAGGAGTCTTCGAATGGGCGCTAGCAATGGACACCCCAAGCCCGTGGGCCCTCGCACCAGCGCGGGGCTGCGCGAGGACATCGAGCGGACGCGCGCGGAGCTGGCCACGTCGGTGAGCGCGCTGCGCGAGGAAGTGGCGGTCGCCGCGGACTGGCGCGAGTGGGTGCGCCGTCATCCGCACGAGTGCGTGGCCGCGGCCTTCGCGGTGGGATTCCTGCTGGGCTCGCGCCGCTGAGCGCGCGGGCCGACGACTTCGTGGTTTCACCCTTTGAATCGAGGAGAACGCCTTCATGGACATGAACCCGCAGCAGGTGGCCGACCGGGCCCGACAGCTTCAGGACCGCGTGGTGCCGCAGATTGATGAGGCGCGGCAGAACCTGGTCGACATGAACAACCGCGTGGTGAGCTTCATCCGCGCCAACCCCGGGACGTGCCTGTTGGGCGCGGTGGCCGTGGGCTTCCTGGTGGGGCGCATCGCCTCGCGTCGCTGAGTGGCACCGCTGACGCAAACACGAGAGAGGGCACTCATGACGAACTATCCAGGGGCTTCAGGTAACGGCAACCCTTCGTCGCGGGAGCATGGCTCCGACGCGGGGTTCGGCCAGCGGGTGGACCAGATTGGCTCGGAGGCGCAGCAGCTCTGGAGCGATGCGAGGGGCGCGGTGGATGACCTGGGACAGACGCTGGACCTGCGGGGCCGCGTGGAGCGCAACCCGTACGGGATGATGGCGGCCGCGCTGGGCGTGGGCTACGTGCTGGGCGGTGGGCTCTTCACGCCGCTGACGGCGCGCATCCTCAAGCTGGGTGTGCGGCTGGCGGCGCTGCCCTTCGTGAAGGACGAGCTGCTGGGCATGGCCGAGACGGCCTTCCAGGGTTATCAGACGGGGCGGAGCGTGGTGGGCTCGCCCGCGCGGGAAGGCTCCGCGTCGGCGGATGCGTCCGCAGCGGGGACTCCGCGCCCTCCGTCCTACTAGCGTTTGCTGTCTCATCTCCCCACGACGTAACAGCCTGTTGGAGTCGCGAATGAACCTGAACGCCCTCAAGAAGATGGACAAGGACGACCTGCTCAACCTCATCGGTCTGGAGAGCCGTCGCAGCGCGGCGGAGGATGTGTTGCCGGTGCTGGGCGCCTTCGCGGCGGGCATCCTGGTTGGCGCGGGCCTGGGCCTGCTCCTGGCCCCGAAGGCGGGCAACCAGCTCCGCGATGACCTCAAGCAGCGGCTGCAGAGCGGCCAGGACTACCTGTCGAACACGCTGGGCCGGGGTGAGACGTCGCCCTCCCAGGGTGCGCAGCCGCCGGTGTCTCGCACCGCGTGAGCCTTGCGTCCGTGCGCACAGCGCGGACCGTGACGTGAGGGCCTCCATCCGTGTGCCGCGAGTCGGCGTCGGGTGGGGGCCTTCGTGTTTTCGCGAGCAGGGGCGGGGCCAGGCCCGGCGCGGATGAGAACGGCTCTGTTCGAGGCAGGGTGTAGACTCCGTCGCCGTGAGTGAGACGACGAAGGGTGGGGCGTTGGGGCCCGTGAGCGCGGCGGCGGGGCCGGAGGCGGCGCTGTCGCGGCTGCGCGCGCTGGAGACGCTCGAGTCGGGCTACGAGGCGTGGCTGGAGTTGAAGGGGGAGCATGCGGCCTCCTCGGCGCGGTTTCGAGAGGAGCGGGAGCGGTTGGATCAGCAAGGCTCCTTCCTGTTGGGCGCCGTGCGCGCGGCGGGCCTGGAGTCGACGTCGTCTCTGGAGCCGGGGCTGGTGCCCACGTCGGCGTCGGCGGGTGACTTCCTGCGAGACGCCGAGGAGAAGCTTTCGAAGACGCGCGAGGCGCTCGCGGCGCGCGAGGCCGAGTCCGAGGCGGGCTACTCAGCGGCCTTCGCGGAGATTCGCGCCACCCTGAAGGACCGCGTGCAGCGGCACCTGGCGGTGCATCGTCCGCGCTTGACGTTGCTGCTGCGCCGCGTGGGAACGGAGCGCTCCATCCTCCATGTCGAGCGTGTGTCCGGCGACACGCCCGTGCTGCTGTGCATGCTCTTCACGGGGAGGATTCCGTCGCGGTATGGCTTCCTCCTGGATGATTCGACGGAGGATGTGGCCCTGCCTCCCGCGCCGCTCTATCCGGACGAAGGCGTGGCGTCCGCGGACGTGAGACCGGATGCCTCCGCGCTGGTGGAGCGCGTGCGCGTGGCGGGCGAGGTGCTTCCGGTGAAGGGCATGTTGCCGCTGGCCGTTCCGCGTCCGGGAGGAGGAGAGGACTTCTTCCGACTCCTGCAGCGTGGGGCCGTGCTCGAGGTGGAGGTGGTGGAGGGCGCGACGTTTCGCAACGTCCTTGGCCGCGAGGAGTCCGAGCGCTTCGCGGGGCACCTCTTGCGCCTCAAGCTGGCGGGGCGCATCGACCTGGACATCGAAGCGGGCTGAAGTCGATGGATGGGACTGGGCACCCCGCCTTCGAAAATGGCGGCGACCTCTGGTAGACGCGACGCTCCGTGTCCGACGCCAGCCCCTCGAGCCTCAGTCCCTCGCGCCATCCGTGGTGGCCCCTGCTGCTGGTGGGGGCTGGTGCCTGGCTGCTTCGAGTCGCGGGCTTCTTCCACCGGGGCGGCGCGTTGGGCTACCCGGTGGACTACGACGAGGGCGTCTATTTCAGCGCCGCCGCGCTCCTGTCGCAGGGCGTGTTGCCTTATCGCGACTACTTCTTTGTTCATCCTCCAGGCCTGGCGGTGCTGCTGTCGCCCCTGGCCGCGCTCTCCCGCGTCTTTGATTCAGCCACGGCCTTCACCGTGGTTCGCTGGTTCATCCCCGTCCTCGGCGCCCTGAGCACGGTGCTGAGCGGACGCATCGCCCAGGAGCGGTGGGGGATGCGGGCGGGGCTCGTCGCGGCGCTCGTGTATGCGGTCTACCCAGAGGCCGCTGCGACAGAGCGAGGCCCATTCCTCGAACCGTTGCTCAACCTCACCTGTCTCGGGATGGCATGGGTGTGGCTTCGCCCGGGTGGGGATGGCGTGGCTCGGCGACAGGATGGGTGGGTGGGGGTGCTGCTGGCCACGGCCTGCGCCATCAAGCTGACGGCGGGCGTCTGGGTGCTCGCGGCGGTGTGGGCTCGCGGAGCGGCGGGGGAGTGGAGGCGCGTCGTGAGAGTCGTGGGCGCCGCGGTGGGAGCGGGACTGCTCTGGGTCGGGCCCTTCTTCGCGCTGGCGCCCGGTCCGATGTTCGACGGACTCCTGCGCTTCCAGTTGATGAGGCCACCCGATGGAGAGCTGGAGCGCTGGCGTCGGCTCCTCTCGATGCTGGGCGAGGGCCACGTCGGTGTCTCCGTGCTGAGCATGCTGGGGCTGCTCGTCGTGCTGGTGCGCGCTCGGCGGAAGGAGGCCGTCGCCGAGAGGCTCTTCGCGGGAGCCTGGCTCCTCACGTGTGTGACGTTCCTCGCATCCAAGAGCTATTGGGGCCAATACAACGCGAGCCTGGCCCCGGCCACGGCGGTGCTCGCCGGGCTCGGCGCTTCGTTGCTGTTCGCGTGGGCGGAAACGCGCTCTCGCGCCGTCGCCGCCTTCGTGACGGGAGTGGTGGGGATTGCCGCGCTCTCGCCACTGCCGGCCTCCCTCCGAGGCGCGAACCAGAAAGACCGTGGACTTCTCGCGCTGGGGAACAGCATCCGCGCCGGTGTGCCCGCTGACTCGGCGCTCTGCGTGTTCGAGCCCTCGTGGGGCATCGTCGCGGGGCGACTGCCAGGGATTCCCAAGGGCGCCCCCGTGCTCGTCGACCCCTACGGCCTCATGTTGCACGACGCGCTGGGTGGCACCGAGCGCTTCGCCTCCGCGGCGGCGGCCTTCGAGGATGAGCGCTCGCAGAGAACGATGCTCCCGCTTCTCGCGCGCTGTGACGTCCTGGTCCTCAATGGCCGCGGCGAGTGGCAACTGTCCACGGCCAGCGAGCGCTGGATTCACGAGCACTTCTCACAGGATGGGCCCCTGTGGAGGTCGACCTCCTCGGATTGAGGAGGCCGTGGCACTCGTACCTGGTACTCAGTTCGTCCGGATGATGCCCACGTCGGCGGTGCCCGCGAGCAGCGCGCTGCCGATGAACAGGTTGTTGGACTCCGCGCCGCCCAGGCGCACGGCCTGGAAGATGACCAGGTACGTCTGATTGGCCTTCGGGAAGGCCGTGCCCGGAATCGTCACCTGCGCCTCGCGGTACGTGCCCGGCACGGCGACGAGCTGGAGGAACTCCACGGGCGTGGTGGGCACGTTGGAGTAGGTGGGCTGGCCCTTCTCTCCGTCCGAGCTCACGGGCACCACGGTGACGAAGCCCAGCGTGCGCTCCTTGTTCCCCGCCGCCGCCGCGCGGTCGAACGTCAGCGCGGTGCCCGAGGCGTGCCGCAGGAAGCCCTCGGGGGGGTGGAACCGGGTGATGGCCTCCTGAATCGGCGCGTCGTCGACCTGACCCACGTAGCGCGTGCCGTTGCGCGAGGCGATGAACTGGTACGTGGCGCCGGACTGGTAGGCCAGCTCCGGGTCGCTCCCGGCCACGTTGGTGCGGCTGTAGCTGCCCGAGCCGTCCTCCGTCAGAGTCGTGGCCTGGCCGCCCACCGGCTGCAGCGTGGCAGTGGCGCCGGACACGCCCGAGGGCTGCGAGTTCTCCCCGGACTTGGTGCCGAAGAAGACGACCGCCGCCGTCTGAGCGGGCAGCGAGATGACATCGCCCCCATCCGGGATGACCGTCCCGGCGTCGAAGCCCGCGAGCGCCAGGGCGCTGATTTCCACCTCGGGCGTGGCCAGGAGGGTGCCCACCATGACGTGGTCGGCGGTGAGCTGGGCCCCCGTCTTCTCCAGGTCGCACGCCAGGGGGGCAAGGGAGAGGGCAGCGACGGCGGCGGACAAGAGGAAGCGTTTCATCGGAGTACCTGGGTTGCGACGAGTCGGCCGAGCATAGCAGGCACGTGCGACAAGCCCCGCGCACTCGGCATCTCGGGGTATCCTCCGGGTACTCGTGCAAGGACACCGCGTTCACTCCGCGAGCCGGCGCTTCTTCAAGCGGCTCGGCTTCTCCCTGGCCATGGCCGCCTTCTTCGGCTGTGTGCTGGGGATCCTCGTCTATCTGCGGGCACCCCAGCCGGCGGCGCCGCGAGGAGACTCGCCCTCGTGGATGCCCTCGGGCGTCGTGGAGATGGCGCAGGGCTGGCTGGAAGGCCTGGAGCGGCGCACCTACGACTGGCGCGTGCTGGAGTTGGGCGCGCGCTCGGAGCGCCCGGACGAGGCCGTGGTCGTCGCCATCGACGATGAGACGCTCGCCGAGGCCCGGCAGGACGACAGGCCCGGCGTCGCCACCCAACCCTGGCCCCGGCAGCTCGTGGGCGCCATGGCGCACCGACTGGTGGAGGAGGGGGCGCTGCTGGTGCTGCTGGACCTGCCGTTCCCCGAGCTGAGCCCGAATGCCTGCGTCAACCCGAAGCTGTCACCCGGCGCCATCTCCAGCGACGACGCCTCGTTCCGCGAGTTCCTGGAGCGTGACTCGGGCAAGGCGCTGCTGTCCTTCTCGTGGGAGTCGCAGGGCTCGCGGGTGCTGCCTCCCGCCAGCCGCCTCTGGCCCTACCGGGTAAAAGTCGGGACGTTCCCCGGCACCTCCGAGGCGCGCGCGAAGGCGCAGGCGGTGCTCGCCGTGCAGCGGCCCGTGTTCGTCATCCCCGCTGGAAGTCAGGTGGAGGTCTGGGGTGGTGCCTCGGACGAGGCGGATGCGCGCGAACTCGGGACGCGGCTGGGCTCGCCGGGGGCCGCTGTCGCGGAGCGCCGTGCGGCGGACGACACGTTCCGCATCGGCCCGACGGAGCTCTTCGTCTCGCTGGCGGAGGTGCAGGTGGTGGGGTTGGACCCCGCGAAGCTGGTGGAGGTCCGTCAGCTCCAGCACCCGGTGGCGCCGCTCATGGGCGGTGGCGCGGGCTATGGGGCCGCCACCCTGACGACGGACCCCGACGGTGTGGTGCGAGGAATCCCTCATCTGGTGGCGTACACGGCGAGGGATGGGCGTCACGTGCTGCCCTCGTTGCCGCTCGCGGCGGCGATGCGGCTGGCCAACACGCGCTCGCTTCGCTACGCGGACGGCCGGCTGCACGTGGGAGATGCGTACTCGGTGCCGATGGACACGTCGGGCTTCAGCCTGATGCGCTGGGATGCACCGACGGCGGGGCGGGGCTCTCGCGGCTCGCTGGCGCGCTCCATCCGTGCGTGGAACGTGCTGCTCAATGTCTTCGACGTGGCGGACGAGCGCCCGGCGCGCTTCGACAACGACTTGGAGGGCCGCACCGTCGTCCTCACGCGCACCGCGGGCGAGTCAGGCCACTTGCGGCCCACGCCCATTGGTCTGGAGACGCCGGGGGGCGCGATTCTGGGGCAGGCGCTGGCCAACATCCTGCGCTCCGAGGGCATCTCGCGCGCACCAGCGGATTACGACCTGGGGCTGACGGTGGGCCTCGCCTTCCTGGGGGCCTTCCTCGCGCTGTCGCTCAGCTTCCTCCTGCGTTCGCTGCGGGGCGCGATGCTGTACCTGAGTGGCCTGGCCCTCGCGGGTGCGGGCTACACGGCGGCGGCCTTCTACGTGTTCATCGAGCAGCGGCTCTGGGTGGCGATGGCGGGCCCGCTGCTGGCCATGGTGGGGGCCTTCGCCGTCACCACTGTCTACGCCTTCCGCAACGAGCAGCAGATTCGCGACTTCGTGCAGACGGCGCTGGGCCGCTACGTCAGCCCGGAGGTCGCCCGGCTGGTGACTCGGGACTTGAGCCTGATGCGCCCCGAGCGCCGACGAATGTCGGTGTACATCTGCGACATCGAGGGCTTCACCCGCTTGTCGGAGGGCATGACGCCCGAGCAGCTCGTGGGCCTCTTCAACGAGTACCTCCTGGAGATGGCGGCGGTGGTGCGTTCCACGGCGGGGCAGGTGGACAAGTACATCGGCGACTCGGTGATGGCCTTCTGGGGCGCGCCGGTGCGCACCGAGCGCCACGCGCATCTGGCCTGTGAGGCCGCGCTGAAGATGCGCGCGGTGCTGGCGGAGAAGCAGGATGCCTGGGAGAAGAAGTACGGCCGCCGTCTGAGCTTCCGCGCCGGAGTGGACACGGGCGAAGTCGTCGTCGGCGACATGGGCAGCGAGCTGAAGTCGAACTACACCGTGCTCGGCGACGCCGTGGGCATGGCCGCCCGGTTGGAGTCGCTGAACAAGGTGTACGGCACCTACGTGCTGGTGGGGGACGGCACCGTGTCGCTCGCGGGCGACAACTACGTCTTCCGCGTGGTGGACCGGGTGCGACTCAAGGGGCGCGCGGAGCCGCTGCGCGTGCACGAGCTGGTGGGGCGGAAGGGTGAAATCACCAGCCCGCAGCAGGACCAGCTCGCCCTGCACGAGAAGGCGCTCACCGCGTACCACCAGCGACGCTTCGCGGAGGCACACGCCCTCTTCGAGCGTTCCGCCACCGAGTTCAAGGACACCGTCTCCGCCGTGTATGCCGCCCGCTGCGCTCGCTTCATCGTCACTCCGCCGCCCGCGGAGTGGGATGGGGTGCACGGCGTGGAAGAGGGTGAGCACCTCGCTGTCGCGGCGTGAGGGGCTTCGCCGCCGGACGGTGCGCGCGTGCCGCGACTGCGCGCGAGGTGCTCCAGCGGACGGTGCGCGCGTGTCGCGATTGTGTGCGAGACGCTTCAGCGGACGGCGCGCGCGTGCCGCGATTGTGCGCGAGGCGCTCCTGCGGACGGCGAGCGTTCGCTGTCGCGGCGTGAGGGGCTTCGCCGCCGGACGGCGCTCGCGTGCCGCGCTGCAGCGCGAGGTGTTCCGCGTCAGCCGTCGTCGGGGTCCGGTGTGTCCGGCTGGCCGAACAGCTCGCTCACGGGAGCGTCCTTCGCGATGTGCTCGTTGACCACGCGGCGCATCTTCTCGGGCGTCATCTCCGAGTAGTACACCTCGCCGTCCCAACCCATGAGCTGGTAGTCCTCGGGCGACAGCGGGTCCCTCTTGCGGCCCGTGTCCTCGCGGACCACGACGTTGGGCCCCATGTGGCAGAAGCCGTAGCAGCCGCCCCGGTACAGCTCGCAGCGCGGCACCAGGCCCTGCTCGGACAGCGAGTCCCGGGCGGCGGCATACACACCATCCGCGCCGCCGGCCTTGCAGGTCGACCCTTTGCACACGGACAAGCGGTAGCGCTTCATCGCCAAGACACCACCCACCCTACGGAGTCCACGCCCCGAGCGAAAGCAGCCAGCCCCCACCTTCGTGTGCCAGGCCGCACTCCACACCGTCCCGGGGACGAAAGCCCGGACGCCAGACGCCAGGGCCATTGAAGAGCTGCAACGTCATCACCCGCACCCCGTAATGAAACCGGCCCGCCTACCGCTCGAGGAGCGGGGAGGCGGGCCGGGGCAGCTACACATCCGTACGCGCGGAGCGCGCGGGTGGATCTACTTGAGGAACTTCGTCACCTGGATGGGGCCCTGCTGCGTGACGACCGTCTGTCCGTGCGTCACGACGGCCTTGCCGTGCCCACCGTGGTGGTCGTGCCCCGCGCCCAGCTGCGGCGTCTTGAGCTGCACCAGGCCCTCGCCAATGCGCGTGTGGGCCTCCTTGTGCGTGTGGTGCGGCTCCTCGGAGCCCTCACGCTTGTTCCACGGGTCGGAGGGGTGCGAGACGGCCGGCCCCTTCAAGAGCTTCGGGATGTCGTAGACGAAGTTCTGCCGCGTGTACTCGGAGGGCGTGTGCATGTACGTGTCCATGCGGATGGCGTCCTTGGGGCACGCGTCCACGCACAGGCCACACACGATGCAGCGCAGCTCGTCGATGACGAACTGGGTGGGGTACTTCTCGATGACGCGCGACTCGCCGTCAGCGTCCGTCTCCTCGTACTCACCCGCCTCGATGTAGATGCACTGCGCCGGGCAGATGGTCGCGCACATGTAGCAGGCCACGCAGCGCGGCTTGCCGTCCTCGCGCGGAACCAGCCGGTGCAGACCGCGGTAGCCCTCCGGGTAGATGGGCTTCTCCTCGGGGTACTCGACCGTCGTCATCAGGCTGGTGCCCGTGCGGTCCTGCACCTGCGTGTTCGTGTCACGCGTGCCGAAGAGGTTGCGGAAGAAGTGCTTGGTCGTGATGGCCAGACCGTGCAGCAGCCCCGGGATGTACATCCGCTCCCGGATGTCCGTGCGGGGGTCCTGGGTGACCTTGGTAACCTTGATGGCCATGATGGTGTCTCGATTCCCGGTGCCCTAGGGCCTAGTGCGAAGACGTCGCGCTCGCGTGGGACGGCAGCCCATGCGCGTCGTGCCCGTGGTCATGGCCATGGGCTCCATGCGCGCCGTGCGCACCGCCCTCCGCCGCTTCTGCCTTCTTCGTCATCGTCAGCACCACCAGCACGCCGATCTCCAGCATGCCCACCACCGCCAGCGCCCGCAGCGACGGATCCCACAGCACCAGCGCACCCGAGACGAACACGTTCACCAGGGCCAGCGGCAGGAGGATCTTCCAGCCCAGCGTCTGGATCTGGTCGTAGCGGAAGCGGGGGAAGGTCCAACGAATCACCAGCTGCACCCAGATGAGGAAGACCACCTTCACCCAGAACACGGTGCCGAGCAGCGTGCCGTACAGCCAGCCGTGCTCCTGCATCAGCGGCTGGCTCGCCAGCCACTCGCCGCCGAAGGGCAGGTGGTGGCCGCCGAAGAACAGCGCCGTCGTCACGCCGGCCAGCACCACGACCTCCACGAACTCGGAGATCATGAACATGCCGAACTTCATGCCGGAGTACTCCACGAAGTAGCCGATGATCTCCGACTCGCCTTCCGGCACGTCGAAGGGCGCGCGCTTGGTCTCCGCGAAGGACGCGGCGAAGAAGCCGATGAAGCCGATGGGCTGCAGGAGGAAGCCCCACGCCGGCACGCCGAAGTCGAACGCGCCTTCCGTGCGCCACAGGTACTGCGCCTGGCCCGTGGCCTGCGCCCCGGCGAGGCCCAGCTCACCGACGATCGCGGGCAGCTGCAGCGAGGAGAACGCCATGAACAGGCCGATCAGCGACAGGCCCAGCGCCACCTCGTACGAAATCATCTGCGAGGACGCGCGCACGCCGCCCAGCAGCGCGAACTTGTTGTTGGAGGACCAGCCCGCGAGCGCCGTGCCGTAGACGGCCAGGGACGCAATCGCGAGCAGGTACAGCACGCCGAAGTCCGGCGTGGCGACCACCATGTCCACGCGGTGACCGAACACCGTCACCGAGGGGCCCGCGGGCACCACGGCGAACAGCGCGAACACCGGCGCGAAGGCGAGGATGGGGCCCAGCTTGAACAGGAACCGGTTCGCGGTGCCGGGGATGAAGTCCTCCTTCGTCAGCATCTTCAGCACGTCCGTGAGGATGTGCGGGATGCCGGCGAGGGAGCGGTTGCGCAGGCCGGGCAGGTCGATGCGCGCGCGGTTGGGGCCCACGCGGTCCTGCATCAGCGCGCTCCACTTGCGCTCGGCGAGCGTGAGGAGCGTGGCGATGATCATCACGAAGACGAGCATCAGGAAGATGATGTTCGACAGCCGGCTCGCACCCGGGAAGAGGTGCTTCTCGGCCAGGCCGGCCACCACATAGGCCGCCGCCGAGACACCCGCGAGCGTCGCGACGATGAAGCCCGTCGCGAAGAGGACAGTCAGTACGCGCTTCATCGCTAGATACCCCTCACCCGGGGAGAACCGAACTCACGGTAGCCCGGAGGACGCCCATCGGCGCCGGTGGGCAGCGGATTGATACCCGGCTTCTCCCGGTCCGGCGGAGAGGCCTTGTCCCAGTTGAACTCGGCGAACTCGGCCACCTTGCCGGACAGCTCGCGCCACACGTCGCGCGCGGAGGTCCAGGCCGGCGCCTCGCCGCCCACTTCGCGCGTCAGCTCCGCGACCCACTTCCAGCCCGGAGTCACGTCGCCCTTGGGCGGGTACGCCTTGCGGAAGCGCTGGGTGATGCCGTCCATCTGCGTGAAGGAGCCCTCGTCCTCGACGTGAATCGAGGCGGGCAGGAGCACCGTCGCCTGCGCCGTCACCGGCGACTCGTTCTTCTCCTGCACCACGAAGACGTCCAGCTTGGAGGCGGCCTTGGCGAAGGCCTCCACGTCGCCCGGCACCTCGGTGCCGATGGCGTAGAGCGCCTTGACTTGACCCTTGTCCAGGGCCGTGGTGAGCGCCTCGAAGGTCTCCACCTTCAGGCCCAGGCCCTTGGCGATCCACTCCAGGCCCTTGCGGTTGGGGTTCTTGTCCGCCGTCTTCAGGAAGTGGTCCGCCTTGCCCGCTGGACGGCCGCCCACGTAGACGGTGGAGATGCCCAGCGTGGCCTTCGCGAAGGTGAGGCCCGCCAGCAGCTCCTCGTTGGAGGACACCGGCGAGGCGAGCACCGCGAGCTTGCCACTGCCCACCAGCGGCTTGAGCGCCTTGGCGGCGGCCTGAGCGGCCTCCTTGCGCGTCACCACCGGAACGACCTCGGAAGCGGCCTGGACCGTGGCGCGGCCAATCCTCGCCTGGAGCACGCGGCCCAGGTTGAAGGACTTGTACATGAGCCGGCCCTGGTCACACATCCAGCTCTTGTTGATCTCCTCGTTCTCACGAGGACGGATGCGGTAGGTGTCCTGCGACATCCAGTCCGCGTACGTGTTGCAGCCCTTCGCGCAGCCCGTGCAGATGGACGGGGTGGCGGAGAGGAACCACGCGCGCGCCTTGAAGCGGAAGTCGCGGCTGAGCAGCGCTCCCACCGGGCAGACGTCCACGGTGTTCAGCGAGTAGTCGCTGTCCAGCTCGTTGCCCGGGAACACGTCGATGCGCTCGTGGCTGCCGCGGCCGAACACGCCCAGCTGCGGCTCCTTGGCGACTTCGTTCATCACGCGCACGCAGCGGGTGCACATGATGCAGCGCTCCTGGTCCAACACGACGCGCGGCCCCAGCACCTTGCGCTTGTTCTTCAGGGCCTTGCCGCCCTCCAGGCGCGAGGGGCGGTAGTCGTACTTCATGTAGTAGTCCTGCAGCTTGCACTCACCGGCCTGGTCGCAGATGGAGCAGTCGACCGGGTGGTTGAGCAGCAGGAACTCCATCACCGAGCGCTGCTGCTCCTTCACCTTGGGCGTCGTCGTCTTCACGACCACACCTTCGGCGAGCGGCGTCTGGCACGCGGGCACCATCTTGGGCGCGTTGGACGCCTCGATGAGGCAGATGCGGCAGTTGGCCGCGATGGAGAGGCGCGGGTGGTAGCAGTAGTACGGAATCTCCGAGCCGACCGACTTGGCCGCCTCGATCATGTTCGTCCCCGGCTTCACGACGACTTCCTTGCCGTCGATGGTGCAGGTGACGAAGCCCGGGTTCTTCGGCGCGGGCTTGGGCGGCGGACCCGGAGGGGCGGCGGCCTTGGGCGGCGCCGTGACGCTGCTGGCCGCCGCGGGGGGCGTGTCCAGCTTCGCGCCGGCCGGAGGGTTGGAGGGCTCGGGACCGATCTTCGCCGCGGGGGTGTCCGTGGGCGCGCCCTTGGGGGGCGGCTGCGCATCACCGGTCGGCTTCTTCGTGTCGTCGTTGCTCACTGCTCGACCTCGCCGCCAATCATGTTGATGGTGTCAAACGTGGGGATGAGGTCCGCCAGCATCTTCCCCTCGATGATATGGGGCACCGCCGCGAGCACCGGGAAGCCCGGGGCGCGCACATGGACCTTGTACGGACGACCGCGCCCGTCGCTCACCAGGTACCAGCCCAGCTCGCCGTTCGAGGCCTCGGTCGCGTCGTAGCACTCGCCGGGCGGCACCTGGATGCCCTCCATGACGAGCTTGAAGTGCGCCATCACGCCTTCGATGGTGCCGTAGACCTCCGGCTTGGGCGGCAGCGCGATGCGCCAGTCATCCACGATGATGGGGCCCGCGGGGATGGTCTCCAACGCCTGGCGGATGATGCTGATGGACTGACGCATCTCCTCCATGCGGACGAGGTAGCGGTCGTAGTTGTCGCCGTGCTCGCCCACCGCGACGCTGAAGTTGAAGCGCTCGTAGACCCAGTACGGGTGCGCCTTGCGCAGGTCGTGGTCGATGCCGCACGCGCGCAGCGCCGGGCCCGTCCAGCCGTAGTCGATGGCGTCCTCGGCGCTGATGACGCCGGTGTTCTTGGTGCGGTCCACGAAGATGCGGTTGCGCGTGAGCAACCCGTCCATCTCCACCAGCAGCTCCTCCGTGCGGGTGAGCGTCTTGTGGACCTTGTCCGCCCAGCCCTCGGGCAGGTCGCGGTTGATGCCACCCACGCGGCCGAAGCTGGTGGTGAGGCGCGCGCCGGTCAGCTCCGTGACGCGGTCCTGGATGAGCTCGCGGGCCTCCATGCCGTAGAGGAACGGCGCGAAGCCGCCCATCTCCAGGCCGGTGGCGCCCACGCACGTCAGGTGGTCCGTCAGCCGGTGCAGCTCGCTGCCGATGACGCGGATGTACTGGGCGCGCTCCGGAATCTCCAGGCCGATGAGCTTCTCCACGGCGTTGAGGAAACCGAAGTTGTTCATCATCGCGGACAGGTAGTTGAGCCGGTCCGTGTACGGCAGGCACTGCGTCCAGGTGACGTTCTCGCAGCTCTTCTGGAAGCCGCGGTGCAGGAAGCCAATCTCGGGGTCGATCTTGACGATGGTCTCGCCGTCCAGCTCCACCTTCAGCCGCACGGTGCCGTGCGTGGCCGGGTGGGACGGGCCCATGTTGATGACCATGTGCTTGCTTTGGAGGTGGGCCTCCAGCTCCGAGCCCTCCGGCGGCAGCGAGCCGTCGGTGTCCGGATTGTGGCCCTTCGCATCAAACGTGTGGCTGTCGGCCATGGTGTCTGTCGTCCTCAGGAGTGCCCGCTGGTGCCGGGACCGCGGAAGATGTCCTTGATGGGGCGCTCGGGGATGAGCGGCTGCCGGTCTCGCAGCGCGTAGTCCTTGCGCAGCGGGTGGCCCTGGAACTCGTCGTACAGGAGGATGCGGCGCAGGTCCGGGTGGCCCTCGAAGCGGATGCCGTAGAAGTCGAAGGTCAGGCGCTCCCACCAGTTGGCGCCCCGGTACACCGGCACCAACGTGGGGATGACCGGCTGGTGCTCGCTCACGCGCACCTTGAGCCGCACGTGCTCATGGCGCTTGAACGAGTAGAGGAAGTAGACGACCTCGAACCGAGGGTCGTTCTCCGCCAGGTGCAGCCGGTCCACGCCGTCGATGGAGCCGAAGAGCTTGAACTCCAGCTCCGCGTCGTCCTTGAGGAACGCGGCGACCTTCGGGAGCGAGTCGGGATGGATCACGGCCCAGGCGCCACCGGCCCGGTCCACATAACGCTCCACCACCGCCTCGGGAAAGTGGGCGGAGACCCTGTCCAACGCGAAAGTGCTCAAGGGGGACCCAATGACTGAGGGAGAAGAATCCGCGGCTTTATAAGGAGCCCAGAAGGGGGGCGTCAACGTAAACCCTCAACCATGTAGGCCACTTAGGAAGCCCAGAAGCCCGCGTTGCGCACGCGGC
This sequence comes from Myxococcus sp. CA056, assembly GCF_013336715.1. NCBI lineage: Bacteria > Pseudomonadati > Myxococcota > Myxococcia > Myxococcales > Myxococcaceae > Myxococcus > Myxococcus sp. CA056. The sequence continues at coordinate 812,803 of NZ_JABUMT010000004.1, forward strand.
GTCCGAGCGGGCGTGTGGATCGGTGGAAGGGGAGGAATTCAGGCCGCCGAGCCCGGGGAGCCGACGAGGGCGGGAGCCGTCGCCAGGGGGACGAAGGTGGCCACCGGCCGACTCTTGCCAGGCACGAGCGCCTGGGTGATGGCCTCCCAGTGGAAGAGGGGGCCCGCCTGGTCCCGGGTGGCCTCCGAGACGAGCACCGGGACGCCCACCCGCTTGGTCAGCCCCTCGATCCGGCTGGCCAGGTTCACAGTGTCGCCAATGGCGGTGTAGTCCAGGCGCCGGGCGGTGGAGCCGATGTTGCCCAGGATGACGGGGCCAGTGTGGACCCCCACCCCCATCCGCAGGGCCGGGGCCCCCTGGAGTGCCCGGTCCGCGTTGAAGTCCTCCAGCTCCCGCACCATCGCCAGGGCGCAGCGCACCGCGCGCTCGGCGTGCTCGGCGTCCGCCAACGGGGCCCCGAAGTACACCATGAGTGCGTCCCCGATGAACTTGTCGAGCGTTCCTCCATGGCGGAATACCACCTCCACCATCCGGCCATAGTAGGCGTTGAGGAGCTTGACGACCTCGCCCGGGGGGAGCCGCTCGCTCATCGAGGTGAAGTCGCGGATGTCGGCGAAGAGGACGGTCACCTCGCGCAGCTCCGGCTCCGGGGAGGCGAGGCGCTGGAGTCGTTCCGCGACGGCGGGGGCGAAGTAGCGGCCGAGGCGGGCGCGCTTGAGCTCCTCTTCTGAGACGGCGGCGGAGAGCGCGCGGATGCGGTTGAGCAGGTGGCGGGCGCCGGCGGCGGCCACGGAGAGCATGACCACCGAGGCCAACTGGGCGCCGATGCCGATGCCGGCCTGGTGCTGGAGCGCCATCTCCGCGACGGCGGCGAAGGCGGTGACGACGAGCGTCACGGTGTTGCGCAGCGACAGCGCCGCGAGGATGACCAGCACCGCGAAGATGCCGAGCGTGAAGCCGGCGACGCCCCCGGGGGAGGGCGACACTGGAATCGCGTGGCTCTGGAGCCAGTACACCGCCGGCACGTCGATGAAGGCCACGGACAGGCCGGCCCAGCGCACGGCGCGGGGCGAGCGGGCCACGGCCACCCACACCGCCGCGGTGCAGAGCCAGTAGACGGAGAGGGGGCGGAGGTACTCGACCCAGTCCGCCTTGCCCACGCCCAGGCCCAGACAGGCCGACATCACGAGCATGACGGTGACGGCGACGAAGCGAATCCTCGAGAGCTGGCGCGCGTTGCGTCGCCGCTCGTCGTCGAGGGCCCGGTTCACCGAGTCCTGGATGCCTTCTGGCGCGTTGGACCTCAGGCCCTCACCCCCCATCCCAGGCTCCACGGGTCGACTTCCGCAGCACGCACATCTTGCACCGTCTGGACCGCGCTCGCACCTTCCGGGCCGGAAAGGGTCCTTGCCTCGCGAGCCTGTCGCGTTGCGGTATACACGCGGATGCATGGCTGAGTCCGTTCCTCCTCATCCGTTCCGTTCGCTCGGTTGGCGCCTCGTGCTGGGCGCGGGCCTGGGGTTGGTGTTGTTCGCTGGAGAGTCCTGGCTGCTCTTGCGCTCGGGGCTGGTCGGCGTGGACATCCCCGTGGACGGGCCCTACGCGGCGCTGGCGGCGGCGGTGAGGCCGGTGCTCCCGGGCCTGCTCCTGCGCGTGGCGGCCGTCTACCTGGTGGCGGGGATGGTGCTCGCGGGCGTGGCGTGGGGGCTCGCTCGCGTCTGGGGCCGGGGTGGGGTGGGGGCGACGGCGACAGGCTGGTGCGTGCTCGTCCTGCTGCTGGCGTGGGACCGCGCCATCTCCCGGCCCGCGCTCTTCGACGACCTGCCCGCCGTGCGTCCGCTCCTGGCCTGGCTGGTGGACCATGGCGCACCGTGGCATCCGCGCGCGGCGGCGGTGCTGCTCGCGCTGGTGCATGTCGCGGTGCTCCTGGCCCGACTGGGGACGTGGAAGCGCCGGCTCCAGGTGGGCTTGGGACTGGTGGCCACAGTGGTGGTGCTGTTCGTCGCGGGGCGCGCGGGCGGTGGCGGGACGACGGACGCCAGGCCTCCGCTGGTGGTGCTCATCGGCATCGATGCCTTCCGGCCGGACCGGCTGCGCACGCTGGGCGGAAACGGCGAGGTGGCGCCGCACGTGGACCGGTTCGTGGAGGACGCCACGCTCTTCACGCGGGCGTATACGCCGGTGGCCCAGACGGAGCCCGCGTGGCGCTCGCTGCTCACCGCGCGCTGGCCCCACGAGACGGGCGTGCGCTACGCGCTGACGTCCGAGTCTCGGATGAAGCTCCAGCCCACCTTCGCGGAGTCCTTTGCTCGGGCGGGGTGGCGCACGGTGTTCGCCACGGACTGCTCGCGCTTCCACGCGGAGGGGCCCGCGTCGGGTTTCGCCACCCGGTTGCAACCTCCGCGGGGCGCGGTGAACTTCCTCCTGGAGAAGCTGCGCTACCGCGCGCTCGGCGTCTTCGCAGACCATGCCGTCGGTGCCGCGTGGGTGCCGGAGTTCATCGACAACCGCGCGCTGGCTGGCATCCATGACCCCATGGGCTACGCCGGGCGGCTGACGTCCACGCTGCTCGACGAGGCGAGCCAGGGCCCCACGCTGTTCGCCTTCCACGCCACCGCCGCGCACTTCCCCGGCGACCCCGTCCATCCCTTCTACCGGCGCTTCGTGTCGTCGTCCGAGCCCCTGGAGCGCCGGCTGCGCATGCACTTCGCTCCCGTGTCTCCCGGCGCGAAGGGCGGGTGGAGTCGCGACGGGGCGGAGGCGCTCTACGACGAGCTCATCTCCCAGGCGGATGCGCAGGTGGGCATGTTGCTGGACGCGCTGCGCCGCTCGGGGCGGTATGACGACGCGCTCATCGTCCTCATGTCGGACCACGGCGAGAGCTTCCACGAGGACCGGCCGGACCTGGCGGGCGCCACGCCCGTGCATGGCGCGCGGCTGTCCGATTTGGAGAACCGCATCCTGCTCGCGGTGAAGCCGCCGAAGGGACGTGCTGTCGCGCCCGCCACCTCGGAGGCGCTGGTGCGCCTGGTGGACGTGGGGCCCACGCTGCTGGAGCTGTCGAGCCTGCCCGCGCTCTCCGGCGTGGACGGTGTGTCCCTGGCGCCGCTCTTGCGCGGTGAGTCGCTGGCTCCGTTGAACCTTTACGCGGAGACGGGCTTCACGCACGTCTCGCCCGAGGTGTTCGACAGGGGGCACTGGCCCGGCGCGCCTCGCGCGTTCGACGCGTACCGCATCCGCCCGGACGGCGTGGTGGAGCTGGGTGACGCGGCGCACGAAGCCGTGGTGTTGGAGAAGGACCGGGGCGCGTTCGACGGACATCGCTGGTGGGTGGACCGACCGCAGGCGGATGGCACCCTGCTGCGCGTGTGCGAAGGGGACTGTGAAGGGCTGGACGCGCTGGCGCTGGAGTCGTGGCTGGACACGGTGCGAGGACGGACGCCGGAAGGGGACTCGCGTAAGGTGGCCGGCCATGTCGACGACTCCAGACGCCCCGTCTCTCCAGGAACAGTACGCCCCCCACAACAGCTGCTTCGGCTGCGGCCCGGCCAACACCCAGGGCCTGCGCATCCGCAGCCGCGTGGAGGGTGACCTCGTCGTCGCCGAGTGGACGCCCTCCGAGCACCACCAGGCCTTTCCGGGCGTGCTCAACGGCGGAATCATCGGCGCGCTGCTGGACTGTCACTGCAACTGGACGGCGGCGTACCACCTGATGAAGGCGCAGGGCGCGTCCTCTCCGCCGTGTACCGTGACGGCCGACTACTCCATCACCCTCAAGCGCCCCACGCCCATGTCCGGGCTGGTGCGGCTGGAGGCGAAGCCGGTGGAGCTCAAGGGCGACCGCGCGGTGATTGAAGGCACGCTCACCGCGGGCGGCAAGGTGACGGCGCTGTGCCGGGGCACCTTCGTCGCGGTGAAGGAAGGCCACCCCGCGTACCACCGCTGGTGAGGGCGGAAACACCAGGGGCCCCGATGGTGAGGGCGGAAACACCAGGGGCCCCGACGCCACCCCTCTGGAGGGGAGGCACGCGGGGCCCCGGGAGCAAGACGAAGGCTTTGGGACTACTTGCCCATGGAGATGAGCAGGTCGTGCCGGGCGGCCGTCTGGTTGGGCTGCTCGCGGTCAGCGATTCGGTGGACCTGGTTGGCGATCTTGTCCTGGAGGAGCATGAGACCGTCCAGCACCTGCTCCGGACGGGGCGGGCAGCCGGGGATGTAGACGTCCACCGGGAGGATGCGGTCGATGCCCTGGAGCACCGCGTAGTTGTCGTAGAAGCCGCCCGAGGACGCGCACACGCCGAAGGACACGACCCACTTGGGCTCGGTCATCTGCTCATACACGCGCTTGAGGATGGGGGCCTGCTTCAGGTTGATGGTGCCCACCACCATCAGGAGGTCCGCCTGACGCGGCGAGAAGCGGGGGAACTCGGCGCCGAAGCGCGCGATGTCGTGACGGCTGGCCGCCACGGACATGTACTCCATGCCGCAGCAGGCGGTGGCGTACGGGTAGGTGAACAGCGAGTACTTACGGGCCCAACCCAGGCCCTTGGAGACCATGCGCTGGAAGAAGCCCATGGCTTCGTCGCGGCGGGTCGTCAGCACTGGAGCGATGTCTGAATCAGCCATGATGTCTCAGCTCTCCCAATCCAGGGCGCCCTTTTTCCAGACGTAGATGAGGCCCACCACCAGGGTCACCGCGAAGACCAGCATCTCCACGTACCCGAACCAACCGAGCGCCTGGAAGTTCACCGCCCACGGGTACATGAACACGGCTTCCACGTCGAACACGATGAACAACAACGCGACGACGTAGAACTTCACGGCGAAGCGCTGGCGTGCCGGGCCGCTCGACTCGGAGCCGGCCTCGAACGGAGTGGACTTGATGGCGCTCGGGCGACTGGGGCCCAGCAGCGACGTGATGAAAGGAATCGCGACGCCCATGATGCCGGCCAGCAGCAGCACCACCGCCAGGGGCAGGTAGGGCGAGAGGGGAGAGGGAGTCATCGCGCGCGGAACCTAATGACACCGGCCTTGCCATGTCAAAGGGAAAGTCCCCCTGCTCGGTGCCGCAACCCCTTGAGATAACGATGAAAAGCAGGGCTTGTCGACTCCGGCGGCGAGCAGGGGGCCTGGGACGGTTCCCCGCATGCCCCGCGAGCAGCGGGCTCGTTTGACGCTTCTGGGGACGCACGCCTACCGTCGGGCGGCGCCGGCGGCCGGCGATCAGCGCGTCACTTGGGAGACGACAGGCATGTGGGGGCGGCTCGGCTTGCGGATGCAGGTGGCCATCGCGGTGCTCGTGCCCTGTCTCACGGTCATCGGCCTGTGCATCTGGAACTTCTCCGCCCGGCAGCGCGAGGTCTCCCTGGAGCTGCTCCAGAAGCGGGCCCGGGTCCTCGCCACGCTCGTGGCCAACCACCCGGCGACGCGGGAGTGGGACGGCACGGAGGCTTCCAAGGAGCGCCTGGACACCGTGCTGGCCCAGTTGGAGGCCCGTGACGTCAACGGTGAGGGTGGCTTCACGGTGAACTATCAGGGGCTGCTCGGGCCGGACGGCCGCCCCGTGTACGAGTCCGCGACGCGGCTGCCCGAGCATGCGCGCGGTCGGACGGCGGTGACTCGGGAAGGCTGTGTGACGTCGCTCCTGGCGCTGCGCGAGGTGTCGGTGCGCTGCGCGAGCGGCGAGCGGACGTATGTCGTCGGCCTGGGCCTGGACGAAGCGGCGGCCTCCGTCACCGAGCTGAAGGGCTCCGTGGTGGCGGGGCTGGTGGGCGCGCTGGTGCTGGGGCTGCTGCTCGCGGCGCTCATCGGGCGGACCATCGTCGAGCCCGTGTCCCAGGTGACGGACGTGGTGCGGGACGTGGCCCGTGGAGACGTGTCGCGCGTGGAATTGGACGTGCCGGCCACGGGCGAGGTGCGGTTGATGGCGCAGTCCTTCAACCAGATGCTCGGCACGCTGCGAATCACGGTGCTGGAGCTGGTGTCGCGCACGGAGCAGTTGTCCGGAGCATCACGCGGACTGCTGGGCGCCTCCGCGGACCAGGAGCACGTCATCAGTCAGCAGGCGGCGTACGCGCAGCAGATCGCCGCGACGTTCGAGGAGCTGAGCCGCACGGCGGAGCAGATCTCCAGCTCCACCGAAGTCGTGGAGTCGAGCGCCCGTCGCACGCACGAGGCCGTGGCCGAGGCGATGGCGGTGGTGGCGCAGGTGGTCGCGGGCATCAACGACATCCGCACCGAGTCCAAGGGCGTGGCGGACGCGATTGTCGGCCTCAACCAGGACCTGCAGCAGGTGTCCAAGATTGCCCACGTCATCAATCAGGTGGCGGAGCGCTCGGACCTGCTGGCGTTGAACGCGGCGCTGGAGGGCACCAAGGCGGGCGAGGTGGGGCGGGGTTTCTCGCTGGTGGCGGCGGAGATGCGCAAGCTGGCGGAGAACGTGTCGGCCTCCGCGCGGGACATCGGCCGCATCGTCGAGAAGGTGCAGGACTCCGGTGAGGAGGCCGCGTCCAAGGCGCGCGTGGGCATGGCCACCAGCGACCGGGGCGTCGAGGTGGCGGAACAGGCCTCCTCGGTGTTCCAGCGAATCGTGGAGCTGGCGCGTGGCACCAGCGAGGCCGCGCGGCAGATCACAATCGCCACGCGGCAGCAGCGTCAGTCCAGCGAGCAGGCGGTGCAGGGCGCGCGCAACGTGGCGGAGTTGGTGAAACAGGGCGTGGACGCCACGGGCCGCACCACGCGCATTGCCCAGGACCTCCAGGCGGTGGCCGAGGGGCTCACCGCCGTCACCAGCCGCTTCAAGACGACGCGGAGCTGAGAGGCGCCTACTCGTCGCGCGTCCAGCGGACCTGGAGCTCCAACTCGTCCACGTCGCCTTCGCGCTCGTGCTCGATGCTGAAGTGCGCGTGGGCGGGGACGTGCAGCCGCTCACCAGCCACCTGGATGCTGAAGCCCTTGCCGCTCTCCACCGCGTCCGCGAGGCGTCGCAGCTTCGCGACGAACTGCGCGCGGGGATAGACCTTCTCGATGTCACGCTTGGGTCGCTTCGCCATCACTTCATCCTGCCAGCGACGTGCAAACCCGTCGAACTTCATTACTGTGCGCGCCCATGGGCTCGCTCGAACTGTCCCCCGCGCATTTCCGGCGTCTGGCTGACCGCGTCTCCACCCTGGCCGAGGAGTGGCTCGAAGGGCTCGACTCACGCCCCATCGCGCCCTCAATCAATGGCGCCGCATCGGAGGCGATGTTCTCCGAGGGACTCCCCGAGCAGGGCCTCGGAGACGCCGCGCTGGATGCGCTGCGGCCCTTCATGGAGGGCTCTCGCGCGGGCAATGCGCGGTTCCTCGCGTACGTGTTCGGCTCGGGCGAGCCGGTGGGTGTGCTCGGCGACTACGTGGCCAGCGTGGTGAACCAGAACGTCACCGCGTGGCGCTCGGCGCCCACGGTGGTGAGCCTGGAGCGCTCGGTGATTCGGAGCCTCGCGAGCGCGGTGGGCTGCGAGGGCTTCACCGGGAGCTTCGCGGGTGGAGGCTCCTCCGCCAACCTCATGGCCCTGGCCATGGCGCGTGAGTCGCTCGCTCCCGCCAATGAGGACGGCGCGCCGTCCGGCGTGGTGTACGCGTCGGCTGAAGTCCACATGTCCATTCCCAAGGCTGTCGCGCTCCTGGGCCTGGGGCGCAAGAACCTGCGGCTGATTCCCACGGATGCGCAGTGGCGGATGCGTCCGGACGCACTGGCTCGCGCGATAGCGGAGGACAAGGCCGCGGGCCTACGTCCCCTGGCCGTGGTTGCGACGGCGGGCACGGTGAACACCGGCGCGGTGGACCCGCTGACGGCGGTGGCGGCGCTGGCGCGCGAACACGGCCTGTGGATGCACGTGGATGGCGCCTACGGCGCGCTCGCGGCCATGGCCTTCCCGGAGCGCTTCGAGGGACTGGGTCTGGCGGACTCACTGTCCATGGATGCGCACAAGTGGCTCTATCAGCCAGCGGACTGCGGCGCGCTGCTGTTCCGCGACGCGAAGGCCGCGCGGCGTGCCTTCTCCTTCACGGGGGACTATGCGCGCGCCCTGAACGCGGACCCGGTGGAGGGCTTCGCGTTCTTCGACGAGTCGATGGAGCTGTCACGTCGCGCTCGAGCCCTGAAGGTGTGGCTCTCCGTCCGCTTCCACGGGCTCGCCGCGTTCCGCGAGGCCATCCGCCGCGACGTGCGGAACGCGGAGCGCCTGGAGGCGCTCGTCCGGGACACGGCGGGACTGGAACTCCGCTCCCCGGCGACGCTGAGCGCGGTGTGCTTCCGCTACACGGGCGGACTTCCGGACGCGGGGCTCGACGACTTCAACACGCGACTGCTGGCGCGAATCAACCGGCGGGGCCGTGTCTATCTCTCCAACGCGACGCTGGAGGGGCGCTTCTTCCTGCGTGCCTGCTTCGTGAACCACCGCACCACGCCCGAGGACGTGGCGACGGTGGTTCACGAGGTGCTCGCGGCGGCGGAGGAGCTCAGGGCCTCGTAGTCACGTCACGAGGCCCTGGGCGCGGGCTCAGGCGTGACTCTGCTGGAAGCGGTGGAGGGCCTCCTCCACCTCGTTGGCGAGCGCCATCACCTGGTCGCCGACCTCCGACTTCCCGTCGCGCTGAGCCTCCTTCATCTTCTCCTTCACCTTGTCCTTGAGGGGGCCGATGCTCAGGCTGCCCGGGGCCTGACTGGGCACGTAGTCGATGAGGCTCTCCGCGAACTTCTTCACCAGCGCCTGGGCCGGGACGAAGAGGAACATGCGCTGGCCGTACCATTGCGTGTACAGGCCGGAGAAGAGCGCCTCCTCGAACGGGTCCGAGCGCAGGTTGAGGATGTAGGGCCAGGAGGGGTTGAAGCGCTTGCCGCTGAACCACATGTCCGGGCCCCGGCCATCCTGGTAGCTGAAGATGACCTTCCAGTCGTCGTAGCGCACCGCCGCGATGTTGCCGCTGTCGAGCACGTAGATGAACTCGTGTCGCTGTCCCGGCTCCTTGCCCGCGAGCAGCCCGCGCTGGTCATACCCATCCAGGTGCACGCGGAACTTCTTCTTCCCCACCGTGTGGCCCTGCTTGCACTTGTCCACGATGTCCTCGGGACCGCCCGACGCCGCGACGAAGGTCGGCATCCAGTCCTCGTGCGCGAAGATGTCGTTGATGACGGTGCCCGCCTCGATGACCCCGGGCCACCGCACGACGCAGGGGACACGCACGCCGCCCTCCCACGTGGAGCCCTTCTCGCCCCGGAAGGGCGAGTTGCCGCCGTCGGGCCAGCCCATCTTCTCCACGCCGTTGTCGGTGGAGAACACGACGATGGTGTTGTCCGCGATGCCCAGGTCATCCAGCTTCTTCAGCAGCATGCCCACGTGGTCATCCAGCTCCGTCATCGCATCCGCGTACAGGCCCTTGCCCGTCTTGTTGCGGTACTTCTCCTGCAAGAACGTCCACACGTGGGTGCGCGTGCTGTTGTGCCAGAGGAAGAAGGGCTTGTCGTCCTTCGCCGCGCGCTCCATGAACGACAGGGAGGACTTGAGGAACTCCTCGTCCACCGTCTCCATGCGCTTCGTCGTGAGCGGCCCGGTGTCGACAATCTTCTGCCGGCCCACGCGGCCCCAGCGTGGATCCTCCGTCGGGTCGTCGCGGTCCGTGGACCAGCAGTGGAGCACCCCTCGCGGACCGAAGCGCTCCTTGAACGCCGGATCCTTCGGGTAGTCGGGGCACTCGGGCTCGTTCTCCGCGTTGAGGTGGTAGAGGTTGCCGTGGAACTCGTCGAAGCCGTGCACCGTGGGCAGGTAGCGATTCGAGTCGCCCAGGTGGTTCTTGCCGAACTGCCCGCACACGTAGCCCTGGGGCTTGAGCAGCTCCGCGATGGTGGGGTCCGAGTCCTGGAGGCCGTAGGCGGCGCCTGGCATGCCGATGGTCGTGAGCCCCGTGCGCAGCGGGTTCATGCCGGTGATGAAGGCGGCGCGGCCCGCGGTGCAGCTCTGCTGGCCGTAGCAATCCGTCATCATCGCGCCCTCCTTCGCGATGCGGTCGATGTTGGGCGTCCGGTAACCCATCATTCCCTGGTTGTAGGCGCTGACGTTCCACAGGCCGATGTCGTCACCCCAGATGACCAGGATGTTCGGCTTCTTCCCCGGCTGCTTGCTGTCGTGGCCGTTGCCGTTGCCGTTGCCCTTGTTCTTGGATTTTCCGATGAACGCCATTCGCTCCGCCCCCCGCTGTCCCGCCGTCGGTGAAATCCGTCCGGCCGACAGGCAAGGTGAGGCGGGGTGGTGTGAGGGGCGACTTGCCCTGCGGGGCAGTGGTCGGCCGGCTCCATTCCCGAACCCGTGCGTCCAGGCGAGCGTCGCCCCGCCCCAATGACTCACACCCGCGGCCGTTGCGCCTCCCTCTTTCGAGAAACGAGGGGGGACCCATGACGCTGGACCGCATTCGCCGCATCGCGCGCACGTGGCGCATCAACACGCTCAACACCGCTGTCTATGTCGCGTCGGGTGGCACCAAGACACTTCACGAAGGTCACTTCGCCCGCTGGCGCGGAACCTGGCGCAATTGGAGCCGGACCTTCGAATGTCAGCCCGAGCGCTTCGAGACGCCGGGCACGGAGGCGGAGCTGTGTCGCATCGTCCGTGAGTCGGAGAAGGTCCGCGTCGTGGGCGGGGGACATTCGTTCAACCGCTGTCCGCTGACCCAGGGGACCCTGATTTCGCTCGATGCGCAGAACCGCGTCCTGGAGGTCGACATGGAGCGGCGAGTGGTGCGCGTCCAGGCTGGCATCCGGCTGCGCGACTTCACCCGGCGGCTCCTGGAGCACGGCCTCGCGTTACCGGTGCTCGGGTCCACGAACGCGCAGAGCCTGGGGGCGCTGATTGGCACGGACCTGCACGGCACGGGCAGGTCGCATGGCTTCCTCTCCGAGCAGGTGCTGTCGCTGCGCGTGGTGGACGCCGCGGGCGAGGCGCGCACGCTCCGGCGCGGCACGCCCGAGTTCCATGCGGTGGCGGGCTCGATTGGCACCTGCGGCGTCGTCACCGAGCTGGAGCTCCAGTGTGTCCCCGCGTTCAACCTGGAGAAGCGCCTGGAGGTCGTCCCGCGTCGGTGGGCCGAGGACCACCTGGACGAAATCCTCGGCACGAATGACCACGTCAGCTTCTATTACGTGGGCGGGATTGACGCGGAGCACGTCCGGATGAACGTGTGGAACCGGTCGACGCGGCCTCCGTCGCGGTTCTGGCACCTCCGGAAGATGGGGCTGGAGCTGCTGGACATGTCGCTGTCGGGCTATCTGCTCGGCTTGTCCCGGGTGCTGATGCTGACGGAGCCCTTCGCGAAGGTCGGCTTGTTCTTCATGAAGCTCACGCAGCAGGGACGCAAGACGGTGCTCCCCATGTGCTCCGCCTTCTCGCGCCAGCTCTTCTACCACCACGATGAGATTGAGTACGGCGTGCCCTTCGCCGTGCATCAGCGGTGTCTCCAGGAGGTGTTCGACCTGCTGAAGCGACGGCGCTTCGTCTGCATCGTCGAGGTGCGCTTCACGCCCGCGACCTCCATGGCCACGGTGGGGCCGGGCGTGGGGCGGCGCACGTGTTTCATGGAGCTGGCGCCCAGCCTGTCCGTCGACTCGAGCTCCGTCTTCGCGGAGGCGGAGCAGATCTTCCTCAAGTACGGCGGGCAGGTTCATCTGGGGAAGGCGACGCGCGCCACCGAGGAGGACATGGAGCGGATGTATGGCGTGCGCTGGCACGCGCTGCGCACCGTGCAGCGCGCCCAGGACCCCGATGGGAAGTTCGTCAACGACTTCGTGGCCCGCGTCTTCGGCCCCACGCGGAGGCTGGAGACGCGGGACGAAGACGCGCCGACACCGGAGCCCGTCGTCTCATGGGGTTGAATCGCCACGCTCCCTTCCCGTCGTGTGCGGGAAGGGAGGCGGGCCCGCGCGTTACTGGTCCAGGACGTAGGCGAACAGCAGGGGAGCGACGATGGAGGCATCGCTCTCGACGATGTACTTGGGCGTGTCGAGGCCCAGCTTGCCCCAGGTGATCTTCTCGTTCGGCACCGCGCCCGAATACGAGCCGTAGCTCGTCGTCGAATCGCTGATCTGACAGAAGTAGCCCCAGAGCGGCACGCCGGTGCGCTGCAAATCCTGATGCAGCATGGGCACCACGCAGATGGGGAAGTCCCCCGCGATGCCGCCGCCAATCTGGAAGAAACCCACGGGCGTCTTCGGAGCCACGTCCGTGTACCAGGCCGCCAGCGTCTGCATCGCCTCGATGCCCGTGCGCACCGTGTGCACGTTCTTCACGTCCCCGGAGATGCAGTGCCCCGCGTACATGTTGCCGAGCGTCGCGTCCTCCCAGCCCGGCACCCAGATGGGCAGGTTCTTCTCGCACGCGGCCAGCAGCCAGCTGTTCTTCGGGTCGATTTCGTAGCTCGACTCCAGCTTGCCGCCGCGGAGCACGCGGTACATGAACTCGTGCGGGAAGTAGCGCTCGCCCGCGCGGTCCGCCGCCATCCACTCCTCGAGCACCACCGCTTCGATGCGCCGCATCGCCTCCATCTCCGGGATGCAGGTGTCGGTGACTCGGTTCATGTGCCGTCCGAGCAGCGCCAGCTCATCCGCGGGCGTGAGGTCCCGGTAGTTCGGCACCCGCTCGTACGCCTCGTGGGCCACGAGGTTGAAGAGGTCCTCTTCCAGGTTCGCCCCGGTGCAACTGATGGCGTGGACCTTGTCCTGGCGAATCATCTCCGCCAGGGAGATGCCCAGCTCGGCCGTGCTCATGGCCCCCGCCAGTGTCACCAGCATCTTTCCGCCGCCATCGACGTGACGGCGGTAGCCCTCGGCCGCGTCCACGAGCGCGGCGGCGTTGAAGTGACGGAAGTGCGTCCGACAGAAGTCCCTGATTCCCATGCGTGCTGCTCCCGGCGACCACGAGGTACAAGCGCGGGGGCTGTCGCCAGGAACACACCACGCCTGAACGCTCTACGGTCCGGACTGGCACCGCCATCGAAGCGTCGGGTGGCTCGGCGGGGTTCGTATATTCGCTTCACCCACGCGCCGCAACATGGGCGGCGGGCCTGCTCGGCGGGCAGGGAGCTCAGGCGGCGGCGCGGGACTTCAGCTTCGCGAACAACTCCGGCGGCATCGCGGCCGTGCCCAGGCGGTGCTCGGGCGACACGGCCTCTCCATGGAAGTCACTGCCGGCGGTGGGCACCAGGTCGTGCTCCTTCGCCAGAGCCAGATACTTCTGCCGCAGCCCCGGGTTGTGGTCCGCGTGCAGCACCTCCAGGCCGGAGAGCCCCGCCTTCGTCAGCTCGCGAATCTCCATCCGCTCCGCCTTGGACGAGCCCGGGTGCGCCAGCGTCGCCGTGCCGCCCGCGTTGCGGATGAGGCGGATGGCGTCCGCGCCGTCCAGCTTGAAGCGCTCCACCCAGGCCATGCCCCGCGTCCCCAGGAAGCGGTCGAACGCGGCCTTCATGTCCACCGCCCAGCCCTGGTCCACCAGCACCCGCGCCAGGTGCGGCCGGCCCAACTGCGCATCCCCCGCGACGGCCAGCACATGCTCCATGCGCACCGGGAAGCCCAGTTGCTGCATCCGGGCCACCATGGCCTCCATGCGCTGCTCGCGCTCGCCGCGCAGGCGCTGGGCGAACCGCGCGAGGTCCTCGTCGTCCGGCCTCACGAAGTGCCCGAGGATGTGTACCTCGCGACCCAGGACGAAGGCGGACACCTCGATGCCCGGCACCAGCTCCACGCCGTGAGCGCGCGCCGCTTCGCCGGCCTCCGCCAGCCCCGCCACCGTGTCGTGGTCCGTCACCGACAGCACCGTCACCCCCGCCGCCGCCGCGCGCGCCATCAGCTCCGTGGGCGTGTACTGGCCGTCGCTGGCGGTGGTGTGGGAGTGCAGGTCGATCATCTCGGGCTCCGGGGCGAGCGGTTGAAAGCCGCACTGTCGCGACCTAGGCTCTTCTTCAAACCACGGACAACGTCAAGAGCGATGCCGCAGCACCCACTCCAAATCTCACGAAAGATTGAGTACGGGCTGCGGGCCATGACCTTCCTGGCCTCACAACCCCTGGAGCGCATGGTTCCCTTCCGGGAAATCGCGCGCCGGATGGACGTTCCCGAGGACTTCCTCGCCAAGATTCTCAAGGTCCTCGTCTCCCAGAAGCTCGTGCGGTCCACCCGGGGCGCGCACGGGGGCTACGCGCTGTCCCGGCCCGCCCGCGAGGTGACGTTCCTGGAGGTCATCGAGGCGGTGGAAGGGCCCGTCCACGTCAATGTCTGCCAGGACACGCAGCACGATGGCTGCAAGGCCACCGGCAGCTGCACCATGTACGGCGTCTGGAAGCTGGGGCAGCAGCGGATGCTGGACGTGTACCGCTCCACCACGCTGGACCGTCTGGCGATGACAGAGCTGCGGGCCCCGTCGGAAACCGGCTCGCCGGCCGTGACGGCGCGGGCCTAGACTGCCCGCCCCATGGCCAAGAAATCCGACACGAGCATCGAGAACCGGGTGTACCTCTTCGAGTCGCTCGCCAGCAGCTACGTGGCCGCGGCCTCGGAGGCGCTGGGCTCCAAGGACTCCGCCGAGCGCGAGCGTGCCCGGAGGGCCCTCGCGGAGCTGGCCTTCGTCTCCTGTGTGGTGGCGGACACCGGGGACCTGACGCCCGAGCAGGTCCGGGAGCGGGTGCTGAGCGCGCCCGCCGTCGACGCCGCCCCCCAGAAGCGCGGCAGCCGTCGCAAGCGCGACAAGTAGGGGCGGGGGCTCAGGCGGTGCTCCCCTTGGCGGGCGGGCGGTGTTAGATCGCCGCGCCATGGCCAAGACCTCCTCGAACCCGAAGAAGTCCCTCCGCTCCGCGTACTCCGGCGCCCGCAAGGCGGACCCCCGTCCCATCACCGGCAAGGAGAGGCCGGCGGAACTGCTCGCCCACGCCTTCAGCGCCTACGTGGGCCGCCAGGAGCGCACCGCGTTCGAGCTGATGTCCAAGTCGATGGAGGACGACGCGTCCATCTTCCTCACGCTGTCGGGCGCGATGACGCCGGCGGGTCTGCACCAGAGCTGTCTGATTCCCCTCATCGAGAAGGGCGTCATCTCCGCCATCACCACGACGGGCGCGAATCTGTACCACGACGCCCACCGCATCATCGGCCACGCCATCCGTGAGGTGAACCCCAACGCGGGCGACCTCCAGTACCGGCTGGCGCGCATCATCCGCATCTATGACCTGGGTTTCTGGGAGGAGGCGCTGCTCGACACCGACCGCCTCTTCTCCGCCATCATCCGGCAGCCCGAGTTCCAGAAGAAGATGACCACGCCGGAGTTCCACTTCCTGCTCGGCAAGGCCATCCACGGAATCGAAAAGCAGCTGGGCGTGAAGCAGCCGTCGCTCCTGTCCACCTGCTACAAGCACGCGGTCCCCATCTGGGTGGGCGCGGTGCAGGACGGCTCCATCTTCCTGAACATCGTCAAGCTCAAGCGCCTGCTTGGGCCCGAGTTCAAGTTCGAGCTCGACATCAACGACGACGTCTACTCCATGGCGGCGATGCAGCACTTCTGCCGGCACAACGGCAGCAAGCGGCTGGCCATCTGGATTCTGGGCGGCGGCGTGCCGAAGAACTACACGCTCCAGGGTGAGCCGCTGCTGGACCAGATTCTCAACGTCCCCACGTCGGGCTTCGACATCGACGTGCAGTTCTGCGTGGACCCGGTGGACAACGGGGCGCTGTCCAGCTGCCCCGCGGGCGAGGGCCACACCTGGGGCAAGGTCTCCGTGGAGGCGGTGGAGACGGGCTCCGTCTACGTCCACTGCGACGTGACGGCGGTGTTCCCCTGGCTGACGCACGCGCTGCTCAACGAGCCGAAGAACAAGCGCAAGCCCATGCGGCTGATGGACCGGCTGCCCGAGGCCATCACCTTCCTCGACGCCGATGTGAAGAAGCGCAGCAAGGCTCTGATGAAGACGCTGGACTGGAGCGTGGAGGAGGCGGAGCCTTCCACCAAGAAGGACGCGAAGAAGCACGAAGCCTACGTCCGCTGAACGCCCCAGGCCCCCAGGCTCCAAGGAGCTTCTGACCCATGAGCACGCAACAGCCCCCTGCCACCGGCGTGGTGATGACCCTGGTCAGCCACGCCCAGTTCAAGACGCAGCTCACCCACGGCCCCTCCAGCGCGGGCCTCCAGACGGAGGCGCCCCGCGACAATGGCGGCACCGGCGGCAGCTTCTCGCCCACGGACCTGGTGGGCGCGGCGCTGATGTCCTGCGCGGTGACGACGATGCACCTGTTCGCCTCGCGCGAGGGCATCGCCCTGGGAGAGATTCGCGCGAAGGTGGAGAAGCGGATGACGCCGCCGCCGCGCCGCATTGGCGAGCTGGTGCTGGACATCCAGATGCCCGCGGGCCTGTCCGCCGAGCACCGTGCTCGCCTGGAGCAGGTGGGCCGTGAGTGTCCGGTGGCTCGCAGCCTCCACCCCGAGGTGAAGCTGCCTCTGACGTTCAGCTACCCGGACTGAGCCGGGCGCCCGGCTGTCCGGCCGTCCCCCAGTGGAGCCTCCGGGCCTTTGCTGCCCGGAGGCTCCCGCGTGAGAACCCTTCCCCCGCGGCGGTGTGGGCCGCGTGGCCGGGAGGGGCGGCATGGATGCGAAGCGACTGGGTATCTATCTCAGCGATCACCACGCGGGCTCGGTGGCGGGCATCGCGCTGGCGCGGCGCACCGAGTCGGAGAATCACAGCAACCCCGTGGGCCACTTCCTGGCCGCGCTCATCCCGGAGCTGCGCCAGGACCAGCGGACGCTCGAGGCGGTGATGCGGGCCCTGGAGCTGCGCAAGGACCCGCTCAAGCCCCGCGTCGCGTGGGTGATGGAGAAGGCGGGCCGCCTGAAGCTCAACGGCCACTGGGTGCGCTACTCGCCCTTGAGTCGCCTCATCGAACTGGAGGGCCTGTGCACGGCCACCGAGGGCCGCATGTCCCTGTGGAGCACGCTGGCGCGGCTCCAACTTCACGACTTGCGGCTGGCGGGCTTCGACTTCGAGTCGCTCGTCGCCCGGGGTGAGCTGCAACAGGCGGGGCTCCAGCGGCTGCGCGCCCGCGCGGCGGATGTCGCCTTCGCGGACGAGCCCACGCCCTTCGGCGCCGGGGAGCCCGCCATCGCCAGCTACTGAAAACACCACGCCCCCCGACGCTTCCCCTCAAGGGGCGCGGCGGAGGGCGGGGTTTGAAGCGTCGAAGGCGAAGTGACTACGTGCCCGACGGAGACACCGGAGGACGGGTGGCGTCCGGCACCGGCACCAGACGGAGCTGGCTGGCGCTGCCCGCGAAGGTCGCGTCCACGCCGCGCTCCAGGTACGTGTAACCGGACAGGCCGTCCTCGTACATGCGCAGCAGGGTGCGCGACTCGTCCAGGGAGATGCGACCCTGGCGCAGCGCCATCTCGGTGAACTTGCGCAGCCGGGCCACCAGGTCATCCCTGCTGTAGCTGACGTAGTTCAGCACTTCCGTCACGGTGTCACCGGCCACCACGTGGTCGATGAGGTAGCCGCCGTTGGGCGCCAGCGACACCTGCACCGTGTGCGTGTCCCCGAAGAGGTTGTGCAAGTCGCCGAGAATCTCCTGGTACGCGCCGACCAGGAAGATGCCCAGGTAGTAGTCGTCATCGTTGAGCGCGTGCAGCTCCAGCGCGTCCTTCACCTCGCGCTTGTCGATGAAGTGCTCGATCTTGCCGTCCGAGTCGCAGGTGATGTCCGCCAGCGTCGCGCGGCGCGTCGGCTTCTCCGCCAGCCGGTGGATGGGCATCATCGGGAAGAGCTGGTCAATCGCCCACGAGTCCGGCAGCGACTGGAACACGGAGAAGTTGCAGAAGTACGTGTCGCTGAGCGCCTTCTCGAGCGAGTCCAGCTCCTCGGGAATCTCGCCGGCCTCCTTCGCGATGCGCATGATCTTGTGGCAGGTGGCCCAGTAGATGTTCTCGGCCGCCACGCGCTGCTCCAGCGACAGGTGACCCAGCGAGAAGAGGGTGAGGCTCTCCTCCTTGGCGTCCTGCGCGTCGTGCCACGCCTCCAGCAGGTTCTTGTTCGTCACCTCGCGGAAGGTGGACAGGAGGTTGCGCACCACGGAGGGCGCCTTCTCGTCCACCTTGTCCGGCACGTGGGCCGGGTCGAACTCGCTGGTGCCCAGCACGTCCACCACCAGCACCGCGTGGTGCGCGACGACGGCGCGCCCCGACTCGGAGACGAGCGTCGGGTGCGGCACGCCAGCGCGGTCACACGCCTCCATCACGCCGAAGACGACGTCGTTGGCGTACTCCTCCGTCGTGTAGTTCATGGAGGAGGCGAAGTTCGTCTGGGAGCCGTCGTAGTCCACGCCCAGGCCACCGCCCACGTCCAGGTACTTCAACGGCGCGCCCTGACGCGCCACCTCCACGTAGAAGCAGCCCACCTCGCGCAGCGCGTTCTTCACGTTGCGGATGTTGGAGATCTGGCTTCCCAGGTGGAAGTGCAGCAGTTCGAAGGCGGGCAGCAGGCCCGTGTCCTTCATGAAGCTGATGCAGCTCATCAGCTCCGACGAGGACAGGCCGAACTTGGAGCGGTCTCCGCCGCTGGCCTCCCACTTGCCGGCGCCACGGGTGGACAGCTTCACGCGCATGCCCAGCCGCGGGGTGATGCCCGTGCGGCGCGAGACCTCCGCGATGAGGGGCAGCTCGCTGGGCTTCTCCACGACGAGGATGACGTTGCGGCCCAGGCGCGAATAGAAGAGGGCCGTCTCGATGTACTCCTCGTCCTTGTAGCCGTTGCAGATGACGAGCGCTTCCTCGTTCTCCAACAGCGCCATCACCGCCATCAGCTCCGGCTTGCTGCCGGCTTCCAGGCCGTAGTTGTAGCCCTTGCCCGCCTCGATGATGGTCTCCACCACGTAGCGGTGCTGGTTCACCTTGATGGGGTAGACGCCCCGGTAGCCGCCCTTGAAGCCCTGGTCGGCCATGGCCTTGCGGAAGGCCTCGTTGAGGTGGACGACGCGGTGGCGCAGCACATCCGTGAAGCGCAGCAGCAGCGGCAGTCCAATGCCCCGGCGACGAACTTCGTCCACCAGGTCCTTCAAGTCCATGCTGGGGGCCTGGGGGCCGTCCGGATGGACGCAGACGTGGCCCTTGTCGTTGATGCCGAAGTAGGGCGAGCCCCAGTTCCGGATTCCATAGAGCTCGTGCGCGTCAGCGAGGGTCCAGCGGTGCGGAGGGGCGTTTGCGGGCATCGGCGGTTCGAGGCTCCCAGGGAAATGGAGGGTGGACTCCAGTCAACACTGGAGGGGCGCGGGAACTATAGGAAAGCCCCCCCGCATACAACAGCCGGCTGAAGGGACAGCAAGCTGGCGGGCAGGCGACCACCCCGGGCCCCTGTCCTGGCGGGCGGACCTTCCATCTGATTCCTACCCTTTGGACGGAGTGTCGGGAGGACGCGTGGATAGAAGGGAAGGGTACATGGAGTCGTCCGCACGCAGGGAAGAAGCGCCGCTGACCCCTCGAGAAATCTACGAGCGACTGGACCGCTACGTCATTGGCCAGGACGCCGCCAAGCGGGCAGTGGCCATCGCCGCCCACAATCACCTCAAGCGCGTGCAGGCCCGGAGGCTGCGTCGGCAGTCGCTCATCAAGAAATCCAACATCCTGCTCATTGGCCCCACCGGCAGCGGCAAGACGCACATCGCCCGCAACCTGGCGGACATCCTCCAGGTGCCCTTCACCACCGTGGACGCCACCGAGTACACGGAGGCGGGCTACTACGGCAAAGACGTGGAGGTGATGATCTCCGACCTGCTCCTCAAGGCGAACCACTCCGTCGAGGACACGCAGCGGGGAATCATCTTCGTGGACGAGGTGGACAAGATTGCCCGCCGCTCCCAGGGCGCCCGCAACGGTGCGGGCAGCCGGGACATCGGTGGAGAGGGCGTCCAGCAGGCCCTGCTGAAGCTCCTGGAGGGCCGCGAGGTGTACGTGCCGCTCAACGTCACCCAGGCCTGGAACAAGAGCGACTTCGTCCAGGTGGACACGCGCGACATCCTCTTCATCTGCGCGGGCACCTTCAGTGACTTGCACGACGCCGGCGACGAGGCGTTCAGCAGGCCCCTGGGCTTCGGCGCGGACGACGCCTCCAAGCGGCTCCGCAAGCGCATCAGCACCAAGCAACTGGTGGAGTTCGGGATGCTGGCGGAATTCCTCGGCCGCCTGCCCGTGGTGGTGCAGTTGGATTTGCTGGGCGAGGCGGACCTCATCCGTGTGCTCACGGAGCCGCCGGACTCCATCGTCCGGGAGTTCCGTGAGCTGTTGGCCATGGACGAGCTGGAGCTGGAGTTCGACGACGCGGCGCTGCGCGAGGTGGTGCACTACTCGGTGTCGCGCGGGCTGGGGGCTCGTGGGCTGCGCTCCATCCTGGAGCACGTGATGGCGGACATCATGTTCGAGGCGCCCGAGCGTCGTCGTCGGCAGTTGAAGGTGGACGCGGACTACGTGCGTCCCCGGCTGGTGGGGCTGGACGCCGTGCAGCTCAACGTATGACGTCCCCGGCATGCTCCGAGGCCCGGGCCGCCGCTCCCAGTCGGGCGGCGATGTCCGGGTCCTGGATGAGCTGGAGGACCAGGTCGTTGCGCAGGAGCGCGGCCGTGTCGCCCCGGACGAGCGCCTGCTTCACCTTGTCGTCCTGGAGGAGCCGCTGGAAGCGCGGGTCCTTGCGCAGGGCCTTGAAGGCGGGGTCGTTCTTCAGTGACGCCGCGCGCTCCGGGTCCCCCGCGGCCTTGGCCACCTGGACCATGTCGTCCATGGGGGCGAACTGGGTCATCTCGAAGAGGTTGTAGCGGCGCGCGGCGTGGGCGGCCAGGGAGTCCTTGGGCGACACGCCGATGCGCTTGCCGGCGACGATGACGTGCTGCTCGAAGAAGGTCATCGCGCTCAGGGCCATCCAGGCGAAGGCCGCCGTCTTCCCCGCGCCCAGCACGAAGCCGAGGAACCGGTCGATGCCCCGGTTCTCGTTCTGCTTGCCCGTGGCGAGGAAGCGCTGGAGCAGGGTGCCCAGCGCGTAGCGCACGGTGAGCCACACGCCGACGAAGAGCAGCACCGTGCCCAGCAGGAGGCCCAGCAGCAGCGGGCCGTCGAGTGCCTCCGCCAGCCGGGGTGCGACGAAGGGGCCCAGCCGGCGCGAGGCGAAGAACCCCAGCGCCAGGCCCACCCAGTTGGCCACCTGGCGTGAGGCGCCGGTGAGGGCGCCGATGAGCCCGAAGAAGAGCACCATGCCCAGGATGATGAGGTCGATGACCATGGGGCTTTGCCGCGCCTCCGGACGACGTCAGCGAATCTTGAACGAGTCGCCCTTGGCCTTGGCTTCTTCAGACAGGCGCTTTTGCGCCTCGGCCAGGCTCTCCTTGTAGCGGGGATTGGAGGGCTCGTAGGTGAGGGCCATCTTCAAGTTGCGCTCGGCGGCGGACCAGTTGCCGGCGTCGATGTCCTTCTGGGACTGCTGGTAGAACTGGCGCCCCTTGGGGTGGGTGCCAATCTGTTCTTCCTGCTCCTTCTTCGCGGCGGCCTTCGTCTCGGATTCGGACGCCTCGGTGAAGCGCAGCTTCTGCGCGCGCTCCGCGCCCGTCACATCGACGAGGTACTTCTTGCGCTTCGTGTCGTCGCGCAGGACGTAGTAGGCCTCGGTGACGCGCTTGTAGAGCTCGTGCACCTGCTCCTTGAGCTGCTTGTCGTCGATGTGGAAGAAGCGGTCCGGATGGTAGGTGCGGCTCTCCCGGTAGAACGCCTTCTTGATGTCGGCGGGAGTGGCCGTGCGCTCCAGCAGGAGCACCTCGAAGTAGTCGAGCTGGTCCAGCTTCGCGCAGCGCGACTGGAGGTCCGCGAGCTGGTGTTCATCCAGGCCCGGGCCCTTGGCCGCGCTCGGCGGTGGAGGCGGCGCCATGGGCGCGATGGAAGGGACCGCCGGCGCGATGGGCGGCACCATGGGGCTGATGGCCGGAACGCGGGGCGCCGTCATCGGCGGGATGCCCGGGACGGTGGCCGCGGCGGGAGGCCGGGGCGGCAGGTCCGAGGGCGCCAGTGCCGGCAGCGACATCGTGGGCCGTGCGCCCGGACGTGCCTGCGGAGCTGAGGTCGGCGGCGGAGGCGGGACGACCTGTCCGACGGCGAGCGTCGGAGGTGGACGGGGCGTGAGCGCGGGACCCCGTGGCGCGGCGCCTTGCGGCGGTACGGCCGGGGCGATGCTCGGAACGGTGGTGTGGGGCGGTCCCGCCAGGGGAGTGGTCGCCGGACGGACGGAGGGGGCCGCCGGGGCGATGCTCGGCACCGCGGGCGCGATGGACGGGACTCCGGGAGGAATGCTCGGCACCGCACCATGGGGCGCGGCGCCAGCGACGGGAGGTGGCGGCGGCACGATGGCGCGAGGCGCGACGGGCGGAGGCGTCAGGGGCGAGGTGCCGGCGGATGCCACGCGAGGCGGGGTGCCCGCGACAGGCGGAGGAGGCGGCACGGTGCCGACGGGAGCCGCACGGGGTGGAGTGCCGGCGACAGGAGGAGGCGTCGGCGGCGCGAGACCGGCGGGAGTCCCACGCGGCGCGGGGCCCGAACCCGGAGGAGGCGGCACGGTGCCGACGGGAGCCGCGCGAGGTGGCGTGCCGGTGACAGGAGGTGGCGTCAGCGGCGCGAGACCGGCGGGAGTCCCACGCGGCGCCGGGCCCGAACCTGGAGGAGGCGGCGGCACCGTGCCCATGGGCGCCGTGCGAGGCGCAGCGCCCGCGACGGGAGGAGGTGTCAGCGGCGCGAGGCCCGCAGGCGTCGGACGCGGGGCGGGGCCCGAAGCGGAGGGGACTGCGCCCCCGGGTGCTCCGCCCGCGACAGGCGGGGGAGTCAACGGCGCGATCCCGGAAGGTGCGCCTTGGGGCGAGGGCGGTGGTCCTGCTCGCGCGGCGGGCGCTGTGGGCCTCGCTGTCGCTTGAGCCTGCGGCGTACCCGTTGCGGGACTCGCGGGTGCACCGCCGGCGGCGGGCATGGCAGCAGCCACCGTGGGCCTCGCACCTGTTGCCGGAGTCGCGGGCGCACCGACGGCGGGAATGCCTGCGGCGATCGATGGCCTCGCACCCGTTGCCGGAGTCGCGGGCGCACCGACGGCGGGAACGCCTGCGGAGACAGTGGGCCTCGCACCCGTTGCTGGACTCGTGGGTGCACCGACGGTGGGAATGCCTGCAGCGACCGTGGGCCTTGCACCCGTTGCTGGACTCGCGGGTGCACCGACAGCGGGAATGGCGCCCGCGACCGAGGGCCTCGCACCTGTCGCCGGAGTCGTGGGCGCACCGACTGCGGGCACCGCGGAGACAGTGGGCCTCGCACCCGTTGCCGGAGTCGCGGGCGCACCGACAGCGGGCACCGCGGAGACCGTGGGCCTCGCACCCGTTGCCGGAGTCGCGGGTGCACCGACAGCGGGCACTGTGGAGGCAGTGGGCCTCGCACCTGTCGCCGGAGTCGTGGGCGCACCGACTGCGGGAATCCCTGCGGAGACAGTGGGCCTCGCACCCGTCGCCGGAGTCGCGGGCGCACCGACGGCGGGCATGGCGGCCACCGTGGGCCTCGCGCCCGTGGGCGTGGAGGTGGGGCTTCCCACCGAGGGCAGCCCCGTGGCGCTCGTGCGCTGCGGCGTGGGCGCGGTGATGGCGGGCACGGACACCGTGGGCCGCTGCGATGGAGGCACGGCCGGCGCCGCGACGCCCGGAGGTCTTGCTGTCGGCACTCCAGCGGGCGCGGCTTCCGTTCCGGGAGGACGCGGCGGGGCGGCGGCGGGAGGCCTGGCCACCGGCGCCGGAGTGGGCGGCACGGGGCCCGGGGTGGCCGCCGTCATCCGCGGAATGGCGGGGCGCGCGGGAGCCGCCGGTGTCCCGGGCGGGCTTCCCGGCGGCCTGCCGGAGCTGGGATCGGAAGGCTCGGACATCGCGCTCGTCTACTGGGCCACGGCGGGCAGGTCGTTGTTGTTGTGTCCGGCGAGGCGGGTGCTCCGGTTCGCCTGGATGGACTTCTGGATGTCGTCCTCCGACATGCCAGACGACAAGGTGATGGTCGTCGACGTCTTCTGTCCCGTCTCCGTGTCACACGCGGACACGTTCACCAGTCCGTCCGTGTTGATCTCGAACGTGACTTCGATCTTCACCTCGCCGCGATAGCCGATGCGGAAGCCCGCGAACTCGAACTCACCGAGCATCTCGCACTCGTCGGCCCGGTTGGACTCGCCCTGATACACGCGAATCTTCACCTTCTCCTGCCCGTCACGGCTGGTGGTGAACGCCTTCGAGCGGTCAATGGGCACCGGCGTGTTCTTGTCGATGATCTTCTCGGTGTACCCACCCACCGTGCCGATGCGCAGCGTCAGCGGCGTGACGTCCACCAGGAACGTCTCCGTCTTGCTGTCCAGCAGCGCATGCGACTGGAGCGCCGCGCCCATGGCCACGACCTGGTCTGGGTTGATGCCCTCCAGCGGAGCCTTCTGGAAGTAGTGCTTCACGGAGTTGCGGATGATGGGCAGCCGCGTGGGCCCGCCGACGAGGATGACCGCGTCGATGTCCGCCGCCGTCAGCCGAGCGCTCTGCAGCGCCTCGTCGCAGACCTTGAACGTGCGCTGCACCAGGTCCATCACCATCCGGTTGAACTGGTCCTGGTTCAACGTGTGGCGCAGGTCCATCACGTTGCCCTGCGCGTCCTGGCAGATGCCCGCGCAGAGGATGTCCGCGGAGCCCGTCTGCCCCACGTCGATCTTCGCCTTCTCCGCGGCCTCCTTCAGCATCTGCAGACAGAACTTGTTCTGCCGCAAATCCAACCGCGTCTTGCCCAGGAAGTCGTCCGCCAGCCACGTCATGATGCGGTCGTCGAAGTCGTCGCCGCCCAGGTACGTGTCGCCCGCCGTCGCGAGCACCTCGAAGACGTCCTTGCCGATCTCCAGGATGGACACGTCGAACGTGCCGCCGCCCAGGTCGTAGACGACGACGCGCTGGTTGACGTCCCGGCCAAAGCCGTACGCGAGCGCCGCCGCCGTGGGCTCGTTGAGGATGCGCAGCACCTCCAGCCCGGCGATGCGGCCCGCGTCCTTGGTGGCCTGTCGCTGGTTGTCGTTGAAGTACGCCGGAACGGTGACGACCGCCTTGGTCACCTCACGTCCCAGGTACGTCTCCGCGACGGCCTTCATCTCCTTGAGCACCAGCGCGGAGATTTCAGGCAGCGAGTACGCACGCTCCCTCACCCCGATGCGCACCGAGTTGTTCTCGCCCTCGACGATGCGGTACGGCATCACCGCCTGTGCCTTCTTCACCTCGTCGGAGAAGTAGTAGCGACCGATGAGCCGCTTGGCCGAGTACACCGTCGTCTCGGGGCTGGTGATGATGTTCTTCTTGGCCGCGTTGCCCACCAGCACCGAGCCATCCTCGAGGAAGGACACGCAGGAGGCATGCGTCGTCTCTCCCCACTCGTTGGGGATGACGATGGGCTGGCCATCCTGGACCACCGACACGCACGAGTACGACGTGCCAAGGTCGATGCCGATTGCGATGTCGTCCGACATTCCATCTCCGGTGAAGGGTCTAGCCCGAGGCCGTCGGTGAAGCGCCCGGAGGTTAGGAGCCTCCGGAAGAGGTGTCAATGTTCGATCAATGTAAAGCCCAGCCATTTCAAGCACTTAGCGAAGTGGCAAGGGGGCGTGCCCGCTGGCTTGAGGGGGGGAGGGGACGTCATTATCTATGGAGCAAAGGAGTTCTCCCTCATGTCCGTCGTCCTCGCAGCCCTCACGTCAGACCCGAACCTGCTCAGGTGCGAGCTCCACCGGCTCGCCGAGCAGGTGCTCGTCCAGACGGAGCCTCGCGCAAACGCGGTGGGGGTGGGAGCGTACGCCCAGGACGAGGTCCTCCTGCGCCGTTTCTCCAGCGCGGAAGGGGAGCCCTCGCTCGTGGGGCTCGCCCCACCGGGTGAGTCGGAAGCCCTGCTGTTCCACGCCAGCCGCATTCCGGTGGGCCAGTCGCTGGAGGAGAACACCCAGCCGTTCCGCTCGCGCCGCTGGCTGTTCGCCCACCAGGGCAGTGTCAGTGGCTTCGACGAACTGCGCGCGACCCTGTTGGACTCGCTGCCAGAGCACCTGCAGCGTCAGGTGCACGGCGGAACGGACAGCGAGGTGCTCTTCGCGCTCTTCCTGCGTCACCTGCGTGACGTGGGGCGCACCGACGACCCCCGGCTGGAGGCGCACGTCGCCGGTCGCATGCTGGCGGACACCGCGCGCGAGGTCATCAAGCGCTCCGTGGATGCGGGCATCCCTCGCGCGTCCACGCTCAACCTGGTGGCCACCAATGGATACCTCCTCGTGGCCTGCCGCTTCGGCGAGGAGCCGCTGTTCTATTCGCGACTCGAAGGCGGCGCGGAGTGCGTGCCCTGCGGAGTGACGGCCAGCTCTTCAGAGTCGCAGCCCGCGGTGGGCGCCCACCGGCGTCGCCGCACCGTCGTCCTGGCCAGCCACCTGAAGCGCCCGGGGAGTTGGGTGGAGCTGCCTCGCGGAACCACCCTCGCCGTGGGGTTGGACCTTCAGGTGCAACTGCTCAACGGCGGCTGAGCCCGGAAGGCGCTCTCCTGGTCGAACGCCCACGCACTTCGCGTGGGTCGTTCCCGCCCCGTGGCTTTCGGAGAGGCTGGAGCTGAAGTGACGGATTCCCGGAGCATCCCGGCGCAAGCGGGTGAAGCACGGGAGTAAAACGAAAAAACCCAGGAATCTAGACGCCTCTTCCGGGAAACCGAAGCGGATTCCATGGGTGGAATGTGAACCGCTTTACAGGCCCCGCAGATTTGTTGCCTCATACTGGCGTAATTCCAAGGGTTTTACTCCGGGAATGAGTTTTGCCGCTGCCACTGCCTTCCTCTGCTTCGCTTGAGTCCCGGCTGTCCGTCGTCGTTCGCCATCCCGTGGATGCGGTGGTGGCGGCCTCGATGGGCCGGCGCTTCGCCCGGGACGCGGGATTGTCGGCGGCCTCCAGCGCGGAGGTCGCGGTGGTGGTGAGCGAGCTGGCCACCAACCTGGTGCGTCACACGCGGGCGGGCGGGACGGTGGAGGTGTGGTGTGAGGACGGCTGGCTCTGCATCCGCTCGCTGGACCGGGGCCCGGGCATGGCGGAGCCGGAGCGGCTCTTCGTCGGCCGCGAGGGACGCCCAGGGCCTTTGCCAGGAGAGAGCCTGGGTGAAGGCGGCGCCGCCGTGCGACGGCTGACCGACGAGGTCCGCGTGTCCAACCGCGAGGGCGGTGGCCTGGAAGTGTTCGCGCGCAAGCGCATGAGTCTGGAAGCAAGGAGACCGTGGTGAGTCGGGGCGTAACGAGTACACAGCTGCTGGGCGTCTTGCAGCACTTCATGACGGAGACCGCCGCGCGGCTGGTGCTTCGAGGAACGCTGGAGCCGCTGCGATTGTCGGCGGACACGCTGGGCGCGGCGGAGCTGCCGCGGGTCATCGAGGCGCTGGAGCCCGCCACGCGCCACTTCGTGGACCCGGCCCGACGTCCGGACCTGGCCGCGCGGTTGCGGGCCCTGACGGCGACGGCCACCGTCCCCTCGGGGTTGAGCGCCGCGCGCGAGCCGACGCCGGCCCCCGCGACGACGACGATGGACGCGCGGCCCACCACGTACCTGGTGCGGACGGAGGCGGACGCAAGCCATGCTCGGCTCGCGGCGCGCGCGCTGTGCGAGTCGATGGGGGGACGCGGCTACGAGTGCCAGAAGGTCGCGACGGCGGTGAGCGAGCTGGCGCGCAACCAGATCTCCTACGCGGGCGGCGGCACCATCCAGCTCATCCCCGTGCAGACGCCGCGCAAGCTGTTGCGCGTGCGCGCGGAGGACCAGGGGCGGGGCATCCCGGAGCTGGAGCGCGTGCTGTCGGGCACCTACCGGAGCAAGACGGGCATGGGCCTGGGCATCCTGGGCGTCAAGCGTCTGGCGGACCGGTTCGAGGTGAAGACGGGCGCCACGGGAACGCAGGTGGAGTTCGAGGTGTGGCTGTGAGGTTGTCCATCGCCCACCGGACCCGTCCGAAGGTGGGCGAGGTGGAGAACGGCGACGGCGTGGTGGTGCGCGTCGACGGGCCGCACACGCTGCTGGCGGTGGTGGACTCGCTGGGCCACGGGCCCGCGGCGGCACAGGCGACGGCGGAGGCCGTGCGCTGCCTGGGCCAGGCGCCGCTGGGCCCGTCCGTGGAGCCGCTGATGGAGGCGCTGCACGCGGCGCTGCGCCATGGCCGGGGCGCGGCCATCATGCTCGCCGTGTTCGACGGGCACACGCTGCACTGTGGCGGTGTGGGCAACGTGGAGCTGCGCACCGTGGGCACGCGCGTGCCGGTGCTTCCCACGCCGGGCATCCTCGGCCAGTCCTTCCGCACGCTGCGCACCGTCTCCACCGTGCTGTCGCCCGGAGACCGTCTGGCGGTCTTCACCGACGGCTTGAGCTTTCGCCTGGACCTGGAGCTGGTCCGTACGCAGTCCCCCGATGCGGCCTGCGCGTTCCTGATGGAGCGCTTCGGCCGTGTCACCGATGACGCCACCGTGCTGGTGGCGGATGTGGAGCCGTCGTGAGCCACCCGGACAGTCCCCTCCCTTCGCGCGACCTGTCGCGCATCCCCATCATCCCCCTGTGGGGACAGCTCATCGTCCCGCTCCAGGGCGACATCACCGACGCGCAGGCGGCGCAGCTCTGCTCGGACGTGCTGCGCGACATCCAGCGCACCAGCGCGAAGGGGATGGTGGTGGACATCTCCGGCCTGTGGCTCGTGGACAGCCACCTGTGCGCGGTGCTGGCGCGGCTGGCCGCCTCGGCCCGGCTGATGGGCACGCGCACCGTGCTGTGCGGCATGGGCGCCGACGTGGCGCTCACCCTCCAGAGCATGGGCATCCAACTCGACGGCGTGGAGACGGCGCTGGGGCTGGAGGAAGGCTTGTCGCTGCTCGGCGTCCGGGCGGTGGGCGCGCGCACGGCCGAATCGGAGCGCGAGGAGGCCCAGCGCCTCGCGGACGAGATGCTCGGCATCATCGCTCCCCCCGTGGCCAGGAACGTCGTCTGAGGGAGACTCCATGAGCACCGCCCTGCCCACACCCCTGACCGTCGACCCCGAGCGCGTGGGGCGCATCATCGACGTCCTGTCCCTCATCTCCGTGGGGGAGTTCTCGCCCGAGCGCACCACCATCTCCATCCGTGAGCAGGACGAGCTCGCCGCGTTGGAGGAGACGCTCAACGTCTTCGTGCGCGAGCTGGCCACCACCCGCCGCGAGCACGAGGAGGCCCTGACGCGCCTGGCGGCGAGTCACCGCGAACTGGAGGAGAAGCTCTCCACCATCGACCGGCAGCGCGACGCCATCCGCGACCTGTCCACGCCCATCATCGAGCTGTGGGAGGACATCCTCACGCTGCCCATCGTCGGCGTGGTGGACACGCAGCGCTCCGTGGAGATGACGGAGCGGCTCCTGCAGCGGGTGGTCCAGGGAAAGGCCCGCTGCGTCATCATCGACATCACCGGCGTGGAGGTGGTGGACACGATGACGGCCAACCACTTCATCAAGATGGTGAACGCGGCGCGCCTGCTGGGCGCCTACTGCGTGGTGACGGGCATCAGCCCGCTGATTGCCCAGACGCTGGTCCAGATTGGCGTGGACCTGCGGGAAGTGAAGACGCTCGGCAGCCTGAAGGAAGGCCTGCGCGATTGCTTCCAGCACCTGGCCGGGCGTGGCGGCAACACCTCCACCTCCCGGCGCTGACCCCTTCGATTTCCGAGAGGAGACACGGCATGGTCCGCATGTGGACGTTCGGTGACAACAAGGTGTGGCTCGAGTCGCCCGACATCATCCGACTGGTCAACGTCGGGGTGTTCGACCTCAAGCTCCTCCACGAGCTGAACCAGGTGGCGCTGGAGCTGAGTGCGACGCATCCCCGGCTCTATCTGATCTCCGATGTGCGTCGCGGGACGAGCATCTCCGCGGACGCGCGCAAGACGCTGAGCGAGAACCCGGAGGCGATGCCCTTCGTGGCCACCGTCCTCTTCGGCGCGAGCTTCGCCTTGCGGACCATGGCCAACATGATGGGGCGGGCCTCGGCCCTGCTCGGGCGGACGCAGGGCGCTCCGTTCGGCATGGTGGAAACGGAAGAGGAAGCCCGGGGCTGGGTGGCCGCCCAGCGCGCGCTGCAGGGCGCTGCCCGAGCCTCCTGAAAGGGCTGTCCGGAGGAGGCGCGAGAACCTCCGGACGCCGACCCGCTCACCGCCGCCGGCGCAGCCCGAGCAGGCCCACCCAAGCCAGCCAGACGAGGCCGAGCGGGAGGGCGCCCGCGGTGCTGGAGCAGCCCACGCCGCCTCCCTCCACCAGGCTGGGACGGATGACGTTCCACTGGTGATGGGCGGGAGTTATCTGCACGTTCCCCGCGATGTCCGTCGCCAATACATCCAGCGAGTGGATGCCCTCCGACAGCGAGCGGACGGTGAGGGGATTCTCACAGGGCGACAGCTCCACGCCGTCCAGCGTGCACTTGAAGCCGGAGACGGGCTCGGAGGTGTTCAGGGTGAAGGTGACCTCCGAGAGCGTGCTGGTGCCCGTGGGGCCCCCGCTCAGCGTGGTCGTCGGCGGCAGGCTGTCCACCGTGAAGGTGCGAGGCGTGGACTTGTCGCCAATGTTGCCCGCCATATCCGTGGCGAAGACCCGCAGGTCCTGCAGCCCGGTGACGATGGCCAGCGTCACCGCCACCGTCCACTCGCCGCGCTCGTTGGCCAGTGTCGTCCCCACCGTCAGTCCGTTGAGGGTGGCGGTGAGCGTCGTCCCCGGCTCCGAAGTGCCGGTGATGGTGTAGTTGTCCGGCCTGACGATGGCGTCGACCGCCGGGGTCAGGACGACGGGGGGGGCGGGCTTTGAGGTGTCCACGGTGAAGGCGTGGGTCGTGGAATCGGGGCCGGTCCGCTTGAAGGCGTCCGTGCAGTACGCGTTGACCAGATGGAGCCCATCCGACAGCGCCGCCGAGGGCGTGAACTTCCACTCGCCCGTGCTGGCGATGACCGGATGCTGGTCCTGGGGCAGGCCATCCAGGCGCACCGTGAGGACGCATTGCTGCGGGGCCGTGCCGACGATGAGCGGCGTCGGCGAGTTCACGAGCGCGGCATTCGTGGGGGTCCGCAGCTCGGGCTTGCCCGGGGGCTCCAGGTCGAGCGTGAAGGCGCGTGTGATGCGAGGCCCCTCGTTGCCGGCGAGGTCCATCGCCTGCACCAGCATGTCGTGCCGCCCGTTGGCGAGGCCCTGGGGAGGCACATAGAACCAGTTCCCCGCGCCATCCACGGTGACACCCGGGAGGGTGGTGCCATCCAGGGTGATGAAGATGGTGCTGTCCGCCTCCGCCGTCCCTTCGATTCGAGGGGTGGGAGTGGTGAGTGTCGCGTTCTGGGCGGGCACGGAGACCACCGTGGTGGGAGGCGTCGTATCCACGCGGAAGGACCTCGAGGAGGACGGGTCTCCCGTGTTCCCGGCGAGGTCGGTGGCTTGGACCTGAACGTCGTGTCTCGCCTGGCTCAGCCCCGCCACGGGGGCGAACGTCCAGGCACCGGTGCTCGACGCCGTCACGGCGCCCGCCAATGCGCCGTCGATGAAGATGCTCACCTTGGCGCCCGCCTCGGTGGTTCCGATGAAGTCGGGGCGCGCCTTGCCCACCACGGCATCGGCGGCCGGGCTGGTGAGGATGGGAATCGCCGGGCGGGAGGCATCCACGGTGATCTGGATGGCCACGGAGGGGGCGCTCTCGTTCTTCGCGACGTCGGTGGCGGTGGCCGTCACGGTGTGGGGGCCATCACCCAGCGTGGTGCTCACAGGCACGGCCCACTGTCCGTTGATGTTCGTCACCGCCGTGACGAACACGGCCTCGTTGATGAGGAGCTTCACGGTACTCAGTGGCTCGGCGGTGCCCTCGAAGGCCGTTCCGTTCGCGTTGACCAGGGTGCCCGTCGTGGGTTTCAGGATGGTGGGGGCGCTGGGGTCCGTCACGTCCACGGTGAAGCGGACCTCCGCGGGCGCACTGGTGTTGTTCGCGGGATCCGTGGCGGTGGCTGTCACCAGGTGGGTGCCATGCGGATATTCCACCAGGGTGGGCAGTGACCAGTTCCCGCCGCCATTCACCACGGCGGTGCCGACGAGGTCCCCATCCACGAGGACTCTCACGCTGCTGCGGGGCTCGGCGGTGCCGGAGAAGCCCGTTCCGTCCTCGCCCACCACGATGTCCACGGTCGGCGTCAGGATGACGGGCGCGGCGGGGGGCGTCAGGTCCACGGTGAAGGTGGACGTCGCGGTGGTGCTCGTGTTGTTCAAGGCGTCGGTGGCGATGGCCGTCACCGTATGCGAGCCCGCGCCGAAGCCCGTGCGAATCGCTATCGACCAGGTGCCCTCGGCGGTGGTCTGCGGGGACGCGATGAGGCCGCCGTCGACGCTGACCCGGACGGTGCTCAGTCGCTCGGCCGTGCCCGAGAAGGCCGTGCCCGCGGCGCCCACCACGGTGTCGGGATTGGGGGTCTGAATCACGGGAGCCGCGGGGGCGGTGATGTCCACGGTGAAGGTGGACGTCGCGGTGGCGCTCGTGTTGTTCGACGCGTCGGTGGCGGTGGCGGTCACCGTATGTGCCCCGTCCGTGAAGCCGCCCTGCGTGGGCAGGGACCAGGCGCCGGAGGTATTGGCCTGGGCGGTGCCGACGGGCGCGCCATCCACGCTGACCTTCACCGTGCTGTCCGCCTCGGCGGTACCGGAGAAGCCCGTTCCCGCGGGGCCCACCACCGTGGTGGAGTTCGGCGTCTGGATCACCGGCGCGGTGGGCGCCTCGATGTCCACGGAGAAGTGGCGCTCCGCGACGACGCTCGTGTTGCCCTGCACGTCGGTGGTGGTGGCCGTTACCGTGTGAGGGCCGTGCGTGAAGGTCGTGCTGACGGGCAGGGACCAGGCCCCCAGGCCGTTGGCCTGGACGGTGCCATGCGCGGCGCCATCGACGCTGACCTTGACCGTGCTGTTCGCCTCGGCGGTGCCGGAGATCCCCGTGCCAACGGGGCCCACCACCGCGCCTTCGGTGGGAACCTGGATGACAGGCGCGGAGGGGGCGATGATGTCGACGACGATGCCATGGCTGGCGGTGGCGCTGAGGTTGTTCGCGGCATCGGTGGCGGTGGCCGTCACGGTGTGGGCGCCGTTCGTGAATCCCGTCCGGACGGGCAGGGACCAGGTGCCGGTGCCGGAGGCCTGGATTCCGCCGACGGACTGGCCATCCACGTAGACATTCACCATGCTCAGGTTCTCCGCGGTGCCGGAGAACGAAGTGCCGGCCGGGCCGATGACCGCGCCCTCCGCCGGCGTCTGAATCACGGGCGCGGCGGGAGCGGCGATGTCCACGGTGAAGGTGCTCTCCGCGGTGCTGCTCGTGTTACCGAGCGCGTCGGTGGCGATGGCCGTCACGGTGTGCGTTCCATGGGTGAAGCCAGCCTGGGGCGCGAGCAGCCAGTTCCCACTGGGGCCGGCCTGGGTGGTGCCGACGGGCGCGCCATCCACGCGGACCGTGACGGTGCTCACGTTCTCCGCGGTGCCGGAGAAGCCCGTTCCCGCCGTGCCCACCACGGTGAGGGGGTTGGGGGTCTGAATCACGGGCGCGGCGGGCGGCGTCACGTCCACGACGAAGCTGATGGCCGTGGGGAGACTGGTGTTGTTCGCCGCGTCCGTGGCGGTGGCGGACACCGTGCGAGTGCCGTTGGCGAAGCCCGTGCTGACAGGAAGGGACCATGCCCCGCCGGGGCCGCTCGCCTGGGCGTTGCCGATGGGCACTCCGTCGACGCTGACGCTCACGGTGCTGTTCGCCTCGGCGGTGCCTGAGAAGCCCGTGCCCGCGGGGCCCACCACTGTGTCGGGATTCGGCGTCAGGATGACAGGCGCGGAGGGCGCCGCGGTGTCCACGGTGAAGGTGCGGGTCGCGGCGGGGCCCACGTTGTTGCCAGCATCGGTGGCGGTGACCGTCACGGTGTAGGAGCCGTGCGTGAAGCCCGTCTGCGTGGGCACCGACCAGGCGCCCGTGCCAGTGGCCTGCGGGGTGCCGACGACGGTGGTACCCACGCGGACCGTCACGATGCTGTTGGCCTCCGCGGTGCCGGAGAAGCCCGTTCCAGCGGTGCCCACCACGGCGCCCGAGGCGGGCGTCTGAATCACGGGGGCAGGGGGGGGCGTCTTGTCCACGGCGAAGGTGCGCTGCGCGGTGGGGCTCGTGTTGCCAGCGGCGTCTTTGGCCGTGACGGTCATCGTGTGCGAGCCTTCGGCGAGCGAGGTGTTGTTGGGCAGGGACCAGGCGCCGGTGGTTGCGTGCGCCGTGGTGGTGCCAATGAGAAGGCCGTCCACGAGGACTGTCACGGTGCTCGAGTTCTCGGCGGTTCCGGAGAAGGTCGTGCCGGCGCTGCCCACCACGGTGCCCGCGACGGGTGTCTGAATCAGGGGGACCACGGGCCCCGCCGCGTCCACGGCGAAGGCGTTCTCCGCGGTGGGGCTGATGTTGCCGACGCCGTCGGTGGCGGTGGCCGTCACGGTGTGCGGCCCTTCATCCAGGGAGCTGCTCGCGGGGACCGTCCAGGCACCCGTGGTGGCGTGCGCCGTGGTGGTGCCGACGAAGGCTCCGTCCACGTGGACCGTCACGATGCTGTTTGCCTCGGCGGTGCCGGAGAAGTCCGTTCCAGCGGCGCCCACCACGGCGCCCGAAGCGGGCGTCTGAATCACGGGGACGGCGGGGGGCGTCTTGTCCACGGTGAAAGTGCGCTGCGCTGCGGGGCTCGTATTGCCAGCGGCGTCTTGGGCCGTGACGGTCATCGTGCGGGAGCCCTCGTCGAGCGAGGTGTTGTTCGGCAGGGACCAGACACCGGTGGTGGCGTGCGCCGTGGCGGTGCCGATGAGGAGGCCGTCCACGAGGACCGTCACGGTGCTGTTTGCCTCGGCGGTGCCGGAGAAGTCCGTTCCAGTGGCACCCACCACGGTGCTCGCGGCGGGCGTCTGAATCACGGGGACGGCGGGGGGCGTCTTGTCCACGGTGAAGGTGCGCTGCGCGGCGGGGCTCGTGTTGCCAGCGGCGTCTTCGGCCGTGACGGTCATCGTGCGGGAGCCCTCGGCGAGCGAGGTGTTGTTGGGCAGCGACCATGCGCCAGTGGTGGTGTGCGCCGTCGCGGTGCCGATGAGAAGGCCGTCCACGAGGACCGTCACGGTGCTCGAGTTCTCGGCGGTGCCGGAGAAGCCCGTGCCAGCGGTGCCCACGGCGGCGCCCGAAGCGGGTGTCTGAATCACGGGGGCGTCAGGCGCCGCCGCGTCCACGGTGAAGGCGTTCTCCGTGGTGGGGCTGATGTTGCCGGCGGCGTCGGTGGCGGTGGCGGTCACGGTGTGCGGCCCTGCTCCCTGGGAGCTGCTCGCGGGCACCGTCCAGGCACCGGTGGTGGCGTGCGCCGTGGCGGTGCCGACGAAATTGCCATCCAGATGGACCGTGACGGTGCTCGAGTTCTCGGCGGTGCCCGAGAAGTTCGTTCCAGTGGCGCCCACCACGGCGCCCGAAGCGGGCGTCTGAATCACGGGGACGGCGGGCGGCGTCTTGTCCACGGTGAAGGTGCGCTGCGCGGTGGGGCTCGTATTGCCAGCGGCGTCTTTGGCCGTGACGGTCATCGTGCGGGAGCCCTCGGCGAGCGAGGTGTTGTTGGGCAGCGACCATGCGCCAGTGGTGGTGTGCGCCGTCGCGGTGCCGATGAGGAGGCCGTCCACGAGGACTGTCACGGTGCTCGAGTTCTCGGCGGTGCCCGAGAAGTCTGTTCCGGCGCTGCCCACCCGTGCGGCGTTGATCGGCGTCTGAATCACCGGTGCGACGGGGGGCGTCTTGTCCACGGAGAAGGTGCGCTGCGCTGCGGGGCTCGTATTGCCAGTGGCGTCTTTGGCCGTGACGGTCATCGTGCGGGAGCCTTCGGCGAGCGAGGTGTTGTTGGGCAGCGACCAGGCGCCAGTGGTGGTGTGCGCCGTCGCGGTGCCGATGAGGAGGCCGTCCACGAGGACCGTCACGGTGCTCGAGTTCTCCGCGGTGCCAGAGAAGCCTGTCCCGGCGCTGCCCACCCGTGCGGCGTCGATCGGCGTCTCAATCACCGGTGCGAGAGGCGGCGTCGTGTCCACGGTGAAGTGGCGCTCGGCGACGGGGCTCGTGTTGTCGTCGGCGTCGGTAGCGGTCGCGGTCAGCGTGCGCGCCCCCTCGGTGAGCGGGGTGCTCGGCAGGAAGGACCACTCGCCGGCGGGGCTCGCATCGATGGTGGCGTAGGGGACGCCATCCAGCAGGAGGTCCACCCGGCTATCGGGTTCGGCGGTGCCCGAGAAGTCGGTGCCGCCGGTGCCCACCAATTCCCCTTCGGTCGGCGTCAGAATCACGGGCGCGAGCGGGGGCGCGAAGGCTTCCACGGTGAAATAGACGGGGTCGCTCGACAGGCTGCTCAGCCCTTCGAACTCGGCGTGCGCGGTGAGCGAGTAGACGCCGTCATCGAGGTCCGTTGGCACACGGACCGAGAAGTCTCCAGCGTCGCCCACCGGCGTGGCGGGAAACTCCCACTCCGGCGTGGCGGGGCGCTCGATGTTGCCCATGCGCAGGAAGACGGTGGCGCCGGGATCTCCCGTGCCCGTGACGACCGGCGTCGGAGCCGTCAGCGCCTGGCCGTCGCCGGGCGTGGTGATGACCGGCGTCCTCGGAATGACGAGCGCGTGCTCCACCAGCGTGACATCACCCGGTTCACCCACGCTCGTCCCCACATCGCCGGAGACGCTCTCTCCGCCCGTCACGCGGACGGGACAGCCCGTCAGGCTGCCTGCCTGGAGCAGCACCTTGCCACCCGCTCCAGGGCCAAATCCCTCCTGGGCGCCAAAGGACTCCGCGGGAACCCCGGGCCCGCCCTGGGCCATCAGCGCTTCGCACTCGGCGCTCTCCACCAGCCGCGCGGAGATGCTTCCTCCCTCGCCACCGCCCTCGGTGCCCAGGTCCCATGGCAACGCCTGGCCATTGGCTTCGATGCGGCCCGCGCCCGTGAGCTTGCGCGCCCGGAAGAAGACGACGCCGCCATCACCCAGGGGCTGCTGACGCAACAGCGCGCCGCTCGCGGTGATTATGCCGCCGTTGTGCAGCGTGCCGGAGGCCAGGAAGGCCACCACGCCACCAGAGGTGCCATTCCAGCTCCGGGCCTTCAGCTCCCCGGTCGGATGGATGGTGACGCTC
This sequence comes from Myxococcus sp. CA056, assembly GCF_013336715.1. Taxonomy (NCBI): domain Bacteria; kingdom Pseudomonadati; phylum Myxococcota; class Myxococcia; order Myxococcales; family Myxococcaceae; genus Myxococcus; species Myxococcus sp. CA056. The sequence continues at coordinate 850,117 of NZ_JABUMT010000004.1, forward strand.
GTGTACTCAGGCACGCGGATGACCTGCGTGGACAGGGGCACGAAGTCATTCAGCACGGGACGGGTCAGCGTCAGCACGGCTCCCCGCACCCGCGCCACTCGCGCCAGCTCCCAGACTCCCCCCGGGCTCTGCTCCCGGGGGCCAAAGGTGAACGTGGCCACGGACGAGGACCGCACGGGGCCGACGCCCAGCGTCTGCAACACCATCACCAGGTCACCGGCGACGAAGCCCTCGGGGGCGTCGACCTGAAGCTCGTGGTCCCCCTTGCTCAAGGGCGACGTCACCGCGGCATAGCTGTTGATGACCCGGCTCTCATGGGCCTGGACGGTCAGCGTCTCATCACGCCCCGCGCCGAGCCCGAAGACATCCGCCTCCGCGAACGCGGGAAGCGCGACCAGCGCCAGGGCGCAGGTCAAAAGGTGCATCCATCCCGATGATTTCATGGCGAGGCTTCCTGAGTGGTCGGCAGCATGAGGAGGAGCTCAACCCGGCGGTTTCGCTCCCGGCCCTCGGGGGTGCTGTTGCTTTGAGCGGGATGCTCCGGGCCGTAGCTCCGGAGCCGCAGCTTGTTGGGGGACACCCCGTGTTCCACGAGGTAGCGCCACACGGCCTCGGCGCGGCTTCGGCCCAGGCGTGGATTGAACGTCTCCGCGGTCGAGTCATCCGTATGACCGTCGACCGTCATCATCTTCACCGCGGGATTCGTGAGCAGCATCTCCACGGCGCGGTCCAGGTCCGCGGACTCGGCGGGCAGCTCCGTGCTGCCACTGCGGAAGTACACCTTGCCCTCGAGCACGAAGCGGTCCCTCGACACGTTCGCGATGGGCGACATCTCCCCGGGGTTCGGAATCATTGAACCCTGGCTGCTCTGGAACTCGCTCGCGCGCCTCGTCGGGATGGGCAGGGGCACGGACTCGTGGACGATGCTCGTGTCCGAGTCCGGTCGCGAGTCCTCCCCCAGCATGTACGAGAAGGACACGCCCGCGAGCAGCCGGAAGAGAGGGACGCCCGGCTCCGCGCCGAAGCCCAGGCCGCCGAGCGCGAACAGCTCCACGCCGTCCCGGGGCGCATAGCGCCCGCCTCCCAACAGCTCCACCGCGCCGCGTGCCTGCTTCCAGGAGAGGCCCGCGTTGAGCGCCAGCTCCGCCCGCAACGGCGAGCCCACCGTCATCAACCCCGCGCCAATCCGAAGCTCACTCCCCAGCTCACGTGACTCCAGCGTGGGGACCTGGATGACCGCGGTGGGGCGCACCAGCATGCCCAGCTCGAAGGACGGAGCGAAGCGGGTGCCCAGCCTTCCTCCCACCATCACCTTCGCGAGGAGGCTCGTCTCCGCTTCGCGCGCCAGCGCTCCCTGCGTTCCCATGGGGAGGAAGACCCCCACCTCCGCGGCCAGGTCCACGGAGTCGTCCTCCTCCGTGCGCAAGAGCCCCACGCGGGCACCCACTCGCGGCGCGCCGACGCCATGGCGCGTGGGGGCGATGACCCCTTGCGACGTCAGGTCATCTCCCTCTCGCTGGGTCAGCACGGGCAGCCGGACGTCCAACTGGAGCCGGGAACTCAGGCCCCAGCCCATGACGAACACCGCCGTCGAGCGACTGCGCAACAGGGGCATGTTCTCCCCCTTGGCGTTCAAGGTCAGCGGCTCGTGTTGATAGTGACCGAGCACCATCACCCGCAGCTCGCCGTCGCGCAGCACGGTGCCGCCGCCCGTCGCCAGCGGGCCGGGGCCTGGATTCACCTCCAGGCGCTCCAGGGCGAATGCTGGAAGGGACGCTGGCTCCTGGGCGCGAGCCACCTGCGCCAGCAGCAAGGCCGCCAGAGTCCATCTTCGCTGCCACCTGGCGCGCCAACCGCTCATCCGCATCCCATGGCACGTGACAGACAAGGGGTTCATGCGGGAGACAGCCCGCGGACACGTGCCGGGTTGAGGCCGAGAGCAAGGCACGTACCAAGGCCGCTGCGTCGCAAGCACCCCAGGCGAGGCCTCGTCATGCGTGCCGGTGGAACGCGGTTGCGTCCTCGCGGACCGCAAGCGAGGCGCAGGGCGGCGGGTTTCGGGGCCAGGGGCCCGGCTTCGGGCTGGCACGGAACGGGCAAGTGCTCGCGGACGCATGGCCTTCCAGGAACGACTCGCGCTGTCCCTCACGCTGACCCAGGGCGGGCAGACCTTCGTCATTCCCGGCGGACAGGTGGAGGCCTTCTCCGTCCAGCTCCTGCCGCACGGCTTCACCGCCTCGGTGCGCTTCTGGACCGGACTGGAGAAGGATGACGCGGCGCTCTTCACCGCGTTCTCCACCCAGGACCTCCTGGACGTGAAGCTCTCCATCATCAAGGGGGGCTACCCTGTTCCGAAGACGCCGCCGGAGCCGCTCACCCTTCATGGGCTGGCGCGTGCCCGGGGGATGGAAGCTCGGACGCACGGCCCGGTGGAGGGCGCGCCGGTGCGCTTCCGGCGCTACACGGTGGAGTTCGAGGACGCCGCCCGGGTGCTCTGGCGCCAGCATCGTCCCACCGAGCTGCGCACGGACACCACGCTGGCGGCCCTGCTGACGGAGCACACGGCGGGGGCCTTCGCGCTGGACTGTGACTGGGACGTGCTCGACGAGAAGCGGCCCCTCATCTGTCTCGCGCTGGGAGAGGACGCGCCGGGCGTGGGCTTCCATGACTTCGTCGCGTGGCTTGCGGCGAGCCGGGGCGGCGTGTGGACCTATGACAGCGTGAAGGACCGCTACGCGCTCCTGGGCCGCAAGGCGCCCGTGGGCACGGCCGCGCCCCTGTCACGCGAGAAGGTGGAGCGGGTGGAGGTGGTGATGCCGGCCGTGCCCCGGCACGCGGCTCGGGTCCTCAATGTCTCCGCGCTCAAGCCCTCCACGCTGGATGTCCCGGCGACCGTGGGCGTCGTGGGGCTGCATCAGGACCATCTGGTGCGCACTCCCATCGTTTCCCAGGTGGAGCAGCGGCAGACGCTGGAGGTCTCCCGCCTGCGCGTTCCCCAACGACGGATGCGACTCACGTTCCGCCACTACCCCACCGTCGCGGTGAATCCCGGCGCGGGGATTCGGCTGGAGGGCGTGCTGTGGGGCAGCGCGGCGGTGGGGATGGGGGAGGACCTGCGTTCCGTGGAGCTGAAGCTGGAGGCTCGGACGCTCAACGAAGGGCCTCACGCGGGGCTTCAGATGCAGGACGCGGGTTTCACGGTGGAGATGTCGCTTCTGGTGGAGCGCACGACGGACACCACGGTGACGCTGCCGGTGCATCGGACGCCGCGCTATCCCATCCACGTCGAGGGCAAGGTGCTCAGCCCTGGAGGCGGGGAGAAGGACCGCATCTATCTGCTGTCGGAGGACAAGAAGACCTCGGTGCTCACGTGGCGGGTGACGGTACCGCTGTGGAACAAGGCGGTGAGCGTGCCGGCCGAGCCGGGCTTCTTCCCCGGACACTTCTACTTCCCGCCGTATAAGAACGCGCGCGTGCTGGTCGCGCTGCACTTCGACCGGGCGGAATTGCATCGTCACCTCGACTGGGCTGACGCCGCGCGGCTTCCCCAGGCAGGGCAGGGGGACGGAATCCTGCTGGGGAAGAACGACACCAGTCAGACGTCCATCGTCCACGACTACCAGGACATGAAGCCCGTGTGGCACCTGCGCCGGGTCTCCGGTCCGGACACCGAGACGGTGCGCATGGCCGAGGGCGTGATGATGTTCCGCACGAAGGAGGAGCCCGGCGCCGCCGCAGCCGAGTCCACCTACGATGTCTCGCCGCAAGTCGAGACGGCGCGCGCGGACCTCACGGCGGGCGTGAGCGGGGCCATGGGCGAGACGACCGCCGCGTACAAGACGGCGGCCGGTGCCTCTCAAGCGAAGCTGGACGGCGCCACGGCGGAGACGCAGGCGAAGCTGGAGGGCGCTCAGGCGGCGGTGAACGCGAAGGTGGCCGAGACGCGGGCCGCGCTCAACGGTGCCCTGTCGGGACTCAACGGGAGCACCGCTCCGCTGGATGGCGCCGCGGCCGAGGCACGCGTGGCGCTGGAGCGACTCAAGTGACGCGCGAGGGCCTGTCGCCCGGGCACGGCCCATGGGCGCGAGTGACGTGGGGCCTTCATGCGTGGGCCCGGAGCCGAAGGGAGGTCGAACCGTGAAGGCATTGCTGGGGACGCTGACGGAGCTTCGAGGCGACCTGGAGTCGTGCGGGGCGGGCTGCACGGCGCGCGTGGGCTCCTCGCGCACGGCCGTCGAGTCCGTGGGAAGTGGCATCGATGCCCTCATCACGTCGATTCGCCCCGAGCTGGAGCCCGTGCTCGCGGCGCTCCTGGGGCGCATCGACGCGCTCGACGCGAAGCTGGCGTCGCGAAAGGACGACGCGGACGCGGCCAGGCTGCGCGCGGAGTTGTCCCCCCTGCGCACCCAGGTGGATGGCGCTTCCGTATCGATGGCGTCGTCGTTGGCCGCGCTGGAGGGGAGCGTGGGCTCGCCACTGCGTTCGAGCCGCGAGGGCGCGGCGACGTCGCTGGGCACGCTCGAGTCGACGATGTCCGGGCAGGTCGAGTCCCTGCTCTCGCAGGTGGAGACGGTGGAGAAGGCCGTCGTGCCCGCGCAGGCCCAGGTGGAAGGCATCATCACCCAGGCGAGCGAGGCGCTGGATGCCCTGGTGAAAGGCGCGGTCGCCGCCGTCGCCGCCATCCGCGAGCCGCTGCAACAGGCGGTCAACACCGCGCTCGCGACGCTGGAGTCCGTCCTCACGCAATTGGCCACGGTGAAGGAGCAGGTGCTGTCGCTCTTCACTCCGCTGCCCGCGGTGCTGGAGCAACTCCAGACGCTGTATCAGACGCTCGTCGGCTCGCTGGAGGCGCTGCTCACGCGCGTGAGTACGCTGTTGGATGCGATTCCGGCGGCGAACCTCCCCAAGCCGCTCGTGACTCCGGCGGTGCAGTCCATCCAGCAGGTGGTGACGCAAATCACCACGCAGCTCGGCACGTTCTCCTCGCAGATGGCGACGCAGATGCAGTCGCTCCAGGAGCAGGTGCTCACCCAGGTGGACACGGTGCGGACCCAGGCGCTCCAACAGGTGGACACGCTCCAGCAGCAGCTCGTGCAGCAGGTCGACTCGCTGAAGCAGGCCGTTCTCTCACAGGTGCAGCCCGCGAGCGCGCAGATGGATGCCGCGGTGTCCGCCGCCGTCACGCAGGTGGGGACCGCGAGGGACCAGGCCGTCGCGCAAGTCTCGGCCATCCAGGACCAGATGGCTGCTCAGGTGGAGGCGGTGAAGTCCCAGGTGAAGGCGCGGCTCCCTGCGCTGGAGCAACAGGTCGACGCCGGGGCCCAGGCCGCCCAGGCTCAGATGGAGGCCGCGGGCGCTTCCGCCGAGGAGCAGGTCACCACGGCGCGCACGGGTTTGAAGTCCCAGGTGGATGGCGTGGCGGGCACCGTCGGTGCGTCGCTCGACTCACTGGAGGCGCGGATGGCGCTGCCGCCACCTCCCGTGACACCAGGGCCCGGAGGCCCGCTCCGGGCGTGAGTCGCTGTCAATCCGTCGGGTGATTCCGAGACAAGGGGTTGTCGCGGACATGCGACAACTCGCACGAATCCAGGCTCGTAGTCGTTCGAGAGACACTTCTCGACGGAGCCTGGTCGGATGTTCCAGGACCCTGGGCGTTACAACTCCCCGAACAGGTTGGCCAGGAAGTTACCGACGGGCACGCGCGGGGGCATCACCCGGGTGTCGTAGATCTTCACCTCGCCCGCGGAGGCGAAGTAGTCGGTGGCGACCAACGCGCCGCCGACGCGCACGGGGTTGGGGACTGGGATGATGTTGAACGTGCCCGGGGTCTCCAGGGCGACCGTCGCCGCCCCGTTCCACTGCTTCAGTTCGATGGCGGGCGGCGCGCTCGCCTGGGTGCGCAGGCCGTCGACGTTGAAGACATACCCGGTGTTCACGACGCGGACGGCGGGGTCCTTGATGTCCATCCCGGCGGAGGGGATGACTTGAATCATCGGCTCGATGGTGTCGATTCCCTCCGGGCTGTTCTTCATGCGCCGCTGCAAGTGGTCCAGGCAGACCTCCACTCCGATGCAGACCTCGTTGATGTCCTCGTGGGCATCGCCGAGCCGGAAGATGCAGCCACCCTGCAAGGAGTTGGTGGACCACTCGTCGCGGTTCTGGCTTCGGGTAGGGGCCTGGGACAAGGCGTCGTGAGAGCCCAGGGTGGGCACCGTGGTGCGGTACTTGTTGACGGAGCCGAGCAGGCTCATTCCGCGCGTGTCAACGTGTCCGATGCGAGCCCAGGCGGCATCGAAGGTCGTCGTCGTCTCGTTGATGTAGTCGATGCCGGAGACGTATTCCTTGTAGACGAGCCGCTCGTGCTTTCCATCCGGGTTCAGGAAGCCCCCTTGTTGGATGAGCGCGATGTTGAAGACCTCGACGCCCGTCTTCCTGTTGGGCACCACGGGGTCCATCACATCCATGTACCCGATGATGGTCCCGAGGACGAACAGCCAGTTCCTGAACCGGTCCGGCCGCGCATTGAACGACCACTTGCGGAAGTCCTTGAGCACGTCGGCGATGAGCTCCAACGGGTAGCCGCCGCGGACGCCCCGGAAGAAGAACTCCGGCATCACGAACACCTTGAGCGTGGTGGCGTCCATGTCCGTGTGCGGACTGTTGGCCGCCGCCAGGATGGCGTTCTTCACGTAGGAGCACCGGTTCGTCAGGTCGGTGCGGTCGTTCGCGTGGCCCTTGTACGCCTGGGTCCCCTTGCCGGCCACGACACGGTGTGGAGGGCCAGGGAAGAGCTTGTGCGTCCCGTTCCAGATACGCCCAGGGGCGCCCGGGTTCTTCGCGTTGTAGCCAAGCTGGTGGTGATAGCCGATGAACTGAACGTCGTCGTAGCTCATGGGGTCTGCTCGAAGTGAGGGGCTTCGGTGGGGCTGCGCCCCGCACGACGGCACGGGACGCCTTTGGACTACTTCCCGGCGGAGGGGGCCTCGATTTTCGGGCCCTCCACCTTGGGCGGCTCGACCTTGGGCGGTTCCACTTTCGGGGGTTCGACCTTGGACCCCTCGCCCTTGGGGGCGCGCTTCTTCTTCGGAGCGTCCGTGCGGATGCGGCTCTCTTCCAGCTCGATATCCACGCGCCCCGGAATGGGCGTGTCCAGCAGCACCTGCCAGGCCCCGTCCGGCGTGGTGAAGAGGAAGGAGATGGCCAGCGGCGACTCCTCCGGAATCTTCACCTTCGTCTGCGTCTTCTCGCCGGGATAGACGACGAGCGTCTGCACCACCGAGTCATCCGGGTGGACCACGCGCTCGGCCACGTCGGCGTAGAACTCCGTCATGTATCGCTGCGAATCCACCGCGCGCACCAGCATGTGCATCGGCCGTCCCTGGTTCGTCCCGGGCGGCGACTTCACGTTGATGGTTAGGTGCGTCGGCGCGCAGGCCACCGTGCCCAGCGCGAGCGCCAGCATCACCAGCCACGGCCCCTTCGTCGCGCTCATCGCGTCACCTCCTGGAACAGCGTCCACGGCCCACCGCGCATGCCGAAGCGCAAGCGGATCTCCGAGTGCTCCGAGCCATCCGGACCCGGCAGCGGCCAGATGGCGTTGTGCTCGGCGTCGAACGTGGCGGAATCCAGGATGCGGAAGCAGTTCCACGACGAGCGCGACAACTCGGTGGAGCGATACCGCTTGCCCTCGCGCCCCGGCACCCGCAGCTCGACACCCACCGACGCCGACCGCGGCTCCCACCACGCCAGCGCGAAGTCCTGCCACGCGGGCGTCTGGTTGAAGCCGAAGGCCGCCGCCGCGCCGCACTTCAGGAAGGACATGGTGACGAAGCCGTTCTCGCCCGACGGCGGCAGCGGCAGCGGACGCACCTGGAGCATCAGCGCCTGGGGCTTGCCCTCGTCATTCCAGAGCAGCTTCGCCAGCTTCGAAAGCCGCCCGAGCATCGCCAGCATTCGCGGGGGGACGGACAGCTGCTGACGCAGCGCCCGGCGCAGCATCCACTCCGTGCCGCGCTCCTCCACCACCGGCGACAGCATCTGGTTGACGAACTGCCAGAAGGCGCCGTCCTTGCGCTTGAGCACCTCCAGCTCCGTGGGGTCCAGCTCCTGGCTCGCCTCCACGGCGAACGGATAGCGCCGCAAGAGGGGCGTGAGCAGCGTCCGGAAGCGCCACTCCCACTGCTCCTCCAGCACGCGCTCCAGCTCGGCCCGGCCCAGCTCTCGCGTCATCAGGAAGGGCTCGCGGAACGGCCGGCGCAGCTCCCCGAGGATGCCCTGCTTGTCCAGCCACGCATCCACGCGGCGCAGGTAGGAGCCTTCATCGTCCAGCAGCATCGACAGGCCCACGCGGCCCAGCGGCGAGAGCAGGTCCGTGAGCTGCCGGCCGCCTTCCTCCGTCGACGCGGGCACTTCCTCGCCCGCGGCGCGCAGCGACGCGGGAACGACCACGCGCTCTCCCAGCACCGGCGCCGCGTTGAAGCCCGACACCTCCGTGTGCAACTGCGACACCAGCAAGAGATAGGCGGCGAGCTGCGCCGTCTGGCCGTCCTTGTCCGGCGTCATGAGCTGCACGATGGGCCGGAACGCGGACAGCTCCTGCCGGAGCGGCTCGTAGTACGGGCCCTCCATGGGGCCGATGCCCGCCCCCGTGGCGACCTCGCGCAGCATCGACACCAGCTCCGACGTCGGCTGCGTCACCGCCGACAGCTCCGAGGCCAGCGACGTCGTCAACGCGGTGAAGCGGTAGTCGCGGTACTTCACCAGGAGGTCCTGGCGGTAGCGCTGTCCGAAGTTGGAGACCTTCTTCAGCACATAGCCCTGGCGCTGCGCGGCCTCCGCGCGAGACAGCTTCGAGTCCGTCATGCGGATGGTGAACTCGTCCACCAGCGGCCGGATGTCCGTCTCGAAGGTCAGCCACTCCGAGCCATGGCGCGAGGGCAGGGTGTCCACCCGGCCCATGTCCATCGCGTCCTCCATGGACATGCCCATCCCCATCTCCGACGCGGAGGCCACCGCGCCCGCCGGCAGGCGCACCGTCTGCCTTTGGAACGGCCGCTGGCCCTGCTCCATCTGCCGCAGAAGCTTGTCCAGCAGCACGCGGGACAGCTCCTTCGGGCGGAACTCGAACGACTGCTGCAGCACCCGCACCTCCAGGCGCGCATCCCCGTTGGTGGGCACGAAGAGGCCCCCGGTGCGCGTCAGCAGCTCCGCGGTGGACATCTCCGCGGCCGCCTTCAGTCCCGCGTCGATCTCCTCCTCCATGCGCAGCACCGCGGCCAGCATCGGCTCGTGCTCGCGGTGCCAGTCAATCGAGTCGAGCGTGCTCTCCACGCCCTTGAGCGTCGCCTGGCTCTCCGGCGCGCCCGACGCGTCCAGCAGCGCGAGCATCTTGCGCGCGGACGTGTACGCGACGCTCTGGGCCAGGGTTATCTGGAGTCGCTTGCGCTCACTGGTCAGCACCCGCCACTGCTCCAGGTCCAGCTCGCTGGCGCCCATCACCAGCTGGAGCCGCTGGAGGTGGTCACGCCACGGGCCCAGGTAGCTTTCCTCCGTCAGCCACTCGTAGGGCCAGCGCATCCACGGCAACTGCCCCTGCGCCTGCATCCCCGCGCGCCACGCCTGGTCGCTGGAGATGATGTAGTCGCCCACCACCTCCTCGCGCAGCTTGGTGGCCTGCATCCAGTTGGATTCCTTCGCGGCGGCGTGCGTCCCGATGAAGCCCAGGGAGTCCGCGGCCCAGTTCCAGCGCTTGCGGTACTGCACGTCCAGTCCGGACAGGATGAAGCGGCCCATGTCGTCGCCGCGAGAGGCGCGCGTCACCGCCATGACGTGCAGCATCTGCTCCGGGCGGCACAGCGTCTCGCGCTCGCAGCGCTCGTCCGAGTGCGTCGGCGCCCAGCGCGAGCGGTTGCCCACCAGCTCCGCCGGCGCGCAGCCGGGGATGAGCGTGCCGCAGCGCTGGCACTGCTCCTGGCAGCTCTCCAACAGCGGCTTGAGGTACGAGAGCCGGACGGTGTTGGCGAGCTGATCTCTCAGCACCTCCTGCTCGTCGAGGAAGCTGTGGCTCAAGAGCGGGAAGTAGCGCGCCGCGGCCAGCAGCGTGTCCATGGACTGCATCGCGCCCTGACCCTTGTCCACCACGACTTCGCCCGACGCCGTCAGGTGCTGCTGCCCCAGCCGCTGCACCGTCGCCTCGAAGTCCTCCATGTGCCGCTGGGCTTCCTCCAGCTTCTTGTAGAAGTTCCCGTAGGCCCCGAGCACCGGCAGACAGCCCACCGCGAGCAGCAGCGCGCAGCGGCTCAGGTGCTTGCCGCGGTAGCGCGCGCGCAGCTCGATGTTTCGCTTCTCCGGGGCGATGGCGAACACGCCCGTGGAGCGCGCCTCCGGCATGGGCGACGACAGGTACACCCGCGACAGCTCCGGGCGATACGACAGCGTGCCGCCTTCCCACAGCCCGGTGACGAAGCGCGAGAGCGCCGCGAAGGACTCGCCACCGCGCGCGTAGAACTCCTCCAGCCGGCTGAAGGCCTCCACCGACAGCGACACGAGCCCGAGCGCGAAGTACTGCTCCATCGGCTGGAGGCCCGCGGCCAGCTTCGCCTCCTCACCCGGCGGCGGCACGTCCCAGTGCAGGGGAATGCCATGGCTGCGCAAGAGCTGGGCGAAGTCCGGGAAGCCCACCATCGCATCCATGTGCGTCAGGCACAGCCGCGTCTCCACGGCGCCCTTGCACACCTCGGAGAGCAGGTTGATCTTCCCGCGCACCAGCTGGATGACCCGGCGCACTTCGTCCGGCGGAGTCTCCGCCAGCCAGCGTGCGTCCAGCGCGATGGCGACCCGGCCCTTCTGCCGTCGGAAGCTCGCCTCCCACAGGCGCCGCAGCGCGCGGCGCGCCTCCTGGGTGTCATCCTCCAGCAAGGACGCGGAGACCTCCTGCACGATCTTGTCGGGCCCCAGGAAGATCTGCAGCAGCGGGTCCGAGGTGAAGCTGGGCATGAACTGCCGCTCCTGCCGCCGCCAGTCCACCTCCAGGTCGATGAGCGTCGTCTTGCCGGCGCCCGCGGGGCCGAACACCACCACCGTGGGGAAGTCCATCACCGCCACGCGGTAGCGCCACGGCAGCGCGCTCAGGAACTGCTTGCGGATGCGCACCAGCGCGTTCGCGTCCAGCTTCCTGCGCGGCTCCACCTGCGGCGCGGCGCGGCGCCGCTTGCGCCACCACCACACCAGCCCCACGACGAGGGCCACGGCGAGCAGCACCGCCAGACCTATCAACACCCAGGTCAGATAGGGCTTCGCTGCTTCCACCGTCGCAGGACTCGCGTTCGCCGCAGCGCTCGCGGCCGCGGCGATAGGGGTCTTCTCGCCCGCCATGACTCAATCCCTCTTCCCGCCCGCTTTCGCGCGGGCCGCGAGCTGGAGTCCTTCGAGGACGTCCTCCAGTCGCTCCAATGTCGCCTCCAGTTGCACGCCCCATGCCTCCCGCTCCTTCGGGGAGAGCCGGGCGCCGCCAGGGCCGGGTTCCAGGGCACGGGCCCCCTCACGAAGCACGTCCAGCAGGGGGCGGGTGCCCTCCGCGAGGCTTCCCAGGGACGAAGTGACGACCTGCTCCAGCCGCTCCACCAGCTCGGCCATGGCCTTCCGGGACGCGCTCGCGTCCATTCGTGACGCGGGGGGCGGCGGATTCATGGGGTGGCTCTCAGTTGGACAGGTGCCAGAGCAGCACGGGGACCGCGACGATGATGGACATCGTCACGGCGTAGTAGCGCCAGGGGAAGTCGTAGAGGGTGGGCGGGGGGCCCATGTCCTCGGTGGTGACCTCCGGCGCGACGGCGTGCGGCTGGGGGATGCGGGCCACCAGCTGCTCGCGGTAGTCGCGAAGCCGGGCGGGGTGGCCCACGTGCCGGCCCACGAAGCCCGCGGTGAGGCAGAAGTGCAGCATCTCGAAGAGCAAGGGCGGCGTGTCCTGCTTGCGCAGGCCCGCGTCGGCCAGGTCGAAGAAGAGGTCGCCGCCGGAGTCCACGCCGAAGGCCTTGAGCTGCAAGAGCGGCCAGTGCTGCGCGTCGTCATTCGCCAGCCGGCCGAGCACCTTCTCGTCCACGAGGAACGCGAAGGGCTGGAGCACCTGCTCCACGTCGTCGGAGCGCAGCCCTTCGCCCAGGTGGATGCGCAGCTGCTCCAGCTCGAAGACCAGGCCGCGCGACATGGCCTCCATGGCGCCCGGGGAGAGCCGCTCGCGCAGGGCGGAGTCCAGGCTCGGTGAGCCCAGCTCCCGCTCGAGCAGCTCTTCCACGCGTCGATAGGCCAGGAGGATGGCTTTCCAGTGAGACATCTTCATGTCAGGAGGCTCCCGGAAGGACGAGGGGACCCGCGCCGGCGATGGTCGCTCGCAGCTCCACCGTCGCTTCGTTGTTCCACACGTCCAGCAATTCCCGTACCCGCGTCAGGAAGCACACCACGAGGGGTTCGAAACCTTCCTCGAAGGGCTCCAGCACCACCTCGTACACGTGGCGCAGGCCCGAGCCGCGCCGGGCGCTGTCCGGCACGCGCTGCACGCTCAGCTCCCGCAGGAGCGGAAGGACGCGGCGGAAGGGGCCCTCGCCGGGGGTGCCCAGGTGCTCCAGCACGGCGCGCAGCTCCTCCAGCCCCAGCGTGGGCTGCGCCTTCCAGGCCAGCAACTGGGTGAGGGCCGTCAGGTCATCGCGCAGGGGGCTCTCGCGGTCCGGCTGGAGCTGGCCCACCAGCCGCCAGTCCAGGCCCTCGATGTGGCGCCCCGGCACGCCCACGGTGAGCCGACCCAGGGCCTCCGAGGCGAAGCGCGGCTGGTGCCACAGCGCCTCCACCAGCAGCTTCCGGGGCGCGGAGAAGGCCTCCGGCATGCGCAGCACCAGGTGGGGGGAAGGGCCGTGCTGGGTGGGGACCTCCTCCACCTCGTAGCCGGGGCCCTTTCCGGGCAGGTGGGCGGGCCGCAGCGGGGACAGGCCCGCCTTCGTCATCTCGTACACGCCCGTCACCGAGTGCAGCGCCAGCTCGCGCCCCGCGCTCATGTTGCGGATGGGGTGTTCGGAGCGCGTGCCGTCCGTGGTGATGACCTGGGCGGGCTCCGCGCGCAGGTTCTCCACCGGGACGGCGAAGGGGACCAGGAAGTCCGGCCGCAGGGAGCGGCCCACGGTCCACTCCTGCGCCAGGTCGAAGCAGAGGCTGAAGCGCCGCCACTCGCCGCGCGTGGGCGGCACCGCGACGTGGAGGAACAGCTCCGTCTCCGGGAAGAGGAAGAACGAGCGCAGCCGCTGCAGGGGGTGCGCGAAGCTCGCCGAGTCATCCGGCGCGGGCGGCTCCCGGTCGAACGACACCTCGCACTTCGCGCCCGTGGAGTGCTCGTCCGCCAGCTCGCCGTACACCACGCTGACGTCGCGCAGGTGCTGGCGCAGCGAGTGGAACACGGCCAGCGACGGCAGGTACTCGTCCAGGTGGCGCACGTGCAGGCTCATCGTCTCCACCGCGTCCGCGCGCTCGTGGCGCGACTCGAAGTGGAGGATGAGCCGGTGGCCGCCGCGCACCAGGGGGCGCACCTGTGTCGACTCCAGGGTGACGGGCAGCACGCGCAAGTCACGCTGGAGCCGGAAGATGCCGGGCTCGCCCTCCGTGGGCGTCAGCCGCAGCTCCGTGCCGCGCGGCAGCAGCACCGGCTCGCCCATCTTCCCCGCGGGCATCGCCTGGACGACGGCGCGCGTGGGCAGCGGCTCCAGCAGGAAGTCGAAGAAGCCCGCGAACAGGCGCCGCCACGTGGAGCGCAGGTTGTGCAGCGTCGCCTGCCGCGTCTGCACGGAGAAGAACGCCATCGCCTCGATGAGGCGGCGCACGTCCGGGTCCTCGCGCTCCAGGGGGGCGGCGGGGTAGCGCTCGTGGAAGCGCTGACGGAAGCGCTCCAACGAGGCCATCTCCTCGAGGAAGTCCTGGTGCAGCTTGTCCTTGGTGCCGCTCATCGGGTGTGCTCCCTCAACCCAGCTTCACCAGCGCGCCGGACACGCTGGTGACTCCGGAGGCCTTGAGGTTGGCCATGCCCTGCGCTTCCAGGTCAAGCGCGGCCTGGCCCGACACCTTGACGTTCAGCCCGCTCATGGTGGCCTCCGTCGTCCCCGACAGCTTCAGCGTGAGGCCGTCCACCTTGGCCTCGCCGCCGGTGGCCTGCATCGACGCCGTCATGCCCTTCATCGCCAGCGCCTGGGTGGCCTCCACGTTGATTTTCGCCGAGGAGGAGAGGCTGGCGTCCTGCATGGCGCTCTGCGTGAGCTTCGCCTGCGAGGTGAAGGTCATGTCCTTGGTGCTCTCCACCGTCAGCGTGTCCTGACTCTTCCAGTCGGACGTCTTGGAGGAGAGGAGGGTGATGGTCTCCGCGTCCACCTTGAAGTCCTTGACGGTGACGACGATGCTGTCCGCCTTCTGCACCACGGTGCTGGTGTCCGTCTGGCCCGCCACCTTGAGGGTGATGCTGGTGCCGTCCATCGTCACCGTCTGGAGAATCTGCCCGTCGGCGTTGTCCACCGTGACGGTGATGCCCTTCTGCTTGTCCAGCTCGATGGTGCAGACCAGCGTTCCCATGGTTCCTTCACGCCTCCAAAGCGCGCCTACGCGGGCTCTTCCTTCACCCGGATGGTCAGCGTCCCCTCCTTGATTTCGATGCGGGCCGTGTCCTTGGCGTTGGTCCTTTGCAAGAGGAAGACCGGCTTGCCCTCCGCATAGGAGTGCCGCATGGAGGTGCCGTTTTCGGGCGTCTTGCCCACCAGCAGATGGGTGCCCTGGCCGTCCGCGGGCATGCGCGCCGTGTCACGCCAGTCCAGGAAGCGCTTGAGCCAGGCCTTCTGGAAGTCCAGCCCCACCAGCACCCGCTCCCCCTTGTAGGCCGGGAAGTAGAAGTGCCCGGGCAGGAGGTTCGGGTTGAACGGGAGGGTGACAATCTGGTTCTGCCAGAGGGGAATCTTCACCTTGTAGCCGTCCTGCGACGTGGCCGAGTCGGTGTAGGCCTGCCACGTCTCGTGCGGCTGCTCGCCCATCTCGCTGACGATGAGTCCCTCCACGTAGCGGGGCCAGGTGGGCGGGGTGTAGGCGGGCAGCTCCACCCAGGTCTCCGCCTGGGGCTCCAGCACGGTGTGCATGGCGAAGTCGAAGCCGGTGCTCTTGGCCAGGTGGTCCGCGTCCGGTGAGGACGCGAGCGCGTCCCCCCGCAACGCGATGGAGCGCACCCGGAACGTCTGCCCGGCGCCCAGCCCCGCCGCGGCCCAGGCCTGCGTCGTGGGCAGCTTCACCAGCATGCCTGGCGTCAGCGCGGTGGCGGGGAAGCGCCTCCACGTCAGGTCGACCTCCATGCCGCGAAGCTTGAGCCGCCCGGTCTCCAGCGTCACCCGCGCGTCCACCTCCGTGGCGATGGGGGTGCGCACGAGCACGTCCTGGCGGATGCCGGTGACGGCGCGCGCTTGGGTGATGGGCCGGGTGGCGGGGCCCTCGGCCACCGCGTTGAGTACATTCACGTCGTGGCGCACCACCTCGGGGAAGCGCAGCGCCACCTGGTCCATCTCCGGCCCCACCAGCTGCACGGGCGTGCCCGTCGCGGCCTTGGCCGTGGACAGCGCGTACTTGCCCGCCGCGTAGTCGTACGCCAGCACGCCGTTGCGCGTGTCCACGTACCAGAGGAGGAAGTCGTAGAAGCTGGCGCCTTCCTCCGGCGTGAGGCCCAGGAACAGCTGCGGGCAGGTGCTGTCCAGGCCCGCGCTCCAGTCGTAGTTGAAGGTGATGTGCGAGCCCTTGTGGGCGTCCAGCACGTCCTTCATCGACTTCTGCGTGTAGAGGATGCAGGGGAAGTGCTGGCTCCACAGCAGCTGGGCCGCGTCCTGGAACGTCACCCCGTAGCGGCGGTGCAGCAGGGGCGCGCCAGGGGCGGTCGTCGCGGGCATCTCCACCAGGGTGCGCTCGGAGACCAGGCCCTTGATCTTGAGGGACGTGAGCGCCGGCTGCTTCGCGGTGTCGGTGAACGTGCTCTTGAGCTCGAGCTGGACCTCCATCAAGTCCTGCTGGAGGAAGGCGGCCTTGAGCGCGTCCGTCTCCATGCCCCCCGCGGACGTGTTGTCCGCGAGGTCGAACTCCACGCGGCCCTCGAAGCCCCAGGGGCGCAGCTCCAGCGCGAAGGACTTCACGTCGCCCGCGGGAATGGCGTGCGCGGTGCCGCCCGCCGTCAGGGTGACGGACACCACCAACTTGTCGTCGAAGCCGCCGGTCGTCATGGCTCCTCCTCCACGCGCACGTGGGCACTGAGGGTGTCGAAGCGCAGGCGCAGCTTGTGGCGCTCGCCGCCCACGGTGCCCGTGAGGCCGAAGTGCAGCCACAGCCCCGCGTCGCGCCCGCGCAGCGTCAACTCCACGTCCGACAGGCGCGGCTCGTGGTGGGCAATCTCCTCGCGCAGCTCGCGGGTGAGCGTCTCCACCAGCTCGCGCGTGCCGTACTTCTCCGTGTACTCGCCCAGGCCGAAGTCGCGGCGGAAGAAGCCGTACCCCGCCTTGGTGTTCAGCACGGCCTCCAGGTTGCGCAGCACGTGCTCCAGCTCATTCGAGCCCTTGCGGCCGGTGCCCCGGCTGTCGCCACGGACCGCGAACTTGTCCAGGAAGGAAGCGCGGGCCATGTCAGGACCTGCGCCAGAAGAGGGACACCTGGGCGCCCTGGAGCGCCGGGGTGGCATAGAAGGCCAGGCCGTCCTCGCGCAGCGCGAACTGCCACTCCTCGCCCTGGGACAGCTTGTACCAATCAATCTCAGGGCCCAGCGCGTGCGGGAAGGACGGGTGCGGCACGTGTTCGAAGGCGATGCCCTTGAGGGCCATGCGGCGCACCGTGGCCAGGCGCGAGGGCCCCGCCAGCTTCACGCCGTCCACCGGCAGCGGCTCTCCGGCCAGCCGGCGCTGGACCAGGAGGTACAATTCGCCGCTCTCCCGGACCTCGGGCGGCAGCGGGGAGAAGATGAACTGGCCGTCGCGCGCCGTGAAGGCCCGGTGCGTGGCGCGGGTGGCCTCCGGCTGGAGCGCGCGCGTGAGCAGCTCCACCCAGCGGCTCAGCCCCTTGCCCGGGGCCTCGTGCTGGTAGGTGGGCAGCGACTTGTCGGGCATCAGCTCCAGGTAGCAGCACGCCTCGAAGTACAGGCGGCGCAGGGAATCGAAGAAGACATACGGGTGCGGGGAGACATGGCGGTGCATGTCCTCCAGCAGGGCTTGCAGCCGCTGCACCTCGCACAGCGCGCGGCGGGCATTGCTGAGCCGGTCCGTGCGCAGGTAGCTGTCGGAGAGCCGGGCGATGAGCTGCAGCCGCGACTGCTCCAGGAGCGCCTCCAGCCGCTCCAGCAGGGCCCCGAGGAACGGGTGGGGGCCCACGAGCAGCAGCGGAGGAACCAGGTCCTCCGCCAGCCGCCACACGCCCTCGGTATCCCTTCGGAAGACGGCCAGGGGGAGCGTGTCCTTCGCTCCGTCCAGGACCGGCTCCGCGGACAGGCGCAGCCGCCGCATCACCCGCTCGACCACTGGCGGGTCTTCGGCGTACAGCCGCACGCTCTGCGCGTTCGTCGTGTCCCCCATCACATGCAGGTAGATGGTGGCCTCCGCGCGGCCCGTGCCCTCCAACGAGAAGGGCGGCAGCACCGCGTTGCCGGGCACATCCACCACGAAGCCAGCCGGGGTGACCGCCGTCAACGTCGAGACGGACAGGCTTCCACCGGCCAGCAACGGCTCGCTCCAGGCCATCGCCGCCACGCCGTAACCCGGCGTGCCAGACAGCGAGGCGTGGAGGCGGACCTGTGCCTCCAGCGACTCTTCCTGGGCCTCGAAATGCTCCGGAAGCAGCGTCTGGCCGACGTGCCACCGGACCCGTGCGAGCTTGAAGGGGGGCATGTTGTTTTCGTGGCGGAGGGGCTTACGCCGTCTCCGTGACGCCCCACTTCTTGACGATGTTCTTCGAGGACGCCGCCGCGACGTTGATGGACTGCTCCAGCGTCTTGGGCTTCACGCCAATCTGGAACGTGAAGTTCTTGGGCGACTGCACCTCACGCGACTCGTTGTCCGCCACGTTGATGTTCAGCCGGTCGCCGTTCTTCTCCAGCAGGCCGTTGAGGTCCGCGTCCACGAAGTTGGACTTGAAGTACTTCTTCGCGAGCGGGTCGTACTCGTAGATGACGTACTTCATCACCACTTCAATGTTGGAGAACGTGCCCAGCAGCATCTCGGCGATCTTCTGCTTGTTCGCCGTGGAGATCTGCGCGGAGAGGTACAGCGCGTCGGTGACGCCCGTCTCCCACAGGTAGCTGTTCAGGACGCCGACACACTTGGTGGCCAGCGCCTTGTCCGGCTGCTCCGGGTCGGCGATCGTCTCCTGGTCCGCCACGAGGACGATGCCGCCCACGGTGATGGAGGTGATGAAGCCCACGGGGGTCTGCTTGTCCTTCTTGAAGTTGAAGCCCTGATAGACGTCCAAGTCACGTGCGAATTGAGGCATGACTCACTCCTGGATGGTTGGGGGTTGGGTGAAGAGAAGCGGGGCCTACCCGAGCCGGGACTCGAGCATCAGCTCCACGTTGAGGCCTTCGAACTGGATGTGCGGCAGGACGGCGACCTTGCAGTCGTACCAGCCGATTTCACCCGTGCGCTGCTCCACCACCACGCTGGTGGCCTTGAACGGGAAGCGGCGGACCGTGAGGTCATCGGGGCTTGCCACCGTCGTGACGTAGCCCGCCAGCCACGCGTCGAGCTGACGCTGGATATAGGGCGCATCGGCGGTGCTGCCGATGTTGTCGCGCATGATGCACTTCACGTAGTGCGCCAGGCGGGTGATGGAGAACGTGTACGCCAGGTTCGTGACGAGCTGCGAGTTCTCCGAGTCCTTCGGGTCCTTGAAGCGCTTGGCGACCTTGGCGGACTGGGTGCTGAAGAACGTCGCCTCGCTGGAGCCCTTCTTGTACACGAGCGGCATGAAGCCGCACCGCGCGAACTCGAACTCGCGGTAGTCCGGGATGGCGATCTCCACAGGGGCCTTGAGCTCCTCCTGGCCGCGCATGAAGAACGTGTCCACCGGAAGGCCGGTGAGCAGACCGCCGCCCTTGGGGCCGCGGATGGACTGGCACCAGCCGGAGTTCTCGAACGCCTTCACCATGTTGCGGGCGAAGAGGATGGACGAGTTGCCCCAGAGGTACTTGTTGGAGTCACCCTGCGAATCCTCCGTGAAGTGGAGGTCGTCGCACGGGTTCTTGTCCGGATGCCAGGGCAGGCGCAGCACGTAGCGGGGGAACGTCAGGCCTAGGTACGCGGCCTCCTCGCTGTTGCGCAGCTCGTTCCACTTGCCGTAGCGCGGGTGGGCGAGCGCGCCCTCCAGGTCCTTGATGGCCTCCATCTCCTCGACCTTGTCGCAGCCGAAGAACTTGGGGCTGACGGCGGCGATGAACGGGCAGTGCGCCGCGTTGGCCACCTTGCCCATCTGCGTCAGCCACTTGATGTCGCCCGGCGTGGAGGAGAACTCGTACAGGCCCACCAGGGCGCCGAAGGGCTGGCCGCCGTACTGGTCGTACTCCTGGATGTAGACCTTGTTGAACAACGAGCCGGCGAACACGTCCGCGGAGTTGTTCTCGAAGTCCTGACCCAGCTCGTCCTGCGCGGCGTCCAGCAGGTCGATGGCGATGTTCGCCTTGAAGTTGGTGTGGGAGACCAGGTCCTCCAGGCCCCGCCACGCCGACTCCATCTTCTGGAAGCGCTCGTGGTGGAGGATTTCGTTCATCTGGTCGTTGATCATCGCGTCGATGCGGTCGACGACGTCGAGCACCTGGCCCTTGTCGAAGCGCACCGCGTCGCCCGCATCCGTCGTCGCCGGGGACACGTTCTGGACGAGCGCGGCGAGCGAGGACATGAAGCGCGCCTCGATGGTGACTTCCTTCTCATCGAGGGCGGGGACGAACTTCTCGGAGATCATCGGCTTGGCGTCCACGGGACGCTCCAGCCGCACGCTCTTGAACAACCCAGGCAGATATGAGGTTTCAGCCATGACGGTTACCTTCGTGGAAATAGAGTGGACGTGAGCGGCGGCTTACGAGTTCACGGTGGCGGGGACGGTGGCCGGCGCGGTCGCGGGGGCCGTGGCGGCGGGCGTGGTGGCCCCAGCGCCGTTGGCGGCGGGCGTGGCGTTCGCGGGAATCGCCTTGGGCAGCTTCAGCGACTCGTAGTCCTTCAGCTCGGCGAGGACGGCCTTGAGCGCCTCCTTGTTGGAGAACAGCTCGTAGACCATGTTCCGCAGCGCCTTCTGGTTGTCGATGCTGGACTGCATCTCCAACAGCAGCTTCTTGAGCAGCCGCAGCGCCTTGAGCTTGGGGACGTGGTTGACGATTTCGTCCGGGTGGAAGGACTTCATCTTGGTGATGGGCAGCTCGACGTTCAGGTCGGCTTCCACGTCCGGGTTGATGCGGTTGGGCACCTGGAAGTTCACGGACATCTTCATGTCCGCCATCAGCTCGTTCAGGTTGCGCCCGTTGACCGAGCGCAGCTTGCGCGCATCGAGGTCCACCTTCCGGTCCTCGGAGGAGCCGAGCGAGAAGTCTCCCAGCATCAGCATGCGCAGCGGCAGGTCGACCGCCTCCTGCTCGCCATTGATGGTGGTCCGGTACGTGAGCGTGATGCGCGACTTGGGCAGTTGTTCCTGGATTGACATGGCTACGTTACTCCCCTCGGGTGGAAGGCCTTTCTGCGACCCGGCGGGACGCGCCGGGGTCCTGCGTCACTGCGGAGGCGGTGAGGTCGGCGTGGTGTCACCGGAGAACAGGACCACCTGCCGCGACTGCTCGGGTCCGCCGATGATGGGCTCGTAGCCCAGGTGACTGGAGTCCTCGACGCGGGCGTGTCCGTGCTGGTCCCTGATGACCAGCACCACGGTGAGGAACACCGGTGTGTCGATGAGGTGAGGCAACACGCGCGAGCGCAGCCGGCGTCGCGCTTCAATGGCCCATGCAGTGCCGGTGCCACAGAAGGCCTCGTTCATGTGCAGCCAGGCTTCGAGGCCGCCGGTGGGCACGGTGGCGAAGCCGCCCATGGAGGTGCCGTCGCCCAGCGCCGCGCCGCCCAGTTGGATGCCGCGCGTGTCGATGCGCTGGCGGCGGGTGGCGCGCCGCACGCGGACCTCCGCCTCCGGGTACGCGTGGGAGAACAGCCAGTGCAGCGTGGAGGGACAGGCGGGGCGCAAGAGGCGAAGGCGGTGCGCGGCGGAGCCCTCCCAGCCCGGCAAGAGCGAGCCGTCGCGCTCCGGGAAGAGGCCGGCGAAGCGCGCGCGCAGGAGCAGGTGGTCGAAGTAGCCCAGGAAGCTCTCCATCGCGTCGTGCTGCAGCGACTCCATCGCCTTGAGGAAGAAGGAGGGCAGGGGCGACTGGACGCTGAGCAGTCCCAGGTTGACGGTGATGATGGCGCGGCGCGGGTTGCGCGCGAACTCGATGGAGTGGACGAGCTGGGGGGCATGCACGGTGCCCCGGTGGCTGCGCAGCTCCAGGTCATCCGGGCCGTAGCCCTCCTTGAAGAGCAGCTCCACCAGCGCGGGGATGTCGAACTCGTGGGCGCGCTCGATGATGCGCGCTTCGATGGAGGGCTCCCCGGCGGCCGGGGTGGAGGAGGTGGGCGTGGCGTCAAGCATGGCGTCAGTCCTCCTCTCTGGAGGTCAGCGAGGGCTGGGCGAGGAAGGCTTCCAGGTCCACCCGGTAGAGCTGCTCCAGCGCGCGCATGGGCAGCGAGTCGGCCTCTTGCAGGAATGGCTCCAGGTCGCGCGCGTGGCCGCTCAGGCCGGAGTAGAAGCGGGTGAAGAGCGAGGGCAGGTACACGCGCGGGTCGAACCGCTCCACGGTGGCCAGCACGTCCGCGGCAATCACGCCCGCCTTCGTCATCTCTCCGCGGTCGACCAGCGTGTTGAACGCGTCCAGCTTGCGAAGCAGCAGCGCGAGCGGCGCGGAGATGGGCACGCCACCCACGGTGGGCGCGGCTGGCTCGGCGCGGGGCGCGGGCGCGGACTTCTCCGGGGGCGCGTTGTCGCGAGAGGGCGCGGTCTCCGGGAGCGGCTGGGGTGCGAGCGCGAGCGCGGGTGGCGGCGCGGGTGGGGGCAGGGCCTCCAGGTGACGCCTCAGCCAGTGGCTGAGGTTGCGCATGGGCTCCTCGCAGCCATTCTTGGGAAGGGCGGAGGGCATCGCGGCGAGGATGGGCTCGGAGAGCTTGAGGGCTTCTTCGATGGGCGCGCGGTTGTCGGCCTCGCACCAGCGCCGCCACGAGGCGTCCTGCTTCTTCTCGTTGTGCGCCAGGTGCTTGTTCACCGAGCGCAACAGCCAGCGCAGTCCGCTCTCCAGGAAGATGTCGCGCTTGGCCTCCGGGCCGAACGCGGCGCGGCTGGTGGTAAGCACCAGGAGGAGCGAGCGGAAGAGGCCCGGCATCGCGAGCAGGCCCTGCTCCTGGAAGGCACCGAAGAGGTAGGCGCCGACGAGCCGCGTGTCGCGCTGACCCTCGCGCAGCAGGGCCTCCGCGCTGCGGGCCGCGTTGGCGTAGTCGCCGCTGGCGACGGCCTCCGTGACGGCCTCCACGCGAGCGTCGGGCTCTTCGCCGGGTGCCAGGCGGGGAGGCTCGCCCTCCAGGGGCTGCTCCAGGAAGGTGCCGTCGAAGGGCGGCAGGCTTTGGGCCAGGTCAGCCATCGATGACCTTCACCTGTCCGGGGGAGACGACCTGGATGACGCCGCCGTACGAGCACATCAGCTTGGAGTTGCTCTCCAGCGCGGGCGCGTTGCCGAGCATCAGCTTGGGACAGCCGGGCACCCAGGGCGCCGCGGTGGCGGGGATGCAGGGCATGGGCGTGAGGACGCCGAGCGCGGCCGCCGTCGCCGCCGCCACGGTGGGGTTGGCCAGCGACTGGCACATCCCGAAGGGAGGGATGTTCACCAGGGGCTTGTTGTCGAGGACGTTCGCCGCGGGCGTCGGGCTGACCACCTTGTTGGTGGGCAGCACCACCAGCGACGAGGGGGCGAGGCCGAAACTGCACTGCAGCATCGCTCCCATGACGACCTGGGCTCCCATGCGAGCACCTCGTGGGCGTCGTGGGTTCCGGGATGGAACGTCAGACGCTGAGCCACGCCATTGCGTGGCGCGTGCCAGCGTTCAGATCCGGCCGTTTCCCTCTGGGGCCTCGAAGGGGGAGGGGGCGGGGTCGGCCAGGACGCGTCGCCAGGGAACGCGGGCGCGTCCGCCGCGTACGCGCGCTAGCGGGAGCGCTCGTCGTCGCCGGGGCCCCGGACGCTCTCGCGAGCGCGGCCCCTCAGCGCGGTGAGGGCCTGGAACACGGGGTCCGACGACTTCTGGTGGAGCGCGCCCGTGAGGTACTGGGAGCGGCACCACTCCGCGTTGACCTGTCCGTCCTTCGTCCTGTGCGGGAGAAGGGGGAACAGCTCGATGCGGTCCGGGAGGTGCTCGGCGCCCAGCCGCAGCTCCAGCCGGCGGCGAATCTCCAGGCGTCGGTTGCCCGCCTCCTGGGTGAAGCGCTCCGCGTCCTCGGTTCCAGTGAAGACGAGCAGGACGTGAGGTGTGTGCTGCGCGGTGCCTCCCGACGCGGCGATGCTGACGCAGGCCCCCTGGCAGAACGGCAGGTCGGCGAGCGCCTCCACGACTTCCGTTGAGGGGTAGATGCGGCCGTCGCGGCGGACGTCGCGCGTTCCGGCGTAGAGGAATTGCTCGCGCTGGCGGGTGAGGATGACGTGGCCGGGGGGATGGTCCTTGTCCGGCAGCGGCGTGAAGACGCCCACGTCGCCCGCGGCCTCCTGGCCACTCAGGTTGAGGTCCTTCAACGTCCAGGGGCGCCCGGGCGCGGGGGCGATGGCCGCGTTCAGCTCGCCGATGCGGCGGGGCGACGCGAGCACCACGCCACCCTCCGACGCGTCGATGAGCACCAGCGCGTGGGGCACCCTGGTCAGCTCCGACTGTCGTACCCACTCCCGCCAGGCCTCCCAGTCATGGAGGGCATCGACGGAGCGGAACCAGTGCCCCACGCCCTTGAGGGGCCCGGAGCGGGCGCGCGTCAGCGTGTCCCGAAGGGCCGGAGAGACGCCGAGCGCTCGCGGCGGGTGCTCGAGCAGCAGGCCGGGGGTGCGCTCCAGGTCCGCGGGCTCCAGATGGAGGAAGGTCGCGCCCCTCAGCAGCGAGGCGAAGAGCAGGGCGGGCTGGTGCTGGAGGAAGTGGAGGCCGGGCGCGGCGAGCACGTCGCCCGCGCCCAGGCCGAAGGTGAGCAGCCCGTCGCACAGCGCGCCGGTCCACGCGCGCTCGGCGCTGAGGGGCACGGGGGTGTCCGGCGGGTCGACTCGCGGCGAGAACAGCAGGGCCACCGTGTCGGCGGGGCGGTACGTGTGGGAGGCGAACGAGGGCGCCGCGTCCCCTCGGGAGCGCAGCAGGAGGTTCTCGAAGCCCTTGATGAGCGGCGCCTGGTGGGCCTCCGCGGAGATGTGCTGGGGCTCCAGGAGCGCGAGCCTCCGCGACAGGAACAGGGGCCCGGTGGGCGGCAGGACGCTGATGCACGCGCCCAGCTTCAGCGCGGCCATGAGCGAGACGAGCAGCTCCTGTCCCAGCGGATGGACGAGCGCGACCTTCACGCCCGGCTTGACGCCCTGGGCGGCCCACTCCGTGGCGCGGCGGGACGCACGCTCGCCCAGCTCCCGGTAGCCCAGGGCCTGCCAGCCTCGCGCGGAGTCCCAGGCGCGAAAGGCCGCGGCGCCGGAGTCCGCGTGGCGGACGACCAGGTCATGGAAGAAGTCGTGGTGCTGGCCCGGGCGGCTCTTCGGCGCGGGGCCACCCCGGCCCGCGTGGTGGGTGGCGAGCGCGGCGATGAAGCCCTCCGAGTCACTCCAGCTCTCCTTCAGCCAGGTGGGGAGCCCTCCATCGGAGGAGGCGGCTTCGGACTGGCGAAGGATTTCCCGGAGGTCGAAGGGCATGGTGGCTTTCTCCCGGCGAGTCTATCCGACGGGGGGACGGGTGCGTCGGCCCCCGACAGCAAGAGTCGGGCCGGTGTGGGCCTCGGATTCGGGTGGAACCGTCCGGGTGGGGGGATGTCGGGGCTCGGGGGAACCCCTTACGTTCGCGACAACGCCTTGCACGGTGAACACTCGTGACGCGGCCGTGCTTGACACGGATTGCAATGGCTTTCGTTGGCTGGGATTGAATTGGGCGGAGGGGATGGGCCTATGCTCGCCCGCATGATCATCGCCATCCCCCGTGAAACGGTGCCGGGTGAAAGGCGGATCGCGCTCGTGGCGGAGAGCGTGAAACGCCTCATCGGCAAGAAGCATGAAGTGGTGGTCGAAAGCGGTGCGGGCCTGGGCGCGGAGTGTTCCGACGACGAGCTGCGGGCCGCGGGTGCCCGGGTCGAGTCGAGCGTCGACGCCCTCTACGCCGCCGCCGACCTGCTGCTCAAGATTCAGCCGCCGGACGAGACGGAGCTGGGCCGGCTCAAGGCGGACTCGGTGCTGGTGAGCCTGGCGTACCCACTGGCGAATCCGGCGCTGGCGCGAGAGGTGGCGAAGCGTCGGGTGACGTTGCTGGCCGTGGACATGATTCCGCGCACGACGTTGGCGCAGATGATGGATGTGCTCAGCTCGCAGGCGACCATCGCGGGCTACCGCGCGGTGTTGCTGGCGGCGGAGGCGCTGCCCCGGCTGTTCCCCATGTTGATGACGGCGGCGGGCACCATTCCTCCCGCGAAGGTGCTGGTGCTGGGCGCGGGCGTGGCGGGACTGCAGGCCATCGCGACGGCGCGGCGGCTGGGCGCGGTGGTGGAGGCGTACGACGTCCGCAAGGTGGTGAAGGAGCAGGTGGAGAGCCTGGGGGCGCGCTTCGTCAACATCGACATCGCGGACGCGGCGGGATCCGGCGGGTACGCGAAGGAGCTGGGCGATGAGGCGAAGCGCAAGCAGGCGGAGGTGCTGGCGACGCACGTGGCGAAGTCGGACGTCGTCATCACCACGGCGCTGGTGCCGGGGCGGCGCGCGCCGGTGCTCCTGCCCGCGGAGATGGTGCGGCGGATGAAGAGTGGCTCGGTGGTGGTGGACATCGCGGCGGAGCAGGGTGGCAACTGCGAGCTGACGCGCGCGGGGGAGCGCTACCGCACCGAGACGGGCGTCACCGTCATCGGCGAGCGCAACCTGCCCAGCCAGATTTCGGTGCATGCCAGTGCGATGTACTCGCGCAACATGGAGAAGCTGCTCGCGCACGTCACCGACAAGGACGGCGTGCTCAAGCTGGATGTCGCGGATGAAATCGTGAAGGGAATGCTCATCACCCGGGGCGGGGACGTGGTCCACCCGGCCGTCGCGGACATGGCCATGGCGGACCAGGCCAGGAGAGAGGGCTGACATGTCGCTGACGCTGATCTTCGGCCTCTACGTCTTCTTCCTGGCGGCCTTCACGGGCTACCAGGTCATCTCCAAGGTGCCGCACCTCCTGCACACGCCGCTGATGGCCTTCACCAACGCCATCTCCGGAATCTCACTGGTGGGCTCGCTGCTCGCGGCGGGTGGGCACTACGGGACGGTGTCCACGATGCTCGGCGCGGTGGCGGTGCTGGCCGCCACCATCAACGTCGTGGGTGGCTTCCTCATCACCGACCGCATGCTGCGGATGTTCAAGAAGAAGGGTGGCGCGCGATGACCCTCTCCCTGACGGAGACGTTCGTCCAACTGCTGTACCTGGGCGCCTCCATCCTCTTCGTGCTGGGCCTGAAGGATTTGGGCGACGCGCAGACGGCCCGGCGGGGCGTGCTGCTCGCGGAGATTGGCATGGTGGCCGCAGTCGCGGGCACGCTGCTGTACGGCGTGGGCGTGACGCAGGTCATCGTGCGCTGGGAGTGGATTGTCGTGGCGCTGCTCATCGGCTCCGCGGTGGGCACGGGCATGGGCCTATGGATTCCCATGACGAAGATGCCCGAGCGCATCGCGCTCTCGCATGCCTTCGGCGGCCTGGCGGTGGGGCTCGTGGGCGTCGTCGAGTACCTCCAGCACGGAGGTCCCCACATGAGCACGCTGCAAATCACCGCCACGGGCCTGGAGGTGGCGCTCGGCGCGCTGACGTTCACCGGAAGCATCATGGCCTTCGGGAAGCTGCAGGGCTTCATCACCGGCCGGCCCGTCACCTACCCGGGACAGAACATCTCCAACATGCTGATGATTGTCGGCACGTTGGGGCTGATTGGCTTTCTCGTCTATTCGCCCGACGCGTCGTGGGCCTTCTATTCCGTCGCGACGCTGGGCGTGCTGCTGGGGGTGTTGCTGGTGCTGCCCATTGGTGGCGCGGACATGCCTGTGGTCATCTGTCTGCTCAACTCGTATGCGGGCCTGGCGGCGGCGGCGACGGGCTTCGCGCTGGGCAACAACGTCCTCATCATCTGCGGCGCGCTGGACGGCTTCTCCGGCTTCCTGCTGGGCATGATGATGTCCAAGGCGATGAACCGCTCGTTCGCGAACGTGCTCTTCGGCGCGTTCGGCGCGGCACCGGAGGCGAAGGCCGTCACGGAGGGCGCATCTGCCTCGGGTCCGGCGCCCAACGTGGGCAGCGTGGAGGAGGCCGCGGAGGTGCTGCGCGCGGCCCGCTCCGTCATCGTCGTGCCGGGCTACGGCATGGCCGTGTCGCAGGCTCAGCACGCGGTGAGGGATTTGGCCAACGTCCTTCAGGCCAATGGCTGCGACGTGCGCTACGCCATCCATCCGGTGGCCGGACGGATGCCGGGGCACATGAACGTGTTGCTGGCCGAGGCCAACGTTCCGTATGACCACCTGTTCGACCTGGACGTCATCAACGACGACTTCACGGCGACGGACGTGGCGCTGGTGGTGGGAGCGAATGACGTGGTCAATCCGGCGGCGCGCTCCAACCAGAGCAGCCCCATCTACGGCATGCCCATCCTCTCCGCGGACATGGCGAAGACGTGTGTCGTGCTCAAGCGCTCGCTCAACCCGGGCTTCGCCGGAATCGAGAACGAGCTCTTCGTGCGCCCCAACACGATGATGGTGCTGGGGGACGCGAAGAAGACGCTGATGCAGTTCACTTCCGCACTGAAGGAGTAGCTCCAAGCGGAGGCGTGGGGCGACTGCGGGCAAGCCCCGGCGCCCCCTCTTTCTGATCCGAGAGAAGCGTCTCTGACCCAGGAGTGATTGAAGGCATGGCACCGCAGCCGTATGTGAATGTGAGGAGGTGTGCCGAGTTATCCGGAATGACGGTGGAGAATTCCATTCCGCATCCTCATTGAGTGTGGACCCTGGCTACCTTCGCGCAGAGACTCTCCGTTGACGAAATCGCGCATCGGCATTCCATTGAGGGATTCGGATGGAGCTGGGGCGGGGCGGAATCAAGGAGTTGGCGAATGGTCGGCGACTCACGGGAAGGAAAGGCCTTGCCGGAGGAGGTTTCGGCGGGCACGACGGAGCCTGAAGGCGGAGGCACCCCCGTGTTCGGTGGCGTCTCCGAGGCGGAGCTCGACGTCTTCGTCAGCAAGCTGCGCACGGACAAGAACCCGCGCGTGCCGGCGGCGACGTCGCGCGCTCGCGGTGACGTGCATGGTGAGCGGCTGCACAAGGGCGTGCGTCGTTCGCTCGTGTCGTCCGTGGTGGAGGAGGAGCCCGCGCCGACGCCGGTTCCCACCGAGAAGCACGCGTGGTTCATCGCGCTGGGCGCCAGGCCCGCGGGGCCCTTCGAAGCGGAGGCCCTGAAGGGGGCGTGGGAGCGCGGCGAGCTGGGGCCTGACTCGCTGTGCTGGCGCGCGGGCTTCGCGGCATGGCTGCCCTTGGGGCAGGTTCCGGAGCTGCTCCAAACGCTGGCCCCTCTCCCCCTGGAGCTGGAGCTCAGCGCCGCCGTGGACGCGGCCCTGTCGGCCGCTTTCTCCGAGGGGCCGGAGCTGCCCGCGGCCACCGTGGCGGAGGCCTCGGGCATTCCCGCATGGGCCGTCGAGGCGTCCCCACGGGCGACGTCCAGCACCCCGGTTGAAACCGTGGGAACGCACGCGGTGCTCGCCGAAGTCACCGAGGTCTCCGAGCAGGTGGAGGCCCGTTCGCGAGTGGGCGGCTGGTGGTTCACCCTGGCCGGTGGCGTCGCGGGGGGTGTGACGGTCGCGCTCGTCATGGGCCTGTTCGGTCGCTGGGATGGCGCCTCGGCGCTGCTTGCCCGGATGAATGTCGCGGAACTCTTCAAGCCCGCGCCCTCCCAGGTGGTGGCTCCGCCCGTCGTGGCCGTGGCCCCGCCCGTGGTCGCGAGCGCGCCTGTCCCCGAGGCCGTGGCAACGACTCCCGTGTCCGTGCCGGGGGCGGCCCTGGCGGGTGCCGCGCAGGGTGTCTCCGCGCCGACCGGTGGGGGTATCGCGATGGACGTCGTGGCCGCTCCCATCGCTCCGACGTTGCCGCCAGTCGCGGCGGTCCGTCCTTCCCTCGCGGGGGTCGCGGCCGTGGAGCGGGGTGGCGCGGTGCCGGTGCTGGCCGTGTCCGGTGGGGGACTCGCGAAGTCCGTGGGAGCCGCCGCGCCTTCGTCCAGCATGGACCGGGACGTGGAGGCCGCACCGGCGGTCGCCGCCGTGTCGCCGAGGGTTTCCGAGGTCAAGCTGGGTTCCGGAGAGCGGCCCGTGTCGCCGCCGCCCACGCCCGTCGAAGCACCCGTGCGCGCGAGCCCGCCGCAGCCCGGCTCGGATGACGACCTGGGGCCGGATGAGGAATTCGCGCGGGAGCTGGCGGGGCCTTCTCCAGGCTCGGGTGGGCCGGAAGACGCCCCTTCCGTCTACATCCCGCCGGTGGCGCCCATCCAGAATCCGCGCGTGTCGCTGGCGCAGTCGGATGTCTTCGAGGTGGTGCTCGCCAACAAGAGCGAAGTCACCGCGTGCGCGGACGTCAAGCCGCGTCCGGTGGACGAGGGCGCGCGCGTGGTGGTGCGCTGGTCCATCCTTCCGAGTGGAGAAGTGTCCGAGGTCGTCACCGAGACGGCCTCGCTGCGCGGCACGCCGTTCGCGCGTTGCATCGAGGCCAAGGTTGGCGCCTGGGTCTTCCCCAAGCACCATGAGCAGGGGGGGCCGGTGCGGTTCCCATTCGTGTTCTGATCCCACATCAGGAGCGCCCATGCCTGCCTACGTCGTCGTCGAAATCTCGGTGCATGACGTGCAGACCTACGAGCGCTACAAGCAGCTCGCGCCTCCCTCCATCGCCCACTATGGCGGCCGTTATCTCGTCCGGGGTGGGGCGACGGAGGCGCTCGAGGGGACGTGGCAGCCGCCCCGCTTCGCCCTGCTGGAGTTCCCCACCATCGAGCAGGCCCGCGCCTGGTGGTCCTCTCCCGAGTACGCCGCCGCCAAGGCGCTGCGCCACGCGAGCGCCCACACGATGATGCTGTTGATGGACGGGCTGCCGCAGGATGACCGGCACGCGGTGGCCCTGGCGGGCGCCAGCGCCGAGTCCTCGGCTCCCTGAGCGGGTTTCGCCCGCGGTGCCCGCGCGAGCGAGGGGGCGCGCGAATCGGAGTAGCCTCAGCGTTACGCGCCGGACTCCCGTGCTCGCATCTCGCAGGCGGTGGTGCCCGGCCGGAACTGGAGCGCCATGTCTTTCGCCGAGCCCCTCTTGCGCCGCGGGCGTTTCGCATCCGTCCTGCTTCTGTGTCTGCTGTCGGCCTGTGACAACGGGGGAGAGCCGCCGACGGAAGAGGACGTCCTCGTGCAACTGGCCCGCATCCCCGGCCTCACGGTGCGCGAGGAGCCCGCGGGCCCGCAGCTGCCGAACCACCGCTTCTTCGTCATGGAGTTCGAGCAGCCGGTGGACCATGCCCATCCGGACGGCCAGCGCTTCCGCCAGCGTTTGACGCTGCTGCACATCTCGCGCTCCAGTCCCATGGTGCTCTACTCGGGGGGCTACTTCGTCTCCACGGAGCCGTCGCGACGCGAGCCCACGCAACTGCTCGACGCCAATCAGCTCTCCGTGGAGCATCGCTACTTCGGGCCGAGCCGCCCCACGCCGACGGACTGGAGTCAGCTCACCATCCGGCAGTCCGCGGACGACTTCCATCGCATCGTCGAGGCGTTCAAGCCGGTGTATCCCCTGCGGTGGATTTCGACGGGCGCGAGCAAGGGGGGCGAGACGATGGTGTTCTTCCGCCGCTTCCATCCCCAGGACGTGGACGCGACGGTGGCCTACGTGGCGCCCATCGCCCGCTTCGACGATGACCGCTTCATCACCTTCCAGGAGTCCGTGGGCGAGGCGGCGTGTCGGGAGCGGCTGAAGTCCTTCCAGCGCGCGGCCCTGGACCGGCGCACGGCCCTGCTGCCGCTGATGGACGCGAGGGCCCAGCAGCGCGGCCTCACCTTCCAGCACCTGGGCCGGGAGCGAGCCTTCGAGCACGCCATCATCGAGCACTACTTCTACTTCTGGCAGTACGACAGCCTCGCGCGCTGCAACACCGTGCCGAACGACTCAGCGAGCGACTCCGCGCTCATGGACGAGCTGGACGGGCGCGTGGGGCTCGACTTCTTCTCCGACGCGGACGTGGAGGCCTATGGCCCGTATTTCTACCAGGCCGCCGTGGAGCTGGGGCACCCGAGGCCCTTCGAGGTCCACCTGGCCAGCCAGCTCCAGCATCCGGGCACCGACGTGCCCGCGGTGTACGTCCCGCCCGGCCTGAGCCCCGTGTTCCGTCCGGAGGCGATGCCGGACATCCAGGACTGGGTGTCCACCCAGGGCGAGCGGCTGATGTTCATCTACGGCGGCCATGACCCGTGGAGCGCGGCGGCGTACGAGCTGGGTGGGGCTCGCGAGGCCGTGCTCTACACGGTGGCGGGAGGCAATCACGGCGCGCGCATCTCGCAGCTGCCGGAGGCTGAACGCAACGAGGCCCGGGAACTCTTGCACCAGTGGGCTGGCGTGAGTCCCCAGGCCTCGGGGCTGCAATCACTGTCGTGGCGGCTGGAGCCAGAGGGCGAGGAGTTCGGTCCCCGCCCTCCGCGCTCACGTCAGCGTTAGTTCACGCCGACGGCGGTCCAGCTCTCCTTGACCTTCGCCACCTCGGCCGAGTCCGCGCCGTACAGGTCCGTGGCCGCGGTGATGGTCGCGGCGCGGGCCTGGGCGAACGTGGTGTTCGGCGTCATGTAGTGGGCCAGGGCGCGGTAGTAGATCTTCAGGCCCTTGTCCATGCCGATGCCGTCCTTGACCTCGAGCTTGGACGTGCTGTTCGTGCCGCCGTTCGCCAGCAGGTAGAAGGCGTTGTTCGCGATACCGCTCGACCCGTGGACTTCCGTCTGCTTCGGGTAGTCCTTGTAGTTGTCGATGGAGTACCCGTCCTTCTTCGGGTCGTTCATGTAGCGCAGGCCGTCCTCGTTGGAGCCGTTCGTCGGCGTCCAGGCGGTCTCGCCCACCGTCCAGTTGAACTTCACCTCGGGGTTCTTCGTGGACGCGTACCACTCCACGCCCGCGCCCATGATGTCGCTGAACGCCTCGTTCAGACCACCGGACTCGTTGCGGTAGATGAGGCCGGCGGTGCGCTCCGTCAGGCCGTGGGTGATCTCGTGGCCGGCGATGTCCAGCGCGGTGAGCGGGCCGGACGTCTTGCCGTCTCCGTCGCCGTAGCTCATCTTCGTGCCGTCCCAGAACGCGTTGACGTAGTTGGTGCGCACGTGGACGAAGGAGTTGAGCGCCTCGCCCGCGCCGTCGATGGAGTCACGGCCCAGGATTTCCTTGTAGAAATCGTAGGTCATCTCCGCGCCGTAGTGCGCGTCCACGGCCGCCTTGGTGCGCGGGCCGTCGGAGGCCTCGCCCCAGACGTTGTTGTCGTCGGTGATCTGCGTCTTGCCCGACGCCGTCGTCTTGTTCATCGCGTCGTAGGTGTTCACGCCCTTGCCGCGCGTGCCGTCCTCGAGCGTGTACTTGCCGTCCGCGCCCTTCGTGGTCTCCAGCGCGACCTTGCCGCTGTACAGCGAGGTGTCGTCCACCGTCTTGTTGGTGGGCTCCTCGACGGGGGGCGTGGTCTCCGTCGGGGTGATGCTCACGCCCCAGCCGTTCAGCGTGCCCTTGTCCAGCCGGGCCTTGTCCTCGACGGTCAGCGTCCACTCGCCCTTGGCGCTCTCACCGGCGAACGCGCTCAGGTCGAACGAGCCCTTCACGTCGTCCGTGCTGCCGCCCTTGCGGTCGTGCACCACGGCGCTCGTGCCGGAGGGGCTGGTCAGCGTGACCTTCAGGTCGCCCTTGAACGTGTGGGCGATGTCCAGGTCCAGCTTCAGCTTGTCGATGGTCACGTCCTTGTCGAACGCGATCTTCGACGTGACGGTGCCCTGGTCGGCGATCTCCGTCTTCGTGGTGGACGTCGCGGTGATGGGCTCGGGAGCCGCCGCGCCCTTGGGGGCCGCGCGGTTCGAACCGTAGAACCCGCCAATCTCGTTGAAGGACTCGAAGACCTTCCCGGTGTTCGCATCCACCAGGTAGTTCATCTTCTGGGGGCGGTCCTGGCCCTCGATCGCCTGCATCTGGACGCGGTACGCGGAGTGATACTCGCCGGCCTTGTCCTGGTAGATGACCCGCTCGGCGTTCGGCTGCTTGTCCGGCTTCAGGCCGAACTCCTTGCGCGCGATGTCGATGGCGGACTGCGTGTTCAGCTTGGGCAGCTCACGGCCCAGGCCCGCCGGCACCGTGGACTGCTCGCCGGTGACGCCGGTGACCTTCCCGTCCTTGTCCAGGTGGGAGATGATCTGCTCACCGAAGACCTTCACGCCCTCGTGAACGCGGTCCAGGCGGACGTGCGTCATGCCGAGCGCGTCGCGCTCGACGTTGGCGGGAACGAACGTGGTGGGCTGGGGCAGCAGCGTCTGCGCGCCCTTCAACGGGTTGATGTGGTTCAGCGAGGCCTGCACGGCCTGCTGCGCCTCGGGGCTGGTCAGCGCGATCCGGCCAGGACCAGCGGGGGCCTGGGTCAGCGTCTTCTCCGCACGCGCCAGCTCCGTGGGACGCGCCGAGGGGCCGAAGCCGTCCTTGGTGGTCAGCGGGGTGGCGGCCTTCGCCGTGTTCTTCGGCTGGGCCTCGGTGGTTGCGGGACGGACGCTGACGGGCTTGGTGTCGACTCGACGGATGGTCATTCGAAGCTCATTGACAGCGGGGGATGCCAGGATTGTCGCGCTGACGTCACATGGAGTTTCGGATCTCAGTGCTGCGACGCGCCATCCCCGCTTTCTCCGCTTATTTTTGCCAGTGTTTCAGTGATTTCAGCCCTCTTGTGAGACTGGAGGTGTGTCTCGTTCTGCCAGGGGTGGAATCGGAGGGGGCTGTGGGTGGAGTCCGAGCCGACTCGTGGGCGGGGCTCCCGGGAATTAACGGTGAATTATCCCGGCATTTTTCCACCCTCAAAGGGGGAGAAATGAGGGTTTCCGGGGAGCTGGGGTGGATCAGCCCCGGTAGGACGGGGTTCCGGCGCGCTCGTGCTCGGGGACCTCGATGACCTGGGTGTCCGCCAGGTAGTCGTGGATGCAGCGCCGGTCCTCCCGGAAGATGCAGAGCGCGTCGGCAAGGCCAGACACGCACAGCAGCTGGTTCAGGATGCTGGGGAGCAGGTTTCGCAAGAGGAGGATTCGGACGAGTGAAACATGGCTCCCGTCCATCCTCACCACGCGGATGTGGCGCCAGCGCTTGCCCAGGCTCTGTCCGTTCTTCGCCGCGAGGTAGAGCTGCACGCCGCACAGCAGGAGGGAGCCGAGGACTCCGCCCAGCAGGAAGACGAGCGAGAAGAGCTCCCGGCCCGGCAGGTCTTCGGTGAGCGCCATCATGACGAGTCCCACGGTGAAGGGGACGAAGACGACGATGGAGTCCACCAGGTTGGCGAGGAAGCGGTCTGCCCGGGAGGCCAGCGGTGGCAGGGCCCTCACCGCGCAGAAGCCGCAGTAGCGCCGCCCGTCGCGCGCCCACCGCAGGCAGTCGTGGCACGCGAAGGTGCCACAGCGCTGGCAAGCGGCGGTGGCGGTCATCTCCGGGTGGAAGGCACAGCGGGCGTCGAGCGATGGGCTCGTCGCGGGGTCCAATGAAGACATGGCGGCTCCAGGCGGGGCTCAGGGCCCGCCGAAGAACGAGACCTCGAGCACTCGCACGAAGAGGTTGCAGGCCGCGTGAAACAGCGCGGCGCCCACGACGGTGCCGGTGCGCTCGCGCATCCATCCGAACAGCAGGGCGGGGAAGAAGACGGACAGGCGCCACGCCTGGAAGATGGCCAGGTGCCCCAGGGCGAACAGCACCGCGGTCACCCAGAAGGCGGGGCCCAGCCGCACGCCCAGGAACTTGCGCCCCTGCGGCCACGCGTCGCGCAGGCGCGTCTGCAGATAGCCCCGGTAGAAGAACTCCTCGGGCAGCGCCACGACGAAGAGTTGATCCACCACCCACTCCCCGAAGCGCGGAGGCAGCCGGAGGCGGAAGTGGGCCTCTCCGCCCAGCGGCGTGAGGTGGCGCGCGAGTGTCTCGGGCAGGTGCGGCAACAGCTCCGCGAAGCCGGCGAACGCCAGGAAGAAGAGCGGGCCCACCACCGCGGAGAACAACAGGAACAGGCGCACGTCCTCGCGCCACGCGCGCAGGGACAGGCCGTAGTCGCGGTAGTCCTCGTCCCGCCAGCGCATGGGGATGAGGGGCAGGTAGAGGAAGCCCACCGTCGCCACCAGTTTGGGGATGCTGGTGCCGCCGAAGATGAGGAACGCGGCGATGATGCCCGCGAAGCCCAGGGCCCACAGGCCCACGGCTTCCTGCACGGCGTTGGGACGCCAGGGGGTCGCCACCGTTTGACTCATGGCTCGTTCGCGGAGGTGAGGGTGAGCTTCACCTCGCCCAGGGGGAGCACCCTGCAGCCGCTCCGGGTGCGTTGCACCACCACCGCCACCAGTCGCCCGTCCGCGTCGAACAGGGGACTGCCGGGGGGCAGGGCCAGGGGGACATCATAGAAGGGCGCCGGTGCGCGCGCGGCCTGGGCCGCTTCGGGCTTCGCGGGGCGA
This sequence comes from Myxococcus sp. CA056, assembly GCF_013336715.1. Classification (NCBI taxonomy): domain Bacteria; kingdom Pseudomonadati; phylum Myxococcota; class Myxococcia; order Myxococcales; family Myxococcaceae; genus Myxococcus; species Myxococcus sp. CA056. The sequence continues at coordinate 886,159 of NZ_JABUMT010000004.1, forward strand.
TTCCGGGCGCCAGGGATGACGCCCACCACCCAGCGCCCCGCCAGGCTGTCGCCCTCCTTGAGGAGGCGCACGGGCACGGCGGGGTAGGCGCCATCTGGCGCGGCGACGACGGCGACCTTCAGCGCCACGTTGGCGAGCAACACCCGCGCGGGCAGGGCCTGCCCCCCGTGCTCCACCGTGGCGACGTTCATGCCCACGTACTCCAGGCCCACGGGGTCCATGGAAGTGAGCACCTGCCCCGCGGTGCCCACGAAGATGCCCGGGCCGGCGCGTCGGGGACCGCTCACCTTCACCACCGAGCGGCTGTGCTGCTCCAGCACCCGCTGGAGGTCGGCGCGCGAGGGCCGCCCCGGGTCCGCCGAGGCGGCGGGCAGGGTGACGAGACACAGTGCGAGGGCGAGCGGAGACAGGCGGGACATCGGCGCGCGCCGCAGCCTATCACCGCCCGGCGCGCAGCGCGGTGAGGAAGCGTTCCGCCGGCAGCGTGTTCAATACGTCCTGCTTTCGGGCCCAGCCGCGCCGCGCGGTGGCCACGGCATAGGCCAGGTTGCCGAGGTCCTCCTTGCGGTGGGCGTCGCAACTGACCACCAGCTTCACGCCGAGCTGGGTGGCCTTCCGGACATACTCAGCCTTGATGTCCAGCCGTGCGGGCTTGCCGTTGATCTCCACCGACACCCCGCGCTTCGCGGCGCGCTCCAGGATGTCCTCCATCCGGAGCGGGTAGGGCTCGCGGCTCTGGATGAGACGGCCGGTGGGGTGTCCGAGGATGTGCAGGTGCGGGTTGTCCATCGCGGTGAGCACCCTGCGCGTCATCTGTTCTTCATCCATGCCGTGGCGCACGTGGATGGAGGCGATGACGACCTCGAGCTGCTCCAGCACCTTGTCGTCATAGTCGAGCGCGCCGGACTCCAGGATGTCCACCTCGATGCCCTTGAGCAGTCGCATGCCGGGCACCGCTTCGTTGACGCGGTCGATCTCCTCCCACTGGCGCTTGAGCGCCTCCACCTTGAGGCCGCCCGCGTAGATGGCCGCCTCGCTGTGCTCGGTGATGGTGAGGTACTTCAGGCCCAGCGCCTTCGCGGCGAGCGCCATCTCCTCCAGCGAGTTGCGTCCGTCCGACCAGGTGCTGTGCGCGTGGACCGCGCCCTGGACGTCGTCCATCGTGACCAGGTCGGTGGGGAGCTTCCCCGCGCGCGCGGCCTCCACCTCGCCATTGTCCTCGCGCAGCTCCGGGGGGACGAACTGCATGTCGAGCAGCGCGTAGAGCGCCGCTTCGTCGTTCACCTGAAGCTTGGTGCCGTCGTCGCGGTGAACGCCCCACTCGGAGATCTTCATGCCCCGCTCGTGGCCCAGGTTGCGCAAGCGGATGTGGTGGGCCTTGGAGCCGGTGAAGTGATGCAGGGCGGTGGCGAAGTCCTCGTCCGGCAGGACGCGCAGGTCCACCTGGAGGTCTCCCGCCTCCATGCGCACGGAGCACTTGCTGTCGCCCTTGCCGAGCACGGTGGCGACACCGGGCGAGGTGGCCAGGGCGTCCAGCACGGGCCCGGCGACCGCGGCCGAGGCGATGATGTCCACGTCCGACACCGTCTCCGCGCGGCGGCGCACGCTGCCACCCAGGCTCGCGCGCACCACGCCGGGCGAGGCGCGCACGCGCTCCAGCAGGGCCTCGGCGATGGGGAGCACGTCTCCCAGGAGCTTGCGCTCGCCGCGAGCGCGCCGGAACAGGGCGATGCCCTCCAGAATCTTCGCCTCGCTCTTCGCTCCGAAGCCCTTGAGCTCGCGCACGCGGCCCTCGCGGCAGGCCGCTTCGAGCTCCTCGACGGAGCCGATGCCCAGCTCCTTCCAGAGCGCGGCGACCTTGCGCGGGCCGATGTCCGGCAGCTTCATCAGCTCCAGCAGGCCTGGGGGGAACTTCGCCCGCAGGTCCTCGAAGTAGGTCATCCGTCCGGTGGTCACCAGCTCGGAGATCTTCTCGGCGAGCGCGGGGCCGATGCCCGGGAGGCTCTCCAGGCGTCCTTCCGAGACGATGGCGCCCAGGTCCTGGGTAAGGCCGAGGATGCGGTCGGCCCCCATGTCGTAGGCGCGAGAGCGGAAGCCATTCTCGCCCTGGAGCTGGAGTAGCAGGGAGATGTCCCGGAGGACCTGGGCAACGGTGGCTTTGTCGACGATGGGAGCGGTCACGGCTGGAGTCACGCGGAGGAAGGTAATGCCCGGGGAACGGGGATGCAGGCCGCTCCTCGTTATGGGAAAAGGACGGCGATGACGAAGATCAAGCTCGGACCGGCGGACTTCGCCGAGAAGGAAATGCGCGGCTACGAAGTGGGCAAGCGCAACGTCTGCATCGCGAAGATTCACGGCCGATACAAGGGCCTTGATGATTGGTGCAACCACGCGGGCTGCCTGCTGTCCGGAGGTCGCCTCGAGGACAACCTCGTTGTCTGCCCGTGTCATGAGGTCGGCTTCGACATGGATACGGGCCGGAACGAGACCTCCCCGGGGGTCTGTGACGACCAGCCGACAGTGACGGTCGAGGTCCAGGACGGCGCCCTCGTCGTCGACCTCCCCGACAATTCCTGAAGCACCAGACGCAACGGAGTCCTCTTCATGGCACACGACGGACACGACCATGACCCCCGTCATGGCGACGGACACGGGCATGACCACGGCCACGCGCGCGGGAATGACCCTGTGCGCACTCATGCACACAAGCATGAGCACGGGCACAGCCACCCCCATGAGCACGGCGACGGGCAGTCCCACGTGCACGAACACACCCACGCGCATGAGCACCCGCACGAGCACGGGGGCCATGACCACGGCCACGAGGGCGATGCCCACGACCATGCCCATGCGCACGAGCACGGAGGCCATGACCATGGACATGACCACGGCCACAAGGGCGATGCCCACGACCATGCCCATGCGCACGGGGGCCACGAGCACGGGCATGACCACGGCCACGGGCACGAGGGCCATGCCCACAAGCACGAGGGCCACGGGCATGACCACTCCCATGCGCACGAACACGGGGGCCACGAGCACGGCCACTCGCACGAGCAAGGGGGCCATGACCACGGCCACTCGCACAAGCAAGGGGGCCATGACCACGGCCACTCGCACGAGCAAGGGGGCCATGACCACGGCCACTCGCACGAGCATGGGGGCCATGGCCACGGACATGCGCACGAGCACGGGGGCCACGACCACGGCCACTCGCACGGGCACGCGGGTCATGACCACGGCCACGAGGGGCATGGCCACTCACATTCACACGACCACGGCCACACCCATGATGCTGCGGAAGGGAACGTGCCGCGGGAGCACAAGTCGCGTGCGCCGGTCCACGTCAGCGCCTTCATCGTGACGTGCTCGGACAGCCGTGACGCCGCGCGTGACGCGAGCGGCAAGGTCCTTCGTGAAGGGCTGGAGGCCGCGGGCCACGGCATCGCGGGTTACGTCGTCGTGAAGGACGAGCCGGAGGCCATCCGGGCCGCGGTGGCGGAGGCCCAGTCCTCGGGCGCTCGGGCCATCCTCTTCACGGGGGGGACCGGGATTGGCCGGCGCGACACCACCGTGGAGACGCTGCGGGCTTTGTTTGAGAAGGAGCTGCCCGGCTTCGGCGAGCTGTTCCGCATGCTGTCGTACCGACAGATTGGCAGCCCCGCGATGATGTCCCGGGCGACCGCAGGCACGTATCAAGGAATGATAATTTTCGCGCTTCCGGGCTCGCCCCAGGCCGCGCGACTGGCCCTGGACGCGCTCATCCTCCCCGAACTGGGCCACGCGGTGCGGGAACTCACTCGATAATCAACATCCGGGAATTCTGGCGTTTGGCCGTTGATACGGTTTTTCTGTATTGGGGCTGGTTTGAGGATTGACCCGCAGGCAACGTTTACGCAGAGTAGTCAACATTCGCTGCTCTGTCGCGAATAGGTTTGCAGGTCGTCCCCCACAAAGCAGACCTCCCGAAAGAGGAGGAGCCCCATGCACATGAAGCGATTGGCTTCGTTGGTGTTGATGCTCGGTTGTGTCTCGGCGTTCGCGAAGGCGTCGGAGCGAGAGGTGTGGATCACTCTCGGCTCGGACGCGCTTTCGGAGGTGAACGCCGCGTTCATCGTCGCGGGGGCGAAGGTTCCCTCACTTGCAGGGCAGAAGGGCGACGTCGTCGCGCTGAAGCTGCCCGAGTCGGAAATCAACCGGGTCTCCCGGGTGATGCACGACAAGCTCAACCGCTGTGGTGGTTTCGTCTACCACGACACGGAGGCGGAGGCCCTCGCGGCCATCGCGGGTGTCGGCCAGACGCAGCTCAGCCCTCTGGCGGTGACGTACACGCTGGACAACGGCCCGGTCGTCAACACGCTGCTCGGGAGCATGACCGAGGCGAACATCCTGGCGAACATCACCCACCTCTCCAGCTACGCCACGCGCTATTACACGTCCGCGACGGGCGTGCAGGCGGCGAACTGGCTCAAGGGCCTGTGGGAAGGTTACGCGGGAGCGCGTGCGCAGACGGGTGGTGACGTCACCGTCCAACTGTTCACCCACGCGGCGTGGGCGCAGCCGTCCGTCATCCTCACCATCACCGGCACGGAGACGCCCTCGGAGATCGTCGTCGTGGGCGGTCACCTGGACTCCACCAGCTCCTCCGGCAATGCCCCTGGCGCGGATGATGACGCGTCCGGCATCGCCACCCTCACCGAGGTCATCCGCGTGGCCATGGCCAACGGCTACCACCCGGCCAAGACGGTGAAGTTCATGGCCTACGCCGCCGAGGAAGTGGGCCTGCGTGGCTCCAAGGAAATCGCCGACCAGCACAAGAACCAGGGAGCCAACGTCATTGGCGCGCTGCAGCTCGACATGACGAACTTCAAGGGCTCCACCATCGACGTCGCGCTGATGACGGACTTCACGAACGCGGCGCAGAACACCTTCATCACCAGCCTCATCTCCGCCTATGTCCCGGGCGTGCAGGCGGCGAACTCCACGTGCGGTTACGCGTGCTCGGACCACGCCTCGTGGACGAACGCGGGCTTCGCCGCGTCGATTCCGTTCGAGGCGCTGATGGGCCAGCACAACAGCCTCATCCACACCTCCGGCGACACGCTGGCGAAGAGCAACAACACCGCGACGCACGCGCTCAAGTTCGCGAAGGTCGCGGGCGCGTACGTGGCGGAGCTCGCCAAGGGCACCGCGAACCTCGCCGACAGCGAGCCGCCCACCGTGAGCCTCACGGCCCCCTCCGATGGCGCCACCGTGTCCGGCAGCGTCACGCTCTCCGCCACCGCCGCGGACAACACCGGCATCGGCCGCGTGGAGTTCCTGGTGGACGGCAACGTCGTGGGCACCGCCACCGCGTCTCCGTACTCGGCCTCGTGGAACTCCGCCGCCGTCGCGAACGGCAGCCACACCGTGGTGGCGAAGGCCTACGACCTCATCGGCAACACCGCCAACAGCACCTCCATCTCCGTCACCAGCAGCAACGCCTCCAGCAACGCCATCTACGACACGGTGCTGCGCGTGCCGCGCTGCTCCAACGTGGGCAACGTGTGTGACTCCACCACGCTGCTCAATGGCCGCGCCGGCCTGGGGCCCGAGCTTCACGCCCCCAACACCATCAACAACTCCTGCGCGGACGGCCTCTCCGGCGCGTACCACGCCGACGAGTCGAACGACCGTATCCGGGTGTCCACCGTCAGCGGCGCGCCCTTCGCGGCGGGCCAGACGGTGCGCGTGGAGGCCACCGTGTGGGTCTTCGCCGTCCGGCCGGACAAGCTGGACCTGTACTACACGGCGAACGCCAACAGCCCGGTGTGGACGAAGATCGCCACCGTCGCCCCGGTGGCGACCGGCCAGCAGACGCTGACCGCCACGTACACGCTGCCCGCCGGCACGCTGCAGGCCGTGCGCGCCCGCTTCCGCTACAACGGCAGCGCGGCGCCCTGCGGGACCACCTCGTACGACGACCACGACGACATCGTGTTCGCCGTGAGCCCGTAGCCACATAGGATGCCCCCCGCGCCCCCTTCCCGGTTCGGAAGGGGGCGTGGACTCCCGGGACGCCAGGTCTCGGGAAGCGTGGGCGGCGGGCCGCCGTTCCAGGAGCATTTGGGAGCCCCGACGTGACACGCCGCTCGAAGTCGAATCCCGGCCTGAGCCCCCGGGCGGCCGAGCACCTGCGCCCCCGGCTCGACGCCTTCCTGGCCTCCACGGATGCCCGGGCCCGCATCGGGTTCGACCCGGTGGAGTTCCCCCACCGCTACAAGGACGCTCGCGACATCGAGGTGAGCGCGTTGCTCGCCTGCGCGCTGGCCTATGGCCGCGCGGACCTGTTCCGTCCCAAGGTGGACTCGCTGCTCCAGCGCATGGGGCCATCCCCCGCGGCGTTCGTGCGCGCGCTCGACATTCCGGGAGCGAAGGCGCTGCTGGATGGCTTCGTCTATCGCTTCAACGTGGGCACCGACGTCGCGGTGTTGCTGTTGGGCATGGGACGCGCGCTGCGGGAGCATGGAGATTTGGAGTCCCTCTTCGTCCAGGGGCTCGTCGCCGAGGGGAGTCTGCATGGCGCGCTGGGCGCCTTCACCACCGCGCTGCGGCGCGTGCCGCTCGAACCCTTGCGCGCGGCGATGGGACCCGAGCGAGGGCTCCACCACCTGCTGCCTTCCCCGCTGGGGCCGGGCGCCGCCAAGCGGCTGAACCTGTTCCTGCGGTGGATGGTCCGAGGCCCGGACGCGGTCGACTTCGGCATCTGGAAGCGGGTGACACCCTCGGTCCTGATGATTCCGTTGGACACGCACATCGGCCGTATCGCCGGGCACCTGGGCCTGACGCGTCGCAAGGATTTGACCTGGCGCACGGCGGAGGAGGTGACGGCGTCGCTGCGGGCCCTGGATGCGGAAGACCCCGTCCGGTACGATTTCGCGCTCTGCCACTATGGGATGAGCGGGGCGTGCCCGGCGCAGCCGGTGCCGGAGAACTGCGAGCGCTGTCCGCTCCTGGGCGCCTGCCTTGTGGGGCCGCGCGTGGTGGCGGCGGCGACCCGTCGGGTCCCTGGTGCCTCGCGACCGCGGGGTTCCTCGGTGTCGCGCAGGGAACGTCGTTGACCGTGGGGCGCTGGAGCGCTGCAATCCGGTCGGGTGTCTCCGTGTCTTCTTGATGGGGACATCGAGGCCTCCCCGGGCCGAGGAGCGTGAAGCGGTGTTCGCAACACTGGTGGCGGTGCCTCCGGCGGTGGCGGAAGCAGTGGAGCGCGGCGTTCGCGCATCGGGAGCGGGACAGCACTGCCACGTGTTGTGCGTGACGGGCACCGATGTGATTGCCTCTCCGGTGGAAGAGGGGCTCCTGGTGACGTGGGATTCAGGGGGCCCGCTGGAGGACGTGCTCGCGGACGTGAGTCGACTCCACGCGCTCCGGGTTTCGGCTCGCACGCACCTGGTGGTGCTCACGACGCGCGCGGACGCGGAGACGCAGGCGATGGCGGAGGCCGGAGCCGACGAGTGCGTGGCCTCCCCGGCGACGGGCTGGGGCGCGCGACTGGCGGCCTTGCGTCGGCGCATGGAGACGGAGACGGGCGAGCGGGATTTGCAGGCCCTTCGCCGCACCTGTGAGTTCCTCCGCAGCGCGCTGGATGCGGTCCCTGAGCCGCTCTTCGTGAAGGACCGGCAGCACCGCTGGGTGGCGCTCAACAGCGCCTTCTGCCGCTTCATGGGGCACCCCGCGGAGGCCTTGCTGGGCCGCTCCGACCACGAGTTCGTGCCCGCGCACGAGGCGGACAGCTTCTGGCGCAATGACGAGCAGGTGTTCCGCTCGGGTGTCCCCGACGAGACGGAGGAGACCCTGACCGACCGGACGGGACTGGCCCGGGTGCTGGTGACGAAGAAGGCCACGTTCAGCGGCGCTGGAGAGACGTTCCTCGTGGCCATCATCCGCGACATCACCGACCGAAAGCGCCTGGAGTCGCAGCTCCTGCTCGCCGAGCGGATGGCGTCGGTGGGCACGCTGGCGGCCGGAGTCGCGCACGAAATCAACAACCCGCTGGCCTATGTCACCTCCAACCTCGCGTTCGTGAGGGACCTGCTGGCGCAGCAGGAGCTGTCCTCGGAGCAAATGCCCGAGCTGCGAGAGGTCGTGTCGGACGCCCTCGACGGAGCCGGACGGGTCTGCGCCATCGTCCGGGACCTGCGCACCTTCGCTCGCGGGGACGAGGATCATCACGGTCCGGTGGACGTGCTGCGCGCGGTGGAGGGCGCGCTGCGGTTGGTGCGCAACGAGCTGACGCACCGGGCGCGCGTGGTGTGCACGCTGGAGCGCGTGCCGCCCATTCACGGCAACGAGGTGCGGCTGGGGCAGGTGGTGCTGAACCTGTTGGTGAACGCCCTCCAGGCGCTTCCTCCGCGTCCCGTCGAGGAGAACCGGGTCCGTGTCAGCCTGCGCACCGGACGCGTGGGGCAGGTGGAGCTGGAGGTCACCGACAACGGGATGGGCATGGCGCCGGAAGTCCAGCGGCGCATCTTCGACCCCTTCTTCACCACGCGCTCGGTGGGGGAGGGGACAGGGCTGGGACTGTCCATCTGTCTCACGCTGGTACAGGCCATGGGGGGCCGCATCGAGGTGAGCAGCGCGCAGGATTGGGGAAGCACCTTCCGCGTGGTGCTGCCGGCGCTCTCGGTGGGGACGGTCGCCGCGCCTGAATCGCCGGTGCTCGGCGCGGTGGTGCCGTCGTTGGTCCGCCGCAGGCTCCTGCTCATCGATGACGAGCCGTCCGTGGGCAACTCGGTGAGCCGGCTGGTGCGCGACGTGTATGAGGTCCACGCGGTGCAGGACGCACGCGAGGCGTTGCGACGGTTGTCCACGGGCGAGCGATTCGATGCCATCCTGTGTGACTTGATGATGCCGGGCATGAGCGGAATGGACTTCGTGGTGGAGCTGGAGCGACTGGCGCCCGAGCTGGTGCTGCGCACGGGATTGATGACGGGTGGGGCCTTCACCGCGCAGGCGCGCGAGTTCGTGGGCCGCCATTCGAGAGGGCTGTTGGAGAAGCCCTTCGAGCGCGAGCGCCTGTGCACCTTCGTGGAGCACCTCTTTCCATGAAGAGGGCGACGCGGCGGAACCTGGGCCTTGGCCTGGTCGTGGTGCTGGTGGGCGTGGTGCTGGTGGGCATGGACTGGCTGCGCGGCCTGTCGTTCGTCGTTCGCGCCGCGGGGATGGAGGGCTCGGTTCCAGCGGTCGTGGCCCGATGGCGCAACGGGCCCTTCGAGGTCAGCGAGCTGACTGTCCCCACGCGCCACGGGGACGTGCGTGCGCGGCTGTATCGGCCACGGGAGGTCCGAGGGCGTACGGTGGTGTTGACCTCGGGCGTCCATGCCGACGGCATCGATGAGCCCCGGCTGGTGAAGTTGGCCAAAGACCTGGCCACGGGCGGGCAGACGGTTCTCACTCCCGAGCCGCCGGACCTCCTGCGCTACGAAATCACCGCGCGCCTTCCCGACATCATCGAGGACGCGGCCCTGTGGACCGCCGCCCGCGAGGACCTGGCGCCTGGCGGGAAGGTGGACCTGTTCGGCATCAGCTTCGCGGGAGGGCTCTCCGTGGTGGCGGCTGGGCGGCCCGCGTTGCGAGACAAGGTCGCCTCCACGCTCTCTTTCGGAGGGCATGGGGACCTGCCCCGGGTGCTGGCCTTCCTGTGCAGCGGGGTGTTGCCAGACGGTTCACACCTGGCACCGCATGACTATGGCGTGGTCATCATCCTGCTCAACGTCGCGGACCGACTGGTGCCACCGGAGCAGGTGGAGCCGCTGCGCGAGGGCATCCGGACCTTCCTGCGCGCTTCACACCAGACGCAGAAGGACCAGAAGCTCGCGGAAGTGACCTTCGCCCACGCGCGGGTGCTGGAGACCCGCATGCCCGAGCCGGCGTCGAAGCTGATGGGGTACGTGAATACGCGGAACGTGGCGGCGCTGGGGCCCCTGCTGCTGCCGCTCGTCCGGGACTTCGCCGCGGACCCGTCGATGTCGCCGGGCAGGTCTCCCGCGCCTGCCTCGCCCGTGTATCTGCTCCATGGCGCGGGGGACACGGTGATTCCAGCCATGGAGTCCGTGCTGCTGGCGGACGCATTGCGCCCCTACACGGAGGTGCACCAGCTCTCCACGCCGCTCATCAGCCATGCGGAGGTGGACCGGAAGGCGGGGGCGGCGGACGTGGTCCGGATGGTGGGCTTCTGGTCGAGCCTGCTGGACGAGTGAGGCAGTCCCCGCTCCCGACCGACCGCCGGGCGAGCACCCAGGCGTCATCCAGCGGACAGCGCGGTGCGGGCATGGCTTCCGGAATGAAACGCCGGATACATTGTCTCGCGCCATGAGCGTCAGTCTCCGTGACGTCCTCACAGGTGAGGACGTGTTCGGCTACATCCATCGGGTTCAAGGTTCATTCGACTCGCGTCTCTTCCAGCGGATTCTCGGCGCAGCCAATGCGTTCAAGGAGGGTGACGAGGCCCTCGGAATCGCCGCCGCCGACGAGGACTCCCGGGCGAATGCCCGTGCGCTGCTGGCTCGCACGCGGCTGGGCGACCTGCATTCGCACCCTCCCTTCGAGGACCGGCTCCACGCCTTCATGATGGAGGCCCTGGATGTCGAGGAGCTCCAGCGGTTGGAGGACTGGACGCTGGGGCAGCTCAAGGCGTACCTGCTCTCGGCCGACGAGGCGGATGTCCGAGGCATCCTGGGGGGCCTGGGCAGCGACGTCATCGCGTGTGTCGTGAAGCTGATGAGCGACGCGGAGCTCAAGGCAGTGGGCTCGCGCATCTTCCATCCGTTGCCGGGCAGCAACCTGGGCGCGAAGGGATATCTGGGTGCGCGGCTCCAGCCGAACTCGCCCACGGACCACCCGGACGACATCCGCTGGCAGGTGTTCAACGGCTGGTCCTTCGCGGTGGGCGATGTGGTGCTCGGGACGAATCCCGTGTCTTCCGCGCCGGAGTCCGTGGCGGCGGTGGAGGCGGCGCTGCACGACCTCCTCGTCACCTTCGGACTGACGGAGGTGATGCCTCACTGCGTGCTCTCGCACATCGACGTGCAGGCGAAGGTGGAGGCGCTGCGGCCTGGCACCACGGGCATCTGGTTCCAGAGCCTTGCGGGCAACGAGGCGGCGAATCGGACCTTCGACGTCACGCTGGAGAAGATGGCGGAGCATGCGGCGAGCCGGACGGGGCGATACGGGCTCTACTTCGAGACGGGGCAGGGCGCGGACGCGACGAACGGGCACCACTTCGGTTGCGACATGCTGGTGCATGAGTCACGCAAGTACGGCTTCGCCCGGGCGCTGAAGGCGCGGGTGTCGCTGGCGCAGCTCGGAGCGGGACGGACGCCCTCGCCGTGGGTTCACGTGAATGACGTGGCGGGGTTCATCGGTCCGGAGGTGTTCCGCACCCGGGAGCAGCTCGTGCGCTGCTGCCTGGAGGACATCGTCATGGGCAAGCTGCACGGGCTGATGATTGGCCTGGACGTGTGCTCGACGTTGCACATGGACGTGTCGCTGGACGACCTGACCTGGTGTCTGGAGCAGGTGGTGGAGGCCGCGCCCGGCTATCTGATGGCGTTGCCCACGCGCAATGACCCGATGCTCAGCTACCTGACAACGAGCTTCCAGGACCACGTGCGGCTGCGCGAGAAGCGGGGCCTCAAGGTCGACGACCGGATGTGGGCCTTCTTCCAGTCGCTCGGGGTCATCGATGCAGCGGGGCGGCCCACCGAGCACTTCGGAGACCCGGCCTGGGTCTATCTCCAGTATCGCCGCCGCAAGGGGGATGAGCGCTCGGACGCGATCATCCTGGAGGAGGCGCGCTCGGAGATGGCGGCGGTGCGTGAGCGGGGCGTTCCGCTGGCCGTGGGACATGGCGAGACGCCGTGGGAGCTGGAGCCGTCGCTGGAGCGAGAGCTGCGTGCCTTGTACGAGGACGCGAAGGTGGGGCTCTGGTCGGAGCTGACGGACTCGGTGGTGGCGGGGATTTCCGAGGCGGTGATGCTGCGCACGTGCGCGGAGGACCGTCGCGACTACATCCTGCATCCGCCTGCGGGAGAGCGGCTGGACTCGGCCTCCGAGCTGGCGGTCCGGATGCTGCGGCTGAGGCACGAGGGCCGCTGGGATGCGCAGATACTCATCTCGGACGGACTGGATGCGCGCTCGCTGATGGACGAGGGGCACCTGCACCCGTTCCTGACGGAGCTGAGGCGTGAGCTGGACGCGGCGGGGTGGAAGGTGGCACCGGAGCACCTGGTGCTGAAGCATGGGCGCGTGCGGGCCGGGTATCAGGTGGGCGAGTTGTTGTTCGGTGACGCGGAGGAACGCGCGCCACGAGCACTCATCCACGTCATCGGTGAGCGGCCGGGCTCAGGGCACCATGCCTTCTCCGCGTACCTGACGGCGCCCTCCGCGACCACCTGGGGGCGACAGGGGAGGGCGGACCACGACATCACCCGGCTCATCGCGGGCATCTCCGATACCAGCGTGCGTCCGGAGGCCGCGGCACGCGAGGCGGTGAGCATCCTCGCGGAGCTGACCGCCACGACGCGGATGAAGCCCCTCGCCGAGGGCGGAGTGACGGAGCTGCGAGCGGTGCCTCAGCTGAGAGCGGAGCCGGAGCTGGCTCATCGCTGAGTCAGGTGTGCCCCCGATACGTGCGTGCTTTGGGGCCCAGGAGCCCTGTGTCAGCGATACATGAGCGCCATCGAGTCCATGCGCGCCGACTGGCCCGGGGTGAACTCGGACATGCACGCGTCATCGACGTAGCCCATGTAGTTTCGGACCGGGTCGAGCCCCACGTCGGTCGGACACGAGTCGCCACCCACCACGCACGTGTACGTCGGCTTGGATCGAGACGTGTCGCTCACGCCGTCGTCCGTCGTGCAGCCCGCCATGGTGTGCAGCAGGCCCAGCCAGTGACCCACCTCGTGCACGGCCGTATCTCCGAGGGCGTACGGCGACGCGGTGCCCCCGGGCAGCACCGCATTCAACAACACGACGCCGTCGCTCAGCGGCGCTTCGGCGACACCCCACGGAAACGTGGCCCACGCGAGGAGGCCATTCCCCGGATTCGCCAGGTACAGGTTCAGGGACTCCTTGCCGCCCTGGTGAAGCGCATTCTTCGCCGCCGCTTCCGCCGCGCTGCCGGGTGCCATCACGTACGAGGTCGCGTTCGTCGTCCGCGTCACCGACATCAGGTCGAACCAGAAGGGTGTGGCGGCATAGGCCGCACTCAGGATTTCGAGCTGCGCGAGAATCGTCGCCAACGGGACGTCCCCATTGGCGATGCCCGTGCCCCGGCGAATGACGTGCACATAGGTCGGCACCCGCACCGAGCCCGGCAGCCGCATCGCGCTCACGCCGCCTCGGGTCGACTCCTGGGCCACCCGCGTCAGCGTCTCCTCCGAGGGCTCCTCCGTCCCGCATCGCGAAGCGGTGATGTCGGCCTCCAGCGGCTCGGGTCCACCGCCGCAGCCCCAGGCCACCAGGCTCACCAGGACGATTGCCTTCGCGATGCTTCGCTCCATGACCTGCCTCCCCGCTTCGTGAATGCAACGGATGCGTCACCGCAGTGGCTCGAAATCAGGCGCTCTCCGACATCATTGTAAAACGAGTTGGCCTGCGCCAGGGGCGGCGGCACCCCAGGGGAGAAGGCGCTCAATCGTTCACGAGTGGGCAAGCGGGGCACGAGGGCGGCATAGACTGGGGGCGACCGCTCACCGAAAGGGCCTCCCGTGCGCCGCCCCCTCGTCGTCCTCTGCTTCGTGCTCGTGGCCGGCTGCGCTTCGACGCAAAAACCCGCGCTCACCTCGGGGACGGACGCGGAGGTGAAGGCGCCGGACAAGCCTCCATTCCTCAATCCCGCGGAGATCGTGAAGCGGATGGAGGCGTCCCCGGTGTCGTACAACATCGAGGGAAAGGACTCGCCTCCCGGGGGCTGGGCGGATCAGCTCTGGCCGCAGCGGGTGCCCTCGCGCGAGGCCCCTCGCGTGGTGACGGAGCAGGGCGAGTTCGTCATCCTCGACTGGCCCGAGCACCCGGAGGCGCGGGCGTTGCTCGACGAGGCGGAGCCTCACTTCCAGGCGAAGCGCTACGCGGAGGCGGCGAAGCTGTACGAGCAGGCCACGCGTGTGTGCCCGGACTGCTATCTCGCGTGGAACTTCCGGGGAGACGCGGCGTACTTCGCGGGTGACGCGGCCACCGCGCTGGAGCACTACCAGAAGGCGACCCGCATCAACCCGAATGACCACCGCTCGTGGTTCTTCCTGGGCAACGCGTTCGCGCGGCTGGGGCGCTTCGATGAGGCCCTGGACTCCTGGGCGTGGTGCCTGGTCCTCAACCCGCGCTACCCCATCATCCGGCAGTTCTTCCGCGCCAACGCCGGACTGGGGCTCGTCGTCCGTGAGGATGCCATCGTCCCCCGAGGCTACGCCGAGCGGGCCGGCCAGGGCGTCACCGTCCAGTTCGATCCGGACCACGACCCGTCCTGGCTCGCCTTCGCCAACTGCAAGGCGCTGTGGCTGGGCGAGCCCGCGCACCGTCAGGAGATGACCGGCACCGAGAAGGAGCACTACACGACGGTGGAGGAGATGGAATGCCTGGGCTCGGCGCTCATCGTCCACGCGGGTCAGAAGCAGAAGGGCGAGACGGAGCGCTCCGACCCCACGCTGGACCGCCTGGCCTCCATCACCGATGACGGCATGCTGATGCAGGCGGTGCTCTTCGAGGTGGGGGCCCGAATCCACCCCCAGGTCGTCCTCACCTTGGACGAGGACGTCCGGCAGCGCCTCAAGGCGTATGTGCTCAAGCACGTCCTGGTGCCGGCGTCCGCCGTCGGCGGCTACGACTTGTGACGGACGCGCGGCGGGCCCAGGTCAGCGAGGCAGCTTGAAGCGGAGGGTGAAGACATAGGAGACACTCTGCGGGCGCCCCTGGAAGGTCACCGGGCTGTAGCGCCGGTGGTGCAGTGCATCCAGCACCTCCTCGTCCATGTGCGCCAGGCCCTTGATGATGCGGCAGTCGCGCACGTCTCCCTCGCGGGTCACGACGCACTTTGCGATGACGGTCCCCTCCACGCGGGCCATGCGGGCCTGCTCGGTGTACTCGAGCGGAGGGCCTCCCATGAGCACGGGCTGCGTCATGCCCTGTCCGAACGGGAGCACCTCTTCGCCCGTGCCGTCGCCGACGCCATTCGGCAGGCCAGGGATGACTGCCACGCCGGTGATGTTGCTGGTCGGATCTCCGTCCGGGTGGCCCCCCGGCACGCCATCACCCGGAGGCACCACCTCGTCGGTATCCGAGGGGTTCGCCGCCGGCTCCGGCTCGACCGGCTGAGGGTCCGCCGGAAGCGGGTTG
The DNA here is from genome assembly GCF_013336715.1 of Myxococcus sp. CA056. Lineage (NCBI taxonomy): Bacteria > Pseudomonadati > Myxococcota > Myxococcia > Myxococcales > Myxococcaceae > Myxococcus > Myxococcus sp. CA056. Next base: position 901,528 of record NZ_JABUMT010000004.1, read on the forward strand.
ATCTGCGTGGGCATCGTGGTGCGCTTGGGCTTGGTCCGCTTCGGCTGCACGGCCTGCTTCGGCTGGGTCGGGGCCGTGTACCCCTTGGCCACCTGCCTACCCTGGTACAGCGTGAGGATGGGGTCCTTCTCGGGCTCCGGGGGAAGCTCCGCGGGACGGGCGGAGATGACGAGTACCGCGCCGAACAACCCCGCGTGGACGGCCACGGACCACCACAACCCCAGGCCCAACCGCCCTGCTCGCTGCCGCTCGATGACCGACTTGAACACGGAAGCCTCCTCCCACCGACGGGCGCTCCCGGAGTCCACCGCACCACACGGTGGTTCTCCGGCGTGGGCAGTTGGCTTGGAGCGCCCCGTCCACGCAGGACTCAACCTACGGAGTCCACGACGTGGGATGGCCGGAGGCAGGCCATCTCTTCGTCACGGTTCAGTCATGAGGCGGAGACCTCCATCCGGTAGCCCACCCCGCGAAGGGTGTGGATGGTGAAGCCCGACGCGCTTGTCCAGCCGAGCTTCTTCTTCAGGCTGGAGACGAAGTTGTCCACCGTGCGCGGGTCCACCACCACGTCGCGGCCCCACACCGCGTCCAGGATTTCCCCTCGGGGCAACGCGCGCTCGCGATGGCGCAGCAGATAGGCGAGCAGGTCGAACTCCGTGCGCGTCAGCTCCACGCCCACGCCGTCCGGCTTCGTCACGGTGCGGCGGCCCATGTCCAGCGTGTAGCCGCCGAACGTCGACACCTGGGTCGGCGCGACGCCCGCACGGCGCACCAGCGCGCCCACGCGCGCGAGCAGCTCCCTCAACCGGTAGGGCTTGGTGAGGTAGTCCTGCGCCCCCGCGTCGAAGCCCCGGACGATGTCGTCCTCGAGCGAACGCGCGGTGAGCATCATCACCAGGCTCTTGACGCCTTGCGCTCGCAGGCGGCGACAGAAGCTGTAGCCGTCTTCGCCCGGGAGCATCACGTCCAGGATGAGCAGGTCGAACTCGCGCTGACGCAAGAGCGGCTCCGCGTCGCGGGTACTCGGGGCCTCGGAGACGTCGTAACCCTCGTCCAGCAGGTTGTCCCGGAGCCCGACGCGCAAGTGCGCATCGTCCTCGACGATGAGGATGGTGGGACGGGTGGAGGAGGGTGGGGTGGAGGTGGTCATCGACGCGGCTCGTGGAAGGTCAGCGCGAACGTGGTCCCCTCGGGCGTGGAGGAGGCCACCTGGATATCGCCATGGTGCAGCTTCATGATTTTCCGGCACAGCGCCAAGCCTAGCCCGCTGCCGTGGACCTCCTGCCCGGGAGGCATCAAACGATAGAAGTCCTGGAAGACGTTCTCCCATTCGGACTCGGGGATGCCCACGCCGTTGTCGCGGAAGAGCATCGTGCAGCCGTGGCCTTCGAACACGCGGGCACTGACGGAGATGCGCACGGGGCTGCGCTGGTTGTAGGCGCACGCGTTGCGGCCCAGGTTGGAGAACAGCAGGCGCAAGAGCGACGGGTCCGCCTCCAGCTCCGCGTCGTCCATGTCGGTGGTCAGCTCCACCGGCACGGAGGTGGCCGACGCCAGGTCGTCCCGCAGCGGGTTGACCAGCTCCTCCAGGCGCACGCGTGAGGCGCGCAGCGTCCAGCGGCCCTTGTCGATGCGGTTGAACGACAGGATGTTCTCCACCAGGAAGTGGAGGCCGTCGGCGGCCTGGACGATGCGGGCTGGGTAGTCGCGCATCTCGGGCGCATGGGTCAGCTTGCGCTCCAGCGTCTCGCCGAGCAGTCGGATGGAGGCCAGCGGCGTGCGCAGCTCGTGCGAGACGGTGGCCACGAAGTCGCTCTTGAGCTCCAGGAAGCGGTACTTGCGCTGCTGCGCCACCAGCGCCAGCGCGACGATGGCCGCCGCCAGCGCACCGCACACGGCCACCAGCAACGTCTTCAGGCCATAGCGCGCCTCGATGTTGGCCTCCACGCGCGCCCACTCGGGCAGCTCCACGAGCAGCATGAGCTCCCGTGCCGGCATCGCCGAGCGTCCCCCCACCAGCCGCATCTGTCCGTCCGACTCGAAGAGCCCGCGCGTGCGCATGTCCTGGGCGATGGGGACCAGCAGCGCCGCGATGTCCACGGAGATGCCGTACAGCACCTCTCCGCGAGGCTCCACGTACCACTGCTCTCCCAGCAGGGTCGGCTCCACCAGCTCCGGGGGCATCACCAGCATGCCGGCGCCCGCCTCGCGCGAGCGCTCCAGGAAGTCGCGCGTGGGCTCTCCCAGCGCGCGGCTCAGCCGGAGGATGCGGGACTGGAGGAAGTCGAAGTCGGCCTGCGAGAAGTGGGAGCGCTCGCGCAGCAAGTCGCGTTGCAGCCCCGCCCCCCGGCTGATGCCGCCGAACTCCTCAGGAAGTCCCTCGCGCAGCAGGGCCCGGATGAGCGGCGTGGTGGCGGGGCCGCGCTGCAGGTGCTCCACCGCGAGCAACAGGAAGGGCAGCTCCTGCTCGACGGGCAGCGTCTGGCGGGTGTGGTGCCGCAGGAACTCCTCCACCAGCGCCGTGGCGCGCGACGTCTGGCCCGCGAGGAGGGCGGCCTCGGCCGCGCGCAGTCGCGTGAGCCGGGGCTCCCAGGTGCCTCCCAGGGCGGCGCCACCCCGGACGTGGTCCGAGAGCATCTCGTAGAGAGCGCGCGCGGGCATGTCCTGGCCCGGCAGGGGGTGGATGAGGCGCGGCAGGAACTGGTGGCCGCGGAACTGGAGGTAGAAGCCCTCGCCCGGAGCCAGCGGATTGTCCACGGCGGCGTGGATGGCGGCGATCTGCTCCTCGAGCTGGCGGGCCAGGATTTGTCGCAGGGTCTCCGTGGCGGCGTGCGCCAGGGCATCGCGGCGGGAGCGGACCTGCTCGTGCGCGTCCTCGCGCTCGCGCGTGAAGATGCGTTGAAGGCTCACCAGCCCCCAACCGAGGGCGAGGAGCCCACAACCCAGGGCCACGAGCGTGGGAAGGAGCCTGCGCAACATGCGATTCGCTGATTGTGACTATCGCACAGGAGGGTGCCCCAGGAGACCTTTCGCATCGCCCCCGGGGGCTGACGAGTGTCCCAGGTCAGCGGACGGGCAGCCTCGCGGTCCACGGGAAGACAGCGGGAGAAGGGGGGGACTGGCCGCCGGGGCAAGAGGGTGCCGAGGTTCAGCCGTGGGCCCGGGTGTCCACGCGGGCCTCAACTGAGGGAGGTCCGCCCATGCACTTTCCCCTGTCACGGCTGTCCCCCGCTGGGCCGGTGGTGCTTTGGGGAGGAGAGCTTCCCTCCGGGGGGCTCAAGTACCTGACGTTTTCGCGCTACCTGGAGTCGATGCCCGAGGGAGCCTGCGGGCTGGTGGAGTTGTCGGGTTCCTCGTCCTCGCTCGCGCTGGACGCGCTGGGCAAGGAGCGCGGGCTGCCGGTGCTCGCGCTCACGGATACGGCGGGCGCCGCCTACCTGCGAGGGCAGGGGTTCGGTGGCGAGGTGCGTACCGTGCGGCGGCTCTCCGAGGCCTGGGAGGTGGCCCTGGGCTACGAGCGACAGGGCTGGTGCTGGCCGCGACAGCTCTCCAATGGCGCGCTCGTGGGCTGCGTGGAGGGCTGGGCCTCGGAGCTGCGCGACTTCGTGCGCGAGGCGTATCCCTCCGTGCGGCTGGTGGTGAGCGGCTTCGGCACCGGCGCCACGGTGGTGGGGCTGCACCGGGCCTTCACGCCGGAGGGCTACGACGTGGTGGGGCTGCAGCCCTCACTGGGCGCCCCGCTGCCGGGCTGGCGGCGGTGGATGGAGCAGAACCTGGGCGAGGCCGACCTCTTCCACCCCCACCGGGAGGAAGTGGTGCTGGAGACGGCCGGACCCAAGCACTCGGATGGCCTCGCCGCGCTCCTCACGTACGCGCGCGCCGAGGCCCGGCCGGACGAGGTCCTCGTCATCTCCCACAACGCCCGCCCTCCGTTCGGCTGAAGCACGCCTTTCCCCCTCGCGCAACTGCATCCCGCAAGCACGCCTTCTCCGTATTTTCAGCCAGCAAAGAAGTTTATTCTTGATTTACTGGCGGGAACGGCGGGTGAGTTAAGGGGGGGCTATTGTGTTGATAACAAAATAATCCTTAACCTCTGGACGCCCTGGCCGAGCAGGCGTCCGACGGCGTGGGGCCCTCAACACCACCCGAAAGAGGTCGTCGTTCATGAAGCGTCTTTGGATGGGCACGGTGAGCGCCGTGCTCGCCGTGCTGATGTGGTCCCCGCAGGCTCATGCGAGGCAGGCCGCGGTTGATGCCTTCCTCCTCACGCCGGCGGATCGCTCCCTGCCTCAGTCCGCCGCGTCGGCGTCCCAGCGCGGACTGCGCATCAACAGCGTGGAAGGTCGTCTCGGCGTACCGACCTTCGTTTTCAGTGAGCGCTCCCTGAGCGCGGGTCCCCAGGCGAAGGCCTCGCGCCCGCTGACGCAGGCCAGCGCGAACACCGCGGCGCGTGAGCACCTGCGGAGCGTGGCGGACCTGTACCGCCTGAACGCCTCCGAGGTGAACAGCGCGGAGCTGCGCCAGGTGCACATGCCCAAGGGGGGCGAGGGCGCGGTGGTCGCGACCTACGGCCGCCGGGTCAATGGCATCGAGGTGTTCCGCAACGAGGTCAAGGTCGTCATGGACGCCAGCCAGCAGCTGGTGGCCATCTCCGGCTACCTGCAGCCGCGTCAGCAGGACGACGAGAAGAACGCCCAGGCGTCGGCCTTCCGCGTCTCGGCGCCGCAGGCCATCTCCCGCGCGTTCCAGGACCTGACGGGCGCTCAGCTCGACGCCCGGGCGCTGGTGCCCGCGGGCGCGAAGGGTGACTACAGCCACTACACGGTGGACTCCCGCCAGTTGTCGACGCACGGCTTTGGTGAGGCGCCGCGCTCGAAGAAGGTCCTCTTCCCGATGCCCGACGGCCTGGTGCCGGCGTACTACGTGGAAGTCAACGCGGGCCCGGAGAGCAACCCGGACGCCTCCTACACCGCCTACGTCATCGACGCGCGCGACGGTTCGCTGCTGCTCAAGCACAACCTGACCGTGTCGGAGCAGTTCAGTTACCGCGTGTGGGCGGACCCGGCGAGCAAGCTGCCCTACGACGGTCCCCAGGGCACCGAGGCCACGCCGCACCCCACGGGCACCCCGGATGGCTATCAGGCGCCCCTGAACATCCCGGCCAACCTGGTGACGCTGCAGAACTTCCCGTTCAGCCGCAATGACCCGTGGCTGCCGGCGAACGCGACGGTGACGACGGGTAACAACGTCGATGCGTACGCGGACCTCGGTGGTGGCGACGGCTTCCAGCCGGGCTTCGACCTGCGTGCGCCGCTGAGCGACGTGGCGGGCCGCGGGTTCGACTACACGTTCGATTTGACGAAGTCGCCCGCCGCGAACCAGACGCAGCGTCTGGCCGCCGTGGTGAACCTGTTCTACATCACCAACTTCCTGCACGACTGGTTCTACGACGCGGGCTTCGACGAGGCCTCCGGCAACGCCCAGTTGAGCAACTTCGGGCGGGGTGGCCTGGAGAACGACAGCCTTCGCGTGGAGGCGCAGGACTCCGGTGGCCGTAACAACGCCAACATGGCGACTCCGGCCGACGGCGCCCGTCCTCGCATGCAGCAGTACGTCTTCGACGGCGTGGCGGAACTCACGGTGAGCGAGCCGGCGCCCCTGGCGCGCGGCTACCTCTCGTACACCGCGTCCTTCGGGCCGACGGTCTTCAACCTCGAGGGTGATTTCGCGCTGCCCCCCACGGGGCCGGATGCTGCGACGACGCTGGCCTACCGGATCGGCTGCGCGGATGCCAACGGCGCCGACCCGTACGGTGGCACGACGCCGTTCACCGGCAAGATCGCGCTCATCGAGCGCGGCACCTGCTCCTTCGCCTACAAGGTCCTCAACGCCCAGCGCGCGGGCGCCATCGGCGTCTTCATCACCAACAGCGCCGCGGGCGCTCTGGGGCCCATGGGCGCCAGTGGCGTCGCCGCTGTCGACCGCGCCATCACCATCCCTTCGCTGTTGGTGACCAAGCCGGACGGTGACGCCTGGCGGACGGCGCTGGCCACGGCGCCCATCAAGGGCCGCCTCCGCCGCAACGCCGACCTCGACCGCGATGGCACGCTCGACAACGAAATCGTCGCGCACGAGTGGGGGCACTACATCTCCAACCGCCTCGTCGGTAACGGCTCGGGTCTGACGAACAACCAGGGCGGCTCCATGGGCGAGGGCTGGGGTGACTTCCACGCCATGCTGTTGTCGGTGCGCGCCGAGGACGTGAACCGGACGGGCAACAACCAGTGGCAGGGCACCTACGGCATGGCCGGCTACACCCAGAGCGGTGGTCGCAACCAGGGCTACTACTTCGGCATCCGCCGCGTTCCGTACAGCACGAACATGGCCAAGAACGGCCTGACGCTCCGCCACATGGCGGACGGCACGGCCATTCCGACCACCCACCCGACCAACGGGGGCGGGAACAACGCGGAGGTCCACAACTCAGGCGAGGTCTGGGCCTCGATGTTGTGGGAGTGCTACGCGAGCCTGCTGAACGCCCATCCGTTCCAGGAGGCACAGGACCGGATGAAGCGCTACCTGGTGGCCGCCTACAAGGCCACGCCGGTCAGCCCCACCTTCCTGGAGGGGCGTGACGCGCTGCTGTCTGTCGCCGCCGCCAGCGATCCCGCCGACTACCAGCGCTTTGTCAGCGCCTTCGCCAAGCGCGGTGCCGGCTTCGGTGCTCGCGTCGCGGACCGCAACAGCGCGGACCACATCGGTGTCGTGGAGAGCTACCAGACGGGCGATGCCCTCGAGGTGGTGAGCATCACCCTGGATGACTCGAGCGTCGGCTGCGACAAGGACGGCGTGCTGGACGCCGGCGAGACGGGCCTGCTCAAGGTGACGGTGCGCAACGCGGGCGCTGGGAACCTGAGCGCGGTGACGGCCACCGCGGCGTTCAACGGCTCGAGCCCGGGCGTCGTGGGCGCCTTCTCGAGCGGCAGCTCGCTCTCGTTTGGCAACATCGCTCGCGGTGCGACGGCGACGGCGAGCGTGGCTGTCGCCCTGACGGCTGCTCCCGCGCAGGCTTCGGGTGCGCTCGCGCTCCTGGGCGTGGACGTGACGTTCCCGCACAACCTGCTGAACGGCACGACCCTTCGTGCGTTCCGCAGCCAGGTCAACTACGACGAGAAGCCCAATACGTCGGACACGGACTACGTCGAGGCGCAGAACACCCCGTGGGTGGCCTCGACCTTCAACTACCGTCCGATGTGGGACAACGGCTACGCCACGACCGGGTACTGGCACACCTCCAACGAGGCGACCTCGCTCGACAAGCGGCTGACCTCGCCGCTGTTCAATGTCGCGGCGAATCAGAACTTCACGCTGACGTTCTTCCACCGCTTCAGCTTCGAGTCGGCGTACCTGAGCGGGGCCTGGGTCCACTTCGATGGTGGAGCCATCGAGTTGTCCGTCGACGAGGGGCCGTGGGAGAGCTGGTACCTCTACCTCACGCCTCCCATCCCGGCGAATCCCAACATCGCGTTGATCGACGAGGGGAATCCGTACCTGGGCGGCTGGCCGGGGTTCGCTCAACTGAGCGCGGGCTACCCGTCGTTCGTCCGGTATACGGCCAACTTCGGGCAGGACCTCGCGGGCCATCAGGTGCGCGTGCGCTTCCGTCACGCGTCCGACGGTGGCGTGGGCGCGTATGGCTGGGATATCGCCAACATCAGCCTCACGGGTATCACCAACACGACGCCGTTCTACTCGCTGGTCGCGGAGACCTTCACCGGCACGGGCACGGCTCCGACCTGCAACGTGGCGCCGGTGGCCGAGGCGGGCCTGTCCCAGACGGTGACGGAGGTCGTCGTGGGCGCTGGTGGTGTGGTGACCCCCCGGGTCATCACCCTCAACGGCACGGGGAGCGTCGATCCTGATGCCTCCGCGCAGAGCACGCTGACGTACGCGTGGACCCAGATTGGCGGTCCGCCGGTGACGCTCAACGGCGCGAACACGGCCACGCCGACCTTCAGCACGCTGGTTCCGGCGAACACCATCTTCACGTTCCAGCTCGTGGTGAGCGATGGCACGGACTCCAGCCAGCCCAAGGTGGTCCAGGTCCTCGTCGCCAACGTGAACAACCCCCCTGTCGCCGTGGCTCGCGTGAAGGACGGCGGCCCCACGACGGTGGATGAGCGTTCTGGCAGCGTCACGCTCGATGCGTCCGATTCGACGGATGCGGACGGCGAGGAGCTGAGCTTCTCGTGGACCCAGACCGCGGGTCCGGCGGTGGCGTTGGATGACGAGACCAGCGCCACTCCGACGTTCGCTGTGCCGGAAGTGACGGCGGACACCGCCTTCACGTTCAGCCTGATCGCAACGGACGGCATCGCCGATAGCGAGGCGGAGATCACCATCACCGTTCGCCAACTGGACCGTGCTCCGGTGGCGGACGCCGGTGGGGACCGGCAGGTTGGCTCGGGCTCCACGGTGACGCTGTTGGGCGGCGCAGTGGATGAGGACGGCGAGGACATCACCTTCGCCTGGACCCAGACCGAGGGTCCGACGGTGGAGCTCACGGGGGCGGACACCGGCTCCCCGCGCTTCACCGCTCCGGAAGTGACGGGGGCGTCCATCGTCCTGCGCTTCAGCCTCGTGGCGACGGCCAATGGACAGGCCAGCGCGGCGAGCATCGTGACCATCACCGTCACGCGCGACAACCACGCGCCGGTGGTTACCACGATGAGCAGCTACACGGTGCACGAAGGCTCGGGCGTGAAGATGCGCGCCTCGGCCGAGGACGCCGATGGCAATGACATCACGTGGCAGTGGACGCAGGTCGCGGGTCCGTCCGTGCAGCTCCAGGCTTCGGATACCGCGGAGGCGTTCTTCGTCGCCCCCGAGGTGTCGGAGACCACGGTGCTGCTCTTCCGCGTCCGGGCGAAGGATGACCTGAGCTCGAGCGAGCCCGCCGAAGTGGCGGTGACGGTGCGGAACCTGGCGGACGAGGGTGGTTGCAGCGCGGCGGGTGGCAGTGCCACCAGTGCGCTGGTGCCGGCCCTGGCCATGCTGGCGCTCGCGCTGCGCCGTCGTCGCAGGAGCTAGTGCTTCGTCCGGCCTCGCCATGAGGTCGGAGCGGAAAATGTGAGGGGCGGTCCCGGGAGGTTTCCGGGGCCGCCCCTTGTTTTTGAGAGGGCCGCCGCGTCATGGGCGGAGTGGCCGCAGCCTCACGGAGGATGCCGATGTTCGTGAAGTCGAATCAGTGGTCGCGGTGGATGGTGGCGGGGGTGGTGCTGGTCGGACTGGGATGCAGGGGGCCCGGGGATGAGCTGAAGCGCGATGCGTCCGCGCCGCCAACTCCAGACGCGTCGAGTGAGGCGAACGTCCGCTCCGAGCCGCCGCGGTTGGAGGAGGATGCTGGGGCCCCCGTGTGCCCGCCGCGTCAGTACCAGTGCTGCGATGGGAGCTGCTCGGAGAACAAGCGGTGCCCAGGCATTGCGTGCGACCCGCGCCCGGTTCCTCCCTCGTACAAGGAGTAGTCGAGCGTTGAAGCTGGGCGAAAGGCTCGAATCCACCTCTCGACGGGGTCGAGCTTTTCCCTTCGCGGGGGCGTTCTTCCGGGCGCGACAATGCTCGTGTGGATGACTTCGAGGGCTGCTCTTCCTGTCTGGGGGTGATGCCAGCCATGCCCTGTCAGGACAGCTCCTCCCAATCCCAGACTACGGGTCCTGAGACCGACCCTCACGATTGCCACGGGGGCGGGAGTTCATCTGCTCCTCGCGCCGCATGACGTCGTACTTGGCTCGCTGGCCCTCATCGAGCAGGGCCGTCATCGCCTGGTCCGTCTCCTCCCGTTGCGTCCGCAGCGCCTGGCGAATCTCACGCGGATTCTTCGTGCCAGTGCGCACCTCCTCGAACAGGGTGTTGCGCGTGGTCTCCTCGGCCTCCAACCGGCGCGTCAGCTCCTGCTCCTGGGAGTAGTTCAGCTTCGCCTCGGACACGAGCCGCTTGATTCGCTCCGTGCGCTGAGCCGTCGAGCGGACCTGCGCCTGCATCCACTCCTCCTGCCGCGAGCGGAACTGCTCGGTGCGCATCTCCTCCTGCACCGAACGCATCGCGTCCTTCAGCGCCTCGCGGCCACCCTCCGTGCTCAGGGTCTCCCCAGTCATCAGCCCCCGCACCTCCGCGCGGAGTTGATCCAACTCGGCCGTCAGCGCGGGCGCCGCGGCGCCACCCCCGTCCGTCCCGGCCACCGCCGGCCGCCGCTCCAGCTCCATCAGGCGCCGGGACAGGCTCAGCGTGGTGTCCTCCAGCGCCTGGATGCGCCGCTCCAGGCCTTCCTGGCTGGCGGGCAGGGCGGCGACAGGCTCGGGCCGCTCGGAGGCGGAGGGAGCCTCGGTACGCCCCGGGGCCCAGAGGGCCACCGCGAGCGCGGCCGAGGCGAGGACGAAGGACACAGGGCCAAGGAGCTTGTTCATGACTTCTCCGACGGGGGCGGGGACGCCGTATTCCATACCCCGCCCGCTGCCCGTGCTCCACCCCGTCGTGGGCTCCTGGCCATCCGCCGATACGGGCCCTCGCGCGGCTCCTCGCCCCGCGCGAGGGCGCGTCTCAGCCCTGCTGCGCGGCCCCGGCGGGCTCGTCCATGTCGATGGGGCCCTGGTCGGGGCCCATCGTCAGGGCGCACGCGTCACACATCCAGAAGCGGACGATCATCCCGTTCTCGCCCGTGGAAATGTAGTTGGAGCCAATCACCTCGCCCCCCTCGGTCTTCTTGCAGGAGAGACAGGTGTGCGTCGGTTTGCTCTGCGTCATCGCGGGACCTCGGGGTGTGGAAACGCAACGGACCGACACCCAGGGAGTGCCGGTCCGCGCAAGCCTACTTCACTCCATCCGCATCAGCCGATGGCCATCTGGTAGCCGCCGTTGGGGTTGGAGCTCAGGAAGTGCTTCATCTGCTCCGGCGTAATGGTCTTCACGTTCGCATCGGCCGGGTCCCGGACGATGAAGTTGCCCTTGGAATCCATGCCCGCCACCGTGACGTAGTGGCCGGACGTGCGGCCCTCGTTCTGGTGCGGAGGCATGGCGTGGTAGTCGCCGTTGGCCACCACCAGCTTGCCCGCCTTGAGCTGCTCGGTGATCCACTCCACGTTGGCGCCGGGGCCCTTCATCACCGACTCCTTGCCCATCGCCTTCGCCATCGCGGAGATGCCGTTGACGCCCGTGCCGTTGGACGACGTGCCGCCAATCTTGCCCAGGTGGTTGATGAGCTGCGCGTCCGTCATGTCCTTGCCGTAGCCGTTGGCGCGGGCGATCTGCGCCATCGACGTGGGGCCGCAGTTCGCCGGGCCGTTCGTGTACGAGCCGTTCTTGCCCGCCGGGTTGTACTGGCTGATCTGCGGAACCTTGCTCGGGTCCACGCGGCCGTCACCCGTGACAGGGGCGGCGCCGTCCGTGGCCTGCGGGCCCGTGGGCTTCGGGTTGAGGTCCACCGGCCCCGGCTTGTTCGTGCCCGGCGTGAAGGTGCTCTGGTCCTTGCCCGCGACCCCCGGCAGCTTGAGCGAGTCACCCGCGAGGATGAGGTTCGGGTCGGTGATCTTCGGGTTCATCTCGCGAATCTGGTTGATGACATCCCAGTGCGAGCCCTCCATGCCCTGGCCCTTGAGCTTCGAGGCGATGCCCCAGAGCGTGTCACCCTTCTTGATCTGATAGTCCGACTCACCCACCGGCTTGCGCGGGTCCGCCTGGTTCGCCGCCACACCCGGCTTGGCGCCCGGCGTGGTGTTGGTGTTGCCGCCCGTCACCGTGCTGTCGGGCACGTTGGCCGTCGTTCCGCTCGGCGTCTTGCCGCCGGGGAACAGGGTGTTCATGTGGTTCTGGATCTTGTTCTGGTAGTCGTGGCCCCGGGCGTCGTTCATGTTGCCAGCGCCCCGGTGCCACTCGCGCGCGGCGGCCAGGCTGCTGCCGTGCTTCTTGGTCAGATCGCCAATCGTCTTCGCGAGGAACTCCATCTGCTTCTCGGGCGGAATCGTCTGCGCGTTCGCCCCGCGGCCCACCTGCATGCCAGACCACTTCTCGAACGAGGGCAGCAGGCCGTTGTCGTCCAGGCCGATGAGCCCGTGGCCCGTGCCGTCCTGGTGCACGCCGTGGTTCTTGAACGACGACTCCTGCGCGACGATGCCCGCGAGGACTTTCGGGTCCGCGCCGTACTTCTGCGCGTACTTCTCGATGTACGGCCAGAGCTGCTGCAGGTTCAGCTGCGCGTCACGGCCCTGCGGCAGGCCCGAGGCCTGCGTCGAAGTGGGCGAGTACGTCTGCTGACGACCTTCAATGCGGGGGGACATGGGCGCTCCGCGATTGGAAACGATGGGGGTGTGGGAACAACAGATGTCAGGATTGTCGAGCGCTGAGAATTAGAGTTGCCTCGACCCCCCACGGAATTGACTGACTTCCTGGGTGCGCCAGAGCTAGGACAGGCGACATTCCCCGCGGAACTCGAACAAGGAGTCGCGAATGAATGCACTGCGTTATGGACGCGTGGCAGGCGCGTCATTGTGTCTGTGGGCCACTCTTGCCGCCGCGCAGCAACAGTCCCTCACCGGCGTCTATGCCAGAGAGGGCGGCACCCTCGCGGTGCTCGAGGGCGACAACCAGACGCTCGTCCAATACACATCAACTTTTCCACAAGGACAGGGCATGGGTGAATGTGACTGCACCCTGTCCGTGCGGAAGAAGTCCGCGAAGGATTGGACACTGTCTACTTTTCAACCTGGAGGCACTTGGACGCTGAGTCTGGAATCCGAGCGGCTGGTGTTGAAGGGTCCTGGGACGGGGTGCTGCGGGGCGGGGTGGTCCGGCCAGGATGGCTTCTCGCGTTCATCCTCGACGGCGCTGGCGACGTGCAAGGTGAAGGCGGCGCAGGCGGCGCTGAAGACGGTGGATGGGGCGAATCGCGGCGCGGCGCTGGCCTCGGGTGACGCGGTGCAGGTGTTCGCGGAGTCACCGCCGCCGGACGTGGTGCCCGTGCGCGTCGTCCAGGGGAAGCAGGTGCGGGTGGGGCAGCTGGCGTACTCGGAGCTGGAATGTCCCGTGCGCGCGGGTGGCGAGGCCTCCGCGGCGTCGGGCGTCATAGATGTGAAGGCGCTCGTGGGCCGGTGGGTGCAGGTGCATCGCAAGGGGAAGGGCTATGTCATCGACCAGCCCTGTGGCTCCGCCATTCCCGCGGTGACGGTGAAGTCGGACGGCGCTTTGGAGGTCGACTTCGGGCAGGACAGCCTCGAAGGCAAGCTGACGGCCGTGAAGGCGGGAGCCGCTGCTGGCGTGTCCACGCTGGAGGTGGCGTACGCGGGAGGTTCGCGCGAGACGCTGCAGTGGTCGGTGGCGGACGCGAAGCGCAACGTGGTGCGTCTGCAGGGCGGCCAGGACTTCTTCCGCAAGGGCGAGCTGTACGTCCGCGACGACGCGCGAAAGGGCATTCCTGTCCGCGCCGAGGCTTGCGACGAGTTCGAGTGAGCCGCGCGCCGGGCGGGAGGCGGTGGAGTGCCTCCCGCCACTCGGGCGGGCTCAGGGCTCAGCCGAGCTTGTACGGCTCCAGCTCCGGCACCTTCTCCAGCAGCAGCGGCGGCGAGTGGAGGTAGGCCGTGCTGCGGCGCTTCTGGTCGATGTCGTCGTAGACGCGCTGCACCTGCGTGGGCGTCAGGCCCATCACCTGCGCGGCTTCTTCCGTGGACACCGCGTGGTTCTTGGCCCACATCAGCAAGTCCAGCTGCGAGTAGTGCACGGAGAAGTAGAAGTCCTCCTGCGACTGGGGAAGGCTGAACGTGTCCGTGGTCGGCTCGCCACTGGTGATTTCGTCGATGACGCCCAGGTGTTTGGCCAGCTTGTATGTCTGGGTTTTGTAGAGGCCGGCGATAGGCTTTACATCCGCGGCGCCGTCGCCCAGCTTCACGAAGAAGCCCTGGTCATACTCCAACCGGTTGGGCGTGCCCGCCACCGCGAAGTTCAGCCGGTCCGCGTGGAAGTAATCCATCATCTTTCGCGTGCGCTGCTTGAAGTTCGTCGCGGCGACAATCTGCGTATACGCCTGGGGCGGCAGCCGGAAGCGGCGCTCCTCGCCATTCACTTGCACCACGACGTAGAAGAAGTTCACCGCGTCCGTGTTCAGCCGGTCGCCGTGCATGACAATCTTCCACTTCATGTCGGGCGTGAACTCAGGGAAGACGGACTGCACCGCCTCGTCGCGCTGCCGGTAGCAGCCGGCGGCCTCGAGGATGGGGGCGATGTCGTGGAGCTGGTACTTGATTCCCAGCTTCTCGCAGAGCTTGCGGCCCAGCTGCGAGCTCCATCCGCTGGAGTCCTTCTCTGGCAGGAGGATGCCGAAGACGCGCTCGGGCCCCAGCGCGCGCACAGCCAGCGCCGCGACACATGCGGAGTCGATGCCGCCGGAGATGGCCACCACGAGGCCGCGCTTGCGCAGCTTCTTCAGCACCGTCTCGCGCAGCCCTTCGGACAGCTCGGTGGCTTTCGCCTCCCAATCCAGTTCCAGCACCTGCTTGGAGAAACTCATTGTGTGGACCCCTCTCAATCCCTTCACGAAGAACCGACCGACGAATATTGGGTGCGCAGCTCCGCCTTGAGCACCTTCCCACTGGGCCCGCGCGGCAGCGCCTCCACGAACACCACGTGCCGGGGCACCTTGTGCGCCGGCAGCGACTCCCTGCAGAACCGCCGCAGGTCGTCCTCCTTCACCTCGACGCCCTCCTGGAGCACCACCACGGCGCAGGCCGCCTCCCCCCCCAGCGCGTCGGGCACGCCGACGACGGCGACCTCGCGCACCGAGGGATGTCGCGCGAGCTGATGCTCCATCTCCGCGGGGCTCACCCGGTGGCCGCCCACCTTGAGGATCTCCTTGGCGCGGCCGACGAGGAAGATGAAGCCGTCCGCGTCCCGCCACGCCAGGTCGCCCGTCCAGAGCCAGCCATCCTTGAGGATGGCCGCCGTCTCCTCGGGAGCGCCCAGGTAGCCCGGTGTCACGTTGGCGCCGCGCGCCACCAGGTGGCCCGTCTCGCCCGTGGGCAGTGCCTTGCCGTCCTCACCCACCACGCGCAGCTCGACGCCGGGAATCGCCACGCCGATGGAGCCGGCCTTCTCCGTGGCGCGGGTCGGTGGCAGGTAGCTCAGTCGCGCGGTGGCCTCGGTCTGCCCATACATGACGTACAGCTCGGCGGGGTAGAGCGCGTCACGCGTCCACTGAATCGTGTCGGGCGACATGCCGCCGCCGGCTTGTGTCGCGTAGCGCAGCCTCAGCTTCGACAGGGCCTCCGCGCCGGCTTGCCTGCGCAGGAGTTCGAAGGTGAGCGGCACGCCGGCGAAGCCCGTGCACTTCTCCGCCGCCATCGCCTCCAGCACGACCTGCGGGTACATGAAGCGCGGGTCCAGGAACACCGAGCCGCCCACGAGCAGGTGCGTCTGGAGGACGCTCTTGCCGTAGCAGTAGTGCAGGGGGAGGACCAGGTGCGCCCTGTCACGGGAGGACAGGCCCAGGTACTCGACGATGGAGCGCGTGTTCGCGGCGATGTTGCCGAAGGTCTGGATGACGCCTCGGGGTGTGCCCGTGCTGCCGGACGTGTAGACGATGGACGCGTGGGCGTGGGCCGGTGTCGCGGGCAGCGCGTCCAGCGGCGTCACCTGGGTGTCTGCGTCCAATGCTCCGTCTTCCTGCACCCAGGTGCACGTCGCGGGTGACAGCGCCTGGAGCATCCGCTCGGGTGGGCGCGCGGAGTGCACCACGCACAGGTGTCCCAGTCCTGGCTTGCCCGCCCACTTGCGTGTGTCCTGCCCGAAGATGAAGGCGTGGCGTGCGCCAGTCTGCGTGAGGATGGCGTCGACGGACGTCGCTCCCGTCTCCCGGTCCAGCTCCACCGCGCATGCGCCCAGGGACTGCACCGCGAGCGCGGCCACCGCGCCCGCCGAGCCCAGGGGCAGGGCGATGAGCACCTTGTCTCCGGGGATCACGCCCGCTGCTTGCAGGTGTCCCGCGAGGGCCCGCATCCGTTCCGCGAGCTGTCGATACGTGAGCCGTGTCCACGGTGAGTCTACCGCCGACGCGTCCGGTGTTCGCTCCGCATGGCCAAGCACCCACGCGGGTGCGGAGTCCGTCGCGCTCATGAGCCCTCTCGTCCCCAGGCAGGGGCGACTGTCGGGGGCTCGGCATGGCCAGGCACCCAGGCGGGTGCTGAATCCGTCGCGCTCATGCGGCCTCCAGCACCACGGCGTCCACGTCGGCCTGAGGCAACGGACGCGGGGTGAGGAAGTGCTGCGCGAGCAACTGCGTGGACGCGATGGCGAACAGGGCCATGGTGTCGGCCTCGCTCTCCGCCGCGTTGGGCGCGCGCAGCTTGGCCACCAGTCGCTCCGCCTTTCGTGCGTCGAAGACGCCCACCTTCGCGATGGCCTCGGGCGCCAGCAGCTCCCTGGCCCATGCGGGCGCCTCCGGCCCCACCAGTGCTCCGGCGATGGGGGCGCGGTACGGGAACTTGCTGCGCTCCAGGATGGACGCGGGGACACGGCCCTGGGCGAACCGCTTGAGGACGTGCTTCTCGTCCAGCCCCTTCAGGCGCACGCGCTCGGGGATGCGCGCGGCCAGCTCCATCACCGACGTGTCCAGGAAGGGGAAGCGTCCCTCCACCGCGTTGCCCAACAGCATGCGGTCGCCCTGCGCGGACAGCAGATATCCGGACAGCAGCGTCTTCGCCTCCAGGTACTGCGCGCGCGCCAGGGGCCGCCACGAGGCCACGTGTTTCGGCACCGTCGCCAGCACCGAGGCCATCGGGTCCTCGTCCACCAGGCTCGCCGCGAAGTCCGGCGCGAGGAACCGAAGGATTCGACCGCTGTTGGACCAGCGCACCAGATGCGAGAAGCCCAGACTCCCCGGGTCCTCCAACCCCATGCCGAAGAACTCGCGCAGCAGCTCCACGTTCTGCTGGCTCACCGACAGGGTGGGGTAGAGCTTTCGCAACAGCAGGGGCCGCCACTTCGACGTCGGCTGCCGAGCCCAGAACTGCCGGACCTTGGTCTCCTTGAAGAGGTCATAGCCGAGGAACATCTCGTCCGAGCCCTCTCCCGTGAGCACCACCCGGATGCCGTTCTCCCGCACCCACTCGCTCAGCCTCAGGAAGGGCGCGGGCGCCGAGCGCATCATCGCCTGCTCCGCGTGGAAGATGACGCCAGGCACCAGCGTGCCGATGTCTCCGTCCCTCATCTCCACCACGCGGTGCTGCGTGCGCAATTGCTCCGCCACCGTGGTCTGATGCTGACGCTCGTCGAAGCGCGCGTGAGCGAAGCCCACGGAGAACGTCCGCAGCGTCCCGCCCAGCTGCTCTTGCGCCAGCGAGCACAGGAGGCTGGAGTCCAGTCCACCCGACAGGTACGCCGCCACCGGCACGTCCGCGCGCAGCCGCAGCCGCACGGCGCGCTCCAGTGCCTCGCCCAGCTCCTCCTGGATGCGCTCGGAGCTCGCGGTGCTCGGCCCCACGCCGAAGTCCAGGTCCCAGTAGCGGAACGTCTCCAGCGTCCCCGCGCGGAACCGCGCCGAGTGCGCGGGCGGCAACAACCGGACGCCCTCGAACGAGGTGCGCGGCGCCACCGGCGACCACAGCTGGAAGGTCTGCTTGAGCCCCCGCGCGTCCAGGGACGGCGTCACCAGCCCGCTGGCGAACAGGGCCTTGGCCTCCGAGCCGAACGCCAGGTGTCCCCCGGGCAGCTCCGCGTAGAACAGCGGGCAGATGCCGACCCTGTCTCGCGACATCCACAGCGTGGCGTCACGCGGGTCCCACAGCGCGAAGGCCCACTGGCCCTCGAAGCGGCGCACGCAGTCGATGCCCCACGCCAGGAACGCCGCGAGGATGACCTCCGTGTCCGAGCGCGTGCGGAAGGCGTACTGCCCCGACAGCTGCTCGCGCAGCTCCACGTGGTTGAAGATCTCTCCGTTGAAGACGACGGTGAGTCCCGTCGCCGCGTCCCGCATGGGCTGGTGTCCGCCCTCCAGGTCGACGATGGACAGCCGCGTATGGCCCAGGGCCACGCCGTCCAGCAACAGGGCCCGCTGCGCGTCCGGGCCCCGGTGGCGGATGCTGGCCGTCATCCGGCGCAGCCGCTCGGCGGATTCCGCCCGCGCGGCCCCGGCGCCCCCTCCCGCCGGGTAGGTGAAGCCCGCGATGCCACACATGGCGCGCTCGCTCTCAGCCGACCTGCGGCAGGCGCTGCTGCTTGCGCTCGACGAAGGCGACGACGCGCGTGAGCGAGTCCAGGTTCTCCGGCACCAGCTCCTTGTCCTCCAGCTTGATGCCGAAGTCCTGCTCCAGGAACGCCACCAGCTCCATCATCCCCGTGGAGTCGATGAGGCCCTTGCGCAGGAAGGAGTCGTCATCGCCGAACTCGTCCACGAAGAACGTGTCGACGATGAAGGTACGAATGCGTTCACGAATGCTCACGGTAGGAAGTCCTGTCTGGAAATACGGTGGAAGGGTGCGGAAGCAATCCGGGCGTGAAGAAGACGCACCCGGGAAAAAGGCTTGAGGCGCTCAGCTGCCTGTGTCGCGAGCAACCAGCTCCAGGCTCATGTTGCGTGCGGGATTGCCCATGGCCAGCGTGTCGGGCGGCACGTCCTGGGTGACGATGCTGCCGGCGGCGACCACCGAGCGAGCCCCCACGCGCACCCCGGGCATGATGATGGCGCCATGGGCCACCCAGACGTCGTCCTCGATGACGATGGGCGCGGTGTGGTGTCCATCCCGATCTCCCACCCGGATGAACGACGCGAACATGCACCGGGCTCCCACGCTCACCGACTTCCACGCCTCCAGAGAGACACCGTAGTTGAACTGGGTCTCCTCGCCGATGCTCAGGCGCGCGCCCGGATGGCACACGAGCGAGCTGGGCAGCATTCCGCCCACGAAGGTGAGCCGGTCTCCCAGCACCATCTCCCCCGCGTTGTGCACGGAGATGGGCCCGTAGGCGGCCACGTTGTGCCCCACCGACTGGACGGCGCGGAACAGCCAGCGGGCGCGAACCATCGCCACCGCGCGCTGGGCCCGAGGCTCCACGGACTTGCGCAGCGCTTCCAACTGGGCCACCACGGCAGGCACCCGGACGAATGGCATTCGCGACGTCATCCCGTCACCTCCCTGCGCAACACCCGGGCGGGCGCGCCGCCCACCGTCACGCCCGCGGGAATCTTGCGGGAGATGACGGTGCCGGGCGCCACGGTGCAGCCCTTCTGGAGCTGCGCTCCTGGCAGGAGGATGGCGCGGCTGCCCACCGTCACCCCCTCCGCGATGACCATCGGCACCGACGGAGGCCGCTCGTGGCGGTTGCCCCTCAGCGGGTGGTGCTGGTTGTCCATCGCCTTGATGAATGCCCCCAGCCTCGCGCCCGGGCCCACGGTGATGGAGCTCAGGGCCTCCAAGGAGGCGCCGCCTTCGATGGCGACGTCGTCCCCCAGGATGATGAGGCTGTCGCTGGACATGGCGTGAAGCTCGATGGGAGCCAGCCGTCCATCCAGCACCACGCGGGAGCCCACGTGCACGCGGCCCGCGCCGTGAATCCACACGCGGCCCAGCACCGTGGGCGAGTCCCCCACCTCCTGACATCGCCTCAACTTCAGGCGGGACAGGAGGCCCCCGAGCTCGCGCGACAGTGATTGATGGAACGGCATCATGTCACGGCGTGGCTTGGACAGCGGGGATGGGAGGCTGCACGACGGGCGCGGGCAGGCCCGCCAGGAAGTTGAGCAGCTCCTTCGCCAGCCGTGCCTGCGCCGTCGCATTGAGGTGGCCGCCGTCGTCCGAGTAGCCCGGCACCATCGCCGGCCACGTCTGCCCGTTCAGCTCGTAGGTCTCCCGTGTCCCGTCGGGCGCCGTGGACTCCAGGCGCGCCAGGTCGAAGAGGGGCTCCTTGCCGCCATACGCCTTGCGCATCAGCTCGTTGAACGTCTCGCGCTGCACGTTCTCGGCGATGCCCCACACCGGTCGGCCGAGCAGCTCCTTCAGCCACGCCTTGGCGCCTCGCTGCACCGTGGTGAGCGGCGCGGTGACGTGGACGAACGTGGTGCCCGGGTGACGCGCCTTCAGGCCCTCCATCGCGACGCGGTACTTCTCGAACAGCGCGCGCGTGTCCGTGGCTCCGTTGAAGTCGATGTAGCAGAACTTGAAGAACGCCACGTCCGTCGACTTCGCGAGCCCCGCGTCCATCATCCGCTCGAAGTCGGCGATCTTCGACTCGGGCTTCTCGTTCTGTCCCACCATCGCGTGGGCCAGGGTGCCGGGCGCCAGCGACTCGGTGGGGCTCTGGACCTCCACCACGCGCGGCACCAACCCCTGCGGGGAGGCGGGGAGCTGCTTCACTCCGTCGAGGATGTTGCCGCCCACCGACTGGTGTCCGAAGAAGATGCGGCGGCTCGCCAGCTTCTCCATCGGGGCGCTCGTCTCCGCGGCGTGCGCCGCCGCGCCATGCAGAACCATGAGCAGCATGGCGGGCAACACCAGCGCGCTCACGCGAACCAGAAAGGTCCAGTCGAAGTGCATGCGGACTCTTAAACCCTTCCATCGCCAAGCGTCAAAGGGCCCACTGTCCGGGACGTCCGCTGGTGCGCTCCTCGTCACCCAAGCAAGGGGATGGGGTGAACTCAACCCACGTGTTTGTCAGCCCAACGAGCGACGGAGGCCGGGGGCTTGACGCTGATGGGGAAGGGCGTTCCGCACCGCCCCTCCCCACACGGCGAGTCGTGGCGGTGCTACTCCGCCCGCAGCGAGATGGACGGCGACACGCGGCTGGCGCGCAGCGCGGGGAACCACGTGGCCATGAGCGACACGCTCGCGAGCACCGCGGCGACACTGACGTAGACGCCAGGTTCGTTGGCCTGCACGCCGTACAACAGCGTCGTCAGGAGCCGCATGCAGCCGAACGCGGCCAGCAGCCCCACGCCCACGCCCACCAGCGTGAGCTGGAGTCCCTGGCGCATCACCAGCCCGAGCACCTGTCTGGGATGCGCGCCCAACGCCAGGCGGATGCCCAGCTCCCGCGTGCGCTGACCCACCGCGTAGGCCATGACGCCGTAGACACCCACGCCGGCCAGGATGACGGCGAGCAGCGCGAAGGCCGCGAGTAGTCTCGCCGTGGCCAGGGGCCGCGAGAGCTGGCGGTCCATCCGGTCCGCGAACGGCGCCAGGTCATAGATGGGCTGCTCGGCGTCCACGGCCTTGAGCTCCTGGCGCACAGACGACACCAGCATCGACGGCTCGCGCCGCGTCCGCATCAGCACCGACATGGTCTTCACCGGATACTGCTCATAAGGCAGGTACGCCTCAGGCGTGGCGGGCTCCGTCAGGCGGAAGTGGCGCACGTCCTCCACCACGCCGACGATTTCGCGGAAGGAGCCGGAGTCGCTCCAGTCCAGTCGCACCCTGCGCCCCAGGGCGTTGCCGCCCTCCAGGAACGTGCGCACGAAGGCCTCGTTGACGATGATGGTGGGAGCGCCCTTCGCGGAGTCCTGGGCGCCGAACTCCCGCCCCTGGCGCACGGCGATGCGCATCGCACGGAAGTAGTCCGGGGTGGCCACGCGGAACTCGGTGAGGTAGCGGTCGGTGTCCTGGTCCATCGCGCCCTCCAAGGTGAAGTTTCCGTTGGCGTTGGTTCCTCCCAGGGGCGCGTCGTTGACCAGACCCACCGCTTCCGTGTCGGGCAGCGCGCGCAGGCGCTCCAGCAACTCGCCGTAGAAGCCTCGCAGCCGGTCGGGTGTGCCGTACTTCACCTCGGGCAGTGACAGCCGCGCTGTCAGCACGCCTTCCGCGTCGAACCCCGGGTCCACCGCCTGCACGTTGCGCAGCGTCTGCACCATCAGCACCGTGCCCACCAGCAGCACCAGCGCCAGCGCCAGCTGCACCGCCACCAGCGCGTTGCGCAGGGGGTGGTTGGCGCGGGCGCCCACCGCGCTCCCGGACTGCTTCAACAGCGGCAGCACATCCATGCCGGCGGTGTGCAGCGCGGGCGCGAGGCCGAAGAGGAGCCCGGCGCCCACGGAGAGGGCGAGGCTGAACAGCAGCGCCGGGACACTCAGCTCCACGGGCGCCATGCGCAACATCGACTGGGGCAACAGCGCGCGCACCAGCTCCATGCCCCACAGCACCAACAGCAGACCCAGGGCGCCACCGAAGAGGCCCAGGAGCACGCTCTCCGCCAGCGCCTGCTGCATCCGGCGGCCCCGACTCGCGCCGAGCGCGGCGCGGATGGCCCCGTCCCGCTGCCGCGCCAGGGCGCGTACCAGGAGCAGGTTGGCCACGTTCGCGCAGGCGATGAGGAGCACGAAGCCCACCGCTGCCCAAAGCGTCCACAGCACCGGGCGGCTGCTGGACGTGAGGTACTGCTGCCACAGCGCCGACGTCACCTTGTGCGGCTTCTCACCCGGTTCGATCCGGGCGATGGCCAGGGCCACCCGCAACAGGTCCTCCGTCGCCGCTTCCAGCGTGACGCCCGGCGCCATCCGCCCCACCACCTGCATGTAGTGGTTGCCGTGGGCTTCCGGGTCCAGCCAGTGGGGCTGCCAGAGGTCCGCGTCCTCGTTGAACTCCGGGAAGGTGAAGCCCTCCGGCAGGATACCCACCACCGTGTGGGTGCGCCCGTCCAACTGCAACGACGAGCCCACCGCGTCCGCCGCGCCACCGAGCGACTTTCGCCAGAAGCGATGGCTCACCACCACCACGCTCGAGCTGTTGCCAGGTTGCGCGTCCTCGTCCAGGAAGTCTCGCCCCTGGGCGGGGGCGACCCCCAGCAGCTTGAAGAAGTTGGTGGTGACGCGGCCCGCGCGGACCCGCTCGGGAGTGTCGCCCCCCGTGCGGCTCAAGTCCTGCCGGGTGAAGCCCGCGAGCCCCGTGAAGCCGCGGCCGTGCTCCCGCCAACCGAGCAGCTCGGGAGGCGAGAGGGAGGCGGTGCTGATGACCTCCTGCTTGCACCACAGGCGAACCAGTTGCTCCGGCATCTGGAACGGAAGCGGCCGCAGCAGCATGGCGTGGATGGCGCTGAAGAGGACGGTGTTCGCGCCGATGGCCAGCGCGAGCGTCAATACGGCGGCCAGCGTGAAGCCCGGGGAGTGTCTCAGCGTGCGCAGCGCGTAACGGAAATCCTGGCGGAGCGAGTCCATGGCGGCCTCTCAAAGCGAAGGCCGTGCCAGTCTCTCACGCCAGGAAACCCCCTGGCTTCCCAGGGAGGTCCCCCGCGTATCCGCGAAGCGCCTTCGCGGATACGGGAAGTCGCGTCCCGGAAATGAACACCGGCCCCTTGTCTGCCTGGGGCGGACGGGGCCGGCGAGCCTTCAGTTCCGGTTCCAGCAGCCGGCGATTTCCTCGCACGCGAGGAGGACGTCGTTCAGCCGGCGCTGCTGGGACTTGGGCGCCACGAAGAGCCGGCCGGCGAACACGTCGAACACTCCGACCAACCGAGGGTCCACGGGGCCCCGCTGCTCCAGTCGCTCCTCGGCGAAGCGGTGGAGCACGGTGGCGATGT
The DNA here is from genome assembly GCF_013336715.1 of Myxococcus sp. CA056. Lineage (NCBI taxonomy): Bacteria > Pseudomonadati > Myxococcota > Myxococcia > Myxococcales > Myxococcaceae > Myxococcus > Myxococcus sp. CA056. The sequence goes on from NZ_JABUMT010000004.1 coordinate 925,069, forward strand.
ACTGGCCGGCGCGCTCATCCAGCGGCGCGTGCTTGGAGAAGTAGAGCTTCAGCACGCCCGAGCGCATCTGCCCGCGCGCATCCACGCCGCGCAGCAGCACTTCCGGCCGGACCTTGACGGAGACACCGGCGACTTCCAGGGGCGCCGGGTCCAGGTCCGCCGGACTGGCGACGGCGCACGAGACGAGGTCGTCCGCGGCGGCGAGGCAGCGCTGGAGGGCCTCGGCGCACAAGGCCAGCCGGTGCGCGTCGAAGTCGGAGTCGGGCTGGGCATTGAGCAGCCGGCGCTGGTGGTAGCGGAGGATGACCTCGTCACGGCCCTCGCAGAGGTACTCGGTGATGGCCTGGGCGGCCGCGGGGTAGCGCAGGTACTGGGGGTCCACGGGGTTGCGCTGCCCGTGGATGATGCGCTTGCGGAGGGACGGCGTTCCGGTGAGGTACTGGCCCAACTGGTTGACGGAAACGCACGGGGTCTCACGAAGGGTGGTCATGTCGACTTCCTTTCCGGTAGCGAGAATGAGGACATACTACCGGAGGGGTCTGACATTCCCTCTGACGGGGAAGGCGCCGCAGACACCGCCCGATGGACTCCCTGGCGGGTAGGGCGAGCAGGCCCAACCGGGGCGCGAAGGGCCCCCGGGGACGAGGGTCTCCAGGGCCTACTCGTGCGACGCGTGCAGGCCGAAAATCTGGCGCAGCCGGCCCAGAATCCGGCCCACTTCGGCGGGGATGGGGTCCGTGCCGGCGCCGCTGGCCTGGGCCACGGCACGCAGCTGGGTGCGCCGCTGGGCCAGGATGGCGGAGAGCTGCCGGGCCAGTCCGGGGTGTTCGGCGAACAGCCGCGCGAAGGTGGGGCGGTCCACCTCGAGCAGCAGCGAGTCCTCCAGGGCCACCACGGTGGCCGCGCGCTTCTCTCCGGTGAGCAGCGACATCTCCCCGAAGTAGCCTCCCTGGCCCAGTCGAGTGACTTCCGCCTGGGACTTGCCCGCGCGCACGCTGACCTCTCCGGAGGCGAGCACGTAGAAGGTGCGGCCGTCGTCGCCCTCCTGGATGACGTGCTCGTCCCGGCCGAAGCGGCGCACGTGGACCTCCTGGCCCAGCCGCTCCAGGTCCGCATCCGCCAGGGGCTCGAACAGGTCCACCGCGCGCAGCAGCCGCAGCACGGTGTGCGCGGGCAACTCCGGCCTGAGGGCGTCCTCGCGCATGCGCACCACGCGATGGGGCACGGGCGGCTCCACGCCGTCGCGCCGCAGCCGGTACCACAGCCGCGTGTAGACCTCCGCCGTGACGGCGTCCGCGAGCGAGAAGTCATTCACGAAGAAGCGGACCATGTAGCGCACGCACTGCTCGTCGAACGCGAGCGTGCGGGCGATGGGCGCGGGGTCCACCAGGACTTGGGGAATCTCCCGCACCACGTCCAGCAGCGCCGCCTTCATCACGTTGGGAGGGGTGTCGTAGGTGGCCCGCACCTGCGCGTCCACGCCCACCGGCTCCCGGTCCTGGGAGAAGGTCTTGAGCTGCTCCTTGGCCACCATCGAGTTGGGCAACGTCACCAGCTCGCGGCGGAACGTCATGATGCGGATGGAGCGCCAGTTGACCTGGGCCACGCGTCCGGTGTGCTCGCCGATGCGGATGAAGTCGCCCACCTCGAAGGGCTTGTCGAGCTGCAGCGACAGGCCCGCGAAGAGGTTGCCCAGCGTCTCCTGGAGCGCCAGACCGATGACCACCGACAGCACCGCCGACGTGGCCACCAGTCCCGTGAGATCCAGGTTGAGCTGCGTCTGGAGGATGGGGACCGCGGCCAGTGTGTAGAGCAGGAAGTCGATGACGTTGCGAAGAATCTTCGGCGTCGCCACGCCCGAGGAGCGCAGCCGCATCAGCTTCAGCCCGAAGCCCACGCTTGCCCGGATGACGCCGAAGGCGAACGTCAGCATCCAGGCGACCTGCAGCGCCTTCATGGGCCCGGGGGGCGTCGTGTGCGGCAGGGCCCAGGCGGCCACTCGCACCACGAGGAACATCACCAGCAGTCGGAGGGCCCCGGTGAGGTCCCGCTTCAGGTCCGCGTCGCCGCTGGAGGCTCGCGCGCCCAGCAGGAGGAGGACCAGGACCGCTCCCACGGCCAGCGACAGATTGCTCTGGAGAAAAGGCAGCAAAGCCCCCCGACTCTGGCCCGCGCTCGCATGAGGGTCAAGGCAGCGGTTGACGCGTGGCGCGCAAGCAGGGATACACGCGCCATGACGCTCGCATCGGTGCTGGGACAGCCCCGCGCGATTGATTCACTTCAGGCGGCACTTCGCGGTGGTGCGGTGCACCATGCGTATCTCTTCGCTGGGCCGGAGGGGGTGGGCAAGGAGCTCGCGGCCGTGGGGCTCGCCCAGGCACTGACCTGCCCCGAGCAGCCGAACGTGGGCTGTGGCGCCTGCGCGAGCTGCGTGCGGGTGGCGCGCGGACTCCATCCCGACGTCACGTGGGTGATGCCGGACGATGAGCGCGTGTCGCGCGGGCTGGCGGGGCGCTCGGACTTCACGGGCACGCCGAGTCGTGAACTTCGCGTGGAGCAGATTCGTGGGCTCCAGGAGCGGCTGGCCCTGCGCGGCCTGGAGTCTCGTCGCAAGGTGGCCATCGTCATCTCCGCGCAGGCGATGAACGTGCAGGCGCAGAACGCGTTCCTCAAGACGCTGGAGGAGCCTCCGTCGGAGACCACGCTGGTGCTGGTGGCCAACGCCATGGACAAGCTCCTGCCCACCATCCGCAGCCGGTGCAGCAAGGTGCACTTCGGGCCGCTCTCCGTGGAGCTCGTCGCCGAGCGCGTGCGCACCGAGCGCAAGCTGGACGCTGACACCGCGCAGCTCGCGGCCATCATGGCCGGTGGCAGCCTGGGCCGCGCGCTGGCGCTGGACGTGGAAGCGTTGGCGCGACGCAAGGACGTCGTCACCGCCTTCGAGTCCCTGCGCGGCGAGAACGCGGTGGGCCTCTTGCGCTTCGCGGACGAGCACGGCGGCTCGCGCGAGGACGCGGAGGCGACCTTGGAGTTGCTGGTGTTGTGGACGCGCGACGTGGCGCTGGTGAGGGCCGGTCGCGAGGACTCGCTGGCGAACCGGGACCTGCGCTCGCTGGCGGAGGAGGTGGCCTCGCGTATTTCCGACGCGGGGCTGCACCGTCGTCACGCGCTGCTGGAGGTGGCGCGCGCGGCGGTGGCTCGCAACGGCGCGCCCCGGCTGCAGTTGGAGCGGATGCTCATCGACCTGTTCACGGAGACCGCACGATGAGCTCGGACCTGGACGACGTGCTCGCGGGCGTGAAGGCCGGCAAGGTCTCTCCGCTGTACCTGCTGTGGGGCGAGGAGTACCTGGTCCGCAAGGGCGCCGACGAGCTGGTGAAGGTGCTCGTCCCCGACGCGGCGGTGGGGCTCAACCTGGTGACGCTGGACGCGGGCAGCCCGCGCGAGGTGGCGCAGGAGCTGGCCACCATGCCGCTGTTCCCTGGCCGCAAGGTCGTCGTCGTGAGGGACCCGGAGTTCCTCGCGCCGAAGAAGGGACGGGGAGATCCGCTGGCCAAGGCTCGCGAGGCGTGGAAGGCGGGCAAGCGCAAGGAAGGCGCGCGGAGACTGCTGGCGCTGGCCGCGCGCGCGGGGTGGGGCGTGGACCGGTTGGACCCGTCCGCGTCTGGCGCTCCGTCGGTGGAGCAGTGGAAGGAAGAGCTGAACGTCGACCTCGCCGAAGCGGACGTGGCCTTCCTCAAGGAGGCTGCCGCCTTCTGCAAGGAGGAGCGCATCACCGCGCCGGAGGGCGACGCCACGGTGCTGATGGACCTCATCCAGAAGGGAGTCCCCGCGGGGCACTCGCTGGTGATGGCGGCCACGGAGGTGGACGCGAAGAATCCGCTGGTGAAGCTGGTGCAGGACAAGGGCCACGTCGTCGAGCGCAAGGTGGCCGCTCGCCACAAGGACCTGGACCTCTCCGACATCGCCAAGGAGTTCCTGGCGCCCTTCAAGAAGAAGCTGGGGCCCGGCGCGCTGGAGGAACTCAAGGAGCGCGTCGGCGGCAACATCCGCCTGCTCCAGTCGGAGCTGGAGAAGCTGGCCACCTACTCGGACGGGCCGGCCATCGAGCGCTCCGATGTCGTCTCGCTGGTACACCACGCTCGCGAGGAGGAGTTCTTCGAGCTGTCCGAGGCGCTCCAGAAGCGGGACTTCCGCGGCGCGCTGTCGTACGCCGAGGACGCGATGGGGCAGGGGACCCATGCGCTCCAGTTGCTGGGCGCGGTGGCCTCCATCGTTCGCGGCCTGCTGGAGGCCCACGAGTGGATGTTCCGCTACGCCGGGGGCACCCCCCCACGCACCGCGAAGGACGTGGAGGCCCGGGTGTTTCCCAAGCTGGAGGCGGAGTTGAAGGGCACGCGGCGCAAGATGCCCAACGCCTGGGCGCTCACGTTCAGCATGAAGGCCGCCGCGGGCTACGAGCGCAAGGAGCTGCTGGGCTCGCTGGTGGCGTGCGCGGAGGCGGACCTGTCGCTCAAGTCTTCCGGCAATGGGCGGCTCGTCATCGAGCGCCTCCTGGCCACGGTGTGCCTCGGCGCCTGAGGAGCGGGCGGGCGGCGGGGGACGTGCACTTGGCGTCTGGCTCGGGTAGAGGAGGCCGGGTATGGCGGACAAGCGTCGCTTCGACCTCTTCGCGGACTTCATCGTGTCGCGCTTCGTGGCCCCTCGCGTCTTCGACGTGGCGGGAGGCCAGGGGCGTCTCAACGAGGCGCTGACCCGGCGCGGCCGGGCTGTCACGACCTTCGACCTGCGGCACAAGCACCTGCCGGTGACGTACGCCCAGCGCCCCTTCACGCTGGAGGAGCCGTGCGACGCGGAGCTGGTGGTGGGCATGCACCCCGATGGCGCCACTCGCATCATCATCGAGTACGCGGCCCGGCACGGCCTTCCCTTCGCAGTGGTGCCCTGCTGCTCCGACAACGGCATGCCCTACAACCCGTGGATGCGGCACCTGGCCGAGCTGGCTCGCACGGCGGGCTTCGCCACGGTGGAAGAGGTGCAGCTCTCCATGGACGGCCGTGCCCGCGTCCTGGTGGGCGAGCCCGCGCCTGTCGCGCCGCGCTGAAGGGGACTGCCCGGGAGCGGACAGCAACCCGGGTCCTCGCGGCCAGCTGTGAGGGCCTGTCGTCGCGTCTAGCTTTCCTGACACCCGTGCATGACGGGGCGGGAGCAGGCCATGGCGACGGAATGGGACGGCTATGCGACGGCGCAGGTCTGGCGCCCGGTGTCGTATCCAGGGCTGGTGCTGTATCGGGTGAGTGGCCGAGCGAACTCCCAGGCGCTGCATGTCCACGATGAGCTCCAGCTCACGCTGGATGCCGGACATGTCCAGCAGGTGTCATGTGGCGGCGCTCGGCTGACAGCCCTGCCTGGGAGTCTGGTCGTCATTCCCCCAGGGGAGGTCCACGCGCTGCGCGGTGAAGGCGGGCGGCCGGGAGTGTTGTGCGGAATGCTCGTGCCGGCTGCGTTCCTGGGCGGTTCTTCTCCCTCGGGGCCGGAATTGGAGGATGAGCCTCCCGGAGAAGAGCTGCTGCTCGGAGGCTGCGCGGTGCTCGACGACCCGGAGGTGGCGCGGGACTTCGTCGCGTTGCACCGGGCGTTGAGGGCACCGGGACTCGAGAGGGAGCCCCGGCTGTGGGTCCTGCTGGCGGGCCTGCTGTCGCGACTGGGGCCGGGACGGGCGGGGCTCATGCTGGGGGGCGGGGCGCATCAAGCATCGCCGTGACGTCCTGCCAGGGCCCCTCGCAGGGGCGCGCCTCTGTCGTCAGGTAGTGCCCGACGCGTCCGGGAGCGAGGGCGACGATGGCCGAGGAGCGCGTGCCATAGGCCGGCGTGTGGATGCACAGCGCCTGGAGCTGCTGGCGGAAGTCCTGGGGAAACGACTCGCCGGAGAGCTGCGCGGGCAGGGCCTCCAGGGGAGGCAGCAGGTCGTCCGCCAGCAGGGCCTTCAGGCCTCCCTCGAACCGGGACCAGGGCTCGTGCACCAGCCCCTCGGCGAGCTTCCTGGCCCGCTGGACCTTGGGCAGCTCCGTCGAGTCGAGCACGTCGTTGGGCAGGACATGGATGCCCGGCGGGACATCCTCGCGTCGGAGCCGGGACTGTCCGGGCCGGGCGTAGGCCACCCGGAGTGTCCGGGCGTCGCCATAGAGGAGGTTGAAGGGGAGGAAGTCCTCGCCGGAGAGCGTGTCCAGGTAGCGCTCGATGCCCTCGACCGTGCCCGCACCGAGGGCCTGGAGGACGACTTCGCCCCTCGAACGGGGGGCCGGGCCCCTCGCCTGCCCGCCGCGCTGGTTCGTCAGGCCCACGAAGAGGCCCTCGTTAGTAACGCCCATCCACGTCCCGCCGCGCTCCACGTCCCGTCCCCCTACGGCGCGGGGAGACTCCAGCAGGACTTGTGGGCCTGTCGCGGGACGCACGAGGAGTTCGTCCCGGTTGGCCGCGAGCACCAGCGGCCACTCAGGATGGACCTGGCGAAGGATGATGATGGTGCACATGCGTTTCCGGTCGATAACATCCCCGGCCCCGCGGTGCATTCGTGCTCGCGGGCTCCACGCCGTCGATGACCTCGGCCCACCGAGCGGCTAATGTCCGCCGCCCCCAGGAGAGTCCATGGCGGAGAGAATCCTCGTCACCAGTGCGCTTCCGTACGCGAACGGCCCGCTCCACATCGGCCATGCCGTCGAGTACATCCAGACCGATATCTACGTCCGTTTCCTCCGCTCCAGCGGCAAGGACGTCGTCTACTTCTGTGCTGACGACACGCACGGCACACCCATCGAACTCAACGCGGCGAAGCAGGGCCTCAAGCCCGAGGACTTCATCGCCCGTTTCCAGGACGAGCATCAGAAGGACTTCCAGGACCTGGATGTCCGCTTCGACTACTTCCACTCCACCAACTCGCCGGAGAACCGCCAGTACGCGGAGCTCATCTACGGGCGGTTGAAGGAGAAGGGCGACATCGAGCGCAAGGACGTCGAACAGGCGTACTGCGAGAAGGACCGTCGCTTCCTGCCCGACCGCTTCATCAAGGGCACCTGTCCCAACTGCAAGGCCGTGGACCAGTACGGCGACGCCTGTGAGAAGTGCGGCAAGGCGTACAGCCCCACGGACCTCATCGACCCTCGCTGTTCCCTGTGTTCGACGCCGCCGGTGCGCAAAACGTCCGAGCACCTGTTCTTCAAGCTGTCTCGCCACGCCGACTTCCTTCAGGAGCTGCTGCGCAAGCCTGGCTTCATTCATCCCGGGCTCGCCGCGCAGCTCCAGGGCTTCTTCGAGAAGGGGCTGGCGGACTGGGACATCAGCCGCGACGGCCCCTACTTCGGCTTCGCGATTCCGGGCGAGACGGACAAGTACTTCTACGTCTGGCTGGACGCGCCCATCGGCTACATCGCCACGACGGAGAAGTGGGCGAAGGAGACGGGCAAGGCGAAGAGCGCGCTGGACTACTGGGCCAAGGACAGCGGCGCGCGCATCGTCCACTTCATCGGCAAGGACATCGTCTACTTCCACGCGCTCTTCTGGCCCGCGGTGCTGGACGTGGCGGGCCTGCACATCCCGAGTGAGATCAAGGTCCACGGCCACCTCACGGTGAACGGGGAGAAGATGTCGAAGAGCCGCGGCACCATGGTTCCGGTGCGCGACTACCTCAACCAACTGGACCCCAGCTACCTGCGCTACTTCTACGCGGCCAACCTGGGCGCGGGCGTGGAGGACCTGGACCTCAACCTCAAGGACTTCCGTCTGCGGGTGAACGGGGAGCTGGTGAACAACGTGGGCAACCTTGCCAACCGCGCGCTGTCGCTGTTGGCCGGGCCGCTGGGCGGGACGCTCGCGCCAGGTCGGTCCGAGGGACCGGGCCGGGCGCTGGTGGAGTCCGTGCTCGCTCGCGTTCCCGAGGTTCGCGAGGCCTTCGAGAAGCTGGAGTACCGCAACGCCATCCGCGTCATCACGGACATCGCCTCCGCGGCGAATGCCTTCGTGCAGACGGCGGCGCCGTGGGCTCTGCTGAAGAAGGACGCGGAGGCCGCGCGCGCGGACCTGTCCGACGCCGCCGACGTGGTGTATCTGCTGGGCGCGCTGCTGGCGCCGGTGACGCCTCGGTTGTCGGAGAAGCTGTTCGCACAACTGGGCGCCACGCCGCTCACGTTCCAGGCGCTGGAGGGGGCGAAGTATCCGTTGCTGGATCGCAGCCGCCCCATCGGTACTCCGGAGCCGTTGTTGCCGCGACTGGAAGAGGACCGCGTCAACGCCATCATCGTGACGCCGCCGGGGGAGCCCGCCGCAACGCCCGCGCCCGAGGCGAAGAAGGCCGAAGGGGGCGGCAAGGAGAAGAAGGCCGAGAAGAAGCCGGCCGAGCCCGCGCCTGTCACTCAGGCTTCCTCGGGGGCAGGGGCCGCGGAGGCCGCTGGCTCGGGGGAGATTGAGTACGCGGACTTCGCCAAGGTGGTGCTCAAGTCCGGCAAGGTGCTGGCGGCGGAGAAGGTCGCCAAGGCGGACAAGCTGCTCAAGCTCACCGTCGACGTGGGTGAGCCGAGCGGCCCGCGCACCATCGTCTCCGGCATCGCGGAGGCGTTTGCTCCCGAGACGCTCGTCGGGCGCAACGTGGTGGTGGTCGCGAACCTGAAGCCGCGCAGCCTGAAGGGCATCGAGTCGAAGGGGATGCTCCTGACCGCGGGCCCTGGTGGCAAGGACCTGTCCTTGTTGGATCCGGGCAACGTCCCGCCGGGCAGCGACGTGAAGTGATGTGTCGGTGGGCGGAGCGAACCTGCTCCGCTCGCGGGCCCGGTGCGGGCGCGTGGAGGGTGTCTCTCGCACGAGCCCGGGCCGACACGTCGTGGATGGGCGGGGCGGTCGAGTGCCGTCTCGCGTGACTCGGGGCTGCGGCTGCCGGGCGATACGTTGTGGATGAGCGGGGCAGTCAAGTGCCGCTTCTCATGGCTCTAGGCGGTGTCTTTCCGGGCCGACACTTTGTGGATGAGCGGGGCGGTCGAATGCCGCTTCGCGTGGCTCCGGGGCTGGGTCTTTCCGGAGCGAGTTTCAGGTGAAGCGCTGGTAGAGCGGTCGTCAGCCGCTCGTCGCTCCGGGGCCGTGGCTGTCCAGGGCGAGTCGTGACGGATGGGCGTGAGGTTGGGGCCATTCCCCACTCATGGGGCTCGGGGCCGCGAGGCAGCCGGGCAGCGAGGTGACTGGACGTGACGGATTGGCGTGCGGAGCGAGACCGGGCCTTGCTGACCCTTGAGCGCGAGAAGCGTCCGGCGTTCCGAGCGGAGGCGGCGCAACAGCTCCATCACCTCGCGTTGGAAGCCCCGTCGCCCGCGGCGGACTTCGCGGAAGTGGTGCCCCGGCTGCTGGCGGATGCCCAGCCGGAGGTGAAGCGCTCGGGTATCGCCCTGGCGACGGTGGCCCTTCCTCCCGAGGAGCTGCCCGCGCTGCTCATCTCCTACCTGCGGGACGCGGAGTCGCTCGTGCGCCTGGAGGCCACCGGTCGACTGGCGGACCTGTACCGGCCGGAGCTGCGCGGGGCACTGGCGGGCATGCTGGAGGACTCCGTCCCCGAGGTTCGCTTCGAGGCCGCCCGGGGCATCGCCGCCCTCAAGCATCCGGCGGGACTCGACGTGCTCATCGATGCGCTCGACGCGGACCTGCTGCGCTTTCGCGCCCTCGGTGCCCTGGCCGAGTTGGAGGATGCGCGCGCCCTGCCCGCCGTGAAGCGCCTGTTCGGCCGCTGGCTCCTGCCCGCCTTCGACAGGACCCAGGCCGCGGGTGTGCTCGCGAAGCTGGGTGACGCCGCGGGCTCGGCGCACCTGCTCCAGCGCTCGCGCAAGAAGTGGAGTCAGGACCGCGCCCTCGCCGTGGAGCTGCTGGGCGAAGTGAAGGCCCCTGGCGCGCTGGAGCGGTTGAAGGTCATCCTCGACGACGTGAAGGACTCCTGCCGTGGCGCCGCCGCGCGAGGCCTGGGTCGGCTGGGTGACCCTCGGGCGCTGCCCTGGCTGCTCGCGCTGCTCCAGGACGTGAGCGCGGACGAGGAGGACCGGTTGGATGCGGCCGATGGGGTGTGGCGTCTGGGGGACGAGGCGGGCCGCGAGCGTGTGCGCGCCTCGGTGAGCACCTTCACCTCACCCGAGGCCCGGCAGGAACTGGACGACTTGTTTCAGGAGGAGCCATGAGACTGGTGGATGCGCACTGCCACCTGGAAGTGAAGGACTTCGCGGACGTGGCTCCCGTGCTGGAGCGAGCGCGCGCCGCGGGCATCGTCCACGCCATCGTCGTCGGGCAGTTCCATGGCCCCGGCGAGTGGGGCAATGCGCTGGAGCTGGCCGCCGCGCATCCGGAGTTCCTGTCGCCCACGCTCGGCATCCATCCGCACGAAGCCGCGCGGGCCACGGAAGACGACCTGGCCACGCTGGAGCGCATCTGCGCCCGCCCTGAGGTGCGCGCCGTGGGCGAGGCCGGGCTCGACTACTACTACGACCACTCACCCCGTGAGGTGCAGGCCCGCGTCTTCCGGCACCAGTGCGCCCTCGCGGTGAAGCTGGCAAAGCCGCTGGTGGTCCACGTGCGTGACGCGCACGAGGACTGCGACGCGATTCTCGGTGAAGTGGGCGTCTCCCGAGGCGTCATCCACTGCTTCACCGGAGACACGGACGCGGCGCGGCGCTACCTGGACAGGGGCTTCTTCCTCTCGCTGTCCGGCGTCATCACCTACAAGAAGACGGAGGCACTCCAGGACGCCGTGCGCTTCGCGCCGCTGGACAGGTTGATGGTGGAGACGGACAGCCCGTTCCTCGCGCCCGTACCGCACCGGGGGCGGAAGAACGAGCCCTCTCACGTGGTGGAGACGGCGCGGAAGCTGGCGGAGCTGAAGGGCGTGGCGCTGGAGACGGTGACAGAGGTCACCACCGCCAACGCCGCCGCCCTCTTCAACCTCACCCTGAGGTGACGCCGCCGGCCAGGGCCTGGAGGTCCTGGTCCATCTGCGGCACGTCGAGCAGCAGCGCGTCCGGGTCGTACTGGAAGTCGGCCTGCTTGAGCTTCAGAAGGGCCTGCAGCGCGGGCTCTCCGGTGTGGCCGCCGAAGGAGGCGAAGACGACGCGGCCTCCCTCCAGGTGGAGTGAGCCCTCCAGCGTGTGCTGACGCAGCTGGAGCTTGCCGCTCTTCTTTCCGCCACCCAGCGTGCGCAGCAGCTCCCGAGGAGGCAGCTCGTCGAAGCTGCCTCGCACCACGCGGCCCGGACCGTTGTGCAGCACCCGGTCCTCGAGCATCGCGCGCACCGCCTTGGCCACCAGGGACTTGTCACCGGGAGGCAGCAGCTCCGTGGCGCCGCCCATCATCAGCCGCTCGCGCGTGGACGCGTCCGGCTCGCCCACCACGGCGATGGGCAGGCCCGCCGTCTCCGGCGTGGAGCGCGCCTGCTGGAGCAGGTCGAGCACCTCTTGCTGCCCCAGTCGCAGGCTCACCACCAGCACGTCGCAGTCCTGTCGGGCCAGCCCGTCCTGAGCGCCTTCCTGCGTGGACAGCGCGTGGGCCACCAGACCCTGCTTGAGCACCGCCTCCAGCAGCTCGCCCCGGGCCGTCTCATCCGGCTCCACGACGAGCACCTGTCGGCCCTCGCTCTCCAGCCGGTGGCGCAAGAGTTCGCCGCTCTGGAGCTGGATGACGATGTCCGCCACCACGGGGTCATAGAGCACGCCCGAGTTCGTCTTCAGGTGCTCCAGCGCCTGCTCCTTCGTCAGCGCCTTGCCCAGCGCGTTGCCGGGGTTCTTCGTCAGCTCCAGGAAGCTGTCCACCGCGGCGAGGATGCGCGCGCCCAGGGTGATTTCCTCGCCCTTGGCGCCCTGCGGGGTGCCGGAGCCGTCCCAGGCCTCATAGAGCTGCGCGAGGATGGTGTTGACCTGCGTGGGCAGGTGCACCGTCTCGAACAGCTTGGTGGGTGCGCGACAGGCCGCGCGGGCCTGGGCCTTCCACTCCGAGTTGATGGCGTTGCTCGCGAGCGAGAAGTGGCGCTCGGAGGGCTTGCCCAGGTCATGCAGGTACGCGGAGATGGACAGCGCGGCCAGCTCCTTGTGAGGCATGCCCATGCGCTGGCCGACGATGCCCGCCTGTCGCGCGAGCTGCGCGGAGTGTCCCCGGTGGCGCTGGCGGTCCTGCTCCAGCAGCCCCACGAGGATGCCCAGCGTCTCCACGTAGTCGATGTCGCTGACCAGCCCGCGAGGGCCGCCCGGCTCACGTCGCTGCGTGGACGAGGGGCGCCCCGCCACCTGCGTGCCGCTGGCGCGCTGCAGCCGCATGCGCGCGTCCGTCTCCATCCGGAAGGACAGGCTGGTGCGGTTGCTGGTGGAGGTGCGGTTGTGCTCCGCGGCCCCCGTGCGCGACGTCGACTCCGTCGGGTTCGAGTGCGCGCTCGCTGACTCCAGCAGCGCGGCGAACGCGGTGGGGTCGCCGTAGTAGTGCTTGCGGATGGCCGCGGCGATGGCGCCGCGCAGGCCCACGTACGCGTAGACCTCCGACATGCCCGTGACGAGGGCAATCTCGTCCATCAGCGCCTTGTTCTGCGGCTCCGCGGCGACCACGGACAACAGCTTCCTGTCCGGGTCCACCGCGAGCGGCAGCACGTTCTGCGCCTCGGCCAGACGCACCGGGAGCCTGTCGAGCACCTCGGTGGGAATCTTCGCCTTGGCCAGCTTGTCCGCGCTCACGAAGCGCGTCTGGAACTCCGCGGCCAGGAAGCGCAGCAACGCCGCTTCCTGGAGGAGCCCCAACTCCACCAGACAATCCCCCAGCTTGTGGCCGGTGATCTTCTGGTGCTCCAGGGCCTGCTCCACGGCCCCGGCGTTGACGAGTCCTGCCTCGATGAGGCGCTCACCCAGCTTCTTCGCCATGACGACTCAGCTTTCCGAGGAGCCCTCTCCATTCTTGGATGTGGACTCGGAGGCGGGGGGCAGTGACGTGAGCGCGCTGAAGGGCTTGAAGGTCAGCTCCTTGGGCAGGCCGCTCGGGTCGCGAGCCGGACGGTCCTCACGGGGAGGGCGGGGCGCACGCTCCTCGCGAGGCGGACGGTCCTCACGCGGCGGACGGTCTTCACGGGGCGGGCGCTGCTCGTCCCGGGCCCGCTCCTCGCGGGGCGGGCGCTCCTTGCGCGGCGGACGGTCCTCACGGGGCGGACGCTGCGGCTCCTCGCGCGCGGCGGGGGCGGTGCCCTCAGCGGGCGGCGTGCCCTGGCTCGGAGCCTTCTCGCCCCGGGCCTTGCGCTTCTCCTCGCGAGACTTGCGACGGCCTCCGCCAGCGCCGCCACCCTCCACCGGAGCGCGGCCCCGGCTGGTGGGCGCGGGGCCCTTCCAGAGCTGACGGTCGTAGTGGCGCAGCACGTCCGTCCACTTGTCGTTGGGGTCGCGCTGCATGGCCTCCAGCCACGAGGCGATGCGCGAGTCCAGCGAGTCCAGCGCGTGGACGATGTGCGCCTCCAGCGTCATCGGCACCTTGGGGCTGCCGTACTCGAGCTGGCCGTGGTGGGAGATGACCAGGTGCGTGAGGTGCTGCTCCAGGAGCGGCGGGAAGCCGGGGATGGCCAGCGTCTTCTCGCGAATCTTCTGGGCCGTCATCACCAGGTGACCCACGAGCTTGCCTTCGTCCGTGTAGTCGAAGCCCTTGTCCGGCGAGATCTCCGCCACCTTCATCACGTCGTGCAGCAGCGCGCCCGCCAGCAGCAGGTCGCGGTCCGCCATGGGGTAGTGGTCCGCCACCCGCAGCGTCAGCCGCATCACCGACAGCAGGTGCTCGGCCAGACCGCCACGCCACGCGTGGTGCATGCCCTTGGCCGCCGGCGCCACCGGCAGCCCCGAGGCCACCTGCGGATCCTCCAGGAAGGCAATCAGGAGCTGCTTCACGTGCGGATCACTGACCCGCTCGTTGACGATTTCGCGGATGAGGCCCACTGCGCGAGCGCCACCGCCACCCTCGTGACGGCCCTCGCCCTTGTCCGTCTTCTCTACCTTCTCGACCTTGTCCGCCTTCTCGGCGCGCGGCTCGGGAGCGGGCTTCGCCTCGGCGGCGGGCTTCGCCTCCGGGGGCGGGGCGGGGGGCGGCTCGAACTCCTTGGGGTCCAGGGGCTCGGGGTCCAGACGCTCCACGGCCTCCACGACAATCTGGGTGCGGCCGTGGAACTGGATGACGTTGCCCTGGACGAGCACGAAGTCGCCCGACTGGAAGGCGGGCTCGAGCGCGTCCACCTTGTCGAAGACGCGCGCGTCCACCTCGCCGCTCTTGTCGACGAGCGTCATGGCCAGGAACACCTTGCCACTTCGGGCCGTCACCTTCTCCTTCTTGGTGACGCGGAAGACAGTGTTGACGCGGTCCTTCTCACGCAGGTCGACCGCGTACACCTTGCGGACGGTCTCGACGGAACCTGCCGGGGTGGGGGTCGCGGTATCGGGGACGTTTTCGTTGGTCATCGCGGGCGCGGACACTAGCACCCCGGAAGGCGGCGCGGGGGACTCGCGTCAGGTGACCTCGAGCGCCACCGCGTCGAGGTACTCCGCGCCGGGGGAGCCCACCAGTGTGGGGTGGTCCGGGGGGAGTCCAGGACGGGACAGCCGGGTGGCGATGCGCGCCTCCGCCTCGCAGGCGGTGGCCACCAGCTCGTCGAAGCCGCCCAGGGCCAGTGGTGGGTGGTAGCCGACCACGAGCAAGCGGCCCCCATGGCGGGTGCGCCGCAGGGCGTACCGGATATGCTCCACGAATTCCTCCTCGGAGCCCACCCGGGGCGTGTCCAGCAACACCAGGTCGAAGGTCTCTCGCACCGCGCGCAGGGCCTGGAGGGCCGTGCCCTTCTCCACCATCACCCGGCCGAACAGGCCGTTGGCCTCCGCGTTCTCCCGGGCCAGGTCTCCGGCGTCCGCGTCCGCGTCGAAGGCGAGGATGTGTCGGGCGCCATGCAGTCCCGCGTGGACGAAGAGGCCGCCCACGTTGCAACTGGCGTCCAGCACGCGGCCGTCCCAGGCCATGCGCCCGACGACGCGCCGCAGCTCGCGCTGGTCATACGCGTAGCCCGTGCCCTGGCCGTAGGTGAGGTCCACGGTGAACCGGGCGCCCAGCTCCAAGAGCCGGCACCAGCGGGGTGGGGTGCCGTAGAGGACGTGGGGCCGTTGCGTGGGCAGGCCCAGGACCTGACGGCGCCCGGAGTCATTGCGCAGGAGCACCGAGCCCGCGCCCGTCACCTCCACCAGCGCGCGGGTGATTTCCTGGTGCCGCGCGTCCATGGAGCGGGTGAGGGTCTGCACGACGAAGTGCGTGTCGTACCGGTCCACGATGAGGCCGGGCAGGCCGTCCCCGTCATCGTTGACCACCCGGCAGAAGCGCGGGTCATCCACCAGCCGGCCCCGGCGCTCGAAGGCGTGACGGAGGTGGCGTGGAATCAGGCCCTCCACGGCCTCGTCCGGCATGCCCAGGCGGCGCACGGCGCGCGAGGCCTCCAGGTCCACGTCACCCAGGCCCAGCACCGCGCCGTCCTCATCCCGGAGCTGCACGGGCTCCCCGGGCTGGGGCGTTCCCTCCATGGAGACGATGTCCTCCCGGCGCAGCCAGGGGGCGCCGTGTTTCAGGCGGCGGGCGGCATCCCGGGACAGATAGGTGCTGAGCAAGGTGCGTCCTCCCTCTCGCGTGGTGCCACGGGACCGGACGCCCGTGGACTGCTTCCAGCGGACAACATGGGCCGTGCGCTTGCCGATGTCGGCGGACGCCTGGCCCCCGCGCTGGAGGGCAGGGGAGGGGGCGAGCCGCGAAGCCGGGGGGATGCCGTTCGGAGCGCCTCGGCCGAGGGGACCGGGTCGCTGATGCTCACGGCTGGGGTGGAGGCCGCTTGAACGCCTTGAACGTCACCCGGGTGAGCATGGAGCTGACGACGAGCGCCAGGATGATGCCCAGGATTCGCAGGTGCCAGGAGTCGCGCAGCACCAGCGCCAGGGCCAGCGCGCCCACGAGCACCGCGCCCGCCACGGGCAGCCACTGTCCCCGAGCGGCCAGCCCCGGCGACGGACGGCGTGCCTGCGCGAGCACGGGCAGGCTGCCCGCCTTGCGCCACAGGCTGGAGCTCTCCTCCCTCACCTCGTCGTCCGGGTCCACCAGGCCCTGGGTGTAGGCGCGCTCCACGTCACCCAGGCTGGGATAGGTCAGCTCTCCGTCCGGAGTGCGCACGATGTAACGCATGGCAGCTCTCCTTCCGTGAGGCGCGACCTCGCCTCACGCCAGCTCGGTGGCAATCTGCTCCGCGATGCGCAGACCATCAATGGCCGACGAGACGATGCCGCCCGCGTAACCGCAGCCCTCGCCCGCCGGATACAGTCCCTTCATGGACACCGACTGAAGAAGTTCGTTCCGTGTGACTCGCACCGGCGACGAGGTGCGGCTCTCGATTCCAATCAGCTTTCCCTCCTCGCTGATGAAGCCGCGCATCTTCCGGTCGAACGTCTTCAGCGCCTGCTTGAGCGAGGTGGTGAGCCGCTCCGGGAACAGGCGGTTGAGGTCCACGTGCGCCAGCCCCGGACGGTAGCTGGTGCCTCCCGGGTCCTTCTTCACGCGGCCGGCCAGGTAGTCCGGAATCGTCTGCGCCGGCGCGAAGAAGCGTCCGCCACCCAACTCATAGGCCTTCTCTTCCCAGTGCCGTTGGAACTCCAGGCCCGCCAGCGGACCGCGGAAGCCCTCGCGCTCGAAGTCCGCCACGGAGACGGAGACGACGATGCCGGCGTTGGCGTAGCGCGCGTTGCGGCGCGAGTTGCTCATGCCATTGGTGCACTGGAGCCCGTCCTGGGTGGGCGTGGGCACCACGATTCCACCCGGGCACATGCAGAACGAATAGACGCCCCGCACCTCGCCATCCACGTCCAGGTTCTCCGCCAGCTTGTAGTCGGCGGGGGGCAGCTTCGGGTTCTTCGCGGCGCTGCCGTACTGGATGCCGTTGATGAGCGCCTGCGGATGCTCGGCGCGGAAGCCCAGCGCGAAGGGCTTGGCCTCCACGAGGACGCGGCCGTCGGCGGCGAAGCGCTCGTACAATTCCCGCGCGGAGTTGCCGGGCGCGAGGATGACGCGATTGCTCTCCAGCGTGCGCCCGTCGGCCAGCTTCACGCCGGCCACGTGCCCGTCGCGGTAGAGGAGGTCGTCCACGCGCTGCTCGAAGTGCACCTGGCAGCCGCCGGCGATGAGCTCCTCGCGCAGCTTCGCCACCGCGCCGGGCAGGAGGTCCGAGCCGATGTGCGGCTTGCCCTCGATGAGGATGTGGTCCGGCGCGCCGTAGCGGGCGAAGGCCTCGATGACCTTGCGCACCATGGGGTGGTTGATGCGCGTGGACAGCTTGCCGTCCGTGTACGCGCCCGCGCCGCCTTCCCCGAAGTTCATGTTGCTCTCGGGGTCCAACGTGCCGTCGCGCATCAGCTTCGCCACGTCCTTGCGGCGCGCGACGACTTCACGGCCGCGCTCCAGCAGGATGCTGCGCACGCCGCGCTCCAAGAGGCCCAGGGCGCAGAACAGCCCGGCGGGGCCGGTGCCGATGATGATGGGCCACTGCTCGGGCGCCTTCACCGGGGGAAGGACTTCCGGCGGCGGAGGGGCTTCGCCCACGTCCGGCGGAATGTGCGCCGGCTTGCGGCCGGGGGCCATCTCCACTTCCAGGGTGTAGATGTAGCGGGGGCTGCCCTTCTTGCGAGCGTCCAGCACTGAACGCACCACCCGCACGGAGGCCAGATCGGAGCGGGTGACGCCCAGCTTCTCCGCGGCCCGCTGACCGAGCAGCTCCTCCGGCTCGTCCAGCCACAGCCCGATGTTGTTCACCCGATACGCCATTGCCGTTCGCTCCTGGTGGGGGCGCGTATCTGCTTCACCCCGGTGAAAGATTGCAAGCACTTGAAACCACGGGGGGCCCGAGCCCTCATCCGGGTGCGTATCCCGTGATGCACCCCGCCATCCACTTCCCTCGGGGGTTCCCCAGGGTGCGTAGGCTCCTTCGCACCCCTGGCGGGGCCATGCCGGGCCATATTTTCATCCAAACCATTGGAATTATTACGGAATCATTCCGGAAGAGAACGACTGGCACGGGGGTTGAAGAACAGGGCTCGCGTGATTACACGGCGGCCCCCCTCATTTCGCCGCCCCATTTGGAGGCATTCACTGTGAGCACCGATCAAAAGGGCACCCGGATCCTGGCGCGCACCTTCTTCAACCAGCTTCGCGCGAGCGGGTACACCCCGCACCAGGTCATCGGCATCGCCACGGAGCTGCTTGATCTGGTGACGTCGGACCTGAAGGAAGGCGACAAGGAAGTCGCGGTGCCGGCCCAGGAGCAGGGCTCCGAGTGGCGCCAGCGCGCCTGATGGTGCGAGACTTCACCGAATAGACCCTCGGCGGGTGAGCGGGCTCCGGACTGGTTTTCGGGGCTCCCGCCCACGAGGTGGCAGGTGGACCGGCGTCAGCCGGTTTTTTTATGTCCGCTGATGGGCGAATCGCCCGGTGGCTGCCCCGTGGAGCGCGCTTCGCGTCGGCGGGTGTAGGCCGCTGAGCCGGCGACGAAGAGCAGCCCCGCCGTCATCGCGCTGAAGACCATGCTGGCCGAGCGTGTCGCCAGGATGCCCAGCAGCACACCGCCGCCGAGGAAGGCGAGCAGATCCACCCAGAGCGGGCGGCGCTGGGGGAGCACGAGCACGAGGACACAGGCCGTCAGGGGGATGCCGAACGCCACCTGTCGGATGATGGCGTCCGTGCTGGTGCGCACCGTCTCCCAGTTGTGCACGAGGATGGCCGCGAAGATGAC
This sequence comes from Myxococcus sp. CA056, assembly GCF_013336715.1. Lineage (NCBI taxonomy): Bacteria > Pseudomonadati > Myxococcota > Myxococcia > Myxococcales > Myxococcaceae > Myxococcus > Myxococcus sp. CA056. The sequence continues at coordinate 943,901 of NZ_JABUMT010000004.1, forward strand.
CACCGTGCCCAGCGCGAGCACGAGCACGCCCGCGGCGGCGGCGTCCTTGGTGAGCCGGGCCTTCTCGTCGAACTGCTGCACGGCCAGGTCGACCAGGTGCTCCAGCGCGCTGTTGAGGATCTCCGCGAAGAAGATGAGCAGCACGCAGAAGATGAGCGTCACCTTCTCCGCGAGCCCCAGGGCGATGCCGCTGCCCACCAGTCCCACCAGCATGGCGGAGGTGAGGTGCACGCGCATGTTGCGCTGGTGGACGACGGTGTGGATGAGGCCCGCCCATGCGTGGCCGAACGAGGCGAAGAGCCCCGAGCCGCGACGAGGAGGGAAGTGGGGAGGTGGCCGGGCAGGTACGGTCATCGGAAGCTGAAGGGGCGGGCAGGCTAGCACTCACGGGTTCGATTGCCGTGGAGATGTGAATAGGTAAGGTCACTCGCCATGAGCACCAACTTCTTCCGGGCGCGTCCAGGTGGCGTGCTGCTGGCCTTCCTGTTGACGTCGTCACTCGCGGGGGCCCAGGCCCCTGCCCCTGTTCAAGAAGAAGAAGTGAACGCCTGTGGGCTGGAGCCTCCCGGTGTGGTGTACCTCCCGGCGCCCTCGCCCCGCGCGCATGAGACGCGCAAGCTGAGCGCCACCGAGGCGCCCGTCGTGAGGCGGGAAGCTCGCGATGGGACGGTGCGTGTGTCGCTCGCGGGCGTACCGCAGACCCGGACGCGGGCCGGAGCGCTGTCCGGGAAGGTCATCTATCTGAGCCCGGGCCACGGCTTCTACCGGGCCGCGCCCCTGGGGCGCTGGGCCACGCAGCGGCCCAACACGTGGGCGGTGGTGGAGGACCTCATCTCCGCCGAGGTTGTGAACCAGTACCTGCTGCCCATGTTGATGGGCGCCGGCGCCACGGTGGTGCCGGTGCGCGAGTCGGACCTCAACCCGCGCATGGTCATCGTCGACGAAGGGGGCGTGGGCTACTCGCAGGAAGGGGACGCCGGCCTGTTCCAGACCACCGCGCAGAAGGGCTGGGGCACGCCCCCGACGCCCATGGGCAACGCGGTGGAGCCGTTCACGCTGGGGGCAACGCGCGTGCTCACCACCGCGACCACTCCCACGGCGTCGGCCACCTGGGCGCCGGTGGTGCCGGCGGATGGTCACTACAACGTCTATGTCTCCTATGGGGCGGACCCTGCTCGGACGATGAACGCGCACTATGTGGTGCGCCACTCGGGAGGGGAGAGCCACTTCCGCGTCAACCAGCGCCGCCATGGCGGGACGTGGGTGCTGCTGGGCCGCTTCTTCTTCAAGTCGGGCGCGGGGCCGGAGGCGGCCTCGGTGGTGCTGATGAACGACGCGGAGGAGGGGAGCACGGTGTCGCTGGACGCCGTGCGCTTCGGCGGCGGCAGTGGCGTCATCGGCGATGCGCAGATGGCCGCGCTGCCGCGCCCCCGCTACGAGGAGGCCGCGCGCTACCACGTGCAGTTCAGTGGTGCCCCGGCATCCGTGTACGCGCCCACCGGGGCCAACGCCCTGGCCAACGAGCGCAACGCGGACGTGACGGCGCGCGCGCGCTTCGCGGCGTGGCTGCACGAGGAGGGCGAGGATGCGGTCTACGTGGCCTGGCACACCAACGCTTCGACGACGGGAAACGTCGTCGGCACCGAGGCCTACGTGTACGGGCCGAACCCGGTGGACGGCACGCTGAACTTCACGGGCGTGCCTGGCAGTGACGTGCTGGCGCGAGCGCTGCTGGACGAACTGGGACGGGACGTCCGTCGAGAGGTGGACGCCAACTGGCGCGTGCGCAACCTGCGCTCCGCGAACCTGGGCGAGGTGAACCCCACGCACAACTCGGAGATGCCGTCCGTGCTGCTGGAGATCGCCTACCACGACGCCGTCGCCGACTCGAACCGCCTCAAGGAGCCGGCCTTCCGCCGCGTTGCCGCGCGCGCCATCCTCCAGGGGCTCATCAAGTACTTCGCCACCCGCGACGGCGTGGCCATCCAGCTTCCTCCAGAGGCGCCGGGCGCGGTGGTGGCGCGCAACGCCTCGGCGGGCACGGTGGAGGTCCGCTGGGCCGTGCCCGCGGCGAACCCGGACGAGGAGGGCCATGACGCGCCCACCGCGTACCGCGTCTATCAGAGCGCGGATGGCCAGGGCTGGGACGAGGGGACCGAGGTGACGCAGACGACCTTCAGCCTGCCCCTGGCGGCGGGCACCGTGCGCTACTTCCGAGTCGCTGCGGTGAATGCGGGCGGCGAGGGCTTCCCCTCCGCCATCGTCGGAGTTCGCTCGGGCGAGGCGCCGCCGGCGCTGGTCGTCAACGCGTTCGAGCGGCTGGACTCGGCGCTGGCTTGTGGCGAGGCGCTGGACGTCTATGACCTCCAGGCTCCGCTGCGGGTGCTGCTGGAGGCGATGAACGACGGCACGTACGTGCGTCGCCATGGCGATGCGATGAGCCAGTCCGGGCTCGCCTTCGACAGCGCGACGAGCGGCGCGGTGGCGGCGGGGCTGGTGTCCGTGGGAGCGGGGTACCGCGTGGTGGATTGGTTCACCGGCCGGGGTGGCGAGGCGGGGGCCCGTCCGACGCGCGCCGAGCAGGACGCGCTGCGCGCCTTCGTGACGGGGGGCGGTCACCTGTTGTTGTCCGGTGGTCAGTTGACCTCCGCGCTGTCGGTGGGGGACGCGGACGACAAGGCGTTCCTCGCGGACATCCTCCGGGCCTCGCCTGGCACGGGCACTCCGCCCTTGAGCGTGGAGGGCGTGCCGGGGGACTTCCTCTCCGAGTTGACCGGACTGACGCTGGACGACGGCACCCGGGGGGCCTACCCGGTGGGAGTGACGGACGTGCTCACCCCGGCGTCGGGGGGCTCGGCGGTGTTGCGGTACGCGGGGACGAACCTGTCGGCTGGCGTGTTCTCAATGCCGGGGGGACAGGTGCTCCTGCTGGGTGTTCCCTTCGAGTCGGTGGTGGACCGGGCGGCCCGGGCGCGGCTCTTGTCCGCGTTCCTGGTGCGCGCGGGCTTCCCCGCGCCGGCCACGCCGCCCGTCGGGGACTCTGGCGATTCGGGCCCAGGCCTCCTGAGCGGATGCGTGGCGCCACGCGGGGTGGACCCGCATCCTCCGGAGCCGCCCGAGCCTCCGGCCCCCATCGTCCTGGACGTGCTGCCGCAGTTCTATCCGCTCGGTGACTCCGGCTGCGGCTGTGGGACGAGCGCGGGAACGGGCACCGGACTCTGGCTGTTGCTCGGGGTGATTGTTCAGCTTCGGCGCGCGCGTCGTCGCGCGAGCGACGTGAAGCGTTGACTCGGCGGGGCCGCGTGCCTACGGTCGGCGGCCCTTATTTTCTGACGTGATGACCCGTGGGCGCCCCATCTGCGCCCACCTCTCCCAAGGAGACACGAACATGGCCACCCGCATCGCCATCAACGGCTTCGGTCGCATCGGTCGCTGCATCCTGCGCGCCGCCCTCAGCCGCAAGGAAGACCTCGAGATCGTCGCCATCAACGACCTCGACAAGCCCGCCGCGCTGGCGCACCTGTTCAAGTACGACTCCGTGCACCGCACCTGGCCGGGCGAGGTGAAGTCGACGGACAAGGGCATCGTGGTGGACGGCAAGGAGATCACCGTCACCGCGGAGAAGGACCCCACGGTGCTGCCGTGGAAGAGCATGAACGTGGACGTGGTGCTGGAGTGCACCGGCCGCTTCACCAGCCGCGAGGGCGCCGAGAAGCACCTGAAGGCGGGCGCCAAGAAGGTCCTCATCTCCGCGCCGGCCAAGGGCCCGGACCTGACCATCGCCTACGGCATCAACCACGGCGAGTACGACGCGGCCAAGCACCACATCGTCTCGAACGCGTCGTGCACCACCAACTGCCTGGCGCCCGTCGCCAAGGTGCTGCTGGACGGCTTCGGCATCGAGAAGGGCTTGATGACGACCATCCACAGCTACACCAACGACCAGCGCATCCTGGACCTCACCCACGATGACATGCGTCGCGCCCGCGCCGCCGCGCTGTCCATGATTCCCTCGAGCACCGGCGCCGCGAAGGCCATTGGCGAGGTGCTGCCGCAGCTCAAGGGCAAGATGCACGGCATGTCGGTGCGCGTGCCCACCCCGAACGTGTCGCTGGTGGACCTGACGGTGAACACCACCAAGAACGTGACGGCCGAGGCCATCATCGAGGCGTTCCGCAAGGCCGCCGCTGGCCCCCTCAAGGGCATCCTGGAGTTCAGCGACGCGCTGACGGTGTCGGTGGACTACAACGGCAACCCGCACTCGGCCATCTTCGACTCCACGAACTGCTTCGTGATGGGCGACAACATGGTCAAGGTCATGGCCTGGTACGACAACGAGTGGGGTTTCTCCAACCGCATGGTGGACACGGCGAAGTTCCTCGTGTCCAAGGGCGTCTAGTCCCCGTCAGGGGCCCAGGGGAGACCAGATGATCCGCTACATCGACGAGCTGCAGCTCACCGGCAAGCGCACCTTCATTCGCGTGGACTTCAACGTCCCGCTGGAGGGGCGGCGCGTGACGGACGACACCCGTATCCGAGAGGCGCTGCCCACCATCCGGCGAGCGCTGGAGCTCGGCGGGAAGGTCATGCTGGCCTCCCACCTGGGCCGCCCCAAGGGCCCGGACCCCAAGCTGTCGCTCGAGCCGGTCGCCGCGCGACTGGCCGAGCTGCTCGGCCCCAAGCACGAGGTCATCCTCACGGATGACTGCATCGGGGACGGCGTGAAGAAGCAGGTGAAGGAGCTGAAGGAAGGCCAGGTCGTCGTCCTGGAGAACCTCCGCTTCCACAAGGAAGAGGAGGCCAACGATGAGACCTTCGCCCGCGAGCTGGCGGCGCTGGCCGACGTCTACATCAACGACGCCTTCGGCACCGCGCACCGCGCCCACGCCTCCACGGCGGGCATGGTGCCCTTCGTGAAGGAGAAGGCCGCGGGCCTCCTGATGAAGAAGGAGATCGAGTACCTGGGCCGCGTGCTGAAGAACCCGGAGAAGCCCTTCGTGGCCATCCTCGGGGGCTCCAAGGTCAGCGATAAGATCAAGGTCATCGAGAACCTGCTGCCCAAGGTGGACGCGCTGCTCATCGGCGGCGCCATGGCCTACACCTTCCTCAAGGCGCAGGGCGTGGAGGTCGGCAAGTCCCGCGTCGAGGAGGACAAGCTGTCGTTGGCCACGCGCATCCTGGATGCGGCGCAGCGGCTGAAGACGCCCATCGTCCTGCCGGTGGACCACATCGCCGGCACGGAGCTGACGGACAAGAGCCTCGCGCTCGAGACGCCGGACAACGTGGTGCCCACGGGCATGATGGGCCTGGATATCGGCCCGAAGACGCGCGCCATCTTCACCCAGCACATCCGCGACGCGCGCACGGTCATCTGGAACGGCCCCATGGGCCTGTTCGAGGTGGCGAAGTTCGCCGAGGGCACCCGCTCGGTCGCCACGGCCATGGCGAACAACAAGCAGGCTGTCACCGTCATCGGCGGCGGCGACAGCGCGGCGGCCGTGGAGCAGATGGGCGTGGCGGATCAGCTCAGCCATGTGTCCACTGGCGGAGGCGCCTCTCTGGAGTTCCTGGAAGGTCGCGAGCTGCCGGGCATCAAGGCGCTGGAAACGCGGTAGTCTCCGCGCCGCCAAGCAACACCACCACACCTCTGGGGGAGCGATTCATGGCCGTCTCGGCTCGTCGTCGGAAGATCGTCGCCGGCAACTGGAAGATGAACAAGACGGTGCCGGAGGCGCTGGCACTGGTGCGCGAGCTGCGGGGGACCGTGGCCGCCGTCGGAGATGTGGTGGAGGTGGTGGTGGCGCCGACGTTCCTGGCGCTGCAGCCGCTGCACGTCGCGCTGGAAGGGGCGCCGCTGCAGCTGGCCGCGCAGAACTGTCACTGGGAGTCGTCCGGTGCCTTCACCGGCGAGGTGTCCGCGCCGATGCTGGCGGAGCTGGGGTGCGCCTACGTCATCGTGGGGCACTCGGAGCGCCGGCAGCTGTTCGGCGAGACGGACGAGTCGGTGAACAAGAAGGCCCGGGCCGTCCTGGCCGCTGGCATGAAGCCCATCCTCTGCGTGGGCGAGACGCTGGCCGAGCGCGAGGCGAACCAGACGCTGGACGTGGTGGAGCGTCAGGTCCGGGGCGGGCTGGCGGGCTTCGAGGCGAAGGACGTGGCGACCTTCGTGCTGGCGTACGAGCCGGTGTGGGCCATCGGCACGGGGCGCAACGCGACGTCGGCGCAGGCGCAGGAGGTCCACGCGGCGATCCGGGGGCTCCTTGGTCGGCTGTACGACGGGGAGACGGCCGGGCGGGTGCGGATCCAGTACGGCGGCAGTGTGAAGCCCGACAACGCCGCGGAATTGCTGGGGCAGCCGGACATTGATGGGGCGCTCGTCGGTGGGGCGAGCCTCAAGGCGGGCGATTTCGCGGCCATCATCAAGGCGGCCACCTAGAGTAGGCTCACTGGCGGGCGGAAGAAGTTGTCACCCATTCGGCAGTTTGTGTAGGGTGCGCCTCCTTTTCACGGAACGTTCGAAAGATCTCTCATGCTGACCTTCGTCACGATCGTGCACGTCCTCGTTTGCGTGTTCATGATCTTCGTCATCCTGCTGCAGCCGGGTAAGGACGCTGGCATGGGCTCGGCCCTCGGCGGCGGCGCGGCCACGAGCGCCTTTGGTGGCCGTGGTGCCGTGACGTTCCTGAGCAAGCTCACGGGCGTCTGCGCCGCGATGTTCTTCTTCACTTCGCTCGGCCTCTCCTTCGTGGGGCTTCGCTCCTCGGTGGCGGCGGGTGGTTCGGTGGCTTCGCCTCCTCCGGCGGCTTCGGCTCCGGCGACCCCGGGCGCGGCGGTTCCGGCGGGCGAGCAGTCGGCGCCTGGCGCGGTCGAGCAGCCTCGTGGTGAGGCTCCGGCGGCTCCGGCGGAGGGCCAGTCGGCCCCTGCTCAGCCGGCGGCGCCGACTCCGGCTCCGTAAGAGCCCGTCGAATAAATCTGGAGCACGCAGCGGTTAGAAACTCGTTGCGTGATCCGGTGCGGTCCTGTAGATGGTCCGCGCAGAAACGCCCAGGTGGTGGAACTGGTAGACACACCATCTTGAGGGGGTGGCGCCGAAAGGTGTGCGGGTTCGAATCCCGCCCTGGGCACTCCGATAGAAGCCTCCGAGTCGAAAGACTCGGGGGCTTTTGTCGTTTCTGGAGTCGGAGTTCCCCGCGATGTGCCTCCAATGCTTCCAGGTGTGCCTGTCGAGCACCCAGACTTCGTACGTCTTCACGTTCAGGCTCAGGTGGGCGAGCATCATCATCCCGATGATCTCGTGCCCTATTTCGTTTCTTCAGTTTCGTTGAGTTCGTTCGACTGTCGGAGAAGGACTCGACGAAGCAGAACCGAAGCCCCAATAACCTCCGGAGTTCCGCGCCAGAATCGTCGAGCTGGCCAATGCAGCGAGAACGACGAGCAGTCTGGCCTAGGTGTTCCATTTCACCGACACCACGATGCGCAACTGGGTCTGCCAGAGAGAACTGGGCGAGGGCGTGCGCCAGAACGGGGTGACGACGGACGAGAGGCAGGAGCAGGCCCGATTGCGGCGCAAGATGAATGTGCTGCGGGAGGAGCGCGACATCCTCTCAAGAAGCCGCAGCCTGGTTCGCTCAGGATGTCGTCGGGGAGCCCAAGCGAAGCGTTCCAATTTATGAGCGAGAACCAGGCCGAACCTGCGGTGTCGACGATGTGCCGGGTGCTGGGCGTGACGGAGGCGAGCTATTTCACCTGGGGAATGGACGCCCAGTCTCGAAGCGGGCCGTGGCGGATGCCTAGCTCACCGAGCGCATCCAGGTCATTCACCGGATATGTGACGGTACGTATAGCGCGCCACGCGTCGGGCGGAGCTGGCCGAGGAAAATGGAGTCCAGGTTGGGCTGCGGCGGGTAGCTCGCTTGATAGGGGGCAGACTGGCGGGAGTCAGCCGGAGGGCATACTGCGTGACGGCAAAGCGAGGCGAGGCGGCCTATCTCGCGGCGGACCTGGTGGAGCGACGCTTCGAAGCCAGCCAGTAGGCCCGACTGTGGGTCGCCAACATCACTTACATTCCGATATGGGTAGGGCTCCTATGCCTGGCCGTCGTCATCGACGTGTGGAGTCGCAAGGTGGTGGGCTGGGCCATGGCCACGCACTCGAAAGTCGAGTTCGTCATCGCCGCGCTGGATATGGCCGTCGCCCAGCGGCAGCCCCAGGAAGTCATCCATCACTTGGACCAGGGATGCCGATACACCTCGCTGGTGAGCTTCGGCCAGCGGTGCCGTGGAGTGCGAACTGCTCGACCGATGGACCTTCCGGACTCATGCCGAGGCCAGGATGGCCGTCTTCCAGTACATAAAGGGCTGGTACAACCTGGGGCGCAGGCACTCCGTCCTCAGCTACCAGTCTCCGGCTAACTATGAGAAGAGGAACCGAACTGAGGCTTGACCCACGAAGTCGCCGGAACTCAACGAAACCGGTGTAACTCCAGTTTCGTCTTCCGACGAGCTTGGTGAGAAGGAGCGGAAGCATGGCTAGGCCCAAAAAGACAGCGAAGTCGGAGTCGGCGACAGCAGCCGAGGAGAACGAGACGTCGACCGACGAAACGAGCGCGATCGAGGACGGGAAGATCCTCGACTACATCACGGGCAAGCCTGTCGCGGAGAACGACAAGGAGCGTGTTCGCCAGCGCATCGCTCGTGCGCTTTTTCACGAATACGGCATCTCCGTCGACGACATGGAGCCCGACTTCAAGGTGAAGGTCGAGGAGTCCGGCAGGTCGTCGAACAAGAAGATCGACATCGCCATCTTCGAGCCTGGATCCAATCATACTCCGGAGAACGTGCGCCGCCTCGTCGTCTGTCAGAAGGAGCTGAAGGTCGGCGATAGAGGTGCGTACAAGATACGCGACCACGAGCAGGCCGCGAAGGATCTCGAGCTGCTCAAGGATGCGATGGCCGCTTGCGAGAACTGCAAGTACGGCCTCTGGACCAACGGACTCGAGTTCTTCTTCTTTCAGGTCAAGCGCACCAAGTTCGACGTCAAGTTCAACCCAATTGGCGACTGGCCGCTCGCCGACGACTCCATCGGTACGCGCGATGTCGCCTCGCACGCCAAGCTTCGTCGAGCCGATCCCGAGATGCTTCGCACCGCCTTCCGGCGATGCCACAACTTCATCCACGGTAATGAGGGGATGCCGAAGGACGCTGCCTTCTGGCAGTTCCTTTATCTCATCTTCGCCAAGATGCATGATGAGCGGCAGCCGAACGATGCGCGTCGCTTCTGGGCTGGCCGCTTCGAGAAGAATGGCCAGCTCATCGACGAGCAGTTCGATCCCGATGGGCAGAAGGCCATTCGCAAGCGTATCCTCCCGCTCTTCGAGGAGGTGAAGAAGAAGTACTCGACGGTCTTCCGCGGCAACGAGGAGATCACTCTCTCCGATCGCGCGCTCGCGTTCATGGTCTCGGAGCTCGCGAAGTACGACCTCGGGCGTACAGATGTCGACGCAAAGGGGGCCGCCTACCAGGAGATCGTTGGCACCAACCTGCGTGGTGATCGAGGGCAGTATTTCACGCCGCGCGGGGCTATCAAGCTGGTTGTCTCGATGCTCGACCCGAAGCCGAACGAGCGTGTGCTCGACCCGGCGTGTGGCACGGGCGGCTTCCTGACCGCGACGCTCGCGCACCTCGCGCACAAGTTCCAGGCCGAGAAAGGCATCGAGCCCGGCGCCGAGTCGACGCAGGAACTCAACTCCATCCAGGACCGCCTCGGCGAGTTCGTGAAGAAGCACCTGTTCGGCGCTGACTTCGATCCGTTCCTCGTCCGTGCTGCGCAGATGAACGCCGTAATGGCAAGCAACACCGAGGCACATCTCTTTAATATCAACTCGCTTGAGTTCCCCGCAGGTCACTTGCCGGGGCGCGCCGAGGCTGAGAAAGTCGCGAAGCTGGGCACGATGGACGTGGTAATGACGAACCCGCCCTTCGGTTCCGAGATCCCGATCACCGATCCGAACATCCTTCGGAACTTCAACCTCGCGCGCATTTGGGAGCGCACTGAGGACGGAGGCTTTCGAAACACGGGCCGACTGCAAGGTAGAGTGGCACCCGAGGTCCTCTTCATCGAGCGCTGCGTCGATTGGCTCAAGCCGGGTGGACGCATGGGCCTCGTCTTGCCGGACGGCATCCTCGGCAATCCGGGCGACGAGTATATCCGCTGGTGGATCCTTCGACACAACTGGGTGCTGGCGAGCATCGACCTGCCCGTCGAGGTCTTCATCGTCGAGGCTAACGTCAACATCCTCACGAGCCTCCTCTTCTTGAAGAAGAAGACCGAGCAGGAGCTGAAGGCTGGCGACCTCGGGAGCACCAATGAATACCCGGTCTTCATGGCTGTCGCCGAGAAGGTTGGCTTCGATCGGCGAGGCAACACGCTCTACAAGCGCAGCCCCGACGGCGAAGAGATCCTCAAGGACATTGAGGAGATCGAGCGCATCCGCGTGAACGGCCACTTCGTTGAGCGGCGGCTGCGTCGCAAAAGAAAAGTCGTTGATGACGACCTGCCGCTCATCGCGGACGCGTACCAAGAATTCCGCAAGAAGAACAAGGAGCCTGGGGCGTGATTACGCACATCGATGCCACCAACTATCGATGCTTCGAGAAGCTCTCGATCACCACCAATGACCTCGTGGTCGTCGCTGGCGCGAACGGTTCCGGCAAGACAACGCTGCTCGACATCTCAGTGCTCCTCGGAGACCTGCTCAGGAGTCGTAGCATCTCGGGTGCGTTCATGGACCCGCTATTGAACAGAGGCGCGCGTGCGTCCTCTCTCAGCGAACTGTGCTTTCGTCACAACGGCGAGAGCTTCTCGCTCGGCATTGAGGCGCGGCTGCCGGACCACGTGCGAGAGGCGGTCGTTGCGCGCTCGAGCCCGACGGTCCAGAAGGACGCCTCTAAGCACCCGACGCACATTCGCTACGAGCTGCGTCTTCGGGTGACCACTCACCAGATGGCTGTGCAGAACGAGTACTTGTTCCTGTTCACCCACTCGGACGCATACGAGGCGCAGCGGCTTCCTCTCCAGGGTGAGAACGCCAATCAGGACGACTGGCGCTTTGTCATCAATCGAGCCTACGGTGGGGAGAGCATCTTCCGGCCTGAGGGACACGGCGCCAAGCGCTCGGCGCAGATCGACGAGACGCTGCCCGCGCTCCTTCGCATCCAGGTCGAGAACAAGGCCGAGTTCCCAGCGAGCATCTGGCTCCTCAACCTCCTGCTCGATGGTGTCGTGTTCTTCGATCCAACCTGGAGCAAACTCAGGAGCCCGAGCCAGCCTGGCCTCAAGAGGCAGCCGCTCCTCAGTTCGGGCGAAAACCTGCCCTGGCTCGCCCTTCGTCTGCAGGAGGAGTCCCCCGAGCGCTTCGCCGCGTGGGTCGCGCACGTTCGCACCGCGCTCCCTCAGATCACTGGGCTTTCCGTCCGTGAGCGCCAGGACGACCACCACGCCTACTTCCGTGTCCAGTACGAGGCTGGCTTCGAAGTGACGTCCTCGGGGCTGTCAGAGGGCACTCTCCGCATCCTCGCGCTCACTCTCATCGCGTACATTGACGATGCGCCTCGCCTCCTCGTCGTCGAGGAGCCGGAGAACAGTATCCACCCGCAAGCGATCGACACGGTGATGCAGTCGCTGCGATCGCACTATGACAGACAGGTCTGGGTCTCGACTCACTCTCCAGTGGTGCTCGCTACGACAAAACTCTCCGAGCTTCTTGTCACGCGGCTTGCTCGGAGCGGCGCGGCCTCGGCCATCCCCGGCGTGCAGCACCCACGCCTCGCTACATGGAAGGGCGCGATTGATCTCGGAAGCCTGTTCGCCACGGGGGTGTTCGAGTGAACGACCTCCTCTTCTTCGTAGCGGACAAGAACATGGCCGAGGCTATCGGCGGTCTCTTGGAGCGCGACCAGATCCACCGCATCGTCAGATGCGGTCGGTTCAAATTCGACGCCCGCCGCGACATCAAGGTCGCCGCTGGCCAGAACGACTCGGGTCTCTATGTCCGAGCCAACGAACTGCTTCGCCCGCTGGTGGCGGACTACACGCGCGCGGTCGTCATCGTCGACGAAGAGTGGGAAGGCAGCCCGGGCGCCGACGCCATTGAGAGTGCGCTTCGCGGCCATCTCAACGATGCGGGCTGGTCGGAGGCGAACAGCTTGGCGATCGTTGTACGGCCCGAGGCCGACGTGTGGCTCTGGTCCGACTCCCCGCACTCCGCGCTGGCGCTCGGCTGGGCGTCGTGGGACGTGCTACGCCTCGCGCTCAGTAAGCAAGGGCTGCTGGCTGCTGGCCGGGCGAAACCGGAGCGACCCAAGGAGGCTGCTGAGTGGGCGCTGCGAAACTGCGGCAAGAAGGCGCCGCGTTCGGCGGCACTCTACCGGCAGGTCTCGTCTCAGGTGTCGATTCACCGCTGCGAAGACGAAGCGCTCACGCGGCTCTTGGACGCGCTCCGCGCGTGGTTCCCTGTGGAGGGCGCATGAGAGCGAAGACAATCGCCAGCGCACTGCTGCACCAGAACGGCCGGCGCCTGGACTGCGGCCCGTACATGTCAGGTGGACCGGAAACGAAGCACGCCCTTGGTAAGCTCCGTGCGGCAAAGGTTCCACTTTCATCGGTAACGCAAGCTGGCGCTGCGGGTATCTTCAACGGTGGACGTCACGCCCGGAGGTATGTGACGGAGGCGCACGATGGTGTGCCATTTCTCGGCAGCACAGACATATTGATGGGGGATCTCTCGGGCGTTCCGCGCGTAGCGGCCTCGCAGGCTGTTCGTGATCGTGGACAACTTCTCGAGCCTTCTTGGAGCCTCATCACTCGATCGGGAACGGTCGGGCGCATGGCGTTCTCACGTCCCGATATGCGTGGGATGATGGCGAGCGAACATGTCCTTCGTGTGGCCGCCGACCCGAAACGAATCCCACCCGGTTATCTCCACGCCTACCTCCGCTCGAAGTTCGGCGTGCCACTCATAGTGTCGAGTACTTACGGCGCTATCATCCAGCATATCGAGCCCCACCACATCGCGGAGCTTCCGGTTCCCCGGCTCGGCCATACGATCGAAGGCCGCGCGAACGACTTGGTCGTCGAGTCGGCGAAGCTGCTGGCTAAGTATCAAGCGGACCTGAACGCTGCGACGAAACAGCTCTTCTCGTCAGTGAGGCTCGACGACATCACCGCCGCGGACTGGCATCTGATGGGGCGGGACACTGCTTTTGTGGTGGATAATCCGCACACGGACTCCCTCCGCGCGCTCAACTTTGCGCCAAGGTACCAGAGGCTGCTTGCAGAGATTCGTAAGCGCCCCTGGAAGACACTCGGTGACATATGCCTCCCTGGAACCCTTCGAAGCGGGGGACGATTCAAGCGCGTCGATGCGGACCCTGAATTCTCCTACCGGCTCGTCGGCCAGAAGGAGATTTTCTGGGTACGCCCTGAGGGGCGCTGGATCGCCCGAGCAACGGTAGGGAATACAGTGTTGGTGCCTCGCGGAACCGTCATGCTCGCCGCGCAGGGAACTCTTGGAGAGTCCGAGCTGTATTGTCGTGCGGAGTTCATCTACGGTCGAGCTGAGGAGAACGCGTACTCGCAACACTTCGTCCGAGCTATCGCCGACGAGTCCGTGATGCTGCGCGGCTGTCTGTTTGCCTTTCTGCGATCAGAGACAGCGTTCCGCATGCTTCGGTCGATTTCGATCGGGACCAAGTTACAGGATCTTCACCCAAAGTTCAGGGCCGAACTGCCTGTTCCCTACCCAGCCCGCGAGGCACAAGCGGCGATCCATCGAATCGTCGTTGAGGCTTATTCGGCACGGGACAAGGCGGTGCTCCGCGAAGAGGAAGCGGTTTCCCTGGTCGAAGAGGCTATCGAGAAGGGGGCGAGCTGATGGCTACGGTGATCCCCATTGGCGAACCGGTAAACGAGGCCGAGCGCCAGTCCATCGCTTACCTGCGGGCTCACCTGCCGTCGAGCTACCTCGTCCTCCACAACTTTGAGATCGTACGCGACGGCGAAGCCTTCGAGGTCGACGTCGCGATCGTCGCACCGCATGCCGTTTACCTCGTCGACGTGAAAGGCACGCGCGGGCTTATCGATGTTTACGGGTCTAAGTGGTACCCGGACGGCCGCCAACCTTTCAGCTCGCCCCTCGCCAAGCTTCGTGGCCACGCCAGAGCCGTCAAGGGCGTCATCACGAGCAGCCAGCCCGGCCGCCGCGATCTCGAGGCCATCTACGTTGATGCCGCCGTCATGCTCACAGCACCTGACGCCACGCTCGTCGATCAGGGAGGTCGCGACGCGCCGAACGTCACGATACTCAAGAAGGCGGCCGCGTTTTTCCAGAACAGCACGCGCATCCCCGCAGGAAAATCGAAGAACATCGGCGCGCACCAAAACATCATCATCAAAGCGCTGCAGGGCGTGGCGAACCCCCGTTCCGGGCCGCTGCGCTTCGGCAACTGGGTCGTCGCCGAGAAGCTCGGCGGCACCGATAGCTATGTCGAGTACCGCGCGTTCAACGCGTACGTCGCGCAGAAGTCGAGCGTGCTGCTCCGCGCGTACCAGGCCGATCCGTACAAGCAGCCGGAGGATCGCGAGAAGCAGAAGCTCCTCATCTCGAACGCCTACCGCGCGCTCAGCTCGATGCCGGGGCACCCGAGCATCGTTGGCGTGCGCGAATTCTTCCCCAGCGAGGCCGAGGACAAGTACTTCCTCGTCACCGAGGACGTGCCCGGACAGGCGCTACGCGTCCACATCGAGAAGCCAACGTTGGCGCTCACGCTCGACCAGAAGAACATGATCGCGGCTGACCTGCTGACCGCGCTCGGGCACCTGCAGACGCACAGGGTCGTTCACCGCAACATCTCGCCGTCGAACATCCTTGTCGGCACCGACGGTCGAGTCCGGCTAACCGGCTTCGACTTCGCGCGCCCGGGCACCGACCACAGCCGGACCATCGCGCAGGAGATCGTCGACGACCTCGAGCCGAAGTACATGGCGCCGGAGATTCACGGCGAGCCCGCTGCGGCGACGCCCGCCTCCGACATCTTCAGCGTCGGTCTCGTGCTCTACGAGCTGTTCACGGGCGAGCGCCCGTTCAAGACGCACACCGAACTCTTCGAGCAGAAGGCCGTCTTCGCGGTGAAGCCCAGCGCCCTCCGACTGGAGCTGCCCAAGGGCTTCGACGCCTGGCTCCAGAAGATGTGCATGTTCGAGCCTGGCGAGCGCCCGACGCCCTCCTGGGGGCTGACCGAGCTCAAGGTTCTCCTCGAACCGGGCGCCGCGTCGGTGCGCATGGCAGGCGCACCGCCGTCAGCGCCGGCGCTGGAGCCTGCCGTTCCCCAGCCCGACTACTCGAATCTGCTGTCCCAGACGCAGCTCACGCCGAAGTACGTCGTCGAGAAGCGCCTCGGGAGACCAGGCTCGTTCGGCGTCGCGTACAAGGTCATCGACACGCTCGGGGACGTGTCGCGCGCAATGAAGCTCGTGCTGCGGGACCGCGTCTCGACTGTCGACCGGCTCAAGAAGGAGTACAAGACACTCCTTCGCATCCCCGATCACCCCAACGTCGTGAAGGTGATCGACGCTGACTTCATCCCCGGCAACGGTCCACCCTTCATCGTCTTCGAGTACATCGATGGCCTCGACGTCGGCGAGATGATCGAGGGCAACCTCTTCGCTCCCGAGGACGCGCTTGAGTTGGCGCGACAGGTGGTGTCGGGCCTTGTGCATCTCCACGAGGCCGGTGTTTTCCACTGCGACATCAAGCCTCGCAACCTGCTGTGGACCGAGCGTGGCGCGAAGATCATCGACTTCAATGTCGCGGTCTTCGGCGCGAGCGGCGACCGTGGTGGTGGATCGCGTCGCTACCTTCCGCCGGACCTCGATCTCGAGGCGGTGCCGACGCCGAGCGATCTTGCGGACCGCGACCTCTACGCGCTTGGCATCACGCTCTACGAAGCGGTGACGGAGCGGTACCCGTGGGACAGCGCGCAGATTCCGCCGCCGGGGAGGAGTGCCGCCGACCCGCGCGAGCAGTCAAACTTGAGCGACATCGCGCCCGAGCTCGTGGACGTGATGCTGAAGGCCATCGCGCCCAAGCGGGCTGCTCGCTTCGCGTCCGCCGTCGAGCTGCAAAGAGCTCTCGCGGGTGTGCCTGCTGCGAGGCGGGCCCCGCAGCCCGTCACGCCAGTGCCACCATCATGGGGACCGCCCACCAACGGAGGCAACGGGAGCTCGTCAGGCCAACCGATCGCCCCGAACACGAATCCGTACGTGCGCCACATGCTTACGGTCTACAGCCAGAGCAAGCGGAGCAACGCGGGCACCCGTGGGCTCGACGTCATCAGCGAGCAGACCTACGTCGAGACCGCGCTTGACCGCGACCTCTTGCCGTCGGTGCTCTCGGGCGAGTTCTCGTTGGTTATCATTTCGGGCAACGCCGGCGACGGGAAGACGGCGTTTCTACAGAAGCTCGAACGCGCCGCCACAGACGAGCAGGCCATCGTGGATCACTCGCTGAACGGCGCGCGCTTCGTGCTCCGTGGCCGCACGTTCCTGTCGAACTACGACGGCAGCCAGGACGAGGGCGATCGGAAGAACGACGACGTGCTGCGCGCCTTCCTCGCGCCGTTCAAGGGCAAGGACTCGTCGGGCTGGGCCATGTCGAAGGAGACGCGCCTCATCGCCATCAACGAGGGTCGCCTCGTCGACTTCCTTGAGGCGAACCGCGTCGACTTCGAAGCGCTCGCCACGCTGGTAAGGGAAGGACTCCGCACTGGCGAGCCCTCCAAGGGCGTCGCGGTCGTGAACCTCAACCTGCGCAGCGTCGTCGTCGATCCCCATGGCTTCGATAGCTCGATCCTCGAGCGGCTCGTGAATCGAATGGCGCACGAGAAGTTCTGGGAGCCGTGCCACGGCTGCGACCTGAAGGAGCGCTGCTATGCCTTCCACAACGCGCGGACCATCCAGGACGAGACAGCTGGCAAGCACGTGGTCGAGCGGCTGAAGAGCCTCTACGCGATTACGCACCTGCGCGGGCGACTGCACATCACGCTACGCGACCTGCGCTCGGCGCTTGCGTACATGCTCGTCGGCACGCGCGACTGCGACGAGATCCACGAGCTGTATCGCACCGGTCAGCGCAACGAGATTATCCAGGGCTTCTACTTCAACAGTTGGAAGGGCGGCGACGCGCCGAGTGCGGACCGCCTGTTGACGCTGCTCTCCGAGGTCGACGTTGCCGAAGCCGATGATCCGCGTCTCGACCGCGCGCTCGATTTCGTCTCGCCCACCGAGGACCGCACGCTGTTCCGCTTCGAGCGGCGGGGGAACTACGACCGCGAGATCCTCCGCAGGCTGTACGACGAGCTGCCGCGCGATGTCTCCGGGAAAGCCAGCGAGCATCGGGCAGAGGCCCACCGACGCTTCATCGCGATGGCTCGGCGGCGCGCATTCTTCGAACGGCGCGATACAGGCTGGCGTTCGATGCTGCCGTACAAGACGGCTGATGAATTGCTGGCAGTCGTATGCGGCGCCCGGCCGCCCGAGGGGCTCCTCGAGCCGCTGCTTGTCGCGATCAACCGCGGCGAAGGGCTCACGCGGCCCGAGCACATCGGCAACAACCTCGCTCTCGAGGTGCGGCGCGTCGAAGGCGGCAGCGTGCGCTCGTACCGACTCTACCCGCGAGAGCGCTTCTCACTAGCGCTCGCTGACCAGTCCTCGCGCTCTCGCTTCGTCGAGCACATGCCGACCGGCCTCGTGCTTCGCTACCAGGACAAGGGGCTTGCCGCCGAGTTGTTCGTGTCACTTGACGTGTACGAGATGCTCCAGCGCCTGAACGAGGGCTATCGGCCCAGCGTCGAGGAGGAGCAGGGCTACTACTTGAGCCTCGCTGTCTTCAAGAACCTGCTGGGCTCTGCGCCCTATCAGGAGGTTCTGCTCAGCACGTCAAGCCACGATTTCTACCGGGTCGCGCGGCACTCGGATGGGCGCCTCGAGATGACGCGCGCTCGGGAGGGAGCGGTCTGATGTCTTTGTCCAAGCGTGATCGAGAGTTCCGGCTGCCGAAGATCAGCTACCTGGACTTCAAGCACCTCGAGATGGACCGCGTGCTCACCGCCTTCTTCGCGCGGCTGGCGCACAATGGCTATCCGAGCCGTTTGACGCGTACGTTTGAACTCTCGATCGAGACCTTCGTCGAGGAGTTCTTGGAGCACCCAGAGTGGTTTACGAACTTCCAGGGCCATCCTGACGTCGTGCGGCGCTGGGTCGAGACGCACTTGCTCGACATGGTGAACCGAGGGAGGGCCAACCAAGCAGTCGCGGCTCCACGCCCGCTTCACGGTTTCACGTATCGGTTCCGCAATCCGAAGCACTCTCGCGACTACGGTGCCGCGCAGCACCTCTACGAGATGCTCTACGGGGCGCGGAACGGCGCCGGTCAGAAGGCCATCGAGCACCTCCAGCACTTCTTCTTCCAGGGCCACGACAAGGTCACCGGCAAGGCCGACGGCTCAGCCACGCTCGACGTCGAAACGCAGGCGCTCCTTCGACTACTTGACCAGGTGAAGGACGCCCCGGACGCCAAGTCGGGCCGCGAGATCTTCGCGCCGCTTTGTGTGGGCGCGGCTGACCTCCTCGCCGATGACGTCCAGCGGCTGCTGTTCTACCAGCGCTTCATCCCACGCTCGGTAATGGTGGACTACCTGAAGGTCCTTATCGCGTTCCACCTCGGACTCTATCACCTGCGGCTCCTGAATCTCCTGCCGGCCCTGGTGCGTCGCAAGGGCGCTGACCCGACCTGTGCGACGGGCGCATGCCCGGTGAACCCGACGAGACCGGACAACCCGTACGGCGACTGTCCCTATCGCGTCGGTATGCTTGTCGACGTCGCTGGCCAGCCGGGTACGCCGATGGCGGCCCTCGCCGAGCGGAGCGCAGATACCCACTACCGCCGCATCCCGACCTTCGTGCGCGCTTACTTCGCGACGAAGAAGCTCGATGAGTTCGCCACTGATCTCGTTCGACGCGGCAAGCTGTCGAAGCCGCCGAGCGGCGATTTCTCGGTGGGCGAAGTGCTGCAACTGCTCGACGCGCCGTTGAAGGCCGAGCGCGAGAAGTTCTTCGGTCAGCGCATCTCGAGCCTCGTCGAGGAGACCTCGGGTGCGAAGGATGCCGAACTCGATCCGGAGCTGAAGGCCGTCACCGAGATGGGGCTTCCCGAGTTCGACGCCTACATCGAAATGATCGTCGCGCTGCGCGGTCGCTTCCATCGTCAGTACATCGTTGAGTGCCTCGACTCCCTGCTGCTCAAGAACCGGCCCGGCGCCGCTCTCGCACAGGGGAGGACGAAGAACGCGCCCCGCCGCTTCGTGCTCGACAGCCAGCTCCTTGAGGTCCTGCTCCAAATCGCCGTGCTGAAGCCTGGCGGTGCGGAGGGATTCCACACGGGGGAGCTGCGCGTCGACGAACTGCTCGTGTTCCTTCGTGAGCGCTACGGCATCTTCATCGACCAGTTGCCGCGAGGCGATGGCTTCGCGACGACGAGCATCGAGGACCGCCGTGCGCTCAGGGACAACGTTCGCGCGTTCACTGGGCGACTGCGCGAGGTCGGCTTCTACCGCGACCTCTCTGACGCCTACGTCACGCAAACCATCACCCCGAGGTATCGCATCGCCGCCGACGACACAACTGCAGGAGGACGGCCGTGAGCGCTGGGTTTCAGGAGCTGTCTTCGACGCAGCTCACGAACGAGTTGGAGAACGTGGCCGTCCCGCTGCTCGTCGAGCAGCTCCGCACGCGCGTCACTGGCCACTGCATGCGCGTGAGCGACCTCGACGCGGAGCTGATGACTCGGCTCTGCGCGCGGCTCCGAGCCGAGCTGCCGAATACCACGGTCGTCGTACTTACCGATGGAAAGCTACCCATCCCCGCTGAGCTCGCGGTGTCGAGCACCAAGCTCGTCGAGCTGCGCAACACCCACGCCGATGGCTCGCTGCGCCAGCCGCTCCTCGTGTTTGTGCCGAGCGAAGTGCGCGCGTCGGCCGAGGACTCGTTCGGCGTAGCAACGTTCGAGGAGGTTTCGGTCACCGGCCTTTACGAAGCGCTGAGCAAGCGGCTCGTCGACGAGATCCCTCCAGCGCTGCGTGGCTCTGTGCAGGAGTCTCTGCGACGGCTCCGCGACTCCGAGAGCCCCTGGACCTTCGCCGATGCGCTCTCGACGGTGCGTTTCCTCCTCGCCGCTAAGGTCAACGGCAACGACGCCGAGGCGATCGGCGCGTCTCTCTACGAGGTGGGGCTCGTGCCCGACTTCGAGTGGCTCGCGCAGCCAGAGAAGGCGCCGCTGCGCCTCGTGCGCAACCGTGAATGCGTCGAGAAGCTAACCTGGTCGGCTCGCTCGGAGCGAGGCCGCGTTGGTGATCTGGGCCTCGCCAACCGTACGTTCCGTAATCAGCTCGGCAACTTCCTCGCCGAGGCGGGCACCGATGATCCGCGCCAGTGGGCGCGCCGCATCGTCGTTGACAAGTCGCTCTGGCAGCTCGCCTTCAACAAGTGGGAGTTCGAGGACGGCGACCTCCAGCCGGACTCGGTCTTCATTGGCGAGGTGCAGACAGACCTTCCGGCCGTCGAAGACGACGAGACTAAGGATCCGCTCGCGCAGCTCATCGGCCAAGTCATCCTGCCGGTCGCCAGCCTCAAGAAGTTCAACGTCACGTTCCGCGTCGACCCGCACCCGATTAAGATGCAAGGCCTCGCCAAATTCGTGGCACAGGTCATCTCCAAGGAACACGGCCCCATCGGCCTCGCGCGTAGCAAGGCCGTCTGGAAGACCGCGACCGACAAGGCGACGATCTCCTTCTCGGCGCTCGGCAAGATCGACTGGGAAGAGGGCTGGCACTTCGTCCGCGTGCTCGCACAGACAGAGAGCGGCGACCTGATCCCGCTCGTCGATTCAAGTGGCCATGCCATCGCGTGGAGTGCTGACGCAGACGCGACGCTGCCCCGCTCGAACGAGAGTGACCTCTTCTACGTCTTGCCCAACACCGAGGTTGAGATCGAGCCCGCGCAGCGCGCAGTGCCGCGAGAGGCGAGCGCGCTGCACGCGATCTTCCGCGCGCAGTTCTCTGCGATCCTCGACGGCCGCGACCCGGCGGGCGTCGCCTTCGGGCACGTCACGTGGGCAGAAAAGACCAAGGGGCACGTCAGCGGCGCGGACATGCTTGAGGTGAAGCTTGGGCGTGAAGGCTCCGTGCATGTGCCGGTCGCGCGCGCGCTCAAGAGCATCGAGCAGAAGATCCTCGGTGCGCCGGAGGGTCCGATCAGTTGGCGTATTCCGCTGAACCATGGGGTGCCAGGAACGAGCACGGGCGAGGTCAACGGCTGGCCGCAGGGGCCTGCGGGCGATCGCTTCCTCGAGGCTCGCACGCGCTACTTCGAGGCGGTTCGTGGTGATGCTTCGGAGTTGGTCACGCAGGGCATCGACGCCGCTGCGCACGCCGAATTCGCGAGCGGCTACGCGGAGACGTACCTCGAGCTGATAGCGGACCTCGCGCGCCGTGCGGAGGCGACTGCGAAGAGCGACTCGCAGCGTGCGTTCACCGACCTGCGCAAGGTCCTCGCACTCGACTCGGTTCTCCTTGCGATCGTCGACCACCGCGGCCGGCGCCGCGATGCGGTCCTCGTCGCCCCAACGCATCCGCTCCGGGCGCTTTGGTTCGCCACGTGGGCGAAGCTGGGCGCGCGCTGGGTGGCGGCCGCGAAGACGGCGCCGCACGAGTATGTGGTCCCGACGCGCGAGGCGCTCCTGAAGCTCTTGTCGCCGACGAGCTTCCCGCCGGTCCTGCCGACGGAGGCGGGGCACGTTCTCACTGCCGTCGACAGTATCAACCCCTTCTGGACGCTGTTCGCGCCGTCGAGCGAGGAAGATCCTCGCGGGCTTGTCGGCGAGGTGTGCAGCGCACTCGGCTTGCCGGAGCCAGCCATCGGCGGTGCGCTCATCGACGGCGCGTACCTCTCGTCGCGCGTGCGGCGCTATCTGGTGCAGCATCCCTACGTCCGCACGCTGATCATCAACGCGTTCAACCCCGGCCGCGCGGGCGTCCTGGGCGACATGCTCCTCAAACTGCAGAAGGAGCCTGCGTTCGCCGATCTCCGGTACGACCTACGGCTCTTTGTGCCCGACCCAGACGCCCCCGGCGTTGGCGAGGAGATCGCTGCGCTGCTCACGACGGACGGCGGCACTACCGCACGTGAAGCGGACGCCTTCTCCGTCCCGGCGGAGACTCATCTGCATCCCAAGCTACGCTTTGCGGTGCGCGCGACCAAGGACTTCCGCACGAGCCCCGAGATGCATGCGGCGCACCTGTCTCTGCTGTTCGATGTGTTCCCGGCCGAAGAAGTGGCTGCACGGAAGGCCGACCCGCGCCATGCGACCGCCTTCGTGCACGGCCTCGTGCAGGAGTTTTCGACCGAGTACCACGAGGACGAACTGACCGTTGCGTGGCGGCGCCTCCCGCGCCACGGCGTGGCTCAGCCTATCGAGGACGCCGAGGAGCTGTCCGATCTGCTCGGCAGCCTTGCCGCCGCGATGTCGAGCGCGACCGCCACCATCGCCACCGGCCAGAGCGGCATCGACCTACGCCCGGTCGTGAGCCTCGCGCTCGGACCCGACGATCGTGCACTCCTCCATCAGGTCCACGAGGTGAGCGACTGGGTGTTCACGCTCGATCGCAACCTCGGCATCGAGTTCTTCGACCACGGCGGGCACTCCACGCGTCCTGACTACCTGATCGACCACTCGCCGGACATGGCGAGCACGCTCGGTCACCGGCTCGTCATTACCTCGCGCTCGGTCGCCGAACTCGAAGCGCTCCTGCGCCCAGTCCTCGAGCAGTACGGGCTCCATGCCGAGGGGCGCCACGCGGTGGTGCTGCTCGACCAGCTCCGTTCGCTGTCCGGGCGACTCGCGCTCAAGCTTATCTCGTCGCCGACGCAACGCGCCGAAGCCCTCGGCCTCGCGCTCTCACGTCTCTACCTCGAACACCAGGGTGTCTTCGAGAGCCAGATCGTCGTTCCGCTCGACGCGCACCTCGATCTGTACCGCGTACTGAAACAGCAGGCCGACGAACTCGGCGATGAGGTCAGCTTCAAGCGCACGGACCTCGGGCTCTTCGATCTCGACATCACCCGGCGGATCATCACGTCCCGCCTCGTTGAGGTGAAGTGCTACTCGGGCGTCGGCGACCTCAGCGCATACAACGTGCTGAAGTCGAGCATCGCCGAGCAGATCGCGCAGAGCGAGCAGGTCCTCGCGCACCACTTCGATCCGCAGCGCACGCCCCAGGACCGCCCGGACCGCGCGTTCAAGACGCGCGAACTCGCGTTGCTCCTCGAGTTCTACCTGGAGCGCGCGGAGCGCTACGGGGCCATCAGCCGCGAGGCCGCCGACGAGGCGCGCTACTTCGTTCACACGCTGGACGATGGCTATCAGCTCGCGTTCACGCGCAGCGCGCTCATCTTCGACTTCGCCAAGCCGGGCACCGAGCCGCCCGAGAGGGAGAGCGGCATCGAGTACCACCGTATCGGCGTCGACCTCATTCGCCAGATTGTCGAGGCCGCCGCGCCCAGCGCCGAGTCGTCGGCGAGCATTAGCGCCAGCTCGTCGGGAAGCGGGGAGTGGGGCGGGGGGCCTCGCCCGCGCGGTGTCACCGAGGTACGCCGTCGTCGCGAGCGCGCGCCGTCGGTACCGACGCTCGACATGGCCGCCTTCCTCGGTTCACCGCGCGATCGCTCCGTTTCTTGGGAAGAGCTGCGAGGCCGTCAGCCCAGCGTCCCTCCGCCGTCGCATACGCCCGTCGCCCCGCAGGAGGCGGTGTCTACGCCTGCGGTGGTGCGCCCTGCCGCACCCGAGGCCCCATCGGTTGCGGTTCCGCCGAAGGTTGCCCCTGCGGCCAACGTCGCGCCCGTGGCCGTGCCTCCCGAGCCCCCGGCAGCGGAGGGGCCGGCGCCCACGCCGAGCGCCGAGCCAAAGGGCGCTTCCGCCGTGCCCTACGACATCATGCTCGGCGTCACCGGCGACTCGCCTCAGTACGGGCTCCTTGGCGACGTCTCAGGCCGACGCGTCGCGATCGACCTGAACCAGACGCACACTATCAGCCTCTTCGGCGTCCAGGGCGGCGGCAAGAGCTACACGCTCGGCACGATCGCGGAGATGGCTTCGCTGCCCATCCCGAACATCAACGTCCTCCCGCAGCCGCTGGCCACGGTCATCTTCCACTACAGCCCGACGATGGACTACCGGCCGGAGTTCACTTCGATGGTCGCGCCGAACAGCGAGGCCGATCAGGTGAAGGCACTGAAGGATACGTTCGGTGCGGAACCGCAAGCGCTTTCAGACGTTCTCCTCCTCGCGCCCGCCGACAAGCTCGAAGAGCGCAAGAAGGAGTATCCGAGCATCGAGGTGCGCCCGCTGAAGTTCGGCGCCGCCGAACTGCAGACCAGCCACTGGCGCTTCCTCATGGGCGCCGTCGGCAACCAAGCGACGTACATCCGCCAGCTCAACCGCGTAATGAAGTCCCTCCGCGATGACCTCACGCTTGAGGGACTGAACCAGGGCATTGAGGCGTCGTCCTTGTCGGATCACCTCAAGGGCATGGCGAAGATGCGCCTCGAGCTCGCGAGCGAGTACATCGACGACTCGATTCGCCTGAAGGACGAGATCTGCCCTGGCCGACTCATCATCGTCGACCTCCGCGACGAGTTCATCGAGAAGGATGAAGCGCTCGGCCTCTTCGTCGTGCTCCTCCAGCTCTTCGCCGACGCGAAGTACCGCGACGCGCAAGGCGCTGAGCACTCGTTCAACAAGCTCGTCGTGTTCGACGAGGCCCACAAGTACATCGAGAGCCCGGACCTCGTGGCGGGCCTCATAGAGGTTGTGCGCGAGATGCGTCACAAGGGCACGAGCATTATGGTCGCAAGTCAGGACCCGCCGTCGGTGCCCGTCTCGCTCATTGAGCTCTCCAGCCAAGTCATCCTCCACAAGTTCAATTCGCCCGCATGGCTCAAGCACATCCAGAAGGCGAACGCGGCTCTCGGCTCGCTGACGCCCGAGAAGATGTCGAACCTGCGTCCCGGCGAGGCCTTCATCTGGTCGAGCAAGGCGACTGACGAGATGTTCACGAAGAGCGCGGTGAAGCTCCGCTGCCGCCCGCGCGTAACCCACCACGGTGGCGCGACAAAGACCGCAGTGGGCTGACCCGCGACGCTACGAGCTCTGGTTTAGCGGCGCGGGCCACACATTGATCGCGAGATCGGCGAGCAGATTGGCGCGCTCCTCGATCTGATTCTTCGACCACGCTTTCAAGGTGTCCGCCTTGAAGTGCTGGTTCAAGTAGACCTTGCTCTCGGCGAGGACTGGCCTTTTGATCTCGAACGGGCGGTTCGACATCTCCCTGTTGTAGTCCGAGCCGACGAGCGTGAGGTTGCCCGGCGTGTGCAACCACTCGGCGTGCACCAGGCGCCACGGATCACCGAGAGCGGCGATCCATGCGCGACCCTCGTCCTCGGCATCGTCGATGGTCTGCGGCATGACGTGCTCGATGGAGCAGCCGTCCAATAGCACCTGCTCGCTCTTGGCCTGTACGGCTAGCTCGAGGGCAGCGAGTACAGTCCGGTCGTACTTGCTCTGATAGAGATTGAACCGCACAAATTTTGCCCTGAACTCGTCATCCGACGGCCATCCCTTTGCACACAGGAAGGCAAGCACAGTCCGCGCAGGGTCACCTAACTCACGGCAGGCCGCGACGAACCAAGTGCTGTACCCTCGGGAGCTGAGTCCGCAGACGAAGCGACGAAGCACGAAGCTCGCGATCGCCCGCAAGATGACGAGGAGGTCGGCGCGCGGCAGCTCGTTCCGGCTTGAGCGCTCAAGCAGGGCGGTTACGAGAGGGTAGGCCGTCGTCACGTTGAGCTCCCGGATCGCGCGCAGTGCCGTTTCGACCTCCGCGTTGGTGTGGGCCGTGGCTCCTCGGACCACGTCGTAAAGCTTCGAGAGCTTGACCAAGTCGCTTACGACGGTGCGGGGCTCGAACTCTCCGTGCGGGAATTTTCGCTCGAACATCTCGAAGGTCTCATCCCGGCCGACGTAGGTTCCGTCGCGCATGAGCGCGTCGCGGAGGAACGCCTCGATGTCGCGCCCATAGAGCTTGCCCTCGCGCATGAACCGCGACTCGAGGTCACGCCAGAGTGTGTCGTCAAATCCGTCTTGGTCGTCGATCGGCAACGACATGAAGACGTGATTGCGAATCAGATCGGCCTCGGTGAGGTCGACGCCGGTGGAGTTTAGCGACCGGAAGATCTTGTATGGATTCTCGGCTCCGAGCGTGATCGCAACGAAGTCGAGTCGCGTCACGAGCGCCGTGAAGAAGCGACGCAGCTCCGGTTCCGATATCGCCCGCTGCTCCACGTGCTTCGCGAAAAGATGGTGGGCTGCTTCGATCTGGCCACCGGCGGTGGAGTCGGTTTGATCGACGAGCGCGAGGTAGCCACCGCGATCGCGCAAGCGAGGGAAGATCTTGTAGCGCTCGCGCCCCTTCTTGAATCTGTGGAGGAGGTAGTTCTCCTCGACCTCAGCGGCGAGTTCGTTCCACCCGCGGGACAATGCCACGTCGCGAACGACGCACAGGAGGATGGAGAGCGTCGTCAGGCGCTGCTGTCCGTCGATCACCTGGTACGCCGGGACGACGCCCGGCTGGTGCCCGTCCGGGACGGTCACGATCGAGCCCATAAAATGGCGGCGCTCGTCCGCGCCGACCTCGAGCAGCTCGCTTACGTCTGCCAGGAGCTGCTCCCAGTTCGCGGTGCCCCACGTATAGTAGCGCTGAAAGACTGGGATTACGTACTGGTCCGACGAGTGTAGGAGCTGCTGCAGGGTTCGCTCGGATGCCTTCATGTCGATGGATTCTCCCGGCGCCATCCTACTCCTGAGCCGCTGGCCCGTTAACCAGCAGCTCCAATGGGTGTTCGCCTCCTTTGGCTTGGGGGCCGGCAAAATTGAGCGTCGCGGGCGTGGGTTGAACCGCAAGCCGGCGATCCCGCCACGGCGTGAACGTCGCCATGGCGGGCTCTTCCTCAATGGATGGTGGGCTCCCGCGCGCTGTTCGGGTTCTTCAGCATCAACTCGAAGCCCGCCTCCAGGCAGCCGGTGACGATAGCCATCCGCTCCTTCTTGCTGCCCACGAGGAGGCGCAGCTCGAGAAGGATGCTGTGCTGCGTCAGGCTCGTCTTTACCGCGTAAAGACTCATTCGTCCGAGGTGGCGGATGGTGGTGCGGCGGTCCTCCTCGGTGGCGGCTTTCATGACCAGCCCTCTCTGCCAACGTGAGTGAGACAGTCCGTACCCGGCAGTTTAATGTGCAGGGCGACCCAGGCAGGAACGATGAATCCGGTGGTGGAAGTGACTCGGGGCAGGGAGACCGAGGTGCAGGAGAAGGCGAGGCGCCGAGGCTTCACGGCGGAGTACGAGTTGAGGGTGCTCGCGGAGGCAGACCGCTGCACGAAGCCCGGTGAAGTGGGAGCACTTCTTTCGCCGGGAGTGGCTGTACTCGTCGCTGCTGAGCGTGTGGCGGCGCCAGCGCAATGCAGGAGTGAAGTTGCCCCGGTTCCGCGGCTCTCCCGCACTTCGTGTGGTTCCCCTCTGGGGAGTAGGCAGACGCGGCAAGCTGCCAGCGGGGCGAATACACCCTGGGAATGGAAACGCTGTACCCACTTCCTGGGTGTCGGGTGGACCGGGTG
>NZ_JABUMT010000050.1:0-460 GCF_013336715.1 Myxococcus sp. CA056
CAGATTCGGTGGAAGAATCTTGTTTGCCTTCAGCAAGAGCACAATCGCGTCCAGGATGCGCCGGAAGGTGACTACGGTTTTTCCCCATTCGGAGATCATCGCGCTGACGGGGGCATGGTTGGCCAGGAGTGTGAAGATGAGATCCATCAGGTCGGTTCGACCCGAGGACCTAGCGTACCTGACCTCGCATTTCTCCAGGCGGCCCACGAACTTGTCATAGGCCGTGTCGAGGTGGAACTGCGCGTAGGTGTCTTCCTTGGTGACGTCGATGTCGACGATGCGATTCGCGAAGGGCGTCTTGGCGTACTGCGAGACCGGGGATGCGCTGGTGTTGTCGAAGCTTTGAAGCTGGTTCTCGAAGGTGGCGGCGATCAGATCGCAAAGCGGGCCGCTCAGGGTCTTGGGATTGACTTGAAGGAACCGGGAGAGGGCCCTCAGGAACCTGGCGGCGTGCAGGTCG
>NZ_JABUMT010000051.1:0-459 GCF_013336715.1 Myxococcus sp. CA056
TATTTTTCGAATTGATTTGCTCTCGTTTATAGGGTTCTGGTTTGTGTTCTTAATTGGATTAAATTGATTTTCTATTATTGGAGCTGCAATTGTAGTTGTATATGCCGGAATTGTGCCAATGGGCGTTGTGCTAATGTGTGTTGTGCCAGTGCCAATAGATGTTGTGCGATCTAGAACAGAAGTTGGTAAAACGTCATCTGCCCACATTTTTCTAACGTTCAAAGTCTTAGAGCTAGTGTCAGCTTGACTGTTATTGAAGTAGTTTTCGTTTTCTTTTCTTTTATTTTTGTAGTTAGATTCGTATGTATCAGTTATATCAGTGTAGTTATTTTCGATATTTCTTACACTGTTAAATGATATCGTTTCTGAATCTTCTTCTGTTTCATGTGAAACATTGATAGTTTGTGACGTATTTTCACTATCTTGATAGTTCATATCGCTAGAGAATTTAGAGGTTTG
>NZ_JABUMT010000052.1:0-449 GCF_013336715.1 Myxococcus sp. CA056
ATCACCACCGGGGCACTCTGGTTGTTCGCTGTGTTTCAATACGACTGACACTGTTTGATCTTGGTTGCGCTCCAAAGACTTCGGTCCGCCTGCCGAAATCCACCCTGCCACGAAACATACATGACTGCAAGGTCACGGACGAGAACAGATCATTTGACTGAAGAGAAGCACAGACGCCACCGCAGACTTCCTCGCAAGTCACAACAACACATCCGTTGCGAGGATTTCTTCGATAGGTTATCACAATCTGCTCCATTATACTTCGTCTCTCTTCAGAGTTTCACAGTATGACAGAATCAGAAGTACAAGAGCGCGGACGGCAGGAGACATGTGCAGTGCCTTGGATTCTCGAGCATCTGTTTGTGCATCCTGGCACGTACGAGCTGCCCCTGAGGACAATGTACACGCTCAATTCAGCCACACACTCGAGGCATGAGTCAAAATCATCT
>NZ_JABUMT010000053.1:0-447 GCF_013336715.1 Myxococcus sp. CA056
GGCTTTGCGAAGCAGGTCCGGTTCCTGCCGGACAGCAAGTCCTTCCTCTGGATGTCCGAGCGTGACGGCTGGCGGCACGTGTACCTGTATGACGTGTCGGGACGGCTCATCCGCCAGGTGACACGGGGCGCGTTCCCCGTCCACGAAGTGGTCGGCGTCGGGCCTGGAGGTGACGCAATCTTCGTGGTGGCCTCCGCCGACAGTGGTGCGCCGTACGAGCAGCTCTTCTACCGGGGCAGATTGAAGGGCGGTGCGCTGAAGCGGCTGTCGTCGGGCGCGGGCATGCACCGAATCACCCTGGCGCCGTCGGGCGGGTACTTCGTCGACACGTGGTCTTCGAGGACGCAGCCCCGGCTGCGGGAGGTGGGCTCCACGGATGGGAAGCCGCGCGTCCGTCTCACGACGTCCGACGTGAGCGCAGTGGTGGAGCAGGGCTTCAAGCCTCCG
>NZ_JABUMT010000054.1:0-444 GCF_013336715.1 Myxococcus sp. CA056
ATAAATGTTTCAAACGGCAGTTGAGGATTAGATTTGCAAATTTATGTGAAAAACATTTATTTCTGCAAAATCATAAAAAATAAATATTCTTGTTTCAACGCATGCGACGAGTGAAAGGTCATCATTTGACCTCCACAACTAGGCCCGGGCAAAATACCCGCTACCCATTACATGTACCCGAATTACCTGAACCCGAACCCGAATTACCCGAACCCGAGGTACCCGATCCTAAGTTCGGATAGTGATTGTGATTACCCGAAGTTAGTTTGGGTAATTCGGGTAATACATTCCGGTACCCAAACTACCCGAACTACCCGAAATTTGCCTTTGTTTTTACATTTACCACATTTTGTTAGTTGAACACTTGAAATTGTCACTTTATTATAATATAATTCTCTTGGTTTGAACAAGTGACTATAATATATTATTCTTCTCAAATTGTTG
>NZ_JABUMT010000055.1:0-438 GCF_013336715.1 Myxococcus sp. CA056
CCCTTCCGAGCAGTCCCCTCCCCTCGCCCGAACCGGGTGGTGCTCCTCGCGGCCGCGCTGCTGCTGGGCACGGCGTGCGGCGAGCCGCCCCACGAGGAGGACACCTACCTCGGCCAGAGCACCGCCGCCCTCTACGAGCAGAACGAGGGCGCCCGCAACGGAGTGGTCCTCTGGCGGGGCTTCAACCACTGGTGGGACTACAACCACCGCATCAACCGGCTCGGCGACTGGGTGCAGAACGACGGGTGCACCGGCCTCTCGTGCTCCGCGCACATCATCCACGCGGCCGCCTCGGGCTCCGGGCCGGACACCGCTTCCTACAAGTCCTGGTACACCACCCTCGCCACCAGCTCCGCGGCATTCCGCACGGGCTCCAAGCTCATCAGTATCAAGGGCTCCCGCGGCGTACAGCACGACGTCACGACGACCGTCTCCTTC
>NZ_JABUMT010000056.1:0-433 GCF_013336715.1 Myxococcus sp. CA056
AGGGCCGTCAGGTTTCTCGGCGTCGAGCCGAGGTCCTTCAGCACCACGGTGCCCGCCTCCGTGCCGTCGCTCGTCCACAGCTCCGTCCCATCCCCGTGCGTCCCATCATTGGCGGCGAAGTAGATCCGCCCCTTGAACTCGAGCAGGGCGTTGGGGGCCGAGCTGGTCGCGCCGGGGAAGATGTCCTTCACGCGCCGGGTCCCGTCGCGGGTTCCATCGCTCCTGATTGAGCGGACGTCAGGGGCGTTCCGCTCAGCTTGGTGGAGCGGCAATCTGGAAGCGCCGGGCCTGGAAACCATCCGTGCAGCGGTTGGAGCGGGCTGTGCGCGGCGAACGCTTGTCCTGTCCCTCCGGTCCGGGGCCGGAGTGCGAGTGGACGGGTACGCGGCGTACCAGACGGCGACGAAGTCGGGCGCGGACGGGCCCGCTTCCG
>NZ_JABUMT010000057.1:0-433 GCF_013336715.1 Myxococcus sp. CA056
CATTATACATCGACATGTACAATGTTTGAGAACTTCAAGTATAACCATTGTTACTTATGTTGAAATCATCAATATGTTTTCGACACTTAGGCATACTCATTCAGTCATTTCGTCAACACAAAAAACATGATCAACATTGCAAATAGATCCAATATCCATTTGACAATATATTTCATCCAATATGAAATTTCACATGTACTTTAATCATAAAGTATGACTTCCAAATTGTAGTGTCATTTATAAAACAAAAATCATTATCAAGTTTGGATAATTAATGTTTTACAAATATTTATAAATGCTCGTTTAACAATTATCAAGATAAACAAGAATAACATAACTCATAATCATAATGTGACCATAAAATTTATTCATCGCATAAAAAACAACTGACTTGTCTTTATTACATATGAATAACACTGTCTCGCAAAATGCA
>NZ_JABUMT010000058.1:0-429 GCF_013336715.1 Myxococcus sp. CA056
TCCCGCCATTGCCCTGTTTCCGAACACCGATCCAAATTTACGCGACGAGCGCGGCTCGGAGGCGCTGAATGCGCGCAATCTCGTGTGCTCCGCCTGCCGGGCGATCAAGCGCGCGGTGCCAGAGATCGGCCTCATCACCGATGCGGCGCTCAACCCCTATACGAGCCACGGCCATGACGGCGTGATGCGCGGCGAAAGCATTCTCAACGACGACACCGTGGCGCTTCTTGTCCGGCAATCCCTGCTGCAAGCGGAGGCTGGCGCGGATGTCATCGCGCCGTCCGACATGATGGATGGCCGCGTCGGCGCGATCCGCGAGGCGCTGGACAGCGCCGGGTTCGAAGACGTGCAGATCATGGCCTATGCGGCGAAATACGCTTCCGCGTTCTATGGCCCGTTCCGCGATGCCATCGGCACATCGGCGACGCT
>NZ_JABUMT010000005.1:0-126087 GCF_013336715.1 Myxococcus sp. CA056
CCCAGGCCCGAGAACATCGACTCAAGGAAGCTCGCCAGCTCTCCCTCCAGTCGCTTCAACTGCTTCGGCGTCATGCAGGGGGAACACTTCGCCCACCCTCACGCATTCTTGAAGTGACCAGGTCGTATTAGGCTCCGCGCCCCATGCCCGCACTCCTGCTGCTCACTGGCCCGTCCGCGGGGCGCCGCTTCGAGGTGCTCTCGGACATGGCCATTGGCCGCAGCCCGTCCTGCGAAATCCCCCTGCGCGATGACCAGGTCTCCCGCAAGCACGCCCAGCTGACCGTCCACGAGGGAGAGGTCCGACTGACGGACCTGGGCTCTCGCAACGGGACGCTGCTGAACGGCGCGCGCATCAGCGGCGAGGTGGTGCTGCATCCCGGCGACCGCGTCCGGGTGGGTTTGACGGTGGCTGTCTTCGAGCCGCCCCCAGTGACGCTCGTGGAAGGCGGGCCGACGTCACCTGGCCACGTCCCGATTGAAGAGGTGCTGCCTCACGTGGGCGCCGCCGCGGCGCTGTACTCGGCGGGCACGGCGCTGCTGGGGGCCACCAGCGAGGCCATGGTGTTGCGGCGGCTGGCGGATGAAGTCGCTCGAGCCCTCAGCGCCGACCGGGCCGCGGCGCTGCTGGGAAGCAACACGGGGCTGCTCACCGCGGCGGTGTCGGGCGCGGAGTCCATGTCCGTGCCTCGCTCGCTGGCGCAGGTGGCGCTGGAGCGCAAGGAGCTGGTCCAGTCGGAGACGGAGATGTGCGCGCCGCTCGTGGCCTCCGGAGGGATGCCCTTCGGCGTGCTCTATGCGACGCGCTCGGACTCCTCGTTCACCGGTGGCGAGGGGCAGCTGCTCGCGGCGCTCGGGCGGCTGGGGGGCGAGGCCTATACGGCGGTGCGCTCCCGGATGGAGGCGGAGTCGCCCGCGCCCGTGCTCATCGGGACGTCCAGGCCGCTGCGCGCGCTGATGGACGGTGCTCGGCGGGCGGCGAACAGCGCCGCGCCCGTGGTGCTCCATGGCGAGTCCGGGACGGGCAAGACGATGTTGGGGCGGGTCGTCCATGCTCGATCGCCCCGGGCGCTGGAGCCGCTGGTGGTGGTGGACTGCCGTCAGCCCACCGAAGTCGTCGAGGAGGCCCTCTTCGGCCGCGCCAGCGCGCCTGGACAGCCTCCCGTGGCGTCCGCGTTGCTTCGCGCGGACCGGGGCTCGCTGCTGCTCCAGCACGTCGAGGCGCTGCCTCGGAGCGCCGCTGAGCGGCTGGCTCGACTGCTGGCTCGAAGGGTGGCGCCAGCGCGGCAGGGCGGCGAGGAGCCCGTGGACGTGCGGTTGCTCGTCACCGCGTCGGTTCCCGTGACACTGCTGGGGACCCACGGGGAGGTGGACGCGTCGCTCGCTCGGAGTTTGATGGGCTTCGAGCTGGAGGTGCCTCCCTTGCGCGAGCGCCGGGCGGATGTGCTGGTGTTGTTCGAGGGCTTCCTCGCGCGTGCCGCGCGCCGGGTGCGGCGGGAGCCTCCGGTGCTGGGCGCGGATGCCCGGCGCCTGCTGGCGGACTACCCGTGGCCCCACAACGTGCGGGAGCTGGAGCTGGTGGGGGAGCGGTTGGGGTTGCTCTACGCCGGGGGAAGGGTGGGGGCGCTGCAGCTTCCTCCAGAGGTCCAGCAGGGCGGCCCCGCCAGTGACTCCCAGACGCTCCAGTCTCGCGTGGGACGGCTGGAGCGCGACGCCATCGCCGAGGCTCTGCGAGAAGCCGGCGGCAAGAAGGTCCGGGCCGCTGCGTTGCTGGGCATCAGCCGCCCCACGCTGGACAAGAAGATCGAGGAGTACGGCCTCGCGGTGGAGCGGGGACGACGGGGGGAGGACGGGCGCTAGCCGCTCACCCGTGTCACTTCCCGCGACTGAGCACCACGCCGCCGATGATGAGCGCCGCGCCCAATCCCTGGAGCAGCGTGGGCCTCTCTCCACGAACGCCCCAGGCGGTGAGCGCGGCCACGATGGGTACCCCCGTGTTGTAGAGCGACGCGCGTGCGCTGCCCACCTGCTGCACCGTGCGCCCCCAGATGAAGTAGCTGAGCACCAGCGGAATCAGCGCCGAATACACCACGCCCGCCCACGCACTGAAGCCGATGCTCCCCACGTCCAGCGCGAGCACCGCAGGCGCTCCCGCCAGCACCACTCCCGGAGCCCCCGCCAGCATGGTGATGGCGGTGATGCGCAGCGCCGACACCTCGTTGCCCAGCGAGCGGATGCCCACGGTGTAGATGGCCCAGCAGACGCAGGCCACCAGGATGAGCCCGTCTCCCAACCGGGTGTCCGTGCCCAGCGATGTTCCTCGTGCCGCCACCACCAGCAGCATCCCCATCACCGCCAGCGACATGCCCATCACCAGTGGACGGTTGAGCCGCTCGACTCCCAGCGCAGCGCCCAGGGCCGCCACCAGCACGGGCGTCACCGCCACCAGCATCCCGCTGTTGGCCGCCGTCGTGTTCGCCAGCCCCAGGATGAAGCTCAGCTGGTACGCCGTGTTGCCCACCAGGCCGAGCATCCCGAGCTTGAGGAGCACCCGCCACGGCAGCGGCTTCCACCCCTCCACCGCGAGCAGCAACACCGCCATGGCCACCGAGGCCACCGCGAAACGCACCGACATGAAGGCCAGGGGAGGAATCACCCCCAGGGCCTCCTTCACCACCGTGTAGTTGGTGCCCCAGACAACGACGACACCAAGGATGGCCAGGTCGGAGGCCGAGAAGGCGCGGGGCGGCGCAGCAGGGACACTGGCGGCGGATGTGGACACGTCGCGCGAGGAAATAAGACCCAGCGTCCTTTCGTGCAAGCCGACGTTTCCCCGCCGCTCGGCTTGTCCCCATGCCGCGCCGTGGCTTAAACGCGCGCCATGGACCTACGCTTTTCGGACGAGGTGCGTCGCGCCCTCGACTCGCGGCAGCCCGTCGTCGCCCTGGAGACGAGTGTGGTGGCCCAGGGACTTCCCTATCCGGACAACCTCGCCGCCGCCCGAGCCTGCGAGGAAGCCATTCGTCGCGCCGGTGCCGTGCCCGCCGCCACCGCCGTGGTGGACGGCGTGGTGTGCATCGGCCTGGAGGACGCGGCCCTGCGCCGACTCGCGGAGGGCAAGGAGCCCCTGCTGAAGCTCGGCTCGCGCGACCTGGCCATCGCCGTGGCCACCCGCGCCTCCGGTGGCACCACCGTCAGCGCCACGTGTGAGCTGGCCGCCGCGGCCGGCATCCGTGTCTTCTCCACGGGGGGCATCGGCGGCGTCCACCGGGGCGCCTCGGAGCACTGGGACATCTCCCAGGACATCGCCGCGCTGGCTCGCTTCCCCGTGGCAGTGGTGTGCGCGGGCGCGAAGTCCGTGCTCGACCTTCCCAAGACGATGGAGCTCCTGGAGACCGCGGGCGTGCCCGTCATCGGCGTGGGCACCCGAGAGCTGCCGTCCTTCCACAGCCGTGACTCCGGCATCACGCTGGAGCACAGCGTGAATGACGTGGCCACCGCCGCACGCATCGCTCGCGCCCGCTTCGAGACGCTGGGGCAGGGTGGGGTGCTTTACACCGTGCCGCCGCCGGAGGAGACCGCGCTGCCTCGCCATGAGGTCGAGCTGCAGATCGCCTCCGCGCTCGCCGAAGCCGAGCGCCAGGGCATCCGGGGCAAGGACGTGACGCCCTTCCTGCTGCGCGAGCTGGGCCAGCGCACGGGCGGCAAGACGCTCAAGGCCAACCTCGCGCTCCTCGTGAACAACGCCCGCTTCGCCGGTCAGCTCGCCGTGGCCTACGCACGCGGCGACTGAACCTGCTCCCTGGGGCGCGGGCGCTGTCTTCCCGCCGCGCCCTCAGGGGCCTTCGATGGATGCGCGGCGCGGCTACTGCTGGAACCAGCGCATCATCGTCTCGAGCTGCTGGCGGTCCACCTCGTCGAAGGTGGACTTGCTCGCCGAGTCGATGTCCAGCACCGCGAGCAGCTCGCGATTCTTCCCGTACACCGGCACCACGATTTCCGACGCGGAGCGCGCGTCGCAGGCGATGTGCCCCGGGAAGGCGTGCACGTCCGCCACCACCTGCGTCTCGCCCTTCGCCGCGGCGGCGCCGCAGACGCCCTGTCCGAACTTGATTTCCAGGCAGCCCAGCGTGCCCTGGTAGGGGCCCACCCGGAGCAGCTTCCCTGGCGTCACCACCCGGTAGAAGCCCGTCCATAGGTGGCCAAAGGCGTGGTGAATCAGGCAGCTCATCGTCGCCATGCCCGCGATGGGGTCGTCGATGCCGGCGAGCGCCGCCTGAACGTGCTGCTGCAGTTCCTCGTAGGCCTGCGCCTTGGGAGCCGCGCGCAGGTCCAGGGTGATTTCCGCCATGATGGGGTCCTCGAGCCAGGTCTCCGCACCCGCCCGTCAGGGCCCGGCGCGGTCATCGTCGTCCCACGCTTCATATCCTGAATCCCACGCCGCACAGGAGGCACCGTGGAAACGCTCCTTCTCGATTCGAATACCTGGCTGCTCGTCCTCACCGGCGCGGGCGTCTCCGCCGAGAGCGGAGTCCCGACCTTCCGAGGAATGAACGGGCTCTGGGAGGACCAGCCGGTGGAGCAGGTGGCCTCGCCCGAGGGCTTCGCGAAGGATCCGCTGCGGGTGTGGCGCTTCTACTCCCAGCGGCGAGCAGGGGCCGCGGGCGTCTCACCCAATCCCGGCCATGACGCGCTGGTTTCCTGGGAGCGTCACCTGGGCGACCGCTTCCTCCTCGCCACGCAGAACGTAGACGGCTTGCACTCGCGTGCGGGCAGCCAGCGCGTGGTGGAGATGCACGGCAACCTCTTCAAGACGCGCTGTAGCAACGACGAGTGCAAGCGCGCACCCTTCGAGGACACCACCGTGTACGCAGCGGGCACGGTGCCCGGGTGCAAGGACTGCGGCAGCCTGCTGCGGCCCCACATCGTCTGGTTCGGTGAGTACCTGGACCCCGCGGACCTGGAGCGCATCCAGGACTTCTCGCTGCGCGCGGCCAGCTCCGGCGGGCGCTTCGTCTTCCTGGCCGCGGGCACCTCCGGCGCCGTCTACCCCGCCGCGGGCATGGTCGATCAGGTGCGCGGTGCGGGCGGGGAGACGTGGCTCGTCAACCTGGACCCCGCGGAGAACTCCCGTCGCTTCGAGCACTCCGTTCAGGGCAAGAGCGGTGAGGTGCTCCCGAAGCTGGGCCGACTCGTCTGAGTCCGCCGAATGGCGGGCACCGCGCTCCCGGGCAGCAATCCCGTGCCTGGGACGCGAGCCCCGCAGCATGACGGCTCCCGGTGCGCACGGGAGCCGGCCGGTGCTACTCGAAGACGTTGATATCCTGCCCGGTGTTGGCGGGCCGAGGCGGCTTCGGCTTGGGGGGCGTCGCGGCGCGAATGGGCTCGAGCGTCACGTCCACCGTCTGGCTGTCTCCGGCGACACGGCTGAAGTTGAGCGAGCGCTCCTCGGACTTGTGGTTCGCGAGGCGGAAGCTCAGTTGGTGGGACTTTTCTCGCGGCAGCATGAGCTCGATGGGTGTGGTGCCGATCTGCTCCTCGCCCTCGTAGATGGCGGCCCCGGACGGCGTCGAGTTGAACTTCACCCGAAGCGCCTGCGGTGTGGCATCGACCGGAGTCGTGGCCCCCGAGGGACTCGTCGGCCTGTCCCGGGGGACTTCGACGACCTGGGTCGCCGGCTGCTTGGAGCCACCCTGGCCTCCTCCCAGCACCACCGCCGCGCCGATGCCGAGCAGCACCAACGGCACCGCGACGAACGCGACCTTCTTGCCCGTGGACATGCCCTCCGGCTCGGGTGGGGGAGGCGGCGGGGTGGCCGCGGCCCGGCCCGGGGGCGGACGGACGCGGCTGGGTGACGAGCCACTTCCGCCCGGCGCTCCCGCCTGGCTGCGCGCGATGACGACGTTGGAAGGCGTGGAACCACGACCCGGTGACGCGCCGACGCGAGAGGAGCGCACGCCACTGCCGCTGCCGGCACCCGGACGTCCCGCGCGACTGCCGCTGGCCCGGCTGCCGCTGCCGCGCTCGTTGACGCCGGAGCTGGAGCCGCCGCTGGGCATCGCGTCGAACTGCTCGGCGCTGACGTCCTCCACCGACTCCATCATCGCGTCGATGAGCTCCTGCGCGCTCTGGTAGCGGTCCTCCTTCTCGGGGGACAGAGCCTTGCGGAAGAAGGCGTCCAGCGCGGCGGGGACCGGGGCGCCCTGGCGCTTGGAGTTGACCGCGGGCACCTGCTGCGTGAGCGACGCGGTGAGCGCCTTGCGCACGGTGTTCGCGCCGAACGGCGAGCTGCCCGTGAGGCAGAAGTAGAGCACGCCCGCCATGGAGTACAGGTCGGAGCGCTGGTCCACGGCCTCGCCACCGGCCTGCTCTGGCGGCATGTACTGCGGCGTGCCCAGCACCTGTCCGGTGGAGGTGAGCTGCTCCTCCTCCTCGGCCTCGAGCGCCTTGACCAGACCGAAGTCCAGCACCTTGACGAAGTCCCGCCCGCCCAGGTCCTGCACCATGATGTTGTGCGGCTTCAGGTCGCGGTGGACGCAACCTTCCTGGTGCGCGTGGGCGAGGCCCTGGGTGGCCTGCTCGATGAGGCTGGTGGCGCGGCGCAGGGACATGGGCCCCTCGCGCTTCACCACTTCCTTGAGGCTTTCGCCCTGGAGCAGCTCCATCACGTAGTAGCAGGTGCCGTCGGGGGCGCGGCCGAAGTCGAAGATGGTGATGACGTTCGGGTGGCGCAGGCGGCTGGCGATCTCCGCCTCTCGTCGGAAGCGCTCGAAGAACTGGGGCGCGGCGGCGAGCGACGGGTTGAGCGTCTTCACCGCGACGGGGCGCTGCACCGAGGTCTGCGTGGCGCGGAACACCATGCCCATGCCGCCCTGGCCGAGCACGCTCTCAATCTTGTAGCGGCCATCGAGCACCTGGCCGATGAGCTGGAGGCTCTGGCCTGAGCAGAGGTGGTCGACGCCGTCGGTGCTTCCGCAATGGGGACAGGGGGCAGCCATGTGGGGCCGGAGTATAGGCAGGCCCCGGGCAGGTCCGGAAAGGGGACGTTGGCCCCCACGGTCTCCAGACAGGCATCTGAGCCATTTCCCGAGGAGCCCAGGGCTGTTACATCCCCGGCCGCCATGAGCCTCGTCATCGCCCAGGACCTCAGCCTCTCCTATGGAAAGAAGGTCCTCTTCGACAGCGACAGCTTCACCCTCGGCCCCAAGGACCGTGTAGGCCTCGTCGGGGCCAACGGGACGGGGAAGAGCACCCTGATGAAAATCCTGGCGGGGGTCGCCCAGCCGGATTCAGGGTCCCTGACCTACCGTCGCCGGGCCCGCTGGGGGTATCTGCCCCAGGAAATCGCCGGGCTGCCGGAGGGCACTGTGGTGGAGGCGGTGATGAGCACCGTCCCGGGGCGCGACACCCTGGAGACCCGCCTCAAGGAGACCGAGGAGTCGCTCTCGGCGGCCACGGACGAGGAGGACCAACTGGAGCTGGCCCAGTCCCTGGCGGACCTGCACGCGGAGCTGGACGACTTCGAGAACCGCTTCGGCCGGCACCACGCCGAGCGCATCCTCAAGGGCCTGGGCTTCAAGGACAACGACCTGGCCAAGCCCACCTCGGCCCTCTCGGGTGGCTGGCGGATGCGCGCGGCGCTGGCGGGACTGCTGCTCCAGGACCCTGACCTGTTGCTCCTCGACGAGCCGACCAACCACCTGGATGTCCCCACGCTCGCGTGGTTCGACGGCTTCCTGCGCCGCTCCAGCAAGGCGCTGGTGCTCATCTCCCACGACCGGGACTTCCTCAACCGGCAGATCAACCGCGTGGTGTCGCTGGAGCTCGAAGGCGTGCGCGAGTACGCCGGCAACTACGACGACTACAAGCGCCTGCGCGCCGAGGAGAAGGTGCTGCTCCAGGCCCGGGCGGAGAAGGTGGAGAACCGGCGCGCGGAGCTGCAGGGCTTCATCGACCGCTTCGGCGCGAAGGCCACCAAGGCCAAGCAGGCGCAGAGCCGCGCGAAGATGTTGGAGAAGCTGGAGAAGGTCCAGGTCCTGGAGGAGCGCTCCACGATGAAGTTCCGCTTCCCGGAAGTGGACCGGAGCGGACGCGACGTGGTGACGCTGGAGGGCATCACCAAGCGCTATGGCGCGCAGACCGTGTACGACGGCCTTTCGGGCCGGGTGGAGCGCGGCCAGCGCATCGCCGTGGTGGGGGCCAACGGCGCGGGCAAGACGACTCTTCTGCGGATGGTGGCGGGGGAGCTGGTGCCGGACTCGGGCACGGTGACCATCGGGCACAACGTGGTGGTGGGCTATTACGCGCAGCACCACGCGGACAAGCTGGACCGACAGAACACCATCATCGAGGAAGTGCGCCCGCTCGCGGCGGACAAGCCGGAGAGCTACGTGCGCGGCGTGCTCGGCGCCTTCCTCTTCAGCGGCGATGACGTGGAGAAGCCCATTGGCGTGCTCAGCGGTGGTGAGCGGGCTCGCGTGGCGCTGGCCAAGCTGCTGCTGGTGCCCTCCAACTTCCTGCTGATGGACGAGCCCACCAACCACCTGGACCTGGACTCGGCGGAGATGCTGATTGAAGCGCTGAAGCTGTACGGCGGCACGCTGCTGTTCGTCAGCCACAGCCGCAGCTTCATCAACGGGTTGTGCACCCAGGTCTGGGAGGTGGCGGACGGGAAGCTGACGCCACACCCGGGCAACCTGGATGACTACCTGTACCACCAGGAGCAGCAGCGGCTGAAGGCGGAGGCCGCGGCGGGTGGCGCGAGCGCGGCCCGGGGGGACACCGCGTCCTCCGTGGCGATGACGGAGAAGGAGCGCAAGCGGCAGGAGGCCGAGGCGCGTCAGCGGCGCAGCGTGGTGGAGGGGCCGCTCAAAAAGGAGATCTCCAAGTTGGAGGAGCAGATCGCCAAGGTGGAGGCCGCGCAGAAGGAGCGCGAGGCGCAGCTCGCCGACCCCGTCCTCTACAACGACTTCGCTCGCGCCAAGCCGCTCATGGACGCGCACCGCGAGGGCAAGGACACGCTGGAAGACCTCTATGCGCGGTGGGAAGCCACGCAGGAGAAGCTGGCGCAGGCGACCGCGACCTTGAACTGAGGCGCGGTCCTCCGCCAGGCGCGCAGGGTGCCGCTCTCCTGTGAGCGCGGGCCTCCGGCTCGTCTCGGCTCACTACCCGAAGACGCGCCTGAACAGCCACAGCAGCGCGGGGCCGGTGGTGTCCCCCGTGTAACCCGCGGCCATGTTCCCGGTGTAGCCGGACAAAAGCGGGGTGCTCATCTCGGAGGAGGGCTCCGCCTTCGTCAGCTCCTCCGTGAAGGGCGCGGAGCCCTCGGGCGCGCAGCTTCCGCAGTACAGGGCTTCTTCCCAGACGAAGCCGTAGCGTGGCTTCACCTCGCGCTTGCACTCCGCGCACGCAGTCGCTCGCCCCAGCTTGAGCGTGGGCCGCATGTCCAGCGGCGAGTCGCGATACTGCGCCGCCGCTTGCTGGAGCTGTTGCAGCTCGCCGGGGTCCAACGCCACGCCCGCGCAGTCCGAGCACACCTCCACCGTGACGCCCAGCACCTGCACGACGGGCAGCGGCGCATGCCCGCACCGGGGACAGCTGGGCGCGGGTGTTCCACAGCTGGGACATTCGGGGACGTACTGGACCTTCGCCTGACAGCCTTTGCACACGCCCGGGTGTCCCTTCGCGCGCCGCACCAGCGCGTCCGACACCGAGCCTCCCATCACCTTCGTCAGCGCCTCACCCTCGAACCAGACGGAGCCGCAGTGGCCACACTCCTCGCGGGGCAAGCCTCCCAGGAAGGTGGGCCGCATCGTCTCGTGGCAGAAGGGGCAGGCGCTCATGGCCAGACAGCCTAGCGCCAATCCCACTCAGCTTGCTCGGCGCCGCCGCTCGCGCTTGGGCCGGGGCTCCGGGGTCGACGGGGCAGGGGGCTCTCGCAGCTCCTCCGGCATGGGGAACGACTGGGAGATGCGCGTCGCGGGCGGCGGGGTGCCCGTGCCCTCCGCGACGAGCCCCTCCGCGGGCTTCTCCGCAGGCAGCGCGGGCAGACGGATGATGAACGTGGTGCCCTCGCTCGCCTTGCTCTGCACCGAAATGCTGCCGCCGTGGTTCTTCACGATGCGCTGGCAGATGGCGAGCCCCAGCCCCGTGCCCTTCTGCTTCGTCGTGAAGAAGGGCACGAAGATGTGCGGCTGCTGGTCCGATGGAATGCCCGGGCCGTTGTCGGACACGCGCACCTCCAGCACCTCGCCCCCCGCGTTTCGGAACTCGCCGAAGCGCTCCGGCTTCTCCGTGCGCACGGTGATTCGACCCTCGCGCGTGTCCAGCGCCTGCACCGCGTTCTGCACCAGGTTGATGAGCACCTGCTTGAGCTGCTCGGCGTCTCCATCCGCTCGGGGCAGGAGCAGGTCCAACTCCACCGCGAGCTGGACGTTCGCCGGCACGTCGTTCTGGATGAGGCGCATCGTCCGCGTCACGACTTCGTTCAAGTCGGTGGGCCCGAAGCTCTGCTTCATCGGCCGCGCGTAGTCGAGGAACGCCGTCACCACGCCGTTGAGCCGGTTGACCTCCTCGACGATGACCTCCAGGAACTCGCCGTCTTCACCCGGCAGCCGCATGGGGTCCAGACACTGCGCCGCGCCCTTGATGGCCCCCAGCGGATTGCGAATCTCGTGCGCGAGGCCGGCCGCCATCTCTCCCAGCGCCGCCAGTCGATCTCTCTCTCGAATCTTCTCGTACAGCTTCGAG
Source organism: Myxococcus sp. CA056 (assembly GCF_013336715.1). Classification (NCBI taxonomy): domain Bacteria; kingdom Pseudomonadati; phylum Myxococcota; class Myxococcia; order Myxococcales; family Myxococcaceae; genus Myxococcus; species Myxococcus sp. CA056. The sequence goes on from NZ_JABUMT010000005.1 coordinate 10,749, forward strand.
TTCTCCAGCACCGTCGCCAGCTTCTCCGCCACCTCCAGGATGAGGGCAATCTCATCGGACGCGTACGCCTCCGGCACCCGCTCGTCCCAGAGATTCAGGAAGCCGATGACCCGGTCATTGCCCACCATCGGCACGCTGATGCCAGCCTTCATCTGCACCAGCGCCGCGCGCGTGTCGTTCAGCCGCTTGAGCTCGTCGCGGTAGCGCCGTCCCTCCACCGACTGGAGTCGCATCGTCGCGCCACGCCGCTCCACGTTCTCCAGCAGCACCGCCTTCTGCCCGCTGGCCACCGCGAACAACAGGCCTCGCGCCGCCGCCGTGTCCAGGAACGACACCGGCAACGGCCCCCGCGAATCCAGCAGCCGATACCCCGGCCGGTCCTCCGCGAGCAGATACACCGACGCGTGCGTCACGCGGCCCGTCTCGTGGAGCGTGTCGAGCACCAGTCGCGCCAGCTCGGAGATGTCGATGACGTTCGCCATCCGCGCTCGCAACATCCCCAGCGCGTCCAGCAACGCGAAGCGCTCGCGGAAGAAGATGCGCACCACCATCTCCTCCACCTTCGTGCGCAGCGGGTCCAACAGGATGAGGATGACGAACGCCGCCACCACCGTGTTGAAGACGAACAGCCCCGTGTCCTCGTCCACCCACGCCGTCAGCACGGTGAAGACGGCCGCGAGGATGACCGCCAGCACCGTCTGCGAGGCGATCTTCCCCAACAGCTCATGCAGGTCCATCAGCCGCAGCCGCAACAGCGTCTGCGCGAGGAAGAACAGGTACAGCGTGGTGAAGACGGGCCCGAGCGTCGGCAGCGGAATGACGGTGCCCAGGAAGTCGAGCGCCGAGAACAGGATGCCCGCCGCCGCGCCGATGGCGAGGTACATCAGCCTCAGTTGCTCGATGCGCGACTCGTTGGTCCGGACCCGGTGGAGCAGCAACGACACCGAAGCGAGCAGGGAGCCGAGCACCCAGACACCCATGGCCACGCGAGCCCACACCTTGTCGGCCAGGGGGGTGACGGCCACGGCCAGGCCCAGGAAGACCGACAGGAGGGCGAGCCGGCGGCCGACCTGGTGTGTTCCCTTGCTGACATCCAAGAACTCGAGGAAGAAGCCCACGGCCGCGCCTGGGACGAGCGAGGCGACGAGCACGGTGATGCCCAGGGTGATGCGTGCCGCCCAGGGGTAGGTCGCCGCGGGAAAGAGGCTGTGGAAGAAGAACGAGAGGTAGTACCCGGCCACCGTCAGGGCGAAGACGGAGTACAGGGTGAGGACCTTCGGCCGGGCCGGGCGCAACAACATGGACACGCCCAGGGCCAGGCCGATGATGGATGCCAGCAGAGCGCTCTGAGTCCGGATGTCCATGGGCGTGCGGACAGTCTAACCTGTGTCCACCTCCGGAAATTTTCCATGCACTCCCGGTTGTCATGGGGCGAGCCCGCGCCCACCTCCCAGGGTCCCCAGCCCCGCGTATGAAGCCCTTCCTGCCCAAGCTCGCCGTCGTCGCCTCCGCGCTCCTCTTGTCCGCGCAGGCTCCCGCACCCCAGGTCTCCACCCCCGCCGAGACGGAGGCCGCGCCGGCTCCCGCCCCCCAGGCGTCGAGCCCCATCGTGACGGAGGCCCCCTCGTCCCATACGGAGAACGCCCCTTCCGAGGCCCAGCTCTCGCCGCGTCCGGACGCGGAGAAGACGCAGCTGCCCGAGGGCTTCGTGGAGGTCCTCAACCCGGCCTTCCCCAACGCCGCGCCCCCCGCGCCCGTCGTCCACCGGGGCCGCCGCTATGCCCTGGAGGACCTGGCGCCGTACTTCGGCGAGGGCAAGAAGCAGGAGGCCCGGGCGGCCTTCGACAAGGGCCAGTACAGCCGAGCCCGCGAGCTGCTGAAGGACGAGGGCACCACGCCTCCGGTGCGCTACCTGCGCGCGCTGGCCGCGCTGCGCTCTGGAGACGAGGAGACCGCCGCGAAGGAGCTGGCCGCGCTGGCGTCGGACTACCCCGCGCTTCAAGACCGGTGCCTCACGCACGCGGGCGTGGCGCTGGAGGGACTGCGTCGCTTCGACGAGGCCGCCGTGCTGCTGGCCCAGGTGTCACCAGAGTCCCGGCTGTACGTGGACGCCCGGCTGGCGCTGTCGCGGGTGCTGCGCAAGAAGAAGGACGCGGCGGGGGCCATGGCCGCGCTGGAGCCGCTCACGTCGCGTGCCGCGCCCAGTTGGGGGCGCAACGTGGGCGCCGAGGCGCTGATGGCCATCGCCGACATCGCCGCGGAGAAGAAGGACCGCGCCGCCGAGCGCGCCGCGCTGTGGCGCCTGTGGGGCGCGCATCCGCTGTCCGCGCTGGCGATGCAGGCGGAGAAGCGCCTCAAGGGACAGGCGGCCCCGCTGGAGGCCAAGGTCGCTCGCGGTGAAGCGCTGGTGGAGCTGCACCGCAACAAGCAGGGCCTGACGCAACTGGAGCCCATGCTGGCGCAGTTGAAGCTGCCGGAGCCGCTCGCGTGTCGCGCGCACTTCGCCTACGGCAAGGGCATGCGCAAGGAGCGCCAGCACACGCGCGCCATCCAGATTCTGTCGCAGGTCGTGGAGAAGTGTGAGGACCGGGACCTGCTGGCGCGTGCGCTGTATGTGCTGGGCTCGTCGCGCTCGATTGTCGACTCGGCGCGCGGGACGGACACGTACGAGCGACTGGCGCGCGAGTTCCCGGACCACAGCTTCGCGGACGACGCGCTGTTCTACGCGGCGGACCTGTACGTGAAGACGGACCGCCCCAAGGAGGCGATGGCTCGGCTGGACGAGCTGGCGCGGCTGTATCCGCAGGGGGACTTCCTGGGCGAGGCGCTGTTCAAGGCGTATTGGATCGCACGCACCAGCAAGGTGGAGGACGCGGGCCTGTCCTTCCTGGACCGCATCGAGCAGCGCTTCGCGCAGGCGGACGAGAGCTACGACGTGGAGCGCGCGCGGTACTGGCGGGCGCGCACGTTCCAGGACCAGGGCAACATCCAGGGCGCGGCGGAGCTGTTCGAGAAGATCGCGGTGGAGCACCCCGCGACGTACTACGGGCTGATGGCGCGCTCGCAGCTGTCCACGGTGGACCCGGCGCGGCTGGAGCGCATCTCCCCGGACATCTTCGCGGTGCCCGACGCGGCCAGTCCGTGGCCGCTGTTCGCGGGGCCGGTGGGCGAGGACCCGCACTTCCGCGCGGGCATCGAGCTGCTGCGGCTCGGGTTCCCGGAGGCCGTGTCATCGGAGTTGCTCGCGGTGAGCCGGACGAACCAGCCCGCGGAGGCCATCCGCCTGCTGGTGCTGGTGCTGCACGAGGCCGGTGACGAGCGCGCCGCACACGCGGTGGCCCGGCTGGCGCTGCGCAAGGACTTGAGCGGCCGCATCACCCGCGAGACGCGCGTGGTGTGGGAAGTCGCGTATCCCAACGCGTTCCGCGAGCTCATCGAGAAGCACACGGCCGTGTCGGGCGTGGAGGCGGATCTGCTCCAGGCGCTGATGCGCGAGGAGAGCGCGTTGGATCCGAAGGCGCTGTCCTGGGCCGGAGCGCTGGGCCTCACCCAGCTCATGCCGTCCACCGCGAAGGGCGTGGCGAGGGAGCTGAAGCTCAAGCGATTCACGGTGGAGCAGCTACTCCAGCCGGACCTCAACATCCGCATGGGGGCGCACTACCTGGGCGGACTGCTCAAGAAGTTCGGCGGACACACGCCGTACGCGGTGGGCAGCTACAACGCCGGCCCGGGCGCGGTGAACCGCTGGCGTTCGGACAAGCCGGACCTGCCGCTGGATGCGTGGGTGGAGGAGATCCCCATCTCCGAGACGCGCGGCTACATCAAGCGCGTGCTGCGCTCGTACAACACCTACCAGCTCCTCTACGGCCGGGCGCCCAAGCTGCCTGTCATCAAGAGCGCCGCGCGCTGAGCGGTGGCCGGGAAGCCACCTTCGAGCGCGGGAGGACGGCCTGCGAGCAGCCGAGGGCAGGACTGTTCCCCCGGCCATGGATCGGCTTCCTCCGTTGAGGCACGTCCTCCCTAAATCGGCCGGATGTTCTGCGCGTTCAGCCCCTTGGGCCCCTTCGTCACCTCGAATTCGACCCGCTGGTTCTCCTGGAGAGACCTGAAGCCGTCCGCGTTGATGGCGGAGTGATGTGCGAACACGTCCTCGCCTCCGTCATCCGGGGTGATGAAGCCAAAACCCTTGGCATCGTTGAACCACTTCACGATTCCCGTCTTCATACTGCCGTCCTCGTGTGCCACGCCTGGGGATGTCCAGGTGATTGGTAATGAAATAGGGATGGGCGGGAAGGATTGCCCCAGCCCTGGAGCAGGGCGTGCTCAGGCTCGCATGCTCTGCTGGGGACGGTTCACGATGAACTTCGAGCAGCGGACGCGCGGTTGCCGCCGTGCAAGCAGGCACAGGGCGACGAGCGCGAGCAGCAACGGCGTCACGGAGCCTGGAGCGGCGCCGCAGCCGAGAGCCCCCAGCCGGGGCTCTGAGTCGATGGAATAAGTCGCGGACTTCTCCACCTGGATGCGCACCGTCCCTGTCGAAGCCAGTCCCGCGCCGTCGGTGACGGTGAAGACGAGTGACACCTCTCCCTCGAAGTCAGGCGCCGCCTCGTACGTCATCGAGGGCGCCTTGCCGGACAGCTCGCCTGAAGCGGGGCGCGCGCTCACCGAGTAGGTCAGTGCGTCCTGGTCCGCATCCCGGGCATCGAGTACCACCGCGCGTCGCTCGCCAGCCTTCATCGTGAGCCGCGCGTTGCTCGCGATGGGGGCATGATTCACGGGCGTGATGTGCAGCGTCACCGTCGCGAAGGTGGTGTACTCCCCATCGCTGACCGCGAACGTGAAGGAGTCCTCGCGCGATGCGCCCGCCCTGGGCCGGTACACGACATGGGGCAACGTGCCCGTGAGTTCTCCCTGCGACGGGCCTTCGCTCAACTCGAAGGTGATGATGTCTCCGTCCACGTCGCGGCCTTCCAGCTCCAATTCAACCGGTCCCTCCGCGGACACGGTGACCTCGCGGGACATGGCCACGGGGGCGTCGTTGACGGGTTTGACGGAGAGGAGCACCTGGGCGGAGGTCGACTCGGTCACCCCATCACTCACGCGAAACGTGAGGTAGTCCTCGCCGTGGAAGTCGGGGTGGGGCGTATAGACGAGGTTGGGGGTCGTGCCCGAGAGCCGGCCGTGGCGGGGCAGCTCCACCAGCGAGTACTTCAGCGTGTCGTTGTCAGCAGCCAGGCTCTCCAGAATGAGCTCGACGGAGGTGTCCTCCGTGAGCACTTCCGAGCGATCAAACGCCATGGGGTCGATCTGCTCGGATTGCGGGAACCACATCCCCGGCTGCCCATGCTCATCCTCGAGGCCGCTCGTCACATAGACATAGCCTTCCTCTCCCTGGATGTCCGCAGGGGGCGTATCGGTGACGATGTTCACGAGGTCGTCGTCGGCCACGTCCTGTGCCGGATGTTCGATGGCGACCTCGGGAGCTGACGGGTGCGGGATGCACATCTTGGCGTTGGAGCCTCCGGACGGCCCTCGTGCCGGAGCCACGGCGAGGGGCGCGGCGTCGTAGTCCACCATGCGCGCGTGGACGCGGAGCGCGGCGTAGGGCGGTCCGACGAAGCGCTGGTAGGCGAGCAGGAAGCGGTTGGCCCCGACGGACGTCGCGCTCGGGAGTTGATACTCGAGCGCCAGCGTACCTAACTCGACGGGGGTATCGACCGTCCCGCTCGCTGAGTCGATCCTCGCGCCGAGCAACAGGTTCGCCGTACTGTCACCCGGCGCGGACGAGAGCCAGTACACGAGTGTGGAGGTGCCGGTCGCCGCCACCTGGGCCTGCCCCCAGAATGGCGGCTCCTGCCCCGGTGACGAGAGCAGCCAGGGCTCCGGGTCCACCACCATTCCCTCCGTGTCCACGCGGAGCGCGCGGACGGTTCCTCCCTCCGTCCACGCGATGACGTGGTTCGTCCCGTCGAAGGCAATGGACGGCTTTTCGGGCGTCAGCTCGCTCTGCCGAACCAGGATGCGGCCCGGCGCGAGGACGGTGCCGGCCCTGCTCACGCGGACCGCCTCCAGTCGTCGGAGCACGCCGCTGCCGGAGGGATGGACCTCCCAGACGGCGAGGAAGTTCGTTCCGTCGAACGAGACCGCCGGGTAGGACTCCGGGGCCCCACCGCCCAGGTCGATGCCCAGTGGATCGAGCACGACATCCGTGGGGCTCACGCGCGCTCCCCGGGCGATATCTCCGAAGCCAGACGACACCGGCGGCTCATCCCAGACCGCGAAGCAATCACCCCCACCACAGGCGAGTCGGGGTGCGTCGAGGAAGGACCGATGGGCGTGGATGGGGAACTCGCGTCGCACGGGGACTCCGCTCGCGGAGATGCGGCGGCCATGGAGTCTGGGTGTCTCGATGCCCGTTCGGGTGTCGCGCCACACGACCAGGTAGTTCGTCCCATCAAAGGCGACGGCGGGGTCACCCTGATCGCCGGCCGTCTGGGAGATGACAAAACCTCCCGGCGTCAGCTCCACGCCCTCCACGCTCAGCAGGGTGCCGTAGAGGTCCGTCCCCTGGGGAAACGGGCGCTGCTCCATCCAGACCAGCAGGGTGCGATTGCCATCCGAGGCCACCGCGGGCTCCTCCTGGCGGTTGGCGGACGTGCTGACCAACAGGCTCTCGGCGAGCACCGTGCCCGTGTTGCTCACCCGCGTCGCACGGATGTCCTCCTTGTCTTCGTCCTTCCCCCCATACCAGGTGACGAAGAACTCAGTTCCCGTTGACGCCATCCCACAGGGAGACGCAGTGAAGTTCCTGCGGTTCGCTACGAGCACCCGTCCGTTGGGATCCAGCACACCCCCGGAGGTCGTGATGCGCGCGCCATGGATGCCGCCGTAGCGCACGCCGTCGACGTATCGCATGTCATGCCATGCGACCAGGAAGTGCGTGCCATTGAAGGCCACGCTGGCCATGGATTGATGCGCGAAGTTCGTGTGGATGATGAAGGTCCCCAGGACGAGGCCCTCGGGGCTCACCCGCGCCCCAAGAATGTCCCGATTGAAGTCGAGCGGATTGCCGCGCGTGGAGACGACGAGGAAGTGGGTGCCACCCCAGGAGACCGTCGGCTCCCTGCCTTCACCCAGCTCCAGGCCCATGATGTCGAGCACGTCGCCCGAGGACGAGAGCCGTGTCCCTCGGAGCGTGGGGCCCAGGTCGGGGGCGTATTCGCTCCAGGTGACCAGGTACTGGCTGCCCGAGAACGCCACGGTGGGCTTCCCATACACGCTTCCCGGGGCTGCACTGGCGAGTCGTCTGGGTGTGGGCTCCACCAGTTGGCCCTCCGGCGTGACATGTGCGCCCAGGATGAGGTCACCTGCTTCACCCGGCCGCGTCGCATGCCAGACGACGAAGAAGTTCGTCCCATCGAAGAGCACATGAGGGGTGGTGCTCTTGTCCGCGATGGGGCTGATGAGGACTCCCGCCGGGTCCAGCACCTCTCCCGTCGGACTCACGCGGGCCGCGTAGATGCGCCCGCTTGAGCCGCCGTGCCGGTAGTCGGTCCACACCACCAGGTGGTGCGTTCCATTCCAGGCCACGGCTCCGTCGAACTGGTGGTCGCTCGCGGGGCCCATCGTCACGGCGCCGACCAGGGTTTCGAAGGAGAGCCCTGGTGCGAGGAATGCCGGGCGGGAGTCCGCCCACGCGGGCGTCACGGCCGCGATGCAGAGAAACACGGCGAGGCAGGCGAAGCCTCGCGGGCTCATTCGAAGAGACGACATGTGGACCTCGGGGAGCGCGGAGTCGGGACCGGCGAGCCGCCAGTGGATCGGCGGCGGACAGGGTCAGCAGACTCCCTGAGGCGTGATTCTCGCATCACGGAACCATCATGGGTTCCTCACACGGGGTGCATTTCGTCCAATCCCCCCGCGTGCCAGATGGGCAGACTGTGGATATCCACCCTTGAACCAGGAGGTTCGTGATGAAGCCAGACACCACGGTTGCCATGAAGAAGGACGTGTCCCCGCAGCCTCGGTTGGGCATCCAGCTCGTGATGAAGAACGCGACCGCCGCGCTCACGTTCTATTCCCAGGTCTTCGGCGCCGAGGAGCGGATGCGGCTGGTGGAGCCCTCCGGTCGCCTGGGCCATGCGGAGATGCTCCTGGGCGGAGTGGTGCTGTCCATCGCGGATGAGTATCCGGAGTACGGAATCGTCGGGCCGCAGAGTCGGGGAGGGGCGACGAGCCTGCTCAACCTCTCGGTCGACGACGTGGACGCCATGGCCCAACGGGCCATCGCCGCCGGAGCCGTGCTGGAGCGTCCCATCAAGGACGAGTTCTACGGCGACCGCGTGGCCCACATCCAGGATCCGTTCGGCCACCGCTGGTCGCTCTCCATGCGCATCGAAGAGGTGTCTCCGGAGGAGATGCAGCGGCGCTTCCTGAAGATGGTGGGAGGCTGAACGGCCCGCGCGGGTGGTTGAGCTGGCCCGCGCGGCCTGTTCGTCGCGTTAGCCCTTGATGAAGAGCAGCAGGTCCTCGTTGATGACGTCCTTGTGGGTCGAGCACATGCCGTGGGGGAAGCCCTTGTAGGCCTTCAACTGCGCGCCCTTCACGAGCGTGGCGGTGATCTTCCCCGCGCCCTCGAAGGGGACAATCTGGTCGTCGTCGCCGTGCATCACCAACGTGGGCACGTCGAACTTCGCCAGGTCCGCGCGGAAGTCCGACTCCGAGAAGGCCTTGATGGTGTCGTACTCGGACTTCAGCGAGCCCTGCAGACCCTGGAGGCGGAAGCTCTCCCTCAGGCCCTCGGAGACCTTCGCTCCCGGCCGGTTGAAGCCGTAGAACGCCATGCTCAGTTCTTTGAAGAAGGAGGAGCGGTCGCCACGCACGCCCGAGCGGATGTCGTCGAAGACCTTCATGGGCAGGCCATTCGGGTGCCAGTCCGTCTTGAGCATGATGGGAGGCACGGCGCCAATGAGCACGGCCTTGGCGACGCGAGAAGTTCCATGGCGGCCGATGTACCGCGTCACCTCGCCGCCGCCCGTCGAGTGGCCGACATGCACGGCCTTGCGCAAGTCGAGCGCGGCGGTCAGCTCCGCGAGGTCATCCGCGAAGTGGTCCATGTCGTGGCCTTCCCATGGCTGTGACGAACGCCCGTTGCCACGACGATCATGCGCGATGGTGCGGAAGCCTCGTTCGGACAGGTACATCATCTGGTCTTCCCAGGCATCGGCCGTGAGCGGCCAGCCATGGGAGAAGACGATGGGTTGTCCGTCCTTGGGACCCCAGTCCTTGAAGTAGATCTGGGTTCCGTCGCGAGTCGAAAGGTAGCTGCCCTGGAGCTTGCCGGCTTGAGTGGCCATACGAGGGTCCTCGGGTCGTGGGTAGATGCAACGGTTGCGAAGATGTGCCCCGTGTTCATGACCCGCCATCGGCCCCTGGCTCTCTGGCCCCTCTCCGGAAGAACTGGGGTGGCTGACCCTCTGTACAAAGGACGGCGCCGCGTCTTGTCGCCATCGTCACGCGCACGTTCGCGAGGGAGTTCGCACCTGGAGGCCAGTCGGAACGGATGACCCAAGGCAGGGGGACGAGGAGGGGCCGTGGCCCGTGCCGCCTGGTTGGTGGCCGGGCCAGCGCCCGGGAGCGGACATCCGGTGACTCGAATGGATGCACGGCGGGACGACGGTGCTACCCTGCGCCGCGATGAAGAAAGTCCTCGTGAGTCTGGCAGTGGTCTTCGTGCTGTTGGCGGCTGCGGGTGTGGGTGCGTTCTGGTGGGTGGAGCAGGCGGCGCATCAAGCCGTCGCGGCCCCCGGCGCGACCCCCGTGGAGTTCACCGTCCCCAAGGGCACTTCCGGGAGAGGCCTGGGCGTGCTGCTCGCCAACCAGGGCCTCATCCGTGATGCGCGGGTGTGGCGCTGGCACCTCTTCCGTCGTGGCTCGTTCTCGCCCAAGGCGGGACGACACCCGGTGAGCCCGTCCATGACGGTGGCGGAGCTGGCCACGGTGCTGGAGGGCAACCCGCTCCCCGACGACATCCCGTTCCTGGTGGTGGAGGGCTGGCGCCTGCGGGACACCGACGCGGCGCTCACGGCGGCGGGCTTCATCACCGCGGGCGCGTACATCACCGCGGCCAGCAATCCCAGTCGCTTCACCGCGCCGTTCCCCCTGCCCACCACCACCCTGGAGGGCTACCTGTACCCGGAGTCCTACGGCGTGATTCCGGGGAAGTTCGACGTCGAGGACCTCATCCAGCGTCAGTTGAATGCCTTCGGGGAGCGCTTCTACACGCCCAACCGGGACGCCATCTCCAAGAGCGGGAGGACGCTGCACGAGGTGGTGGTGATGGCCTCCATGCTGGAGCGCGAGGAGCCCGTGCCGGACCAGCGTCCGCTGGTCGCGGGCATCCTCTGGAAGCGCGTGGACAAGGGCTATCCGCTCGGCGTGGACGCGACGTCGCGGTACGTGCTCGCGCAGTGGAATGACCGCAAGGCGTTCCTCCAGCGACTGAGGGACCCCGAGGACCCGTACAACACGCGTCATCGCAAGGGCCTGCCCCCGGGTCCCATCGGCGCGCCCACGGTGGCGTCGCTCCAGGCCGCCATGGCGCCCACGCCGAGCGAGTTCTGGTACTACCTGCACGACGCGCAGAAGACGCTGCGCCCCTCGCGCAACGCGGAAGAGCACGAGGCGCTGCGCCGCAAGTACAACGTGTACTGACGCCGCGGGACACGGTGCTCGCTCCCTCGCCCACCAGGTAGAGGGAGCGCACCGGCCCTGACTGGCGTGACTGTTGCTCACCCATCGTCTCCTCTGGTCTCAAGGGAGCGGTGACGTGAGGCGGATGACGGTCGGGGCGGGTTGGAGGGGCTGGGGAGTGGTGTTCGCGCTCCTGAGTGGGTGCGGGGCTTCCCAAGGTGTGGCGCCGGGTTCCACGGAGGTGGTCGCTCCTCCAGATGGTCGGCGTGAGGAACTCGTCACCCGGACGGTGACGTTCGTCGCGGCGGCGGACACGCACGTCGTGGCGACGTCTCCGACGACGAGCTTCGGCTCCTCGGAGACGCTGGTGCTCGGTCGCTCGCCCGATGCCGAGGCCTACCTCCGCTTCCTCATCCAGCCCTTCGAGGGGACGATGACGACCGCGCGCCTGCGCCTGTACGTGCTGGAGGGCACGGAGGACGGGCCCACCGTCCACGACCCGCCAGGAGTCCGGACATGGAACGAGCTGACGACGTGGGACACGCGTCCGCAGTGGGGCGGCTATTGGGCGCTCGTCAGCGCGGGCCCCGTCGCCAGCGGGACGTGGATGGAGCTGGATGTCAGCGACCTGCACGTTTCCCAGAGCAGCTATCTCGACATCTTCATGGGGGGAGACAGCCCGGATGGCGTGACGCTCGCGTCGAGCGAACACCCGGACCCCGCGCTGCGCCCCCAGCTCGTCCTCACCATCGAGTCCGCGAAGGACCATCCGCCTCCGCGCCCCGAGCCACTCCCGGTGTCGGGTACGCCCGTTTCGTTCGCTCCGAGCGCTGACACGTTTGTCTCCGTGGATGTGCCGGACTCCTCGGCCGGTGGTGTGTCGGAGGCGCTTCGCGTCGGGAGCACGCCGGAGCGAGAGGCGCATCTTCGCTTCTCCGTGCAGGGGCTGACGGAGACGGTGCAGCGCGCGGTGTTGCGCCTGCGCGTTCGCGAGGATGGCACGGAGGGAGGGCCCTCGGTCTTCGCCACGCAGGGGGCATGGAGCGAGGCTGTCACCTGGAACACGCGCCCGACGAAGGTGGGCGGCTCGCTGGACCGCGCACCGTTCCTCGCGCCGTTCGGCTTCGCGGACTACGACGTGACGGAAGAGGTGCGAGGCGATGGCGACGTCACCTTCGGCCTGTATGCGAACTCCGGCGACGAGGTGTCGTTCCACTCGCGAGAGGTCCTCGCACTCGAGCCCCAATTGCTCGTCTGGACGGGGGCGCCCCGGACTGCTCCGACGGATGACTGCCTGACACGCCAGGAGGTTCTCGCGACCTCCATCCTCGCGTCGCAGGACACCTTCGTCACGCCGGACAGCCCCACCACGCAGCATTACCGCGAGGCCTCGTTGCGTGTGGATGCGTCACCGCGCGCGGAGAGCTACCTGGAGTTCGACGTACAACTGGGGGCGGCGCCGGTCCGCCGCGTGTTGCTGCGCCTCTATGCACTGGATGCCTCCGGGAATGGGCCCCGGTTGTTCCAGGCCGCTCCGTTCGATGAGGCGACGACGGACTGGTATCGCAAGCCCGCCATCATGGGGGGCGTGGTGGGGGACCTGGGGGCGCTGAAGAAGGACCAGTGGGTGGAGCTGGACGTGACGGACGTGGTGACGACGTCGGGGCGTCACGCCTTCGCGTTGCTCGATGGTTCCGCGGATGGGATGCGCTTCGCCTCGTCCGAGATGGAGGAGCGAGGGCTGCTCTCCGTCGCGCCGCGACTGGTGGTCATCACCGACAGCGAGCCCTTCTGTTCCTACCAGGGCACGCCTCCATCAGGCTCGACGGCGTGGGTGACTCAGTCGAGCGACCCCTCGGCGGAGCTTTCGACTCACTCGGCCCCCGCGCTCGACGGCGGCTTCGTCGTCATCAGCAGGGTGGAGCAACCGGTGACCAGTCCCCCGTCTTCCGAGCGGACGGATGTCGTCACCCTTCACCGCGCGGACGGGAGCGTCGCGTGGAGCCGCGCGTTCTCCCATCCGCAGGTGTCCTTCGAGCGGGTGGTGGTGACGAAGCAGGGAAATGTCCTGGTGGCGGGGAGCTACCTCGGTGCACCGGACCTGGGCACGGGCGCGCTGCCGCGAGGGCAGGGCATGTTCGTGATGAAGCTTTCGCCCACGGGCGGGGTGGTCTGGACGCGTGGCTACAAGGCGTGGTTCCAGCGGATGGACGAGTCCGTCGACAACCCGATGCAGGTGCTCGACCTGGCGACGGACGCGCATGGCAGCGCGCTCGTGGTGGGGACCTTCTGGGGCTACACGGACTTCGGAGCGGGGCCCGTCTATTCCGGCAAGCCGTTCCCGTATGACGACACGTATCCGAACTCCTTCGTCCTGAAGCTCCAGTGGGACGGCGCCTATCAGTGGGCGCGCACGCTGACGTCGGACTCGCTCCGGGGAGCCCAGGCGACAAGCGTGGCGGTGGACGCGGAGGAGCGCGTCACCGTCGGCGGCTGGGCGGGGCAGGGCACGGACTTTGGAGCGGGTGCCATCACCCAGAACGGCGCCTTCGTGGCGCGCTGGGATGCGAGCGGTGCACCTGTCTGGTCCCGGGTCATCCCGGTCTATTTCAGTGGGCTGTCCACGCTGGCGTTGTTGCCCGACGGCGGCGTCTTCTTCACGGGGAACTTCGGAGGCCGCTTCACGTTCGCCGGGCAGGAGTACGCGAGCCGGGAGCCGGACGAATACGATGGCGGGCCGCGCGACACGATGCTGGGCCGCCTGAGCGCGACGGGCGACGAGGTGACGCTGAGGCAGCTCCAGGACGTCGACTTCCATGACCTGGTGGTGGATGCGTCGGGGAACGTCGTGACGTCGCAGCTTGGAGGCGGAAGCAGGCTGGGGCTCGGGGACGTCGGTCCGACGGAAGAGGGTGCGTCGTTGCGCCCGACGGTGGCGGGCTTCGGCGTCGACCTGCGGACGCGCTGGGTTCGCGTGTTCGCTCCGCTCCAGTCGCAGCTCCTCCTGTCTCCGGTGAGTGATGGCCTCGTGGTGACCGCGGACCTCAAGACGCCCTTCGAGCTGGAGGGCACCTGGTACACGCCCCGCGAGCGTCGCTCGGACTTGCTGCACTTCAAGCTCCGCCCTTGAGCGGTGCGGGCACCCCGCGAGACTTCCAACGGACAGATGGATTGGCGCACCTGTTGCTCACGCATCGTCCTGGCTGGACCCGAAGGAGAGATGACGTGAGATACGTGACAGGCGGAGTGGTGGGTTGGAGTCTGGGAATGGCGCTCGCACTCCTGGGTGGGTGTGTGAGTTCCCAGGGTGAAGTGTCTGCTTCCACGCTGGATGCGGCCCCGGACGGCCAGCGGCGTGACGAACTCAATACACAGGCGGTGACCTTCATCGCGGCGGCGGACACGCACGTGGTGTCGACGTCACCGACGACGAGCTTCGGGTCGTCACCGACGATGGAGGTGGACCGGTCTCCAGAGTCGGAGGCGTACCTGCGCTTCCTCATCACCCCGTTCGAGGGGACGCTGACGACGGCGCGGCTGCGGGTCTATGCGTTGGATGGCTCGTCGGATGGGCCCACCGCGCATGACCCCCGGTTGGATGGACGCAACTGGAACGAGCTGACGACGTGGAACACACGTCCACCCCCGGCCAACAACATCCTCGCCAGCGCGGGCGCAGTGACGAGCGGCACCTGGATTGAGCTGGATATCTCCGACCTGCACATCTCCCAGAACGCCTATACCGACGTCCACCTGCGGCCCGACAGCACGGATGGAGTGACGATTGCGTCGAGCGAACATCCAAACGCCGCGCTGCGTCCCCAGCTCGTCCTCACCGTCGAGTCGGCGGAGGACCATCCTCCGCACCGTCCCACGCCGCTCCCGGTGTCGGGTCCGCCCACGCTCTTCAACGCGAGCGCCGACACGTATGTCTCCGAGGCCGCGCCGGGCTCCTCGGCCGGAGGCACGTCGCGGAAGCTGTGGGTGGACAATGGCCAGAAGCGCGAGGCGTATCTGCGCTTCTCGGTGCAAGGCCTGACGGAGACCGTCCAACGCGCGATTCTGCGTTTGAACGTCTCCGACGAGGGCACGGCGGGAGGTCCCTCCGTGTATGCGATTCAGGGGGCCTGGAATGAGTCGAGCGTCACCTGGAATACGCGCCCGCAGCGGGTGGGCGGCGTGCTGTCCTATGTTCCGTTCCTCTCGCCCCTCGGCACCGTGGAATACGACGTGACGGACCTGGTGCGAGGCAATGGCGACGTCTCGTTCGGGTTGTATGGGAACTCGACCACCCCGGTGACGTTCGTCTCCTGGGAGTCCTCCTCCGTGCCCGGGCCTCAGCTCCTCGTCTGGACGGGTGCGTCCCGCACGGCGCCGGGGGATGCGTGCCTGACGCGTCGGGAGATTGTCTCGACGACCCTCTATCCGCTGCACGACACCTATATCGACCAGTACCGTCCGGACACGACGTTCCACCGCGAGGCGTCGCTGAAGGTGGACACGCAGCCGGGGTTCTACAGCTACCTCGACTTCGACGTGCAGTTGCCGCCGGGACAAGTGCGCCGCGTGTTGCTCCAGTTGTATGCGCTGGAGGCCTCGGACCGCGCGCCCCGGCTCCTCAAGTCCGTTCCGTTCGACCCCAAGGAGACCACCTGGTCTCACCCTCCGCCCTTCGTCAATGAAGTCCTCGCCGACGCGTGGGCGGTGAAGAAGGACGAGTGGGTGGAGTACGACGTGACGGCCACCGTCACCACCTCGGGCCGCCATGCCTTCCAGCTGTATCCCTCCTCGAACGACGGTCTGAGCTTCGCGTCGGTGGATGCGGCGCGGGAGCAGATTCTGGACGCCGCGCCCCGCCTGGTCGTCGTCACGGAGAGCGCGCCGTTCTGCTCGTACCGAGGCACGCAGCCGGCGGGGACCACCACGTGGGTGAAGCAGTCGAACCGTCCCGAGGCGGAGCGCGCGATTCACACAGCCCCCGCGCCGGATGGTGGCTTCGCCGTGCTCAGCGCGGTGGCGCAGACGCAGGATGGGCCGTATTCGGGAGCGGAGACGGACGTCATCACGCTCCACCGCGCGGACGGCGGCGTTGC
Organism: Myxococcus sp. CA056; assembly: GCF_013336715.1. Lineage (NCBI taxonomy): Bacteria > Pseudomonadati > Myxococcota > Myxococcia > Myxococcales > Myxococcaceae > Myxococcus > Myxococcus sp. CA056. The sequence goes on from NZ_JABUMT010000005.1 coordinate 26,534, forward strand.
GTGGACGCGCGAGTTCGCGCACCCGGGGGTCACCTTCAGGAAGGTGGCGGTGACCACCCTGGGCAACGTGCTCGCCACGGGCGAGTACTCCGGCGCACCTGACCTGGGCAAGGGCCCGCTGCCACAGGGGCAGGGCATGTTCCTGCTGAAGCTCACGCCCACGGGCGCGGTGGACTGGACGCGGGGCTACCGGTCCTGGAGCCAGGGAGAGGATGGCCCCGAGGACAACATCATCCCCGTGTACGACCTGGCGACGGACGCGCATGGCAGCGCCGTGGTGACGGGCGGCTTCTGGGGTCATGCCGACTTCGGAGCCGGGCCTGTCTACTCAGGCAAGCCGCGCCCCTATGACGACGAGGGCCCCAACTCCTTCGTCCTGAAGGTCCAGTGGGATGGTGCCTACCAGTGGGCGCGGGTGCTGGCCGGGCAGTCGCTGCGTGGCACCCAGGCGGTGAGCGTGGCCGTGGACGCCCAGGAGAACGTCACCGTCGGTGGCTGGGCGGCCCAGGGCACCGACTTCGGAGCGGGCGCCATCACCGGCCAGGGCCCGTTCGTGGCGCGGTGGAGCGTGAGTGGTGCGCCGCTGTGGGTCTGGCTGCTGCCCACGACCTACGGCCACTACGCGGACGTGCTCGCGGTGGGCGTCCTTCCGGACGGGAGCGTGGCCTTCACGGGGAACTTCGACGGTCGCTTCACCTTCGCGGGCACGTCCTACGCGAGCCTGGAGCCGGACGACTTCTACGACGGGCAGCGTGATGCCCTGTTGGGGCGGCTGAGCGCGACGGGCGCGGAGGTGGCGCTAAGGCAGTTCCAGGACGACAGGGGGCGCAGCCTGAGCTTCGGCTCGCTCGTCGTGGATGCGTCGGGCAACATCATGACGGCTCAGTCCGGGTGGGGTCGCCTGTTGGGGCTCGGCTTCGTGGGGCTCCCCGAGGACGTGGCACCCGACCGCCCCACGCTGGCGGGCTTCGCTCCCAGTCTGGCGACGCGCTGGGTGCGCGTGTTGGATCCTCTCCAGTCGGGTCTCCACCTGGCGCCCGTGGGTGATGGGGTCATCGCGACGGGAACCCTGGCCGCGCCCTTCGAGTTGGATGGGACCTGGTACATGCCCCGCCTGCGCCGGCTGGACCTGCTGCACGTCAAGGTCCGGCCCTGAGCGGCCCCAGCGGAAAATCCTACCGTGAGACTCGGGGGCCGGGCGCCCCCGGGCTTCCGCGCGACGGAGTGGGTCGTGCCTGTCCCCCTGGACCCCGTCAGGACGAGGCGCTGGTCCCCTCGCTGGTGGCGGAGCACCCGATGGGTCGCATGGCCACCGAGGAGGAAGTCACCTTCGCGACGCTCCAACCGCGTGCCCGGGGGGCCGGATTCGTGACGAGGGCCACACTCGCCGTCGATGGTGGCTTCCTCCCGGCCTGATCTGGGGTATTCACGACGGTAGACATGACTCAGCTCCCCAAGAAGCTCCAGGACCACGCCGATGCACTTGCAGCCGCGGACGAGAGACTGACCGCGCTGGACGAGGACGCGCTGCTCGCGGCCCCCGTCGACATCTCCGCGATGCTGCGAACCGGCATCGAACTCCACGAAGAGTTGACGGCCCAGTCGCGCACGCTGGAGACACGCGATTGTGTCGTCGTGACGGGTGACATGGACGTGGAGACCCTGGTGGTGAAGGGCCCCGGCGGCCTGCTCGTCCTCGGCGACCTGAAGGTCGGCACGGCGGAGCTGCACTCCATCGTGCTCGTGCTGGGCAACTGCCACGTCGCCGACCAGATTGTCGGCGAGGGCGAGCCGAACACGCTGACCGTCCTGGGCGAGATTCAGGGCGGACGCTGCGAGATGCGCAAGCAGTTCATCATGCAGTTCCTCGGCGGCGGCAAGCTCACCTCGCTGAAGGACAGCGAGGGCGGCGCGGCGGAGCTGCTGGAGCTGTTGAGCGGCGCGGGCAGCGAGCTGGAAGTCGACGAAGTCGACGCGTAGTCGCTGGACGGACACGGTGCCGGGAGCGCTCTTCCCGGCCCGCGTCCACGCTCAGTCAGCCCGCGACACCGAGCATCTCGCGAATCTGCCGCAGCATCTCGATTTCACTCGGATGGATGTGGCCATCGCTGGAGATGAGGGCGTGCGTCGCCTCGACGACCGCCTGGGGGTTGGAGCGGAGGACTCCCAGGTTGGGGGCGGGCAGGGGGATTCCGTTCTGGAGGCACTTCGCCAGCTCGGCCAGCTCCGGCAACGGCACGCTCATGCCTCGCGCGGTATCCATGATGTGGTCGATTTCCTGGCGGCTCACGCCCTCGTCGCCACTGGCGACCTGGAGCAGCAGCTTGAGGACTTCAATCTGGAACCGGGAGTCGGGGCTCGAGGGGGTGGACATCCGTGGTACATCCTCCAAGGTGGCTCGCAGGCTGACGTGTCTGGACACTTCCGTCCAGGGGTGCCTCGGGCTTTCCGAGGAGATCTTCGCATGAAAGTCCTGGAGACGGAGCGGCTCGTCCTGCGCAGGGTGACGCAGGCGGATGCGCCCTTCATCCTGGTGTTGGTGAATGAGCCAGCGTGGCTGCGCTTCATTGGCGACCGGGGTGTGAAGACGCTCGAGGACGCGTGGGGCTACATCCGCAACGGTCCCCAGGTGTCGTACGAGCGCCATGGCTTCGGCCTGTACCTGGTGGAGCGCAAGTCGGACGGCGCGCCGCTGGGGATGTGTGGCCTGCTCAAGCGCGACTCACTGGAGCACGTGGACATCGGCTACGCGCTGCTGCCCGCGTATTGGGGGCAGGGCTACGCCCAGGAGGCTGTCTCCGCCACGCTCGCTCACGGGTTGCGTGACTTCGGCTTGAAGCGCATCGCGGCCATCGTCTCGAACGACAACGCCAGCTCCATCAAGGTGCTATCGCGGCTGGGGCTGCGGTTCGAGAAGCACATCCGGCTGCCTGGGGCGACCGAGGAAATCAGCCTGTACCTGACGCCCCCCTGAGTCGAGCGCGGAGCACCGCGCGGCACCCGGGCGCGAGCGGGCCGTCACCTGCCTGACACCTCCCCGTCGTTTGGAGATTGGGTGCCACGTCTCCTAGACTCGGAGACGTGGGACCCCCGTCGAACAATGTAGACGGTGGGAAGAACGCGCTCTTGCGCGCCCTCCCCTCCATCGAGCAGCTCCTGCGGCGGCCTTCGCTGGAGCCGCTGCTTGCGGGTGTCCCCAGGGCCAGGGCCGTGTCCGCGCTGAGGTTGGCCGTGGAGCGCGCGCGGGCCCGGCTGCTCCAGGGTGAGCCGCGCTCCTTCGAGGACGCGGACGTGGGCGAGGCGCTGAGCACGCTGGCCACGCCGGGCCTGCGTCCCGTGCTGAACGCGACGGGCGTGGTGCTGCACACCAACCTGGGGCGCGCGCCGCTCGCGCCCGAGGCGGTGGCGCGGGTGGCGGAGGTGGCGCGAGGGTACTCGAACCTCGAATACGACCTGGACGAAGGCGAGCGCGGCAGCAGGTATGCGCCGGTGGTGGGGCTGTTGCGTCAGTTGACCGGCGCGGAGGATGCGCTCGTCGTCAACAACTGCGCGGGGGCCGTATTGCTGGTGTTGGCGGCGCTGGCGGGGGGGCGCGAGTGCATCGTGTCGCGCGGGGAGCTGGTGGAGATTGGCGGTGGCTTCCGCGTGCCGGATGTCATGCGTCAGTCGGGCGCGAAGCTGGTGGAGGTGGGGACCACGAACCGCACGCGCGTGGCGGACTACTCGAGCGTGGTGGGCGCGGAGACGGGGCTGTTGCTGAAGGTGCACCGCTCCAACTTCGCGGTGGTGGGCTTCACGGAGGAGGCGAGCGTGGCGGAGCTGTCCGCGCTCGGGCGGCAGCGCGGCGTGCCCGTGTTCCAGGACCTGGGCTCGGGGGCGCTGGTGCCCATGGCGGGAGAGGGCTTGAGCCAGGAGCCCACGGTGCCCGGAGTCGTGGCCGCGGGGGCGGACGTGGTGGCGTTCTCCGGGGACAAGCTGCTGGGCGGGCCGCAGGCGGGCGTGGTGGTGGGACGTTCCGCGCTGGTGTCGCGCATCAAGGCGCACCCGCTGACGCGGGCGTTGCGTGTGGACAAGCTGACGGTGGCCGCGCTGGAGGCCACGTTGGAGCTGTACCGGGACGGCAGGCCGGAGGCCGTGCCCACCTACAGACTGCTTGCCCAGTCGTCCGAGGAGCTGCGCGCACGGGCGCTGCGGCTCCAGGCGTTGCTGGCCGAACAGGGTGTGAGTGCCCGGGTGGACGGGGTGGTGGGACAGGTGGGCGGGGGTGCCATGCCGCTGGCCCGGTTGCCTTCCTTCGCGTGCAGCCTCACCGTAGGTGCACCGGAATCATTCCTCGAACGCCTGCGCGGCGGCGAAGTGCCGGTTATTGGCAGGATCGCGGATGGCGAGGTGGTCCTCGACGTCCGCTGTCTCGCGAAGGAGGAACTCGCGTCGGTCGCTGAAAGCGTGGCGACCGCAAGTCCCGGGAAACCACCATGATCAACAGCGCCGTCCTCGTACTCAACCGGTACTACCAACCGGTGCACGTCACGTCGGTGAAGCGGGCGTTCTCGCTGCTGTATCAGGGCGTCGCCAAGGCGATTGACCAGCAGTACCGACTCTACGAGTTCGCCGATTGGGCGGCACTGAGCGCCACCAACGACTGCATCACCACCATCAACCGGACCATCCGCGTTCCCCGGGTGCTGGTGCTCAGCGCGTATGACCATCTCCCGCGTGGGAGGGTGCGTTTCTCCCGGCTCAACATCTACGCGCGCGACGCGGACACCTGTCAGTACTGTGGCAAGAACCTCCCCCGCAGCGATTTGAACCTGGACCACGTCATGCCTCGGACCCAGGGCGGCAAGACGACGTGGGAGAATGTCGTGTGCTCGTGCGTGCCGTGCAACCTGAAGAAGGGGGGCCGCACGCCGGAGCAGGCCGACATGAGACTGCTCAAGAAGCCGGTGCGCCCGCGCTGGACTCCGCTGTTCCGAGGCGCTTCGCGCAAGGTGACGTATCAGGAGTGGCTGCCTTTCCTGCACCTCGCGGACGCGTCGTACTGGAACGTGGAGCTGCTGGACGAGTAGGGCGGAGCGCTCGGTCGCCTGTTCACTGGTCAGCCATGCGAGCCCTGTAAATCTGGGTGTCATCCCTCTCGGTGGTGGGGGGATTGATCGACGAAATGGCCGGGGATTGGCGGGGAGTCGACTCGGGCGGTAGGACGGGCTTTGATGCGACCGCCCATGTCCAAACCTTCGCGAGCGCCCCTGGCCGATGCCCGTGCCCTGGGGACCCCGACCTCCGAGCCGGTGCAGTCGGGGCCGCCGGGATTGGGACGACGTGCGCGGCCCCGTCGCATCATCGCCGTGGGCGGCGGCAAGGGTGGCATTGGCAAGTCGATGGTGTCCGCCAACCTGGGCGTGGCGCTGGCGCAGTCCGGGCTGAACGTGTTGCTGGTGGACGCGGACCTGGGCGGGGCCAACCTTCACACGTGTCTGGGCGTGGGGCAGCCGGAGGCGACGCTGTCCGACTTCTTGCGGCGCAACAAGGCGCGGCTGGAGGACGTCATCGTCCCGACCGGGGTGCCTCGGCTGTCGCTCATCGCGGGCGCGCAGGACGCGCTGGACGCGGCCAACCTCAAGTACGCGCAGAAGCAGAAGCTCTTGAAGACGCTCCTGGGGGCGCAGGCGGACTACCTCATCCTGGACCTGGGCGCGGGGACGAGCTTCAACACCATCGACTTCTTCATCATGGCGGACCATGGGCTGCTGGTGGTGTTGCCCGAGCCAACGTCGGTGGAGAACGCATACCGCTTCGCGAAGGCGGCCTTCTTCCGGCGGTTGCAGCAGATGGAGGCCGAGTACGGCATCGGGGACCTGGTGGACAGCGCCCTGACGACCCGGGAGGGCTCGCTGCGCACGCTGCATGACGTGCTCGAGCAGGTGAGGCGCAAGGACCCCGTGGGTGCGGAGCGACTGGAGCGAGAGCTGGCGGCCTTCCGCATCCGGCTGGTGGTGAACCAGGCCCGGACGGACGCGGACCTGAACGTGGGAACAGCCGTGGCCTCCGCGTGGAAGAAGTTCTTTGGGATCGACATGGATGACCTGGGTGCCATCCGGTATGACGATGAGGCGTGGCGCGCGGTGCGAAAGCGGCGCCCCGTATTGATTGAGCGGCCGGACTCCCCGGCGGCTCTGGCCATTCAACGCATCGCCTCGCGCTTGCTCGCAATCGACGGAACGCCCATTCCCGCCACGCCATGAAGCCCTTCGCGCAGCAGACCTATTACGAGCTCCTGGAGGTCCCTGTCACCGCGCAGATGGAGGAGATCCACGCCGCCTATTCGCGGTTGATGGAACTCTATGCGCCGGACTCCATCGCGGTGTACGCGCTCGTGGATGCGGATCAGGTGGACGCCCTCCGCGCCCGGATGACGGAGGCGATGGAGATCCTCACGGACGCCGACTTGCGGGTCGAGTACGACAAGGACCTGGGCCTGCCCGCGCGCAAGGTGGCCGAGGCCGTGACGGCACCCGCGAAGGACTCCGGCCCCGTGCAGCGCGCGGCCGAGGCGCTCGCGAGTGCGGTGGAGTCGTCGGCTTCGTCCTCTGCCTCCGAGGCAGGGAAGGGGACGGAGGAGCCGGAGCCCGAGCTGAGTGGGCCGGCGGCGTTCCGGGCCAGCTTCGTCAGTGGCTATTCGCTGTCGTACGTGACCAGTTCCTTGCAGTCCGCGCCGTTCGGCGGTGGGTTCGTGGACATGCCCGCGGCGGGCAGGGTGGACGTCGGGTCTGCGCCCGCGCGCGGTGAGTCTGCCCCGGCGAATGTGGTGGAGGCGCGGACGGCGGAGCGCGTCGTGGCGCAGTCGAGAGCGGCGGGTTCCGCTTCGGTGGAACCAGGCGCGGATTCGTCCGCCGCCACGTCGTCGGCCGTCGTTCCGGCCAGTGCCGCCGCCGAGGCGTCGAACTCCGAGGCTCCCGACACCGCGAGCGCGACGAGCGCCCAGTCGGTGCCGGGCATCGAGGCGCCCACCAGCGCGAGTGCGGTCACTGCCCAGGCGGCGTCGAGCACCGAGGCTCCCGACAGCGCGAGTGCCGTAACTGCCCAGGCGGCGTCGAGCACCGAGGCTCCCGACAGCGCGAGTTCGGTGGCAGCTCAGGCGGCGTCGAGCACCGAGGCTCCCGACACCGCGAGCGCGACGAGCGCCCAGACCGAGCCAAGCGTCGAGGCTGCCATCCGCGCGAGTGCGGTCGCTGCCCAGGCGGCGTCGAGCACCGAGGGATCCAGCACGAGTACGGCGGAGTCGGCTGGTGCGAGCGCGGAGGCTCAAGGCGCCGAGGTTCCCGCGAGTCCCCTCGCATCGACGCCAGCACCCGCCGAGGAGCCCCCGGTCGACGAGGCTCCCGTTGCGTCGAACGCGCAGGACGCTTCCGCGCAGCCGGTCGCACCCGTGTCGGCGGAGCCCCCCGCGCCCGAGCCGGCCACGTCCATCGTCGTGACGCCAACGACAGGTCGGTCGACGGGCACATCTCGTTCCATGCCTTCGACGGCGTCCGGCACGGGGGCGTCCGCGCAGACCCGGGGTGGCTCGGGTCGTCAGCTGGGAGAGGCACAGGTGCTCTCCCAGGACTCGGCCATCGCCACGGCCGAGGCCGCCCTGGCCCAGGTCTCCGCCCGCGTGCGCGACGTCCGTCCGCGCCTCCCGGACATCCCCGCCGACGCCGAGTTCAACGGCGAGCTGCTGCGCAGGGTCCGGGAGACTCGGGGCTTCACGCTCCATCAGGTGGCGGATCGCACCCGTATCTCCTTGCGTCATCTGGAGAACGTGGAGGCGGACCGTTACACGCTGCTGCCCCCGCCCGTGTACCTGCGAGGAATCCTCATGAACCTGGCCCGTGAGCTGGGGTTGGATCCGCTCCAGGTGTCCAGGAGCTATCTGGGCTTGGCTTCTGAGAAGTCGGGCAAGAAGTGATGCTGACCCGGGGAGCTGCCAACCTGCGCTCGCACCACAAGGAAAGTTGACTCCCCTCCGAGCGGTGCCTATGTAGGGAGGACGATGACGGACGAGGAAAAGATCAAGGCGATGCGGCTCGCCCGTGCGATTGCCTCGGATATCTCGCTCTACAACGAGCAGAAGATCATCAAGGGTATCGAGCAGGACAACCTCTTCGAGGTCCTCAAGGAGGAGCTGGAAGAGGGACGTGAGCTCTACAAGAGCCGCGTCAGCCAGGATGTCTACACGAACGCGAACTTCTTCGAGCGCGCCATCAACGACATCGTGTTGCGCTCCAAGGCGCACGTGAAGTCGAAGATCTGGTAGTCCGCTCCACGTGGCAGCGCCCGACACCCGAGATCATCGCGCCCCGCCGGCCTCACGCGGAGAGCGCATCGACCAGTACCTCGCCACCGTCTTCACCGACCTGACGCGCTCGCGCATCCGGGGCCTCATCGACGATGGGCACGTGCTCGTCGACGGCAGGCCCGTGAAGGCGGCGATGCGCCTGCGCGGTGGCGAGCTCCTCACCCTCCACGTTCCGGCCCCCGTGGCCGCCGCTCCTCAGGCCGAGGAGCTGCCCCTGTCCGTGTTGCATGAGGACAAGGACCTCGTCGTCGTCGACAAGGCAGCGGGCATGGTGGTGCACCCGGGCGCGGGACACGCGACGGGAACCCTGGTCAACGCGCTCTTGCATCGCGTGAAGGACCTGGCCGGCGTCGGCGGCGAGCTGCGCCCCGGCATCGTCCACCGCCTGGACAAGGACACCACGGGCTGTCTCGTCGTCGCCAAGAGCGAGCGGGCCCTCGTCGCGCTCCAGAAGTCCTTCAAGGGGCGCGAAGTCACCAAGACGTACCTGGCGCTGGTGCACGGCGTGCCCCCCGCGCAAGGGCGCATCGAGACGCTCTATGGCCGCCACCCGGTGAATCGTCAGCGCTTCACCGGGAAGGTGCGAGAGGGCAAGCCGGCCATCACCGTCTTCCGCGTGCTCGAGGCCTTCGACGGCGCCGCGCTGGTGGAGGTGGATCTGCTCACCGGCCGGACGCACCAGATTCGCGTGCACCTCACGGAGGCGGGTCACCCATTGCTCGGGGACACGCTGTACGGCTCCGGGCGCAAGCCGAAGGGTGAGTCCGCGGCCGCGCAGGAGCGGTTGGGACGCCAGGCCCTGCACGCGTGGAAGCTGGCCTTCGCGCACCCGCGCACGGGCAAGGCGCTCTCGCTGGAGGCGCCCCTTCCCGAGGACTTCACCGCCGCGCTCGAGCTGCTGCGGGGTCCCCAGGCGCCACCGGAGCCCGAGCCGAAGGCGAAGCCGAAGAAGGCTCCCGCCCGGAAGACGACGAAGAAGCGCGCGGCGGCTACAAGCCGGAAACGCTGAGTGACTGCTGTCGCTTGGACAGCACCTTCACGGGCTGGATGGCCATGACGCGCATGAAGACCTCGAGCAGCTCGGGGTCGAACTTGTTGCGCATCTCCGTCCACATCAGCATCAGCGCGACTTCCGGGCCGTAGGCATCGCGGTACGGGCGCTTGGAGGTGAGCGCGTCGTACGCGTCGCAGATGGCGATGATCTTCGCGTAGGCCCCGAGGTTCGTCTTCGGGATGATCATCTGGATGTTGCCGCGCGAGTCGCGCACCGCGGTACCGAAGTCCGTCTTGTGCTCGAAGGTCGTCACGACGCGCAGCAGGGTGGAGCGACTGAAGCCCTTCTCCATGAGGATGTTGCGCACGGAGATGAGCGGCGCGCGCTGCACCGCCACGCGCTCCTCCGGCGTCAGCGCCCCGCGCTTGGTGGCCAGCTCCTCCGGCAGCGTCGTCATGCCCGCGTCGTGGAAGAGGGCGATGTAGCCCAGGTCTCGCAGCTGCGGCTTCGTGAGCCCCAGCTCCGCGCCGAAGACGATGCACATCAGGCACACGTTGACCTGGTGGTACACGAGGTAGTCGTCCTCGCGCCGCATCGTCGTCATGCCCAGGAAGTGGGTCTTCTGCTCGTAGCTGATGTCCACGAAGTCCTGCACCAGCCGCAGGGCCTTGGACGCGTTGATGGGTTTGCCCGCGCGCACCGACTCCAGGTACTTGCTGAGGAAGAACACCGAGCGGGCGTAGACGGTCATCGCGTACTTCTTGCGATCGACCTTCTGGTCGCCCACGTTGTTCATGTCCTTGTCGAGCTTCTCCTTGAGCTTGGAGAACTTGGCCACCCGCATGTTGAGCAGCTTGCGGCCGGCGAGTCCGTCCTCCTCGGAGGTGCTCGACTGCTCCTTGCTGAAGATCCAGATGAAGTTCTTCAGGTCCGGCACCGTCACCGGCTTGGTGAGCGTGAAGCCGCCGACGTCCTTGGCGCGCATCTCCGTCAGGAGATATCGCTGGTTCTCGATGGAGTTCAGGTCCACCTTCACCAGCATGCTGTTCAGGTAGAAGGAGTCCTTGACGCCCGCCAGCTCCAGTCGGCCTTCCTTGCCGATGATCTGGTTGATGATGTCCTGGAGCTGGTGCAGCGGCTTCTGGAAGACGCCGTTCTCCGGGTCATACATCTTCACGGAGCGCACCAGCATGTAGAGGCCGGCGACCATGGAGCGCGAGAGGGCCTGGAGCTTCTCGTTGTGCTCGCGGCCGAACTCGTTGGTGCTCTCGTCCTGGCTCTGGGTGATTTTGAGGTTCTCAGCCATGGGCTTATGCCTCCTCTGGGAGCGCCGAGTCACCGAACAGCGTCTTGCGCGTCTGGTACATCGCCTTGCGCGCCGCCGTGAGCAGTTCCACCGGCTGGGTGCGGTCCTCGACGATGGCCTGCATCATTTTGTAGCTCTGGATGGAGCAGGCGCCCTGGAGCCCGGCGACGGCCAGCATCTTGTCTTCCAGCACGCGCTTCTTGTTGAGCAACGAGGGCTTCACCGCCAGCAGTTGCTGCATGTGCGAGAGCGCGCCCGGCGTGCCCGTCGCACCGACGGCCGCGTAGAAGGCGGTGCGCTCGTCGGGCGTCTTCTTGTCGAACGCGGGCTCTCGAATCAGGCGCATCAAGTCGGAGAACGCCTTGTCGCGATCAAACTCCGGCAGCATCCGCGCCGCCACCATGCGCACCTGGGAGACGGGGTCCGCGAGCGCCTCGAAGATGAGGCGGCGCGCCTCGCCGGTGCGCCCGCGCCCGATGATGTTGAGCACCTCCAGCTTCACCACCAGGTTGGGGCTCTTGAGCACCTGGCCGAACATCTTGATGCGCTCGGGGTGGTTGCTCTTCTCCAGCACGTACACCATGTCGCGCACCGTCTGCGGACGGTCTGAGACCAGCCGCGCCACGAAGGGCTCCGGCAGCTCTCGCGCGACGACGGCCAGCGCGTCACACAACAGCGCGCGGTTCTCCGGAATCTCCAACGTCTCCAGCACCGTGAGCAGGGGGATGACGGAGTCGCGGCCCAGCGCCTGGAGGTAGCGCGTCACGTCCGCGGGGTGCTTGGGACGCGAGCCCTTGAGCGACTCGCCCAGGCGCATCAACCGCTGCTCCTCGCCCATCTTGTGCATGAAGGACTCGAGCAGCTTCTCCAGCGGCGCGCCGCCTTCCTTCTGCGACAGCGCGCGCAGCTTGAGGACGATTTGATTGATGGTGCCGAAGTCGTCCTGGAGCAGCAGCATGTCCAGCAACTGCACGAAGATTTCCTCGAGCAGCGCGCCGTCCTCGACGCCGCCTTCCACCACCTGGAACACGGCGCTCACCAGCTTGGGGAACAGCCGCGCGCCTTCTTCCTCCGACACCTCGCGCTGGAGCTTCGCCTTCAGGTCATCCGAGGCATGCCGCCCGCCGACGACGAGGCCGCGAATCTGCTCCACGCCGTCCAGCTTCGCGTCCAGGTCCTCCGCGGACACGCGAGCGAAGCGCAGGTAGTCGTCCGAGTTCGTCTGCAGGCGCGCGTAGAGGTAGCCCACCACCTTGTCCACCTCGACCTGCACCTCGTCTTCGCTGGCGTTCTCCATGGAGAAGCCTTCCACCACGACGTACTCGACGTGCTCCATGCCCGCGCGCCACAGCTGGGCCAGCACGTCCTCGGCGCCGCGCTCCGGCTCCGACAGGGAAATCATCGTGAAGGTGACCAGCTCCTCCACGACGAGGCCGGGACGGAAGATGAGCTGACGGATGCCGTCGCGGAAGAACTTGTACGGGAGCGGCGTGTCCTCGGTGAAGAGCGAGTCGTTGTGCAGCGTCAGGTTCTGCTGCTCGACCTTGAGCGACAGGGGCCCGTACTTCTCGGTGTACTGGGTGATGGACTCCAGCGCCTTGGCGAGGAACTCCGGGAAGCGCGCATCGTTGTGGCGGTACATGCCAATCTGCTTGATGCCCTTGAGCAGGTGGAACGCGAACGTGCGCGCCAGCTCCACCTTCTCGCGGACCTCCGGCGTCTGCTCCGGCTCCGTGCTCGCTTCCTGGGTCTTTTGGGGATGGGCCATGCGCGTGCAACTCTCCGCTCGGGCGGTATCACCAGCCTACCGCGAAATCCTCTGGGGCCCCAGCCGGCGGCGGTTGGAAGTTCGCGGACTTGGATGACATGGGTCTACCTCGACGCCGTCGCCCTGGAATTACCGGGTATCTTGCGTGGGCCGGCGTACCGGGAGGAGTGTCGAGCGCATGCTGCGAGTCATGGCCTGTGGGGTATTGCTGCTGGGGCTGACGGGGTGCTTCCGGATGAGCGTGCGGACGGGCGCCCCGCGAGACGGGCTCCCGGAGGCGCGCACGGGCGTGAGCCTGGTGTACGGGCTGTCGACGGCCAACGTGTCGGCGGCGGAGTGTCGCCACGGGGTGTCGCGTGTGGACGTGTATTGGCCCTGGTGGGGCGCGCTCGTCTACGTGGGCACGGTGGGCTTCGTCACGCCGCTGCGCACGGAGTACGTATGCGCGGAGGGCACCACGTCCACGCAGGCGGCGCCCGAGCGGGAGCAGGTGCCGGACTCCATCGCGCCGCTCTGAAGTGGTGTGTCAGAGGCTCTTCGTAGAGTTCTTTTCAAGGGGCCAGAAACACCTGGCCTCCCTTGAGCAAGGAATTCACATGCATGATGTCTTGAAGCACGGAGCCTCGGCTTTCTGTGTCGCGACGCTGTTGGCCGCTCCCGCTGCCTTCGCTGGTTTCGAGACCGAGTCCGCGAACTGCTACAAGAACGCGGATGGCTCCGGTCGGTGCCACGGCAGTCTCCTTGGCTTTCGCAACCACGTCGGCGCCAGCACCCAGGCGTCCTTCACCCGGGTGAGCAACGCCGCGCCGTACTTCTCCGCGGCCCTCACCTCGGGCGCGACGACGACGTACTTCAACTGCACGGCCAATACGGCGACGGCGGCGCAGTGGAGCAAGGCCATGAACCACGGGGGCTTCTTCTCCATCTACTGGTCGGCCGCGGGTGAGTGCTATTCGCTGTTCCTGATCAACGGCAGCCAGTACTCGCATTTCTGATCCACTCCATGACAACCCAGGTGTTGCGTGGCTGGCTTCCAAGCCTGACCACAGCGGTGGGGTGCGCCGTGGGGTGCTGGCTCGCGGTGAGCCAGGCGCAGCAATCCCAGGCGCAGCGAATGGAGCAGCTCACCGACGAAGTGGGTTCGCTGCGCCGGGCGCTGGAGTCCAGCTCCCACGCGACTGGAGCGAGCCCGGTGGGCACCGCCACCATCCTCGCTCCGCGGGAGAGTCGTCTCTCCGTCGAGGACCAGGAGGCCATGGCCTTGCGGGTGGCCACCTTGCTGAAGGAGTCGGGAGGGCCCGTCGCGGGCTCTTCCGAGCCGGAGGCTCCCGTTCCCACCGCGCCAGAGCCGTCTTCGGAGCAGCGCGAGGCCGTGGCGCGTGCGGGCATGATGGTGGACCGGGTGGTCTCCAGCGGGCGCATGACAGCCGAGGACGTTCTCGAGATTCGACGTGAACTCGTCCACCTTCGAGGTCGCCCCGAGGCGGACGCGCTCCGCAAGCAACTCGTCGTCGCCATCAACCAGGACCGGCTCGTCCCCGCGCCGGGTTTCGATGGCCTGCCGTAAGTCTCACTTCCCTTTGAGCAGTCGAACGACGCAAGGCTCAGGAGTCACAACATGAAGCAGCTCTCTTTTTCGAAGCCCCTTCTCCGCGGAGTTCTGTTCCCTGGGGTGGCGCTCGCTGTCCTGGGGCTCGCTCCCGTCGCGTGGGGAGGACTCCAATCACAGACAGTCTTCTGCCAGAAGAACGCGGATGGCTCGGGACTCTGCTACGGCAATTTCGTCGGCTTCCGTGAGGACGCGACGTCGACCTCGTCCGCGTCCTTCCGTGAAGACCTGATGACCGGCACGCGCAGCTTCGACTCGTGGTCCACCCCGCCAGGTGGCACCAGCCCGGTTGTCTACACCTGCATCCCCAACGCCGCCGTCTCCGCGCTCTGGGAGCAGGCCCTGAGCAACCGGGGCTTCTTCCGGGTGAGCTGGGACGCGAGCGGCACCTGCGACTATCTCAGGCTCGTCAACAGCTCGCAGAACACGAACTTCTAAGGCCGCCAGCCGTTTCGGATTTCAACGGTGTCTGGAGGAACGGCGCTCCCAGCCAGGGGAGCGCCGTCACCTCACAGGCCTACTTACCGGGCGGCGGTGACACCGCGGCGCTGGTGCCCTTGAGGGCGGAGCGCAGCAGGAACAGCGTCAGGCCGGCGAAGAAGAGCAGACCCCACAGGTTGGACCAGAGGGGACTCGCCAGCTCGCTCTCGCCCACCGCGTTGAGGAAGCCACCGAAGGCGCCCTCGTGGCCGAACACGGCCGGCAGGTTGATGGCGCGTGAGCCCGCGCCATCCGTGGCGATTTCGAGGAAGGCGATGAGCACGCCGGCAATCGAGCCACCGGCGATGTAGCCGGAGGAGAGCAGGGTGCCCGGCGAGAAGTCGGACTCGCTGCCACCGCGCAGGCGGTCCACGAGGTAGCGCACCATGCCGCCGACGAAGAGCGGCGCGCTGCTGCTGATGGGCAGGTACACGCCCACCGCGAAGGGCAGTGAGGACACGCCGCACAGCTCCAGCATCAGCGCGATGAACACGCCCAGCAGCACCAGGTCCCACGGCAGCCGCTGCGTGAGGATGCCGTCGATGATGAGCGAGAACAGCTGCGCCTTGGGCGCGGCGTAGCGGGTGAGGGCCTGCCCCTCGTAGGAGCTGATACGGCCGCCGATGCCCGGGTCCACCACGTACTGGATGCTGCCGCCGTCATCCACCAGGTACTTGCCCGCGGGCACCGGAGTGTCCGCGCCGCGCACGTAGCCTTCCTTGAAGGTGCGCTGGGGGCCCTCGGTGATGGCGCCGAGCTCCGACACCTTCACCTGCGAGCCGCCCGTGGGGCTCAGCGTCACGCCGCTGACGTCCTGCGCGCTCACCTGCCGCCAGCTGCGCAGCTCCATCGCTCCGCCCTGCGAGGCCAGGTCATAGCCCTGCGCCCAGGCCGCCTTGCGCAGCGCGGCCTCGTCCAGCCCGCGCGACGTCAGGGACTGCGCGGACACGTCCCACGGGAAGGTGTACTGCGTGCGCGTCTCCTGGGTCATCTCCGTGACCTGCACGCCGGGGTGCGGCTCCGGAATCGTCACGGTGGCGCCCTTGTTCAGAGTCACCAGCACCAGGCCGATGAACATGGCGCTGGTCAGCACGCCCACGAAGAGGGCGATCTGCTGCTTCTTGGGGGTGCCGCCCACCAGGTAGGCCGTCTTCAAGTCCTGCGCGGTGGTGCCGCCGTTGGAGGCGGCGATGCCGACGATGGCCGCCGTGGTGAGGGCCATGAAGCGGTCCTCGGAGCTGGTCCACCCGAGCAGCAGGTACACGAGGCAGGTGACGAGCAGCGTGGCCACCACCATGCCGGAGATGGGGTTGGAGGAGCTGCCAATCTCACCGGTGATTCGCGCGCTCACCGTCACGAAGAAGAAGCCGAAGACGATGATGAGGATGGCGGAGATGAAGTTCACCTCCAGTGGCGGCGCCAGCCAGATGAGGAGCACCAGGGCCACGCTGCCCACCAGCACCACGGTGATGGGGAGGTCCTGCTCGGTGCGAAGCAGCTGCGGTCCGCCGCCTTGCCCGCGCGAAGCCTTGAGTGACTCCACGCCGCGCTTGAACGCGCCGATGATGGTCGGCAGCGAGCGGATGAGGCTGATGAGGCCGCCCGTCGCCACGGCGCCCGCGCCGATGTAGAGCACGTAGGCGTTGCGAATCTGGTCCGGGGACATGTCCCGGATGAGCGCGCCGTTGTGCACCAACAGCGGCTGGTCCAGCCCCGCGCCGAAGAAGGAGATGGCGGGGATGAGGATGAGGTAGCTCAGCACGCCACCGGCGAAGGTGATGGCCGCCACGCGCGGGCCGATGATGTAGCCCACGCCGAGCAGCTCGGGGCTCACCTCGGTGGACAGCGTCGCGCTCTTGAGGCCCTTGAGCGGCGTGCTCAGCACCTCGCGGAACAGCTTCATGCCGGAGTAGGCGAACTTGTAGATGCCGCCCACCAGGAACCCGATGATGACCGTGCGCGCGTTGGTGCCGCCCTGCTCACCGACGATGAGCACGTCCGCGCTGGCGGTCCCTTCAGGGTAGGGCAGCTTGCCGTGCTCCTGGACGATGAGGCCCTGGCGCAGCGGAATCATCATCAGCACGCCGAGCACACCGCCCAGCGCCGCCACGAGGAAGGCGTGCGTCAGGCTGATGTCGTAGCCCAGGAGCAGCAGGGCGGGCAGCGCCGCGGCGACGCCGAAGGCCAGCGACTCACCCGCCGAGCCCGTCGTCTGGACGATGGTGTTCTCCAGGATGTTCGACTTGCCCAGCGCCCGGAAGATGGCGATGGAGAGCACCGCCACCGGAATCGACGCCGACACCGTGAGGCCGACCTTGATGGCCAGGTACACGGACGAGGCGGCGAACACGATGCCCAGGACCGAGCCGAGCACCAGGGCTCGAATCGTCATCTCCGTGGGCGACTGTTCAGGTGGGACGTACGGGATGTGCAGGTGCGGCGCGTGCGATTGCGAGATCGGGACGCGCTCGTCGACGACCGGCGGGGTACCGTGGGCCAAGCGAAAGGCTCCTTACGAGGGAATCCGGCCCCTTCTAGCAGGGCCCCGCCCGCCAGCGAAGTGATGGCCCACAAATGACAAGCGCCCCCACCCCGAGTGGGGAGGAGGCGCCTGGCGTCCCGCACTCAGCGGGACCGACCTGCCGCGTCAGACACGGCTCACTGCTGCATCGCCGCGGCGTCCGGATCCACCTCCGCCATCAGCGCCGCCAGCTCCGCCTTCAGCTTGTCCTTGGCGCGAATCTCCAGCTGACGGGCACGCTCCCGGGAGAACCCGAAATGCTCGCCCAGCTCCTTGAGCGTCATGGGGCGCTCGTTCATCACCCGCTGCTCGATGATGAAGCGCTCGCGGGGGTCCAACCGCATCAGCGCGGTGCGGACGCGGGCGTTGATGAGGCCGGCCTCTTCCTTGTCCGCGAACTCGTCATCCTGCGGCGCGGCGGCGCTGACCACGAAGTCCACGTGGCTGTTGCCACCGTCCTCGCCCATGGGCGCGTCCAGGGACAAGTCCCGGCCGCCCATGCGCTGCTCCATCTCCCGCACCTCGCCCGGCTTCACGTGCAGGCGGCGGGCAATCTCCTCCACGTTCACCACGGCCTCGCCGTTGCCAAACTTCTCCAGCTCGCGGCGCGTGCGCGCCAGACTGAAGAACAGCTTCCGCTGAGCCTGCGTGGTGCCGAGCTTCACCAGCGACCAGCTCTTGAGGATGTAGTTCTGGATGTACGCGCGAATCCACCACACCGCGTAGGAGATGAGGCGGATGCCCTTGTCCGGGTCGAACTTCTGCACGGCCTTCATCAGGCCGATGTTCCCCTCCTGGATGAGGTCCGACATCTTGATGCCGTAGGAGCGGTACTCGTAGGCGACCTTCACCACGAAGCGCAGGTTGGAGGTGACCAACCGGTGGCCGGCGGCCAGCTCGCCGCGGATGAAGCTGCGTGCAAGTGCCTGCTCCTCCTCCACGGTGAGGAGGTTGTAGTGGTTGATCTCCGAGAGGTACATCGCCAGGGAGCCGGAGTTGGACGACTGCTCGGTGGACGCCTGCATGGATGGTTTCTCCCGACGTGGGGCCCCGCTGACGAGGCCGCTAGGTTTTCGGACCGCTTGACGACTGAACGAAGGCTGTCAGGAGCAACCGCGGTGCCAGCGCGAAGTCCCACACCTTCCCCAATGTCTGCGGGGGGTTGGCGGATGCTGCGCTCATGTACAAAGAAGGAGGGCTGTAACGGTTACGGCCGCTCTGGGAACTCGCCGCGACTTCTCGGCTGTAGAATGTGCCCGTCTGTGCACGACACGCCTCCTCAAGAGGAGCGCCAGGGCTCTTCGGCCGTTGACGCGAAGCGAACGAGGGGCGCCCAGCAGCCAGGCAAGGGGACCCCTGGCGACAGGGCCGCCTGGGCCGCTGTCGTCTTCCCGTGAAGAACGGCTAACGACGGCGCCGGATGCTGGCCGGGAGCATTTTCCGCGCGCGAAGGGACGCCCGAGGGGCATCCGGACTCGCGAGCGTCAGGACGCGCGAGCCCGGGGCTCCGACGCGCGGGCCCGCTGGGCCTCCAGCTTCACGTGGGCCGCGACGGATTGCTGGAGCGCGCGCAGCAACTGGTCCGCTTCGCCCTGGCGCAGGGGGCGTCCACCGAAGCGTGCTTCCAGGTAGCGGCGGGTGACGGGTGCCAGCGCGAGCGCCAGCGGATGTCCCTCGCGAGCCAGCCGCGCATCCAGGTCCTCGAGCGTCTCGCCCTCGCCACGCACCAGTCGCGCCGGGACGAGCATCGCCTCCACCGCGTCGACGAAGCGCGTGGCCGCGTGCGGGCGAGGCCGCCCCGCCAGCCGCGTCACCAGTCGCCACGCCGCATAGACGACCATGCCCGCCACCAGGGCGGCGCCCCAGGCCCGGGCAGGAGGCAGGCGGCTCCTCGTGGTGTTCTCGGCGCCCTTCGGCGGGCGCACCAGCGCGCGCGCCACGTCCACCTGGTCCCGGAAGGAGTAGTCGACGACGGAGTTGCGCCACCGCGACTC
The DNA here is from genome assembly GCF_013336715.1 of Myxococcus sp. CA056. Lineage (NCBI taxonomy): Bacteria > Pseudomonadati > Myxococcota > Myxococcia > Myxococcales > Myxococcaceae > Myxococcus > Myxococcus sp. CA056. The sequence goes on from NZ_JABUMT010000005.1 coordinate 45,547, forward strand.
CAGCGCTTCATACAGCCCGAGCAGCCGCTGGATCAGCCGTGAGCCCTGGCTGGGGCGGTGGGCCGGCGGTGTCGCGTCCACGGTGACGAAGCCTCGCTCGGGCACCAGCACGTGGGTCCACGCGTGCGCGTCGCCGGCCCGCAGGACGTAGCCGTCATTGACGCGCTCTCCGCCGAAGAAGCCCGTGGCCAGCCGCGCGCGGATGCCCTGGGTGCGCAGCATCAGCGTGAGCGCGGTGGCGAAGTGCTCGCAGTGTCCGGCCTTGCGGTCGAAGAGGAAGTCCGCCAGCGGATCCTCCCGCTCGCCATTCTGCTCCAGCGTGTACGCGTGCTCGCGCTGGAGCCACGTGGCCAGCTTCTGCGCCGCGGCCAGGGGCTCTCGCTCGCCATTGAGCACGCGCGCCGCCGTCTGCGCGACGCGAGGATCCAACGCCTCCGGCAGCGCCAGCAGCGCGTCCTGCTCCTCGGAGGGCAGCTTCCGGAAGGAGTCGCCGCTGCCGCCCGGAGGCAGGCTGTAGGCCTCGTATGCGTAGGAGACGCCCGCCTCCAGGAAACGCGCTTCGCCGCCCGCCAGCTCCTGGAGGGAGGTGCGCCGGCTGCCGGTGCTGCCATTGGCCACCGCGTTGCCCAGCCGCGACGGCGTCTCCAGGGCGATGAGCGTGCGGGCGCCGTACGCGGGCAGCAGCTCCACGCGCTGGTGGATGAGGTTGTCCCCGCCGGGGCGCAGCGTGAGGAGCGGCTCGCGCTCGCGACGCACGCCTCCCGCGTTCGTCCACTCCATCCCGTCGAAGATGTCGTAGGTGCGGCCCACCCAGTAGGAGCCGAGCGCGTCCACGCCGGGGTCCGGGCTCAGCGTCGCGCGCAGGACGATGCGCGGGTTGTCCTTGATGGTGCCCGCGCCGCCCAGCCGCACGGTGTTGGAGAAGCCCGCGGTCGCGGGACCCAACCCCGGCGCGGCGCGCGGGCCCGTCATGTTCCAGTTCAGACGGGGGAAGAGGATGAAGAAGGCCATCGCCCCCGCCACCGCGAAGGTGACACCCGTGCCCAGGGGGCGGAGCACGGCGCGCACCGGGATGGGCTCGCCCTCAGGCACGGCGGCTTCCACCACGCCCAGCGCCATCGACACGCTGGACAGCACGCTGAAGGCCACCAGGAACAGGCCGTACACCAGCTCGCCCGACAGCGCCGCGCCACCGGCCACCATCAGAAGCCCGGACAGGTGCACCTGCCCATCCGTGGCCGGGTCCGGCGCGGACAGCAGCCGATGCGCGGAGATGAGGCCGGCGAAGGCACAGGCCGCGACCACCAGGTTCAGGGCTCCGGACGTGACATTCACCGCCAGCACGGCCGCCACGCCCAGCAGCAGCAGCGCGGTGAGCTTCGCGCGCCGGGCGAAGAGGCGCTTGCCGAACAGGGCCGCCACCAGAGCGAAGGCGAAGAGGCCCAGCGTCCACAATGGGAGCTGGCCCGATACGGCCATCGAAGCGAAGGCGCACCCGGAGGCCACGTCCCGCAGCACCAGTCGCAGCCGGGTGCCCCGCGTCATGCCGCCTCCTCTTCTTCTTCGCGAAGCCCCTCGAAGCCCAGCCACGCCAGGGCCCGGAGGATGCGTTTCTCCTGAGCGGAGCCCGCACCGGAGCGCAGCCGCTGGTCGGTGGTGTTGAGCCCCACCTCATGGCCCTCCTCGAGCAGCCGGTGGGCCAGCGCGGCCACTTCCTCGCAGCGGCGCTCCAGCGCCGCGCCCTCGAGTCCCGGCTCCACGGCGAGCACCCAGGTGCGGCGCTCCTCGCGCTCGCGCTCCACGCGCAGCAGCTTCCCCGCAGACGCGCTCTTGAGCCAGTGGATGCGGCGCGCGTCCTCACCCTCGGCCAGCTCCCGCAGGCCTGTCACGTCTCCGCTGCCGTCGTTGCGGCGGGGGTTGCCCGCGTCGCCCGCGGGCCCGCGCTCCGCGTCCCCCGGCTCCTGGCACGCATAGGCGCGCCGGGGGTAGACGAGCAGCAGGCCTTCGAGCGGGAGCACGCGCGTCTTGGCGAACAGGCCCATGGGCCACGTCGTCGTGACGCGCACGCCCGTCAGTCGCACCGGCCCCCGTCGAGGCGCGGTGAGGTCGGCCCGCACCACGTGCTCCACGTTCGCCGGCAGGTAGCCCACGCCGCCCCCGCCCACCAGCGGGGAGTCCGCTTCAGAGAAGGTGAGGGCGAAGGCATGGCCCTGCTTGCGGGACACGGCCCAGCGGAAGGCGAAGGGCTCGGCGGCGAAGGCCGCGTCCGTGCCCACGCGCCGCACGGAGATGTCCCGGATGCACCGCTCCGACAACACGCCGGACACCACCACCATGCTCAAAAGCAGGCCCAACAGCAGGTACAGCAGGTTGTTGCCGGTGTTGAGCGCGCCCAGGCCCACGCCGAACGTCACCACCAGATAGGTGCGACCGATGCGCGTCACCTTGAGGGTGCGCGGGGGCCGCAGCCAGACGCGAAGGCGCGCCCAGCGTTGCTTCAGGCGGAGCTTCACCGCGGCGCCGGCACCTTTCGGGTGAGCTCCTCCAGCAGGTGCGCCGCCTCATCCCGCGCCGCCACGCCCTGCACGGCGCTGCGCAAGAGCACGCGGTGCGCCCAGCACGGCACCAGCACCGCCCGCACGTCCCCCGGCGTCACGAAGTCACGCGCCTCCCACAGCGCCTGCGTCCGAGCCGCCGCGCCCAACGCCAGCACCGCGCGGGTGGAGGCGCCTCGCTCGATGTCGCCGTGCTCACGCGTGGCCCGCGCCAGTCGCACCACGTAGTCGGCCACCGTGCCATCCAGCCGCAGCTCCGCGGAGAGCTCCCGCAGCTGGGCCACTTCCTCGGGGCTGGACACCGTCTGCACGGCATCCAGGGGCGGCGCGCGCCCTCGGGTGGCCAGAAGCTTCGCCTCCACGTCCGGTGCGGGGTGCCCCAGCGACAGGCGCAGCATGAAGCGGTCCAACTGGGAGTCCGGCAGGGGATAGGTGCCGGAGAAGTCCACCGGGTTCTGCGTGGCCACCACCGTGAAGGGCGAGGGCAGCGCGTGGGTGCTCCCATCCAGCGACACCTGACCCTGCGCCATGGCCTCCAGCAGCGCGGACTGCGTGCGGGGCGGGGCGCGGTTCAGCTCATCCGCGAGCACCAACTGGCGGAAGAGGGGACCGGGGCGGAACTGGAAGGTGGCCGTCTGCGCGTGGAAGATCTGCGCGCCCAGGATGTCGGCCGGCATCAGGTCCGCGGTGAACTGGACCCGCGCGAAGCTCAGCCCGCACGCGCGGGCCAGGGCCTCCGCCAACGTGGTCTTCCCGACACCCGGCACGTCCTCCAGCAACAGGTGCCCACCAGAGACCAGGCACGTCGCCACCAGCCGGGCCTGGGCTTCCTTGCCCTGGACGGCCCGGCCAAGCTCGGCGGCGATGCGTTCCATCGCCGTGCGCGCGGTTGCGGGGGAGGGGGCGGCGGCGGCGAGAACGCGGGCGGGCTGGTTCATCTGCCGCCACTCTAGCCGACTCCTCCGGGTGCCAACACGCCAGACTCCGGGGCGCCCTCCAGGGACGCCCGCTCCCTTGTCGGCTCAGAGGGAGAGCACGTCCTCGGGGGTGTAGTATGGCCGCCGTGGCGCGACGCTGGCGCCCACCCCGAAGTAGCGGAACATCCGCTCGTGATGCGTGGCCAGCCCGCGCAGCTTCACCGAGTTCGCCATGTTCCGCGTCAACACCCCCACCGCGCTGTCCTTGAACTCGCGCAGATGGGTGAAGTCCAGCACCACCTCACACCCCTTCAGCCCCTCCAGAGACGTCTGGACCTCCTGGGCCGTCTTCCCGTCCAGTATCCCTTCCAAACGAAGGGTGACGTGACCTGCGACGTCCTCGCGGTGGATCTGCAAACCCGCCATTGCTGTGCTCTCCCTTGGATGCCGTGTGCGCGCTGTGCCAACGAATTGGGCACGGCGGCAGGAGCACATTCCGGGCCAGTCCAGCGACCGGAAAACCCATGGAAAATCCATGGGGTGCACCGCCGGGCGCGAACACTGCACTGGAACGGGAAGGAATTTCAGCTCTGGGTTGGCAACTTCTACGCGACTGTCAGGTGACGGGCGCCCGGGGTGTTGCCTGGCGATCAACCCTGGCGGTCAATCGTCTTCTGCTGATCGGCCAGGGTGAGCTGACGCTCCTGGTGGGCCTTCAGCTTCCGGAACTCCTTCACCACCTTGGTGGGGTAGCCGGCCATGAACTTCGTGCGCGCTTCCTTCTTCGCGAGGATGCGCCGGGCCAGTCCGGGGCCCGCGTTGTAGGCGACCAATGCCTTCTCCACGGAGCCGAAGCGCTCGATGAGGTTGGCCAGGTACGCGGTGCCCAGCGCCACGTTCGTCTCGGCGTCGAACAGGTTGGTGCTGCGGCCCAGCCGGAAGCCGGCCTTGTCCGCCAGCCACGTGCCCGTGTCCGGCATCACCTGCATCAGCCCCATGGCGCCCACGTGGGACACCGCGTAGTTGTTGAAGGAACTCTCGCACTTGATGACGGCCACCACGAGGAGCGGGTCCACGTTGTTGCGCTGGGCCTCGCGGACGATGGCCACCGACAGCCTGCGCTGCTGGTGCACTGGCAGGCCCGACGCCTTCACCAGTTCCACCACGCCCAGCCGCTCCGCCTCCGCGTGGAGCGCCTCGTCCTCGTACGCCTGCAGCTTCGCCAGCGCCGTCTTCAGCTCCAGCTCCCGCTGCTCCAGCCGGGTGCGCAGCTGCGTCACCTCCGCGGGCTCACCCTGCGGACCTGAAGGCACCTGCACCGGAAAGGCCTGGGCACCCGTTCCCACCAGCATCGCAGCCGTCGTCACCGCCACCGTCCAACCCCTCATCCCACCCTCCCCAGCAACCCGTGCCACAGCGCTCACGGAGTCACTCACTCGCGTTGACTCCGACGGGGAGACACCCAAGCAGGCGCCATGCCAGCGCCCTTGGCGGGGGTTGCGCGCCTCTATCTCCTTTAGATCTCTTGGAACTCCGACGGCCTCACGGGGTGAGCGGCTTCTCACCGGTCGGAAAAAATGCCCGGACAGGGAACTTTGCTTCCTGTGAAAAGGACGGGAGGCGGCCCTGGGTTGCCGGTGGGCATTCGCGTTCCTAGCTTGCGCCGGTCCGGGTAGGGGACAGGGGAGGTGCCGCGTGTACTGGACGATAGGGATGATCCTGATGGTGCTGTGGGGGCTGGGGCTCACCGCGGGTTCCACCGAGGGGTATTGGGTTCACCTGTTCCTGCTCTTCGCGCTGCTCGCCTTCGTGGTGGGCGTGGTGTCGCGGGGCCGGCGGACGGCGCTGTCATGAGCGGCCAGGGCCTGGAGGCGGAGGGCGTGGAGCTGCCTCGGGACACCGCGGGCTTCACGCGCCGCGAGTGCCCCAGCTGCATGCGCCCGTTCAAGACGCGGCCAGGCCCGCATGACGCCCGCGCGCTGCTGCACAAGCTGCAGGCGTTCTTCGCGCTGGAGAACGCGCACGAGAGCGAGGAGGGGCTGCCCGTGTGGCGCTGCCCCTACTGTGGCCATCGCGCGGAGGCGGACGGCTTCCTCACCCCGGCGCAGCAGACACATCTGGAGTCGGTGGCGCGCGCGTGGGCCAATCACGTCCGCTACGAGCAGCTCGCGCACGTCTCGCGCACGCTGTCGCTCAACCCCAGTCCCACGTTCGTCGCGGTGGCGCCGGAGTCACTGCCGGGCCCCATGGAGCCGGAGCCGGACGAGCTGCTGCGCGTGATTCCCATGCTGTGCTGTGGGGAGGACGTGAAGCTGCTCTGGGAGTGGGATCAGCTCATCTTCTGTCCCCGCTGCGGCGCGCGGCATGGCGGCCTGAGTGGTCGGCAGCAGGTCCAGCTGGAGATCATCCCGGAATAGACCGGGGTGCGGTGGACGCGGGCGCGCCGGGGCGGCAGGCTCGCGCGCCATGACGAAGTTTCCCTGGGGAGCGCTGCTCGCGGGCCTGTTGCTGCTTCCGAGCGGCGCCTCCGCCCACGACGCCGACATCCTCTACACCCAGGTGCGTCGCGCCGGGCCCGCCGAGGCCGAGGTGCGCCAGGTTGTCACCCTCACCGCGGGCACGCTGGGCCTGCTCGTCCCGGCCGACGCGGACGGGGACGGCACGGTGTCCCAGGCGGATCTCGACGCCCGCAGGCCCTCGCTGGAAGTCGGCGTGTGGGACGCGATGCCGCTCACCGCTGGCGGCCAGCCCTGCGCGCGCACGTCCCACGCGGCGCTCCTCCGGCAGACCTTCGTGGAGCTGTCGGCGAGCTTCACGTGTCCGGAGGGGCCGCTCCAGCAGCGCTACGCCGTCCTGTCGGTGCTGCCCGCGGGCTACCGGGTCATCCTCGGCAGCGCGGTGGAGGGGGAAATGCCCGGGGCGCTCTTCGCGGACGCCGCGCAGCCGTCGCTGGCCATTCCCGGGCCGGGGCAGGGGGCCTCGTCGGCCGTCAGCGGGTTTGGCGGCTGGGTGGGGCTGGGCCTGCGCCACATCTTCGAGGGCGTGGACCACCTCGCCTTCCTGCTCGCGGTGCTGCTGGTAGGAGGCGGGCTCAAGCGGGTGCTGCTCCTGGTGACGTCCTTCACCGTGGCGCACTCGATTACGCTGGGGGCCACCGCGCTCGGCTGGGTGGTGCTCGACGGAGATCGGGTGCGCTGGGTGGAGGCCGCCATCGCCGCGTCCATCATCTATGTGGCGGTGGAGAACCTGGTGCTGCGCGAGCACCGCCACCGGGCGCTCATCACCTTCCTCTTCGGGCTGGTGCACGGCTTCGGCTTCGCGAGCGTGCTGGCGGGCTATGGCCTGGGGGACTCGGTGGTGAAGGGGCTGGTGGGCTTCAACCTGGGCGTGGAGCTGGGGCAGGCCCTGGTTGTCGTGGTGCTGCTGCCGCCTCTTCGCATGCTCCAGCGCAGGCCCGCGGTGCACCGCGGGGCGGTGCGAGTGTTGTCCGTGTGCATCCTCGCCGCTGGTGGGTACTGGATGGTCGAGCGCGCACTCGGTTGAATCCGGCGGCACCCATCCCTACGTTGGGCTCGAAGTGGGTAGGGATCGGGGGACGTAGATGGGTGCGAGGCATACCCGGCTGGCCGCGGCACTGGCGGCCGCGTGGGAGGCGGAGGTCGTCTCCGCCCGGCGGATGACGATGCTCGCCGAGCGGATCATGGACGCCAGGGTCCGCGCGAGGCTGATGGTGCTCGCCGCGTTCTGCCGGGCGCACGCCTCGCGGCTGCTCGCGCGACTGGCGGCGCTGGGACGGGGGCCCCTGCCGGTGCCCCCCGAGGAAATCGAGCTGGACGCGGACACGCTCCTGGAGCTGCGGCGGGAGGGCGCCTTCGCCCGAGCGTCCGCCGCGCGCTACGAGACGACCGCCGAGCTGGCCCGGCAGCAGGCGGACCTGTCCTCGGCGTGGGTCTGCGAGCTCAACCGCACCGAGGAGCAGGACCGTGCCCGGGAGCTGCTCGCCCTGGCCGAAGGAGCCCTGGCCGCGTCCACCATGGCCAGCTCCACCGCCGCCGCCGCGCCCGCCGACTCCTGAAAACGCGCGTCGGGCGCTCGCTCTCCCGGTGACAGTCCCCGCGTGTTGGGCGTAGAAATCCGCCCATGGCGAAGGAGAGCTACGACGATCTCATCTTTCAGCTCGGCGACCTCGCCCGGGACAGGCTCCCGGGCAAGCCGAACTGCCCCCGCTCCATGGACCGTGTCTACAAGGCGGAGGAAGCGGTGGTGGCGCGCCGTGACGAACTGGCGGCGCTCGAGCAGGAGATGAACGATGAGGACGCCGCCTATCAGGCGTTCCTCGACGAGCAGGAAGCGGAGAAGGTCGGCCACCAGGCCATCGTCCGCAAATGGAAGAAGGCGGTGGACGCCATCGACGGCAAGGTCAACGACCTGCGCAAGACGCTCGCCACCCGGCGCGCGGAGCTGCGCTACGCCGCCGATGGCCTCATCAAGCTGGAGAAGAAGATCGCCGACATGGAGCTGACGCGACAGGACGTCGCCCGCATCGACGTCGCGCGCACCAACCTCAAGAAGAACCGCCTCACCCAGATGCGGCTCGGCCGGGAAGTCGAGGACCTGGACCTCCGGCTGTCCACCGCCCTCACCCCGGAGCCCGGTCAGCCCGGCGCCCCCGGCATCCTGGCGCACAAGCGCCTGTTGGAGATGGAGGACGAGGCCGAGGCCCGGCTGGCCGAGCACGACCAGCGCATGGCGGAAGTGGATCAAACCATCGCCACGTTGGAGGAACAGGTGAAGGCGGCCGAGGATTATCTGGATCAAGCGCTGTTCCTGCTGGGCGAGGACGTGTACGCTCAGCGCATCGCTGACGCGCAGCTCGCGGCCTTCTACCCAAGGCTTGATCGCGCTCAGTGAGGTACCCCCCCGCCCGTAGTGCTTGACGTGGGGGGTATGTCTGCTACATTGCGCCGCTTCCTGGGGACCGCAGTGTAGTTCGCGGGCCAGATCATTGATTTTATTGGGTTTTTCCGCGCCTACGCGCGCTGGCAGTGTGAGGACGACGTGAAGGGTCTGATTGGCAAGAAAATCGGGATGACCCAGGTGTTCAATGACGAGGGCAACCTCGTTCCCGTGACGGTCATCGACGTGAGCACCTGCCAGGTCGTGGGCAAGCGTACCCCGGAGAAGGATCAGTACTCCGCGGTCACCCTGGGCTTTGGTGAGATTCGCGAGAAGATTCTGAACAAGTGCGAGCGGGGCTTCTTCAAGAAGGCCAACGTCCCGTATCGCCGCCACGTGAAGGAGTTCCGCGTCACGGTGGAGGAGGCCACCTCCTTCAACGTCGGCGACGCCGTCAAGGCGGACCTCTTCTCCAAGGGTCAGCTCGTGGATGTCACGGGTGTGACCAAGGGTCGTGGCTTCTCCGGCGTCATGCGCCGCTGGAGCTTCAAGGGTTCGCAGACCAAGACGCACGGTACGCACGAGTATCAGCGTCACCCGGGCGCCATCGGTCAGCGTAAGACGCCGGGCCGCGTGTACCCCAACAAGAAGATGCCGGGTCACTACGGCGTGGAGCAGGTCACCACGCAGAACCTGACCGTCGTCGAAGTGGATCTGGAGAAGGGCCTCGTGCTGGTCAAGGGCGCCGTCCCCGGCCACAACAACGCCATTGTCTTCCTGCGCCCCAGCATCAAGGTGGCGATGCGCGAGCAGCACAAGGCCGCGCGCCGCGGTTGATCCGCTGCTGAGCGTCTTCTTCTGAAGCGCTCCTGACGCCCCGCTTCCGGGCCCGATTCGTCGGGCATCCGGGCGGGGCGTTTTCTTTTGCGGGCTTCGCTGAGGCCGGAGGGGCACGGGGGTGCTCCCGGTGGGAAGCCGTGGCCTGTGTCGTGCCCAGGCGTGGGCGTTTCTCCGCCCCGAAACGTTGACCGGTGGGCGGCGCGGTTGCCCGAGGGTGAAAATAATTCCGCCCCGTGGGTTCCGTGGCTTGTCGTGAGTGGAAGCCGTGCGCACATGGATGCGCCACGAAGGCACCTGGCGTCGGGTGACGCAGGCGCCCTGGATGGGGGAGGCTTTGGACTCCCGCACACGGCGGCCCATCCCCTTGGGCCGGGCAGGAACCATGAACGCACGCACGCTCCGCGTCTTTGCTCCACTGCTGATCTGGCTGGCGGCCACTGGGGCCGCCGCGCAGGATGACGAGGCTGTCCTCGACAACGTCGTTGTCCGCAATCGTTTGTATGAGCCGGGCGGACACCTCGAGGCGTCGCTGGGGGTGGGGTTGCCCCTCCAGACGCACCTGACGGCGCACTACTTCTTCTCCGCCGGCGTCGCCTACAACCTCTTCAACACGTTCGCCGTGGAGGCGCGCGCCGGCTATGCGGCCAGCCGCCACACGGGCCTGGCGCGCTCCATCTCCGAGAGCTTCCTGGCGCGCGAGGACAAGCGCGTCACCGACGAGTTGGAGGACCTCTGGGAGATGAACTTCCACGGGGTAGCCGGCGTCCGGTGGGCGCCCATCTACGGAAAGCTGAGCCTGGTGTCCGACCTGCCCGCGCACTTCCAGGCGTACGTCTGGGCGGGCGGCGGGGTGGGCAGCTTCCAGCGCAACTCCGTCATCCAGTGCTCGCAGGTGGTGGATCGGGATCTGGGCGTCTGTGACAACCGCACCTCGTTGGACGACCGGGGCTCCGCTTCGGAGAACTACTGGGTGCGCGAGACGCGCGTGGCGCCGGTGGTGTCCGCGGCGGTGGGCTTCCGCTTCTTCATCCTCGAAAAGCACGGCGTGCGGCTGGAGCTGCGCGACTGGGTGTTCCGCGACAACTACCGCGTCAACCTGGTCCGCGACGACTGGGAGGCGGGGCGGGTGACGGGTGATGTCGCCTCCAGTCCCGGCCTCACGCACCTGGTGCAGTTCGACCTCGGCTACACCTTTTCCTTCTAGGGCCTCCTGAAAACCATGCGACCGATTCTGTCCCTCGCGCTCCTCGTCGCGGCGGCGGCCCAGGCCGCCCCTCCGCGCTTCCCGACGCCCGCTGTCGTGCTCGCCCAGGCGGAAGAGGCTCCGTCCGTGCCCGGGCCGGGCGCGGAGACGTCCGTGCCTCCGCCTCCCGCGCGGCCCCCGGAGCCGAAGCCGGAGGTGCCTCGCGCTCCGACGTCACGTCCGGAGCCCACCGTGCCCATGGAGGCCGCCGAGGCGCCGAAGGTCGAGCCCGCGCTCGCGCCCATGGATGAGGCACAGGACGAGCAGCCCGTGCTGTCCGAGCCCGAGCGCGCGCGCGATGTCGACGCGCCGGTGACGCCGGAAGACGCGCCGGTGCTGGCCTCGTCGGACGAGGCGCCGCGCACCACGGACGTCCAGCAGCAGCGGCTGGTGAATGGCGCGCCGCTCTACAACCCGAACGTGTCGCTGCACATCGTCCAGAAGAAGCGCTTCGCGGACGAGAGCAAGCACGAGCTGGCGCTGTACCCGGCCGTCGTCCAGGTGAACGGCAAGTACACCAACCACGCGGGCACGGCGCTGCACTACAGCTACCACCTGCAGGAGAACTTCGCGCTCCAGGTGACGGGCCAGTACAACTGGCACACCAACGAGAGCGACTTCAACCTGGAGCTCATCGACAAGGTGCGCGAGCAAGCCCAGGCCGCCTCGTCGCTGCTGCTCGTCTGGGGCGCGCAGGCGGGCGTGGAGGTGACGCCGCTGTACGGGAAGTTCGCGTTCCTCGACGACAAGCTGGCGCAGTTCAGCCTGGTGCTGAGCGGCGGCGCGGGCGTGGGCTCCACGCGGCACCTCATCCGACCGGAGGTCTCCAACGAGGTCGACGGGCAGCGCTACAACGTGCCGGCGCGCTTCGGTGACACGGGCAACAAGTTCCTCGGCTCGGTGGGCGGTGGGTTCCGGCTCCAGTTCGGCGAGTCGTACGCGCTGCGCCTGGAGGTGAGGGACCTCATCTACACGGCGCGCGTGGACAAGGTGGACGGCTGCAACCTGGCGGACTTCGAGACGCTGGAGGCCGCGCGCGCTGGTGGCCAGGAGTTCAGCTCGCTGCAGCTCAGTGGCAGCTGCAAGTACGAGAAGTTCGACGGCGTGGACCCGAAGACGAAGAAGAACTACCGCGAGGACATCATCCTTGGCCGGGATTTGGTGGCCGAGCCGTCCTCCGACGTCCTCAACAACATCAGCTTCTACGCAGGCTTCTCGTTCCTCTTCTGATTTCGCCATGAAGGCACGACTCGCCATGAAACGACTGCTCCACATCCTCGTCGTCCTGGCGCCGTTCGCGGTGGCCGCCCAGCAGGACTCGGGTGGCTACAACCGCGCGCTGGCCGCCTTCAATGCCGGTGACTTCGACACCGCCGCGCCGCTCTTCTTCCAGGCCTCGGAGTCCGGTGGTGACGCGGACACGAAGGGCAAGGCGGAGTTCTTCCTCGCGCAGTCGCTGGCGAAGAAGGGCCTGCCCGTCTCGGCCTTCATCTCCTACGCGGCCATCGTCAACGCCGGGCCCTCGCACCCCTCGTACCTCAAGGCGGTGGAGGGGCTGGTGGACATGCAGCAGCAGTTGGACGAGCAGAACCTCATCCCCAGCATCCTCAACCAGGCGTACTCGGAGGAGGTGCGGGACAAGTGGGTGACGCTGCCGAAGGAAGTGCTCGCCCGCATCAACTACCTGGTGGGCACGGTGAGCCAGCGCCGCATGCGCTTCGAGGAGGCGCGCTCGCTGCTGGAGGCGGTGCCGAAGGACAGCCGCGTCTACGCGAAGGCTCGCTACCTGCTGGGCGTGGTGCTCGCGGACCCGCGCTTCCCGGGCCGTCCCGGTGAGGGCGAGGCGCTGGACAAGGAGGCGCTGGCCGCCTTCAACGCCTCGCTGTCGTCGAAGGAACCGCAGGTGGAGCTGAAGGCGACGCAGCACCTGGCCCTCATCGGCCTGGGCCGGCTGCACTACCGCCGTGGCGAGTACGCCGACGCCACCGTCGCCTACGAGAAGGTGCCGCGCTACACGCGCTATTGGGACCAGTCCCTCTTCGAGAACGGCTTCGCGCGCTTCCAGAACGAGGACTTCGGTGGTGCGCTCGGCAGCCTCCAGGCGCTGCATGCGCCGCAGTTCGCCGGGGCCTTCCAGCCGGAGTCGTGGATCCTCAAGTCGACCGTCTATTACTACTCGTGCCTCTACGACGAGGTGAAGACGACGCTGGCGGCCTTTGACGAGCTTTATGGCCCCATGGCCAAACAGCTGGAGCCCTTCACCGCCGAGGACGGCGACCTGGTGCAGGCCTACAACCTGGTGGCCGCGGAGAACCGCCGGCTGCCGCGTCCGGTGTACCTGTGGCTGCGCAACAACGAGCGCATCCGCGAGGTGATGCGCGTGCTGGCGAAGCTGGATGAGGAGAAGCGGGACTTGAGCGGTGGCCCGTGGCGCGGCACGCCCCTGGCGACGCAGACGGTGGCCTCACTGGAGGACGTGCGCGGCACGCTGCTCCAGGTGGGCGGCACGCTGGCGCGCAGCCGCATTCGCGAGGCGGCGGACAACCTGCGGACCTTCTCCGACCAGGCCGAAATCATCCGCGTGCAGACGGCGCTGGACGAGAAGGACTTGCTGCAGGCGGGCGTGGACCAGAAGGCGCTGCTCACGCGCCAGTCGCTGTACCGCCCGAAGATGCCGGGCGCGGCGTGGAACTACTGGAAGTTCCAGGGCGAGTTCTGGATCGACGAGATTGGCTACTACCAGTACACGCTGAAGCGTGGCTGCCCGGCGAAGACAGCCGAGCAACAACAGCCGTGACGCCATGGGCCACGGTTGCCCAGACATCGTCCACGAGGGGACCTCCTTGGCGCACATCAGGTGCCGGGGTGGTCCCCTTCGGCGTTGTTGGTGCGCTGCATGCCATCGCAAGAGGCGTTCCACGCCACTTCTCATTCGTGGAGTGCGCGTCTACTTTCGTTCGTCCCTCGTGCCCGGGCGAACGGCTGCTCGGTGGTCGGGGCGGCTTCACAGTCGGGAGCTCGCATGAAGGTGGTGCTTCGTTTCGGTGCGCTGGCGGTGGGCGTGGCGCTCGCTACTGGCGGCGGGGTGGGAGAGGCGGCGGAAGCGCCAGCGCGCAAGGCGATGAAGAAGCCCGCGGCGTCGTCGGCGTCGAAGACGTCCGGTGCGGCGGGCGCGGCGAAGAAGGGCGCCCAGGCGAAGAAGGCGGAGGAGAAGGCGGCGCCACCGCCGGGTGTCGCGCCGGAGGACGTGCGGCGCGGTCCGGCGCGCGTGAAGCCCGCCACCGCCAAGTTCGCCGACATTCCTCGCATCGCGGACTCGCGCAAGAACGCGCTGGCGGACAAGAAGCGCGACGAGGCGATTGAAGCCTTCAAGCGCCTCATCCCCAAGCTCCAGGACGGCAATCAGCAGAAGGCGGAGATGCTCTACCGCCTGTCGGAGCTGTACTGGGAGAAGTCCAAGTACCTCTACCAGTTGGAGATGGACCGCTTCCTCGCGGAGGAGAAGAAGTTCGACGCGGCCCAGGCGCGGGGCGAGAAGCTGGAGGCCCCCAAGCAGGACCATCGCGAGAGCGAGCGCTACCGCACGGAGACGATGGGCATCTACGAGGACATCCTCCGGGGATACCCGCAGTACCCGCAGCGCGACGAGGTCCTCTTCTCCATGGGCTACAACCTCTACGAGCTGGGCCGGCGTGACGACGCCGTGGCCCGCTACGAGGAGCTCATCAAGGACTTCCCTCGCTCGCAGTTCGTGCCGGACGCGTACATCCAGCTCGGCAATCACTACTTCGAGTCGAACAAGCTCATCCCCGCCAAGGCCAACTACGAGAAGGCCCGCGACTCCGGGGTGCCGAAGATCTACGGCTACGCCGTCTACAAGCTGTCCTGGTGCGACTACAACACCGGCGACTACGACGCGGGCCTGAAGAAGCTGCACGAAGTCGTGGACTACGCCGCGAAGCAGCCGGAGCTGGGGGACCTGCGCACCGAGGCGCTCAATGACCTGACGGTCTTCTACGTCCAGTTGGATCAGCCCAAGCAGGCCATCTCGTACTTCCGCGAGAAGGCGCCGGCGAAGCGCCAGGGCCGGCTCATCGCCAAGACGGCCGCGGGCCTGGTGGACGCGGGTCACTTCGACAGCGCCATCCTGCTCTACCGCACGCTCATCGACGACGAACCCATGGGCGTCAGCGCGCCCGAGTACCAGCAGGCCGTCGTCCGCGCCTTCGAGGGTCTGCGCCAGCGGCAGCAGGTCCGCAAGGAGATGAAGCGGATGGTGGACCTCTACAGCCCGGGGGGCGAGTGGTGGAAGTCCAACGAGGGCAAGGCCCCCGTGCTGCGCAACGCCTTCAACGTCACGGAAGAGGCGATGCGGGTGATGGTGACGGAGTACCACCAGGAGGCGCAGAAGACGCGCCAGGTGGAGACGTACCGGCTCGCGCGCGACATCTACAAGCAGTACGTGGAGGCGTTCGCCTCCAGCTCCAACCCGGAGTACGTGGCGGACTCCGCCTTCAACCTCCGCTTCTTCTACGCGGAAATCCTCTGGGCGCTCGAGGAGTGGCAGGCCGCCGCGGCCGAGTACGACGCGGTGGTGGCGTTCAAGATTCCGGACCGCGACTCCGCGCGAGAGGTCTCCAGCGAGAGCTACCGCAAGAGCGCCGCGTTCAACGCCATCCTCGCCTACGACAAGCTGGTCAAAATCGAGCGCGGTCAGCTCGCGAAGAGCGACCTCAAGGACGGCCAGAAGGTCGACGAGAAGAAGGACAAGGGCGACGTCGCGCGGCAGAAGATCGTCAAGCGCGACGCGAAGGAGAAGGAAGAGGAGTCCCTGACGAAGTTCGAGGAGCGGCTGGTCTCCGCGTGCGACACGTACGTGAAGCTCTACCCGGACACGCAGGACGAAATCGACCTGCGCTACCAGGCGGCCGTCATCCTCTATGACCGCAGCCACTTCGTGGACGCGGCGCGGCGCTTCGGCGAAATCATCGAGAAGTTCCCCGAGGAGCGTCGCTCGCGTGACGCCGCGGACCTCACCATGTACGTGCTGGAGAGCCGCCAGGAGTGGCTGGAGCTCGCCACGCTGTCGCGCAAGTTCCTCGACAACAAGAAGCTGGCCAAGCCCGGCTCCGACTTCGCGCTTCGCGTGGGCCGCGTGGTGGAGGGCAGCCACTACAAGTGGGTGGACGAGGTCGTCTACAAGCAGGAGAAGAACCCGAAGAAGGCCGCCGAGGAGTTCCTCAAGTTCGTGAAGGAGTTCCCCAGGTCGGAGAACGCCGACCGCGCGCTCGTCTACGCCATGTCCATTGCCCAGGAGGCCGGCGAGCTGGACCGGGGCATCGAGGCGGGTGAGCGCGTCCTGGCCGAGTACCCGCGCAGCCCCTTCGAGCTGAAGGCGCGCTACACGCTGGCGGGCCTCTACGAGAAGGTCGCCGACTACCGCAAGGCGGCGACGCTGGCCGAGTCCTTCGTGGCCCAGTACGACGCCGCGCTCAAGGCCGGCGAGGCCGACGGGAAGAAGGCGAAGGACGCTCGCGCGAAGACGACGGCGAAGAAGAGCGACACGCCGGGGGGCGAGGAGGATGCGGACTCGCGCCGCTCGCAGAAGGCCGCCGAGCGCAAGGCGCTGGTGGCCGAGGCGGGGGCCTGGGTGGCGGATGCCCAGTTCAACGCGGGCGTATGGTGGGAGGGCGCCGGCGAGGCCCAGAAGGCCGTGGCCGCCTACAACGCCTACGTGACGCGCTTCCGTGAGCGCAAGGACGTGCCGCAGGTGGCCTACTCGGCCGCGCTCGTCTGGGAGAAGGAGCGCAAGTGGAGCGAGGCGGCCCGTGCGTTCGCCTCCTTCGCGGACGGCTACGGACGGGACTCGCGTGCGACGCCCGCGCAGCTCTACCTGGCGCGCTACCACGAACTGCTCGCCTGGCAGCAGCTCAAGAACGCGCGCGAGCAGGAGCGCGTGCAGGCGGAGTTGGTGCGCGCGTACGGTCGGCTGCCCGAGGCGGTGCGCAAGGAGGACGCGCCGCTCAACGCGTACGCCCACGCGCGCTTCCTGGCGCTGGAGCCCACGTGGAAGCGCTACTCGGACATCCGCTTCACGCGGGTGAGCACCATCCGCAGGGACCTGGCCGCCAAGCAGCGCGAAATCCAGCGCATCGAAAAGGAGTACCTCGCGGTGCTCTCCACGGGCTCGGGCGAGTGGGGCATCGCCTCGCTGACGCGCATCGGCCTGGCCTACGCGGACTTCGCTCGCAACATCATGGACTCGCCGGACCCGACGGGGCTCGATGAGGACCAGCTCGGCATGTACCGCGCGGAGCTGGAGAACCTCGCGCTGCCCCTGGAGGACAAGGCCAACGAGGCGCTGGAGAAGGCGCTGGAGAAGTCCTACGAGCTGGGGCTCTACGGCCCCTGGACGCTGGCCGCGCAGGACCAGGTGAACCGCTTCCACCCGGGCGCCTATGCGCAGGTGAGGCAGGTGGGCTACCGCAGCAGCGACACGCTCGCGACGGCCGACCTCGCGAAGGAGCCCGGAGGAGCCGCGGGTGCCACCGCCACGCCGGCGCCGCCCCCGGACTCGAACGCCCCCACGGCTCCCGCCGAGCCGAAGGACGGCGCTCCGAAGCCGCCAGCCTCCGAGGACAGAACGCAGGCACCCACGGCCGCGGTGCAGGAGGTGCGGCCATGACTCGCGACACGTCGAAGACTTCCACGGGAATGATGCCGATGAAATGGTTCCGCTCGCTCGTCGTCGGCTCGCTGGCCTTCACTGCCGGGTGCGCTTCGGGTCCTCAGCAGAAGCCCTCCGCGCTGCCGACGAAGCAGGCGCCCTCCGCGCCGGCCTCCTCGACGACGCCCTCCCAGCTCGCGCGGCCGGAGGCGAAGGAGGCCAGCGCCTCCGACCACTTCACCCAGGCCCTCCAGGCCTATGAGGCCGGAGACCTGGACGCTGCCCGTCAGGGCTTCGAGAAGGTGCTGGCGAAGTCGCCGCAGAGCCTCAACTCGCAGTTCAACCTGGGCGTCATCGCCGAGCGCCAGGGCCGCGTGGACGACGCGCGCAACGCCTACGAGAAGGTGCTCCTGCTGGAGCCGGCGCACACGCCCTCGGTGGTCAACCTGGCCAGCGTCTACCGCAAGCAGGAGCGGGGGGATGATGCGATTGCCCTCTTCGAGAAGGCGCTGAAGGCACCCGGTCACGCGCACGACGCGGCGCTGCTCAACGGCCTCTCCGCGACCTACCGACAGCTGGGCAAGCTGGACCAGTCCGAGCTCACCGCGCGCCGCGTGCTGGAGCGCAACAAGGACCACCCGGACGCGTACAAGAACCTGGCGTACGTGGCCTACGCTCGCGAGAAGTACCGGCTCGCGGAGCTGCTCGTGGGCACCGCGCGCAAGCACGCGGAGAAGGACCCGTCCCTCTACAACCTGCTGGGCATGGTCTACCTGAAGCTCGACGAGCGGCCGCGCGCGCTCGCGCAGTTCCAGAAGGCCGTGTCGCTCGACGAGAGGTACGCCCCGGGCCACCTCAACCTCGGTGCCCTGGCGCTCAGCTACCGCGACTACGCGGGCGCCGAGCGGGCCTTCACCCGCGCGCTCGAACTGGAGCCGGACTCCACGGAGGCGCGCCTGTCGCTGGCCTGGGCGCTGGATGGACAGAAGGGGCGCGACTCGAAGAAGGGCATCGCGGCGGGCGAGGCGTTCGAGAAGGTGCTCGCCAATCGCGCGGACCTGCCCGAGGCCGTGTGCGGCGCGGGCTGGGCCTTCGCCTCGGACCGCACGGGCTGGGAGCGCGCCGTGGCCTTCCTGGACCGCTGCAAGTCACTGGAGTCCACCACTGAACAAGAGCGGCAGATGATCACCGCCAAGGTCCAGGGCCTCCAGAACATGCTCAAGGCCCCACCGCCGGAGGCCGCCACCGCCGGCGCGGAAGGCGAGAAGAAGGACGAAGCCACCGGTGGCGCGGGCTCCATGCTGAACCAGCTCCCGCAGGACGCGAACGCGCCCACGGAGGCCACGCCTCCCCCCGCGGAAGGCGCCGGGGCAGTCGAAGGGGCGACGACGCCCGAGGCAACCGAGAGCGCTCCAGCGGAGGCCGCGCAGCCGAGCGGTGAGGGCACGGGCACGTCTGCTCCCGCACCAGTGCCGGCGCCCCAGGGTGCGAGCGCTCCGCCCACGAAGTAGGACGGCAGGGATGACAGGGTCTGGGGGAAGTTTTTTCCATCCTCCAGGCCCCCACGTGGAAGGCGGCGAGCGAGTTCCATAGGATTCAGGGACTTGGATTTGGATCGCCCCGTGCAAGGACTCGCGGGTACCTCTTCGAGAACCCGCTGTCACACCCGAGGAAGCAACAGGAGGGCTGGGTATGAGGCGTCTGGCATCGACGGTGACGGTGGTGGGGCTGCTGTTCAGTGCGCCAGTGGCGATGGCGCAGGAGCAGGGTCAATCGAAGGACACGGTGAAGATCGTCCAGGAGGAGGACCGCACGGTCTTCCGGAAGAAGACGGTGATCGATTTCACCGATGTCGCGGTGGAGGGCGAGCTGACGAAGCCGGAAGGCTCGTACGTGCTCCACCGCAAGAAGACGGACTTCCAGAGTCTCATCAAGGTCCGGGAGAACTTCGACCCGGAGCTTCAGAAGTCCGTCGACAACCTCTAGCGGCGGCGGTCAGGCGTTTTCGGGAGCGGAAGGGAAGAAGGAAGAATCCTCATGGCGGCGGCGAAGAACAACGGCTTGACCCTTCGAATCACGGGGCCTGATGGCTCCACGGTGGAAACCGTGTCGGAGGCGGAGAGCGTTATCGTGGGGTCGGGCGCCCAAGCGGCGGTGAAGATTCAGGATCCGCGGGTCTCCAATCTCCATGTGATGCTCAAGGTAGACAAGGACGGCTCGGTCACGGCCATCGACCTCGGGAGCGAGGGCGGCACGGAGGTGAGTGGCCAGAAGCTGGTCATCCCCACGGCGCTCAAACCCGGGGACGTGCTTCGCGTGGGCGGCACGCGGGTGGAGGTCCTCTTCGGAGGCGACCCACCCGAGCGCCAGGCTCCCGCGGGAGCCAAGGTGTCCGGACCGCGCTTCCAGGGCTCGGTGACGCAGCGGGCGCCGACACCGGTGCCCATGGCGATACCGCAGGTGGTGACACCGCCCTCGGCGGGAGCAGGCCAGACGCGCGGAGGGTTCGTCTTCACGAGCCCTCGCTCGGAGCCTGCCCAGTCCGTGGGTGGACTGCGCACCGAGCGGGTGGCACCTCCCGCGGTGAATCGCGTGGGGCCTCCACCTCCGCCTCCAGCGGCCCGGGTGGAACGGCCTGCTCCGGTGCCACCCGTCGCCGCGGCGCCCAGGCGCGCGGTGCTTCCCCACCTGCAGGAGCAGCTCCCGCTCGAGGCGATGCCCACGGCCCGGGAAAAGGTACTCCAGGTGTCGATGCTGTGGGGCGACACGCTGTTGCAGGTACAACACTTCAAAGACGGCGTCCCCGTCACCATCGGCGAAGGGAAGAAGAACTTCTTCAACGTCTATGTGCCCTCGGTGGGCAAGCGGTACGAGCTGGCGGTGAGCCGGGGGGACGTGCTGGAAGTGCACGTGCCGGCGGGCTCGGGTGCCATCGTCACCGAGCGTGGGAACGTGAAGTCGAAGGACGCGCTGCGCGCGGCGGGGCAGCTCACCGGGACGGCGGAGGACAAGGAGCAGGTCTTCAAGCTGGGCCTGCATGACCGGGTGGAGGTGTCGCTCGGCACGGTGGCCTTCGTGGCGCGGTACGTGAAACCGTCGCCGGTCATCGCGGCCAACGCGTTGGTGGAGGCGGACTACACGTTCTTCAAGATCGCCACCATCTGCCTGATGGCGGGCGTGGCGGTGGTGCTGGCGATGGCGCTGACACCGCGCGCGGAGCGGGCGCCGCACGACGACATCTTCGAGTCCCAGCAGCGCGTGGCGAAGTTCCTCGTCACGCCGGAGAAGAAGCTCGAGCAGAAGAAGCTCCAGCTCACCGGCGTGGAGGAGGGCGTGAAGGCGAAGGACGAGGAGGGCAAGTTCGGCAAGGAGGACGCGAAGCAGGCGGAAGCGGCTCCGTCCAAGCCCGGCACGCCCGTCGTCGACAAGACGAAGAAGGAGAAGGACCGCCAGGTGGTGGGCAAGGTCGGCCTGCTGGGCGCGTTCAAGGGCATGAAGGGCGGCGCCTCGGACGTGTTCGGCCCGGGTGGCTTCGGCACCGGCCTGAACAACGCGCTGGGTGGTCTCAAGGGCGGCGCGGCCATGGGTGACGCGCAGGGCGTGGGGGGCCTGGGCTCTCGTGGCGGAGGCACCGGTGGTGGCGGCACGGCCATGGGCATCGGTGGCCTGGGCACGAAGGGGGACGGACGTGGCGCGGGTGGCTCGGGCGGCATCGACCTGGGCGGCCGTGGCAAGTCCATCACCAAGGTCATCCCCGGCAAGACGACCGTGGTCGGCGGCCTGGACAAGGACGTCATCGCCAAGGTCATCCGGCGGCACCAGAACGAGATCAAGTACTGCTACGAGTCGGAGCTGAACAAGGAGCCGAGTCTGGCGGGCAAGGTCGCGGTGGCGTTCACCATCGACCCGACGGGCGCGGTCTCCGACGCCACCGTCTCCGAGTCGACGCTGGGCAACTCCCGCGCGGAGCAGTGCATGATTTCCCGCATCCGTCGCTGGAAGTTCCCGGAGCCCAAGGGCGGCGGCGTGGTGGCGGTGACGTATCCGTGGATGTTCTCGCCCGCCGGTTCCGAGGGCGAGGGCTGATAGCGGACGCGGGCGCTGTCGGGACGCGCTGAGCGTCCCTCAAGTGGCGTGGACGGAACGGTCCACGCCACTTTCATTTCAGCCCCTCATTGCCGAAGTGAGGGGGGCGTCACTAACGTCCGGCGCCGCTTCCGGTTGGACCGGGAGGGCACCGCGTGGGGAGGACCCGTGAAGAAGTCCCAGCTGGTTGCCGCGCTTGCGCTGCTGTCGACTCCGGCCCTCGCGGCCACGCCCCCGGAAGGGGTGGACTTTCAGCCGCGCCGCGGCTTCTACACCGACACCAACATCGGCGTGTTCTTCACCGTGGGCGGTGAGAACGCGTACTCGAACGCGCAGACCTACCTGCAGCTCGGGGTGGGCTATGACCTGACGGAGCGCATCTCGCTGGGCGCGCACTTCGGCATGGGCTCGTCCGCGCAGAACTGCTTCGCGGGCTATCTGCCGGGCACGGAGACGTGCGCGCTCTCCGACAACTTCACCATGCAGTTCCTGGACGTCACAGCCGCGTACCACGTGCGGCTGATGGACCGGCTGTACCTGACGCCCAAGCTCGTCGCTGGCTACACGCGGATGGACCCCGCGCCGGTGGACCCGGACGAGGGAAACCCAGGCCGGGCCATCAGCTCGCCCAACGCGGGCGTGGGCGTGGGGCTGGAGTACGCCACGGGCATGGACCACTTCTCCGTGGGCGCGGACCTGCTGGCCCGCTACGTCATCGGCCCCAACATCACCTCCTTCGCCTTCTTCCCGAAGGTGAAGTACACGTTCTGAGCCCCACCGCGCTCAGGCGCCCGCGAGCCTGCCTCCGTCGACAGCGAGCGTCGTTCCCGTGACGAACGACGCCGCGTCCGAGCACAGCCAGGTCACGGCCCGAGCGACCTCTTCCGGCGTTCCGATGCGTCCCATGGGCACCGCGCGGACGATGGGTGCCCGGCGCTCCTCGGGGAGCTGCTGGATGCGGCCGGTGAGGATGGGCCCCGGGGCGACGACGTTGAGCCGGATGCCCTGGTCCGCGTAGTCGAGCGCGGCGGAGCGCGTGAGCCCGATGATGGCGTGTTTGGTCGCGCTGTAGCCGCCCATGCCCCGGACGCCCTGGAGCCCCGCGGTGGATGCCATGTTGACGATGGCGCCTCCGCCGGACGCGAGCATCGCGGTGAGTTGATGCTTCATGGCGAGGAAGAAGCCTCGCACGTTGATGCGCCAGGCGCGGTCCAGGTCCTCGACGGAGAGCTTCGCCAGGGGCGCGGGCATGTGCCCATCCGCGGCGTTGTTGAAGGCCGCGTCCAGCCGACCGAACCGCGCGACGGTGGTGCGGACCAGGGCCTCGATGGACGCCTCGTCGCCCAGGTCCGTGGGGACAGGGAGGGCGGTGCCTCCCTGCGCCTGGATGTCATTGGCGAGCGCTCGCAGGGCGTCCTCGGAACGCGCCGCCAGCACCACGGTGGCGCCCGCGTCCGCGAAACTCCGGGCCGTCACCGCGCCGATGCCCCGGCTGGCGCCGAGGACGATGGCGACCTTGCCACTCAACGGGCCGTGGCTCGTCATGACGCCGCCTCCCACTTCGAGATGGCGCCGCCCACCAGGACCCAGCCCAGCGCGAGCACGACATGGCGGCTCCAGGAGAGCTGGAGCCAGCGTTGTCCGCGCGCCGCCAGCTCCCCGTCGTAGGGCCCCTGCGCCCCCGCGGCGGCCAGGGCGTTGATCTCCGGGGCGAAGATCGCCCCCGACAGGACCCAGACCAGGACGTAGGCACCCAGGGCACCCGCGAGCAGCTTGCGGCGAACCGGTGAGCGCCAGTTGAGCACGAGCGATGCGACGAGCGTCCCGAGCAACGCCGCCTGGAGAGGCAGCCAGAAGGCCATCGCGCTCCCGGCCCGCTCACCAATCAGCAGCAGGGACGTGGGGGGCGCCTGGAACCAGGCCGGCATCACGAACAGGGCTTCGTTGATGCCCGCGCCGAGCACCAGCCCGAACAACAAGCTGCAGTACAGCAGGATGTAGAGCGACCGCTTCTTCCCCATGGTGACCTCCGTCGAGCCCGGCGTCGGCGAAGACCGAATCCCCGGCCCGTCGTCACCGGGATGATTGGGAGAAGGTTGAAGTCATTCAACTATTGAATCTGTTAAATTATGTGAAGGAGGCCTCGCAATCGAGGTGGGTGCGAGGCACATTCGGTCCATGGCTGGGGACGGCTCGAAACGGAAGGACGCGCTGGCGGAAGAGGTCTGGCGACACTGCTTCGGCTTCTTCATGCGCACGCGCGCCCAGAGAGACCGGGTGTTGGAGCGGCTGGGCCTCACGCCCAACGATGCTCGCGCGCTTTCCAGCCTCGAGGTGGGAGCGGGGAAGGTGATGCGCGCGTTGGCGGAGGAGTGGGGGTGTGATGCTTCCAATGCGACCTGGATGGTCGACCGACTGGAGGCGCGAGGGCTGGCCGCGAGGACAGCGGACCCGAAGGACCGGCGGGTGAAGCGCGTGGCGCTGACCCCGCGTGGCGCGAAGGCCCGGCGTCAGCTCCAGGAGGGGATGTACGAGCCACCGCCCGAGCTGCTCCAGCTCGACGTGGCGGAGTTGGAGCAACTGCGCGCCATCTTCGAGCGACTGGCACCCCCGAAAGGAACCGGCGACCGCTGACCCGAACCACGGAGGCCCCGCCCGGGTGCGCTCCACCACGGGAGCCTCGGTGCGCGTGTCACCGGAGTGTGAGGGGTTGGATGTGGACCCGACCGGGACGGCCAGCCACCCCTTGAGTCCGGACGCACGAAGGGCCCGCCCCCGAAATCGGGAACGGGCCCTGGGTGCTACACCGGCCTGGAGCCGGCGTCGGGACTACTCGGCGTCGGCCGCGCGCTCTTCACGCTTGCGGTCGCGCTCGGCGCGGTAGCGCTCGCCCACGGCCAGCGACTTCTTGCGCATGCGCACGGACTTGGGCGTCACTTCCACGAGCTCGTCGTCGGCGATCCACTCCAGGGCCTTCTCCAGCCCCATCTCGCGGGGTGGGACGAGGATGACGTTCTCGTCGCGGCCAGCGGCGCGGATGTTGGTGAGCTTCTTCTCGCGGCAGCAGTTGACGTTCAGCTCGGACGGGTGAGCGTGCTCGCCGATGATCATCCCCTCGTACACGGTGATGCCGGCGGGGACGAACAGGTAGCCGCGCTCCTGGATGCTGAACAGCGCGTAGGGCACGGTGTCGCCCAGGCGGTCCGACACGATGGCGCCGTTCTGCCGCTTCGGGATGTAGCCGAACCACGGCTCGAAGCCGTCGAACTGGCTGCTCATGATGCCCTCACCGCGCGTAATCGTGAGGAACTCCGAGCGGAACCCGATGAGGCCGCGAGCGGGGATGCGGAACTGGAGGCGGGTGCGGCCCGAGCCCAGCGGCGCCATGTCCGACATGCGGCCCTTGCGAGGCCCCATGCGCTCCGTCACCACGCCGACGCTGGTCTCCGGCACGTCGCAGAACACCAGCTCCATCGGCTCGTGCAGCACGCCGTCGATGTGCTTGGTGATCGGCTCCGGGTTGGAGGCCGTCAGCTCGTAGCCCTCGCGGCGCATGTTCTCGATGATGACGGCCAGCGCGAGTTCGCCACGGCCGACGACGCGGAACGCGTCAGGCGTCTCCGTGTCCTCCACGCGCACGGCCACGTTGCGGTAGGCCTCGCGGTACAGGCGCTCACGCAGGTTGCGGGAGGTGACGAACTTGCCTTCCTTGCCCGCCAGCGGCCCGTCGTTGACCTTGAAGATCATCATCATCGTGGGCTCATCCACGGTGATGCGCGGCAGCGCCACGGGCTTCTCCGGGTCGCCGAACGTGTCGCCGATGGACACGTCCTCGATGCCGGCGATGGAGACGATTTCACCGGGGCCCGCGTCCTGGATTTCGACGCGCTTCAGGCCGGAGAAGCCGAACAGCTTGACGATCTTCCCCTGCTCGACCTTGCCACCCTCGCGCACGACGGAGACGGGCATGTTCGGCGTGAAGCGACCGGCCTGCACGCGACCCACCGCGAGGCGGCCGACGTAGTCGTCGTAGTCCAGGTTCGCCACCAGCAGCTGCGGCGTCTTCTCTTCCGACGCGGACGGGGGCGGGATGTGCTTGATGATGGCGTCGTACAAGGGCTCCAGCGTCTTGCCGGGCACCTCGAGCGACGTGGACGCCTGACCCTGACGGGCCACGGTGTACAGGACGGGCATCTCCAGCTGCTTATCGTCCGCGCCCAGGTCGATGTAGAGCGAGTAGACCAGATCCAACACTTCGGGAGCGCGAGCGTCCTGACGGTCGATCTTGTTGATGACCAGCACCGTCTTCAGGCCCATGGCGAGCGCCTTGGTGAGCACGAAGCGCGTCTGGGGCAGGGGACCTTCGGCCGCGTCCACCAGCAGGATGACGCCATCGACGAGGCGCAGACCGCGCTCCACCTCACCACCGAAGTCGGCGTGGCCCGGGGTGTCGATGATGTTGATCTGCATGCCCTTGTAGCTGACCGCGGTGTTCTTCGCGAGGATGGTGATGCCCTTCTCGCGCTCGAGGTCGTTGGAGTCCATCACCCGTTCGGCGACGTGCTCGTTGCTACGGAAAGTGCCCGCCTGCCGCAGCAGGTGATCGACGAGCGTGGTCTTGCCATGGTCGACGTGGGCGACGATGGCGACGTTACGGATGTTTTCGCGAGGAATCATACGAACCAAACTGAGGTGAATGGCGGGGGGGAAGCCGCGTTGTGGACAGGTCTCCCGATCCCCACCGGAACCCGGAAGGCGGGGGCTTATATGCCGTGAGTGCGGCTCCTGCAATGAGCGCGGATGCTCCCCGGACGTTCAGCCAGGGGGTACACCCCGCCCGACAGGGTAAAGGCCGGGTATCCGGGGCATCTCGTCACCCGGGCGTCACCCTCAGGAACCCACTGGGGAGGAATTCCAGGCCTTGCCGCCCAGGGAGCCGGGGGTGGAAGGCATGCCCAGCCGCTCGCGGAGGAAGCGTTCGATGCGGACCTCGACCAGCCCCGGGGCCTCCAGGGGGGCGGTGTGGGTGCCGTCGGGGATGAGGACCAGCTCGGCGTCGGGAATCCGGGCGGCCATCTTCCGGGACAACCAGCCGGGGGTGAACTTGTCGCGCTCGCCGGCGACGACGAGGGATGGGACGTCCACGTGCAGCAGGTGGTCCCAGGCGGAGTGCTCGGACAGCGAGTCGAGCGTCCGCACGAAGACGACGGGGTCCATGCGGGCCAGGTGCTCGAAGTACGGCGCCAGGTCGTTCCGGGCGATGCGCTCGCGATTCATCTCCAGGGAGATGGCGAGCTGCACCGCCAGCTCCGTGCGCAGCGCCGCGTGGATGAGTCGTGCGGACTGCTCGGGGAAGCGCTCCACCACCCGGCGAAGGGTGGGGAACATCTTCTTGAGGACGGTGGAGTCGTGGAAGGTGTCCAGTGGGTTGCCGTAGCTGCCACACAACAGCACCAGGCCCTGCACGCGGCTGGCGTAGCGGCGGTGGAACTCCAGCGCCACCTGCACGCCCATGGAGTGGCCGAAGAGGACGGCGCGCTCCATCCCCGCCGCGTCCATCACCCGCTGCAAATCATCGCAGGTGTACAGCATCCCGATGCGCTCGCGGTCCTCGGGGATGCCGGAGCGGCCGTGGCCTCGGTAGTGCCAGCGCAGCACTCGGTGGCGCCGTGAGAGGTAGGGCGCCAGGTACTTCCAGGCGAAGCCGTCACAGCCCAGCCCGTCGCACAGCACCACGCCCGGCTCACCGTCGCCGGTGACCTGGTAGTACAGCTCCGCGCCGTCCGGGACGTGCAGGAAGTCCTGATGGAAGTAGACGGCCTGCGCGCTCATGCCTCCGCCTCCGCCTCGTCGTCCTCGGGCAGGCCCCTGTCCAAGCCGTAGCGGGCGATCTTCAAGATGAGGTTGGAGCGGCTGATGCCCAGCTCCCGCGCCAGGCGGCTCTTGTTGTTGCGCGTGCGCAACAGGCCCTGGTGAATCATCTCCCGCTCCAGCGCCTCCACCGCCTCGTGCAGCCGGCCGTGGGCGCGCGGGGGGATGAACGGCCCTCCGCCGGGGACGACGGCGTCGCGGATGCGGCTGGACAAGAGCTCCGCGGGCAGCATCTCCAGGTCTCCGCCGAGCACGAGCAGCCGCTCGATTTCGTTCTCCAGCTCGCGGATGTTCCCCGGCCACGCGTAGGCGCCGAGGATGGCCAGGGCCTCGGTGGACAGCCCTCGGGTGCGCTGGCCCTCGCGGTGGTGCTTGCGCAGGAAGTGGTCGATGAGGACGGGCAGGTCATCGCGGCGCTCGCGCAGCGGCGGGAGCTGCAGGCGGATGACGTTGATGCGGTAGAAGAGGTCCTCGCGGAACTCGCCCCGCTTCACCAGCTCGCCCAGGTCCTTGTGCGTGGCGGCGACGACGCGGACGTTGACCTCCTTGTGGTGCGTGCCACCCACGGGCAGGAAGGTGCCTTCCTGGAGCACGCGCAAGAGCTTCACCTGGAGGGCGGGGGACATGTCGCCCACCTCGTCCAGGAAGAAGGTGCCGCCGTCGGCCACCTCGAACAGGCCCTTCTTGTCGCGCAGCGCGCCGGTGAAGGCGCCGCGCGTGTGGCCGAAGAGGGCGCTCTCCAGCAGGTTGTCGTTGAAGGCCGAGCAGTTCTGCACCACGAACGGCTGGTCCTTGCGCGGACCGTTGTGATGGATGGCCCGCGCCACCAGCTCCTTGCCCGTGCCCGACTCGCCGTTGATGAGGACGGTGGAGTCGGAGTTGGCCACCTTCTCCATCAGCCGGAAGATCTCCATCATCGGCCCGGAGCGGCCGATGATCTTCTCGAAGCGGTAGCGCTCCAGCGCCTCGGGGGACGGGGGCGGGGCCTGCTCCTCGCGCCGCGCCAGCTCCGACTCGTGGGTGGCGATCTCCTGCGCCGCGAACTCCAGCAGGTCCGACAGCTTCGCCAGCTCCGAGCCGTCCAGGACGGGCACGCGCTCGTCGGCGCGGTCCAGGTCGGAGAACGGCGGCGCGAACTGGAGCAGCCGCGAGCGCAGCACCTCCACGTCGCGCGCGTTGAGCATCTGCCGGGCGAAGCCCTCCACGAAGAGACAGCCCGCGTACTCGTTGTCCACGTAGAGCGGCGCGCCCACGATGCTGAAGTTGAGGTGGCAGTCGTGGAAGAGCGAGCGGCGCACCTTCTTGTTGCCCCGGAACTTCTCGTGCAGCACCCGGACCGACTGGCTGCAGCGCCGCAGGCCTTCCTTCGAGAAGAGGGAGATTCGGCAGAACGGATTGGGGGGCGGGGCAATGTCCCCACGCTGCCACTCGTGCACCACGCCATGCCGATCCGCGAAGGAGAGCTCCATCTGCCACCACTTGCGGATGACATCTCTCAGCATGATGATGGTGTGCAGGCTCTGGTGCTTCTCGAAGTCCATCCCTACCTCCGTCCGGCCCGCGCACCGGGGAGGGAACCGGGCCGTCGGAATCGCGTTTCTCACTTCTCATACCTCAGGACCGGGCTGTATCCGCACTTCTCTCTCCCGTGACTACCTCCACTCACACTCGCGGCGGGGCAGGGCATGGGCATGACCACGACCACGGGCATGACCACGGTCATCATCACCATGGGCACGGGCATGGGCATGGCCCCCGGAAGGGTGGGGTGGCGGAGGAGCGACGCAAGGACCGCACGAGGCTCATCTTCGCGCTCGTCCTGACGGCGACCATCGCCCTGGCGGAGGCGGTGGGGGGCTGGTTGACGCAGTCGCTGGCCCTGATGTCGGACGCGGGCCACATGCTGACGGACGTGTCCGCGCTGGGGCTGAGCCTCGTCGCCCTGTGGTTCGCGGGCAAGCCGGCGGACGTGAAGAAGACGTACGGCTACTACCGGATGGAGATTTTGAGCGCGCTGCTCAACGGCGTGCTGCTCCTGGGCATCACCGGCTTCATCCTCTTCGAGGCCTGGGAGCGTTTCCAGACGCCCACGCCGGTGAAGCTGGGGCCCATGGCGGTGGTGGCCACGGTGGGCCTCTTCGCGAACCTGGGCGCGCTGGGCTTCCTGCACCGCACGCACTCGATGAATGTCCGGGGGGCGTTCCTGCACGTGCTCGGGGACACGCTGTCCTCGGTGGGCGTGCTGATTGGCGCGGGCATCATGGCGCTGACCGGCTGGTTCGTGGTGGACGCCATCATCTCCGCGGTCATCTCGGTGGTCATCGTGGTGGGCGCGGTGCGACTGGTGCGCGACGCGGTGGACGTGCTGATGGAGGCGGTGCCCTCGCACGTGGACATGCCGCAGGTGAAGGAGCTGCTCCTGCGCGTGCCCGGCGTGACGGCGGTGCATGACCTGCACGTGTGGACCATCTCCAGCGGCGTGTACGCGCTGTCCGCGCACCTGGTGGTGCTGGACCCCATGGTCTGCAACAACGACGAGATTCTCTCGGCGGTGAAGCACGACCTGTTCGACAGGTTCGGCATCGACCACACCACCATCCAGATAGAGAGCGAGACCTACGCCCACCTGGGCGAGGTGCACTGAGAGCGGGCGCTCGCCGACCTGCCCTCGTGGGTGGGGGCCGCGTAGCGCAACGGACGCTCCCTCAAGCTTCATCTTGCGCTGGGCCCCGAGGGCGGACGATTCTCCGCGCCCCATGAGCGTGCTGGACAAGGTGCTGTCATTGCGACCCGGCAACACGGTGGCCCGCGTGGGCCCGGGCTCTCGCATTCCGCTGCTCAACCCGCGTGAGCCGCTGCGCGCGCTGGAGCGCGTCCCCGTGGCGCTGCCCTGCCTGCCGGTGCAGGCGAAGGGAGCGCTGCCCGGACTGCTGCGCGCGGCGCGCTCCGAGGACGCGGTGCTCGGCCTGGCATGTCCCCACCCCACGGCGGACCGGGGCGCGGCGGAGCGCTTCGTCGCCGCGGTGCACGAGGCCGCGATGGAGGCCGAGCACTCGCGGCCCCTGTTCCTCCAGGCGGGCCCCGTGCGGGTGACGGCGGTGGACGAGGACTCGCTCGGTCCGCTGCGCGAGGGCATCTTCCGGGTGGTGGACGCGGGCTTCTCGCTGGTGTCCCTGGACCTGTCGCGGCTGGACTCCTACGCCGCCGTGGAGGCCGTCAACGCGCTGGTGGGCCCCGTGACGGAGCGCGAGCTGTCCCTGGAGTTGAGCGCCCCGGCCCCGGCGAATGGCGGCCTGCTGGACGCGTACCGCACGCTCTTGGAGGGGCTCAAGCAGTGGAAGGTGCCGGTGCGCTTCGTGCGCGTCTCGGAGCGGGATTTGGGCGGCGGCGAGCCGGACGTGGGCATGCTGCGCTCCGTGGTGGACCTGGCCGCGGAGTACGGCGCGGTGGTCTGCGTGGGAGACGTGCGCGAGGGCTTCCCCCGGACGCTGCCGACGTATGTCGCGGCCGGTGCTCGCAAGGTGGACTGCGTGGGCCCCTTCGAGCGGCTCGCGCTGGGCTCCTGGTCCGCGGACATCCGCGCGAGCGTGGAGGAGAAGTCGGCGGCCTCGGGTGTGGCGGCTGGAGAGCTGCTGAGCGTGCTGGAGGACAGCCTGCCGCCCCTGGAGCCGAAGGCGAGGGAGCGACTGGAGGCGCTGTCGTTCGCGGAGGCGTCGGAGGTCTTCGCCGCGCTGGGCGCGGTGGGCACGGGTGGCTCCGTCATGCGCTTCCTCGCGGAGAACCGGGGCGAGTAGCCGCCGCGCGGTGTAGAAGGGCCGCCATGCGAATCGTCTCAGGCTCCGCGAAGGGCCGGGCCATTGCCGGCCCCAAGTCCACATCGCTTCACATCCGCCCCACGGCGGACCGTGTCCGGGAGACCATCTTCAACGTGCTGGGCCAGTTCCTGGACGGGCAGAAAGTCCTGGACCTGTACGCGGGTACCGGCGCGCTGGGCCTGGAGGCCCTGTCCCGGGGCGCGGGGAACGTGGTGCTGGTGGACCAGGACCGGGAGGCCCAGGCCCTCTGTCGGCAGAACACGGACGGGCTGGGCTTCACGAGCCAGGTGGAGCTGCTCGCCCAGCCGGTGGTCCGGGCGCTCGCGTTCCTGCAGCGGCGCAACGAGCGCTTCGAGCTCATCTTCGCGGACCCGCCCTATGCCGCGCGCGTCGTCGAGACGGTGCTGGACGGGGTGACGGGGGCCGCGCTGCTTTCGCCGGGCGGAATGCTCGTGGTGGAGCACGACAAGCGGGAGAATGCCCCGGACGCCCATGCGGGGTTGACCCTGGAGGACCAGCGTCGGTTCGGGGACACCCTGGTGAGCTTCTACCGGGCGCCCTGACCATTGCTTGACCGGCATCCGGGGCCGTTCGAGACTCCCTGTCACATGCCGGTCGCCATCTACCCAGGTTCGTTCGATCCGCTCACCAACGGGCACCTGAGCCTCATTCAGCGCAGCCTGAAGATGTTCGACAAGGTCATTGTCGCCATCGCGGTGAATCCGAAGAAGACCCCGCTCTTCACCGAGGACGAGCGACGCGACTTGATTCGCGACGCCGTGAAGGACCCGAGGGTGGAGGTCGACGCCTTCCACGGTCTCCTGGTGGACTACGTCAAGCGCCGGGGGGTGAGCGTCATCGTCCGGGGGCTCCGGGCGGTGTCGGACTTCGAATACGAGTTCCAGCTCGCCAACATGAACCGCAAGCTGGCGCCCACGGTGGAGACTGTCTTCATGATGACCGGGGAGGACTACTTCTACATCTCCTCCCAGCTCGTGCGGGAAGTCGCCTCTTTCAACGGTGACGTCACGGGGCTGGTTCCGCCCAACGTGCACGAGGCCCTGAAGGCGAAGTTCGCGCGGAAGACGTAGCCCCCTTCGCGGCACTTGTCGGGCCGGCGCCGCCGCGCTACGCATTCGCGCATGAAACTCGCCCGTCGGCTCCAGGCCATCAAGCCGTCTCCAACGCTCGCTCTCAACTCCCGCGCCA
This sequence comes from Myxococcus sp. CA056, assembly GCF_013336715.1. Classification (NCBI taxonomy): domain Bacteria; kingdom Pseudomonadati; phylum Myxococcota; class Myxococcia; order Myxococcales; family Myxococcaceae; genus Myxococcus; species Myxococcus sp. CA056. Next base: position 77,646 of record NZ_JABUMT010000005.1, read on the forward strand.
AGGCGCTCGCGGCCCAAGGCGTGGACGTGGTGGCCCTGGCGGCCGGCGAGCCGGACTTCGACACCCCGGACTACATCAAGCAGGCGGCCATCGACGCGCTGAAGGCCGGCTTCACGAAGTACACGGCCACGGCGGGAATCCCCGAGCTGCGCGAGGCCATCTGCCGCAAGCTGGAGCGCGACAACGGGCTGCGCTTCACGCCGGAGCAGGTGCTCGTCACGTCCGGTGGCAAGCAGGCGCTCTACAACTTCTGCCAGGCGGTGCTGGACGAGGGCGACGAGGTCCTCATCTTCTCGCCGTACTGGGTCAGCTATCCGGACATGGTGCGGCTGGCGGGTGCCACGCCCGTCATCGTCGCCACGCGCGAGGAGGACGGCTTCGCGCCGGACCCGGACGCCATCCGCCGCGCGCTCACGCCGCGCACGCGCGCCGTCATCATCAACAGCCCGGGCAACCCCACGGGCGCGGTGTACTCGCGCGCCGCGCTGGAGGGCATCGCCGACGCCGTGCGCGGCCATGACTGCCTCATCGTCACGGACGACATCTACGAGAAGCTCCTCTACACAGGCGAGCGGCTGGGCATCAGTGATGTGGCGCCGGACCTGGTGCCCCGGCTGGTGGTCGTCAACGGGATGAGCAAGGCGTACTCCATGACGGGCTGGCGAATGGGCTATGCGGCGGGGCCCCGGCCGGTGCTGTCCGCGATGCAGCTGGTGCAGGACCAGTCCACCTCCAACGCGTCGTCCATTGGCCAGAAGGCCGCGCTGGCGGCGCTGCAGGGGCCGCCGGACACCATCGCGATGATGGTGACGGAGTACCGCGCGCGCAGGGACTTCTTCGTGGGCGGCCTCAACGCGCTGGACGGGGTGCGGTGCCGGATGCCGGAGGGCGCCTTCTACGCGCTCGCGGACGTCCGGGGCCTCTACGGGCGGCCCTACAAGGGCAAGGCCGTGACGGGCTCCCTGCAGTTGTCGGAGATCCTCCTCGACGACTTCCGCGTGGCCGCCGTGCCCGGAGACCCGTTCGGCGCGGAGGGGTACATCCGCATGAGCTTCGCCACCTCGCGCGAGGTGCTCGGCAAGGGGCTTACGCGGCTGGGCGAGCTGGTCCAGGCGCTGCGCTGAAACCCCGGCTTCGAGCCCCGGCGTCCCCCAGAGGGTGTCGCCGGGGTGAGGCTCAATCCGTGTAGGCGAAGGCGCGGTGCTCGTCGCCGTACGGCTTGTAGACGAAGACGCCGGCGCGGCCGGAGAGGTTGCCCACGGCGACCCAGATGTCCTTCATGTTGCGCAGGTCCAGCCCGAGCCGGGCGGGGGCCTTGCCGTACTTCTTCTCCATCGCCTCCAGCGTCATCACCTCCACGTCGAAGAGGGTGACCAGGTCCGTGCGCTTGAGGCGCAGCTGCTTCACCCACGCGGCCACCAGCTCCTCGGGTGTGCCGAAGCGCTTCTCCTCGAGCTGGAACGGGTAGAACAGCTCGTTGGCGGTGCTGCGCACGTCGCCCGTCAGCAGGCACTGGAAGAGGAAGCGCGCGCTCGTCTGGATGTCGCGCATCTTCACTTCTGTCGCCGACACCGGTCCCTCATCCGGAACGGGCGGGGGCAGCGCGAGGTCGGCCTTGGGCTGGGCTTGTGGTGGCAGGGCGGCCGTCGTGGGCGGCGCCATGGGCTGGGCGGGTGGCGGCGTGGCCGCTGTCGCGGGCTTGGGCGCGGGAGGAGGCGCGGGGGCCTTCTCCGCGGTGGGCCTGGGCGCGGGAGGCGTCGTCTCCGCGGCGGGCTTGGGGGTAGGAGCCTTCTCCACGGCGGGCTTGGGCGCGGGGGGAGGCGTCGTCTCGGTGGCGGGCTGGGCCGGGGTGGGCGCGGCCTCGACGGGCTTGGGGGTCGGGGCGGGAGGGGGCTCGGCCTTCACGGGGGCCGAGGAGGCGGGCGCCTGGGGGGCGGGCTCCTCGGCGGGCGGCGCGGCGGCGGGCTCGGGAGTCTCCGGCGCCTGGGCGAGCGCGAGCGCGGGCGCGGAGAGGGAGAGGATGAGGGCCAGGGACCAGCGACGCATGCGACCTCCGAGGACGGGCGGAGCGTAGCAGAGCCTGGGCACCGGGCGTCTGGGAGTCGGCTGAGGAAACCGGGCGTCCGGGCGGACGGACGTCACGTGCCACATAACATCCGTGCATGCGGAGTCAGACGTTGGTATTGGGGCGCCCCGATGCCTAAGCGTACCGATATCCGCAAGGTTCTGGTGATTGGCTCGGGCCCGATTGTCATCGGCCAGGCCGTCGAGTTCGACTACTCCGGTACTCAAGCCATCAAGGCTCTCCGGGATGAAGGCGTGGAGGTGGTGCTGCTCAACAGCAACCCCGCCACGGTGATGACCGACCCAGAATTCGCCTTTCGCACCTACATCGAGCCCATCACCGTGGAAGTGGCGGAGCGCATCCTCGCCGCCGAGCGGCCGGACTCGCTGCTGCCGACGATGGGAGGTCAGACGGCGCTCAACCTGGCCAAGGCCCTGGCCGAGCAGGGCATCCTGGAGAAGTACGGGGTGCGCCTGATTGGCGCCTCGCTGGAGGCCATCAACAAGGCGGAGGACCGGAAGCTCTTCAAGGCGGCCATGCAGAAGATTGGCGTGGCGCTGCCGAAGAGCGGCTACGCGACGACGCTGACGGAGGCGATGGCGCTGGTGGAGGAGATTGGCTTCCCGGCCATCATCCGTCCCTCGTTCACGCTCGGCGGCACCGGCGGTGGCATCGCCTACAACCGCGAGGAGTTCGAGAGCATCTGCCGCTCGGGCCTGAAGGCGAGCCCCAACTCCACCATCCTCGTGGAGGAGAGCGTGCTCGGCTGGAAGGAGTACGAGCTGGAGGTGGTCCGCGACACGGCGGACAACGTCATCATCGTCTGCTCGATTGAGAACCTGGACCCGATGGGAGTGCACACGGGTGACTCCATCACCGTGGCGCCCGCGCAGACGCTGACGGACCGCGAGTACCAGCGGATGCGGCAGGCGTCGCTGGCCATCATCCGGGAGATTGGCGTCGAGACGGGTGGCTCGAACATCCAGTTCGGCATCCATCCGAAAGATGGCCGCATGGTGGTCATCGAGATGAACCCGCGCGTGTCGCGCTCCAGCGCGCTGGCGTCGAAGGCGACGGGGTATCCCATCGCGAAGATCGCCGCGAAGCTGGCGCTGGGCTACACGCTGGACGAGCTGCGCAACGACATCACCCGTGACACGCCGGCCTCGTTCGAGCCGACGCTGGACTACGTGGTGGTGAAGATTCCGCGCTTCAACTTCGAGAAGTTCCCGCACGCGGACCGGACGCTGACCACGAGCATGCGCTCGGTGGGCGAGGTGATGGCCATTGGCCGGACCTTCCCCGAGGCGTACATGAAGGCGCTGCGCTCCATGGAGTTGGGGCGCGTGGGGCTGGAGCCGCCCGAGCTGCCCGTGGAGAAGGAGGAGCGCGAGAAGGTGCTGCGCGAGGCGCTGCGGATTCCGCGCCCGGAGCGGCCCTGGTTCGTGGCCCAGGCGTTCCGTGAGGGCCTGACGGTGGAGGACGTGAACGCGCTGTCCAACATCGACCCGTGGTTCCTGCGCTACATCGAGATGCTGGTTCGCGAGGGCCAGTCCATCCAGGAGTACGGCCGGTTGGATCAGCTCCCGGACGAGGTGCTCCGGCAGGCGAAGGCGCACGGCTTCTCCGACAAGTACCTGGGCAAGCTGCTCGGCTACCCGGAGGAGGAGGTGCGGGCGCACCGGCACGCGCGCAACATCCGTCCCGTGTTCAAGCGGGTGGACACGTGCGCCGCGGAGTTCGAGGCCTTCACGCCGTACCTGTACTCGACCTACGAGGAAGAGGACGAGGCGCCGCCGACAGACCGCCAGAAGGTGCTCATCCTGGGAAGCGGGCCCATCCGCATCGGTCAGGGCATCGAGTTCGACTACGCGTGCGTGCACGCGGCCTTCGCGCTGCGCGAGGCCGGGTACGAGACGGTGATGGTCAACTGCAACCCGGAGACGGTGTCCACGGACTACGACACGTCGGACCGGCTCTACTTCGAGCCGCTGACGATTGAAGACGTGCTGGAGGTGTCGCAGCGCGAGAAGCCGGTGGGCGCCATCGTCCAGTTCGGTGGTCAGACGCCGCTGCGCATCTCCGTGCCGCTGGAGAAGGCGGGCCTGCCGATTCTCGGCACGTCGCCGGACGCCATCGACCGGGCGGAGGACCGCGAGCGCTTCAGCACGCTCATCGAGAAGCTGGGGCTGACGCAGCCGGAGAACGGGGTGGCGCGCAGCCACGCGGAGGCGTTCAAGGTGGCCGAGCGCATCGGCTACCCGGTGATGGTGCGTCCCTCGTACGTGCTGGGTGGGCGCGCGATGGAGACGGTGTACGACGCGTCCAGCCTGGAGCGGTACATGCGCGAGGCGGTGAGTGCGTCGCCTGAGCATCCGGTGCTGATTGATCGCTTCCTGAAGGACGCGATTGAGGTGGACCTGGACCTGGTCGCGGACCGGACGGGTGCGGTGATGATTGGCGGGGTGCTGGAGCACATCCAGGAGGCGGGTGTGCACTCGGGTGACGCGGCGGCGACGCTGCCGCCGCACTCGCTGCCGCCGGACCTGGTGGAGCGGATGAAGGACCAGGCCATCGCGCTCGCGCGGGAGTTGGGCGTGGTGGGCCTGATGAACGTGCAGTTCGCCATCCAGGGGAAGACCATCTACATCCTGGAAGTGAACCCGCGTGCGAGCCGCACGGTGCCGTTCATCTCGAAGGCCACGGGTGTGGCGATGGCGAAGATCGCCGCGCTGTGCATGGTGGGCAAGACGCTGAAGGAGCTCAACGCGACGCAGGAGCCGGAGATGCGGCACGTGGCGGTGAAGGAGAGCGTGTTCCCCTTCGCGCGCTTCGCGGGCGTGGACGTGATTCTCGGGCCGGAGATGAAGTCCACGGGCGAGGTGATGGGGCTGGCGCAGGACTACGCGACGGCCTTTGCCAAGAGCCAGTTGGCGGCGGGGGTGAAGCTGCCCAAGAGCGGCAAGGTGTTCATCTCGGTCAAGGATGACGACAAGCCGGCGGTGGTGGACTTGGCGCGGCGGCTGCGGTCCATGGGCTTCTCGCTCATCGTGACGGCGGGGACGCACAAGTACCTGGCGACGAAGGGAATCGACGCGCAGGTGGTGCAGAAGGTGAAGGAGGGCCGGCCGAACATCGTCGACAAGATTGTCGACGGGGAGATTGTGTTGGTCATCAACACGACCTTCGGCAAGCAGGAGATCTCCGACAGCTTCTCCATCCGCCGTGAGGCATTGATGCACTCGGTGCCGTATTACACGACGGTGCAGGCGGCGCGCATGGCGGTGGGCGCGCTGGAGGCGCTCAAGCGCACGGACCTGGATGTGAAGCCGCTGCAGGAGTACCTGGGCATCACCAGCACGGTGCCGGGCAAGACTCGGCGGTAGGACGCGCTTCGGGATGTTCCGAACGGCCCCGTTCCCCGTGGGAGCGGGGCCGTTTGCGTTGATGCCTCCGCGCATCGGCTCTCCCATGCGGGTTTTAAAGGCAAGCGACAGGGGGACTGAGCGGAACCACTTCCCGTGGCTCCCGGGCGCGGCTACCCTTTGACGCGTTGCTCCGTCCCCCCGTCTGACGCCTCGTCCGAGGAGCCCGCCGCATGTCGTCGTCCTTGCCCCCCGCCTTCAATCCCGCGACCGTGGACGTGGAGGGTTTCCACCGAGAGCTGAAGGCGTTGCGGCAGGAACTCGACGCGAACCTGGGGGAAGCGGACGCGAAGCACCTTCGTAAAATCGAGCGCTGGGGCCGTGTGGGCACGCTGCTCGGCATCGCCACCTGCTGGCTCGCCCCCAATCCCTTCAGCGCCGCCGCGCTCAGCCTGGGCCGCTCCACGCGCTGGCTCCTCATGCACCACGTGGGACACCGAGGCTATGACCGCGTCCCGGGGCTGCCCGCGTCACGCACTGGCAAGGGCTTCGCCAAGGGCGGCCGGCGCTACCTCGACTGGCTCGACTGGATGCTGCCCGAGGCCTGGGTCTTCGAGCACAACGTCCTGCACCACTCGCACACCGGTGAGGACGCGGACCCGGACCTCCTGGAGCGCAACGCCGAAGGCACGCTGCGCAACCCGTCCCGGCCGCTAGCGCTGCGCTACATCCAGCTCACGCTGCTGGCGCTCACCTGGCGCGCCTCGTACTACGCCCCCGAGACGCTGAGCGCCCTGCGCCGCAAGGGCCGCCGTGACGGTGGGGCCCTCACGGGCGCCGAGTGGAAGGAACTCCTGCTCCAGTGCTACCTGCCGTATGCCGCCGTCCAGTTCGTGCTCTTCCCCGCGCTGTTCCTCGTCATCGGCCCGTGGGCCGCGTTCAGCGCGTTCTGCAACTCGTTGCTGGCGGACGTGCTTACCAGCGTCCACACCTTCCTGGTGGTCGGTCCCAACCACACCGGCGAGGACCTGTACCGCTTCGACGACAAGCCCGCGAACAAGGGCGAGCGCTACGTGCAGCAGGTCATCGGCAGCGCGAACTACCGGACGGGCGGAGACCTGAACGACTTCGCGCACCTGTGGCTCAACTACCAGATTGAACACCACATCTGGCCCGACCTGCCGATGCTCAAGTACCGCGAGGCGCAACCGAAGGTCCGAGCCCTCTGCGAGAAGTACGGCATCCCCTACGTGCAGGAGAGTGTCTGGACGCGCGTGCGGAAGATGATCGACGTGGTGGTGGGCAAGGCCTCCATGCGGAAGCTCGCGCCTCGTGAGCGCTCGGAAGCGCCTATTGACGCCGAGGAAGTGCTCCAGGCCCATGTGGCCTGAGTGCCGTGCCCGCCGCGTTTCAGCCCGGTGATGCGCGGCGCTGCCTGGGGAGCGCGCGCCGGACCAGGGTCTTCTCCGGGACGCTCTCTTTGTCCTCTCGGCTGAGGACCTCGACGTCGACGACTCGTGCGCCATCCGCGGAGGCAGGGGGGCCGAGTGTCACCACCAACACTCGGTACGCCTCCTCCAGCCGCTTGTGCAGCTTGATGAAGTTCACCTGCGCGGTGCCGGGCATGTCCTCGGTGTACGTGAAGTACCAGCGCAGCTCGTCCAGGTTGCTGTAGTACCGGTCGATGACGGCCTGTTCCTGCTCCGGAAGGTGGATGAGCTGTTCGAACGCGCCGTCGGCGTAGCGCGAGGCGATGGTGTCGAGCAGCGGCTCTCGACTGCGCAGGCGCGAGAAGAGGGCGAACATCTCGTCACGCCGAGCTTCCAGCCGGCGCATGATGCCGGCGGCGTCCATTGCAAGCAGGTTGCGGACGCGATCGGCTATCTCATCAGCCTTCTTGCGGCGAGCCATGGCCGCACAGCCTAGTCCCCCCGCCCGAGTCGAGCCAATGGGGGGCCGCTGGGTCAGTAGACCCGCAGGAGCCTGGGCTGACAGACGAAGCGCGGGTTGCGGAAGTCGATGACCTCGATTTCGCCCGTGGTCTCCTCGAAGCGGCCCGCCAGGAGGCCCGCGGCCACGGCTGAGGCGACGTAGAGGCTGTCCTGTCCCTTGAGCTCCTTGAGCTTGCGGAAGTAGACGACGCGCCCCTCGACGGACCAGAGCGTGTGGATGCCAGTGGCTTTCACGCCTCGCGCCCCATCGGGAGGAGCACCGAGCTTCGCGAGCGAGGAGGGCACGCCATTCAGCACGAAGGCGTCGTAGGCCGGATTGCCGCTCAGCGTCACGAGCTTCGCGTCACGCAAGGTGCCATCCGAGTCCTGATGCAACTCAAGGGTGACGATGAGCTTCGCCCCTCCACCGCCCGCGAGTTTCTGCATCTCGTCGCCCGCCTGGACGCGACCGCGCAGGCCCTCCATCGAATAGTCGCCGGAGGAGTCGCCCAAGCGATTCTGGAGGGCCTGGAGTTGCTCTGACCCGGTAGGGGCGTTGGGGGTGGGGCCGCCCGGGTTGCCCGTGGCTCCGTAGTTCTTCGATTGCGAGGCCCAGGAGGTCTTGGCCTGATGGAGCAGGCTCGTGCCCGGGAACACCGGAGCGTCCTCGAGGCCCTTCTCGAGCGCCTTGCGCAGTCGACTGAAGTACGGGTCGATCAACCCGTTCGCCACGCGCAGGGTGGCCTGTTGGTCGTCGATGACGCCTTGTACTCGGCCACTGACACGTCCGCGTTCCTCGGCGGCGAGGGCTTCGCGCGACGGGCCTGCGTCTCCGGGGCGCAGGGTGCGCCCACTCTGAATGGGGATGCCCGAGGGCCTGGAATCTCCTCCGGGCATGAGCGTGGAGGGCAGGGGAAAGAGCTGGTCCGCAGGACGACGTGGACCGCGAGGAGCGGTCTCTCCGGCGAGCAAACCCATGGGAGTGTCCGCGTGCCGAAATTCGGGCTCTTCGCGCGCGGCGACAGGAGGCGGGGTGTTGTGTGGAGACGCACTGGCCTCCGTGGGGCCCATCGCGAGAGGACGTGTCTCGGGTCGCGCATCGAGGGAGCCCTCGGATGGTGCTGTCGTCGGGGAGTCACGTGCAGCGGTCGGGTGGGACAGCGCGTCTGGAGATACGGCCTCGGGGGCCTGTTCTTGCCCCTCGGTCACGGCATCGGGCGGTGTTCCGGGCCGCGAGGCGACGCTGTTGGAGGCCGCTTCTGGGGGCTGGGCTGAGGCTTCAGCGTTCTCGCGAGCAGGAGGAGGGGGCTCGGCGGGCGGAGGCTTGATGGGGGGAAGGGAGGGCCGCTGTGGCGTCGTCGATGGGGGTTGGTTCGCGGGTGCGGGAGGCTTGGCTCGCGGTGCGGTGATGACCTCCACGAACAGGGGAGGCGGGCGCGAGGGAGCCGGTGTGGGACGCACAGGCGGCGTCTCGTCCCAAAGCAGGGCGAGCAGGGCCGCGTGGATGACGAGTGAGACCAGGGCGGCCCACCCGAAGCGCCGAAACCGCTGCATCGCGACTCCCACATTCCCTGGCAAGGTCCACGGGTTGCCGCCGTGGGGTCTTCCAGAGCCGGCCCTCTGTCCTCGAAAGTCTACCCGGCTTCAATTCCCGGGTCGCGAGCCCTACGGAAGAGAGGCTTCGGGATTGCGTGACCACGCCTCCCGCGGATGGGAGTCGTGTGATGCAGAACGCTTCCTGGCGTGACGCGTGGCTGTTCGGGCGTGCGGGAATCGTGGCGGGTTGATGGCCGACAGGTCGCGCTTTCGATTGAGGTCGTCGTGAGGGGCCCTGCTACGCTTGCGTCATGGTGCTCAAGATCGTCCAGGCAGGAGAACCCGTGCTTCGGCAGAAGGCGCGAGACCTGACGCCGGAGGAGATTGGCAGTCCCGAGATTCAGCGGCTCATCGTGTTGATGCGCGACACGATGCGAGATGCGCCAGGAGTAGGACTCGCTGCGCCGCAGGTCGGTGTGGGCCTGAGGCTGGTGGTTGTCGAGGACCGGGCCGAGTATCAGGCCGGCGTGTCGCCCTCGGACCTGGCGGACCGGGAGCGGACGCCGGTGCCATTCCACGTGCTCATCAATCCAAGGTTGACGGTGGAAGATGCGACGCCCGCCGAGTTTCATGAGGGCTGCCTGAGTGTCGCGGGCTTCGCGGCGCTCGTGGCTCGGGCGCGAGGCGTGCGGGTGGATGCGCTGGACGAGCAGGGCAGGCCGGTGACGATTCGGGCGACGGGGTGGTACGCGCGCATCCTCCAGCACGAGCTGGACCATCTGGATGGCACGCTCTACGTGGACCGGATGGAGACGCGCAGCTTCGCGACGGCGGAGAATCACCGGCGCTACTGGGCGGGGCGCACCACCGCCGAGGTGCGGGCTGCACTCGGGCTGGCACCGGGGCGCGAGAAGTCGTCGACCTGAACGTCTTTCATTGGGGTGGGTGAGGCCCTCGGCCTGGGTGTGGGGTTGTCGCTGGCAGCAGGTTGCTCGTTGGCTCGGAGGAACACGGATGCCTGTCGCGCGCGAAGACGTCACCACGCCTGTCATTATCGGTCGCTCGAGTTCTCACTTCACACGCATCGCGCGGATGTTCGCCGCGGAGCTGCGTGTCGACTACTCCTTCCGTGTCCTGCGAGACCTCCTGTCCTCGAATCCGGAGGACTACGGGGGTAACCCCGCACTGCGGATTCCGGTCATGCAGACGTCCCGAGGTGTCTGGTTCGGGGCGCTCAACGTCTGCCGGGAGCTTCGTCGGATGTCGAGCCTCACGCCTCGCGTGGTTTGGCCCGAGGACCTGGAGGCTCCGGTGCTCGCAAATGCGCAGGAGCTTGTCCTTCAGGCCATGTCGACGGAAGTGACGTTGATCATGTCCAAGCTGGGGGGCACGGGTGAGAGTGCCCATCAGTCGAAGATGCGAACGGGGCTGGTCAGCATGATGTCGTGGCTGGAGGAGAACACGACGCCGGTTCTTGCCGCGCTTCCACCGGATCGGGACCTGAGCTTTCTGGAGGTCACGCTCTTCTGCCTCGTGAAGCACCTGGAGTTTCGGGAGGTCTTGCCGACGGCCTCCTACGAAGAACTCAACGCGTTCTGTCAGCGGTTCGAGACGCGAGCCTCCAGCCAGGAGACGACCTTTCGTTTCGACACGTGAGTTCGGCGTGCCTCAATCGAGGAAACGACGCTCCCATCGAAGCAACTCGTCCGCGGGGAGTCCGAGGCTGTAGGGATGTTTCTCGTGAAAGAGCCAGGGCTCCAGGACGCGTGCCAGCTCGCGGTATGCGGGCAGGGTGTTGTCGTGCAGGGTGTCACCGGCCTCGGGCCAGGAGCCCAGGGTGATGATGGCGCTGTCTCCGGGAAGGGCGTCGATGGTGGTGCCTGGCGCGCGGAGTTGCTCACGGAGTGCCGACACGCCACCAAGGCCCGCGAGTGCCGGCTGGCCGAGGAAGGTGAGCCAGGAAGGTCCCCGTACGCGGGTGCCGAGCTCCCAGGAGACGTGTTCCAGTTCGAGGAGGTCCAGGCCTGGGTAGCGAAAGCACACCTTGCGGACCTCGGCCATCATCCCGGCGACATCAAGTTCGCCATTGAAGGCGAGGCCCACATGTCCCGAGCAGAACGGCAGGAGGCTTGCGATCTTGAGTGCCAGCTCACGCACCTTGGCGGGTCCGTTCTGTTCCAGGTACTCGGTCGGTAGCCAGAAGCGCACCGCGCAGACAGGGTGGCGTTTTTCAGGGCCTAGCGCGGCGTCAGGCGGCTTACCGAAGTACTCGAACCGGTATTGATAGCGTGCGTCTTCCTCATCGTGCAGCAGGAGCAGCGGCGCTTTCCGTTCGAGAAGCTTCGCGCGGACGAATGACCACTCCTGTTCTGTCAGGTCAATCCACTCGCCATCCTCGCTGGCATATCTCCCGATGGCGTTGGGGCCGATTGCTTGCAGATACGCCTCCATTGCCGCGACGATCGCTTGAGCGATTTCCTGATGGGGGCGGTCCATGAAGAAGACGAAGCTCAACCCTTCGCGCACCAGAAGGAGTTCGCCATACATGAGACGAATCCGTGGGTAGTGATCACTCATGGCAGAACTCCCCAGCGCGGAAGGACTCGTGACGCAGGAGCACCAAAGGCTTCCCTATAGATCATCTTCTGGGTCATGCCTCCGTATACGTGGCCCGCAGGGTACTCGTGCCATGGTGTCATGTTCGTTCCGGTGCAGGGAAACTTGAAGTCGTAGATGGCATGGGCGCTGAGTGGATCTCCGTTGTGGATGACGAGATCGGGAACCAGTGTTCCCTTCAGCTCACTGCCGCAGCCCGACTTGAGGAGGCCGCGAGCTTCTTCCTCGCTGACCATCGCGAGGGTCCTGCGTGATTTGTCGTAACGGTAGCGCTGCTCGCGGCTGAAGCCTCCTGGGATGATTTTCTCCAGAGCCGTTTCACTACAATCGAGTGCCACGCGATGCATGAGACACCCGAGCTGCATGGCCAGGGTCATGCGGCGGTTGGATGCTTCATCGATGTGCGACTCATTGCACTCGCTGCGCGTGGGGGCCCGTCCGCCCCGGTGTTCGAGAAGCACGGAGGAGCGAGCCTGGTCCGCGCACTCCTTGAGGCGCTCCTCGATGAGCGCCTGGGTGGCGGAGTCGAGCACTCGAATCGCGGCGGCGGCGGTCCGGGTGGCGGAGACCATGGCCTGAATCGGCCGGACAGGAGGGACGACAGCTTCCTCTCCAGCGATGCGCGCGCACAGCTCCGGCCGCTGTCGACAACTGTTGGATGCCGAGTCGAACTCGTAGCGCCCTGTCGACGTGCGCTCGGGCGTGCCCGCGCAGGCCGCGAGCAGCAGCGCCCAGGCCCACATCCTTCGCCGTCGTCGGGATCGCTCCATCCGCGGTCCTCCTTCTTCACCCATCATGACGCGGATGACACCCACGCCCCAACGTGGGTTGCGACCAGGGGGCAGTCACGCCATAAACATGGCGATGCTCACCGAGGTCCAGGCAGGCCCCTATACCGTCCGAGGCATCTCTGTCGGCGGCGTCTACACCTCCCTCCAGGTCCCCGAGCTGGACGTGGTGCTCGACGCGGGCATCCCCATCCGCTCCTTCGCGGGCACCGACCGCATCTTCCTCAGTCATGCCCACCCGGACCACGCCAGCGGGCTCGGCTCTCTGCTGGGCATCCGTCGGCTCCTAGGGAAGGGCGAACCTCAAGTCTTTCTCCCCGCCGAAATCGAGGCCCCCGTCCGTGAGGCCCTCGGCGTGCTCACCCGCCTCCATCACACATCCATGGACGTGCGGACCGTCCCCATGCTCCCCGGTGACGTCCAGCCGCTCGGGCAGGGGCTTCACGTCCGCGCCTTCCGCACGCACCACCCCGTCCCTTCGCTCGGCTACCAGTTCATCCGCCGCGTCTCCAAGCTGCGCCCCGAGTTCCTCGGCCTGCCTCCGCAGGAAATCGCCCAGCGTCGCAGGGCCGGCGAGAACCTCCTCACCGAGGTGGACCACCTGGAGCTGGCCTATGCCACCGACACGCTCGCCCGCGTGCTGGAGACCGAGCCTTCCCTGTTCGACTCGCGCGTCCTCATCCTCGAAGCCACCTTCGTCGACCCGAAGCGCCCCGTGCAGGATGCGAGAGACCGCGCCCACCTCCACCTCGACGAACTCATCGCCCAGGCCGACCGCTTCCACAACGAATCCATCGTCCTCATGCACTTCAGCCAGTCACTCGGCCCTCAGGAAGTGCACGCACTGATTCGCGAGCGCCTCCCGCCCACGCTCGCCGAGCGCGTGCGCGTCTTCGCACCCGAGTCCGGTCGTTGGTTCGGCTGAGCCTCGCGTTACAAACTCAGTCGGGCCTCAGTGTTTCCAGCTCCGCGAGCACCGCGCGCAGCTCCGGCGCCTCCAGCGCCTTCTCCACCGACGCGAAGAACTCCGACAGGTCTCCTGCTCCCTGGTACTCGTAGACGCACGCCTGGAGGCCCATCTCCAGCCGGTCCACCTGCCGCACCAGCCGTCCCTCGAACGAGCTGCCCTGTTCGTACTCGTCCCACAGCGCCAGGTACTCCGCGCCCCGCGGTAGCTTGCCCACGAGCTGCTCCATCGCCCGGCGCTCCATCGCGTGCTTGTCCTCGCGTCCCACTCCGTCATGGGGCGTGAGGTCGCCGACATACGCCTCGCCGAGGTCATGCAACAGGGCAATGCGCATCGCCCGCCCCGCGTCCGCTTCCGGGAAGTGACTGTCCACGATGAACAGCGAGAGCAGCGCGACGAACAGCGAGTGCTCGGCCACGCTCTCGCATCGCTCCGGCGCAATCCCCACTCGCAACCATCCCTGACGGAAGAGCTGCTTCAGGTGATTCAGCTCGAAGTACGTCTCGATGATCGGGAGCGTCTTGCGCCCTCCGAGCAGGGCGATGGGTGGCGAGCTCTTCGTCTTCATGCGTCCCTCCACGCTACACCCACGAGCCCGCGCACTCCCGTACTCCAGGTGAGGCTGAGTGGCCTCTCATGGCCCTCCCGGTGCGCATTTCAGGGGCCTGCGTGATTTCACCCCACGACCTCGGCTAGACGGGGGACGAGGGTCGGGTCCGCGACGTTGGACACGGTCCGGAGGAGAGGGAAGCACCCATGGAGTCTTCTTCTCGTCAGTGCCGAGGCGCGTCGCAGTGGCTGCTCATGGCCGCGCTGTTCGTGAGTGTCACCGCCTGCAAGCAGGAGCCGCCCGCTCCGCCGTCAGCACCGCCCCCGCCTGTCGCCGCCGTGGAGCCGGAGGACCCTCCGTTCCCCGAGCAGGCCCTGCCGCTCCCCGCCGAGGTGGCTCAGGTCGCCGCCGAGCCCGCGAAGCCGCCCGAGCCTCCCTTCACCGGAGACCTCCCCGCGCTGCGCAAGCGCGGTGTGCTGCGTGTCCTCGTGGAAGGCACCGATGAGGACTTCCTGCCACGTCAGGGCACGCCCCGCTCGCAGGACCGCGCGCTGCTGGAGCGCTTCGCCGAGAAGCACGGCATGCCCGTCGAGTTCCTCGCAATGGAGCGCTTCGATCAGCTCATCCCCTCGCTGCGAGAGGGGCGCGGAGATGTCATCGCCGCGGACCTGACCGTCACCCCCGAGCGCTCCAAGGACCTCGCGTTCACCCGTCCCCTGGCCCTGGTGAACGAAGTCGTCGTTGGCAAGCGGGGTGCCGCCGGACTGCCTCGCAAGCCAGAGGAACTCGCGGGCCGCGCCGTTCACGTTCGCGCCAGCTCCACCTTCGCCGCGTCGCTCGCCGCTCTCGCGAAGGAGAAGGCCTCGTGGCTCACCATCGAGCCCGTGCCCGAGAGCACCGACTCCGAGGAACTGGCCTGGAAGGTCTCGCGGGGAGAAGTCCCGCTCACCGTCGTGGACAGCCACCTGCTCGCCGCCATCGAGACGTACAACCCGGACGTGGAGGGCCTCTTTCCCATCGCGGAGAAGCGCGCTCTCGCCTGGGCCGTGCGGCCGGAGAACCCCGCGCTGCGCGGTGCCCTGGATGCCTTCCTCGTGGAGCGCGCGCTCACCGACCACAGGGAGCAGCGCTTCACGGGGGACCTTGACGCCATCCGCAAGCGCGGCGTGCTGCGGGTCCTCACTCGCAACAGCCCCGTCACGTACTTCCTCCACCGAGGCGACCAGGCGGGCTTCGACTACGAGATGGCGAAGCTCGCCGCCGCCGCGCTCAAGGTGCGGTTGGAGGTCGTGGTGCCTCCTTCGTATGAAGAACTCCTCACCTGGTTGAAGGAGGGCCGAGGAGACGTGGTCGCCGCCGCGCTCACCGTGACGCCGGAGCGTCAGCGCGAGGTGGCCTTCAGCCGCCCCTATCTCTTCGTGGACGAAGTCATCGTGCAGCGCGCGGGGGCGCCGAAGCTCGAATCCCTGGCGGCCCTGAAGGGCCAGGCTGTCCACGTCCGGCGCTCATCCAGTCACTTCGCCACGCTCAAGGACGCGGCGACCCAGCACGGCTTCACGGTCGTCGAGGCACCCGAGGACCAGGACGCGGAGACCCTCATCGACCAGGTGGCTCGCGGAGAGATTCCCTTCACCGTGACGGACAGCCACATCCTCGCCGCCGAGCGCGTGTACCGCGATGACGTGGAGGCGGGGGTGACGCTACCGGGGCAGGGGTCTCGCGCCAGCACGGAGGGGCACCACGGCATCGCCTTCGCCGTGCGTCCGCAGAACGTGAAGCTGCGCGCCTTCCTGGATGGCTTCGTGCAGAAGACCTACCGGGGCACCGAGTACAACCTGGCCCGGCGCCGCTACTTCGAGGGCCACCGGAGCGAGGCGCCCGCGACGACGGAAGAGGCGGTCCTCACCGGTGCCATCTCTCCCTATGACGTGCTGGTGCAATCCTACTCGCAGCGCTACGGCCTGGACTGGCGATTGATGGTGGCGCAGATGTTCCAGGAGAGCCGCTTCGACCCTCGGGCGCGAAGCTGGGTGGGCGCGCAGGGTCTCTTCCAGGTGATGCCCGGCACGGGCAAGGAGCTGGGCTTCCGGAAGCTCGAGGACCCAGAGCAGGGCATCCACGCGGGCGTGAAGTACATGCACCAGCTCATCGGCCGCATCGCTCCGGAGATTCCCTTCAAGCAGCGGCTGCGCTTCGCGCTGGCCTCCTACAACGCGGGACTGGGCCACGTGCTGGACGCGCGGCGGCTGGCGCAGGAGCAGGGCTGGGACCCCAACCGCTGGTTCGGCAACGTGGAGAAGGCCATGCTCCTGCTGGAGAAGCCCCAGCACTACCGCCGCGCGCGACACGGCTACTGCCGGGGCTCCGAGCCGGTGAAGTACGTCTCCGAAATCCAGACGCGCTACGGCAACTACATCGCCGTCGTGCAGCACTGACTCCCCAAGCGCGGCTCGGGGTTTCAGTCGTGACTCAGAGACTCACGCCCACGTACGCGGCGGCCCAGGGGCCGCTGAGCGAGACGGAGAATGTGTCGGGCTCCGAGTCCGCCACCATTCCGAAGTTCCGAGCCTGCTTCACGTACTGCGTGTAGCCCACGTTGACGCGGGTGTGGACCCAGCGGTTGAGCTGGTACTGGAGCGCAGCCGAGCCGCCTCCACCGAAGGTCCATTTCCGGACGCGACGCTGGAAGGCGCCCGAGTCGGGTTCCGGGGCCGCCGTCCCATCAGGCTCCGTTGCGAACATGCGCCCGGAGGCGAGGCTCACCTCGGACGCCGCGCCGAAGAGACTGAGGCCCAGGAGCAGCTTGCCCGTCAGCGCGAAGCGCTTCTCGAACCCCGGCCGCACCGAGAGGACCTGCAGGTCACCCCCCGTCAGGTACCACTCCACGCCGTTGGTCCACCACCAGTCGCTCCGGTCCGAGCTCCGCACCATGTTGAAGTGCAGCCCGCCCGCCAGGCGCATCGCGCTGGCGCGAGCCCCCAGCGTGCTCGTCCTGTCTCTCCAATCGAGCATGTAGGCCGTCGGGTGCTGCACCCGCGCCCACGAGCCCCCGAACTCCACCGAGAGCTGCGGGGGCCGTTGCGCCATGTCCGACGCGGTGCCCGGCGGTGACGAGGAGGCCCCGGCCGTGAAGGCCGGGCCCAGGGCGAACAGCAGGCCGAACAGGGTGCGCATGACAAACCTCCTCTACAGCCCCGCGACCTTCGAGGCGCTGGACACCGTATAGACCAGGGTCAATTCCTGCTGGGAACGCGGCGCGGCCGTCACCTCGAACCGGGCGATGCCGTCCGCGCTGACCCGCGTGGGCGCTGGCTTCGTGCCGTCCTTCAGGAGGTTCACCTCCACGGTCTCCACCTCGGACACGGGAATCCGTTCCTCCAGCGCCACCGACGCGGGCTGCGCGCTCATGTTGGAGAGGAACATCTTCACGTGGTGCGTCTTCACCTTGCGCCCCGTCAGGCGGCTCGTCTCTTCCTGCAGGTCCGTCTGCCGGGCCACCCGGAGCGCATCCTCGCTGCCGAAGCCCAGTCGCACGCGCTCGCCCTTGCCCGTGAAGCGCAGCTGCGAGCGGCCCACGTAGCCACTGACCCGCACCAGGTCCACGGGACCCGCGAGCAACACCGCCGGCCCCACGTTGTCGAAGCGGGCCACGCGGTGCGCCAGCGGTGACAACTCCGGGCAGACCAGCAGCTCGGAGGCCGCGGGCGCGGTGAAGTGGAACATGGGGACGCGGTGAGGCTCACCGTCCGAGGGCACCGTGGTGCGGTGGGTCGCCGCGAGCGTCAGGGCCTCGCCGCCGTCGTCCATGCCCGGAAGGCCCTCGTCGCGCTTTCCTCCGCCACCTTCGCCGGTGGTCTGGATGACCTCCTCGCGCATGGAGACCTCCACCACCTGCTTCTCTCGCTCCGTCTTGTCGCGCAGGAAGAGCCAGTCCGTCTCCAGCCGGGGAGGGGTGGCGCCCAGTGTCGGCCGCGCCGTGGAGAACGCCAGCTCCACGTCCTTCCACTCCTCCTCCGTGCGTTGCCACACCACCGCCTCGCACTCCAGCCGCACCGTCTGGCCCGTGCCGCTGGCGGCTTGCTCCAGCGTCGCGCGATAGGCCGGACGCCACGCCGCGCACGGCACCAGGTATGTGATGGACAGGAGCGCGGTGCCTCCCGCGGGGTGGCCCACTTCCAGCTCGGCGTGGACGTCCAGCTTCGCCTCCGCCTGCTGCGTCCCCGCAAGCGCTCGCTTCGCTTCCTCGAGCTGCCGCTGCAGCCGTTGCTCCTCGCGCAGAGCACCGCGAAGTGCCTCGTCCGCGACCTCGAGCGCCTGGCGCACGGTGTCCAGTTGCTGCTTCCATTCCTCCGCCTGCGCCTTGCCACCACCGGCCTGCTCGGAGATGGCGCGGTACACGTCCGCGTGCGCCGTGGTCAGCAGGCCCTGGCGCGTGCTCAGTCGCTCCCGGTCCGCGCGGGCCTGACGCTCCTGTCGCTCCAATTCCGCCACGCGCCGGCCCAGCTCGGTGGCGTGCTCGCGTCGGGCTTCGGGAAGCTGGGGCTTCTTCGCGCGCCGCACGCGCGCCTGGGACACGGTGCCTCCGGCAAGCTTCGCCTGGAGCGAGCGGTCCACCGCCAGCGGAGACAACCCCGCAATGACCAGGCGCTGGGCACCTGGCACCAGGGGAACTTCACCTCGGCGCTCGACGAGCGCGCGATCTTCCAGGACGGTGACCTTGACCACCGGCAGGGTGAGGGGCGTGCTCATCATGTCCTCCGGTTTCCGCCGCCGAGCATCTTGCTGGCGGGAATCTTCACGGTCCACGTCGCCTTGAGTGTCTGGGCCTCACCCGGCTGGAGCACCACGCGCCACGCGCGCTCGCCCTCCACCGGGACTTCTCCTGGCAACGGCGTGCGCTTCTGCCAGACCGGCGCGACCTCCGTCTCCTCCACCTTGATGTCCTTCTCGAACCCCGTGGGGACGGCGGGCACTCGCTCGCACACCTCGACGAGAATCCGGTTGGACATCCGATTGGCCAGCTCCACCGAGACGTGGTGGGTCAGCATCGTCGCGCCACCGAAGATGCCGCCGGTGGCCTCGTCGAAGCGCGTGTTGCGCGCGACCTTGATGGACTCCTCCACGCCCAGCCCCAGTCGCTGCGTGGAGCCTGGGGGCATGGTGGGCAAGGGCGACGTCATCAGGAACTCATCGCCCAGCGTGACGTCCACCGGGCCCGCGAGCAGCGGATAGGGCGTCCGATTCTCCACCCGCACCGTGCGGAACGCGCGGGACTCCACCGAGGGCACGCAGACGTACTCGGCGGACAGGCCCACCGGCACGGACAGCACCGGCAGCGTGTGCCACGCGGCGTCCGAAGGCACATCCGCGCGCGTTTCCAGGTCGAAGCGCGCATCGAAGTGCATCGCGGACTCGCGGGGCGGCACCGTCCACGTGGGCGTCGGGACGCGCCAGAGGCTGTTGACCTCCTGCTCGCTCACCGCGACGAACGAGAGGATGTTGACCTGAATCTGCACGGCCGACAGCGCGAGGATCTCCCGGGTGACGTGCGACGGGCGGGGACGCAGCCGGCCACGTCCGTCCATGTCGTCCGCGGGTGTCAACGACAGGCGGTCATAGTCCAGCAACGAGTCCGAGGGTTCCAGTCGGGGCACCGCGCTCGGGCGGTCCTGCGCCCCGCCTCCTCCCAGGCCCCCATCGGTCATGTCGGCGTACACGCGCGAGGAGCCTCCTTCCTCCTCCGCGTCCTGCGGCATGTCGAGCTGCTCGTCATCCATCTCCGCGGGGGCCACCGAGCCGCGAGAGCGCCTGAGCGACTCAAACTCCCCGGCCTGGGTCGAACCTCCCCGAGAGCCTGGCGCCATGTTTCGCGGAGCCGCCGCGGGCGCGGGCGGTGGAGGTGGCGCGGAGGCCGAGGCGCTGCCCACGGAGCGTTTCTTCGGAGCCATGGGCTTCGGGAGTGCGCGCCCGCCCTTAGGGGCGGCTTCCTTGCTCCGCTCTCGTTCTCCCGGCTCCTCCAACTCCACGCCAGACGAATCGTAGAGGCCACCGGAGACGGGCTCGTCCCTCGGCGCGGACTGGGGGCTGGTGGCGGCCTGCCGGAGGGTGTCGTAGCTCGCGAAGAGCTCGTCCAGGCCGGGAGGCGGCTCGCGCCAGCCAGAGCGAGGCGGCGGGGGTTGGCGGCGGCCGATGCGCAGCGCCTTCAGCTCGGGGACCTCGGCCTTGCGGTCCAGCGCGGCCGTGGACACGGCGAGCTTCACGCCCGTCCAGTCCTCGCCCGTGCGTTGAATGATGGAGGCGCGCATCCGCAGCGTGCCTTCCTCCAGCGTCCGAGGCAGGCGCAGGTCATAGGTCGGCACCCAGCGCGCGCCCGGGACGGCGTACTCCAGCGAGATGAGCGCGGGAGTCTCCCGGGGCCAGGGGTTGCCGGACAAGGTGAGGACGGCGGCGCGGTACACGCGGGCCCGCTCGCCCCGCACGGATGAAGAGGCCTCGTGCAGTCGCTGGCGCCGCAGCCGGACATCGGCCTCCGCGTCACGGTGCGCCTGCTCCAGCTCCAGTCTCCGCGCGTTCAGGGACGTCAGCTCCGTGTCCACGAAGGACGTGAGCGCCAGCAGCGCCGCCAGCGGGGCCTCGTGAGGGACATAGGCGTCCTTCTTCGGCGGCGCGAAGGTGGGCTTGAGCTTGCCGATGGACTGGAGCTCGCGTTGAACGCCCTCCAGCCGCGCCGCTACATCCGAGACTCGCGCGAGCGCCTCCTCGAGGGCGCGGTGCTCACCGGGGACGTCGACCTCGGGCGGGAGCTGGACGTCGAAAGTCGGCCGGATGGCACGGATGGAGAGCCCGGGAGGGCCCTGTCGTACAGCGGCCCGGAGGGTTCCGGGGCGCAGTGACATCGGAAGTCCGTTGAGCTGGATTTCGGTGGGGACGCGGTCCTCCACGAGCTGCAAGGTGGCGATGCGAGTACACAGCGCCCCTTCTGCGTGAACGGTGACTGCATCCAGGATGGATGGCACGACGAGCATGCGCCCCCTCGGCTCGGGATGAAGTCGCAAGGCTAGTCGAGATGGGCGCCAGAATCATGCCCCACACGGTGTCGTTCCGGCGGGAGGGGCGGTGTTGACGCTCCACTCCTACCGCAGCACCCGTCCTCCGGGCAGACGCAAGGCCACCCGGAAGCGCCGCGTCGTGATGTCCCGCCGGACCACGAGCCAGAAGCCCAGGCGTCGCACCCGCTCGCCCGCCGAGGTCAGCCGCCAGCGCGCATCGAAGTCCATCAGGACCCCGGACATCGAGGGAGGCAGTCGTCCCTCCTCCTGGAGCGATGCCGCGAAGCGCCGACCCTCCGCGAGCGAGTCGGGCTCCACGGACATGGGATGTGCGCGTGCCCACGGCTCGAAGCGGGCCCTGAAGTCCGTGCCCAGCGCCGCCGCGAGCGAAGGCCATGCACGCTCCACACCGCGACGGCGCTTGTGAAGCAGGGATTCGGACGCCGCGAGCACGCGGGCCGTGTCGAAGCCGGAGGGCAGGGGCGCGCCCACGCCCAGGGCCTTGACGAGCTCCGCCTGGGCCCGGGCCAGCCGCTCGCGCGCGCTCATCCGTGGGACTCCGCATGCCATCGCGAGACTCCGCGCCGGAGCGCGGCTTCCATCGAGGAGAGTTCGGAGGCGAGCTCCGCTGGAGCGGGAAACCGGTCATCGCGCTCGAGCATCACCGGCACCGGCCCGAGTCGTGCCGACAACTGCTCCAGCAAGGCCAGAGGGCCACTCGGCACCGGGTGCGCATGCGTGTCGTGGTACAGGCCGTCCCGCTGGACGCCGCCCGCCACGTGGACATAGGCCAGTCGCTCGCGCGGCATACAGGCCAGCACCGCGTCGGCATCGGTGCCGTGGTTGAGCACGTGGGCGTGGAGATTGGCCACGTCCAGCAGCAGCGAGGCGCTGGTGCGCGCGAGCACACCGGCGAGCAGCTCCGCCTCCGAGAACGCGGCGTCGGGCCACTCGAACAGCGAGGCCACGTTCTCCAGCGCCAGCGGCACCGGCAGCGCCGCCTGGGCGCGCAGCACGTTCTCCGCGAGCACGTCCAGCGCCTCCTCGGAGCGGGGCAGGGGCAGCAGGTGTCCTGACTCGAGCCCTCCGGCGCGCACGAACGCGAGGTGCTCGCTGACACACACGGCGCCCACGCGTTCCGCCTGTCGCGCGAGCCAGGCGAGACGGCGGGAGTCGAGAGGCTCCGCGGAGCCCAGTCCCAGCGAGACGGCGTGCAACACCACCGGCACTCCTCGCTCGCGCAGGCGCACCAGGGGCTCGGGCACGGCGCCCGAGTCGGGCAGGTGTTCGGCGAGGACCTCCACGAAGCCCGGGGCCGGCAGCCGGTCGATGAACAGCGCGAGCTCCCTGCGCCAGCCGATGCCGACACCCTGGAGCGACAGGCTCGTCAATCGCCACCTCCGCAGCCGCCGCAGCCACCCCCGCCGCCATCGCCTCCGCCGCAGCCATCGCCTCCGCTGGACGAATCGCCGAACCCGAAGGAGTTGCTCCCGGGATCCACTTCCCGGCGCATCAACTCGAAGTCACTCGTGGACATGGCGCCCAGGCCGAAGAGGGCCACGGCCATGCCGACGTCGTGCCCGTTCAGCATCTCGGGGGCCTCGGCGCTGCGCGCGGCGGTCCTCAGGGGCTGTTCCCGCCACCGCAGCTTCTGAAACACCGAGTCTCCCTGGCGGCTCGTCCAGACCCGCCGCGCGAGGAGCCCGATGCCGGCCGTGGCCACGCAGCAGAACACCACGAGGATGGCCACGGGCTTGTCGCGCTCCAGGCCCACGGAGATCTTCGTCAGTCCCAGCAGGAGCACTGCGAGGCAGGGGAGCGGCGGCAACCAGCGGGCGCGCCATCCCCAGGCGTCATCGACGAGCCATCCGCGCTCGATGAGTGCGGGCTTGAGCTGTTGGATGGCGGGCTCCGCGCGCTTCAGCAGCTCGGACGACTTGACCTCGCCATCGGTGACGGCGCGGCAGACGACGCGCTCGATGAAGGCGGCGTCCGGGCGGCGAGAACCGGTGGACTCGAGTCGCGCCCCATGCATGCGAATCGAGCCGTCGTGGAGGAGCCTGGCCAGGGCCGCGTGGACCACGGCCTTCGGCCCGGAGAGCATGGCGATTTCATAGGGGTCCGGGTTCAGGGGCAGGGCACCGGGGTCACCTCCGGGCTGGCGCAGCAGGTAGCGCAGCAGGAGTCCCACCAGGAACGCGAACGCGAAGAGTGCGGCGAACAGCTCGAGGAACTGCGGGCCCGACATCTCCAATGGATTCATCGTGGCGGCCTCCATGCTGGTTCACCCCCTCATGAAACGCACCGCGAAGCCGCTGACAGCGAGGGCCCGTGACGTCTTCGTGACGTCCCGGTGTCACCGGAGCGTCCGACGTCCGCGCCCTGGAGAGGAGCAGTCTACCGTGAAGCCGCCACGCCGCGCTGTGTCGCGCCGAGCGGGGCGCGCGTGAGCCTCAGCTCGGGTCCTTGCGCGCCACCGGTTCCGGGGACGCGGGAGGGCGCGTGGGATTGCCCAGGCAGTCGAAGCCGACCACGGGAGGGAAGGTGCTGCTGGGGCGGTACTCCCAATGCCACGGCTCCGAGGGCACCGTGCGGCGGAAGCCAAAGCGGCACGCGTTGGCCTCCAGCCAGAGGTAGCGCTTCGAGGTGCGCTGACCGATGACGAGGTCCACCGCGAGCCCTCGCTGGTGGTTGGAGCGTCCGGGCCGCGCCGCCTTGTTGCCACGGCCCCGGCGGTACTCCTCGTAGAGCCACCGTTGCTCGCGCAGGGAGCGGTAGCCGCTGGTGACTCGCAACACCAGGCCGTCCTTCGTCGCTTCGGTGGCCATGCGTTCGAGGGCCGTCGCCGTGTCGCGATGCAGCCGGTGGCCGCCTTCGACCCGCACGAGCTTCGCGGCCTTCACCTTCTGCCGCCGGGGACGGGACTCACCGGCGAAGGCGACGGTCGTGAACAGGCACGTGAGGATGACACTCCAGCGGAAGAGCGCGAGCGACATGGCGGAATCCGGTCTGGGGAAAGGACCTGACTCTCGCGCGTTTATTCCCGCAGGCAAGCAGGCGGGAAACCGAGCCCTCGTCGGAGTTTCCGCCGATCAGAACAAGGAGAGCTGCGTGGACGACGGCTTCTCCACGGGGCGTGGGAGCGTCTTGAAGCCATGGGCGCGAGCCCACTCCTCGCTCGGGCCGCTCCAGTGGTGCGCGTCCATCTTCGCGTGGCCCTTCTCGTCGAAGGCGACGCCCTCGGCTTCCAGCAACTCGCGCTGTCTGTGTCCGTCCAGGCTGATGCCACCCGTGCGGTTGATGATGCGCTGCCAGGGGACGGTGGCCGAGCGAGCACCCAGCGCGCCCAGCGCATGGCCCACGACACGGGCATCGCAGCCTTCCTCGCCGAGGAGGGTCGCGATGTCTCCGTACGTGGCCACCTTGCCCCACGGTACCTGTTCGACGAGCGTGTAGATGCGCTCGTAGTAGTCGCGCTCGTCGCGCGGCGGACTCTGCGTCATGACGTTCGGGCTCCTGGGGGAAAGCTACCCATCCAGCGCGTCTCGACGCGAGCGCTAACCGCTGCGAGAGCCCAGGCCCGTGGCCTCGCCTGCTCGCAGCCGTTCGTGCAGCGTCCTGGCCTCCAGGTACCAGAACTGGACGTTGCCGAAGCTGAGGATGTCGCCGTCGCGCAGCGTGGCCACGCGGGTTCCCAGCGTGCCGGCGTTGAGGAAGGTGCCGTTGGTGGAGCCCAGGTCCTTCACCGTGCAGCGGTTCTCGGCCTCGTTCCAGCGCAGCTCCGCGTGCTGCTTGGAGACGGACGCGTCGTCAATGACGAAGTCGCAGTCCATGCGCCGGCCGATGGTCAGGTGGTCCGTCGAGTGGAGCGGGGGGAGCGTCACGACGCGCAGGTGTTCGAATTCGAACAGCAGGGTCATCATTCCGAGGCTGATGTCCTCGGGGTCCGCCATGCGGGTGGGCGCGAGCACCGCCGCCGAGGCTTCCGAGGGAGGGCGCTGGATGAGGGCGAAGGGCCCGAGCTGCCGCTCGAAATCCTTGGCGGGCAGTGACGCGGCGAGCGCGCGGAGTTCCTGGACGGACAGCACGCGGGGCAGCCTAGCGGGTCACCCCGCGTGCGCCCAGCGGCCCGGAGGGTGTCATGTACGGCTTTCGTTGACCTGCATGTCACGGGTTCCCTACATTGAGCACTTCATGGTGGGGGCCGGGCTCCGGGAGGAGCGCCGGCCCTCAATCTTTAGTGAACCAGGGAGTGGTGGAAGGAGCTGTGTCGATGGCGAGCGGGAGCGACAACATCCCGATGACCCCCT
This sequence comes from Myxococcus sp. CA056, assembly GCF_013336715.1. Lineage (NCBI taxonomy): Bacteria > Pseudomonadati > Myxococcota > Myxococcia > Myxococcales > Myxococcaceae > Myxococcus > Myxococcus sp. CA056. The sequence goes on from NZ_JABUMT010000005.1 coordinate 102,823, forward strand.
CAGGACTGCGCAAGCTCAAGACGGAGCTCAAGCATTTGCAGTCTGTCGAGCGGGGTAAAATTTCACGGGAGATCGAGGTCGCCCGGGCCCATGGGGACCTGCGCGAGAACGCCGAGTACCACGCGGCGAAGGAGAAGCAGTCGCACATCGAGGGTCGCATCCTGGACCTCAACGACTGGATTGCGCGCGCCGAGGTCATCGACACCAGCAAGCTGGGTGGCGACAAGGTCGTCTTCGGGGCGACCGTGGACCTGCTGGACACGGAGACGGACAAGCCCGTCACCTACCGTCTCGTGGGTGAGCTGGAGGCCGACCTGAAGAAGCGGTGGCTCGCCGTCACGTCGCCGGTGGCCCGGGCCCTCATCGGCAAGCGCAAGGGCGATATCGCCACGGTGCAGAGTCCGGGTGGGACGCGTGAGTTGGAGGTCCAGGAGATTCGCTTCGAAGACCCCGAGGACGAGGCCCCGCCCAGCGAGGGCTGAACGTCAGCGGTATCCTTCTCGAGAGAAAGCCGACGGGGGAGCGGGCCTGAGCTCGCTTCCCCGGTCGCGTTTTCTGGGAGACGTCACCCCCGTTCCGTAGGATGGATGGACGTGACTCACGCGTGAACCATCCGCTCGCCAGTCTTGTGGGACCCCTTCGGTACGCGTGCCAGCGTGACTTCGCCATGCTCGCGACCTTGAAGGACCTGACGTCCGTCATGGAGCGCGCGCTGGCGGGAGCCAGCGGTGTGGACTCCGAGGCGCTCGGGCACCTGCGCGCGGCGTTGCCCTATGTGGACCATCCCACGCCGGAGCGCCGCAAGGCCGCGCTGCGTCGCGTGGTCATGGCGCTGAAGCTCAGCGGCGTCGCATTGCCCGTCGAACTGGACGGAATCGCCCAGGCCGCTCCGAGGTCCGAGGGACCTGGTGAGCCCGGGCGAACCGGAGACGCCTCACGGACGCGCGGGCAGGAGGCCTTGCTGGAGCCTGCCGCCCGTGGCCGAACGCGCGTGGGGGCGGAGAGTGGCCCTGTCGCGCCGCCTCCGGGCTATGTGCAGACTCCTCCGTGGAAGTCGAACGACCCACTGCCTCCCACGCCTCGCGCGAAGGCTCCCGAGCCCCGCTCGACGACCGGTGTCGCGTCGCCGACGGCGAACCCTCGGTCCTATGGCGCGGAGGCGGGCCTCGCACGACCCGGCAACGTGCAACCTGCTCGGGGAGAGATGCGCCCGGGGGGACGTGGCGCCCGACAGGCCTCGCTCGACACGGGCGCGGAGTCCGGGGCCCCTCCGGCCAAGGCGAAGAAGGAGCAGCGCAAGAAGAAGCGCGCCGTGGCGGCGGAGGCGTCCCGCTCCGAGGCGAAGCTCCTGTCCATCGCGCCGCGCTCCGGTCCGCTGTCCTCGCCGCTGAAGACGCTCGGCAAGCGCCTGGGGCCTCGGCTCATCTCCGCGCTGGACAAGAAGGGCCTTCGCCGGATGGGCGACATCCTCTTCCTGTTGCCGCGCTGCTACGAGGACCGCAGACGTCTGCGCACCATCGCCGAACTGGAGCCCGGGGAGCGCGGTGTCACCGTGGGCATGGTGAAGGTCGCGGACTACGTCCCGGGCAAGCAGGGACGGCGGATGTTCCGCGCCGTGGTGGGAGACCGCTCGGGCAGCATCGCCGCCACGTACTTCCACGCGGGCCCCTGGCTCAAGAGCCGCTTCACGGTGGGCAAGCGCATCGTCCTCTCCGGTGAAGTGCGCGCGACGATGAATGGTCGCGAGATGGCGCACCCGGAAATCGAGCCCGCGGAGGACATGGAGTCCGCCACCTCGGTCCACTTCAACCGCATCGTCCCCGTGTACCCCGGCTTCGAGCGAGGCGAGCAGCGCTCCTTCCGCGAACTGGCGGCGCGCGTCGGCGAGCAGTACGCGCACGAGCTGGAGGACCCGCTGCCCGCGGACCTGCGTCGCCGGCTGGAGTTGATGGGGTTGCCGGAGGCGCTGCGCTTCATCCACTTCCCACCGGACGCGGCGGATCTGGAGTCGCTCGACGCGCATCAGAGCCCGGCCCATCGCAGGCTCGCGTTCGACGAGCTGTTCTTCCTCCAGTTGGGCATGGCCCTCAAGCGTCAGGGCATCAAGGCGGAGGAAGGCATCTGCTTCGATGTGTCCGCGCCTCGCCTGGAGAAGGCCCGCGCCGCGCTGCCGTTCCAGCTCACCGGCGCCCAGGCACGAGTGGTGGAAGAGCTGAGTCGGGACATGGCCCGCGCCGAGCCGATGAACCGGCTGGTGCAGGGTGACGTGGGCAGTGGCAAGACGGCGGTGGCGATGGTCGCCGCGATTGTCGCGCTGCTGGACGGCTATCAAGTCGCGGTGATGGCCCCGACGGAAATCCTGGCCGAACAGCACGAGCGCACCTTCCGCAAGGTACTGGCGCCGCTGGGCTTCCAGGTGGGGTTGCTCAGCGCGGCGGGGACGGCGAAGTCGAAGCGACAGGTGCGCGAGGCCGTGGCCCGAGGCGACATCCACCTGGCCGTGGGCACGCACGCCCTCATTCAGCAGGACATCGCCTTCGCTCGGCTGGGGCTCGCGGTCATCGACGAGCAGCACCGCTTCGGCGTGCTTCAGCGTCACTCGCTGATGAGCAAGGGCCCCAAGCCGGACGTGCTGGTGATGACGGCCACCCCCATTCCCCGCACGCTGGCCATGACGCTGTATGGGGACCTGGACCTCTCCATCATCGACCAGCTCCCACCGGGACGAACGCCCATCAACACGCGCGTCTTCAACGACAAACAGCGCGCGCGCGTCTACGAAGCCATCGCCACCGAGCTGACCAAGGGGCACCAGGCCTACGTCGTGTATCCGCTGGTGGAGGAGTCGGAGAAGCTGGACCTGGAGGACGCGACGCGCGGCGTGGAGAAGCTGCGGTTGGCCTTCCCCCAGGCGAGCGTCGGCTTGCTGCACGGGCGGATGAAGGCCGAGGAGAAGGACGCGGTGATGGAGGACTTCCGCGAGAAGCGGCTGCAGGTCCTCGTGTGCACCACGGTGGTGGAGGTCGGCGTGGATGTGCCCAACGCCTCGGTGATGGTGGTGGAGGCGGCGGAGCGCTTCGGCCTGTCGCAGCTCCACCAGCTCCGGGGGCGCGTGGGCCGTGGCGCGGCGGCCAGCTTCTGCTACCTGGTGGCCAACAGCGCGCGCTCGATGGAGTCCGTCGAGCGACTGGCGGTGATGGAGCAGAGCAGCGACGGCTTCGTCATCGCGGAGAAGGACCTGGAGATTCGCGGGCCCGGCGAATTCATGGGCACGCGGCAGAGCGGCCTGCCGGAATTGGCGGTGGCCAACCTGGCGCGGGACGGAGACCTGCTGTCGATGGCGCAGGTCGAGGCCCGTCGCATCCTCGCCAGAGACCCGGAGATGGAGTCTCCCGAGCACCAGAGTCTCGTGAAGGCGCTCGATGAACGCTGGGAAGGACGACTCGCGCTGGCTCGGGTGGGGTAGGGCGTTCGCCTCGCGCTGCCCGTCCCCCCACCCACTGGCCGAGCTGCTGCGGGAAGCACAGGCCCGGGGCTCGAACACCGTGGGGGCGCAACGCACCGACCCTGGTAGGGCGCCGGAGTCCCTGCTCGCCCATCCCGACATGGTTAGACTCCAGGCATGGGTGACCGGGGACGCGCCGAGTACCTGTCGAGTCAGGGCATCCGTGATGGACGGGTGCTGGAAGCCATCTCGCGACTGACGCGCGCGGACTTCGTGTCGGAGGCAGAGCGTCTCGAGGCCGGCGCCGACGTGCCGCTCCCCATCGGCCATGGCCAGACCATCAGCCAGCCCTATGTCGTGGCGCTGATGACCGAAGCGCTGGCCTTGAAGGGGCATGAGCGCGTCCTGGAGATAGGCACCGGCTCCGGCTACCAGACGGCGGTCCTGTCGCTGCTCTGCCGCGAGGTGTACACGGTGGAGATCGTCCCAGAACTCGCCCGCTCGGCGCGATGGCGGCTGCTGCGACTGGGCTTCGAGAACGTCTACTTCCGCCAAGGCGATGGCACCGATGGCTGGCCGGAGCAGGCGCCCTTTGATGCCATCCTCGTCACCGCCGCGCCGGCCGAGGTTCCCAGCACGCTGCTTGGCCAGCTCCATCGCGGTGGCTGGATGGTCATCCCCGTGGGGCCCACGGGGGGCACCCAGGAGCTGCTGCGCATCCATCGAGCACGAGAGCCGGGGGCCTTGCCCCAGGTGGAGTCTCTGCTTCCCGTCCGCTTCGTCCCGATGACGGGGGGACCGCCTCGTCCGGTTCTCCCCTGAAAGCTCGCGGGGGGCGGCCTTGGCCTGGCGCGGAGGAAGGGATGGTCCGCCCGGATGCTTGAATGCCGTCAGGGCCCTCGAAGGCGCGTTGCCCCCGAGCAGGGCCGCCCGCTAACGTCGCGCAATGATCATCTGCCCGGTCTGCGACCACGTTCAGCCCGAAGGGACCGAATGTGACGTCTGCGGAAAGCGGTTTCCCACCGCCGTGAATGTGGCGACTCCCCCCGTGGCACAGCTGCCGGAGCTGGAGCTGACGCCGCATGCGGGGGGCCGTGACGCGGTGGACGCGCCCGTGCTGCCGGAGCTGGACGGAACGCGCTTGCGCAGCGGGCCGGATCTGCCGGCCCAGGTGGTGCAGGACCTGGAGCTGACGCGCGCGGCACCGACGGGTGAGATGCCCGTGGCGGCGCTCGAGGAGTTGGACACGGGGCGCGCGCAGGATGACGGCGTGAGGACCCCGGCCCCGCTGGGCGCCGTCACCTGCCGCTACTGCCGCAACGTGCAGGCGGTGGGACTGCTCTGCGACAACTGTGGCATGCGATTGCCGCGCGCTCGGATCGCGGCGACCGCCGTGGCGGCGAAGGGGGAGGAGGACGGGTGGATGGCCTGCCCCTCGTGCCATACCCGAGGGCGGCCCGGACGCGCCTGCTCCGAGTGCGGCACCCGGCTCCAGGAGGGGGCGTGAGCGCCTCGGAGCCCGGCTTCCGGGCGGAGTACGCATGCAGCGAGGGCTGTGACTTCAGCGCCTCGCTCCTGGACGTCGTCTACCGGTGCCCTCGCTGCGAGGGGCTCCTGGAGGTGCGTCACGACGTGGCGGCCCTGCGAGCCGTGCCCGCGGCGGAGTGGAAGCGGCGCTTCGAGTCGCGCTTCGGCTCGGCGCGGCTGCCGGATGGCTCGGGCGTGTGGGGCAAGCGCGAGTGGGCCTACCCTCAGCTTCCCGTGGAGGACATCGTCTCCCTGGGCGAGGGCCGCGTGCCCTTGAAGCCCCTGCCGCGCATGGCGTCGGAGCTGGGGCTGGCCGCGTTGGACTTGAAGGAATGCGGCGTGTCGCCCACGGGCAGCTTCAAGGACTGGGGCATGACGGTCCTCGTCTCCGCCGTGAAGCACATGCGGGCCCAGGGCGTGCCGCTGCGGGCCGTGGCGTGCGCGTCCACGGGTGACACCTCCGCGGCGCTGTCCGCCTACTGCGCCGCGGCGGGCATTCCGGCGGTGGTGTTCCTGCCCCGGGACAAGGTCTCCCTCGCGCAGCTCGTGCAGCCCATCGCCAATGGCGCGCGCGTGCTGTCGCTCGACACGGACTTCGATGGCTGCATGCGACTGGTGCAGGCGGTGACGGCGGACACGGGCCTGTACCTGGCCAACTCGATGAACTCGCTGCGCATCGAGGGGCAGAAGATGGTCGCCGTGGAGCTGTGCCAGGACCTGGGCTGGGAGCCTCCGGACTGGGTGGTGATTCCGGGCGGCAACCTCGGCAACGCCAGCGCGCTGGGCAAGGGCTTCGAGCTGATGTTGGAGCTGGGGCTCATCACCCGCCGGCCGCGCATCGCCGTCGCACAGGCGGAGCGCGCCAATCCGCTGACCCAATCCTTCCGGGGCGGGTTCAAGGAGCTGGTGCCCATGCAGGCGCGGAGCACGCTGGCGTCCGCCATCCAGATTGGCAACCCGGTGTCCTTCCGACGCGCGGTGCGAATCCTCAAGGCCTTCGACGGCGTGGTGGAGGAAGCCACCGAGTCGGAGCTGTCCAACGCCGCCGCGCGCGCGGACAAGGAGGGCACCTTCACCTGTCCCCAGACGGGCGTGGCGCTCGCGGCGCTGGAGAAGCTGGTGGCCCAGGGAGTCATCGCGAAGGGCTCTCGCGTGGCGGTGGTGTCCACCGCGCACGGGCTGAAGTTCGCGGACTTCAAGGTGGGCTACCACCGGGGCACGCTGGCGGACGTCACCAGCCGCTATGCGAACCCTCCCGTGCAACTACCCGCGAACCTGGACGCCGTGCGCGAGGCCCTGTCGGACCTGGGCTGACGCCGCGCGGTGCGGCAGGGCGGGGCTCCCGTAGGAGGGGAGCCCCCGGGTTTTCCGAGCGCGGGTGCTTCAGTCCGCGAGCAGCGGGACGCGCTTGTCGATGGTGAGGCCGAAGCCGGCGAGCCCGCGGTAGGTGATGTCCGTGTTGGTCATCACCTGGAGCGAGCGCACGCCCAGGTCATTGAGGATCTGGCAGCCCATGCCCAGGTCTCTCGTCTCGTGCGGGCCCGTGCGGATGTCGGCGCTGCCGTCCGTGTTGCGCTTGTGGCTGATGCCGAAGTCGCCCCCGTGCATCCCGGGCAGGTAGACCAGGACGCCGGTGCCCTCGCGGGCGATGCGCGCGAGCGACTGGTCCAACAGCACGTTGCAGTTGCAGGTGGGGGAGCCGAACACGTCGCCCAGGGTGCAGGCGGCGTGCAGGCGCACCAGGGCGCTCGGGCGGGAGGCGGGGTCACCCTTCACCAGCACCAGCGACTTGGCGCCGTCCGGCAGCCACGTGTAGGTGAGCGCGGTGAAGTCGCCGTAGCGCGTGGTGACGGTGTGCTGGCCGGGCTCGCGGCGCACCAGCCGGTCCTTGCGGCGGCGGTACTCGATGAGGTCGGCGATGGTGATGACGGCCAGCTTGTGCTCCAGGGCGAAGGCCTTGAGGTCCGGCATCCGCATCATGGTGCCGTCGTCCTTCACCAGCTCGCACAGGATGCCGGAGGAGCCCAGGCCCGCCAGCCGCGAGAGGTCCACGGTGGCCTCGGTGTGGCCGGCGCGGCGCAACACGCCACCATCGCGGTAACGCAGCGGGAAGATGTGGCCGGGGCGCAGGAAGTCGTTCGCCTGGCTCTCCGGATCCGCCAGGGCCAGGATGGTCTTCGCCCGGTCCGCCGCCGACACGCCCGTCGTCGTGCCATGCCGGTAGTCCACGGAGACGGTGAAGGCGGTGCGGTGGGACTCGTTGTTGTCCGCCACCATCTGCGGCAACCGCAGGGCGTCCAGCCGGTCCGCCAGCATGGGCATGCAGACGATGCCGCTGGTGTGCCGCACCATGAAGGCCAGGTGCTCCGGCGTCACCTTCTCCGCCGCCATGATGAGGTCGCCCTCGTTCTCCCGGTCCTCGTCGTCCGCGACGATGACGAACTTGCCGTCGCGGATGTCGCGGATGGCGTCCTCGATGGAGGAGATCTGGAGGTCGTCAGGGCGCATGGAGGATTCGGTCCGCTCGCGAGTCTGCATGTGTTGGCGCATGTAGCGTCTGCGTCCGGGGCTGGCAAGCCAACCTGCTTGACGCCGTGCGCTCGGGTGATGGGGTGGATGAGCCATTCGCGAGGGCTCCCTCGCTCGCCCGTTGCGGTGTCGCTGGAATTAGTTGGGACCCAGAAGGTTGGAGTCGCCAGGGGCGAGTGACTCGACGCGTGGGACAGGCTGCTGTAGGGTGCCCGGCTCCGTGATGAGCGCCGATACCCAGGATTTGAGGACGCAGCTCGACCAGCTCCAGGAGAGCCTGTCCGTCCGCCAGAGCACCACCCACTTCGCCCACACGGGGGTCGCCACCCTGGCGGCCCTCATGTTCGCGGGGGCCGCTGGCAAGCTGTTCTATGACTCCCTTCGCACCCCGCTGATGGCCTGGGGCGTGACGCTGCTGGCGCTGGGCCTGCTGGCGTACGCGTTGCGCCGCTACGTGGTGGGGCGACGCGTGCTGGCCGACGAGTTGACGCGCTTCCAGACGCTGCTGGAGCTGCGCAGCCAGCTGCGGCTCGACGACCCCGCGGCGCTGCTGCCCCGGTGAGCGCGGCCCGCAAGTCCGCCCGACGGGGGCGGTTCATCGTCCTGGAGGGGCTCGACGGAGCCGGCACCACCACGCAGGCGGAGCGGCTGGCCTCCGCCCTCCGCGCCGAAGGGCACGCGGTGCTCACCACGCGTGAGCCCTCGGATGGCCCCGTGGGCACGTTGATTCGCCAGGCCCTCACCGGACGGCTGGGCCTGCCGAATGGCGCGGGCCCGCTGGCGCCGGAGACGCTGGCGCTGCTCTTCGCGGCGGACCGGACGGACCACCTCGCGGCGCGGGTGCTGCCCGCCCTCGAGGAGGGGAAGCTCGTCCTGTGCGACCGGTACGTCCTGTCCTCGCTGGCCTACCAGGGGGCGTCGCTGCCCATGGCCTGGGTGGAGGCGGTGAACGGGTACGCGGTGTCCCCGGACCTGACGCTGTTCGTCGGCGTGGCGCCGGAGGTGGCGGCGAAGCGCCGGGCGGCGCGTGGCGGGGCCGCGGAGCTGTTCGAAGCGGACGAGGCCCAGCGGCGAATCGCCAAGCAGTACCTGGCCGCCATCCGCCGCCGCGCGAAGAAGGAGCGCATCGTCCACATCGACGGTGAGCAGGGGATTGAAGCGGTGACGGCGGCGTCGCTGGCGGAGATTCGCAAGCTGCTGGGCCGCAAGCGCTGAAGGAGCGGGTCAGCGCGCGACGTCGAAGCTCAGCGCGACCTCCGCCCCATCTCCCGAGCAGCGGCCCGCCGTCTTCCCGACGCTGCGCAGCACCAGGCGCCCGCGGACCCGGGTGTCGCTGTTCTCCTCGAGGACGAGCTGCCCGGCCACCTCTTGCGTCAGGGCTTCCTTGGGGACGGTGCCGTAGCAACCCGTCGCCACGAAGACGGCCTGGAGCTTCGGGGAGTGCCCCTTGCGTGGGGTGAAGGTGATGTCCCGGAACGAGTCCGTGGGGGCGGCGATGGCGTCACCCGCCACCGCGAGCGTCATGGGGCCCGCGCCGAGGACCTCCTTGTCGAAGCGCACGGAGACACATGCGGAGGTCTCGTCGTCGGCCACGACGCTCGACGGGTCGTTCAGCCCGCACAGGCGAAGCGTCCGAGGTGCTCCGCTCTCGAACTCGGCGGAGCGGTGCTGGTCGAACGCCATCCAGCCCTCGTCGTACGTCACGCGAAACGTTTCGCCCGAGTCCTCGTAGTGCTCGATGGACGAGTCGAGGGGCGAGTCGCTCACCGCGTCGTCACCGCAGGCGGCGAGGGACAGCAGCGACGCGAGGAACAGGGCGGACGGACGTCGGGCGGACCGGGGGGGCATGGAGCGCATGCCTCCAGGAAATGCAATCCGGATGCCCTTGTCCCCCGGGGAGAGAGGCCCTCCGGAGGGGGTCTGCCGCGCCTCGGAATTCTGACGCGACGACGGATCCTCGTGACTCGCGCGGCGGACTCCCCGGCCGTTGCGCTACAGTCCGCCCTTCCTATGGAGCGCACTGGCGCGGCGGCAATCATCATCGGCAACGAGGTCCTGACGGCGAAGGTCCAGGACCAGAACGGCCCGCACCTCATCAAGAGGCTGCGCGAGGTGGGCATCGTCCTGCGCTCGGTGGAAACCATCCTGGACGACGTGGACGCCATCGTCGATGCGATGAACCGGGCGCGTCAGCGGGCCCGCTACGTGTTCACCAGCGGCGGCATTGGCCCCACACACGACGACGTCACGGTGCGGGCGGTGGCGCTGGCCCTGGGCAAGCCCGTGGTGCGGCTTCCGGAGATGGTGTCCCTCATCGAGGCGCGAGCGCCCGATGGCAAGGTGACGCCGGAGGGGATGCGGCTGGCGGACGCCCCGGAGGGAGCGGTGCTGCTGCCGCAGGCGGGCACCTGGTACCCCGTGCTGACGGTGGGGGACGTGTTCCTCCTGCCCGGCGTTCCCCAGCTCTTCCGGATGCAATTGGAGACGGTGCTGGCGCGGCTGAGCGGCACCCCCGTGGTGCTCAGTTGCCTGTACCTGCGACTGGGCGAGAGCGACATCGCCGCCGTCCTGGATAACGTGGCGCTGAACATGCCGCACGTGGCCATCGGCTCGTATCCGGAGTTCGACCCGGGGAAGGACTACCGGGTGAAGATCACCGTGGAGGCCGCGGAGGGTGGTCCCGTGGAGGAAGCCGTCGCGCGAATCATCGGCGGGCTCCCCGAGGGCGCGGTGCTGCGGCGGGAGTAGCAGCCCTCCCGCCGTGCGCCTCGACTACAGCGACAGTCCCAGCCGCTGACGCAGCCGGAAGAAGTCGTCGGTGAAGGACCAGGCGAGCAGGGTGCGCAGCCGCTCACCCTCGCGCACGGCCTGAATCATGGGCTCCGGAGTGTCCAGCCGGGCGCCCGCGAAGTTCGGGTCCTCGCGCAGCACCATGCCCAGGCCCACGGACACGTCGCCGGCGATGAGCAGACCGGCGCGGTCCGCCGAGTAGTCCAGCGCGTCCAGCCACGGCGCCAGTTCCAGCTTCTGCACGTCGCCCAGGGCCATCGCCGGCCCTTCCAGCGCCTTGATGGCCTTGCGCGAGAAGGCCTTGCGCAGTTGCTTCACCGTCTCGTCGTTGCGACGGCCGAGCGCGGAGAACTGCTGCGCGTGGATGCGGATGGCGCTGCCGAACAGCTCCGCCGTCTCGCCCTGCGACAGCTTCTCCAGCACCGCCGCCTTGTTCAACAGGCCCAGCGCCGCGCGGCCCAGGAGGAACTTCTGCTCGCGCGCGTTGAAGCGCCGCACCACGTCCTGGCCAATGCACACCGACAACGGCTCGGTGGTCTCCAGCACCGTGAGGCCGCGCCGCGCCTGGTATGCGTCGAACTCCTCCACGCCGAACACCTGCGCGACGGTGCGGATGGCCTTGTAGACGGCGCTGTCCGTCTTGAGCTTGTCCGTCTTGGGGTTGACGCCGACGATGTCGAAGCTCGGGGGGTAGACCTTCTCGAGCTGATCGCCCATGGCGCGCAGCACCTCCAGCAGCGGCCCCCGGACGCCCGGGTGCAGCAGCATGGAGTCCACGTCCGTCGACGTGAGCCCCTCGCGAACCTCCTGCGCCAGCCGGGTGCGGCCCTCCGTGTAGAAGGCCAGCTCCGCCTCGTTCGTGGAGCGCAGGAACTGGAGCACGGACGCCACGCAGAAGGCCTTGTCGAGCTGCTTCAGGCCCTCCCACAGCTTGAACAGCGCGTGCAGGCTGTCCACCCGCGTCGGGTCCTGGCGGAGGATCTGCCGGTGCTCCTCGACGGCGAGCGGCACGGACGAAGTGTCCCGTGCATACAGGCCCGCCAGCGCGGTGCGCGCCGTGAGGTTGGTGCCGTCGCCTTCCACCACCTGCCGGTACAGCGCGGTGGCGCGCGCGGGCTCGGACAGCGGGCCGGCGAACAGCTCCGCCACGCGGATCCGCAGCGCCGCCGCGCGCTTCGGGTCGGTGGCCGCCGTCGTCTGCGCCTGTGCCTCCAGCAACTGCGCCAGCTCTGGCAGGTTGCGCGCGCGCTCGTACAGCGTCACCAGCCGGTCCACCAGCGTCGGGTCTCCCGGCGTCAGCTCCAGCGCGCGGCGATACAGCGGCGTGGCCGCGCCCGCGTCGCCCAGGCCTTCGTCATACGTGCGCGCCAGCTCCAGCGTGAAGCGCGCGCGCGACTCGGCGGGCAGCTCCTGCTGGAGCAGCTTGTGCAGGCAGTCCACCGCGCCCGACCAGTTGCGGCCGTGGGCATGCAGCGTGGCCAGTCGCTCCAGCGCCTCCAGATGGCGCGGCTGCGCGGAGAGCACCGTCATCAGGTGCGAGGACGCGCGGCCTGGATCATTCAGGTGCGTCTGGTACAGCGAACCCAGCGTGAGGTGGAAGGGCGCGAGCGTCCGGGCGTCTCCGCCCTGCTGCACGCGCTGGCTCAGCATGGCCGCGGCCTCCGCGTACTGCTGTGCCTCCAGGAGCAGCGAGCCGCGCAGCTCCAGCGCCTCGATGTGGCCCGGCTGCGCGGCCAGGGCCTTCTCCAGCAGCGCCACCGCGCGCGTCCGGTCTCCCAGGGCCGCGTGGTGCAGTCGCGCCGCGCTCACGAAGCCCGTGGCCGCCGCGGTGTGGTCCTTCTGCGCCAGCTTCGCGTCGGCGCGCCGCTCGTGCAGCGCGGCCAGGTCCGCGGAGCCTCCACGGTGGGCGAGCAGCTCCTCCAGGCCCGCCTGCGCGGCCGGGTGCAGCGGATCTCTCTCGAGCGCCTGCTTGTAGAGGGCCGCCGCGCCGTCGGTGTCCTTCTGGACGAACGACGCCAGCCGCGCCGCGCCGATGAACGCATCGATGGCGCCGCGCGGGTCCTTGCTGAGTCGGGCCTCCGTCTCCAGCGCGGCCCGGGCCTCGGCCGCGTCTCCGCGCCGCATCGCCACGCGCCGCGTGCCCTGCAGCGCCGGGAGGCACTGCGGATGCAGCTCCAGCGCCTGCTTGTAGAGGGCCGCCGCGCGCTCCAGGTCGCCGAAGCGGATCTCCGCCAGCTCCGCCGTGCGCAGGAGCATCTCCAGCGCCTCTTCCGCGTCGCGCGCGTGCGCCAGTCGCAGCGTGTAGAGCCGGGCCAGGCCCGACACGTCACCGGCGAGCTTGAGCGAGCGCTCCAGCGCGAAGGCCAGCCGCGCGTCGCCAGGGTCCGCCTCGAAGGCGCGCTTGTACGCCTCCAGCGTGCCCTCGGCGGGGCCCTTGTCCAGGTCCACCGCGGCGGACAGCCGCAGCGCGGTGGCCAGGCGTGGATCATTCACGCGCTCGGCGATGCGCTGACGCAGCTCCGCGCGGCGCGGCCGGTCCGACGCGCGAATGCGCTCCAGCAGGGTGAGGGCGGTGAGGTTGCCCGCGTCCAGGCCGAGCACCGCTTCGCAGCACAGCGCCGCGCGCGAGGGCTCCTGGAAGCGGTCCAGGTACAGCCGCGCCAGCTTCAGGTAGGCCGTCACCTTGGCCGTGGGCGTGCCGCCCACCTGCGTCTCGCGGTCCAGGATGGACACCAGCTCCTTCACGTTGTCCTGCGCGAGGAACAGGCGCTCCAGGGCGCGCAGCGTGGCGGCGTGTCCCGGCGTCAGGCGCAGCACTTCCTGGTACGTCTCGATGGCCAGCTCGGGCCGCTTGAGGGCGTCCTCCCAGATGGCGGCGGCCTGGAAGAGCGCGTTGGCGCGCTCCAGCGGGTCGGTGCGGTTGGCGGCCTCCTCGCGCAGCATCTCCACCAGGTTCTCCCACGCGCCCTGCGCCCGGTAGATGCGGGCCAGCGCGCGCAGCGCCGGGAAGTAGCTGGGCGCCAGCATCAGCGCCTCCTGGTACGACGCAATGGCCTCGTTCTCCTGGGACAGCCGCTGCTCGTACAGCTCGCCAATCTTGTAGATGAGCGCCGCGGCCTGGTCGGTGGAGGGTGAGCTCTCCGACTCCGCCCGGTACATGTCCACCAGCTTCGCCCAGCGGCCATCCTGCGCGTACAGCCGGCCCAGCGCCTTGAGCGCGGGCAGGTACGACGGGGACAGCGCCAGCACGCGCTCGTAGGCGGAGATGGCGCCCGGGCGGTCCTTCAGGTTCTCGTCGAGGATCTCCGCGTTGCGGTGCAGGAGCGACAGCACCTGCTTGGTGTCGCCCGCGAGCGACGCCTCCAGGTCATGCGTCTCCAGCAGCTCCCGGTAGCGGCCCGCGCGCTCGTACAGCCGCGCCAGGTTGCGGATGGTGGGCAGGTGGTCCGACGCCAGGTCGAGGATGCGCTTCATGCACTCGATGGCGTGGTCCAGGTCTCCCAGCCGGTCCTCGTACACGCCCGCCATCTTGTTGAGCGTGGTGATGAGCTGATCCCTGTCCGACGTCTGGAGCAGGTCCTGCTCGAACATCGCCACCAGCTCCGCGAAGCGACCCTGGCGCTCGTAGAGGCGGGTGAGCGCCTTCTGCGCGGGGAGGTAGCCGGGCTGCAACTGGAGGCAGGAGTTGTAGCGGGAGATGGCGTCTTCCTGCCGACCCAGCCGCTCCTCGAGGATCTCCGCGGCCTTGTACATGCGCGCGGCCTTCTGCTTGGCGTCCTCGGCGGCGGCGACCTCCGCGTCGAAGACGGCGACCAGACCCTCCCAGTTCTGCATCCGGTAGTTCAGCTTGCCCAGACCCGCGAGCGCCGCCGCGTGGCCGGGGATGCGCGCGACGATGGCCTGATATCGCGCCGCCGCGTCCACCTCGCGCTTGAGGACCTCCTCGTACAGCGCGGCCAGGCGCAGGTTGGTGGCCACCAGCTCGCTCTCGTCGTTGAGCGAACCCACGCGCGCCAGCAGCACGTCCGCCAGCTCCTCGTAGCGGCCCTGCGTTTCGTAGATGCCGGCCAGCTCGCTGAGCACCAGCGGCTCATGGGGCGCGGCGTGGCGTGCGTCCAGCAGCGCCGCCAGGGCCTCTTCCTTCTGGCCCAGGCGCTCATGCACCTTGGCGATCTGCAGATAGGCGGGCGCGGCCTGGGAGCCCAGCGCCGTGGCCTCGGCGGTCAGCGCCGCGAGCAGCTCCTCGGTGCGTCCCTCTCGCTCGGCCACATGCTTGAGCGCGGCGAGCAGCAGCGGATCCGAGCGGTCCAGCGCGAAGGCCTCGCGCAGCAGAGCGGCGGCGGGCTCGCGCTGCTTGAGGCGCTCGTCGAGCAGCAGGCCCGCGGAGGTCAGGTAGTGCGCGCGCAGCGACGGCTGCTGCATGGTGGCGGCGAGCAACCGGTAGACTTCCACCAGCGCGGCGGCGTCGTTGCGCGCGGCGTAGACGGACTCGAGCTGCGTGAGCACGACGACGTCCGTGGGCCGCCGCTCCAGGCACTGGCGCAGGCAGGCGCTGGCCTCGTCGTCGCGAGACAGCCGCTCCTGGAGGACGATGCCCTTCTCGAACAGGAGCGCGGCCTGGTGGCGCACGTCCTCGGTGGCGGCCAGCTCCGCGTCGAGCAGCTGGATGACCATCTGCCAGTTGCCCACGTCCGCGAAGAGTCGCCGCGCGGCGCGGATGTTGACCAGGTACCGGGGCGCCAGCTTGTAAGCGTTCTGGAAGGCGACCGCCGCGTTGCGGGGGTTCTTGAGCGGCTCCTCCCAGAGCAGGCCCACCTCATGGAAGAGCTGGGCGGCCGCGGGACCATCCGTGGTGCTCAGCGTCCGTGCCTCGCGCTCCAGCGAGGCGATGCGCTCGCGGGCCTCGTCTTCCGCACTGGGCGCGGGCGTCGCCTGGGGCGCGGCCTGCACGGACTGCGTCAGCACTTCGGTGGCGCTGGGGCCGGACTTCGCGGGCGCCCCTGAAGGCGGAGGAGGGGCGACCGTGACTGGGGGTCGCGGGATGTCGTTGCGCTCGCTCATGGAAGGCCGGCTCCGGGGGCCAGTTCTGAGAGGAGGAGAATGGCCGGGAGCGGTCGTAACACGCGCTTGGCCGGTCCCTCAACTTCCCGTCTTTCCTGGCGATTTGGGTGTCCGGATACCCGGGGAGCAGGCAGGCCCCCGCTCTGGACTCCTGGTGGGCGCCTCGCTTGCGCCCACCGTCTCTTGTCGGCTTCAGGCCCGTGAAGCTCAGAGCCCTTCGCGCAGGTTTTCCTCGGCGATGTGGATCAGCCGGGTCACATGCTTGTGAAGCCAGAGCCCGAAGGGCTGGATTCGACCCGCCGGGGTCTTCTTGGGGAGGTCCTGGATGCCCTCGTCGAAGGAAATGACGGCGTGCTCGCCCGTGGGTGACGTCGTGCGCTGGTCGAAGGCGAAGGACCGGCCGACGTGCCACCCGCCGTGGAACACGAAGAGGTTCTCCAGGTCCTTGTTCTCGGTGGCCTCGACGAGCCCGTCGATGTCGTACACGTCGTCGGCGATCTCCAGGCAGCTCCAACCGCCGCCCGTGACGTTGCCGCAGGGAAACGTGGGCAGGCCGCGGTCCATGGCGTTGTCCACGATCCACGTGACAGTGCCGTACACGCGCTGGAAGTAGTCCCAGCTCGACTCCTTCTTCAGGGGCTTGAGCGCCTTCGCTCCCTCCCAGCTCCCGATGCGGTGCTTGTACTGGCGCTTGAAGATGGACAGCTGCTGGTCGAGGGAGTCCATGCGCTCGGGCTCCTTCTTCACGTCGAGGTGCTCCGCGACGAAGTGCGCCTTGGGGTAGCGGTCGTGGAGGTCCTTCAGCATCGCGATGGCCGTGTCGACGGCCTCGTAGGCGTTCTTGGGCTTCGTGAACGACGGGCCCTTGGGCGCGGAGGGCTTCTTCGGCGCGCCCTTGGGTGCCTTCGGTTCCGGATTGGGATGCGAGGCATCGCGGAGGTCGATGGTCCGCAGGACGAAGCCGACCTTCTCCTTGGCGCGGATGCGCTTCTCCGCCCGCTCGATGGCCGCCTCGTGGCTCTCGGTGGCGGTCTCCTTGTCGTAGCCGTCCATGATGACAGGCCCATCGACCTTCATGGCCCAGAACGTGGAGTCGCCCTGGATGTATTCGCGAATGACCACGCGCTTCTTCGTCGCGTTCCACGGGTTGGCGTCGCGGAATCCGAGCGTGCGATAGCGGGCCACCAGGGCTTCGCCCGTCGTTGCGTCGAGGAGCGAGACGTTGAAGGCGCCGTTGATGGTGCCGCGTCGGACCACGGCCTGGGCTCCTCGTACTTCCACGTCGACGAAGAGCAACGACATGGGCTTGAAGAGCGTGAATCGCGCCTGCACGGGCGAGCTGAGCTTCAACGCCTCGGGCTGATTCTTGGAGAGGGTTCCGTCGCTCCAGACCCGCAGCTCACCACCCGCAGAGTAGAGCCAGACCTCGCCCTTCAGTGAAAGCTGGGGGTCGGAGTACCAGATGGCCTCGCCATTGTTGAGCTTCTGCAGGTGCTTCCAGTTGGGCATGGGCGATTGTTCGCACGGGACGAGGGAGGGGTAAACGGGTGAGTTGACTCGCGAGGGGGGCGCTCAAGTCCCCGTGGATTTCGGAAGGACCGCTTCTTCGATTCGCCGCATGAAGTCGTTCAGGTGCCGGGCCATCACGGTGACCTGGGGCGGTTCAATCATCGTCTGGTGATTGCCGGGGACGCCGATGAGTTCCAGTCCGCCTTTGACGAGTTCCTGCCACGGCCGCTCGGGGTGTCGAGGGTGTGGCGGGACGTACTCCTGGGCGCGCAGGTAGATGGCGGTGCCCTCGGTGGGCGACGGCTCGTAGCTGAACAGCGCGCGCATATGGGCCTTCCAGACGGAGAGGAAGACCTGGAGGTCCACGAGGGAGAACGAGTCGGGTACCACGGCGCCGTCGCGGGCGCGTCGCAGCACCTCGAGCATCTGGGCCTGCGGGTCCAGTCCGCGCAGGAGGGAGATGAGCGCCTCCGACGAGTCACCGAACGTGGCGGCGAGCAGCTCCGCGTCGTCCTCGAAGCGCTTGGGGAGCTGACCTGGCCCTGGCGTGTCGAGGAACACGAGCAGCGAGGGTGGGACTCCCAGACGCCGCAGGGTCTGCGCCATCTCGTAGACGATGGTGCCGCCCATCGACAGGCCCACGAGGTAGTACGGCGGGCGCGGACGCAGTTGGAGCAGGGCGTTCAGGTGGACGGAGGCGAGCTGCTCGATGGTCTGCAGTGGCTCGCATTCGCCATTCACGCCCGGGGCCTGGAAGCCGTAGACGGAGCGCTCCGGACCGAGCGCGCGCACGAGGTCCTGGTAGCAGAAGACGGTTCCGCCAATCGGGTGCATGCACAGGAGTGGCGGGAGGTCGTCGCGTCCGCGTTGGAGCAAGACGATACCGTCGGGAAGCGCGGGCGCGGTGTCGAGTTCACCGGGCGTCAGCTTGTCTTGAACCCAGGAGGCGAGCGCCGCCACGGTGGGACTCTGGAAGAGGACCTGGAGCGGGACCTTGAAGCCGAAGCGCTCGGACAGCTTCGCGACGAGCTGTGCGGCGAGCAGCGAGTGTCCACCCAGGTCGAAGAAGCTCGCCGTCACGCTGATGGACTCGCGGCCGAGGACCTGCGCCCACAGGGATGCGATGTCCTCCTCCAGCGGCGTGCGCGGCGCCACGCGTGCATTCGAGTCATCCCCGGCAGCGGAGGGTCGGGGAAGCGCACGGTGGTCGACCTTGCCGTTCGCCGTGAGCGGGAGTGACGGGAGGACCACGAAGTCGGAGGGGACCATGTGCGAAGGGAGGGTCCCCTGGAGGAAGGTGCGAAGAACCGTGGACGTCAGCTCCAACTCTGTCGCGACGTAGCCGACAAGGCGCCTGTCTCCCGGCGTGTCTTCGCGCACAAGGACGATGGCATCGCGCACGTCGGGGTGTGAGCGGAGCGCGGACTCGACTTCGCCAAGCTCGATGCGGAAGCCGCGCAGCTTCACCTGGTTGTCGCGGCGACCGATGAAGTCGAGAGCGCCGTCGTGGCGAAGGCGGACGAGGTCACCGGTGCGGTAGAGGCGCGCGCCGGGAGCCGAGCTGAAGGGATGGGGGATGAATCGTTCGGCGGTGAGGTCGGCCCTGTCCCAGTAGCCCCAGGCGAGGCCATCGCCACCGACGAAGAGTTCCCCGGTGACGCCCGTGGGGACAGGCCGCAAATGCACGTCGAGCACATAGGCGGTGCTGTTGGCGATGGGCCTGCCGATGGGAACGGAGAGCTCGTGGTGGAGGAGGACAGGGTGCCAGGAGCTGAAGGTGGTGTTCTCGGTAGGGCCGTAGACGTGGAGGAGACGCTGAGGAGGCCCGAGAGAGAGGACGCGGTTGACGCAGGAGGTGTCCGCGTTCTCGCCGCCGAAGAGGAGGAAGCGGAGACGGGAGAAGGCGGAGGGCTCGGAGCGCGAGACGAGGTTGAAGAGAGCGGTGGTGAGGAAGAGGGCGGAGATGCGCTCGTCGAGGAGACGGCGGGAGAGGATGGAGGGGTCGATGACGTCATCCTTGTCGAGGATGACGAGGGAGGAGCCGTTGAGGAGGGCGCCCCAGATTTCGAAGGTAGAGGCGTCGAAGGCGACAGTGGCGGCCTGGGCGACGCGGTCATCATGTCCGAGCTGGACGTAGTCGGAGTCGAGGACGAGTCGAAGGACGGCGCGGTGGGGAATGCAGACACCCTTGGGGCGACCCGTCGAGCCCGAGGTGTAGGTGACGTAAGCGAGATCGTCGGGCCCCATGTCGTGAGTGAGCCGAGGAAGCTCGTCATCGGAGACAGGTGGCAGGGCATCGATGCACAGCGGCTCGATGTCACCGTGGGGAACGCGCACGGACAGCGAGGTCTGCGTGACGATGCGCTGGACCTGTGAGTCGCGAGCCATGAAGTCGAGGCGCTCGGAAGGGTAGTCAGGGTCGAGCGGGACGTAGGCGCCGCCTGCCTTGAGTATGGCGAGCAGCGTGACGATCAACTCGGGAGAGCGGGGCAGGCAGACTCCGACCTGGGGACGTGCTCTGTCGACCCCCTGCGCACGGAGGATGCGCGCGAGTCGAGTGGAGCGCATGTCGAGTTCGCCATACGAGAGCGAGTCGGAGCCGTGCTGCACGGCGATGGCGTCGGGACGCAGCGCGGCCTGGGTGGCGAATCGCTCGACGATGGACGAATGGGCCGGATACGGCCGGCCGGTGTCGTTCCATTCGACGAGCCACTGGCGACGCTCGTCGGTTGAGAGCAGCTCCAGGGAGTGGATGGAGGCGTGCGGAGTCCGGACGACCTGCTCCATCAAGCCGCGGAGATGGTCCGCCATGCGCGAGATGGTCGCGGGTGTGAAGAGCGCGGTGGCGAACTCGAAGACACCGTTGAGTCCGTGAGGCGTCTCTTCCAACGACAGGGTGAGATCGAACTTCGACGTGCGCGGGTGCAACTCCAGGGTATCGACCACGAGTCCCGGGAGCTGAAGCTGTCCAGCCGGCGCGTTCTGGAGAGCGAACATGACCTGGACGAGAGGGCCATGGCTCAGGGAGCGCTGGACGTGGAGTTCCTCGACGAGCTTCTCGAAGGGAAGCTCCTGGTGGGAGTAGGCACCGAGGCAGGAGTCGCGAGTGCGGAGGAGGACGTCGAGGAAGGAAGGGTTGCCGGAGAGGCGAGCAGGGAGAGGGAGGGTGTTGACGAAGAAGCCGATGAGGGATTCGAGCTGAGGACGGGTGCGGTTGGCGATGGGGGAGCCGACGAGGAAGTCGAGCTGGCCGGAGTAGCGGGAGAGGAGGAGTTGGAAGGAGGAGAGCAGTGCCATGAAGAGGGTGGCACCGTGGAGACGGGAGAGGGCGTCGAGGGAGTCGCGAAGGTGGAGGGGAAGGGAGAAGCGGTGAGTGGAGCCCTCGAAGGATTGAAGAGAGGGGCGAGGGAAGTCAGTGGGCAGAGAGAGGACGTGAGGGACGCCGTCGAGGAGGCGAGTCCAGAAGGAGAGCTGAGAGGAGAGGGTGTCGCCGGAGAGCCAGTGACGCTGCCAGGAGGAGAAGTCGGCGTACTGGATGGAGAGAGGGGCGAGGGAGGAGGCCACACCCTGGAGTCGAGCGAGGTACTCGGCGGAGAGCTCCTGGTAGAGGACGCCGAAGGACCAGCCGTCGGAGATGATGTGGTGGAGGTTGAGCAGCAGCAGATGCCGCTGAGGCGCGAGGAGGAAGAGATGCGCGCGGAAGAGAGGACCGAGGGCGAGGTTGAAGGGCGCTTCGGCATCGAGCTGGAGGAGGCGAAGGACTTCGTCGTCGGGGTTGGGAGAGGACGAGAGGTCGATGAGTCCCCAGTCGAAGTCGGGAGCGTCGGAGATGCGTTGGGAAGGCTCGCCATCGCCTGGGAAGCGAGTGCGGAGGGACTCGTGACGAAGGACGAGCGTGCGGAGGCTGTCGTGGAGGGCGGCGACGTCGAGAGCACCCTCCAGCCGAAGCGCGAAGGGCATGTTGTAGACGGCCTGCTGCTCATGGAACTGGTTGAGGAACCAGAGGCGCTCCTGCGCGAAGGAGAGCGGCAGCGGTGCATCCCTGCTCACCGTCGAAATGAGCGAGGTGTTCTGAACCGTCTGCGCTGATTGGAGGCGCTGATCCACGGCCTGTGCGAAGGACTCGATGGTCGGTGCTTCGAAGAGCATCCGCACGGCCAGCGGAACACCGAGACGTTCCTGGCTCCGCGAGATGATCTGCGTGGCGAGCAATGAATGCCCACCGAGGTCGAAGAAGGTCGCGGTGACGCTGACCTTGTCGAGCTGAAGCACCACTGCCCAGATGACTGCGAGCTGCGACTCCAGCTCCGTGCGTGGAGCGACGAACGCCTCACCGTCGACGCGATTCGCCTCGGGTGCGGGGAGTGCGCGGTGGTCGATCTTCCCGTTGGGCGTGAGGGGCAGCTCGGCGAGGACGATGACCGTCGAAGGCACCATGTGGCTGGGAAGTTGTTTCCCCAGGTGCTCGCGCAACACGGAGCCGGCGAGCTCCGTCGCGACGTAGGCGACCAGTCGCTTGTCACCCGGCGAGTCCTCCCGCACGAGTACGACGGCGTCGCGCACGTCGGGGTGAGCCCGGATGGCGGACTCGACTTCACCCAGCTCGATGCGGAAGCCACGCAGCTTCACCTGGTTGTCGCGGCGGCCGATGAAGTCGAGAGCACCGTCAGTGCGAAGCCGGACGAGGTCACCGGTGCGGTAGAGGCGAGCGCCGGGAGCCTCGCTGAAGGGATGGGGAATGAAGCGCTCGGCGGTGAGGTCGGGCTTGTTCCAGTAGCCCCAGGCGAGGCCATCGCCTCCGACGAAGAGTTCCCCTGTGACGCCCATGGGCACGGGCTGCAAATGCACGTCGAGCACATAGGCGGTGCTGTTGGCGATGGGCCTGCCGATGGGGACGGAGAGTTCCTGGTGGCAGAGGGTGGGGTGCCAGGTGCTGGCGGTGGTGTTTTCGGTGGGGCCGTAGCCGTTGACCAGTCGCTGAGGAGGCCCGGAGGAGAGGACGCGGTTGATGCAGGAGGGGTCCGCGTTCTCACCGCCGATGAGGACGAAGCGGAGGCGAGAGAAGGCGGAAGGCTCGGAGCGGGAGACGAGGTTGAAGAGAGAAGTGGTGAGGACGAGGGCGGAGATGCGCTCGTCGCGGAGACGACGGGCGAGGACAGCCGGGTCGATGACGTCATCCTTGTCGAGGATGACGAGGGCGGCGCCATTGAGGAGGGCGCCCCAGATTTCGAAGGTGGAGGCGTCGAAGGCGACGGTGGCGGCCTGGGCGACGCGGTCGTCGGGCCCGAGTTGAACGTCATTGGAGTTGAGGACGAGGCGGAGGACGCCTCGGTGGGGGATGCAGACACCCTTGGGTCTACCCGTCGAACCCGAGGTGTAGAGGATGTGCGCCAGGTCATCTGGACCGAGGTCACACTCCAACGGCGCCTTGCTGCTCGCACTCAGCGCTTCGCGAAGCAGGTCAAGACACAGGAGTCGCCAATCACCCGAAGGCACGCTCTCTCTGAGCGACTCGTGAGTGATGACGGCGACGACTTGTGCGTCGCGAGCCATGAAGTCGAGACGCTCGGAGGGGTAATCCGGGTCGAGCGGGACGTAGGCGCCGCCCGCCTTGAGGATGGCGAGCAGCGTGACAATCAGCTCGGGAGAGCGAGGCAGGCAGACCCCGACCTGAGGACGCGCCCTGCCAATTCCGTGAGCACGAAGGATGCGAGCGAGCTGGTTCGAGCGAGCATCCAGCTCGCCGTACGAGAGCGAGTCGGAGCCGTACTGCACGGCGATGGTGTCGGGACGCAGCGCGGCCTGGGTGGCGAAGCATTCGACGATGGACGAGTGGGCCGGATACGGCCGGCCGGTGTCGTTCCATTCGACGAGCCACTGGCGACGCTCGTCGGTGGAGAGCAGGTCCAGTGAGTGGATGGAGACGTGCGGAGTCCGGACGACCTGCTCCATCAGCCTGCGAAGGTGGTCCGCCATGCGCGCGACGGTGGCTGGCGCGAAGAGCGCGGTGGCGAACTCGAAAACGCCGTGAAGGCCATCCGGCGACTCCTCCAAAGAGAGCGTGAGGTCGAACTTGGAAGTGTGGGGATGGAGTTCGACGTGTTCGACGCTGAGCCCCGGGAAGGACGGCGGTGCACCGGGCGCGTTCTGGAGAGCGAACATGACCTGGACGAGAGGGCCATGGCTCAGGGAGCGCTGGACGTGGAGTTCCTCGACGAGCTTCTCGAAGGGAAGCTCCTGGTGGGAGTAGGCACCAAGGCAGGAGTCGCGAGTGCGGAGGAGGACGTCGAGGAAGGAAGGGTTGCCGGAGAGGCGAGCGGGGAGAGGGAGAGTGTTGACGAAGAATCCGATGAGGGATTCGAGCTGAGGACGGGTGCGGTTGGCGATGGGAGAGCCGACGAGGA
>NZ_JABUMT010000005.1:126187-654868 GCF_013336715.1 Myxococcus sp. CA056
AGGAGGACGTCGAGGAAGGAAGGGTTGCCGGAGAGGCGAGCGGGGAGAGGGAGAGTGTTGACGAAGAATCCGATGAGGGATTCGAGCTGAGGACGGGTGCGGTTGGCGATGGGAGAGCCGACGAGGAAGTCGAGCTGGCCGGAGTAGCGGGAGAGGAGGAGCTGGAAGGAGGAGAGCAGTGCCATGAAGAGGGTGGCACCGTGGAGACGGGAGAGGGAGTCGAGGGAGTCGCGAAGGTGGAGGGGAAGAGAGAAGCGGTGAGTGGAGCCCTCGAAGGATTGGAGAGAGGGACGAGGAAAGTCAGTGGGAAGAGAGAGGACGTGAGGGACGCCGTCGAGGAGGCGAGTCCAGAAGGAGAGCTGGGAGGAGAGGGTGTCGCCGGAGAGCCAGTGACGCTGCCAGGAGGAGAAGTCGGCGTACTGGATGGAGAGCGGGGCGAGGGAGGAGGCCACGCCCTGGAGGCGAGCGAGGTACTCGGCGGAGAGCTCCTGGTAGAGAACGCCGAAGGACCAACCGTCGGAGATGATGTGGTGGAGGTTGAGCAGCAGCAGATGCCGCTGAGGCGCGAGGAGGAAGAGGCGCGCGCGGAAGAGAGGACCGAGGGCGAGGTTGAAGGGCGCCTCGGCATCGAGTTGGAGCAGGCGAAGGGCTTCGTCGTCGGAGTTGGGAGAGGACGAGAGGTCGACGAGTTCCCAGTCGAAGTCGAGGGAGTCGGAGATGTGCTGAGAGGGAACGCCGTCGCCGGGGAAGTGAGTGCGGAGAGCCTCGTGACGAAGGACGAGCGCGCGGAGGCTGTCGTGGAGTGCGGCGACGTCAAGAGCGCCCTCCAGACGCAGCGCGAAGGGCATGTTGTAGACGGCCTGCTGCTCATGAAGCTGGCTGAGGAACCAGAGACGCTCCTGCGCGAAGGAGAGCGGCAGCGGCGCGTCTCTGCTCACCGTTGGGACGAGGGCCACGTCTGTCGGAGCAGGAACGTCGTTTCGGCGCTGCTCGACGACGCGAGCAAGGGCCTCGATGGAGGGCGCCTCGAATAGCGCGCGAACGGGAATCAACGTGCCCAGGTGCTCCTGGATGCGAGAGATGACCTGGGTGGCGAGCAAGGAGTGCCCGCCCAGGTCGAAGAAGTTCGCGGTGACGCTGACGCTGTCGAGCTGAAGCACAGCGGCCCAGATGGCCGCGAGCCGCGACTCCAGCTCCGTGCGTGGAGCGACGAACGAGTCCGTCTCCAACGCTCCGAACTCAGGCGCCGGCAACGCGCGCCGATCCACCTTGCCATTGGGTGTGAGTGGAAGCGCGTCGAGGACGACGACCGCCGAGGGCACCATGTAGCTGGGAAGCTGTTGTCCCAGGTGCTCACGCAACAGTGTCCCGGAGCTTCGCGTCACGACGTATGCGACCAGTCGCTTGTCACCCGGCGAGTCCTCTCGCACGAGCACGACGGCGTCGCGCACGGCGGGATGGGCACGCAGCGCGGCCTCGACTTCACCCAGTTCGATGCGGAATCCGCGCAGCTTCACCTGGTTGTCGCGGCGGCCAATGAAGTCCAGCTCTCCGTCCTGACGGAAGCGAACGAGGTCGCCCGTGCGATAGAGGCGCGCGCCCGGAGTCGTGCTGAAGGGATGGGGAATGAAGCGCTCGGCGGTGAGGTCGGGTCTGTCCCAATAGCCCCAGGCGAGGCCGTCGCCTCCGACGAACAGCTCACCCGCGACACCCCGAGGAACAGGTTGCAGATTCGCATCGAGCACATAGGCGGTGCTGTTGGAGACAGGCCTTCCAATGGGGACCGACAGCTCGGTGGAGGGCTGGGCCTGATACCAGGTGCTGTACGTGGTGTTCTCGGTGGGGCCGTAGCCGTTCACCAATGCGACCGGTGCTCCGTGTGTGAGCACGCGTTGAACAGTCGTTGCGTCGGCGGCCTCTCCTCCGAAGATGACCCAGCGCAACCCCGCGAACGCATCAGGGTGCGTGCGCGCGGTGTGGTGGAAGATGGCGGTCGCGACGACCAGCGCGGAGATGCGCTCCTCCCGCAGGTGGCGCGCGAAGACGTCGGGCTGGATGACCTCGTCCTTGTCGAAGATGACGAGCGCGGCGCCATTGAGCAGCGCACCCCAGATCTCCAAGGTGGAGAGGTCGAACGTCACCGTGGTCACCTGGGCGACCCGGTCGTCTGGCCCCAGGCGGACCTGGTCCGGGTCGAGCGCCATGCGAACCACACCCCGGTGTGGAATGCAGACACCCTTGGGACGCCCCGTGGACCCGGAGGTGTAGATGATGTGCGCCAGGTCATCGGCGGTGCTGTCATCCACCCACGGAGTTGACGCCGAACCCTCCAGCGCATCCCCGAGCCGATCCAGGTTCACCACGTGCCACGGTCCCTCGGGAAGCCGCGTGCTCAGCGCATCGTGAGAGACGATGGCCGCGAGTCGGGCGTCATGGGCCATGAAGGCCAGTCGCTCCGTGGGGTGCTCGGGGTCGAGCGGAACGTACGCTCCGCCGGCCTTGAGACTCGCGAGGAACGCGACGATGAGCTCCGGGGACCGAGGCAGGCACACGCCCACCTGCGGATGCCGGCGGTTGACGCCCTGGGCTCGCAGTACCTGGGCCAGCGCATTGGCGCGCGAATCGAGCTGGGCATAGGTGAGCGCGCGCTCTCCCTGTCGAACCGCCACGGCTTCGGGCCGCAGCGCCACCTGTGCATTGAAGAGGCGCACGAGAGACGACTCGGACGGGTAGGCGCGCGCCGTGTGGTTCCAGTCGATGAGCCACTGGCGTTGCTCGTCGTCGGAGAGGATCGGCACTTGTCCGCAAGGACGCTCGGGTTCCCGGACGAACGCCTCGACGAGTCGCACGAAGTGCTCCGCCATCCGTTCGATGGTGTGCGGAGCGAACAGCGCGGTGGAGTACTCGATGGAGCCCCGGAGTCCCTCGGGGGATTCCTCCAGCGCGAGGAACAGCTCGAACCGCGACGTCCGTGTCTCCAGATCCAGCGGAGCGACCTGGAGCCCTGGAAGCTGAAGCTGTCCCCCGGGAGCGTTCTGGAGCGCGAATAGGACCTGGACCAACGGACTGCGTCCGGGCTCGCGCTCGACGTGGAGTTCCTCGACGAGCTTCTCGAAGGGAAGCTCCTGGTGGGAGTAGGCGCCCAGGCAGGAGTCGCGAGTGCGAAGGAGGACGTCGAGGAAGGAAGGGTTGCCGGAGAGGCGAGCGGGGAGAGGGAGAGTGTTGACGAAGAATCCGATGAGGGATTCGAGCTGAGGACGGGTGCGGTTGGCGATGGGAGAGCCGACGAGGAAGTCGAGCTGGCCGGAGTAGCGGGAGAGGAGGAGCTGGAAGGAGGAGAGCAGTGCCATGAAGAGGGTGGCACCGTGGAGACGGGAGAGGGAGTCGAGGGAGTCGCGAAGGTGGAGGGGAAGAGAGAAGCGGTGAGTGGAGCCCTCGAAGGATTGGAGAGAGGGACGAGGAAAGTCAGTGGGAAGAGAGAGGACGTGAGGGACGCCGTCGAGGAGGCGAGTCCAGAAGGAGAGCTGGGAGGAGAGGGTGTCGCCGGAGAGCCAGTGACGCTGCCAGGAGGAGAAGTCGGCATACTGGATGGAGAGAGGGGCGAGGGAGGAGGCCACGCCCTGAAGGCGAGCGAGGTACTCGGCGGAGAGCTCCTGGTAGAGGACGCCGAAGGACCAGCCGTCGGAGATGATGTGGTGGAGGTTGAGCAGCAACAGATGCTCATGTTCGTGAGCAGCGGTCGTCACCAGCAGTGCTCGAAAGAGCGGACCACGTGCGAGGTCGAACGGACGTTCCGCCGCGGCACGCAGCAGGGCGTGGGCCTGTTCGACTGAACTCACGGAGCTCCGATCCAGCCGCACGGACACGGACTCCGCCACGAGTTGCACGGGAGCGCCTTCGCCCGGGAAGGTCGTGCGCAGGGACTCGTGACGGTCAACCAGTGCCTGGATGCTTTGCTCCAGGGCTGTGACGTCGAGAGGCCCCTCCAACCGGAACGCCATGGGCAGCGAGTACACGGCCGTGTCCGGCATCCACTGGTCGAGGAACCACAGGCGCTGCTGCGCGAACGATGGGCTCAGGCGCGCCTCGCCCTGGGCGGGTCGGATGAGGTCCTCGGAGAACGCGCTCGTGGTCTCCTCGAGATTGGCGCACAGCTCGCGAAGGACGGGCCTATCGAAGAGCGCACGCAGCGGAAGGTGGAACCGTGTCTCCTCGCGCATCCGGGTGATGACCTGCGTGGCGAGCAGCGAGTGGCCCCCCAGGTCGAAGAAGTTCGCGGTGGCGCTCACGGCGTCCATTCCCAGCACCTCCGCCCAGATGCGCGCGACGGCGGTCTCCAGGGCCGACTCCGGCGCGATGAAGTCCTCGGAGTGCGCCTGGGGTGTGGGCAGCAACGCGCGGTCCACCTTGCCGTTGGGCGTGAGTGGCAGTGCGTCCAGCACCACGATGGCGGCGGGCACCATGTACCCGGGGAGCAGGCGTTGCACGTGCTCGCGCAGCTCGACGGAGGACGCTCGCGCGACGACGTACGCGACCAGCCTCCGGTCTCCCGGTAAGTCCTCTCGCACGAGCGCGAGTGCCTCCAGCACGGAGGAATGCTGGCGCAGCGCGCTCTCCACTTCCCCCAGCTCGATTCGGAAGCCACGCAGCTTCACCTGGTGGTCGCGACGGCCGATGAACTCCATGACTCCATCGACGCGCTGCCGCACCAGATCTCCGGTGCGGTACATCCGCCCACCGGGCGTATCGCTCCAGGGGTCGGGCAGGAAGCGCTCTCCCGTCAGGTCCGCGCGCTCCCAGTATCCCCACGCGAGGCCCAGGCCCCCCGTGTACAGCTCACCCACGGTTCCGACGGGAACGGGCCGCAGCGCCTCGTCCAGCACATACATCCGCGTCCCGGAGATGGCGCGCCCAATGGCGACGGCCGTGGTGTCATCTGTCTCCAGTGCTCCGCGCATCGGGTGGAAGCTGGTGAACGTCGTGTTCTCGGTGGGCCCGTAGAAGTTGACGAGCCGGATATGAGGAAGCTGCTCCAGCGCCTTGCGCGCATGGGGCACGGAGAGGACCTCGCCTCCCGTGAGCAGCTCGCGCACGCGGCCCATTCCAGGCAGGCCGAGCTCGACGAGTTGATGGAAGAGGCCCGTTGTCACCCAGACCACCGTCACTCCCTGCGCCTCCAGGAAGGGACCCAGCTCGTCCAGCCCCGCGGCGCCCTGGGTGAACACGGCGAGCCGCGCGCCATTGAGGAGCGCTCCCCAGATTTCAAAGGTCGACGCATCGAAGGCCACGGGCGCGAGCTGCAGCAGCACGTCGTCGGGGCCCACGTCCACGTAGTTGGCGCCCAGCACCAGCCGCAACACGCCCCGGTGGGGAACACAGACGCCCTTGGGTTTGCCCGTGGAGCCCGATGTGAAGACCACGTAGGCGAGGTCGTCCGGGCAGACCTCCCGCTTGGGCGGATGCGCGGGAAGCGCGTCCAGCTCCGCCTCCAGTGCGTCCAGGCACAGCGTGGGCACACCGCCCGACGGCAGGCGGGAGCGCAGGCCCGTCTGCGTGACGATGGCGTGGACCCCCGCGTCCTCCGCCATCAACCGCAGTCGCTCGGACGGGTAGTCGGGATCGAGCGGAACGTAGGCGCCGCCCGCCTTGACGATGGCGAGGAGGGTGACCAGCAGCTCCGCCGAGCGCGGGAGACAGACGCCCACCTGGGGATGCTCTCGACCGATGCCCTGGGCGCGCAGGCGCCACGCGAGCTGGTTCGCCCGCGCGTCGAGTCCCGCATACGTCAGGCTCACGCTGTCGCTGCTGACCGCGACAGCGTGAGGACGCAGCGCTACCTGGGCTTCGAAGGCGTCCGCGATGTTGGAGGGAAGAGAAGCCGGAGAGGGAGCCGACAAGGAGAGGGCGTCGAGCATGTCAACGCGTCGCCCTCACAGGATGAGAAAGCGACGGCTGCCGCGGGGGGCACGGCAGCCGATGAGACGGGGCGGAACGCGTGAGTCATATCTAGGAGGCTTGCCGAGACATGCGCAAGATTGGCTGGTCCTCCCCGCCCTGATGAGGCGGATCTCCGTTGAGTTGTGTTTCAGTTTATTACGGGTGACTCGTCGGGTCCGCCGGGTTCGTGCCAGCGGAGCGCTCGTCGCCATCGCGGAAGCCGTCGAGGTCCCGGTCGATGCCGATGCGCGTTCCCGAGCCCGGGGGCACGCACGTGTACGTCAGCACGCCGTTGCTCGCCGTGGTGGCGGCGCGAAGGTTTGCGTCCGACACTCCTGGCAGACCCTGTCGGTCGACGATGAACTGACCTCCTCCCACGTAGAGGAAGCCCGCATCGTGCGGGCCCACCCGGCCCTTGGCGACCAGGTCGCACTCGCCCGCGTTCGCTCGCGCCACCAGCAGGTTGATGCGCGGCCCCACCACGGCGGCCTGGGCTGCCGTCAGCGTCACCTGCTGGCCGACGATGGGCGCCAGGTTCGTGTCGAAGACGAAGATGAACTGCTCCATGTTCTTCTTCGCCGCGACGCCCTCCGGCGTATCCGGGATGCCCACCGAGTTGAAGATGGGGTGGAAGTCGAAGCCGCTGTTGAACGTGAAGAGGGTGGGGACGGTGCCGTCGCTGTTGAAGCCGAAGCCGCGCACCTGGTCTCCCATGAAGGGATCCACGGGCAGGTTGCCCGTGGCGAAGGGCGCGCCGAACATTCCGACCTTCTGGTACGCGTTGCGCAGGTGCGGCACCTTGGGAAACTGCGGCACCACGTCGAACGACGACCGACCGTCCGTGCCGAAGAAGCCCTTGAAGACACCTTCGCCAGGGTTCGCGTTGGGGTCGAGCGTGTGGCACGAGCCGCAGGGCCCGTGGAAGAACGTCGTCGTGTTCAGGAAGAAGTCCCGGCCCGCCTGCTGCGTGGTCGTGAGGGAGTTGTCCAGCTTGCGGATGGGGTTGGGCGGATAGACGACCTGGAGCGCGAAGTCGGTGAACTTCTGGAGCTGCTGCGGCGTGAGCTGGGCGTTGCGGCCCAACAGGTCCATGAAGGCCGGGTTGAACTGCTTGAAGGCCTCCGACTCATTGAAGGAGCCGTTGTTGGGCTGGGCGTTCGCCGCGCTGTCTCCGCCGTTGCGGTCTCCTCGCCAGTGCATGGGGCCGTGGTTGGCCATGCCTCGGAGGCTCTGCGTCGTCATCGGGCCCTTCAGCGGGTGGAAGGCCGTGCTCTGGCCGAACGTCGGATCGCTGCCGAACTCGGGCATGATGGGGACGACGGGGCTGGGGTTGTTCTTCACCGCGCCGTCCGGGTTGCCCAGGTCCCAGGCCAGGCTGTCGAAGTCGCCGAAGATGTGGCAGCTGGCGCACGAGGAGTCGCCGTGGCTGGAGCTGTTCCGGGCGTCGTAGAGGAACGGACGGCCCTCCACCACGCTCGCGGGCTCCGGGTTGTACATGGGCAGGTGGGCGATCTCCTGGCGCGTCGTCGTGTTGATGACGGAGATGGCGTTGTCGAAGCGGGTGAGCACGTAGAGCCGCCGCCGCGCCTCGTCCAGCACCAGCCCCGTGGGGCCGCCGCCGGTGAGCTGAATCTGGTTCGCGGCGTTCGGCACGAAGGTGTCCGCCTCCAGCGCCGCGGTGGAGTAGACGCCCAGCTTCGAGGAGCCGAAGGCCGTGACGAACAGCGTGGCGCCGTCGGAGGTCACCGCCATGCCCAGCGGCTGCGCGAGGCTCTTCTCGCTCTCCGGATTGGGCGTGGGCGCGCAGCAGGTGCCGTAGTTGATGTGCTTGTTGAGGTGGCGCGGCGTGACGCTGGTGGGGCCGAGCACGGTGATGCGGCTCTCGTGGATGTGGCCGCGCAGCGTGGTGTTGGCGAAGGTGCCGGGCCCCTCGAAGCGCAGGTCATTCCGGGCCTCGGTGTTGCTGACGTACACCTTCCCGTTGGCGGGGTTGACCACCATGTTGAACAGGATGGTGCCCACGCCGGCGTAGACGCTCCCGCTGCCGGTGAGCGGCGCGGGCGGGTTGGAGGTGGCGTCGATGGCGAAGACGTCCTTGTCCGGCAGGGACAGGCGCACCTGCGGCGTCCACGAGCGGTTCACCACGTCCACCCAGTCCTGCCCGTTGTACTTGACGATGACGGAGACCTCCGGGGCGGGGACGCCCGCGAAGTTGGTGTTGGGGCTCGGAACGCCGCCCGCGGCTTCGCCACCGTTGGGAATGGCCGCCTCGTGCAGCACCGTGGTGCGATTGCCGGAGTGGAAGGCCGCCGCGTACACCCGCGAGCCGTCGGGCGTCGTCGCCAGGGCCCGGGGCGTGTCGGCGAACAGCGACAGGATGGTGAGCGGCGTGCCACCCAGCGAGCTGCCCAGGTGGTCCGAGTCGAAGACCCAGACGTCGGCCCGGCCCACGCCCGGCGTGGTGAGCTGGGGGTCGAACGGCGCGTTCTGTCCGCGATGCGCCGCGGTGATGAACGCGCGCCGCCGGCCCGGGCCCGCGAAGACCAGGTCGCGAGGCTCGTCACCCACGAGCAGCGTGCGCGTCACGATGCCGCTGTTTCCCTCACCGTCCACGCGGACGATGCTGACGCTGTCAGACAGGTGGTTGACGACCCAGACCTCGTCGTTCGTCCTCGCGGCGACGGCCACGGGCTCCAGGCCCACCGGCACCGAGCCCCGGTGGCTGAGGCCACTGTTGCCGACGCGGAAGATCTCCAGGCGGTTGTCCGGAGTGTTGACGGCGAACAGCAGCCTTCCGTCAGGGGAGAGGGCCAGGGGCCGCACCTGTCCGCTTTCGAAGAGCGTGAAGGGCGCCGCCACGGCTTCGCGGCTTGAAAAGACTCCCGCCAGCAGCAACGTCAAGACAACGCTTCTCAGCGAACCAGCTCGAACGGCAGTGCACCGGGGTTTCACATCATCCTCCAGGGGAGAGGGACTCTTCCCTCCCTCCGTCGAGGGAGTGACGGTTGGAAGGGAATGCGGAATCTTCCGTGGATACGGTGTGAACCGTAAATACTGGCATTCGCTTTCGTGGAAATGCCCGTGACGGTGACGCAGTCTCATGGGTCTGGAGTGTCCGGACCTACCCATGGCATGTCCGGACGGAGCGAATTTTTACAGGAGTGTGAGCCGATGGCCTGGAAGATGCCCGAGGAACCCTATGTCGACGCGGAGCCTGGCTCCGCGCTGGAGACCGTCATCGTTCCGCGCACGCGGGACCTGGGGGATGGCTTCGAGGTGCGCCGGGCGCTGCCGTCGTCGCGGCGGCGGATGGTGGGCCCGTTCATCTTCCTGGACCAGATGGGGCCCTCGGTGCTCCAGGCGGGCAAGGGGCTCGACGTGCGGCCCCATCCGCACATTGGCCTGGCCACGGTGACGTATCTGTTCGATGGCGAGGTCCTGCACCGGGACTCGCTGGGCGTGGTGCAGACCATCCGGCCCGGCGCGGTGAACTGGATGGTGGCGGGACGCGGCATCGTCCACTCGGAGCGCACGCCGCCGGAGGCGCGCGTGAAGGCGAACCGGCTGTTCGGCATCCAGTTCTGGGTGGCGCTGCCCGGCAAGCACGAGGAGGTCGCGCCGTCCTTCGTACACACGCCGGTGGAGGCGCTTCCGGTCATCCAGGACCACGGCCTGGAGCTGAGGCTCATCGCAGGCGAGCTCTTCGGCGAGCGTTCTCCGGCGAAGACGCAGTCAGAGCTGTTCTACGCGGACGTGAAGCTCGACGTGGGCACCCGGCTTCCCGTGCCGTCCGTGCATGAGGAGCGGGGCCTGTTCATCGCGGAGGGGCAGGTGGAGGTCGGCGGCGAGAGCTTCGGTCCCGGTCAGCTCCTGGTGCTGCGTCCGGGCGCGGACGTCGTCGCCCGGGGCGGCGGGGCCACGCGCTCGCGCTTGTTGCTCTTTGGCGGCGAGCCCATGGATGGGCCGCGTCACATCTGGTGGAACTTCGTCTCCAGCTCGAAGGAGCGCATCGAGCAGGCCAAGGAAGACTGGCTCGCGGGGCGCATCGGCCAGGTCCCGGGTGAGACGGAATTCATTCCGCTCCCGGAGCCCGAGCCAAACGTGCCCCGCTATCCCTGACACGCCCGCAAGGTTGATTGAGACAGCCCCGCAGGAGGTCCTTCTGCGGGGAGTGTCTGTGTGCCCCGAGGCAGCTCAATCCTTGTGCAAACACTCTCCATTTCAGTATCCGCCGCTTGGATTGATGGGAAGCCGACGGGCGAGGGAGGGCAGGGTTTTCACGGATTGAGTTGTGAGGCTTGCGATGCAAATCCTTTCGCAGTGACCTTGGGTGTCTGGAGATGCCCGAGCGAGTCTCTTGTGCGGGGAGGAATCGCCGTGAGCCATCCGAACATGAAGTCGCGAGAAGTGTCCGTCTCTGTCGGAGATTATCTGCTGGCCCGCTTGCAGGAGCTGGGCATCCACCATGTCTTCGGCGTCCCGGGAGACTTCAACCTGGGCGTGCTCGAGCAGTTGCTCAAGCATCCGGGGCTGCGGTGGGTCGGGTGCTGCAACGAACTCAATGCCGCCTACGCCGCGGACGGGTATGCCCGCATGCGAGGGGTTGCCGCGCTGCTGACGGCCTACGGCGTGGGGGAGTTGAGCACCATCAACGGCATCGCCGGCGCGTATGCCGAGCGGGTGCCCGTGGTGGCCATCACCGGAGCCCCTCCGCTGTCCCATCTCCAGAAGCGCTCCGTGATTCACCACAGCCTGGGGGATGGAGACTTCGGCAACACGCTGGCGAGCGTGGCGCCCTTCACCGTGGCGCAAGCGGTGCTGACACAGGCGAATGCACCCCAGGAGATCGACCGGGTGCTGCGCACGTGTCTTCGGGAGCGGCGGCCCGTGTATCTCCAGCTCCCCTCCGACGTGACCTTCCAGCACGTCCCAGCTCCCGAGGCGCCGCTGGTGCAGGAGGCTCCACGGAGCGACCCCGACAGTCTTCGGCTGCTCCTCGAGGAACTGGTGCCAAGGTTGAGGGGCGCCCGACGGTGCGCGCTGCTGGTGGACAGCGATATCCAGCGCTTCGGCCTCGCGCCGAAGGTGCTCGCGATGGCGGAGGCCGGCCGACTTCCTATCGCGTTGCTCAGCTCCGCGCGGGGCCTGGTCGACGAGGGGCATCCGGCGTTCCTCGGCTTCTATGGCGGGCGCCTGTCCGATGCATACGTGCGGGATTGGGTGGATGGCGCGGACTGCGTGGTGGCCCTGGGCACGCGCTTCACGGACCTCAACACGCACTCCTTCTCTCATCGCCTGGAGTCCGCCCGGCTGGTGGATCTCCAGCTCTTCAGCGCCGCGCTGGGGCAGGGGACGCAGGGTGAGCCACCGTCCCTGTACAGCGGATTGGTGTTGAGCGAGGTGCTGGAGGCGTTGACGGAGTCGCTGGGCGCTCGGGGGGCCCAGGACTTTGTTCCCCGCTCCGCCCGGCTGCGAGCCACGGCGGCGGCCCGGGCGCCAGTGCCCATCCCCAAGACCGGGACGCCGCTGACCCACGCGCAGCTCTGGCCCGCGCTCGCGGGGGTGCTGGAGCCGGAGGATGTCCTCGTCGTCGAGGCGGGCAGCCCCATGGTGGGCTTTTCATCCACGCAGCTTCCCCGAGGCGTGAGCTGGGTGGCCCAGCCGCTGTGGTGCTCCATCGGCTACACGCTGCCGGCGTTGCTGGGCACCAGCCTGGCGGCGGCCCCGGAGCGGCGCCACCTGCTCTTCATCGGCGACGGCTCCTTCATCATGACGGCCCAGGAGCTCTCCACGTTGCTGCATTTGAAGCTCAAGCCCCTCGTCTTCCTCATCAACAACGCGGGCTACACCATCGAGCGCCTCATCGTCGGTCCGGAGTCCGTCTACAATGACATCCCGAAGTGGAACTACCCGGCCGTCTGTGATGCGCTGGGGGCTCCAGGTCAGTCGCTGACCTTGCTCATCGAGAAGCCGGAGCAGGTGGCGCCTGTCTTGGCCGAGGCGGTGCGTGCCCAGCGCGGCGGACGGCTGGTGTTCGTGGAGGTTCGGCTGGCTCCGCTGGACGCCCCCGCGGGCCTGGCTCAGATGGGGGCCTCCCTCTATTCCTTGTCATACCGGGACGACAGCGGACTGCCTCGCTTCTGAGCCCCTGGTGCATTCCCTTGCGGGGCGGCGGGATGGGGAAGTTACTCCCAGTGTGTTGGTCTGGGAGTGCCGTACACCCCATAAGCTGTCCTCGACTACTCCACCGCGGCGCGTACGGTGATCGTGGGGTACAGCGGCTGCGGACCCTGGACGAGGTGGGGCCAGACGACGACATACACTCGTGCCACGAGTCTGTGCCCCACGCCGCCTGAAGCATGAATGAGCAGACGTCGTCGTGAATCGAAAACGGCCCGCCCCGGAATGTCTCCAGGGCGGGCCGTCGCATTTCCGCTTCCTGAGCAGTCGAGAGAGTGATTGGCAAAGCCCGTTAACTATCGGGGCGGCGTTTATCAACATTCTCCTAGTACTGCCTGGTCGGTTGTATTCAGCGGGCGAGCGTGACTTACTCCAGGGGCCATCAGATCTTCGTCGGCTGGATTCCGAGGGCTGAGCCATGCTTTTTGCTCAGCACGATGAGGATCCGCCCCAGTGGTCCCTCTTCTGTCCAGAACCTTGAGATGACACATCATTCAGATGTCTGCATTGTTGGTGCCGGAATCGGAGGGCTGACCTGCGCCACTGGATTGGCGACTTCCCCCCTGAGCAACCGTCTGCGCGTCAGAGTGTTTGATTTGAATGCCAGCGTGGGAGGCCGCATCCAGTCAAGAAAGCTGGACGGTGGGGAAATCACCGAGCTGGGTGCCGCTCGCTACTCGCCGCAGTTGCATCCACGTTTCCAGGCGCTCATGCATTGTTTCCAACATCAACATGAGACCTACCCATTCACTCAGGCCGTATTTCAAGACGACATGCAGGGAAAGCTGAGAGCGACCTTGCTCGGCTTGCTCTCCAATCTGGATGAGCATCCCCAGGCCTCATTCCTGGAATTCGTCAGCCACTATCTGGGGGAAGGGGAGGCCAGGAAGATCATCAAGGCCATGGGGTATGACGCCCTCCTTCTGCCGATGGTCTCTGCGTCCATGGCATACAGCATCATCAAGAAGCACCCGGAAACGCAAAGCCTGGTTGATGACACAAGCAACCAATGGCGCTATGCCCCGGAAGGCTACGGCCAGCTGCTGGCGCGCCTTCAGTGTCAGGCACAGGAGGGCCGGGTCGAGTTTCGGATGGAACACCGGTTGCTCTCCGTTTCGCGCTCTGGAGATGGATACGGCCTCGCCTTCAGTCATCAAGACAACATACAAATACATCGGGCGCGGCACGTCATATTGGCCATCCCACCCTCCGCCATGACACAGCTCAATCTCGGCTTTCCCACCCATTGGAGTCCCTACCAATATGGCTCCCTGCCTTTGTTCAAGGGGTTTCTGACCTTCAATGGCGCCTGGTGGCGAGACTGTCAGATGACAGACAAGGTCCTGGTGGTTAACAACCCTTTGAGGAAGATCTACTTCAAAGGTGAAAAATACGTACAGTTCTACACCGACGGCGAAAACGCGACGTATTGGCAGGACAGCCTGGGGCAAGGCGAGGACGTCTATTTGAAGAGGGTGCGCGCCTGCCTGGAACAGGTTCTCCCCCTCGGTGGAAAGCCCCTACCTCCCATCAAGGACCATTTTCACAAGCATTGGCCACATGGAGTGGAGTTCTGTCTGGAATCCAAGGCGGATCAGCCCACCGCCTTGGTTCATCGCGATGGTGTCATCGCCTGCTCAGATGCCTACACGCCGCATGGCGGCTGGATGGAAGGTGGACTGCTCAGTGCGCATCAAGCAGTTCGGCTCTTGCTGGAACAGCTCACCAGCGCTTCCGAGAACCGGTATCAACAAAGCCCTCGTAGCACCGCTTGTCGAACGCCATGAGTATCCTCTATTTTCCTCGGCTGTTCTTTCGAGGCTTTGCTCGCGCCAATGTTCCAACCGCGAATCGAAACACGCATGGCCAGATCGACATCGCCACGAATACCGTCTTCATGGAGGGCGCTCCGTTCGATCTTCGCCGTCCGCCGTCCGAATTCCACGAGCATCTGAAGCAGCTGGCTCCCAGATACGACGCGGAGGGGAGGGCGGCCTCCGGAGGAATCTTCAGCGAGGCCGCCGGCTATAACTTCGGCGGCAACAATCACTTCTCCTGGGAGAACGTCAGGATCACGGGCGTGCAGTTGCGGGAAGGGGACCTCGACACCAGCGACAGTCTGGTGGGGGCCCAACTGGCGCTGTGGGGAAACTACAACGAATACCTTCGCACGACGTTCAATCGCGCCCGATGGGTGGACAACAACCCCAGCCGGGCCGACACCACCTTGATATACGCCGGACAGGTGACGCTGAGCGACAAGCACGCTTCGCCTCACACTCCGGCGCTGCTCACGGCGAGCATTCCGCGGGCTCATTCCGTTCGCTGGGTGGGGACCGGGCATGTCGTCGAGCGCAACGACCACTTCCTCGCCGAAGAATTCACCCGCTCGCGGCTGTTTCAATTCTCCGTTTCAAAAAACGACACCCAGTTTCTACCCACGTCGCAAGCATCCCCATCTCCCGGCCTGGAGGCCGTGCTGCAAGCGCTGGAGGGCGACGAGGTACAGGGACTGACGGTCCAGTACGCCTTGTTCAACATGTCGACGCCGCGGGGGGCGGATTCACCTGTCTTTTATGATCTGATTGGCACCGTTGGCCTGTGGTGCCGGCATGAGCTGGAAACCTATCCGACGGGGCGTCTGCTGGTGCCACGCCAGCCCGGCCTGGGACCGGTCGTGGTGAGGGTGCAGTCGGACCGGGTGTCACTCAACATGCCGACCGCCGTCCCATTCACGACCCGAAGCGCCCAACCTGTCTCGGACCAGCATCCCACCCATGCCTTGGGCGGAAAACTGCCGCTGGGAGATCTTGCACTCCTCAACCAGTCCGGCGCACTGGTTGCCAGAATCCCTGAAAAACTCTACCTCGATTTTTGGCGCCATCATGGCGTGCTGGATGTGCCGTTGTTGAACTCCGCCACGGATTCGCTTCTCCTGACAAGCGAACACGCCCAGTGGAGAGAAGCCGATTGGGTGGTGCAGTCCGACAGCAACCACCTGTTTCTGGAGGCGCCCAACAAGCGGAAGGACCAGGTCTTCCCGGAGACCATCACCGTGCAAAGCCGCCTCCGTGGCGAACTGGCATCGCACTCGGCGCTCGCGGTGCAGGCTGAAGACTCCGGCATGCTGACTGCGCACCTGACTTCGTCGGCACTGGGGGCTGGCTATGCGCAAGTCACCCTTACGGGCCAACGCCCTGGCGCGACTCGCGTTGCGCTGAGCGCCGGAGAAGACAGCCAGTCCATTGGCGTCAGGGTATTGCCCGACGACTGGCACCTGGATGAGGTCCCCGCCGAGCAGGTGGACTATGCATTCTTGTATCAGCACGTCATGAGCTATTACGAGCTGGTATACCCCTTCATGTCGAACAAGGTGTTCAGCCTGGCGGACCGCTGTAAGTGCGAAACGTATTCCCGGCTGATGTGGCAGATGTGCGATCCGCTCAACCGGGACAAAAGCTACTACATGCCGAGCACCAGGGAACTCTCCCTGCCCAAGTCCAAGCTGTTCCTGAAATACCTGACGCACCTCGAAGCGGCCTCCAGGACCTCCCTTCCTGAGCCTCCTGGTCCGCAGCCGATCAGCAGTAGGGCCCACCTGGTCAAGGAGTTGAAGAGAGCGATCGACCTGGAGCTGTCCCTGCTGTTTCAGTATCTGTATGCCGCCTACTCCATTCCCAACTACGAACAAGGGCTCAAGCAGGTTCAGGCGGGCCGTTGGCAGATGGCGGAGCTGGAGCTGGCCTGCGGCACCGAGGACAGGCGCCGCAACAGTGGTGTGCGCGGCACGTTGCTGGAAATCGCGCATGAAGAGATGATTCACTATCTCGTGATGAACAATGTGCTGATGGCCTTGGGCGAACCCTTCCATGCGGGCACCCCCATGGTGGGAGCGCAGGCGCGGCTCCATTTTGGTCTGGATACCGAGTTTTCCTTCGAGCCCTTCTCGGAGCATGTGCTCGCCAGGTTCGTTCGGTTTGAATGGCCTGGACATATCCCCGTGCCAGGAAAGTCCATCGCGGATTTCTACAGCTCGATTCGCCAGGCGCTTCGTGAGCTGCCTGACCTGTTCGACACCCGCCCCGGCAAACGCGGCGGGGAACATCATCTCTTCTTGAATGAACTGACGAACAAGCTGTTCCCAGGGTATCAGCTGGAGGTTTTTGATCGGGACAGCGCGCTCTTCTCCATCGACTATGTCACCGAGCAGGGAGAGGGTGTCGCGGTCGATGCCCCATCCTTCGAGTCCTCGCATTTTCAAAGACTGCGCCGCATGGCCACCCGATTCAGCGCCCAGAAGAAACCGTTTGAGCCGGCCGTACCGGCATTGAGGAATCCGGCCCTGGAGCCACGCGACGATTGTGTCCAGGTGGTGAACGAGGATGCCAGGTCGCTGATGGGCCTGTATCAAGGGTGTCATGAGTTGATGGTGCTACTGATGGCCCATCATTTCGCGCAAAGACCGCTGGGCAGTTTGCGCCGCTCCCGCTTGATGAATGCCTCCATCGACATCATGACGGGTCTGCTGCGCCCTTTGTCGATCACCTTGATGAATACGCCGTCGGGTCTGCCCGGGCGCAATGCCGGACCGCCAGTGCCCGAGCCAGTCAAGGGCCAGGTCGGCGGCGATTACGCCTCGGGATGCCAGATGCTGGCTCAGAAATGCCTGACATTGGCGCAGGTGGCCCGCGGCATTGGCGCGGACCTTGTCGGCGTGGCACCGATAGAAATGTTGGAGTTCTTCAATCGTCAACTGACCGATCTGGCCCAGGGGAACATTCCAAGGGAGGCCTGAATGCACAAAGCCATCATTGTGGGCGGCGGACTGGCAGGCAGCCTGACCGCCATTTATCTGGCGCGGCGTGGGTACGACGTTCGTGTCGTCGAAAGGCGGAGAGACCCGCTGCAGAACACCTTCTCCTCCCTGGAGATGACCAGCTCGCGCGCCATCGGCGTCAGCATGAACGTCAGGGGCATCAAGGCGGTGCTGCGGGCCGGGATTGAGCCACAAGAGTTGAAGCGGTGCGGCGAACCCATCGCCGGCATGGCCTTCTCTGTTGGCGGAAAGTACAGGATCCGCGAACTCACTCCGTCCGAGGGGATTTCCCCTCTGTCCCTGGATCGGTTGGCGTTTCAAAGGCTGTTGAACAAGCACGCCGCCCTTCTCGGCGTGAAGTACCACTTCGAATCCAGATGCCTGGGTGTCGACCTGGAGAAGAAGTCAG
This sequence comes from Myxococcus sp. CA056, assembly GCF_013336715.1. Classification (NCBI taxonomy): domain Bacteria; kingdom Pseudomonadati; phylum Myxococcota; class Myxococcia; order Myxococcales; family Myxococcaceae; genus Myxococcus; species Myxococcus sp. CA056. The sequence goes on from NZ_JABUMT010000005.1 coordinate 143,530, forward strand.
TCCTCGTCCAGGAAAACGACGGTGGGGTCCAGCGCCATCAAGGGGATTTGATCATCGGCGCGGATGGCGCACACTCCGCGGTACGCCAGTCCATGCAGAGCGGCCTGCGGCGCTTCGAATTCAAACAGACCTTCTTCCGCCACGGCTACAAGACGCTGGTCCTCACCAATGCCGCGGAGTTGGGCTATCGGAAGGACCTGTTGTATTTTTTTGGCATGGACTCCAAGGGGCTCTTCGCCGGCCGCGCGGCGACCATCCCCGGTGATAGCATCAGCTTCGCGATTTGTCTGCCATACACGGGGGCCCTGAGCCTGGCGACGCAAGATGGAGACACCCTGCGCGCCTTCTTCAACCACTATTTCGGGGGCCTGCCGCTCGCCCGCCGGCAAGAAATGCTGGAGCAGTTCATGACACTGCCCAGCAACGACCTCGTCAATGTTCGCTCCAGCACCTTTCACTATCGTGGGAATGCAGTGCTGATGGGCGATGCGGCGCATGCCACCGCACCCTTCATGGGGCAAGGCATGAACATGGCCCTGGAAGATGCCTATGTCTTCTCCACCCTGCTGGACAAACACGCCCATGACCTTGAGGTCGTGCTCCCGGAGTTCACCCGCCAGCGGAAGGTGCAGGCGGATGCGATGCAGGACATGTCCATCGCGAACTACGAGATGCTGAGCAATCCTCGCTTCATCTTCTTCTTGCGGGCCCAGTATGCCCGCTACATGCATCAGAAATTTCCCAGCCTCTATCCGCCGGACATGGCGGAGAAGCTGTATTTCGATTCGGTCCCTTACGACGAGTTGCAGCGAATCCAGCGGAAGCAGAATGTGTGGTACAAGCTTGGAAGGATGAACTAGCTCGGCCATGCAAGCACATCCCCCTCCGCCGCTCCTGCCAATGCAGTGGAGTAGCGCCTATGTCTCCTATTGGTCGCCCATGCTGCGTGGCGACCAGATGACTTCTGGCTACTGCTGGTTCAACTACGCTCGCGATGTCTGCCGAATTGACGGGCTGTTCAATCCCTGGCCCGAGAAGGAGAGGGGGGAGCACCTCTGGATGTCGGAGGTCGGCGATGTCGCGCGCGGACAGAGCTTCAAGAGGAAGATGGCCTACTGGAAGAAGGCGACCCCCATCGGGGAACGCCTTTGTGAGACCTTGTTGCCGGATGAAAGGTCGTCGTTCCATGAGTTGTTCCTGCCTCGCACCGTATTGCTGGACGGGAACGCGCGTCATGCTGGATGTGACCCTGTGCTGGGCCAGTTGGCGGATGTCTGGACCATCGAGAGGCCGAACAAGGCGCCCCTGACGCTCTACCTCCAGGCTGGAACCAACCTGCTGCTCCGCATGGTTTCCGGCAACGACAAGGTGCACGTCTCGGTGCGTGATTTCCCGAACGTATTCGTCGGAGACATCCCCGAGAGTGTTTTCGCGATGCCGAGAACCCCGTTCCCACCCGGCATGGCCGGGGAGGTCCCGCGCGTCGTTGAAACTTGAAGGGGACTCGACTCGATGCGGCATCCCCTCTCATGCCTGGCGAGATTCTCGCAACCTGTCCAGTGTGCTAAACTGGAAAAGTCGTACAGACCATGGACTGTCCCTGGAGGCACGAATGCAGGCTGGAAGGTTCGTCAGCGGTGCGTTGCTTGCGGTGGGGTTGATGCTGGCTGGCTGCGGTGGTGCGGCGGTGGAAGACACCGAGGCCCAGGACCTCACCTCGCGCGAGGACGCCGCCCAAAACTGCGATGGGCTCAACTACGAGTACACGTATTACAGCGACGCGACGTACACCACAATTGTGGGCGGCCGGGGCTGTGACTGCTCCTTCTGGTCGGCCTGGGGGAAGATTACGGCTTTCCGCGAGTACGTCGGCGGGACCTGCTGGTAACGCGCGCTCCGCGTCTCGTTGAATGAAGACGGCCCGCCCCCGAGTGCTTCCGGGAGCGGGCCGTCGCACTTCAGTCTGGCATTGCGCTCAGGCGGTGGCGGAGCGCACGGCCGCGAGCAGCTCGCCGGAGTCGACCAGCTGGCTGACGGCCTCGATGTCCTTGTGCAGCTCGCGGTCCCTGTCCATGTGCGGCACCTTGGAGCGGATGAGCTCGTAGGCCGCCAGCGCGCCCTTGCCGGGCTTCCCAGGCAGGCGGAAGTCCAACGCCTGCGCGGCCACCAGCAGCTCGATGGCCAGACACGAGCGGGTGAAGTCGCTCACCTGCCGGCCCTTGAGCGCCGCCGTCATGCCCATGGACACGTGGTCCTCGCGGCCCGCGGAGGACGGAATCGAGTCCACCGACGCGGGGTGGCTGAGCACGCGCGACTCGGCCACCAGCGCCGCGCTCGTCACCTGGGCAATCATGAAGCCCGAGTTGAGCCCGGAGTTCTTCGCCAGGAACGCGGGCAGGCCCGACAGCGACGGGTTCACCAGCTGCTCCACGCGGCGCTCGCTGATGGAGGACAGCTGCGTGAGCGCCATCGCCACCACGTCCATCGCCAACGAGATGGGCTGGCCGTGGAAGTTGCCGCCGGAGACGATGCGCTCCGTCTCCGTGAAGACGAGCGGGTTGTCCGTGGCGCTGTTGACCTCCACCTCCAGGATGCGCCGGGCGAAGGACAGGCCCTCGCGCGCCGAGCCGTGCACCTGGGGCATGCAGCGCAGCGAGTAGGGGTCCTGCACCTTGCTGCAGTTGACGTGCGTCTCCACCAGCTCGCTGTTGACCAGGATGCGCCGCAGGTTCGCCGCGCAGGCCTTCTGGCCCGGATGCGCCCGCACGTCGTGAATCTCCGGGATGAACGGCTTGTGGCTGCCGAGCAGACCTTCCAGCGTCATCGCGCCCGCCACGTCGGCCAGCTCCGCGAGGGACTCGGCGCGAAGCTGGAGGAGGGTGCCCACCGCGCACATGGCCTGGGTGCCGTTCACCAGGGCCAGGCCCTCCTTGGCCTCCAGGACGACGGGCTGGAGGCCCGCCATCTCCAAGGCCTTGCGCGCGGGCAGCCGCTGTCCCTCGTGGAAGGCCTCGCCCTCGCCGATGAAGACGAGCGCCAGATGCGCCAGCGGGGCCAGGTCACCGGAGGCGCCCACGCTGCCGCGCTCGGGGACCACGGGGATGACGCCCCGGTTGAGCATCTCCAGCGCCAGCGTCAGCGTCTCCGAGCGGATGCCGGAGTAGCCCTTCGCCAGCACGTTGCAGCGCAGCAGCAGCAGCGCGCGGGCCTCGGGGAGGGGCAGGGGCGTGCCGACGCCACAGGCGTGGGAGAGGATGAGGTTGCGCTGGAGGTCGCGCAGGTCCTTCTTGTCGATGCGGACCTCGGCCAGGGTGCCGAAGCCGGTGTTGATGCCGTAGGAGGGCGTGTCTCCGGCGGCGACCCGGTCCACGAGGGCGCGCGCGGCGCGGACTCGGGTGGCGGCCTCGGGGGCCAGCTCCACGGTGACCTCGTTCCGGGCGACCTGGAGAATCTGCTCCAGCGTCAGGGTGTCTCCGTCGATGAGGATGCGGGGGCGCGACATTGGGGCTCCAAGGGAAGGCGTATTCAGGGGTCTTCGGCAGCGGGGCTTTACACCCGGGAGCCGTGCTCGTATAGGTCCGCCGACTGAAGAGGGAGGTCACGGACTCCGTGGCGCTGATCGTCCAGAAGTATGGCGGTACCTCAGTGGGTGACACCGAGCGGATGAAGAATGTCGCTCGCCGCTGTCTGGCTGCCCAGGCGGCGGGTCATGACGTGGTGGTCGTCGTCTCCGCGATGTCGGGAGAGACCAACCGGCTGCTCAAACTCGTGGCGCAGATCACCGACCGGCCAGACGAGCGGGAGCAGGACGTGGTGGTGGCCACCGGCGAGCAGGTCTCCATCGGTCTGGTGGCGATGGCCATCCATGCGCAGGGGGGCAAGGCGACGAGCTTCCTGGGGCATCAGGTGCGCATCGTCACCGACAGCACCTTCTCCAAGGCGCGCATCAAGAGCATCGACGCGCAGCCCATCCGCGCGGCCCTGTCCAAGGGGCACATCGTGGTGGTCGCGGGCTTCCAGGGCGTGGACGAGGAGGGCAGCGTCACGACGTTGGGGCGCGGTGGCTCGGACACCACGGCGGTGGCGGTGGCGGCGGCGCTCAGCGCGGATGCCTGTGAAATCTACACGGACGTCGACGGCGTCTACACCACGGACCCGAACATGGTCCCCGCCGCGCGCAAGCTGGAGCGCATCGCCTACGAGGAGATGCTGGAGCTGGCGAGCGTGGGCGCGAAGGTGTTGCAGATCCGCTCCGTCGAATTCGCCATGAAGTACAAGGTGCCGCTCTGGGTGAAGTCGTCGTTCTCCCAGGACCCGGGCACACTCGTGTGTGAGGAGGACAAGTCCATGGAGGACGTGCTGGTCCGCGGCGTGGCGTATGACCGGAACGAGGCGAAGATCACCGTCTGTGGCGTGCCGGACGTGCCGGGCGTCGCCGCGAAGATCTTCGGACCGCTCGACGAGAAGCACATCGTGGTGGACCTCATCGTCCAGAACCCGTCGCGGGATGGGCGCACGGACCTGACCTTCACGGTGGGCAAGTCGGACTTCCTCAAGGCGCAGGAGGTGGTGCGCGAGGCGGTGAAGGAGATTCACGCCGCCGGCATCGAGACGGACGAGAACATCGCCAAGGTGTCCATCGTCGGCGTGGGCATGCGCAACCACTCGGGCGTGGCGGCGCGGATGTTCACGGCGCTGTCCTCCGAGGGCATCAACATCCAGATCATCTCCACCTCGGAGATCAAGGTGTCGTGCGTGGTCCACGCCAAGTACACGGAGCTTGCGGTGCGGGCGCTGCACACGGCGTTCGGGTTGGATCAGCCGCTGCCTCCCGAGGGTGTCGCCACCGTGTCGGAGACGGCCGCGCTCAAGGGCGAGAAGGTCTGAGCCGGTGGCAGGGCGCACCGCCGCGCTCGCCGTCGTCGCGCTGGGAGTGATCGGGCTGGGGGCGGTGGCTCGCTGGCGCTGGCCGGATTCCGAGCCAGCGCTGGATTGTGCTCCAGAGTCCGTGCGGCTTCGGGCCGATGGCGTGGCCACGTGTGGCGAGGGTGAGGTGCCGACGGGGGCCACGGCGTTGGCGCTGGGGCGGCGGTTGGACCTGAACGCCGCGACGGAGGAGGAGCTGGCGCTCTTGCCGGGCGTGGGGTCGTCGCTGGCGCGGGGGCTGGTGGAAGCCCGCGAGGCGGCGGGTGGCTTCAGGAGCTGGGACGCGGTGGACGAGGTTCCCGGGGTGGGTGCTGCCCGGTTGAAGACCCTCCAGGCGGCCACCCTGTTGGGGCCGACTCCGGATGCCGGGCCCGTGTGGTAAGCACGCGACGTGCAGATCGCCTGCCCTCAGTGCTCGATGCAGTATGTCCTTGATCCCCGCCTGCTGCCGCCGGGAGGGGCATCGGTCCAGTGCACGCGTTGTGGCCATGTGTTCATGGCCTCGCCGCAGGCGGAGGCTCCGCGTCCGCCACCGGTGGACCCCGCGGGGCCACGCACACCGAGCGGCTCATGGGCCTCGGCCTCGAGTCCCGCCGCGTCGAGCATGCTGAGGACGCAGATTTTCGGCTCGGGCCAGAATCAGGGCGCGTCTGGTGTGGTGCCTCCGGTGGACGCGGGGGCCGCTGCACATGGCGCGGTGCCGAACACGACGCAGACGTTTGGCGCGGTGCCGCCGGTGCGCGCGGATTCGGGCCCGCATGGCGCGGTGCCGAACACGACGCAGACGTTTGGCGCGGTACCACCGGTGAGTGCAGGGCCGCACGGCGCGGTGCCGAACACGACGCAGACGTTTGGCGCGGTGCCTCCGGTGAGTGCAGGGCCACACGGCGCGGTGCCGAACACGACGCAGACATTCGGAGCCGTGCCTCCGGTGAGTGCAGGGCCATACGGCGCGGTGCCGAATACGACGCAGACGTTCGGCGCGGTGCCTCCGGTGCGCACGGATTCGGGCCCGCCCGGCGCGGTGCCGAACACGACGCAGACGTTCGGTGCAGTGCCTCCCGTGAATGCGGGGCCGCATGGCGCGGTGCCGAACACGACGCAGACCTTCGGCGCGGTGTCTCCGGTGAGTTCGGGCACGCACGGGGTGGTGCCGAACACGACGCAGACGTTCGGTGCGGTGCCTCCGGTGAGTTTGGGGCCGCACGGCGCGGTGCCGAACACGACGCAGACCTTCGGCGCGGTGCCTCCGGTGAGTTCGGGCCCGCACGGCGCGGTGCCGAACACGACGCAGACCTTCGGCGCGGTGCCTCCGGTGAGTTCGGGCCCGCACGGCGCGGTGCCGAACACGACGCAGACCTTCGGCGCGGTGCCGGGCCCGGCGCACGCATCGAGTGGGGATCCCTCGGGCCAGGGCTCCTCCGCCGGCGGTGTGCGGCAGTCCACCCAGGTCTTCGGTCTCGCGGCCCAGGGAAGCACCGTGCCGCCCTCGATTGCGCCGGTGACGGGGGGCTCGACCGAGGCCCCTGCGTCCCTTGGACGGACCCTGACGTTCGGCGCGATGGCCGCTCAGTCCACACCCTCCGCCCCCGGCGAGGCACCGTCGCTCGCGGGTGAGGCCCAGACTCGCGCCTATGGGGATGCCCCTGGCGGCACCCAGAGCTACGGAGCCATCGGCTCCGAGTCGTCGCCCACGGGCCTGCTTTCGGCGCCGGTGGAGCGCAAGACGACGCTGTACGGCGCGGCCCTGGGGCCTGGGGCCCAGTCCGGGAGTGTGCGGTTGCCGCCCGAGGACATGTCGGGTGTCGGGACCTTTGGCGCGGGAGCCAGCCTCGGAGCCTCCGAGCCGAGAACCCCGTCCTCGCGCCGGGTCCCCGTGTCGCTTCCTCCCGAGTTGCTGGCGGCGGGCAGGGACGACTCGGAGTTCCCCGGGATGGCCTCGTCGAGTCGCTCCTCCCGGCTGTGGCTCGGGTTGCTGGTGGCGGCGGGAGTGCTCCTCGCGGGAGTGCTCGCCTATCCGGCCTGGAGGGATCGCAACGCGAACATGCCGGCGGACGCGGTGGCGGACAAGGACCGCGCGGCGGCGCTGCTTCGGAGGGATGACGCGACCTCCAGGGACCAGGCCATCAAGACCCTCAGGGGCCTGACGACCGTCCATCCCAAGTACACCGAGGCACGGGCCGAACTCGTCGGCGCGCTGTCCCTGCGTCTGGGAGAGCTCCAGGCCCAGGCCGAGCGACTTCGAATGCGGAGCGAATACCTCCAGCGCGAAATCGAGATCCTCACCCGGACCCGCGAGTCGGTGGACTGGGAGAGCCGGGTCAACGTGCTGCGCGAGTCGACAGCCGAGGTCGTTCAGCTCAGCGGCCCGCTGCGGGTCGAGGTCGACACGCTTCGCAAGGAAGTAGACGTCCTCGCCTCCGAGCTGGAAGCCGCGCCGGAAGTGGAGCCCGCCCCGGCCCTGGCGGCTCGGGTGAAGGCGCTGGCCCTGCACGCCGGAGTGACGGCGGCTCCGGATGCCCTGGCCCTGGCGGAGCGCCTGCGCAACGTGGAGAGCGCCCCGAAAATCTGGAGCACCGTGGCCAAGGCCGAGTACGTGCTCAGCTCGGGTTCTCCTCCAGACTCCGTGGCCCAATCCGTGAGCGAGCTGGAGGCATTGCGCCAGGCCGACGGCACGCTCCTGCGCGCCCATGTCCTGGGTGCTCGCCTGGCCCTGCGTCAGAAGAAGCCGGAGGCGGCGCGTTCACTCCTGGACGAAGTGATTGCCCTCAATCCGAACCACGAGCTGGCGCGCAAGCTGCTCGAACAGTTGGATGCCACGGGCTTCCAGCCCTGAAACGACGTCCGTCGCGTTCCGAGGCAGGCTGGAGAAAGTCCAGTCCCTCCGTGGCGATGATCCTCGCCTTTCCCAGGTTCTTCGGGCGGAACGCGCGCCGGTGCGCGGGGCATGCCTCTTGCTGGTCACCCGTGCGGAGTCGGGGACTGGGTCTTGGGAGGCATGGTCGATGGCGGAGGTCTTCTTCTGGTGTGCCGCGCTGCTGTTGGCGCACACGTACTTTCTCTACCCATTGAGCCTGTTCGTGCTGGATGGGGCGGCGCAGGTGGCGCAGAACATCCGGGCGATGCGGGGTGGGGCGCCGCGTCGGAGCCTAGCGGCCAGTCGGGGGCCGGCTCCGTCGGTGAGCCTCGTCGTGGCCGCGTACAACGAGGTGTCCTGCATCGAGCAGAAGCTGGAGAACAGCCTCGCGCTCGATTATCCGGTGGAGCGCTTCGAGGTGGTGATTGGCTCGGACGGCTCGACGGATGGAACGAACGAGCGGGTCCTCCAGTGCCAGGATGAGCGGGTGCGGTTGTCGCCGGCGCCGCGCGCGGGCAAGACGACGGTGCTCAATCGCTGCATTCCAACGGCGAAGGGCGACATCGTGGTCCTCTCGGACGCGAACACGATGATTGAACCGGAGGCCATCCAGAAGCTCGTGCGCCACTTCGAGGACCCTGAAGTCGGGGCCGTCTGCGGCAAGCTGCGCCTCTACAATCCGACGAAGCAGGACTACGAGGAGAGCGCGTACTGGAGCTACGAGTCCCTCATCAAGATGTACGAGGGGCGCCGGGGCGCGGTGGTGGGGGCTAACGGAGGCCTGTACGCCATCCGTCGCACGCTGTTCACGGAGCTGCCGCCGTCCACCATCGTCGACGACTTCGTCATCCCGCTGCGCATCCTCGAGAAGGGCTACAAGGTCGCCTATGAGGAAGAGGCCGTCGCCCATGAGGAGACGACGGAGGACTACGGCAAGGAGTTCGGCCGTCGCGCGAGAATCGCCGCGGGCAACTTCCAGAGTCTCCGCATGGTGCCGGGCCTGCTCCTGCCCACCGCGGGCTTCCCCGCGTTCGCGTTCTGGTCGCACAAGCTCTTGCGCTGGTGTGCGCCCGCGCTGATGGGACTGGCGCTGATCGCCAACCTGTTCCTGCTCGACAGCGTGTTCTACCGCTTCACCCTCCTGGGGCAGGGCCTGTTCTATGCCCTGGCCTATCTCGGAAAGGTGGGGGTGCTGAAGCGCGGCGCGGCGAAGCGAGTCGCCTCGGTGGCCTACTATTTCGTCACCATGAACCTGGCCATCGTCGTGGGCTTCTGGCGCTTCCTGCGCAACTCGCAGCGCGCCGCGTGGGACCGCACCGCTCGCGCGTCCTGAGTCGCGAGCACGTCGTGCGTCCTGGCGCTCGGTCCCTCTGGGGGCCGGGCGCCTCGTCGTTCTACCGCAGCGAGGCGACGGGGACGGGTGCGGGCTTCTTCGTCGCGGGGCTGGGGGGCAGCACGCTGCCGAACGAGGCGAAGAGCTGGCCGGTGAGGACCGGGTCCTTGTTCGGACCCGCGTGGCGCAGCAGGTCGTTGAGCACCGCGCCCGTCTTGGGGTCCCTGGGCAGGTGAGGGCGGGCCAGGTTCATCCGGTAGCGCACGACGCCCCGGCGCACCCGGTGGATGACGGTGACGGTGCCCTGCGCATCCACGGAGTCGACGATGCCCACGTGCGTGAGGCCGTCGTTGCGGCGGCCGTCCCGGTTCTGGTCATACGTCTCGTTGAAGAAGACCAGGTCCCCCGCCGCGGGGCGACCTTCCGAGTACACGCGGCCATTCGCGCGGGCGTAGCGGTAGAGGGCGGTGACGCCGTTGTCGCCGGGCTTGAGCGTCCCTCGGAAGGACAGGCCCGCCTGGGCGTAGACGCCCTCGATGAGTCCCGTGCAGTCCGCCGGGTACTTGCGCCCGTCGAGCGTCACCTGGGGCTTGCCCACCAGCGAGCGGGCCGACGCGAGCACCGTCGCGCGCGCATCGGCCGAGGCGGGCCGCACGTGCGTGCTCGCCGGAACGGTGGCGGGCTTGCCCTTCGCGGGGCGGGCGGCGGTGGCGCGCGCGGGCGTGCGCTTGACGGGGGCGGCCTTCCGCTCGGCCGTCTGGGCCTTGGGGGCCACGGGGCTGGAGAGCGACTCGCGCGGAAAGGCGGGCGGAGACGCGGAGCGGTAGCGCACGGCGTAGGAGTCCAGCCACGGCTCCAGCCGGTTCGACGGGGTGGCGCAGCCCGTCGCCGTCATCGCGAGGATTCCCATCAGCGTGAGCCACCGCATGCGCGACCTCCCTGTAGCGTCCTGAGGCACCCATGGTCGCCCCGGTGGCTTGTGTCGTCAAAAAACCTACCCAGGCAACCGTCCGTGACGGCTCGGGTTTCCGGGGGCGCTCGGGTGCGGTATTGCTCCCAGGAGAATGGTCTCCCTCCGCCGAGCCCTCGCCATCCTCCTGCTGTCCGCTGGCTGTCTGCCGTCGCCGTATGACCGCGCCGCCAGGACCGACACCGTGGAGGGCTACCGCGCCTTCCTGCGTGAGAACCCGACCCACCCGGACGCGGACGCCGCCGAGTCGCGCTTGGAGGAGCTGGAGTTCGAGGACGCGAAGAAGCTCCACACGGTGCTCGCCTACAAGCGCTTCCTGGAGGTGTACCCGGACGCGCCGCACACGCGCACCGCGAAGACGCTGCTGGAAGGGCTGCGCTTCAACGCCGCGAAGGAGGCCGCCACGGTGGCCGCGTGGCGGCAGTTCCTCCAGGAGCACCCGGAGGGTCTGCAGCGCGACGAGGCGAAGCGGCTGATGGCGGAGGTGGAGACGCGGGAGCTGGCGACGACGCAGGACCCCCGGCGTCTGGCCGAGTACCTGCGCGAGCGCCCGGATGATCCGCGCCGCATGGAGGTGGAGTCGCGGCTGGACGGGCAGGCCTTCGAGCAGGCCAGGTCCGGGGGCGCGGCGAAGCTGTTCGCGTACCTCAAGGACTTCCCGGCGGGGACGCACCGCGAGGAGGCGCGCGGCCTCCTGCTGGAGCTGGAAGTGGAAGGGCTGCTCGTCTCGGGCCTGGTGGACGAGGCCGAGGCCCGGGTGAAGACGCATCCCCTGGGGCCCACGCTCACGGGTTTTCCGGCGCGGCTGGCTCGCGCTCGCGCGGAGAAGGCCGCGCTGGCCCAGCCGGAGCCGCTGGTGCAGGCGGCGTACGTGGGGCACTACCTGAGGGACTTGGAGGACCTGAAGCGCGCCATGGTGGCGCCGGATGCGTTGGACCGGTGGCAGGCGGCCGAGGAGATGGGTCAGCATGTGTCCGTGCGCGCGGTGGAGCCGCTGCTGGATGCGCTGCGCTCCGCGCGCAATCCGCTCATCCGGCAGAACGCGCTCGAGTCGCTGCGCACGGTGCTGGCCTCGCTGCCGCGTCCGGTGGCCGACTACGAGGTGGCCTCGCGGCTGGACGCCCTGCGCGAGCGGGCCGGCAGCGCGGAGATGTACCTCACGGTGGCGGTGCTGCTGGACCTCTCCGGTCAGCTCGCCCAGGCCTCCACGGAGTATCAGCGCGCCTTCGATACGGGCGTGCCGGACCCCGTCGTCCTGCGCCGCTGGGTGGACATCCGCGAGGCGCGCAAGCAGCCGTTCTCCGCGGCGGTGGCCGCGCGGCAGCTCGCCGTGTGGGCGCTGGGCGTGGCGCGCGAGGAGACGGTGACGGCGGAGGGCCGCGTGCCCCTGGCCTCCGCGCGGCAGCTGTGCGCGGCGGCCGTCAACGCTCGCTTCGCGGCCGGGGCCATCTCCCGGGCCCGCGCGGCGTCCAGCGAGTTTCCCGAGGACCTGGCCGAGTTCGAGCGTCGGGCGGAGGAGGCGCGGCGGCTGGCCGAGGCGCGACTGGCGGACGCGGAGCTGCTCCTGCGTGAGCAGAGCCCGGGCGTGCGCACCTGCGCGGACCGGGGTGTCAGCGAGCGACTGGAGGGTGGGGTGAAGGAGCGCACCGCGGCGCTGGCCACGGTGGGAACGAAGCTGCCGCAGGTGGGACGGCTGCTCCTGGAGCTGGCGCGGGAGAGAGACCCCTCGCCCCAGGTCCGCGAGGCGGCCTCCGCGCGGCTGACGGCGCTCAAGCCGGTGCCCTGAGCCGACTGATCCGTTCGTCCCCGGAGGGCGGGGCGGTTAGAGTTCGCCGCCCCATGGTCACCCTGCCCACCCCTCGGACCGTCGCTCCGACGAGCGCCTCGTCGCGCATCGACTACGCCGGCCTGCTCAACGAGGAGCAGCTGCGGGCGGTGGAGGCGGAGGCCGGGCCAGTGCTGGTCATCGCCGGCGCGGGCTCCGGCAAGACGCGCACGCTCACGTTCCGCGTGGCGCGTCTGCTGGAGCGTGGCGTCCAGCCCGAGAACCTCCTGCTGCTGACCTTCACCAACAAGGCAGCGCGGGAGATGACCCGGCGGGTGGCGGACCTGGCGGGCTCGTTCGCGGACGTGCGGCGCATCCTCGGAGGGACCTTCCACCACGCGGCGCACCTGCTCCTGCGCCAGCACGCGGGGATGCTGGGCTACTCGGACCGCTTCACCGTGCTGGACCGGGAGGACGCCCGGGACTTGATGGTCACCTGTCTGGCCGAGCGCAAGCTCAAGAGCGACAAGCGCTTCCCTCGACCGGAGCTGGTGTTGGACCTGGTGTCGTTGGCCACCAATCTCCAGCAGGCCGTCTCCGAGGTCCTCTTCGACCGGCGGCCCCAGTTTCTTCCCCTGGCCCCGGAGATCCTCGCGACGGCGGCGCGCTACCGGCAGCGCAAGGCGCAGCTGCACCTGATGGACTTCGATGACCTGCTGCTCAACCTGAAGCGGCTGCTCACCGAATACCCCACGGTGCGCGCCCAGCTCACCGAGCGCTTCCATAGCGTCCTCGTGGACGAGTACCAGGACACCAACAAGCTCCAGGGAGAGCTGGTGGATCTGCTCGCCGGCGAGCGCCGTGACTTGACGGTGGTGGGGGACGACTGCCAGTCCATCTACAGCTTCCGGGGCGCGGACTTCTCCAACATCATCGGCTTTCCCGAGCGCCATCCCGGCTGCGCCGTCTTCACGCTCACTCGCAACTACCGCTCGACCCCTGAGGTCCTCCAGCTCGCCAACGCGGCCATCTCCCGCAACGAGCGGCAGTTTCCCAAGACGCTCGTCGCGGAGCGTCCTTCGGGGGCCCGTCCCGTCGTCGTCCCCGCGCTCGACGCCGCCGACCAGGCCGCCTGGGTGGCCCGCCGCGTCCTGGAGCTGCGCGACGGAGGCCTGTCCCTGGAGGCGATGGCCGTCCTCTATCGCGCGCACAACCACTCGCTCGAACTCCAACTGGAGCTCACGCGCCTGGGCATCCCGTTCCGGGTCCGCTCGGGGGTGCGGTTCTTCGAGCAGCCCCACGTCAAGGACGTGCTGGCCCACCTGCGGCTGGTGAACAACCCCGGGGATGAGCTCGCCTTCAAGCGGGTGGTGCGCGCGGTGCCCGGGGTGGGGCCCACGACGGCGGAGCACCTGTGGACGTCCCTTCGCGCGCTGCCGGAGGGACTGTCCCTGGCGGAAGGCCTCGCGCGCGATGAGGTCCGGACCCATCTGTCGCGCAAGTCGCGCCCGGGCTTCGAGCGCTTCGCTCAGCTGATGGGTCGGCTCGGACGTCCGGAGGCCGCGGCTGACCCGGGTCTTCTCATCGAGGAGGTGCTGGCGGGAGGGTACGCGGAGGTCCTCGCGGCGGAGTCCTCACCCGAGGAAGGCCGGGAGGACGACCTGCGGCAGCTGGCCGAGTACGCGCGCCGGTTCGAGGACCTGCCCCGCTTCCTGTCGGAGCTCGCGCTCGTCGCGGAGTTCGCCGCGAAGGAGGCCCTGGGGGCCGGGGCTCCCGGAGACGTCCTGACACTCACCACCGTCCATCAGTCCAAGGGGCTGGAGTGGCGGGCCGTCTTCGTCCTCTGGCTGGTGGACGGGCGGTTTCCCATGTCCCAGGCCGCCCGCTCGGCGGAGGAGGAAGAGGAGGAGCGACGACTCTTCTACGTCGCCACCACTCGGGCCCGGGACCACCTGGCGCTGGTGTACCCCTTGTCGGTGCTGCCCCGGGAGGGGGAGCGCATCCTCCTGCGGCCGTCCCGCTTCCTGGAAGAGCTGCCAGCCGGGGAGGGGGCTCCCTATGATCGGCTCGTCCTGGCTTCCGCCGAGGCGGTACTGGGGGGGCTCCCCCTGGGGTTGCCTGGGCCTGGGCCGATGGGGTCCGAGCCGGAGGACTGAGCGGACGCCCAGAAACGCGCGCGCGAAGTCGCGACGTGATACAGAGTGGGACGAGGGCGTGCGTCTTGTGACCCGCGCCTGTGAACTTCATGGCGGACAGACCTCGCATCGTCGGGATTGACCTGGGCACCACCAACACGCTGGTGGCGTCCGTGCGCAACCGCATCCCGAAGATCGTCCCCACGGACCGCGGCAATCTCATCCTCCCCTCCGTCGTCGCCCTGTCGTCCAAGGGTGACCTGCTGGTGGGTGGGGTGGCCAAGGATCAGATGGTCACCAACCCCCGCAACACGCTGTGGGGGACCAAGCGGCTCATCGGACGGAAGTACCATTCCAAGTCCGTGGAAGACCTCCGCGGTGCCTTCCCGTACGACATCGTCGAAGGCCCTGGCGGTGACGCCGCGGTGATGTTGGACGGCAAGCTCTACTCGCTGCCCCAGGTCTCCAGCTTCGTGTTGTCCCAGCTGAAGACCATCGCCGAGCAGTTCCTGGGCGGCCCCATCGACGCGGCCGTCATCTCCGTCCCGGCCTACTACAACGACAACCAGCGCCAGGCGGTGAAGGAGGCGGGCCGGTTGGCCGGCTTCGACGTCAAGCGCATCGTCAACGAGCCGACGGCGGCGGCGCTGGCCTACGGCTTCAACCGGGGCCTGGACCAGAAGATCCTCGTCTATGACCTGGGCGGCGGCACCTTCGACGTCTCCGTCCTGCACCTGTCCGGCAATGTCTTCGAGGTGCTCGCGACGGGCGGCGATACCTTCCTGGGCGGCGCGGACTTCGACAACCGCATCATGGAGTACGTGCTGGAGCGCTTCCGCGAGGAGACCAAGGTCGACCTCGCCGAGAACCCCATCGCGCTCCAGCGCATCAAGAACGCCGCCGAGGCGGCGAAGATCGACCTGACGCTCATCCCCAACGTCGTCATCGACCTGCCCTTCATCGACGAGCGCAAGGGCAAGCCGTTGGACCTGCGCATCCCCCTGACGCGCGAGTTCCTCAACAGCCTCACCGGCGACCTGGTGGACCGGACGTTCGACATCTGTGATCGCGTGCTGGCGGAGAAGGGCATCGCCCGCTCGGAGATCGACGAGATCATCCTCGTCGGCGGGCAGAGCCGGATGCCGCTCGTGCAGCAGAAGATCCAGGCGCACTTCGGCAAGCCGCCTCGCAAGGGCGTGCACCCCGACGAGTGCGTGGCCCTGGGCGCGGCGCTGCTGGGTGACTCGCTGGGCAGCATCGACGCGGTGACGCTGCTGGACGCGCTGTCCATGCCCATTGGCTACGCGCTGCCCAATGGCCGCGTGAAGCGCATCATCGAGAAGAACTCGCTCATCCCCATGGTGAAGAGCTTCCGCCTGCCTCCTCCCAAGGAGCCCGGCGCGCCCTTCATCGAGCTGGACATCTTCCAGGGCGACAGCGACCTGATGGTGGACAACGAGTACCTGGGCACCGTCCGTGTTCCTTCCGCCGCCGCCGGTCGCAAGATCGACTTCCGCCTCACCGAGGAGTGTCTGCTCCAGGTGATGGTGGAAGAGGCCAGCGGCATGCGGAAGGTGGACCTGGCGACCCGAGACACCCCGGAGCAGCTCAAGAAGGCGCTCCAGGAGGTCGTCATCAAGCGCGACACCCAGCCGGTGCCCAGCTCCAACGGCACCAACGATGACCGGGGCCTCCTCTCGAGCATCAAGAGCATCTTCCGGAGAGGTTAGTGGGGCATGGCGAAGTTCCCGTCGAAAGAGTGGCTGGACGAAGCGGTCCGGCTCACGAACGAAGATCCCGAGTGCGCGGTGGCCGGCAGGGGCTGGAAGGGCGACTTCGGGGCGGTCATCGAAGCGGAGCCCGGCAAGCTGGCGAAGGCGTTCGTCATCCACGTCGTCCCCGGTGACTGCCGCATCGAGAAGGCGCGTGTGCTCGCGGACCCGGACGACCTGGATGAGCTCGAGCCCATCTATCTGGCGCGCGCCCCGTACACCGTCTGGAAGCAGCTGCTCCAGGGGACGTTGGACCCGGTGGAGGCGGTGCTCAAGCGCCGCATCACCATGAAGGGTGACCTGCAGCCGCTCATCGAGCGCATGAAGTACAAGGGCATCGCGGACCGAGTCTTCGCGAAGCTGCAGACGCAGTTCGTCGACGAGCCGTAGGCCGGGGGGCAATCATGGGTATCCGTGACGACTTGAAGAAGCAGGCGCTGGAGGTCTCCAGCAAGGCGGTGGAGAAGCTGATGGCCGACGAGAGTCGCGCCATGGCCATCGCCAACGCCATTGGCAAGGTTCAGCGTGGCAAACAGGCGCTGGACCGGGGCCAGGAGGAGCTGTTGAAGGCGTTCCACTTCGCGCCGCGCAGCGAGTTCAAGGCCGTGGGAAAGCAGCTCTCCGGACTCAAGCGTCGGCTGCGCGAACTGGAAGAGAAGCTGGATGGGCTGTAGTTGAAATTGCGTTGACACCCACGGGGGCAGATGGCATTTACCCCCTCGTCGCGTCTCGGTCGCACACGAAGCGCGGGCGCATAGCTCAGTGGTAGAGCACTGCCTTCACACGGCAGGGGTCGCAGGTTCAAGCCCTGCTGCGCCCAACAGAAGAGGCCGTGAATCCAAGGGGAAACCCAAGGGTTCACGGCCTCTTCGCTTTTCGGCTCAGGCGGCGCCGGATGTCTCTTCGGAGCGTCGGCTCGGCGCGCCCGGGCATGGACTCCCAGGCGCGCCGCGAGTTCCCCGTGCGGGGTGGACTTCAGCCCTCCGACGGCTTGGCGAGCGGCTCGGCGCCGGGCGTCACCGGCGCGTGGGGCGGCGTGTTCCGCGACTTGATCAGCGACGCGACGATGCTGAGGCCCAGCAGGCCCGCGATGACGCCCAGGGACACCGCGGGGTGGATCTTCACGAAGTCGATGATGGCCATCTTCGTGCCCACGAAGACGAGCACGCCCGACAGGCCCACCTTCAGGTAGCTGAACTTCTCCACCGCCCCGGCCAGGAGGAAGAACAGCGAGCGCAGGCCGAGGATGGCGAAGATGTTGGACGTGAAGACGATGAATGGATCCCGCGTGACGGCGAAGATGGCGGGGATGGAGTCGAGCGCGAAGAGGATGTCCGACGCCTCCACCAGGATGAGCGCCATCAACAGCGGCGTGGCCAGCTTGCGTCCGTTTTCCACGGTGAAGAAGTGGTGCCCGTCGAAGCGGGGCGTGGAGGGAATGGTCCGCCGCGCCATCTTCATCATCCACCCGTCCTCCGGGTGGTCCTCCTTGTTGCGCTGGAAGAAGAGCTTCAGGCCCGTGAGGATGAGGAACGCGCCGAAGACGTAGATGAGCCAGTGGAAGCGCTCCAGCATGGCCACGCCCGCGAAGATCATGATGGCCCGCAGGACCAGCGCGCTGAGGATGCCCCAGAAGAGCACCCGGTGCTGGTACAGCGCGGGGATTCGCAGCGCGGAGAAGATGACGACGAAGACGAAGATGTTGTCGACGGAGAGCGACTTCTCGATGAGGTAGCCGGTGAGGAACTCCACCGCCGGACCCCCGCCGAACTTCCACCACAGCCCCGCGTTGAACACGAGCGCCAGGCTGATCCACACCGTGCTCCAGCCCAGCGCCTCCTTGAAGCCGACCGCGTGGGCCTTCCGGTGGAAGACGCCCAGGTCCAGGGCGAGCATGGCGATGACGAAGGCAATGAAGCCGCCCCACAGGGCGGGACTGCCGACGGTTTGTAGGGATTCCATAGGTGGATTTCAGATAAGAGCGCCCGTTCTCATCGACAAATAGGGATTCCGGTTGCGCTCCATCGAGAAAACCTAAGAGATGCCGGGAGCGGATGGAGGCCTGTCCCGGGAGGGGCCAGCCCGAGGGGGGCTGGAGCGGGCGACGCTGGCTGGGGAAGGGTTGCGGGACGTGGTGGGTTTCGGCCCGTCCGGTTGGAACTCGACAGTCACCGGGCCATTGAGACCAACCAGGCGTCCGCGCTCGGAGGCATTTCTGGCCTCCGGCGGGATGGGCGCGGCGAGGGCTCGCAGGGCGATTGGCGTCCGCGGCTCCTGTCACCTCGTGGCCCCCCGAAGAAGGACCGCCCTTTTGACCCGGAACCGTCTTCTCTCCTCGATTTGCGGGGCCTTGCTTGCCCTGTCCGCCACGGCTTGTGGCGCTGACTCCTCTGGTACGACGTCTCCTGGCAGTGGCACCGAGCCACCTTCCGAGCAGCCCCAGGTCCCCACGCCTGATCCCACTCCCACGCCGGACCCGACGCCCAATCCGGACCCGACGCCAACCCCCACTCCCACGCCGGACCCGACTCCCAATCCGGACCCGACGCCGACGCCCGATCCAGATCCGACGCCAACTCCCAATCCGGACCCCACGCCCGAGCAGCCAGGCGCGGACGCGTTCGGCGTGACGATGCTCTATCCCTCCAAGGCAGGGGGCGAGGCCTGGTCACTGTCGGACAACCCCACGTCGGACTCGCGGTTCGATCCCCAGGGCACCATCACCCGCAACTCGGATGGCTCCTGGAAGATGAAGAGCAGCCAGGTTCGCATGGGTGTCACCACGTCGACGGGTTACTCGGCGGCGAAGATCCCCACCTATGACCGGGACGTGTTGGCCAGCCGTGGCTACATGCAGGCGGCGAACGATTGGAAGAACCTGGAGATGACGGGCTTCGTGAAGCTCAACTCCGCCTCCGACGGCTCGGACAACTTCGACTGGTATGCGCGGGGCGGGAAGCACAACGACAAGGAGTCGGGCTGCGAGGGCAGCAGCTACAAGGGTGGTCTGCACTACGACGGCCGTGCCCGCTGGCAGAAGGAGACGTGGCACGTGTCCTACGAGCAGGCGCCCTACAAGCCCGCGACGTCGGCGTTGAAGGGCCGCTGGGTGGGCTTCAAGGCGGTGATGCGCAACACCACCGTCAGCGGCAAGGAGGCCGTGAAGCTGGAGCTGTACGTCAACGAGAACGCCGACAAGGTGACGTGGAAGAAGGTCCACGACATGGTCGACGCGGGAGACTGGGGCGGTGACGCCGAGCACTGCGGTGGTTCCGTCGGTCCCATGCCCATCACCTGGGGTGGCCCCATCGCCACGTTCCGCTGGGACAACGCGGAGGACGTCGACTTCAAGTGGCTGTCCGTTCGTGAAATCCAGCCGTAGTTGATGCGGCGTCACGGACCGCGGTGGACGCGGCCGTGTCAGGGCGCGGAGGGCGGAAGCCTTCCGCGCCCTTTTTCGTGTCCGGGGGCTTCATGTCTCCGCGCCAACGAGGTGCGAGACCCCAAGGCAGGTGGCCGGAGTGTCCGGGAACGCGCAGCCTTCTTCGCGCCGGCGCGGGAGCGGACGGCATCCGAGGGTGTGGGCGCGGCGCTTCGCCGGTCCACTTCGGGCGAGGGGCGGCGTTCATGCGAATCACCTTCCTGGGCCATGCGGGCTTCGCCGTGGAAACCGCGCGGAGCGTCGTCGTCATGGACCCGTGGCTCACCGAGCGGGGAGCTTTCGACTCGGCGTGGATGCAGCTTCCGCGCAACCACCACCTGGCGCCGCGCGTGCGCGAGCTGTTGGAGACGCCGGGCCGGGAGCGCTTCCTCTACGTCAGCCACGAGCACAAGGACCACTTCGACCCGGAGTTCCTGGCCACGCTCCAGCGCCGCGACTTCACGGTGGTGATTCCTCGCTTCCTGCGCTCGGAGCTACAGGACATCTTCGCGAAGTACGGCTGCAAGCGCGTCATCGCCTGTGAGGATGGCCGCGAAATCCCCTTCAAGGGGGGCTACCTCAAGCTCTACGTGTCGGAGCAGGGCACCAACCGGGACTCGGCCGTCATGGTGCGAGGGGACGGCCAGTGCTTCATCAACCTCAATGACTGCAAGCTGCATGACCGCCTGGCGCGCATCACCGAGGAGGAGGGGCCCATCGACGTCTTCACGGCCCAGTTCTCCGGCGCCATCTGGCATCCCACCTGTTACGAGTACTCGCCGGAGACGTACGCGGCCATCTCGCTGAAGAAGCGCGACAGCAAGTTCGAGGCGGTGGCGCGGGCGCTGGAGGTGGTGCGCCCTCGGGCCTACCTCGCGTCCGCGGGGCCGGCGTGCTTCCTGGACCCGACGCTGTTCCACCTCAACTTCGAGAAGGTGAACATCTTCCCCAATGCCACCACGCTGTTCAGGTTCCTGGAGCAGCGCCTGCCGGGGGCCGCGTCGAAGTACCTGGAGCCGATGCCCGGGGACGTGCTGGACATCGGCTCGCTGGACTTCGTCTCGCTGGACCAGGAGCGCGTGACGCAGGAGGGCTTCGATGCGTACCTCCGGAAATACGCGGACGACATGGCGCCGCTGTTCCGGGAGCGCCGCCGCAACATGCTGCGCGCGGAGGTGGATGAGATTCACGCGCGGCTGCGCGTGGAGCTGCAGCGCAAGCTGGACCTGTTGGACCTGCACGAGCGCGTGGGCATGCCCCTGTACGTGGAGCTGACGGAGTTGCCGGAGCGGTTGTTGCGGGTGGACTTCAAGGGCCGGCGCGTGGACGAGGTCTCCGAGCTTCGCGAGACGACGCGCTACACGATGAAGGTCTCCGCCGCGGACATGGTGCGAGTGCTCGACAGGAAGCTGACGTGGGAGGACTTCCTGCTGTCGTTCCGCCTGCGGCTGAGCCGGTCGCCAGACGTCTATGAGCCCATCCTCCATGGCTTCCTGGGGGTGGAAATCGAAGACATGCGCGCCTTCTGCGAAGGCGTGCGCTCCACGGAGTCGCAGCGCGAGCGGACGGTGGTGTCCGTGGGGCAGAAGCGCTTCTCCGTGCAGCGGTTCTGTCCGCATCAGGGCGCGGACCTGGCGGAGGGCTGGGTGGAGGAGGGCAAGTACCTCGTCTGTCCTCGCCACCGCTGGCAGTTCGACCTGGACAACGGAGGTCGCTGCTTGATGAATGGCTCCACGCTCTGCGCGGAGCCGGCGACGGACGTCGTTCCCGAGGAGACGGAGAAGCCCACCGTCCCCGCGCCAGTCGTCGAGCCTCGCGTGTAGCTCGCGGACGCGAGGTGTGAGGTGGGGCGCTCAGGGCTCGAAGCTGACGCCGCCCTGAGCGAGGAATGGATGCCAATGCGCGCCAGCCTCGCGTTCACGGTGGCGTTCAGCTCTCCCGCCGGACCGAAGCACTCGATGAATCAATGCCGCCCGAGGTTTTCCATGGATGGCTTGGAATGGGCTGGCAGGAGGAGCGTCTGACCCGCTCGGGAATCCCTGGGTTCTGGTGGATGTCTGTCTGTGTATCGGAATGAATCCGGGGATTCATGGGAGCCGGTGGATTCATCAGGCGTCCCTGGGTGAAAAGGTGAGCCCGGCGGCCGGTATGGGCGGTATTTTCGGTCCGCCATGTCTCATGCCCCCAAGCCCCCGAAGAAGATGGATGTCGCCAGGCTGATGAAGAAGGTGGACGGCCTGCTCGACGAGTCGCCGCCTCAACTGGATGACGCGGTTCCCCTTCTGCGCCAGGTGCTGGAGGCCGAGCCAGAGCGACTGATGGCGTTGCACTCCCTGAGCTGGGCGCTGGACGCCTCGCGTCGCACCGATCCGCGTCGCTGGGAGCGAACGCTGAAGGCGGAGCACTGGAGGGCCAGGGACCGCGTCCTCGAGCTGACGCGAGGCACCCGGGCCGGTGGCGACCTGAGCGATGCCCAGCGGGCGCGCTCGCTGGCCCTGAGCCTGTGGGCGGAGGAGGTCGTCGGGGGCAGTCCCACGGACGCCCAGCTCGACGCCGTGGAGGCCGCGTTGGAGGAGGCCGAGGGGCTGCGCCCGCTGCCGGACCATGCGCGGGCGCGCCGGGGGCTCGACGCCTGGCGCACCTTGCGGAAGGGCCCGGGGACGAAGGGCTACGAGAAGCTGCTCGCCGTGCTGGAAGCGGCGCCCGAGCAGCGAACCCTCGACGTGGAGGACGACGGCCCGGATTGCTTCAGCGGTCTGCAGGGGGCCTTCTCCGACGAGGGCTTCGTGGCGTGGCTGCGAAAGCAGAAGCCGGCGGCGCGGCCCAAGGGGAAGAAGGCCCGTCAGCTTGACGCGGGCCTGCTGCTCGCGGCGGGGCAGGACGCCGCCCCGTTCTTCGGCCCGGGCTTCGGCGGAGGTCGAGTGGCCCGGGTGCTGGCCTTGCGCGCGCTGGGCGCGAACCTGGACGTCCAGGACGAGGATGAGCAGGGGCTGCTCCACCTGGCCGCCCGCGTGGATGACGCGGCGCTGGTGCGGGAGTTGCTCGCCCTGGGACTCTCCACGTCCGCCGTCGCCGCCGAGTCGGCCACGCCGCTGCACCTCGCGGCCGAGGATGGCGCGGTCTCCTGCATCCCCGTGCTCGTCAAGGGCGGAGCCCAGGTGGACGCGCTCGACGAGAATGGACGCACCCCGCTCTTCAACGCCCAGGTGCCTGAGGTGGCCCAGGCACTGCTCGACGTGGGCGCCGACCCCAACGGGGGCGATGGCTGGACACCGCTGCACCAGCACGTGTGCTTCCTGGACCGGGAGCCGGTCATCGAGCTCCTCCTTCGCGCGGGCGCGGACGTCACGCGCAAGGACGCGGGGGAGAAGACCCCCGCCCAGGAAGCGCTGCGCCACAAGAACCCGCGGCTCGCCGAACTCCTGGGGGCGCCGCGGCCGCCGGGCGGAAGGAAAGCCACGCTGGCGAAATGATGAGACCTGGTTCGCCCCGGCGCTTGCGGGAATCCCGTATGCGCTGGGGTCGGACGTCGATGTTTGTGGCATTCCATGTCACACGCCGCCAGCTGAGAGGCATTGTTTGTAGCGCTTCATGTCACATGAGGGTCCCGCCTGCCGTGGGTCGTGTGTGGCATGGCTGTGTTTGGATGGATATTGACGCCGGGATTGGAACGCCTGTGACAGTCGTGGCAACGTCAGATGAATCACATATCGTGCTCCTGGGTGTCATCGAGCCCGATGCCACCTCTCTCCCAATCCGGAGGTATGTGATGTCTCTGTCGAGAATCGCTGGCAAGCAGTGGCTATGGTTGTGCGGTCTGCTCGGAGGCGCGGTGGTGCTCGGTGGCGGCTGTGGCGCGCCTGACGCGGAGGTCGAGCCTCAGCCCTCCGTGGAGCAGGCGCGTCCGCTCGTCCAGTGTACGCCCTCGTCGACGGGCCTGACGGCCTGTGGCGTCGTCACGACGGCCACGGGCGCGCCGGTCGCTGGCGCGATGGTGGACCTGCGTGGCATTGGGACGCTCACGGCCGCGGATGGCTCATTCTCCGTGTCCGCGCCGGCGCCGATGGGCTCCGCGCTGACCATCACCGCGCCGGGGTACATGCCCCACGTCGGCGCCATCACGCGCAACGTGCTCGGGGCCCGGTTCGTGCTCCACACGCTCCACCGTCAGACCTTCACTGGCGGCACCCCCACGGTGGCGGACCCGCGCAGCGGCGCCTCCATCCAGGTGAACCTGAGCGCGCTCCAGGGACCCTCCGGTGAGCAGCCCCTCCCCCCGTTCACGGTGGGCGTGCGCTACATCGACACGGGCCTGCTCGCGATGCCGGGCGCGGACGCCGCCATCAACCGCGCGGGCCAGACGGTCTTCCTGGAGTCGCGTGGCGCCATCTACACGGAGGTGCGCGACGCCAAGGGCACCCTGCTCAAGCTGCGCGCGGGCGCGACGGCCCGCATCTTCATCCCGCTCACCAACGACATGGCCGGCTCCGCGCCGAGCTCCATCGCGCTGTGGTCCATGGGTGTCGGCACCAACGTGTGGAACCAGCAGGCCGCCCCCGCCACGCGGGCGCCCAACCCGACGCAGTGCGGGGTGCGTGAGACCGTCACGTGTGACCCTGACGACTGCAGCCGCATCTCGTCCACCGGCTTCGGGGGCAACACCAGCGAGATTGGCTTCGTCAATGCGGACATCGAAAAGACGAACCCCGCCTGTCTGCGCGTGGTGGTGAACGCCGCGTCGCTGCCGCCCGGCACCGTGCTGCCCATCTGCCTGGAGCTGGAGATTCCGATCCCCACCGGTGGGACGCAGACGCGCAACATGTGCGTGGGGGCGGGCACCGACGTCCTCTACAACCTGCCGGCCAACGTCAACGTCACCGTGCGCCAGGCCTCGGGCTTCGGGTGTCCGCCGCCGCCCAGCGGCAGCGTGACGGTGAACACGGGCGCGCCGTGGGGCGGCGCCGGCGTGCCTGCTTCCCCCGGCCAGTGCAACGGCGTGCTGACGCTGCCGCCGCTGCCTTGACCTGAGTCGATGGTTGCAAGGGGCTCCGGCGTGCTCGCGCGCCGGGGCCTTGTCGTCGCCGAAATGAAGGGTGCCGTGTCCGGAAAGGTCGCCGTCCAGCAGCCGACAGCCATCCGCGACTGACAGGCGATTACGAGCCCCCGCCCGAACGGAGACCATCCCGGCCTCCGAATGCGTGCCATTCCCACAGGGCGAACCCCCTTCCGTCGACGTCGTGTGGCTGTCATTGGCGCGGGGGTCGCGCGCGACGCCGTCATGCTTGTTCGGGGCGACCGCTGGGGAGCGCCTCGCAACGCCGCGGTGACCGTCGCGCCTTCCATGCCGCCAGCCCTGCCGCTGAGTTCCCCGCGCTCCGCGCTGCTCCAGGGCGCGCTGACGGGCCTGGCGCCGCCGCGTGGTTTTTCTGTCCGGGCTTGATGCGTGCTCGGGCTCGAAGCAGCTTCACCACCCCAGTCGGAGGTATCCCAGATGAGGGATGTCGCGCATTCCACCCTGTCTCTCCATGAGTCCCGAAGCAGTGCGGCGGAGCTCGTCCGGAGCATCCTGCCCATCCTCTATGGCGTCGACGAGCGCCCGCCTCGGGCGGCCGCGACGAAGCACTACCATCCCGATGCCACCTTCCAGGATCCGCTCCTCTCGGTGCAGGGAATCGAGAGCATCCGGCGGCTCGTCTACGTCAACCGGGCGTTCCTCACGGACTGCCGCATCGTGTTCGGGGATGTCGCGGAGACCGTCCGTCCGGATGGCTCGCACGTCGTGCTGGCCGACGTGACGTGCACGCTGGTCTTCAAGCACTTCCTCCTGTGGCGCCCCTGGCAGAAGCTGGTCGGGGACTCCTTCACCTATCAAGCGGTGCACAAGGTCGTGCTCGACGAGGACCTCAAGGTCACCGCGCATGAAGAGCATTTCAGCGTGAGGTCCGTGCTCGATACCGTCCCGGTGGGCCGCGCGCTGTATGCGCTGCTCCGCAAGGTGGATGCCGGCTGTACGTCGGACTTCGGCTACACGCTGAACCAGTACATCGCCGGGGACCGGTCCATCCGCACCGTGCTCTGAAGTGTCGCCCGCGCGCTTCGGCCCTCGCCGAGGCGCGCCGGGACCCGACGCGAGGGCTTCGCGCGAGTCAGGGCGTCCGGGCCAGCGTGTCCGCCTTGAGGTGTCCCAGGTCCGTGCGAGCCCCGCCCTCGATGACGAAGGGGCGCTTGTCGAGACTTCCCTCCATCGTCAGGAAGTGATCTCCGGGCGGAAGACCCGCCACGATGAAGCGCCCGTCCGCCCCCCGGAAGGACATGGGGTGGTAGAGCCAGTCGTCGACGTTCAGGCGCGGGCCCACGACATACGTCCCCTCCTGGGTGACGTCGACGTGGCCGACGACGGCGCCGGTGTCCTCCAAGCGGATGTCCGCGACCACCCGCTGGCCCTCGGTGGCCGTGACGGTGACGCTGCCGGCGCGGCCGTCATCGAGCCACGCATGGACGGTCTGCGTCCCCATGACGGGATTCACCACGAAGGCCGAGCCCTCGAAGCGGATCTGGCTGAAGTAGCGAGGGCTCTGACTGCAGCCTCTCCAGTACTGGGTGGGCTTCATCACGGAGATGCGTGCCCCCTTCGCGGGCGTGCCGTCCGGCATGAGGACATGACCCGCCAGCTCGAAGTAGTGCGGCACCGGAGGATGGGGTGGCCCGATGGTGACTCCGTGGACGTTCGAGTCATACGGAACCTTGATGGACAGCGGGACTCCGGGGGCCAATTCCACCTTCTTCCATCCGTCGAGGGTCGACCAGCCGTGGACGCCGCTCACGTGCGCGGTGTGGCTTCCCACCTCGACGTTGCCGGTCCAACCGCCATCGTCCTGACGCCGCAGCGGAACGCCGACGGAGACGGATTCGATGACATCCACGTTGTTGGACTTCTTGAACCGGGACCAGCGGCGATTGCGGCTGCGCGAGGGTTGGACTGTCACGGTGGTGAAGCCCGCGAACTGGATGTCCAGCCGAGCCTCCTCTCCCGCTTTGACGTCGAGGTCGCGACCCAGCCCCTGGCCCTCGTGGGAGAAGGGATGGATGTAGACGGGGCCCGGCGAAACGCCATCCAGGCGGTAGTGGCCTTGCGCGTCCGTGATGGCCTGGGTGGGCATCCACTTCTCGACCGAGCGCTCGCCCCTGGCCATCAATCGCACCCCCTGGGCGGGCGTCCCATCGAGCTTGAGCACCTGTCCGGTGACGGTGGCGCCAGGAGGCAGCGCCAGGTGGGCGGTGATGGTTCCTCCGGCGACGAGCCCCACGTCCGGCACGCAGTCCTCGCCATGCCCCGCGCCGCGCGCGCAGAGGTGGAAGTGACCGGGGAGCGCAGCGGGGAACCGCGCCAGACCCTGCTCATCCGTGAGCGCGGACTCCAAGGGATTGGCCAGGTCGACGGGCTCGCGAATGATGGCGACCATGGCTCCCGCGAGCGGCCGCTGATCCTGGGCGGAGACGACGCGGACCTCGGCGAGTCCCGTCCCATCCCGCGTGGGCGGCGTCAGAGGTGGACGAGGGCTGGGTGCGGAGGGGCTCGCGTGAGGGGCCGCGGGTTGGAGGGGCACGGGCGTGACGGCGGCCGGAGGAGGCGGACGGATTCGTGCCGTCAGCTCCTGGCGCAGCAGCGCGGCGACTCCGAGGGCCGTCACGACTCCCGCGGTCGCGACCCAGCCAGCCTTTGCACGCATGATGTGGACCTCCCAGGCTCCTCGCACCCGCGCAACCTGGGCGAGACAGATGAGACTACCATTCCCGGGGTCGTTCTGGGCACGGCCGCCGGGGTCTTCCCCGCTGTGAAGGGCGAGGGAGTAGGGTAGGGTGTCCGCCGTTCCCGCACCCTCGGATTTCTCCACCGCATGTCCACCGATGTTCCTGTTTCAGGAGAGGCGCCGCTGCCTATGTCCCTGGGCGCGCGGTTGCGCGTGCTGGGCGCGGAGCTGGCCTTTCCCGTGGGGCTCTTCTTCTTCAGCCGTCTGGCCTTGTTGCTGCTCGCGCGCGTATCGCTCGCGTTCGACAACAGGCTCCACCGCGCGCCCTTCCAGCAGGTGGGCCCGGCGGGGCTGGATGCGTTCTGTCGATGGGACTGTGGTTGGTACATGGAGATCGCGCAGAAGGGCTACGAGCGCCCCCAGGCCACGAACTTCTTCCCGCTGCTGCCCATGTTGGGGCGACTGGTGCGAGACGCCACGGGCCTGAGCATCCAGGTCTCGTTGGTGCTGGTGGCCAACGTCGCCGGGTTGTTGGGACTCATCGTCCTGTATCGGCTGTTTCGCGCGCTGGAAGGCGAGGAGGCGGCCCGTGTCTCGCTGCTGCTCTTCACGGCGTATCCCTTCGCCTTCTTCCAGTCCGCGGGCTACCCCGAGTCGTGGATGGTGTTCCTCACCGCGCTCGCGCTGCTCTTGAGCCTGCGCGGCTGTCACTGGTGGGCGGCGCTCGCCCTGGGCTTCGGCGGTCTGGCGCGGCACCTGTCCCTGGCGGCGGGCCTGTCCCTCTTGTTCCAGCAGGTGCGCTCTCGTGGGGGCGGGCTTCGGGCGTGGTTCCACCGCGACATGCTCGCGCTGGCGATACCGCTGGTGATGACCTCGCTCTACTTCGTCTTCCTCTGGCGGAAGTTCGGAGACCCGCAGATCTGGTGGAAGGTGCGCGGAGGCGAGTGGGCGGGGGCCTGGGCGGGGCTGCTGACCTGGTGGAAGGGTGACTGGGCGCCCGAGGTCAGCCTCTACGTGGCGCTCTCCTTCGTCCCCGGCGTGGGGGCCTTGCTGCTCCTGGCGCGCCGGCGCTGGTGGGCGCTGGCGGCCTTTGGCGTTCCGCTGATGCTCGTGTTGTGGACCGTCGGGCTGGTGGGCCTGGGCCGCTACAGCGCGGCTGCGTGGCCCGCCTTCCTGCCCCTGGGAGCCTGGCTCGGCCGGCACCCCGCGCTGCGAGGGCCCGTGGTGCTCGGCTTCGCGCTGTTCCAGGGCATGCTCGTCTTCCTCTTCGTCCACGCGTACCCCATCAACTAGGGCCGCAAGGCGAGTGCCCCTCTCGTGTCAGTCGAGGGGCAGGAAGTCCGGCCGTGACGCGCTCTTCGACATGGGGCCGGTGGGCCCGTCGTTGAGGACGCACTCCCCCGCGATGGGCTCGGAGACCTCGCAGCCCGACTTCGGGTTTCCCCAGCGCTCGGTGCGGTTCAGCCACGCCAGGCTCCCCTCGAAGGTGCCCGGCGTGCGCCAGTCGAAGGGCACCAGCGCGCTCCACGTGTCCCAGGCGATGCCGCGTCCGGTGTCATCCGCCAGGAAGTCGCCGTTGGGCAACTGCCGGTAGATGTGTCGGGCGGCATCCGCGTAGACGCCGTGGGAGCCCTGGGCTGAGAAGAGCTCCGGCCGCCAGCCCAGCAAGCCCATGCCCTTGTCGCCATAGGTGAAGGTCTGCCCGTTGGAGTGCTGGCTCAGGTAGACCTGCGACGGCCGGCCCTCCACGAAGCGCACCGTCGCGTGCTCCCAATCCCCCACGTGGTTGCCGAAGGTGGAATAGCCCCCCACGCAACCCCAGGGGGAGTACCAGCCAATGCAGACGCGCTTGCCATTGTTGTACGGGTAGAACATCCAATACACCACGTCGGTCGTGGACGTGGGCAGCCCATTCACGGTGCGGGTGATGAGCTCCGCATAGACAGGCACGGGCGCCTGGTTCGGCCGCTGCCCATCCAGGAACTGCGGGTCCGTACACGAGTCACAGCCCAGGGCCTGGTTCGTCACCTGATGGCCGCCCTCCACGTGGACGTTGGCGAGGTGGAACTCCGTGGAGGAGGGGAAGTACGCCTCGCCGGGGTGCATCCACACGCGAGGGGCGAAGGCCGCCGCCGTCGCGGCGCTCACGGGCAGCCCCTGGAGCTCCGGGTGCGCCGTCGCGCTCTTGTTGAGGGCCCAGTAGCGACTGCCTCCCGTGTCGGAGTGACTGGGCCGTGCCACGAAGGTGGCGACAGGCAGTCCCCGGTGGTCCCTGGCGTTGCTCTGCCAGAGGCCCACGTCGTTGTTCGCGCCAGAGCCGCTGTCGTTCCACACGGCGCCAGGGTCGGCGGCCACCACGTACTCGCTCTTGAGGCAGCGGATGAGGTCCGTGGAGGGCTTGCCGTAACCCAGCACCCCGACCGCGCCCAGGCAGGTGTAGCCGGCGGGCGCCACGGGCTCCCAGAACGAGCCATCGTGGGTTCCTCCGGAGCCCTTGTCGTCCCAGACCCAGACGTAGTCCACGGGGCGGGCGAGCAGGTCTCCCTCGCCCTGCACCACGAGCGCTGTCGCGGGAGCGGGCCCTCCGCCGCCGTTGGGCATCGCGACATCGCCGAGTGAGTAATAGCCGGGCGCCTGGGCGAGGTTGGGGCGCCAGATGGAGACGTCGTTGTTGGAGCCCGTGCCGCTGTCGTCGTAGATCCACTGGAAGGTCGACACGGGCTTCAAGAGCAGTCGCTGGCTGAAGCGCAGCGGCGCCCTGTCGGAGGCGAGAGTGAGGTCCGCGCTCTGGCCCGGTGAAGCGGTCGCCGCGACGAGCTTGTAGGTGCCCGGGGCCAGGGAGAGGGACACGCGCGCGCCCAGGTTGCCCGCGCTGTTGTCGTCCTCCGCGAGCACGTTGCCGCTGGCATCGAGCAGGTAGAGGTACGCATCCACGGACGAGGTGAGGGTGAAGGTCACCGTCGCCGTGGGGCCCGCGTGGTCGACGAAGAACGTGCGGTTGCCGGGATGGGTGGGATTGCGTCCACCAGAGCCGAGCCATCGCCCATACACGGTGTTGCCCTGGAGTCCCGTGAGGGCGGCCTCCGTGTCGCGCGGCGACGTGTCTTCGACGGCCTCCAGCGAACCGCCACACCCCAGCGCGCCCACTCCCAACGACGACAGCACGAGCCAGCGGAGTGAACCCAGACGTCCAGCGAGCATACGGGCCTCTTCATGTCCCTGCGTGGACGCGCAGGATGCCCTCAAGTCTCTTCAAGACACCAGTCTGGCACCTGGAAGGAATGCGTCAGGGTGGGGGGACTCGGAGCTGGAGCGTCAATCGCACGTTGTCCGAGCGCAGGCCCACGGGACCGTCGAGCGCGAGGGCCTCTGGGGGAAGGTCGCCCTCCCAGACCAGCGAGTCGTCCGCCCAGACGCGCAACGTCACTCCGGCCAGCTCGGCGCGCAGGGTGTGTTCCTCTCCCTTGGAGGGCGCGCTCACCGCGCTGCGTCGGAACGGGCGGACGGTGACATAGCCTCGATTGCCACAATCACTGCTGTGGTGCTGGTCGGGGTTGCGCTTGTAGTTGACGACGATGTCCGCCTTCGGAGCCAAGCGCCACATCACGTACAGCACGTTGCAGCCGTCGCGTGCGCGCAGCTTGAGGCCTGCCTGCTGTCGCTGTTCTCCGGACTGCAGGGCCCGCTGCTCGCTGGAGGAGCCTCGGAGCGAGAAGCGCAGCTCCGCGCGTGACGTCGTGTTCGTGCCGGGAACGATGGCTCGCAGCCGTGCGCCTTCCACGTCGAGCCGTCCATCGGTCCGTTCGCGCAGCGCGCCCTGCGTGACCCGCAACTTCGACAAGGGCACCGGGGCGAAGGTCGTCACACGTTCCTTCTTCCGCGCGCCCGCGCCTCGGATGGCGCCGGGACTCTGGGCGTCACCGGGCGGAGGCCGAGCCCACCCGAGGACAGAGAGCACTCCGAACCCCAGACAGGCCACGAGGACACGGCTCGGGGCCCTGGCCGACATCAGGGACGCGTCGTCCCGAGGAAGGACGTGAGCGCCTCCACGTGCGCCGTCAGGTACGCCTGCTCCGCGCGCAACCGCGCCAGCTCCAGGAGGAGGTAGTCGCGGAAGCGGCGAATCTCACGCGTCTGGAGTGCTTCCACTTCGCGAAGCTGTCCCTCCAGGTCCGACACGAGCGCGGAGACCTCCCTCAGCCGAGCCTCCTCCGTCCGATGCCGCGAGCGCAGCTCCACCAGCAACTCGGAGATCTTCTGATGCACGCCGTCCACGTCATTCGTCGTCGAACGACGACGACCGTCGCGGGCCCGGGCATTCGCCTTGCCTTGCCACAGGTGGCCCAGGTCATACGTCAGCATGACCTGCCCGAAGAGGGGGACTTCCTGCTCCACGTCGAAGACCTCGTCATACCCTCCGCGCACGCTCAGCTCCCACGCCTTGGCGCGGCGCAGGCTTCCGGTGGCGACCTCCACCGCGTCATCCGCCGCGCGCAGCTCCTCCAGCAAGGGCTCCAGTCGCTGTCCGCGAGGAAACTCGGGGCGCGACGCCAGGCGCTCTCGCGCCAGCGCGGTGTCCGTGCTCAGGGAGCGCAGGTTGTCCAGGCGCACCTGCATCGCGTTGAGTTCTTCCAGCGTCGCCCGGCCGTCCCGGAGGTCCGCGCGCAAGGCGTTGACGAGCTCCTCGGCGCGGGGCAGGGCGTCCTGGAGGACGCGGGCCCGGGCTTCCAGCGCCGAGTCCTCACCCAGCCCCATGCCCTGTCTCACCGCCGCCTGGAGCGAGGAGAGCGCCTGGTGTCGGCGGCACTCCGCCGCCGCGCGTCGGTGAATCTTGTGGCCCCGGTACAGGCCCACGAAGTCGTAGCTCAGGCCCGCCGTCACCCGCAGCTTCGGCTTGCCAAGAGGGACGCCGCCCTCGGCCTCACCGGTGTTCACCACGCCAAAGCTGCCGAACACCTCGGGTGCCAGCTCCAGCGCGGCCTCCGCGTCGCCCAGTCCTTGAACCCAGTCGCAGTAGCCCGCGGCGCGCTGCTCCACGCGGGCGTCGGGAGTGGCCGACTCGGTGGGCTGCTCCGCGTGGGCCGCCGGGGTTCGCGCGGCGAGCAACACCAACACGCCACAAGTGAGAGTCTTCCGCATGGGGCTTCTCCACGTCTTCATGTGCGCATGCCCTCACAGCACCAGGGGCGCGCGGCCCAGGTGCAGCAGGTCCTCGCGCGCCGACGCGGAGTCCGTGAGCTTCACCTCCACCATCACCCCGCGCAGCATGTGCTGACGGATGGGGTGTTTGATGGAGACCTCACCCTCCAGCACCCGGCCCACGACGCCCACCTCGCGGCACCAGATGACCTTCGCGGCGCACGCGAAGAGGGGCGTGCCCACGGCCGCGTTGTTCAGGTTCTCGTACGGCACGAAGGCCACCGTCAGGTCCTTCTCGATGGCGCGCAGATAGGGCGAGGCTCGCAGCGACACGATGAGCGCCTCGTAGCGCTGGGACACGTCGTCGAGCGCCTTCAGGTCATGCTCCAGGCTTCGCAGCGTCGCCACGGCGCGGGCCTGCTCCAGCACCGAGTGCGTGTACTCGCGCTCCAGGAGCAGCACGTCCGGAGTGATTCCCACGGGCGTGCCGTCCTTGCCCATGCCGTTCTGCACCGCCGTCAGCCCCGCGAGCTCCCGATGGAGCGAGTCGACTCGAGTCTCCATGTCCACCGTGGTCTGCGCGAGGGCCAGGTTGCTCTGCGCCAGCTGCGCCAGGTGGTGATTGATGGTGAGCTTGTCCTCCTGCTGGAGCAGCCGCGCGCCATACATCGCGTCCGTGCGTGCGCGGGACAGCCCCGCGTAGGCCCGGTTGGACTTGAGGATCTCCTCACGGGCCCGGCCGTACTCATGGCGCAGGGAGGCCAGTCGCTTCGCGGCGCGGTCCTTGGATGCACGCTCGCCGCGCAGGGCCACCAGGAAGCGCTGTTGGAAGGCGCGCTCCGCGGACACGGTGCGCTCCGCATCCTCGATGCGGTTCTCCACCGCGCGCCGCTCGGCGACGACGTGGTCTCTCGCCGACGTCTGCGCCGCGAGCTGCGTGTTCAGTGAGAGGATTTGCGGGTCCGTGGGGGACACCACCGTGGGCGTCACCCAGCCATGGCTCAGGAGGAAGAAGCCCTGGACCGCGAGGAAGGACACCAGCGCCGCCAGGATGATCCCCAGGAGCACCGAGCCCAGGAGCTTGTACGTGGACACGGCGATGGCATTGATGCGATTCGCGACACGTTGGTTCATGGCGAGCCCTCTCCGGCGGGGTTGGGCGGCAGTCCGCTCCGGTTTTCTTCGGTGGAGGGAGCCGGGGCGACGCTGGGGCTGCCCCGCGTCTCCCAACTCCCGGAGTCCAGTGTCAGCAGTGCCAACGGCGTGAAGAGCGCGTACGTCACCGGCATCAGCAGCGCCATGGGCAGGAAGCACGCCCCGTGCACGCGTCGGTCCTCGGGCAGATGCCGCGTCTCCAGTCGGTAGATGATTCCCAGCAACCCGATGACGAGGAAGTGGAACGAGAGGATGTCCAGGAACTCGCCGGTGAGGACGTTGTGGACGATGACGACGGGGTAGGCGAGCAGCAGCGCGAGCTGGGACACGTAGTGGATGGTGATGACCGGGTGCAGGCGCCACGCGTGGGACAGGCCGCCGAGCAGGTCCACCAGGTTGGAGCGCCGCCACCGCAGCTGCTGGGAGAAGTAGCCGGCCAGCGTCGCGGGCGCGGCGGTGAAGCAGAACGCGTCCAGCGTGTAGACCGTCTCGTAGTCGTGCTTGACGATCTGCCGCGTGAGGAACCGGTCCTCGCCGTATTTGATGGGTATGCCGGCGATGGAGCGCGCCTCCAGGATGGGCTCCAGCTCCAGGAGCACATGCCGGCGATACGCGGTGAGGCAGCCGGACAGACACATCACCTGGCGGAAGCTGCGCTCCAGGTCCTTCAGCCACTGCTGGGCGAAGTGGAACTTGATTTCCACCATCCGCGTCAGCCAGTTCTGGTGCCGGTTCGTCACGTACGTCCGTCCGCCCACCGCCGCGATGCGGGAGCTGACGAAGCGGCGCACGAGGTTGCGCACCGCGGAGCGGTCCACGATGACGTCGGAGTCCACCGAGACGATGATCTCCGCGTCGACCGCGGCCTTCACGCCCCGGTTGATGCCCTTGCGCTTGCCCATGTTCTCCGGGTTGCGCATGACCAGGACATTGGAGTGTCCCTCCGCGGCCTTCAGGGCCCACGTGTAGCTGTCATCGTTGGAGCAGTCGTCCACCACCACGATTTGCAGCAGGTCGCTGGGGTAGTCCTGCTCCAGCAGGCTGCGGATGGCGTGGAAGATGCCTTTCCCCTCGTTGAAGAGGGGGATGACGATGGCGACGCGAGGCCGGTACGTGTCGTCCACCCGGTCGATGCTGGACCCGCGCAGGCGCCGCAGGAACGGACCGAGGATGTAGCGGTTCATCAAGACGACGATGAACAGCAGCTGGATGGGAAAGAGCTCCATCAGGTCCCGTCCCCCATCACGCCGCCACCCCTTCCCCGTGGCGGCCCGCGCCGCCCCCATTTCTCCCATGAGGGAGCGGGGGGAAAGTTGGTGGGGGTTGGGCCCACGCCAACTGCCCCCAGGGACGGTGGAAGGGGATTGCTCACCCAGGCGTCATCGCGCGCCGGAGGCCGTCCGGTACGCGTCAGCGCGCCGGGCCCGGAGGGCACCCCCGAGCTTCTCGTGCTCGACGCCTGGGAGGCGTCAGTGCGCCGCGGGAGGCGACGGAGACGTCAGCGCGTCCGCGCGCTGGAGGTCCCGGGTCAGCTCCACCTTGCGGGCATCTCGCTGGGCCGCGGAGGTGAAGGCGATGCCCTCCATCGACTCGCGCGCGGCGATGGCCACCCGAGCCAGTCCGTCGCGGGAGATGAGGCCCAGCGCGAAGGCCTCCAGCGCGGCGCCCACATAGGTGTCGAAGAAGTGGATGCGCTTCTCGCGCCACGCGCGCCGGGTGGTCTCCGGGGTGTCCACCACGTCGTGGATGAACACGGCGTGGACGGCGTGCGGGGCGGCGGTGAGCATCTTGTCGCCGAACTCCACGTCGCCCTGTCCGCTGTCGCCCACGAAGACGAAGCCGTACTCCGGGAAGACGCGCACGTAGCGCTGGAAGTTGTCGAACTTCTTCGCGGCGATGCGGGAGTTGCCCAGCAGGTGGGTGAGGCTGCCGGAGAGCACGACATGGGGCGGGACGCCGTGCTTGCGCAGGGAGTCGAAGGTCAGGTTCTCCACCGCGCCCAGCGGGTCCATGGGCCGGGCCGTGACGAAGGTGAGGTCGCCCTCCCGGCCGGGGATGATGCCCGGGCCGCGGTCCAGTTCCGCGTAGAAGGCGAGCACGCCCGGGTACACGGTCTTGGATGGGTACCGGGTGTCCTTGAGGTTGGCGAAGAAGGTGTCGTCGATGTCGCTGAGGACCTTGTTCTCGCCACTGGGTGCCGCTTCGCCCTCGCGGAGGATGTGCGCGAGGATCTCCTCGCGCAGCGCCGGGTCGTCCACGTCGTCGAAGAGGAGCTTCTCCAGGTCCTGGTGGTTGTTGCCGGCGTCGAGCAGGTTCTTGAAGGCGGTCAGCTCTCGGCCGTGCACGCTCAGGAACATGTCGCGCAGGGCGCGCTCCGCGGTGGCGGGGGTGCCCCCGCGCTGGAGCGCTGTCACCAGGCTTGCGCGCACCGGCAGGGCCAATTGGGCGGCGCGCTCGCGACAGAGCATCGTCAACAGGGCGGTGTGGTGGTCCGGCCCGAAGATGCGGTCATCCATGTCCCCCAGCAGGGACTCGAGGTCGATGTTGGCCAGGAGGTAGTTCAGCTCGGCGGCGTTGGCGTCGCGCAGGAGGTCCAGGATGCGACGCTCCTCGCTGGTATCGGTGTGGCCGGCCATGAGCGTGCGCAGCGTCTCCAGCTTCTTCGTCGCGGCGTGCGGATCCATGTTGCTCCCCCCATTCCGGCGCGAGGCCGGACTTGGAGTTCCGAGCCTACGCGGGGTGCGGCCCGGCGTGGTAGAGGTGAGGCATGTCGACTGTCGCCGTTCCGCTGGAGCTTCGTCCGGACGAAGTCCATGTGTGGATTGTCGAGCCCGAGCGCATCCAGGAACAGCGGCTCCTGGACGCCTACTGGGGGCTGTTGGATTCAGGGGAGCGCGAGAAGCAGAAGCGCTTCCGCTTCGAGCGTCACCAGCGGCAATACCTGGTGAGTCACGCGCTGGTGCGGCTGACGCTGTCGCGCTACGCGCCGGTGGCGCCCTCGGCGTGGAGCTTCTCGACCAACGCATACGGGAGGCCGGAGGTGCGGGGTGAGTGGGGCGCGCGGCTGCGCTTCAACCTGTCGCACACGGACGGCATGGCGCTGGTGGCGGTGGGGCTCGACGCGGAGCTGGGCGCGGATGTGGAAGATGCCCAGCGGCCGGGCGAGACGGTGGAGATCGCCGACCACTTCTTCGCCCCCCCGGAGATCTCCGCCCTCCGGGCCCTGCCCGCCGCCGAGCAGCGCGGGCGCTTCTTCGAGTACTGGACGCTCAAGGAGTCCTACATCAAGGCCCGGGGCGCGGGGCTGTCCCTGCCGCTGGACCAGTTCGCCTTCCACCTGGAGGCCGGCAAGGAGCCGCGCATCTCCTTCGATGCGCGGATGGTGGACACGCCGGAGACCTGGCGCTTCATGCAGCTGCGTCCCTCCGAACGCCATCAAGCGGCGGTGGCGATGCGGGGGCCAAGGGAGCGGCCCTTCCGCGTGAGGTGGCAGTTCACCGTGCCGCTGGAGTCGGACGCGCCGCCCCGCTTCGACGAGGCGGCGTGAGCCTCAGGCCGGAGCGGCCATCCAGCGCGTGAGGTCCTCGCCCAGCGCGGCGAGCATCGCGGGCTGCTGCTTACGCAGGAAGAAGTGGCCGCCCTCGAAGTGGCGGATGCGGAAGTCGGCGTTGCGCGTCTCCTCGCGCCACGTCTCCAGGCGCGCGAGGGACACGTGCTTGTCCTCGGTGCCGCCCATGACGGAGATGGGCACGTCGAGCTTCACGGGCCCGGGGCCGTTCTCCCACCACGCGAGCGCGAAGTCCGCGCGCAGGGTGGGCACCAGCAGCTCCAGCAGCTCCCGGTGCTGGAGGATCTCCTCCGGCGTGCCGTCATAGCGCCGCAGCTCTTCGATGAACTGCTCCTGCGGCAGGTGGTGGATGGGCTTGCGGTCCGACTCGCGGGGCGCGCCGGACGCGGCCAGCACCAGGCCCCGGGGCAGCGGGCCGTTGCGCGCCTGCAGGCGCCGCGTCAGCTCCAGGGAGATGCGCGAGCCCATGCTGTAGCCGAAGAAGGCGAACGGCTTGTCCAGCAGCGGAGCGAGCACCGGCAGCAGCACGTCCATCAGCGCGGACATGTTGTCGAAGGGCTTCTCCATCAACCGCCGCTCACGGCCGGGCAGCTGTACCGCGCACAGCTCCACGCCCGGAGGCAGGCCTCCCTGCCAGCCGCTGTAGATGGACGCGCTGCCTCCGGCGAACGGCAGGCAGAACAGCCGCAGGCGAGGGTCTGTCAGCGGCTTCCGGGAGGGAAACCAACGTTCGGGAGAGTTCGGGTTCGGGGTGGGAGCACTGGGCATGGCGGTATGGTTCTGTCGCACAGCCGAGGAAAACGGGTCAAGGCCCCGGTACTTCGAGCGTGTTGAAGACTTCTACCCAGCGTACAGGACTGGCTGCCTCTGCTCGGAATTCGTGAATGAGTGGACTGGCGGGACTCCTCGGAAGACGTGCTAGCGTTTTTCGCGTGAGCTACGAGCTGTCGCACCTGGACGCCCTGGAGGCGGAGTCCGTCTTCATCATCCGGGAAGTGGTCGCCGAACTGGACAGCCCGGTGTTGCTGTTCTCCGGCGGCAAGGACTCCGCGGTGATGTTGCACCTGGCGGTGAAGGCCTTCGCGCCCGCGCCGCTCCCGTTCCCGCTGATGCACGTGGACACCGGGCACAACTTCCCGGAGGTGCTCGAGTACCGCGACGCGCGCGTGGCGGAGCTGGGCGCGCGTCTGCTCGTGGCGTCCGTGCAGGAGGCCATCGACGGGGGCCGGGTGGCGGAGGAGAAGGGGCCGCGGGCCTCGCGCAACCGCGCGCAGACGGTGCCGTTGCTGGAGGCCATCGAGAAGCACCGCTTCAACGCCGTCTTCGGTGGTGCGCGCCGCGACGAGGAGAAGGCGCGCGCGAAGGAACGGGTGTTCTCGTTCCGCGACGAGTTCGGTCAGTGGGACCCGAAGAACCAGCGCCCGGAGCTGTGGAACCTCTACAACGGTCGCCACCGCCGGGGAGAGCACCTGCGCGTCTTCCCGCTGTCCAATTGGACGGAGCTGGACGTGTGGCAGTACATCGCGAGGGAGGGTGTGGCGCTGCCGTCCATCTACTTCAGCCACCGGCGCGAGGTGTTCCGCCGGGACGGCATGTTGATGGCGTGGTCTCCCTACCTGCCGCTGCTTCCGGGCGAGGAGGTCACCACGGCGCCGGTGCGCTTCCGCACGGTGGGGGACATGACCTGCACCGCGTGCGTGGAGTCCGGCGCCGTCACGGTGGCGGAGGTCATCACGGAAATTGTCGCCTCGCGAGTCACGGAGCGGGGCGCGAGCCGGGCGGATGACAAGTTCAGTGAGACGGCGATGGAAGACCGCAAGCGCGAGGGCTACTTCTAGTGGAACTGCTTCGATTCGCGACCGCGGGCTCCGTCGATGACGGGAAGAGCACCCTCATCGGCAGGCTGCTCCATGACACCCGCTCGATTCTGGAGGACCAGCTCGCCGCGGTGGAGCGCACCAGCCGCGCGCGAGGGGACGAGTACGTCAACCTGGCGCTCCTCCTGGATGGCCTGAAGGCCGAGCGCGAGCAGGGCATCACCATCGACGTGGCCTACCGGTACTTCGCCACGGCGCAGCGCAAGTTCATCATCGCGGACACGCCGGGGCACCTCCAGTACACGCGCAACATGGTGACGGGGGCCTCCACCGCGGACCTGGCGCTCATCCTCGTCGATGCGCGCAAGGGCGTGCTGGAGCAGACGCGGCGCCATGCGTTCCTGGCTTCGCTGCTGCGCGTGCCGCACCTGGTCCTCTGCGTGAACAAGATGGACCTGGTGGACTTCGACGTGGCGGTCTTCGAGCGCATCCGCGAGGAGTTCCGCCAGTTCTCCATGAAGCTGGACGTGGCGGACCTGTCGTTCATCCCCATCTCCGCGCTGGGCGGGGACAACGTGGTGACGCGCTCCGAGCGGATGCCCTGGTATCAGGGACCCACGCTGCTGCACCACCTGGAGAACGTGCACATCGCGTCGGACCGCAACCTCATCCACGTGCGCTTCCCCGTGCAGAGCGTCATCCGACCCATGTCCTCGAAGTTCCCCGACTACCGGGCGTACGCGGGGCAGGTGCTGGGCGGCGTGCTGCGGCCGGGCGACGAGGTGATGGCGCTCCCCTCCGGCTTCACCACGCGCATCCGCGAACTGGACCTGGCGGGGAAGGCCGTGGCTCAGGCGTTCCCGCCCATGTCGGTGAATGTCTCGCTGGCGGACGAGCTGGATATCAGCCGGGGCGACATGCTGTGCCGGCCGGGCAATCCGCCCATGGTGGGGCAGGACCTGGATGCGATGGTGTGCTGGCTGGCGGAGGGCGTGTCGCTCCAGCCGGGAGCCAGGTTCGCGCTCAAGCACACCACGCGCTCGGCGCGGGCCCAGGTGAAGCAGTTGCACTACCGGCTGGATGTCAACACGCTGAGCCGGGACGAGACGAGTCCCCGGCTGGCGCTCAACGAGATTGGCCGGGTGACCTTGCGCACCACGGTGCCGCTCTTCTTCGATGAGTATCGCCGCAACCGGCACACGGGCAGCTTCATCCTCATCGACGAAGGCACGAACGCGACGGTGGGTGCCGGGATGATCAACGGACCCGCGGTCTGAGGTGCGCATGAATCGGCAAGGCTCCGGATTCATTCTCTGGCTGACGGGCATGTCGGGCGCGGGCAAGAGCACGCTCTCGCGGGCGCTGCGCTCGCGGCTGGAGCCGTTGCGTCCGGTGGAGGTGATGGACGGTGACGAGGTGCGCACCTGGCTGACGCGCGGACTGGGCTTCTCGCGGGAGGACCGGGAGGAGAACGTCCGGCGCATCGGCCACGTGGCGCGCCTTCTGGCCCGGCACGGCGTCGGCGTCATCGTCGCCGCGATTTCGCCCTATCAGAGCTCGCGCGCGGAGGTGCGGCAGTTGGCCGCGGACGCGGGGCTGGCCTTCGTGGAGGTCT
The DNA here is from genome assembly GCF_013336715.1 of Myxococcus sp. CA056. NCBI lineage: Bacteria > Pseudomonadati > Myxococcota > Myxococcia > Myxococcales > Myxococcaceae > Myxococcus > Myxococcus sp. CA056. Next base: position 183,754 of record NZ_JABUMT010000005.1, read on the forward strand.
ACATCGAGGCGCCGCTGGAGGCGCTCATCGCGCGCGACGTGAAGGGGCTCTACAAGAAGGCCCTCGCCGGTGAGCTGCCCCACTTCACCGGCGTGTCGGACCCGTACGAGGCTCCGGAGGCGCCCGAAGTCACCGTCCGCTCGAGCTCGGAGCCCTTGGAGGCGGGCCTTGAGCGCGTGCTGGCCGCGCTCCAGACCCGGGGACTCCTGGTGCCTCGCGCCGCCTAGAGCACGCGTTCCATGCGCACGTAGGGGCGCTCGGCCTGCATGCCCTTGGAGCGGCAGTGGTCGATGAACTTGTTCGACTCGATGAGCTGCGGGGTGGTCTCGTTGTAGACGAGGATCATCACGTGCCGCAGCCAGGGCTCCTGGCCCATGGCGTAGACGTAGACCTCCTTGGGCGTCAGGTGGTTGGTGATCTCCATGGCGCGGTTGCAGTCGGAGCCGTTGAGGCGCCGCGCCTGGTCCATCTTCCGGGGCAGCGGGTTGGACAGGAGCGGGCCGTACATCCAGCTCATCGGGCCGCCCTCGCACTCCATGCCGAGGAACAGGATGTCGATGGGGCCGATGATGTCGCGCAGGTGCTGGTACATGCGCGGCTCAATCGCGTTGGAGTCCGCCGCCATCAGGATGGACTTGCCACCCACGCGCACCAGGTGGGCCGTCTTGGCCTGGATGGCCAGGTCGCTGTGCTCGCCGAGGAAGGGCAGGCCGGTGATGGAGCCGCCGGGGATGGTGATCTCCTGGAGGTCGTCGATCTCCACCACGTTCTTGAAGCCCGTGTGGTGGAGCATCAGCCGCAGGGAGGGGTCCGCCAGCGAGTTGCCGTTGTTGCGCGGGACGATGATGGTGCCCACGCGGTGACGCAGCTGGAGGAGCGTCTCCATCATCAAGTGGTCCGCGTGGCCGTGGGTGAGGACCACGTAGTCCACGTGCTCGGGCAGGTCCGCGTGCGTGTAGCGCGGCAGGTCCGTGGGGAACTCGTAGCTGATGACGGGGTCGGTGAGGATGCTGACCTCCTTCGTCTCCAGCAGCACGCAGGCGTGGCCGAAGTAGCGCACCCGCACGCCCTCGCCGTCATAGCGAGGCGCCTTGCGAGGCACGGCGTCCGTGAAGAGGTCCGCGAACGCCGCGGCGGCCGAGGACGGCACGCCGAGCATCTCCGCCACCTGGCCCGGCGAGCCCGGGGTGTGACGCATGCGGAACAGCGCGTCCAGGCCCTCGTGGCGGTAGGGCACCTTGAGGTGCACCGGCATGTCCTCCTCGAGGCGCGGCGTGCTGAAGATGTACGGGCGCCAGTCGCCGTCCACCTGCATCAGCGTCACGCTCTGCGAGGACTCTTGATAGAAGCGGCTCTTGTACAGCAGCGGCTCGATGAAACGCGCGCTGGCGCGGTTGCTCAGGTCGTACGTGAGCTCCACGTAGCCGCGCAGCAGGTCCGGGACCTTGGGGTAGAGCGCTTCCAGCGAGCCGCCGTTGTTCGGCGCCATCAACTGCTCCAGCTCCGCCACCGCCTTGGTGTACGCGAGCATGTGCGCCTGGTCTCGCAGCGTCCGCTCGAGCAGCTCCTTCACCCGGGCCGCGCGCGCCGTGGGGTGGTTGATGAACGGGCCGCCCATCAACATCGGGTTCTTCAGCGCGGCCACGTGGACGTCGGGGTTGGCGACGAAGGACTGCATCAACTTCTGGTGCAGGTTCGTCACGAACAGCGGCGCGGTGGCGGGAGACAGCAGGTACCACCAGGCGTACCACTGGTTGTACAGTGGCTCGATCGCCACGTTGGGCTTGAGGTACATCGGTCGGTCCAGCATCGGTTCTCCAGGCGAGGTTTGATTATCTGGGAGGGCATGGAGACAGGGAAGCCCCTGATGACGTTCGCCTGCCTGCTGGACCTGTAAGGGTGGGCCCTGAGTCCACACCGCGAGTCTCTCCCTCTAACGGCTTTTAGCCCTCGCGGATTTCGCCTGCGCTACCATTACGTCGGACCTTCAAGAGTGCGCACGTTTTGTGCGTCAGCGTCCGGAGGCTTCTCCACGTGACGGCATCCTCGACTTCCTCTTCGGAGTTGCCGCTGGCGTCCTGGGCCCGGCGGCTGGCGCCCTCGGCCATCCAGGACATGCTGCAGATCATCACCCGGCCGGGCGTGTTCTCGCTTGCGTTGGGGCTGCCCGCCGCGGAGCTGTTTCCCACGGAGGGGATGGCGGAGGCGGCGGCGCGGGTGCTGGCGGAGCAGGTGGGGGCGTTGCAGTACTCGCCGACGCTGGAGCCCCTGCGCGAGCAGGTGGTGGCGCTGATGGCGAAGCGCGGGGTGCGCTGCTCGACGAGTCAGGTGTTCCTGACGACGGGGGCGCAGCAGGGGCTGAACCTCCTGACGCGGCTCTTGCTGGAGCCGGGGCAGACGGTGCTCCTGGAGGACCGGGTGTACTCGGGCTTCCAGCAGGTGTTGGATCCGTTCCAGGCGCGGCGGCTCACGGTGCGCAGGGATGCGCGGACGGGGTTGGACCTGGTGGACGGCCTGGCGTCGCTGCTCGCGTCAGGGGAGCGGCCGGCGTTCTTCTACACGATGAGTGACGGGCACAATCCGCTCGGGACGAGCCTCGCGATGGATGCGCGGGAGAGACTGGTGGGGCTGGCGCGGGAGTACCGCATGCCCATCATCGAGGACGATGCGTACGGCTTGCTCCACTACGAGGAGGGCGGGGCACTGCCTCCGCTGCGCTCGTTGGACGCGCAGTGGGTCTATTACGTCGGCTCGTTCTCGAAAATCCTGGCGCCGGCGCTGCGGGTGGGCTGGGTGGTGGTGCCGGAGTCGCTGGTCTTCCGGTTGGCGACGGTGAAGGAGTCGAGCGACATCGACACGGCGACCTTCACGCAGCGGATGGTGCTCTCGTTCCTCCAGTCGGGGAAGTTGGAGGCACACCTGACGCGGCTGCGAGGGGAGTACCGGCTGCGGCGGGACACGTTGCTGAGGGCGCTGGAGGCGCACCTGCCGGCCGGGGCCTCGTGGACGAAGCCCACGAGCGGGATGTTCGTCTGGGTGGAGTTGCCGGAGGGGAGCGACACCACGGTGTTGCTGGCCCGGGCGCTGGAGACGCAGCAGGTGGCGTTTCTTCCGGGGCAGGCTTTCGGCGTGAGCGGCGGGCGGTCGGCGTCACATGGGCTGCGATTGAACTTCTCGAATTGTGATCCAGCGCGCATCGAGGAGGCCGTGCGTCGGCTGGGCACGGTCCTTCGGGCGGCTTGAGTCTGGCTTTGGACGCGAAGGGAAGGGGCGGGTGCTTCGGAGGCCCCCTCCCTTCAGTCGCCTATGGCAGCGTGACCTGCCTCGGGTGGTGGACGTCGGCCGAGGTCCCGTCGCCAAGCTGACCCATGAGATTGTCGCCCCAGGTCCAGACGGTGCCGTCATCGCGGACGGCCAGGGAGTGGCGGTTGCCCGCGGCGATCTGGATGAGGTTGGAAATGCCGGCCACCTGGAGCGCGGTGAGTTGGTCTCCGGAGCTGGCGTCTCCGCGCTGGCCGTGGCTGTTGCTACCCGTGGCCAGGAGCGTCCCGTCCTCGCGCAGGGCCAGGGAATGCTCGCCGCCGCCGGCCAGGGCTCGGATGTGGGTCAGCCCGCTCATCCGATCCGCTATCCGTCCACCTGTGTCCCGTCCGGTGCCGAGCTGTCCCTGCTTGTTCCATCCCCAGGCCCAGGCGGTGCCATCCGTCCGCATGGCGAGCGAGTGGTCCCTGCCCGCGGCCACATCGAAGACGTTGGTCAACGCATACACCGGGAAGGGCACGTGGCGGTGGGTGTTCGTTCCATCGCCGAGCTGGCCGACGACGTTGAGGCCCCAGGCCCAAAGGGTGCCGTCATCGCGCAGGGCGAGTGAGTGGTACCCACCCGCGGCGATTCGGGTGACGTGGGTGAGGCCGGGCACCTGAACAGGCACGCTTCGGTCGGTGGTTGTTCCGTCGCCAAGCTGGCCGAAGAGGTTGCTGCCCCAGACCCAGACGGTGCCGTCTTCGCGCAGGGCGAGCGAATGTTTCATGCCCACGGCGATTCGGGTGACGTGGGTGAGGTTGGGTACCTGGATGGCTTTGCGGCTGATGACCGTTGTCCCATCGCCGAGTGTGCCGGAAGCATTGGTACCCCAGGCCCAGAGGGTGCCGTCGCCACGCAGGGCCAGTGAGTGCGTGTCGCCCACGGCGATGGCGACGATGTCGGTGAGTCCGGACACCTGCACCGGGGAGGGGCGCCGGAGGAAGGTCCCATCGCCAATCTGGCCGTTGTCGTTGTCACCCCATGCCCAGACGGAGCCATCCGCGCGCAGGGCCAGTGAGTGGTGGTCGTCCGAGGCGACGTGAAGCACACCTGTCAGCCCGGGGACCTGGGTGGGTGTATGGCGTCGAGGAGGCGCGCCCACGCCGAGGCGCCCGTCTCCGTTGTGGCCCCAGGCCCGCGGGGTGCCGTCAAGAAGGAGCGCGAGAGAGTGCTCCTTGCTGGCGGAGACGGAAACGACGCCGGTCAACTCCGGCACCTGGACGGGCGTGTGGCGGTCCACTGCCGTTCCGTCTCCCAGTTGACCGTAATAGTTTTCCCCCCACGCCCAGACCGTCCCGTCGTCACGCGTGGCCAGGGAGTGGCTGGTTCCCACTTCGAGGGTCGTCACACCTCTCAACCCGGTGACTTCCACGGGCTCGTTCCGGGAGATCTCCGTCCCATCTCCCAGGGCGCCTTTGTAATTGAAGCCCCATGCCCAGACGCTGCCGTTGGTGAGGAGGGCCATGGACCGGCCCAGGCCGCCGGAGAGGGCAACGACCGGCCCCAACCCCGCGATTCGCACGGGCGTGGAGCGGTCCGTGGTTGTTCCATCGCCGAGCTGGCCCAAGGCGTTGAAGCCCCACGCCCAGGCGGTACCGTCCGCGCGCACCGCCAGGGATTGCGAGGCTTTGCCGACGGCGACGCGGGTGACTCGATTCAGCCCCGATACCGGCACGGGCGACCTTCGGGTCGTGGTCGTTCCGTCGCCAAGCTGGCCGAAAGAGTTGCTACCCCATGTCCGGAGGGTGCCGTCCTCGCGGAGCGCGATGGAGTGATAGCTCCCCGCGGCGATGCTGATGACCCGGGTCAGCCCGAGCAGCTGTGTGGGCGTGGAACGGTCCGTGGTCGTTCCATCGCCGAGCTGGCCGCGGACGTTGTAGCCCCAGGCCCAGACAGTGCCGTCCTCGCGCAGGGCCAGCGAGTGGGACTCTCCCGCGGCCACGGCGGTGATGTTCGTCAATCCGGCCACCTGGACAGGGGTGTCGCGGTCGAGGGCGGTCCCATCGCCAAGCTGGCCGAAAGCGTTGCTACCCCATGCCCAGACGGTGCCATCCGCGCGCAAGGTCAGCGAGTGGCGAGCGCCCCCGGAGACCATGGGGCCTGTGCAGGGGTGGGCTGACAGCAGGAACGTCTGGGTGGTGGAGAGGTCGTCATCATCCGTCACGGTGGCGGTGACGGCGATGCGAGTCCCCGCGGGCAGACAGGGGGGCGCGGTCCACTTCACCTCGCTGATGTTGACTGTGTTGGTCGGAGTCCCGAGCGAGCCCGTGCTGGCCGTCCACGTATAGGTGAGCTGGGGCGTCTTGTCGTCCCGCGTGATGACTCGGAGGGAGACCACCTCTCCAGGCCTGGTGTTGACGGCGGACTGGGTGGTTTCGATGAGCGTGGGCGGCTCGAGAGGAGGGCCAGCATCGGGTGGGCCCGCGTCTGGGGCGCAGCTCGCGGGGGTTGTCGTACAATCGTCGGTGGGCTCCGGGTTGGAGGAGCAGCCGGCGCCGAGGGTCAGCAACGCCGAGGCCAGCAGGAGTGGGAGGGCGAAACGACTGTGTCGCTGCATGGGCATTTCAATCCTTGCGAAGATTCGAGGGACTGAAGGGCTGCGGACGGTGTTCGGCACGCGGGCGCTGGCAATCGCAGCCTACTTCATGCCGGGTTCACATGAAGTGAACGAGGGGCCGACTCCGGGCCACCTGTGCACCCAGCGTGCCCCGCCTGCTCCCACGAAGAGGAGTCACTCGAGAATGCAGGGGTGTGCACGCCCATGTATGCCCAATGACGCACGTGTATAGGGGGCTGCACAGCTGGCCCTCCGCACCACACGCGGGTCCTTGGCGGGGTCGTGATGTCTGTGATGCCTTCTGTCGCGATCAGGTCGGGCTCGCGAGCCGGCGCGAACCGCTGAGGCGGTACGCCGGCTCGGTGTGTCGCAGCGAGCCGCCTACGGGTGAGGCTGGGACGTCGGAGCAGGGGCTGCGGGCTTGTTCTCCGCGCCTTCGATCTTCAACTGCTCGAGGGCGTCTTCCTTCACCTCGATCTTCGCCTGGGCCTTCAGTCCGTCGATGAAGCCCTCCATCGCCTTGGAGCGGCGCTCGCCCGTCAGGCGCGCCTCGATGCGCGGCTTCGCCTGCTCGAAGGTCTGGTTCATCCCGACCTGCCGGCTCTGGAACTTCACCAGGTGGAAGCCTTTGTCGGTCTCCACGACCTGGCCAATCTCAGACGACGACTTCAGACCGAACGCCGCATCCGCCAGCGCGGCGCCCCAGGCCTGGGTCAGCTCCTCCCGGCTGCGGAAGCCCAGGTCGCCCCCGGCGGCCTTGGTGGCGGAATCCTGGGACTGCTGTGTGGCCGCCATTTCGAAGGCGCTCTTGATGGGGCCGGCTTCCTTTGTCTTCAGGTCCGCGAGCAGCTTCACCACGGTGGTGCGCGCCTGCGTGCGCTTCGCGGCGTCAGCCGGCGGCGCCTCCAGGAAGATGTGGCTCACCCGGACGCGCTCGGGCTTCACGAACTCGGAGGTGTGCTCGTCGAAGTACTTGCGCAGCTCCGGCTCGGAAATCGTCCCGGCGGCGGCCTCCTGCTGCTTTCGCAGCAGCTTCTGCACCATCACCTTCTCCAGCGTCGCCTTGATCTCCGGGTCCTTTTCCAGCCCCTGCTTGCGAGCTTCCTGCACCAGCAGCTCGAAGCGGATGAGGTTGTCCAGGAACTCCTTCTTCTTCTCCAGTGTGGCGTAGCGGCTGCGCACGAACAGTGGCTGCTCGTCCAGCTTCGCCTTCACCTCCTGGGTCGACAGGGAGCGGCCATTGACGACCGCGACCGCGGGGCCCGTGTCCTTGGCGCTCTGTTCCGCTGGGGGGGCGCTGCCACCGCCACAGGCGGAGAGGGCGAGGACGGCGACGATGGCGGACAGGACTCGGGTTCGGACGGAGGGCGTGTGCATGGGCGGACTCGACCAGCGTATATCCAACAGGGCGGGAGGTGCGAACCCCGTTGTTCCGAGTGAGCATCCAAGCGCGCCCATGCCCTGATGGCCCCGTGTGCCAGCCAGGCGCGGCTCTCCCTGGTGTGATGACGGCCACCACGATGGAACGTCCTGCCCGCAGTCACGGCTCCTTGGGTTGTTGTGGCGAACAGGCGCGAGCAAATGCCCGCTCGGGGGTCCACTGGCAGGGGCTCAGGAACCCACCCAGACTGACCACCAGACTCACGATGCCCAGGGCAATCCAGAGGAGGAGGACGCGTTGGGTCGCGAGGCGTGACAACGGCAGGGGGATGAACATCCGGGGTCCTCTCCTCTCGCGAACAGGGTGTGTCCGGTAGGAGAGCAGGGTGGAGGGAGCCACCCGGGCAGGTCCATCCCAGGAATGTGGGGTCTTCGAGGGGGATGCCGGTCAGGGCGTGGGGCCGGGGAGAACTCAAGGGGACACGGAACGTGCGGGCGGCCCTGGGCGTCTTGTGGGGGATCGGGCGAGACTCCTCGCCCATCCCCTCCGTCTGGAGAATTGAATGGGACTCGCCGAACGCAAGGCCGCGAAGCAGTTCGAGGAGACGCACTACCCGAAGATAAAGAAGGACCTTGAGGCCGCCGCGCGCTTCGAGGTGCCCATCGAGGTCGACTGGGCCAGTCTCACGGCGGAGGGTTATGCGGACCTCTACGCGGAGGCGTGGCCCCAGGTTTACTTCAGGCCGCTCATCGGTGCGTTGGCGGCCCTGGGCCAGGACGACCTGGGCCGGGAGTTCCTGCGAGGCGCGCTCAAGCGCATCGTCATCCGCAATTCGTCGAGCAACTCCTCTTCGTCCAGCATCGCCACGTTTCAGGACGGGGTGCTCACGTTGGACCACGAGCCCGTCACGAATGTGGACCAGGTGGAGGACCGCAAGGAGTCCATCCGGAGGACGATCGAGGCCGCCCCGGAGCTGCCGAACCCGTACACGGGTGACTCCCTGCGTGCCTTTCTGGATGCGGATGCCAAGGGGCTGGACGCCGTGCTCCAGGTGTTGCTGCGCATCAGCGGGCGGCAGCGTTCGGGGATTCCCCTGCTGCTGCCCCGCGCGACGTTGTCCCTGCGCAGTGGCCGCGCCGTCACTGGCATCGTCCGAGAGATGCTGGAGGACCGTCGCGAGGGCCGCGCCATCCTGCTCCTCATCCCCCGCGAGAGCGGCTACCCCAAGAGGACGCGGTCATCATCCCCGTGGGCACCATCGAGACCGTCACGGTCCACGATGTCGCGTCGTTCGGTGAGCTGAAGCGCGATGCCGTGCCTGTTCCTTCACTGCTCGAGCTTCGTCGTCAGCTCGGCGCGCTGGAATCCCGCTTTCGAGCCGTCACGGAGTCTCCGCTGACGCTGGCGCTGGCCCCCGGAGTCAATCCCGCGAGCGCCGAGGAGCTGCGCGCGCTCGGCTTCCTCGTGGCGCGTGTACATGAGGTGCTGGAGTCCCTCCAGAAGGACGATATCGGCCGCACCGCGCTGAGGGAGAAGGTGAAGCGCATCCAGTTGCGTACGGACCTTCACGCCGCCGTCACCGTCTCGAGTGGGACGCTGGAACTGGTGGCGGGCCTGCGTCCCGTGAGCTGGCAGACGCGCGAAGAGCTGGAGCAGACGCTCCAGGCCGCGCTGTAGCGCCCACGTCACGAGCGATGCCTTCGCCTCCCCAGCGCGGACCCCACTGTAGGGGCTCGCGCACGGGTGAGGCACTTGCCGCGGAGTGAGAGTCCCCTGCTGGCGGTGACGCGGAGTTTCCGTGCTGGTGTGACACGAGCCTGATGCTGAACTGGCTGAGCTTGATGCGTCGGGGCTGCCATCGAATGAGGTGTGCACGACTGAGTCGCGATATACTGCGGCCCACGGACTTGATGGTGAATTGCGCGAGTTTGCCAGGAGGAGGGGAATTCAGTGGGAGCTGTGGATGGGGGCTCTGGCGAGATTGTCTCCGTGGAGGGGCTCTCCGCGACTCGCGGTGACTTCATCATACTGGCGAACCTGCGAATACCGCGCATTGCGTTCTGTGAACTGAGTGAGGCGGAGTATGCGTATTTACTGGTTGTATGTTTGTGACTTCGGCCATGCCTGGCACATCGAGCGGGATGACGAAATTGTTCCGAACTTCGCGGAGCAGATCTGCTCCAAGGGGCATCCGGCGGTTACGGGGTCTCGTCATGTCGCGATGGACCTGGTGGAGATACGATTCAGGCCAGCGGGTCGAGTAGTTGATCCGTATAGGCCCCCCGGAAAGCAGAACGCGTACGAGAAAGATTTCCATCTGGTGCTCACGGCAGTCGGGGGCACGGAGGAAGTTGTCTCACAGCAATTGTATAAGTGGCGCGAGGTGCTTGCACTTGCTGAGCGATTTCAGGGAAGGCCCGTGGAGGAGTGTTTCCGGCGAATGAGGGAGAGTGGGCTCTGACTTATGCCGGTGTTGTTTCAGCGTTGCTGGCGAGTGTCGACAGTTATGTGTGTGGGTGATGTCATGGGAGATGGGAATGGAAAGCGACTTCCTGCTGCCCCGTCCCGACCTGCGGCTCTGGAGCTTCACCAGATGGACGCCCTTGTCGGTCTCCACGACCTGACCAATCTCAGACGACGACTGCAGACCGAGCGCCGTCTCCGCCAGCGCGGCGCCCCAGGCCTGGGTCAGCTTCTCCCGACTGTGGGAACCCCAGGTCTTCCCTGCGGCCTTGGAGGCCGCGGCCTGCGACTGCTGCGAGGCCGCCAGTTTGAACGCGCTCTTGATGGGGCCGGCTTCCGTCGCCTTCAGGTCCGACAGCAGCTTCACCACCAAGGCCCGTGCCTGGGGCCGCTTCGCTGAGTCCGCCTGCAGTGCCTTCTATGGGGGGCTGTACCTCGACTCGGGCCGCACCGCCCCGTTGTCCGGCACTGTGATCGCGGGGTGATGGCCGTCGAGGCAGGGCCCGCTGAGGGATGGGTAGCCCCGCTTCCACGGGAACTGGCCGGTCGGACTACCCGGGGGGCTTCAGCGTCGCAGCGCCACAAGGACGCCACGCCGGCGCGTCAGGCACTGTCCGCGACAGGTGCTGCGAGCGGAACCCCTTGGAAAATCAAGGGGTTCCGCTATGACCCCGACAGGAATCGAACCTGTGGCCTGCGGTTTAGGAAACCGCCGCTCTATCCAACTGAGCTACGAGGTCGGACGGCTAAAGCTGCGGAACTACTTGTACTTTCTGATGAAGGGCCGCCACCTTCGACGAGTCCTTCACCCCGGTCCGTAAGCAGTACGTAACCGGCCAGCGCGTTATAGCAGGCGGCTGGAGGCGTGCAACGAGAGTGAGGCCCTGGCCGAGCTGCCACTCTCCGAGCGGCGCCCCTGACGCCTATCCGACAAAGGGGGAGGCAGCCGACGCGGTCTGCTCAGCGGGGACCAGGTGGCCCGCTTCCTCGCCTCAAGGCCGAGGGACGCAGCGGGCGCCACCACCGCCCTGCGCAATGGCAAGAGGCGCGCTGGGGGTGAAGCCTCCGCGTGCGGCACGTGAACCCTCCGGTGCTACCGTCCCTGTTCCAATCACATCGGCTGGCCAGGGAAGGCGCAGGACCTTGCTGAGTGACGGAGGTCTTGTATGCGTCGTGCTGATGCACGAGGGCCTTCGATCTCCCCTCTGTGATGCCGCCTTGAAACAACTGTCCATCCCAGCGTGAGAGGTTTCTGCCCGAGGATGGCGGAAACGCATGCTGGATCACGAAGTTTCATGGAGGCCCATCAGAATCCTGAGCCGCCACTTCGTTGGGGCAAACAAGGGCGGGTCTGAAACCGGTGGCAGGTATGCAATGGTACGTGGATTGCTTGTTGGGGGCGACTCTTCACGAGAATGGAGTCGTGCGGATGTTCTGGAAAAGAATGGTTGTCATTCTGGGAATCGGTGTCGGGGCGGTGGCTTGTGGTGATAGCGACAACGAGGGTGGAGGGGATCCGTTGACGCCCGAGGAGTGTCTCGCGAAGGGAGGGAGTCCACGGGGAGATCCGGGAGATGGAAGCACCCACAGGGACGGGTGTCCTCTGGGGCAGCGGTTGCTCGGAGACCTCGTGTTCGGCGAAGAGGGAGGCATCTGCTGCAAGTAGTCGCCACCCAGATGTTCAGCCGCCCATATCCCGTGGGGGCGACTGCTCGGGACCTGGATGGCCCAGGTCCCGAGTGCGTCATGGCTCATTCTCGCGAGCCATGTCCGCCTGTCATTGCTGCCATTCCCTTCCCATGGGCAGCTCTCCGGTCCGTACCCCGGCTCTGCTTCGTGTGCTCGTGATCTGCGAGCCCGAGAAGGTGATGGTGTAGTACCCGCCCGCTGCTGGACTGCTCGTGCGAGGCGTGTAGACCGCGATGTCTGTCTTGCTGTCTCCGTCGTAGTCGCCCGTCACGGGAACATCGCCGACCCCGCCGAGGAACTTCACGTAGGACGTCCCCGTCGAGCTGTGGACGTAGGTGAAATAACCGCCGCCGTCGTTCGTGGGCCAGCGGGGCGTGTAGAGGGCCAGGTCGCTTCGGCCATCGCCGTCGTAGTCCCCGACGACAGGAATGTCTCCGACCTGTCCCATCGTGTCCCAATCCCAGGCGTTCTCCGCGGGCTTCCACACCGTGAACCATCCACCCCAGCCCGTACCTGCTTTATGCTTATACATGGCGAAGTTATCGAGGCCGTCGCCGTCGAAGTCTCCGACGATGGGCGTGTCGTCGGGCTCGCCCATTAGGAAGGTCTGCGGGAGACCATCCAGACTCGAGAGCCACCGGAACTCTCCATAGTACAGCCCGGAAGGGGTACTCTTAGGGGCGGTGAAGTGATGGTACACGGCGATGTCCGTGGTCCCATCGCCGTCGTAGTCAGCGGCGATGGGGATGTCGCCCTGCTCCCCATAATCGAACCAGCTCCAGTGCTGCCCCCGGCTCCGCCACACCGTGAAGAACCCCGCAGCGTTGGAGTTCTCGGCGGGAGTGTACACCGCGAAGTCCGTGAGGCCGTCTCCGTCGTAGTCGCCAGTGAGCGAGATGTCCCCCGGGAGACCTCCTGGGAAGCGCATCGGCCGGGGAAGCGAGCTGGCCTGGACAGTGAGAAGCCCTGTCTGCGGCATGGCGGGTGACTCCCAGTACCAGGTGAAGTCCGACTTCCCATCCCCATCGAAGTCATCCTTCCGCCCATAGATGGGCGCGTCCGTGTAGACATGGACCTCCCAGGGGCCGAACGTGTCGGTCCATCCACCCTGGCTGGAGTTGTAGAGGATGCTGCTGCGCTGCTCGAAGAGGGGGCGAGCCGGCGAAGTTCCATTCCAGGCAACCGGAGTGATGGGGCCGGTCACCGCCGTGGGCGTGCGGTTGGCGACGATGAGGATGTTGTGCTGTCCGATGGTGCTTCGGATGCCCTCGAGCTGTCCGGCGCCGGCATCGGGCGCGAAGCCCCCAAGGGCATACGTTTCGTCCGAGAGCAGCGCGGGCTCCAGGATGCGCAGCTGCGAGGCGACCTTCTTGATGTCCCACCAGAGCTGAGAGTCTTGCTCGATGTTTTCCGTTCCCCACCAGAAGATGCCGCGAGCCTCATGGATGATGGAGGAGTACGCCATGAAGCGTGTCTCCGTGTAGTTGGGTCTGCGGCCTATTGTCGGTCCCATGTGAGAGCTGCAGCACTCGGCATAGCCCTGTCCCTGAAGCACTATCAATATGGGGCCCGCGGGGGAGTAGGGTGCCACGAAGTTGTCGTCATGGAGCACCTTCATGGCTTCGATGCTCTCCGCCGGGTGATTGAGGGGGGCCAGGGGGAATGGTGGAGAACCGCCGCCGGGCAGGAGGGAGATGGGGTACCTGTCCTGTCCCCACGCGTTCGCCGCGGCCCTCCATTTCCGGTACTCCGATGCGGGGAAGCCGGGGATGCCTTCCCAAGCCGCAACGCCCTCCGCATCATTGGCGGCGATCTCCGTGTAGTAGACCGGGTGGGCCGGGTCTCTCTCGTTGACGAACGCGCGGAAGCTCGTGGCCTCCTCCACGGTGGGGATTCGAGCACGATTGGTGTCTGTCTTGGGCCCGTCAATGGCCCCGCCATCCCATACGATCTGTCCTCCTCCATCCTTGTTCCAGCCCATCTCGTCCATGGAGTCATAGCCGAGGAGTGCCGACTTGGCCTTCAGCTCCTGGATCTTGAGGTCGAGGTCGCTGCCGATATGGTGCTGATCGGCCACCTCTCGCACCCAGTGGAGCTCACTTTCCCACTCTCCTCGGTGACTCCAGTTCCAGGCCTTGGCGAGGGCGTGGACGCCGCGCAACTCCAGCTTGTCAAGGTCGGCTGCCGTCAGATCCTGCATGTCCAGGATCAAGGTATTGAATCCCACGCGCCCCAGTTCATCCAGCGCGACCTCTGTCTTGTCGATGTTTGGGAAATCCTCCGAATCACCCGCATCCGCGGTGACTCGATCAGGATAGTCGAAGGCGCCAATCACGAAGAATCGCTTGCCTTCGTGAATCCAGAAGGGTGCTCGATCAGTGGGCCCAGGAACTTCGGTAGGGTTGCAGATCGGCCGTGGGTCCAAGGGGCCGCAATCCGGATCAGCGAAAGAGATCTGCGGCACGATCAGACCCAGCGCGGCGACGGTGACCGCCAGTAGCAGTCTGCGTCTTTGGGGTGATTCAGGAGGAGCTGATTTCATGGAGGAGTGTCATACACATCGCGAGCTTCTCCGTCGATAATCTCCGCCAGCGCGAGAGCCATTCCTTTCCGTGTGGACCAGCGTCGAGGGCGGGAAGGAGGGGCTCGGGTGTCTGAGATTGCCAGCGGGCCTCACGGGAGCCTTCTCCGGCCGGATGGAACGACCTGGGCCGCCGGGCTGCTGGATGCCTGCTCGACTGCTTCGGGCCCGAGAAGGGTCCTCGCTCGGGAACAAATTGGCCCCGGACAATGTCGATATGTACGAACGTACACATGGAGGGTATCTTCCCCCAGAGCCAGGAGCCCCCATGGCGACTCGCCGAAACGACCCCGACCGACGCGACCGCATCATCGACGCCGCGCTCGCCGTCATCGCGGAGGGCGGAGTGGCGGGCACTTCGCACCGGCGCGTCGCGGACCGGGCCGGGGTGCCTCTCGGCTCGATGACCTACCACTTCACGAGCATGGACGAGCTGCTGCGTGAGGCCTTCACCCGCTTCGCCGAGCGTGTCAGCGAGCGCTTCACTGCGCGACTCTCGGCGGTCGCTTCTCGTGACGAGCTCGCCACGGCCATCGTCGATCTGGTTCACAAGGACCTCGTGGCCGGTCCCGACGACCTGGTGCTCACGCTCGAGCTCTACACCCTCGCGGCCCGGAAGCCCGCCTTCCGGAAGATCACCCACGACTGGATGCGCCGCAGCCGCGCGGTGCTCGAACAGCACGTCGACGCGCGAACCGCCCACAAGCTCGACGCCTTGATTGAAGGGCTGTTCATCCACGTCAGCCTCGACCCGACACCGCACGGCCGCGACGTCACTCGCGACGCCGTGCTCCAATTCCTCTCATCCTAGAGCTGCTGCCTCATGACCATCCCCCTCCGCCCCCCGGTGCTCCGCGAGCACCGAGCGGCTCGCGCCGCCGTCGCGGTGCTGTTCCTCACCAATGGCGCCATCTTCGCCAACCTGTTGCCGCGCTATCCGCAGATCAAATCCGACCTCGGGCTCAGCAATGCCCAGTACGGACTCGCCGTCGCGTCCTTCCCGTTCGGAGCCCTGGTGGCCGGGCTGGCCGCCGGAGCGCTCATCCGTCGCTTCCGCTCGTCACGGGTCGCCGTGGCCGGGACGGTGCTCACGGGGTTGGGCGTGTTGTGCGCCGGTGTCGCGCCCTCGTGGGTGGCGCTCGCGGTGACACTCTTTCTCGCCGGCAGCATGGATGCGATCACGGACGTGGCCCAGAACTCCCACGGCCTGCGGGTGCAGCGTCTCTATGGCAGGTCGATCCTCAATGGGTTCCACGCGGTCTGGAGCATTGGCGCCGTGCTGGGGGGACTCATGGGCGGGCTCGCCGCGGGGCTCAACGTGCCACGTGGTGTCCACCTGGGTGTCTCGGCCCTGGTCTTCTCACTCGTGTCGTTGACCGCCCTGCGCTACTTGCTGCCCGGCCCCGAGCCCACTGCGTCCAATGTCTCATCCGAGGACGCGTCGCAGCTGGAGAGTGACCCGGCACGCCGTGGAGCGCCGGGTCGACTGCGCCTGGGGCTCGTGGTCGCCGCGCTGGTCCTGATTGCCCTCGGCGGAGCGCTCGTCGAGGACGCGGGGTCGACCTGGGCGGCTGTCTATCTTTCCGGCACGCTCGGCGCGGGCGTCGTGGTCGCCTCGTTCGGATACGTGGCGCTCGTGGGTTCGCAGTTCATCGGGAGGCTGCTCGGCGACAGGTTCGTCGACAGGTTCGGACAGCGCGCCGTGGCTCGGGCAGGAGGCGGGCTCGCGGCGGTGGGCATGGGGGCGGCTCTGCTGTTCCCGTCGGTGCCCGCCACCATCGCGGGGTTCGCGCTCGCGGGCTTCGGAGTCTCGACGCTGGTGCCCGCCGCCATGCACGGTGCTGACGAGCTTCCCGGACTGCGACCTGGCACGGGCCTCACGCTCGTGAGCTGGTTGATGCGCCTGGGCTTCCTCTTGTCGCCTCCCGTGGTCGGCCTCGTCGCCGACGCCGTGGGACTTCGCGTGGGGCTGCTCGTGGTGCCGCTCGCCGGCGTGCTCGTGCTGTCCTTGTCCGGAGTTCTGTCGGCCACCCGCCTCCCTGAGAAGCGGTCCGGCTGAGCGGGCCGCACGGGGGGACGGATCCACCATCCATCGCGGAACACTGCCGCGAGTTGCACGGGGCCTGTCGCCAGGGCCCTGGCTTCGGAGGGGCGCGCGCAAGTACAACCCGGGTTGTCAGGCGGGCACGTCGCTCGCCGCCCCTGGACCCATGCTCGCCAACCTCCACAACGCCGACATTCCCCAACCCGTGCTCGACGTCATCGCCCGGCTGCGAGAGCTGGGCCACGCCGTGTATCTGGTGGGCGGCTGCGTCCGGGACATGGTTCGCAAGGTTCACCCGAAGGACTTCGACGTGGCCACCAGCGCGCTCCCCGAGGAGGTCCAGCGCGCCTTCCGCAAGGTCATCCCCACGGGCATCCAGCACGGCACCGTCACCGTCGTGCAGGGCGGCACCCACGTCGAGGTGACGACGTTCCGCTCGGAAGGGGACTACCTCGACGGACGGAGGCCCAGCTCCGTCGCCTTCGAGCGCGACATCGTCAAGGACCTGTCCCGCCGCGACTTCACCATCAACGCGATGGCCTACAACCCACTGGACCGCGACCTCGCGGACCCGTTCGGCGGCCAGACGGACCTCCAGGCCCAGCTCATCCGGTGCGTGGGTTCGGCCCTGGAGCGCTTCTCCGAGGACGGTCTGCGCCCCATGCGCGCGGTCCGCTTCGCCGCGGTGCTCGGCTTCTCGCTCGACCCGGACACCCGCGACGCCATTCCCGCGACCCTCGCCGTGTTCCGCAAGGTGGCCCTGGAGCGCGTGCGCGAGGAGCTGACCAAGTTGCTGCTCTCTCCGCGCGCGGAAGGGGGGCTGCTGCTGCTCGCGGAGACGGGGCTGCTGGACGTGTTCCTCCCCGAAGTGGCCCGAGCCACCCCGGAAGCCGCCCAGCTCGCGCGCGCCGCGGTGCAGGCCGCGCCGAACGACATCGAGATTCGCGTGGCCGTGCTGCTCGCGGACCTCGTCGACCGCGCCCAGGCTCGTGACATCGGCCTGCGGCTCAAGTTCCCCAACAAGGTCGCCGACCTGGTGGCCCTGCTCGTGGAGACCGCGAAGTTGGAAGAGCGCTTCTCGGACACGGACCCCTCGCTGCGCCGACTCCTGGCTCGCGTGGGGCTTCCCCAGCTTCCGCAGCTCCTCGCGGTGGCCCGGGCCCGCGTCCAGGTCCGTGCCCCGGAGCGCCTGCCAGACCTGGAGCGCCTGTTCGCGCGGCTGGAGGCCCTGGCCGCCGCGAAGCCGCCCCTGGTGCCCAAGGACCTGGCGCTCACCGGGGGCGATATCATGGCCACGCTCGCCGTCGGCCCGTCGCCCATCGTCGGCGAGGCGACACGCTTCCTCATGGACTCGGTGCTCGACGAGCCTGCCCTGAACACCGCCGAGGGCCTCAAGCAGCGGCTCCAGGCCTGGCAGTCGGCTCGCACGGGGGCCTGAGCCCGGCCGGTGGGCGGCCCTCCCACCGGGCTCCGGGGTCGGGTTTGGGGGGCTCCCCCCGTCCTCCCGCGTGCGCCCGGACGCTGGGGCGTGTAGGAAGGGGCACCATGCGAGTCGTCGTTGCGATGAGCGGCGGGGTGGATTCCTCGGCCGCTGCCGCCCTGCTCAAGGAACAGGGCCACGAGGTCATTGGCATCACCCTGCGCGTCTGGTCCTACGAGGGCAAGGCGAAGTGTGGGAGTTGCTGCAGTCCGGACGACATCGATGACGCACGCGCCGTCGCCCAGACGCTCGGGATTCCGTTCTACGTCGCCAACGCGGAGGAGATCTTCCAGGACCGCGTCGTCAATCCCTTCGTCCAGTCCTACCTCGGTGGGCGCACGCCCATCCCGTGCGTGGCCTGCAACCGCGACGTGAAGTTCAACTTCCTCCTCAAGCGCGCCCGAGCGCTCGGTGCGAGGCTTGCGACCGGCCACTACGCGCGCGTGGAGGAGACCGACGGCCGCTATGTCCTGCGCCGCGCCGTCGACGCCGCGAAGGACCAGAGCTACTTCCTCTTCACGCTCGGCCAGGACGAGCTGCGCGACATCGTCTTCCCCGTGGGCGACATGACGAAGGCGGAGGTCCGCGCCGTCGCCGAGCGCCACGGCCTGACCACCAGCCACAAGCCGGAGAGCATGGAGATCTGCTTCGTGCCGGACGGTGACTACGCGGGCTTCGTGGAGAAGGTCGCCGGCCCCCAGCCCTCGGGTGAGATTGTCGATGGGGACGGCCAGGTGCTCGGCACCCACCAGGGCATCCACCGCTACACGGTGGGGCAGCGCAAGGGGCTCAACCTGGGTGGCGGACAGGTGCGCTACGTCCAGCGACTGGAGCCGGAGACCCACCGCGTGGTGGTAGGCAGCGCCGAGGAGACGGGGCGTGATCGCTTCGGGCTGCTCCAGCCCCACTGGGTGGATGCGCCACCGTCCCCGGAGACGCCCGTGGAGGTCCGCATCCGGCACCGCCACGCGGGGGCCGCGGGCCGTGTGGAAATCTCGCCCCATGGTCTCGTTTCGGTGAAGTTGGATGCCCCCGCGCGAGCCGTCACCCCAGGACAGGCCGCGGTGGTCTACGCTCAGGACAAGGTGCTGGGTGGTGGTTGGATCGTCTGAGCTCGAGTCGTCTTGAGGAGGAAGCGGGACATGGCGCAGCGCCTCATGGGATGTCTGCTCGTGGCCGCGACCGCGAGCCTGGTCACCGCCTGTAAGGAGCGCTCGGACAAGCCCATCGCCGGGTTGCTCGCGGCGGGGGCCCCGGTGCTGCGCACGCAGGGCAAGGAGCAGCGCACCGTCGCCGTCGGCGCCCAGCTCACGGGGGACGCGCTGCTCACGGCCACCGGTCCCGCCGTGCTCGAGTACTTCGGCGGAGGCCTGCGCTTCCTCGAGAAGGGCGACACGCTGGAGATTGGCGACGCGGACGAGGCGAAGCTCCACGGCTCCAACCTCCCGGCGCACCGGTGGGTGGAGGGCAGCGTGCAGGAGGCGCCGCGCGCGCTGCGCATCGTCGCCGCCCGCTACACCAACGTGCAGGTGACGCCCAAGAGCGCGCACGAGGACGCGTACACCTCCACGCAGTACTTCGTCGCCTTCTTCACGCCCAACGGATTGCAGCGGCTGGGCTCGGACACCGATCACGAAGGGCCGCACACGCCGCTGCCAGCGCCGCCGTTCCGTCCGAAGGTCCCCTTCATCCATGCGGGAGACCTGGGGGAAGGTGGGTTGGTGGCGGTGGTGGATGATGGCTTCGCCGTGGCGGAGACGGATGACCTGGCCACCGCCGTGCTCCTGGAGGGGCGCGAGGTGCCCCTGGGCCGCACCGTCCGCCTGCTCGTGCCGGATGGGGCGGAAGTCACCTTGAGAGCGAAGGACGGCTCCGAGGTCGAGGTCGAAGGCCCCGCCGACCTGCGCCTGCGCTGAGGCGTGGGGCAGGGTGGTTTGTCCTCGCGGGTGCGCCTTCTGTAGAGTCCACCGTCCCTCGCGGAGGTGTGCCATGACGAGGAGTGAGCTCATCGAGCGCATCGCGGCGCGTGCACCCCACGTCCCGCGGCGCGAGTTGGAAGCCATCGTCCATGCCGTCTTCGACTGCATGGCGGAGGCCCTCGTGGCGGGAAAGCGCATCGAGCTGCGAGGCTTTGGCGTCTTCTCCCTTCGCACGCGCCGCGCCCGTACGGGACGCAATCCGAAGA
This sequence comes from Myxococcus sp. CA056, assembly GCF_013336715.1. Lineage (NCBI taxonomy): Bacteria > Pseudomonadati > Myxococcota > Myxococcia > Myxococcales > Myxococcaceae > Myxococcus > Myxococcus sp. CA056. The sequence continues at coordinate 203,437 of NZ_JABUMT010000005.1, forward strand.
CGGGGCAGAGTGTCGCCGTGCCGGAGCGCCGCACGCTCAGCTTCGCCGCCGGCAAGGAGCTGCGTGCGCGGCTCAATGCGCCCGCGCCGAGGCAGGAGCCCGTGGGCTCCGTGCTGCCCTCGGTGGCGCTCGCCACGGCGGTGTTGCCGGTGACGTCCGTGGCGCGGTGACGGCGCGGCCCCGACGCCGCTTCCGTGAATTTGACCGGGTGGGGGGTGGGGCGTACTTTGCCTCGACGCCGACGCTACAGGCCGCAACACGGACTCGTGTGGCCCGCTCTGTCCGCGCGCGAGGATCCCTGAGTCATGCGAGACGCCCACCGGATGAAGGAGAAGTTCGACGTCTCTCTCGACAACCGGCAGATTGTGAGCCTGTTGATCGCCGGCATCGTCGTGCTCGGCGCCGTCTTCGTGTTGGGCGTCGTCGTGGGGAAGAAGCTCGCCGGTGACGTGCAGACGGCCAGCGCTCCCGACCTGCTCTCCGCGCTGGATGCCAATGCCCAGGCGCTCCAGGCCGTGCAGCACAAGGACTCCGCGCTCACCTTCCAGGACGAGCTGACGCGCAAGGCCAGCGCCGAGCCCGTCGCCGTCGCTCCCAAGCCCGCCGCTCCCAAGCCCGCCGCGCCCGTGGAGAAGCCCGCGCCCAAGCCGCCCGAGCCCGCCAGGACCGCCGCGATGGCCCCGACGCCGGACCCCGACACGGGCGAGCTGCCCCCGGAGGAGCCCGCCGAGGAGCCCCAGGCCGTCGCTGTCGCCGAGACGCCCAAGCCCACCCCCGCGCCCGTCGCGGAGAAGCCCGCCGCCGCTCCCGCCGAGAAGCCCGCCCCCGTCGCCGCGAAGCCCGCACAGGTGTCGGGCAAGGTGGAGACGGCGGCCGTGCCCACGCGGACGACGCAGAAGGAGGGTGGAGGGATGAAGGACGCCATCGCCCGCGCCGCGCAGTTGCCGGACCCGGCGGTGAAGGGTGGGGCCTTCACGCTCCAGCTGTCGGCGTTCCAGGACAAGCAGGAGGCCGACCGGTTCATGGCCCGGTTGCGTGATAGGGGCTATGCCCCCTATATCGTCACGGCGGAGGTGGCCGGTAAGGGCACCTGGTACCGCGTGCGCATGGGCACCTTCGCCTCGAAGGACGCTGCGACGCGGTATCTGTCAGACTTCAAGCGTGAGACCCAGCTCGACGCGTTCGTGGCCGGCACGAACTGAGAGCGGGCGAGGAAGACGGGAAGCACCATGACGACGACTAGGCGGGTGGAGAAGCCCTGGGGCCACGAGCTCATCTGGGCCCACACCGAGCGCTACGTGGGCAAGCTGCTGCACGTGAAGCAGGGCCACAAGCTCAGCCTGCAGTACCACAACCAGAAGGACGAGACGATCCACGTCCAGAGCGGCAAGCTGCTCTTCGTCGTCGACGAGGGACAGGGGCTCATCGAGAAGGAGATGAACCCGGGGGAGAGCTACCACATCAAGCCCCTCACCAAGCACCGCATGGTGGCCATCACCGACTGCGACATCCTCGAGGTCAGCACCCCCGAGCTGGATGACGTCGTGCGGTTGGAGGACTCCTACGGCCGCACGGGCACGAGCAAGCCGTAGTCGCTCCGCCGTGAAGGCGCGGCTCGCCCTTCAGTCGCGGGCCGCGTTGTTGGGATTGCGGGTCCACTTGTCGACGGTGCCATCGCCGTCCAGGTCCTCGCCGATGCGGTCCACCTGACCGCCCTCCCAGTACTCCCAGTAGTCCACGCGCCCGTCGGAGTTGGTGTCGCGCTCCTTGCGCACCAGGACACCCCGCTCGTAGAAGGTGACGCTGTCCGCGCGGCCGTCGCCGTCGAAGTCCCGCTCGCGGCGAGTGTTGGCCCCCTTCTCGTAGAAGTAGGTGGCGTCCACCTTGCCGTCGTAGTCCAGGTCCATCACCTCGCGCATCAGCGCGCTGGCCTCGTCGAAGTAGCGCGTCAGGTCCACGCGGCCGTCCCAGTTCAGGTCCAGCTCCTGGCGCACCTTGCGAAACCGCTCCTCGCCATTCGCGCCCGCGTCCGCCACCGTGTAGGTCCACACGTCCGGCTTGCCGTCGCCGTTCACGTCCTGCTGCGTGACGTGTTCGCCACGCGCGGGTTCCGGGTGGATGGCCTCGGACGAGGCGGGTGAGGACTTACCCGGGGCGTTGGTGCCGCGCTCGGCGGCCTTGTCGCTGGCGCAGCCGGTGAGCAGGCCGGAGGTCATCAACCCGAGGAAAATCCAGCGCTTGCTGCCGGTCATGCGGTGCTCCCGGGACGCAGCGGCCTCTCCGCCGAGGCGTGCGCACGAGATGCTTTCGCGCGCCACGTCATTCCATATATTTTCACATATAGCCATGGCCCGAAAGAAGATCAGCACCACCATCTACATCACCCCGGAGCAGAACGAGCTCCTCAAGGCGCTGAACCAGAAGACGAAGGTGCCCGTGGCCGAGTACATCCGCCAGGGCATCGACCTGGTCCTGGAGAAGTACAAAGCGCAGCTGCCGGGGCAGGCGACCTTCGACGAGATTTGACAGAGAGACGAGGCGCGACGTGAAGAGCATGCAGGGCAAGCGAGTGGTGGTGCTGGGGGGCGCGGGCTTCGTGGGCTCGCACCTGTGCGAGCGCCTTCTGGACGACGGTGCGGCCGCCGTGACGGCCGTGGACAACCTCATCACCGGCAACGAGGAGAACCTGCGCACGCTGAAGGGCCGGCCGGGTTTCAGCTACGTGAAGGCGGACATCATCGAGGGCATCCCGGTGAAGGAGCCCTTCGACTACATGTTCAACATGGCCTCGCCCGCGTCGCCCATCGACTACGCGAACCTCCCGCTGGAGACGCTGCGCGTGGGGTCCATCGGCACGGAGAACGGGCTGAAGCTGGCGGAGGCGAACAAGGCCGTCTTCCTGATGGCGTCCACCTCCGAGGTCTACGGAGATCCGCTGGTGCACCCGCAGCGCGAGGACTACTGGGGCAACGTCAATCCCATCGGCCCGCGTTCGGTGTACGACGAGGCCAAGCGCTACGCGGAGGCGGTGACTGCGGCCTACGGTCGCAAGGGCGTGCAGGTCCGCATCGTTCGCATCTTCAACACCTACGGCCCGCGCATGCGGCTCAACGACGGCCGCGTGGTTCCGGCCTTCGTGGGCCAGGCGCTCAAGGGCGAGGACTTCTCCGTCTTCGGCGATGGCAGCCAGACGCGCTCGTTCTGTTACGTGAAGGACCTGGTGGATGGCCTGGTCCGGCTCGCGCTGTCGGACGAGCCCCATCCGGTCAACATCGGCAACCCCCGGGAGATGACCATCCGTCAGTTCGCGGAGGCCGTGCGCACGGCGGCGGGCGGCGGGGGGAGCATCATCGAGAAGCCCTTGCCCAAGGATGATCCCAAGCAACGTCAGCCAGACATCACCCGCGCCCGCACGCTGCTCGGCTGGGAGCCCAAGGTGCCTCTGGAGGAGGGTCTGCGAGAGACCATCGCGTGGTTCCGCGAGGTTGCCGTGCGGCGATCCCCGTCATAGGTTGCCGCCGCGAGAGACTCTGAAATCAAAGACAGTTTGGCCACGGCCGGGTGGCGGGGAGACGGAAGCGTGAAAGTCCTGGTGACGGGTGGAGCGGGCTTCATCGGCTCGCACGTGTGCGACGAGTTCCTGAAGGCGGGACACGAGGTCATCGCGTTGGATGACCTGTCGGGTGGCAAGAAGGAGAACCTGGACCCGCGCGTCCGGCTGGCCGTGCATGACATCCGCAGCCGCGAGGCCGCGGAGCTCATCAAGTCGGAGAAGCCCCAGGTGCTCTGTCACCTGGCGGCGCAGATGGACGTGCGGCGCAGCGTGGATGATCCGGGCTTCGACGCGGATGTGAACATCCGCGGCATGCTGAATCTACTGGAGGCCTCGCGCGTCGCGGGCGTGAAGAAGGTCATCTTCAGCTCCACCGGCGGCGCCATCTACGGCGAGCAGGACGTGTTCCCCGCGCCGGAGTCCCACGCGACGCGCCCGGTGTCCCCGTACGGGGTCTCCAAGGCGGCGGGGGAGCTGTACCTGGGCTACTACCGGGCCCAGTACGGCCTGCCGTACGTCGCCCTGCGCTACGCCAACGTGTACGGCCCGCGACAGAACCCGCATGGCGAAGCGGGCGTGGTGGCCATCTTCTGCCAGCGCCTGCTCTCCGGGCAGGACTGCACCATCTTCGGTGAGGGCAAGCAGACCCGCGACTTCGTCTTCGGGCCCGACGTGGCCCGGGCGAACCGGCTGGCCTTCGAGAAGGACTACGTGGGCGCCATCAACATCGGCACCGGCGTGGAGACCGACATCAACCGCCTCTATGCGCTGCTGGCAGAGGCCGCGGGTTCGACGGCCGCCGTGGCCCACGCGCCCGGCAAGCCCGGCGAGCAGCTGCGCTCGTGCATCGACAACTCGCTCGCGAAGAAGGTGCTCGGCTGGGAGCCGTCCGCCGACCTGCGCGAGGGGGCTCGCCGCACCGTCGCCTACTTCCGCGAGAAGGCCGAGCCGGTCCGCGTCCACGGCTGAGGCTGGCTGACGGGAAGCAGGGCAGGGGAGTCCGGGAGGAAGTCGCCTCCCGGACGGGGCCTCGTGCCCTGTCGTCCCCGGGTGGCCGGGCGTCCGTTCAGGGGAGCACGGTGGTTGGGGGAACAATCGGGCGCCCCCGACGGGTTGCTCGTCTGGCGGGCGTTCGCGCGTAGATTTTCGCGCGGTTCGATGTTAGGCACGCCCGCTTCTTCCGACGAGCGCCACGAACATGCCGGCTGAAAACGCGCACATCCGCAACTTCTGCATCATCGCCCATATCGACCATGGAAAGTCGACGCTGGCTGATCGCCTCCTCGACAAGACGGGGACGCTGAGCAAGCGCGAGGCGCAGGCCCAGTTCCTCGACAACATGGACATCGAGCGCGAACGGGGCATCACGATCAAAGCCCAGTCCGTGCGGATGAACTACACCGCGAAGGACGGCAAGCAGTACGTCCTCAACCTCATCGACACGCCGGGGCACGTCGACTTCGCGTACGAAGTCAGCCGCAGCCTGGCCGCGTGCGAGGGCGCGCTCCTGGTGGTGGACGCGTCGCAGGGCGTGGAGGCGCAGACGCTGTCCAACGTCTACATGGCGTTGGACCACGAGCTGGAGATCATCCCGGTCATCAACAAGATCGACCTGCCCAGCGCGGACGTCGACCGCACCCGCGCGGAGATTGAAGACGTCATCGGCATCGACGCCTCCGTGGCCGTGCCCGCCTCCGCGAAGGAAGGCATCGGCATCCACGAGATTCTGGAAGCGGTGGTCGCGCGCGTGCCGCCGCCGATGGGCTCGCCGGACGCGCCGCTCAAGGCCCTCATCTTCGACTCCTGGTACGACAACTACCGGGGTGTGGTGACGCTGGTGCGCGTGCTGGAAGGCACGCTCAAGCTCAAGCAGAAGATCAAGCTGTTCAGCAACAACAAGGTCTTCGAGGTGCAGGAACTGGGTGTCTTCACCCCGTTCTCCCGCCCCGTGACGCAGCTCATGGCCGGCGAAGTGGGCGTGCTGGTCGCCAACATCAAGGAGCTGCTGGACGCGAAGGTCGGCGACACCGTCACGGAGGAGGCCCGTCCGACGCAGGAGCCGTTCCCCGGCTTCCAGGAAGTGAAGCCGATGGTGTTCTCCGGCATCTTCCCGATCGAGTCCGACCAGTACGAGAACCTGCGTGACGCGCTCGCGAAGCTGAAGCTCAACGACTCCGCCTTCACGTATGAGCCCGAGTCGTCCACGGCGCTCGGCTTCGGTTTCCGCTGCGGCTACCTGGGCCTGTTGCACATGGAGATCGTCCAGGAGCGCCTGGAGCGCGAGTACAACCTGAACCTCATCACCACCGCGCCCAGCGTGGTGTACCAAATCACCAGCGGCAAGGGTGACGTCCAGCTGGTGGACAACCCCGCCAAGCTGCCGCCGGTGCAGAACATCGCGAAGTTCGAGGAGCCCATCCTCACCTGTCACATCCACGTCCCCAATGACCACCTGGGCGCCATCCTGAAGCTGTGCCAGGACCGCCGTGGTGTGCAGAAGGACATGAAGTACCTGGGCAGCAGCGGGCAGCGCGTGCAGGTGACGTACGAGATGCCGATGGCCGAGGTGGTCTTCGACTTCTTCGACAAGCTCAAGAGCGTGTCGCGCGGCTACGCCAGCCTGGACTACGAGCTGACCGGCTACCAGGAGGCGGATCTGGCGCGCCTGGACATCCTCATCAACGGGGAGCCGGTGGACGCGCTGAGCGTCATCGTGCACCGCGAGCGCGCCTACCTGCGCGGTCGCGAGGTCTGCGCGAAGCTGAAGGAAGTCATCCCGAAGCAGATGTACGAAGTGGCCATCCAGGCGGCGATCGGCGCGAAGATCATCTCCCGTGAGACCATCTCCGCCATGCGCAAGAACGTGCTCGCCAAGTGCTACGGTGGTGACATCAGCCGCAAGCGCAAGCTCCTGGAGAAGCAGAAGGAGGGCAAGAAGCGCATGAAGCAGGTGGGTACGGTGGAGATTCCGCAGGAGGCCTTCCTCGCGGTCCTCAAGTCGGAGCAGTAGCCATGAACGCTGCCAGTCCTTCCGCCAACCCTCCCGCGAAGCTGGCGACCGCGATGGCGGCCCGGCGCACCCCTGAACAGGTGCGCGCGCGCCGTAAGTTGCTGTGGCGCGAGATGCTCACCAGCCTGTGGGCCCCGCTGTGCATCGTCGCCCTGGTGCTGTTCCCGTACACGACGCTCATCGAGTTCGTGCCCACGGCGGCCGCCTGGGCCCAGCCCGCGATGAAGGGGCTGGGGCTGCTGATGGTGGCGTACTTCGTCGCGCTGCTGGTGTGGCGCAACGTGTCGCCGCGCGAGAAGCAGCTGCGCCGCCAGCGGCACGAGGCGCATGAGCTCATCTCCGAGAACGAGCGCATCCTCCAGAAGCCGCAGGTGCGCGAGAAGCTCTCCCCGGCGCTGACGGAGCAGATCACCGAGCAGGCGCTGAAGGTGGAGTCAGCCTCGGCCGAGGGAGATCTGGAGAAGCTGGCCCGCGAGGTGAGGGCGCTGGAAGCGCTCACCTCCCAGCACCTGGGTGCGTTCCGCAAGGAGTCGCCCATGGATTTCGTGGGCGGCTTCGTGAAGATGTTGCTGGTCGCCCTGGTGTTCCGGACGTTCATCGTGGAGCCGTACCGGATTCCCTCCGGCTCCATGCTGCCCACGCTCCAGATTGGCGATCAGGTCTTCATCAACAAGTTCATCTACGGGGTGCGCGTCCCGTTCGCCAACGTGGTGCCGTTCGTCATCGTCCGGCCTCCGGGGCGCGGGGACGTCATCGTCTTCAACAACCCCGTCAACGAGGCCACCGACTACATCAAGCGCGTGGTGGGCGTGCCCGGCGACACCGTGGAGATCTTCGACGGCGTGGTCCACATCAATGGCCAGCCGCAGACCCGCGAGAGTGTCGACAGCGAGTACATCGTCCACAACATCACGGATGCCGGTCAGTGGTACGACCAGCAGGAGTCGCTGTACCGGGAGAACCTGAGCGGCGTGCCGCACAGCGTGCTCCAGACGCCCTCGCGGATGCCTCGGCACGAGGGGCCCTACGTGGTGCCCGAGGGTCAGGTCTTCGTCATGGGCGACAACCGCGACAACAGCTCCGACAGTCGTCACGGCCTGGGCATCACCGGCTACGGCAAGACGGAGTTCGTGCCCTACGGCCACATCAAGGGCAAGGCGATGGTGGTCTGGCTGTCGCTGGGCTACCACGGCCTGCTGCACGGCCTGTTCGGTGGCACGGGTCTCCGGTTGGACCGCTTCTTCGAGCCCGTGCGCTGACCCACACCCGGGGGGCAGGCGACCCGCCACGCCTCGGACGGTGCTTGACGCGCCGCACGGCCCGGGGTACGCGGCGCCCCCGGCCATGAGACACCTCCTTGGAATCGAAGGCTGGCGCCGGGACGAGCTCGAAGCAGTGCTCGACAGGGCGCGCGCGCACCTGCCTGGTGGTCCAGACGTCACCCACACCCTGCGCGGCAAGGTGGTCGCCAACCTCTTCTTCGAGGACTCGACCCGGACGCGCACCTCGTTCCACATGGCCGCCCGAGGCCTGGGCGCCGGCGTCCTCAACTGGAGCCCCTCCGGTTCGTCCACCTCGAAGGGCGAGACGCTGCTGGACACCGCTCGCAACATCGAGGCGACGGGGCCCGTGGCCATCGTCATGCGCCACCGCTCGTCCGGTGCGCCCCACCTGGTGGCCAAACACGTCCGCTGCGCCGTCATCAACGCGGGGGACGGCACCCACGAGCACCCCTCCCAGGCCCTCCTGGACGCCTTCACCCTCCGTCAGCACTGGGGCAGCCTGGACGGCCGCACGGTGCTCATCGTCGGGGACATCCTCCACAGCCGCGTGGCCCGCTCCAACCTGTGGTGCCTGAAGGCCCTGGGCGCGCGGGTGGTCTTCTGTGGTCCGCCCACGCTGGTGCCCCCGGGACTGGAGTCGCTGGGCGCCGAGGTGACGCACAACCTGGACGCGGTGCTGCCTCAGGCGGACGCGGTGATGTGCCTTCGCCTGCAGATGGAGCGCATGGGCGAGGCGTTCCTGCCCTCGACGAAGGAGTACTCGCGCCTGTTCGGCCTCACCCCGGCCCGAGAGGACAGGATGAAGGCGGGCGCGCTGGTGATGCACCCGGGCCCCATCAATCGAGGCCTGGAGCTGGCGCCCTCGGTGGCGGACGGGCCCCGCAGCGTCATCCTGGAGCAGGTTTCCAACGGCGTCGCCGTGCGGCGGGCCATCCTCGAGGTGTGCGCGTCATGAGCTCCACGGTGCTTTTCCGGAGAGGGCGCGTCATCGACCCGCGCAACGGCGTCGATGGAGTCCGCGACGTCCTGGTGCGTGACGGCAAGGTGGCGGAGGTCTCCGACGCGCCGCTCCCCGTGCCCCCGGGCGCGGAGGTGGTGGAGGCCGCGGGACGCTGGGTGCTGCCGGGCTTCATCGACCTGCACGTCCACCTGCGCGAGCCGGGCGAGGAGGGCAAGGAGACCGTCCTCACGGGCTGCCGCGCCGCCGTGGCGGGAGGCTTCACCGCCGTCGTCGCCATGCCCAACACCAAGGTCGTCAACGACAGCGGGCTCGTCACGGAGCTGGTGCTGTCGCGCGCTCGCGCCGCCGGCCTGTGCCATGTGTACCCCGCGGGCGCCATCACCAAGGGCCTCAAGGGCGAGGAGCTGGCGGAGACGGGCGAGCTGGTGTCCTCCGGCTGTGTCGCCATCACCGATGACGGCCGCCCGGTGATGAACGCCGCGCTGATGCGCCGCGCGCTCCAGTACGCCACGCTCTTCGGCGTGCCCGTGATGGTGCACGAGGAGGACCTGACGCTGTCCGCCGGTGGCGCCATGCATGAAGGCACCACGTCCACGCGCCTGGGCCTGCGCGGCATTCCCGCCTCCGCGGAGGTGGCCATGGTGGCGCGAGACCTGGTGCTGCTCGAGGAGACGAAGGGCCGCCTGCACATCGCCCACGTGTCCTGCGAGGGCAGCGTGCGCCTCATCCGCGAGGCGAAGCGCCGGGGCCTGCTCGTCACGGCCGAGGCCACCCCGCACCACGTCATCCTGGATGACCGGGCAGTGGGGGACTACGACACCCACGCCAAGATGGCGCCGCCCCTGCGCGCGGACCGGGACGTGGAGGCGCTGCGCGAGGCGCTGGTGGATGGCACCGTGGACGCCATCGCCACGGACCACGCGCCCCATGGCGTGCTGGACAAGCAGGTGGAGTTCGAGAAGGGCATCAACGGCATCGTCGGGCTGGAGACGGCCCTGGGGCTGACGCTGGAGCTGGTGCACGCGGGGCTGTTGGGCGCGAAGCGGGCCGTGGAGCTGTTGACGCACGGCCCGGCGAAGGCGTTCGGCCTGCCGGGCGGTCACCTGGCTCCCGGGGCCCCGGCGGACATCACCGTGGTGGACCCCTCGGAGGAGTGGACGGTGGATGCCCACCGGTTCTATTCCCGCAGCCGGAATACGCCCTTCCATGGCCGTAAGCAGAAGGGCCGCGTGGTGCAGACCTGGGTTTCTGGCCGGAAGGTGTTCTCCGACGGCCAGGTGAAGGAGTCACGGTAATGACGAAGCGGGCAGTGCTCGCCCTGGCGGATGGCACCACCTTCGAGGGCCGTGCCTTTGGCTCGGTCGGCGAGACGGTGGGTGAGGTGGTCTTCAACACGTCCATGTACGGCTACCAGGAGATCCTCACGGACCCCTCGTACGTCGGGCAGATCCTCACCATGACGTACCCGGAGATGGGCAACGTCGGCGTGACGCCGGAGGACGAAGAGGCCGGCAAGCCGCACGCGGTGGGCATGGTGGTGCGCGCTCTCGCGAGCCAGCCGTCCAACTGGCGCGCGCGCGAGTCGCTGGATGCGTACCTCAAGCGCCACAACGTCGCCGGAATCGAAGGGCTGGACACCCGCCGCCTGGTGCGCCACCTGCGCACGCATGGCGCGCAGATGGGCGTCATCTCCAGCGAGGGCCTGTCTCCGGCCGCGCTGTCGGAGCGCGCTCGCTCCGCGCACGGGATGGAGGGCCTGGACCTGGCCAGCGGCGTGTCGGTGAAGACGCCGTACACGTTCACCGCGCCCTCGCCGGACGTCTTCACGGGCATTGGCGAGGCCCACCCCCAGGGCGACCCGCGCTTCGACGTGGTGGCCTACGACTACGGCCTCAAGAAGTCGATGCTCCACTTCCTGGTCGACGTGGGCTGCCGCGTGACGGTGGTGCCCGCGCACACCACGGCGGAGGAAGTGCTGGCCCGCAAGCCCCACGGCGTCTTCCTGGCCAACGGCCCCGGAGACCCGGCGGCGGTGAAGGGCGCGGACCGCACCGTGGCGGCGCTCCTGGGCAAGGTGCCCGTGTTCGGCATCTGCCTGGGCCATCAGATCATGGCGCTGGCGCTGGGCGGCCGGACGTACAAGATGAAGTTCGGCCACCGTGGCGGCAACCAGCCCGTGAAGGACCTGACGACGGGCAAGGTGGAGATCACCGCGCAGAACCACGGCTTCGCCGTGGACGACGCCAGCCTCAAGGGCAAGGCGGTCGTCACGCACATCAACCTCAACGACGGCACGGTGGAGGGCCTGGCCGTCCCAGATGCGCGGGCCTTCAGCGTGCAGTACCACCCCGAGGCCTCTCCCGGCCCGCATGACGCACGCTATCTCTTCGGTCGCTTCGCGAAGCTGATGGCGGGGTAGGATGACCGACCTTCTATGGACTCCCCGCTGTCACCGCTCTCCTACCAGCCGTACCTGGACCAGCTCATCGCCTTCGGCAGCGTGGAGTCGCGGAAGGCGGACCTGCTCGAAGCCAAGGCGGAGTACTTCCGCCTGACAGGCGAGGTCTTCGAGGACGACAAGCTCTTCGAGCTGCGCATGGCGTCGTTCCTCGACTACTACCTCTATGACCGCGTCTCGCCTGGAACGGGCAAGACGCCGGCCGTGGAGTTCTACGAGCAGCGCCTGGCGAACACCTCGCCCGAGGAGTCCAACGCCTTCCGCAGCTTCACGGAGACGGTCCACGGCATCTTCGAGGTCCGCAAGCTGGGCAAGGGCCTGGTGCGCCTGCGCGACATGTACTCGGGCAAGGACTTCGACGTGACGGAGCGGCGCAACATCGCCGGGCTGGAGACGGGCGACATCCTCGAGGCCCGCCTCATCCCCTTCGGTGGGCACCTCCTATTCACCTCCTCCTTCTGCTACCACCCGCGCGCCGCGGTGAAGTCCATCAAGGCCGAGGTGAAGCGCCGCAAGAAGAAGGAGCCGGAGCGCACGCCCAACGAGCTGGTCTGGGAGTGCGCTCGTCGCGCCCTCAACATGGAGCGCTACCGTCAGCTCGCCGTCGAGAAGATCTACGACTTCGAGCAGAAGGTGCTCTGAGTGACGACGTCCACCGCGCTCACACGCGGTGGATGCTCATCAGATTGGTGTTGCCCGGTACGTTGAGCGGCACTCCCGCCACCACGACGACGGGCGCGCCCACCTGGCAGATGCCCTCGCGCAGGCACAGCTTGCGCACCTGCCGCAGCATGGCGTCCGTGGACCTCACGCGGGGCACTTGGAGTCCCGTCACGCCCCAGTACAGCGCCATGCGGTTGACGGCGGCCTCGTTCGGCGTGAGGGCGATGATGCGCGCGTGGGGCCGGAACTCGGAGATGAGGCGCGCGGTGTGGCCGCTCTCCGTGTACGCGACAATCGTCTGGATGTTGAGCTGGCCTGTCGCCGCCACCGCCGCCGCCGCGACGCCCGTGCCCAGGTCCTCCGAGCGCTCGAAGGGGGAGTGGTGCTGGTGTCGCACCACGCCGCGCTCCGTCTCCTCGACGATGCGGGCCATGGTGGACGCCGCGTCGATGGGGTAGCGCCCCGCGGCCGTCTCGCCGGACAGCATCACCGCGTCCGCGCCGTCCAGGATGGCGTTGGCGACGTCCGACACCTCCGCGCGCGTGGGGCGCGGGTTGCTCACCATGCTCTCCAGCATCTCCGTGGCGACGATGACCAGGCCGCCCATCTGGTTCACCACGCGCACCATCCGCTTCTGGATGGCGGGCAGCTGCTCCAGGGGCATCTCCACGCCCAGGTCCCCACGCGCCACCATGATGCCGTCCGCGGCCCGGGCGATGGCTTCGAGCTGGTCCACGGCCTGGGGCTTTTCAATCTTGGCGATGAGCGGCGTCTTGTTCTTCGCCACGTGCTTGCGGGCCCGGTGGATGTCGTCCGCCGTGCGCACGAAGGACAGCGCCACGTAGTCCACGCCCACGTCCTGGCCGAACGCCAGGTCCACCTCGTCCTTGGGTGTAATCGTGGGCACGGACATGGGCGAGCCCGGCAGGTTCAACCCCTTGTGGTCCTTGAGCAGGCCGCCGATCTCCACCTCGCAGAGGACGTCCTGGCCCGCCACGTTGCGCACGCGCAGCCGCACCCGGCCGTCGTCCAGGAGGATGGCCTCTCCCGGCTTCACGTCCTTCGTCAGCGACTTGATGGGGGTGGGGATGATGGAGCCCTGGCCCATCACCGCGCGCGTCGTCACCGTCACGCGCTCGCCCGGCTTCACCGTGAGCTGTCCACCCTCGAACTTTCCGAGGCGAATCTTGGGGCCCTGGATGTCCTGGAGGATGGCCACCGGCAGCTTCAGCCGCTTGGACGCCTTCCGGATGAGGGCCACCCGCTGGCGGTGCTCGTCGTGCGTACCGTGCGAGAAGTTCAACCGCGCCACGTTCATCCCCGCGCGGATGAGGCCCTCGATGACCTCCAGCGAGCTCGATGCGGGCCCCAGGGTGCAGATGATCTTCGCCTTGCGCATATGCGCGCGCATCCTAGGCGGCGGGGTGCGTGGCTTGACAGCCTCGCGCCCGGGAGACTAACTCTTTGCCCCAGGCGCGGTGCCGACCCCCGGGTTGGACCCACGCCAGCGTCTTGCAGGCACTCGATGTTCGAGAGAGAAAGCCCGGCTTCCCTGGGAGGGGGGGCCGGGCTTTCTCGCACCTGTCGCTGGCTCTGCTCGCCCCCGGCTCGAAGCCTAGAGGTCTATCTTCTTGCCGGTGCCCTGCGGCGCGCCGAGCGGCGGGTGGCCAGGCGGAAGGGCCTCCGTGTCCATGTCGATGGGCGGATTGCCGGGCGCGGGCATCCCAGGAGGCGGCATCGGGGCGGGCTCTTCCAGCTGTCCGCCAGGGCCACTGCCACCCACGCCGGGCCCGCCCTTCTGGAGGGATTCAATCTCCTCGCGGCTGATGCCGGCCAGCGTCAGCACCTTGCGCGTGACGCGGATGCGGGCGTGGCTGGTGAGGGCCATGGCGATGGAGTCCGACGGGCGGGCCTCCAGCGTCATCTTCTTCGCACCCTGCTCCAGGAACACGCGGCCCGAGTAGACGTTGTCGCGCAGGTCGTCGATGCGGACCTCCGTCACCTTGGCGCCGAGCTGGTCGACGACGTCGTCCAGGAGGTCCTGGGCGAGCGGCTGGGGCGGCTCGCGCTCCGCCAGTCGGAAGGCGATGGAGACGGCGGAGGCCTCATCCACGAAGACGGGGAGGACGACCTGGCGGTCCTTCGTGGTGAGCACGACGGCGTGCGTCTGGGCCTCCACCAGCGGGACGACGTCCTGTACCTCCAGTTCGACCAGCTCGTTGCAGGCCTTGGGGTCGCCTCCGTGCTCGGTGATGCACGGTTGCCCGGAGTCGCCCGGGAGTGTGGCCGCGATGGCCCCGGGAGCACTGAAGGCGGGGAGCATCAGCACCCCCCCGAGCGCCAACAACAGCGCCGACAGGGGGGCGAAGAAGAAAGTGGCGCGGTTGGGTGTTCTCACACCCTGAAACTACGCACCCACCCCCCTCTCGGGAGGGTAGCGATTCAGCCCGGTTGCCCTGGACGGCGTGAAACGGCCGCCCGGAGGGCAAGGGAGCAGACGTCAGGGACGCTCGTCCTCGTCCTCGTCGTCGTAGTCCTCGTCGTCCTCGACGTCCTCGTCTTCATCCTCGTCGAGGTCGTCGTCCTCGTCGTCGGATTCCTCATCCTCCTCTTCGTCCTCTTCGTCGATCGTGTCCGCGACGTCCTCCGACTCCAACGTCATGGAGACGGCGAACTTCTTGTCGAGCACGGCGATCTGCGCGCGCATCTCCGAGAGCGCGGCGACGAAGTCCTCCGAGAGATTCGCGGGCGCTTTCGCGTCGCAGTGAGGACAGATGATCTTCTCCGTCCCCTCGATGAGGTCTTGAACGTCAAGCTCGAAGCTTGCCTCGCACTTCTGGCAGGTGAAGTCGATGCTCATGGTCGGGCGCGGCATACAAAGCCATCCAACCAGCTGTCAACGTCCGCGAACCGGGGGCGTGGTCGGGACGCCCCTACATCCGCTAACCTTCGTCGGATGGACCTCCCGAAGACGATGGTGCATGCCCTCCATGACCGGGCCGCGCAGCAGGAGCATCGGCCGGCCCTCTGGACCCGCCGGGGACACGGCTATGTCCCTACCTCCTGGTTCGAATACGCCCAGCGGGTCAAACGCTTCGCCCTCGGCCTGAGGACGCTCGGGTACGGGGAGGGCCAGCCGCTGGGCATCATCAGCTTCAACCGCGAGGAGTGGCACGTCGCGGACCTGGCCGCCATGGCGCTGGGAGGCGTCCCGGTAGGTCTGTACACCACCAGCGCGGTGGAGCAGCTCGAGTACATCCTGGGCCACTGTGAGGCCACCGTCCTCGTCGTGGAGAACGAGAAGCACCTGCGCACCGGCCTCGCCCTGCGCGAGCGCCTGCCCAAGCTGCGCCACCTCATCATCCTGGACGCGCCGTCCACGCCGCTGCCGGAGGGGGTCCTGCGCTACGCGGACGTCCTGGAGAAGGGCACGGGGGTGGATGACAAGCCCTACTGGGACAGCGTCAACGCGCTGAATCCGGAGGCGCTGGGCACCCTCATCTACACCTCCGGGACGACGGGCCACCCCAAGGGGGTCATGCTCAGCCACTACAACCTGTCCTGGACGTCCCGGCAGCTCATCACCGCCGTGGACTTCAAGCACCAGCAGGACTCGGTCATCATCTCCTATCTGCCGTTGTCCCACATCGCCGAGCAGGTCATCTCCCTGCACTGCCCGCTGATACTGGGCATCCAGGTGTACTTCGCGGACTCGGTCGAGGCGATGCCGGCGAACCTGAAGGACGTGAGGCCCACGTTCTTCTTCGGCGTGCCGCGCGTGTGGGAGAAGTTCAAGGCCAAGGCGGAGGAGGGGCTGCGCGGCCAGCCCCCCATGAAGCGCCGCATCGTCTCCTGGGCCCGGGGTGTCGCCTCGGAGCTGCATGCCCGCGCCCAGCGCCACGAGCGCATCCCGGTGCTCCTGGAGGCCCAGTACCGGCTGGCCCAGCGGCTGGTGTTCGAGCCGCTCAAGACGCGCATCGGCATGGAGCGGGTGGATTTCTTCGCCACGGCGGCGGCCCCCATCGGCCGGGACGTGCTGGAGTTCTTCGCCTCCATCGACATGTTCATCCACGAGGTGTGGGGGATGACGGAGGTGGCGGGCCCGGGCACGGTGAATACGCGCGAGGCCGCCCACCTGGGCACCGTGGGGCGCCCGCTGATTGGCGTGGAGGTCCGCATCGCCGAGGACGGGGAGATCCTCGTCAAGGGCGGCAACGTGTGCATGGGCTACTACAAGAACCCGGAGGCCACCGCGGAGCTGCTGGAGGGCGGGTGGCTGCACACCGGTGACGTGGGCCAGCTCGACGGAGAGGGCTACCTCCACATCACCGGCCGCAAGAAGGAGATCATCGTCACCTCCGGCGGGAAGAAGACGGCGCCCGGCAACATCGAGGAGCTCATCAAGTCCCTTCCCGGGGTGGGCCACGCGGTGGTGGTGGGCGAGCGGCGCAACTACCTGGTGGCCCTGCTGGCGCTGGACGTGGAGAAGTGCCGCGCCCTGGCCCAGCAGAAGGGCTGGCCCGAGGACCTGAAGACGCTCTCCCAGGACGCGCGCCTGCGCCAGCTCATCCAGGAGGGGTTGGACCGCGACATCAACCCGAAGCTGTCCCGCTTCGAGTCGATCAAGCGCTTCGCCATCCTGGAGCAGGACTTCACCGTGGACGCGGGCGACCTGACGCCCACCCTGAAGGTCCGCCGCAAGGCCGTGGAGCAGAAGCACGCCGGGCTCATCGAATCGATGTACGCCGAGCCCACCACGGCCCAGGCGGGCTGAAGCGGGGCGGTGCGGGCGACTCCGAGGCGCTGGAGTCGCCGGACGGGCCCGCAAAGAGAAAGGGGCGGGGAACCTCGCGGTCCCTCGCCCCTTCTCACTTCATGCCCAGGGGTGTGTGGACAGGCCGCCTACTTCGCGGCGCGCTTGTCCATGGCGATGTAGTCGCGGCGCTTCTGGCCCGTGTAGACCTGACGGGGACGCGCGATCTTCTGCTCGGGGTCCAGGACCATCTCCTCCCACTGCGCGCACCAGCCCACCGTGCGGGGAATGGCGAAGAGGACGGGGAACATCTCGGCCTGGAAGCCCATCGCCTCGTAGATGAGGCCGGAGTAGAAGTCGACGTTGGGGTAGAGCTTGCGCTTGACGAAGTACTCGTCCTGCAGTGCGATGCGCTCCAGCTCCACGGCGAGCTCCAGCAGCGGGTTCTTGCCCGTCACCTCGAAGACCTCGTCCGCCACGCGCTTGATGACCTTGGCGCGCGGATCGTAGGACTTGTAGACGCGGTGGCCGAAGCCCATCAGCTTCTTCTCGCCCTCGCCGCTCTTCACCGACTTGATGAAGTCGGGGACCTTGGAGACGTGGCCAATCTCGCGGAGCATGCGCAGCACCGCCTCGTTGGCGCCGCCGTGCAGCGGGCCGTAGAGGGCGCCGATGCCCGCCGTGACGGCCGAGTACGGGTCCACTTCCGACGAGCCCACCGTGCGCACGGACGTCGTCGAGCAGTTCTGCTCGTGGTCCGCGTGCAGGATGAAGAGCACGTCCAGCGCGCGCTCCAGCACCGGGTGTACCTTGTAGGTCGTGGTGCCGATGCGCTTCACCATCGCCAGGAAGTTGGCGACGTAGGACAGGTCATTGTCCGGGTAGATGTAGGGCAGGCCCATCGTGTGCCGGTAGGAGAACGCGGCGAGCGTGGGCATCTTGGCGATGAGCCGGGTGATCTGGATGCGGCGGCTCAGCTCATCCTTCGTGTTCTTCGCGTCCGGGTAGAAGCTGGACAGCGCCGCCACGGTGGAGCCCAGCATGGACATGGGATGCGCGTCGTAGCGGAACCCATCCATGAAGGACTTCACGTTCTCGTGCACGAACGTGTGGTGCGTGACGAGGTGGACGAACTGCTCCAGCTCCTTCGGGGTCGGCAGCTCTCCGTTCAGCAGGAGGTAGGCGACCTCCAGGTAGCTGGACTTCTCGGCCAGCTGCTCGATGGGGTAACCGCGGTACTCCAGGATGCCTTTGTCACCATCGATGAAGGTGATGGCGCTCTTACAGTTCGCGGTGTTGAGGAACGCCGGATCGTAGCCCATGAGGCCGAAGTCGTCGTCCCCGACCTTGATCTGTCGGAGGGCGTTGGTGCGAATACAGCCGTTCTCGACCGGGACCTCGTACGTCTTGCCGGTCCGATTGTCGGTGATCGTCAGCGTGTCCTTGGGCATGGGCGGAGATTTCACAGGGCGCAGATCGCTTTCAACAAAAAAGAACGATAAGTCGGATGGGGAGACACTGATGGTTCCTACGGCTGCTCGGAAATACGTGCTCCCGAGCGGGACAGCTGCCGCCAGAAGCCCGGAAAACTCTTCTCGACACACTCGGGGCCGGTCAGGACGAGGGTCGCTCCGGACAGCACGCTGAGTGTCGCGGCCGTCATCGCCAGGCGGTGGTCACCCCGGCTGTCCATGGTGAACCGGGCAGGAGGGGCCGCGGGAGGCGTCAGGTGGAGGATTTCCCCCTGGAGCTCCGTCGTCCCTCCGTAGGCGCTGACCAGGTCTCGGATACCTTCCAGCCGGTCGCTTTCTTTCAATCGGAGAATTCCGACGTCCGTCAGCGTGGAAGGCGCGGGGAGCACACAGGCGAGCGCCGCCAGGGTTGGCAGCAGGTCCGGACACTCCTTGCCCGAAGCCCGCAAGCCTCCCGCCGGGTGGCCCGTCACCTTCAACGTGTGGGCCGGACCTGTCGGCGTCGTCCCCAGGCCCACCTGCTCGATGAGGCGGAGGATGGCCTGGTCCGGGTGGGCGCTGGCCGCGTCGGCTCGCTCCACCGTGCCCCCAGCCTTCCAGGCGATGAGCAGGAGGTAGCCCAGCGACGACCAGTCCCCGGGGAGCGAAGGGACGCTCGGAGGGGGCGTGTAGCCGGAGACGGTGTATCGGGAGTCGGACTTCTGGACCTCGAAGCCGAAGCGCTCCAGCCACGTGAGGGTGAGCTCCAGGTAGCCGGCGCTCGTCAGCGTGCCTTCGATTTCGACGCTCCACGCCCGGCGCTCTCGCAGGAACAGCGCGGCGCAGCCCAGGAGCAGGCTGGATGCGTACTGGCTGCTCTGGTCGCCGGGCACCCGGAAGACGGGCGACACCTTCGAGGTGTCCGTTGGCGCGGACAGCTCCACGGGCCAGGGCTGGCCCTCGGTGAGCGTGAGCCCCGCGGGACCGAGTGCGTCCTTCAGCGAGGTGAAGAGTGGGCCGTGGGGACGCTCACCCAGGCGAGGCGTGCCGGTGAGGCGCACGCGAGCACCCGGCGTCACCGCGACCTGGGTGGCCAGGATGCGGAAGGGGGCGCCACCGTCCGCGCAGTCCACGCCACGCACGGGCCCGGCGGGCAGCCGCAGGGCTTCCACGCCCCGGCGCAGCACTCGCACGTCGGCGGGGAGGTCCTCGTCCGCTTCGGCCTGGACGGAGGGCAGGGGCCAGGCGCCCGTGAGGTGACCCAGCACCAGGGCGCGCTGCGCGTCCGATTTGGAGACGGGCGGGGTGAGCGGCGAGGCCACGAGGTGGCTCGGGTCCAACAGGATGCGACGGGTGCTCATGCTCACGGGCGCACCGCCTTCGTCCACGCCGGCCACAGCTCGCGCCACGTCGACGCGGCCACGTCGCGGACCTCGGTGGCGCCGATGGCCGTCAGGAGCACCATGCGCAGCTCGCCCCGGGCTCCGGCCTTCTTGTCGGCGTCGAGCAGCGTGGCGATGTCCTTCAGCGATGGGCGGCGCAAGAGGTCGGCGACTCGCTCACGGTCGAGGACACCCGGGCCGTCGATGAGGGCACGCTCGACCTCGGCGGCCACGGGCTCCGGGGTGACGCCCAGGTGGCGACCCACGTCCAGGGCCAGGAGGATGCCCAGGCCCACGGCGTCACCGTGGGACAGCTTGAAGTGGGACACGCTCTCCAGCACATGGCCGAAGGTGTGGCCGAAGTTGAGCACCCGGCGCAGGCCCTTGTGCTCGTAGGGGTCCTGCTCGCACACGCTCTCCTTGAGGCCGCGCGCGTCCTTCACCAGCTTTTCGAGCGCGGGCGGCTTGCGCAGGTAGCGGCGGAAGAGGGCCGCATCCAGGCTGATGACCATCTTCCACGCCTCGAGCGAGCCCTCGCGCACCTGTGTCGGCGACAGCGTGGCGAACAGCTCCGGGCAGATCCACGACTCCTCGGCGTAGTGGAAGACGCCGGCGGGGTTCTTCACCACGCGGCCCTTCACGGTGAGGTCCACCGCGCCCTTGCCACCCAGGCTGCTGTCGACGGCGGCGAGCAGCGTGGTGGGCACCTGCACCAGCCTCACACCGCGCTTGAGCAGGTGCGCGGCGACGGTGGAGACATCGCCCACGGTGCCTCCGCCCACGGCGAGCAGCGTGCCGGAGCGCGGCAGGGACAGCCCCGCGGCGAGCACCTTCTCCAGGGCCTTGAAGCTCTTCGCGCTCTCTCCGCCCACGAGCTGGACGATGGCGCGAGGGTTCTGCGCCTCCAGCGCGGGGATGAGTCCCGGGTGGAGTCGGGCGACGGTGCGATCCACCACCGCGAGGCTGCCTTCAGGAAGGCGTTTGGCGAGTCGCGAAAACGGACCCCAGCGGTCGTTGGGAGGACGGTAGGCGCCGGGAGGGTAGGGGCTCATAGGGTGTTGGGGCGTGCGTTCATCTGTTGGACGAGGTCTGCGATGACCAGTGACACCATGGACTCCAGCACCGGAACGGCGCGGGGCATGATGCACGGATCGTGACGGCCACCCTTCGCGTGGTCCGCCAGCGTCGCTGGGGGTTTGAAGAAAGCGCGGACCTGGAGCGGCTCACCGTTGGTGAGGCCACCCTGGATGCCGCCGTAGACGTCCTTGACGGAATGGAACTGGGTGCCCGGCTGGCCAATGCGCTGGAGCAGATCCGGCGGACCCCAGACGACACCCGTGATGGCGCCCACGCTGCCCAGCGCCTGGGCGATGAGCGCCTTTATCTTCCCGAAGATGGGCTCGCCCAGTCCCACGGGCAGCCCCTCCACGCGGATGTCGATGGAGCCACCGAGGCTGTCCCCGGCCTCCTTCGCGGAGAGGATGCGGCGCGACATCTCCTCGCGGACCGCCTCGTCGGGGCAGCGCGTGGGGTGCGCATCCACCATGGCGCGCGTGAGGCCCGGCGCGGGCACGGAGGCGATGAGGTCACCGACCTGGGACACGTACGCGACGGTGCGCACGGTGGGCATGTCCCGCTCCAGATAGGCCTCCGCGATGGTTCCGCCGATGACGCGGCAGAGCGTCTCGCGTCCGCTGGTGCGACCGCCGCCGCGGTGGTCCCGGTGCTTGTAGCGCTCGCGCCACACGGCGTCCGCGTGGCCGGGCCGGTCCACCTGCTTGAGCTGCTCGTAGTCGCCCGAACGCTGGTTCGTGTTGCGCACCATGGCGGCGATGGGCGTGCCGAGCGTCTTGTCCTCGAAGACGCCGGAGAGGATCTCCACCCGGTCTGGCTCGTTGCGAGGCGTGACGAGGGCGGACTGGCCCGGGCGGCGCCTGTCCAACGCGGCCTGGAGGCGCTCTTGCGTGAGGGGCACGCCCGCGGGGCAGCCGTCCACCACCGCGCCGAGCGCGGGGCCGTGGCTCTCACCAAAGGTCGTCAAACGGAAGAGGACTCCGAAGGTGTTCATGTCGCGGTCTCCCAAAGCTGTCGCTGCCGCCGGGCCTGCGCGACGAACCACGCCGCACCCAGCAGGACCGGGGTGCCGCCGCGCCGCGTAATCTCCGCCGCGATGCGTCGGCCGGGCGCACCGTATGCGATCACCGCGACGCGTGCTCGCTCGAATCGCAGGGAATCCGGCGGCTCCACATGGACCGGCCAGGTCCAGACGCCTGAGCCGGTGAGGGGTGCCTGGATGTCCGCCCGACGAAGGATGCGCAGGGCTTCACCGCGCTCGGTCGCCACTGTGCGCAGCGCGGACGTGGCGCCTCCGTCACCGAGGACGAAGACCTCCGTCGAGCCCAGGCGCTCCAGCACCTTCCGGGCGCCCTCGGTGTCCGTGTTGAAGGACTCCCACCGGGTGCCTCGACGGACCAGGGTGTTGATGGCGTCCAGTGACGAGCCCGTGTGCCGCGCCAGTGGCATCTTGAACGGGCTGGTGACGGCGAAGCCCGCGTAGTGGGGCAGGAGCGAGTCCAAGAGGGCCTCGACGGGGCCGTCCGCGGGAATGTCGATGCGATCAAAAGGCTGCCGGTGGATGCGAGGCGAGCGCGAGTGGGCGATGGACATCCCGAAGATGCCCAGCCGCAGCGGGGCCGGCAGTGTGGTGCGGTCCGCGCCGCGCCACTCCCGAACCACGTCGTCGAGGAGTCGCTGTCCCGGCGCAGCGGCCCAGGAGCCGCCAGCGGCCACGTAGTCGAGCATGTTGTTCCGGGCGAGCACGGCGCGCGCGGGCAGCGCCACCGCGCCCATGCCGAGCACCGTGACGCGAGTTACTCCGAACCGGTCCGCCAGCCTGCGCTGTGTCTCCAGCAGGGTGCCGACATGGTCCGGATGGGTCATCGGCTCCACGTGTTTCACCAGCGCGTCAGCGGGCACATCGCGTTCCCACAACCGCAAGGCTTCGTCGGTGGTGAGCTGTCGGTCCGCATGGTGCGACGCGAGCAGCTTGCCGGAGGGCGCATCGAGCGAGCCCTGGTGCCCGGTGGCGTCCATCAAGTCCCTGTCCACGCGCCACGCGGCGGTGACCCATGCGGACGGCAACGGCTTGCCACGCTCGGAAACGAGCAGCGGGAGGACGGCCGCGAGCGCGGCTGGGTCCACGGCCTCCGGGGCGTGCAGGTCCGTGCGAATCTCCAGCACGTCGGCGCCGCGACGCTGGCACTCCCGGGCGAAGTGGACGGCGTCAGTGCCGAGCAGGGTGGGAGGCAGCGTCACGACACGCCGTGCGGGCGTCACGGGGACTCCTCGAGGTGGAGGCAGCCCCGGAGGAAGTCCACCAGGGCGACGGTGGGAACGCGGGCGTGGAGGGCCTCGCGCTCTTGGAAGACGGAGGAGAGTTCCTCCTCCAGGGAGAGGCCCGGACGCAGCCGGGGTCGGGTCCGGTCGTGGAGCAGTCGCTCCCGGTAGGTCTCGAACGTCACTGGGATGAGCAGGGTGAACATCCCCTCCAGCGCGTCCGGGTGGTGCGAGAGGAAACCGCCGCCCACCGCCACGAGGGTTCCGGAGGGAAGCTCCAGGAGCGCGCGGCGCTCGGCGGCGCGGAACTCCGTGGGCGCCTCCGCGACCCACTTGCGCAGCGGGCGGCCGTGGGTCTGCTCCAGGTGGGTGTCCAGGTCCAGGCCCCGCCGCGCGAGCAGTCCGCCGACTCGGGGCAACAACGTGGATTTGCCCGCGCTGCGATGGCCACACAGCACCACCGTCTGTCCCGCGGCCGGGCGAGGCGTGGGCCCCGGACGCGCGACGGCTTCTCTCAGCGTCGGCGCGAGCCGGGGATCCACTGAGTTGAGGACATGCTCGACGAGTCTTCTCTGGCCTTCAGCGGACGATGCCGACATACACGTTCGCCGTTCCGAACATCAGCGGATGCGCGCTTCGCTCCGCATATGCGCCGGACTGGTCCATCAGCGACAGGAAACGGTCTCCGGCGGGGAAGGCCGCCGAAGTGCGGGGCAGGTACTCATAGGCCGCGCGGTTGCCGGTGAGCAGGCCGCCAATGGCCGGCATCACCGTCTTGCTATAGAAGCGGAAGAGCGCTCCGAAGACGCCGTTGGGCTGACCGAACTCCAGCACCACGACGCGGCCTCCCGGCTTCACCACGCGCCCCATCTCGCTGAGGCACTTCACCGGGTCATCCACGTTGCGGATGCCGAAGGCGATGGAGGCCACGTCGAAGCTGTTGTCCGCGAAGGGCAGCGCCATCGCGTCGGCGACCTGGAAGTCCACCTGGAGGCCCGCCTTGGCCGCCTTCGCGGGGGCGCTCTCCAGCATCTCCGGGCAGAAGTCCGTGCCGACGACGCGGCCGTTGCTTCCCACCTTCCGCTTGAAGACCAGCGCCAGGTCTCCGGTGCCGGAGGCGCAGTCGAGGACGCTGTCGCCTTCCTTGGCCCGGCTGAGACGCACGGCCGTCCGACGCCACAGGCGGTGGATGCCGAACGACAGGACCTCGTTCGTCACGTCGTACCGCGTGGCGATGGAGGAGAACATCTGACGGACTTCGGTACTCATCGCGCCCTCACGACCTGGGCCGGACTCTCCGGCCGCCAAAGGTGTCGGCCCACCGCGTCTAGCACGGCTGGCAGCCGCTGCATCAACGTTTGAAAGCGCTCTGGTGTCAGGGCCTGTGCCCCATCGCACAGCGCCTGCTCCGGCTTCGCATGGACTTCAATCAACAACCCATCCGCCCCCGCCGCCGCCGCCGCCAGGGACATGGGGAGGATGAGCTCCACCTGTCCCGTCGCGTGCGAGGGGTCGACGATAACGGGCAGGTGTGTCCGCTGCTTGGCCCAGGCGACGGCGGCCAGGTCCAGCGTGTTGCGCATCTCCGTCTCGAACGTCCGGATGCCCCGCTCGCACAGGAGGACCTGCTCGTTGCCGCCCTCGAGGATGTACTCGGCCGCCAGCAGCCACTCTTGAACGGTGGCGGACAGCCCCCGCTTCAGCAGCACCGGGCGGCGTATCTTGCCCAGCGCGCGCAGCAGGGAGAAGTTCTGCATGTTTCGCGCGCCCACCTGGAGGATGTCCGCGGACTCCGCCATGAAGGGAATCTGCGCGGTCTCCATCACTTCACTGATGATGGGCAGCCCGTGGCGGCGCCCGGTGTCGGCCAGCAGCTGCAGCCCCGGCTCTCCCATTCCCTGGAACGCGTAGGGACTGGTGCGAGGCTTGAACACGCCACCTCGGAGGATATGGGCACCCGCTTGAGCCACGGCGGCGGCGGTCCGGTCGACCTGCTCCACACCCTCCACGGCGCAAGGGCCAGCCATGACGACGAACCCCGGGCCGCCTACCTCCACGCTGCCCGCACGCACCCGCGTCCCTTCGGGTCGGAACGCTCGGAGCACGCGCCGCGCACCCGTGTCCTTCCCGGCGTTCGCCGGCACGGATTCGTCTGGCTGCTTGCCTCCCACGAGCCCTCCCATCCACCGAGTTCAAGAGGTTTTGAACTCCTTGGTGCATGTATAGCCGAGATGGCTTAGAAGACAACCGAAGGTGATTTCAGGGCAGTCGCGGATGAGGACCGCTGATGAAGACGCTCAATCCCGTTGAGGGCCAGCGCTGGGTGGCCGGAATGATGCCCCTGGCGGCGGTGGATCCACTCTCCGGAGCGGATTCGCTGGGCGTTCCGACGGTGTATTGGGAGCGGCCCCTGGCTCAAGAAGCGGCGGCGGGGTGGGGCGAGGCGGCGGTGGTGGTGGCCGCTGAGTCCGGGCAGGTGCCCGCGGTTCTCACCACCCTGGCCGCGACGTCCTTGCGCTGGCTGGGCGCGGTTCCCGACAGTCTCCCGGGTCCCTGGTTCGGTGGGATTCGTTTCGGCGCGACGGGCCTGCCGGATGAGGCCTGGGCGGCGCATGGCGTGGCGCGCTGGACGCTGCCCGAGGTGCTGGTGTGGCGCACCGGGAGCGGGCTGGCGGTGGCGGCCTTCGCGCCCGAGGGACGTGGCGGCGAGGACGTTGTGCGCTCGCGGCTGGAGCGGGTGTGCGCGCGCTTCTCGGAGGCGTACCGACACGCGCGGGGCGGTCCGGTGGACCTGTCGCAGACCTCGTCGCGTCCGGAGTTCGAGGCGCGGGTGGAGCGTGCGCTGGAAGCCATTGCTTCGGGGCAGCTCCAGAAGGTGGTACTGGCGCGCGCCGTGGATGTAGAGGGGCCGGTGCCCTTCGACGTGGTGGACGTGCTGGCGCGCCTTCGGGAGCAGAACCCTCGCTGTGCCACCTTCTTGTTTCGAGCGCCGGACGGGACGTGCTTCCTGGGCGCGACGCCGGAGACGCTGTGTCGGGTGGAGGGGCGGGTGCTGGAGACGGAGGCGCTCGCGGGGACGGCCGCGCCACATCAGGCCGAGGGGCTGCGGGGGCAGGACAAGGACGTGCGCGAGCATGAGGCGGTGGTCCGCTACATCCTCGCGACGCTCCGGGGGCTTGCGGCCGACGTGCGAGCCGACGCGGAGCCCCAGTTGTTGACGTTGAAGAACGTGGTGCACCTGCGCACGGCCATTCGCGCGGAGCTTCGCGAGGGTGTCTCGGCCGCGCAGGTGGTGGGGGCGTTGCATCCCACGCCGGCGGTGGGTGGCACTCCGTGCGAGCGAGCGCTGTCCTTCCTGGTGGAGCACGAGGGACTGGACAGGGGCTGGTACGCGGGGCCGGTGGGTTGGGTGGGGCCGGGGCGTGCGCACCTGATGGTGGGGTTGCGCTCGGCGCGGGTGCGGGGCTCGCGGGCCCGGCTGTTCGTGGGTTGCGGAATCGTGGCCGGCTCCATCGCGGAGGCGGAGTGGCGGGAGACGGAGATGAAGAGTCTGGCCGTGTTGCGTGCGTTGGGAGGCGGGGATGTCGGGCGACAGTAATCTCAACCTGCTGTGGGCTCGTGCGCTCGTGGAGGAGTTGGTTCGCGGTGGCGCGCGGCACGCGGTGGTGTGCCCGGGCTCGCGCTCCTCGCCGCTGGCGATTGCGTGTGCTCGCGCGGAGGGCCTGCGCACCTGGTCCGTCATCGACGAGCGCAGCGCCGGTTTCTTCGGGCTGGGGCTCGCGAAGCAGTCACGTGCGCCAGTGATTCTCGTGGCCACGAGCGGCACTGCGGGCGCGCATTTCTATCCCGCGGTCATCGAGGCCTCGCTGTCCCAGGTGCCCCTGATTGTACTCACTGCGGACCGCCCGCTGGAGCTGCAGGGGTGGGGCGCGGCGCAGACGGTTCCCCAGGCCCGCTTCTATGGCGAGCACGCGCGCAGCTTCACGGACGTGGGCGTCCCCGAGGCCAGTGACGTGGCGCTGATCCACCTGCGCGCGACCGCCGCCCGGGCCGTGTCCACCGCGCTGCGCGCGCCGCGGGGCGCCGTGCAACTCAACGTCCCCTTCCGCGAGCCGCTCGCGCCCGTGACGGAGGCCTTCGGTGAGGAGCGCCTGTCCGTGCTGTCGAAGGCGGGCCGCGCGGGTGCGCCGCTCACGCGAATCGTGCCACCTACGCCAATGCCGGATGCGGCGGTGTTGGAGTCGCTGCGTCAGCGCATCGCCGCGACGGAGCGGGGTGTCATTGTCTGTGGTCCTCGCGACGAGGCGGACGGGTTCGCCGACGCCATCTCCGCGCTGTCCCAGGCCACGGGCTACCCCGTGCTCGCCGAGGCGACGTCCCAGGCGCGTTATGGCGGTGGGCCGCTCACGCTCTCGTATTACGACGCGCTGTTGCGCCATGCGCCCTTTGCTCGGACGCACCGCCCGGAGTTGGTGTTGCGCTTCGGTGGCGGGCTGACGCCCAAGTCGCCGCAGCAATGGGTGGAGGCGTCGGGCTCGGACGTCGTCCTCTTCAGTGATGGGGGCGCGTTGTTCGACCCGACGCATCGCGCGTCGACGGTGGTGGAAGGCTCGGCGGTGGCGGCCTGCGCGGCGCTGGCGAAGGGACAGACCCGGGGCCCGGGACGGTGGGCGCAGGGCTTCCTCGCGGCGGAGCGACTGGCGCGAGGCGCGCTCGAGGCCGCCTTCGCCGAGCGGCCCGACCAGCTCAGCGAGCCGCGCATCGCCCGCGAGGTGGTGGCCGCGCTTCCCGCAGAGGCTCCGTTGTTCGTCTCCAGCAGCATGCCCATTCGCGACGTGGATGCCTTCGCTCCGGCGGGTCCCGTGCCGCTGCGGGTGCTGGCCAACCGTGGGGCGAATGGCATCGACGGCATCATCTCCAGCGCGCTGGGCATGGCCGCCGCGGCCTCGCGTCCCGCCGTGCTGCTCACGGGTGACCTGGCGCTGCTGCACGACGTGGGGGCCTTCGTCACGGCCGCGCGCGCCCGGGTGCCACTGACGGTGGTCGCCGTGAACAACGACGGCGGCGGCATCTTCTCGTTCCTGCCCATCGCCCAGGCGGCGAAGCCGGACGAGTTCGAGACGCTGTTCGGCACGCCGCACGGCGTGGACCTGTCGCACGCGGCGGCGCTGGGCGGAGCGCGACTGCACCGGCCGACGACGCCCTCGGCGTTGCGGTCAGCGGTGCGTGAAGGGCTCGAAGGCGGCCTGCATCTCGTGGAGGTGCGCGTGGACCGGGCCGCCAACGTGGATGACCATCGGCAGCTCTTCGCGAGGATGGCCGCCGCACTGGGAGACGGACCATGGGCGTGACACTGGCCTACGAGACGTGGGGAGAAGGCTCCCGGCCCCTCGTGCTGCTGCACGGCTTCACCGGCAACCGGGCTTCGTTCAACGGGTTGCGGCCATTGATGGGGCGCTCCGTGCGAGCCATCGCGGTGGACCTGCCAGGACATGGCGCCACACCGCTGCCCGAGCGACAGGGCCGCGACGGCTTCCTGGAGACGGTGGACGCGCTGGTGGCCCTGGTGGACTCGCTCGGCGCGGGCACGGTGGATTTGCTCGGATATTCGCAGGGTGCGCGGGTGGCCCTGGCCGCGTCCGTGCGTGCGCCGGACCGGTTCGGTCGGCTCATCATGGAGAGCGGCTCGCCGGGGTTGCACCGCCGTCAGGAGCGTTCCGCGCGACGTGAGGCGGACGCGCAGCTCGCGGCGTTCATCCGCGCCCGGGGTGTGGACGCCTTCGTGGAACGCTGGGAAGCGCTGCCCCTGTTCGACAGCCTTCGCACCATGCCCGAGGAGCGCCGCGACACGCTGCGCGCGCACCGTCGAGGCTGCACCGTGGAGGGGCTCGCCGGCGCACTTGAGTGCCTGGGGCTTGGAGTACAACCGGATTACTGGTCGGAGCTTCATCACCAGCGGTTGCCCACGTTGCTGCTCACGGGAGCGCGGGACGAGAAGTTCACGCAGACGGCGCGCAAGATGGCGACGGAGCTTCCGGTGGTGTGGCGACATGCCTTCTCGGATTGCGGCCACGCGCCGCACCTGGAGGCACCGGAGGACTACGTCCGGGAGGTGCTGGGCTTCCTCCAGACGCCCTGGTTCGAGGCGCCCCAGTTCGAGGCCGTTGCTCCGGTGGCGAGTTCAGGGAGGGTGAATCCGTGAGTACGTCCGTCCCTGGATCCCCCGTGGCGATGGCGAAGCCTCGGCCCACGGTGAAGACGTGGTTGCTGGCGGTTCGTCCCAAGACACTGACGGCGGCGCTGGTGCCGGTGCTGGTGGGAACGACGCTCGCGTTCGGCCTGGGAGTGGGGCGCATCGTCCCGGCCCTCGCGGCGCTCCTGGGCGCGGTGCTCATCCAGATTGGCACCAACTTCATCAACGACTACTACGACTTCAAGAAGGGCGCGGACACGCACGAGCGACTCGGTCCGGTGCGAGTCACGCAGAGCGGGCTCATCGCGCCGAGCACGGTGCTCGTGGGCGCGGCGGTCTGCTTCGCCCTGGCGACGGCGGTGGGGGCGTACCTGGTCGCGGTGGGTGGCTGGCCCATCGTCGCCATCGGGCTCGCGTCGCTCCTCTGTGGCTACGCCTACACGGGTGGGCCGTTTCCCCTGGGCTACAACGGCCTGGGCGACCTCTTTGTCTTCATCTTCTTCGGGCTCGTCGCGGTGACGGGGACCTTCTACGTTCAGGCCGGCACGGTGCATCCGGCGGCGTGGTGGGCGGCGATTCCGGTGGGCGCGAGCGGCACCATGCTCATCGTCGTCAACAACCTGCGGGACGTCACCACGGACGTGAAGGCGGGCAAGCGGACGCTGGCGGTGCGCTGGGGGACGACGGCGGGGAAGGCCGAGTACGTGCTGCTGCTCCTGGCCGCGTTCGCCACGCCCATCGCGATGTTCGTGCTGGGACTCGCCGGACCCTGGGTCTTTCTGTCGTTCCTGAGCCTGCCCCTGGCGGTGCCGCCACTGAAGCGGGTGCTGCGAGAGCAGGGGGCCGCGCTGAACCCGGCGTTGGGGGGGACCGCGCGCTTCCAACTCTTCTTCGGCGTGCTGTTCGGCCTGGGCCTGTACCTGCGATGATGTGAGTCCATGCGTATTGTTCAGGCGACGCTGACCCCGCTGCGGTTGGAGCTGCTCCAGCCCTTGAAGACGGCCCGAGGCTCCTACTCCGCGCGCGAGGGCTTCCTCGTGAGGCTCGAGGATGAGGACGGGAATGTGGGACTCGGAGAGGCGATGCCGCTGCCGGAGTTCGGCACGGAGTCCTTGTCCGTGTGCGGCGAGGTGCTGGGGGCGTGGCTGTCGTCGCTGAAGGGCCAGCTCCTGGGCGACTCGGTGCGCGCGGTCGAGGACACGTTGTCTCCCTTCCCGCCGACGGTGGCGCGCGGCGAGGGCGTTCGTGTCCGGGCCCGTCATCCCGCGCCGCCGGGCCCCGTGCCCGCCGCTGAGCATGCGCTGGAGTTGGCCCTGTTGGACCTGCTCGCGAAGCGCCAGGGCGTGCCGCTGTGCTGGCTGCTGGCCGAGGAGTCGCGTCCCGAAGTGCTGGTGAACGCGCTGCTGAGCGAGGAGGCGCCGGAGGCATTGGCGGAGGAGGCTCGGCGGGCGGTGGCCGAAGGTTACGGGACGCTGAAGCTGAAGGTGGCGACGCGTTCGCTGGAGGCAGACGAGCAGCGCGTGAAGGCGGTGCGCGAGGCCGTGGGGCCGGACGTGAAGCTGCGGTTGGACGCGAATGGCGGTTGGTCCGAACCGGACGCGAAGCGCGCGCTCGACAAGCTGGGCTGGTACGGCCTGGAGTTGGTGGAGCAGCCGACGCCGCCGGAAGACCTGTCGGCCCTGTGGCGTGTGCAGCGAAGGGCGCCGTGCATGGTGGCGGCGGACGAGTCGCTCGGCTCACCGGAGACGCTGCGTGCGCTGCTGTCGGTGGATCCGCTGTTGGGCGGTGGACCGGCCGTGGGCGCGGTGGTGCTCAAGCCGATGGTGCTGGGCGGACTGCTGCCCGGACTCGTGGTGGCGATGCGGGCCGCGCGGTTGGGAATGCAGGCGTATGTGACGAGCTCGCTGGATGGCGTGGTGGCCCGAGCGGGCGCCGCGCACCTGGCGGCCGCGCTGCCTTCGGGGTCGCTGGCATCGGGGCTCGCGGTGGGGCGTCTCTTCGCGCATGAGCCCGCCATGCATGAGTACCAGCCCGTGCACGGGCGCATCCGTCTTCCGGAGTCGCCTGGACTGGGCCTGGATGCCGGGGTGGTGGTGTGACGAAGTTCGGGTGCCCCATTCGCGAAGGGGCCTCGCGTCACCCGGACGCCGAGGCGCTCACCTTCGCGGGGCGCTCCTGGAGCTACGGCGCACTGGATGCGGAGGTGCGTCGGTGGGTGGCCGCGCTGGAGGCTCGCGGGATTGGCAAGGGCCATCGCGTCTGTGTGCTGGCGACGAATCACGCGGCCTGTGTGTTCCTCTTCTGGGCCGTGGGCCGTGTCGGAGCCGTGCTGGCGCCGCTCAATGCGCGCCTCACCCGCGTGGAGTTGGCGCCCCTGGCCCAGGATGTCGAGCCGGGTTTGACGCTCGCCCTGGGGACACTGCGTGAGCGGCTTGTCGGCGCGGAGGTGTTGGAGACCTTCGTGGCCGAGGCTTCTTCCGACACGTGCGTGGAGCTGGAAGAACACGAGCCTCGGGTCGTCCTCTTCACCAGTGGGACGACGGGAAGGCCCAAGGGCGCGGTGCTGACGGAGGGGAACTTCCGGGCGTCGTCGCGCGGGTCCGCGGCGAACCTGGGAGAACACCCGGCGCCCCGTTGGCTCGGGACGTTGCCGCTGTTCCATGTCGGTGGCCTCGCGATGCTGACGCGCACGGCGTACGAGGGAGGCTGTCTCGTGCTGCACGAGCGCTTCGACGCGGAAACCACGAGTCGTGCCATCGACGAGGAGAAGGTGTCTCACGTCAGTCTCGTCGCCACCACGCTGGAGCGGGTGCTGGATGTCCGTGCTGGGCGACGGGTGCCTGAGACTTTCAAGGTGGCGCTGATTGGCGGAGGGCCGGTGCCCGTGCCCTTGCTGGAGCGGGCGCGCGCCGTGGGCTTGCTCGCACTCCAGACGTACGGGCTCACCGAGGCGTGCTCGCAGGTGACGACCGAGCGGCCCTCCGAAGCGGATGGTCGGACGGCGGGTCCACCGCTCCCGGGGATGGAGGTTCGCATCGTCGGTGAGCGCGGCGAGGTGCGAGGCCCCGGGCAGGAAGGCGACATCGAGGTGCGCGGGCCCACGGTGATGGCGGGCTATTGGCGCAGGCCCGAGGCCACGAGTGAAGTCTTGCGAGAGGGCTGGCTGCGCACGAAAGACCTCGGTGTGCTTAACGCACGGGGCAGGCTCACGGTGCTGTCGCGCCGCACGGACCTCATCGTTCGGGGCGGTGAGAACATCTACCCGGCCGAGGTGGAGGCGGTGCTCGCCAATCATCCCTCGGTGCAGGAGGCCGCGGTCGTCGGCGTGGCAGACCCACGCTGGGGCGAAGTGCCCGTGGCCTTCCTCGCGCTGCGCGTGGGGCAGTCGCGTCCCGAGGTGGAGGCGATGGAGGCCTGGTGCCGCCAATCGCTCGCGGGCTTCAAGTTGCCCGCTCGGTTCATCTGGGTGGATGCCCTGCCACGCAATGCCATGGGAAAGCTGGAGCGCTCCTCGTTGCGCAAGGCCGCCGAGGACTGAAGGCGGCGCTCTTCACACCCCTTCGCCGAAGTTCGGCGCGTGACACTGGGCGTCCTGGTGAGAACCCGGTAGTCTGAGGTGGGAGTGGATTGATGTGTCAATCAATCGTGAGACAAACCGCTTTCGCCAGAGCCCTTCCCTCGGATGGGAGCTTTCGTGAGGCCCCTTGAAGGGACCGTTCACTTGCTCACCCTCGACGAGGGGGCCGGGGCTCCTGGTGGGGACGTGACGCCGGAAGCCGGGAGACTTCCGGCGAGCGTCATGCCCGAATCAGGACTCCGAGACCGGGTGGCCCCAGGGGTTGGTGCGAGGATACTCACGCAGCATCGCGCTCAGCCGGTACGCCGCCGCCACGGTGGCGCTGACGCGCACCCGGCGGGTCAGGGAGGCTCCACGGGCCGCCGCCGCGCCCAGCCGCGCGGCCTGCTGCGCGAGCTGTCGCTCCACCTCGGGGGACCAGCGGGAGAATTCGAGCCATTCCATCGGACTGCTCCTTCGCGAACTTCGCGTGAGGGGGAAGCGCCACCAAAGCATCCGTCGATCCCCGAAAGCACGACGCCGCGCGTTGCCCACGACGTCTGTGCTGCTTTCCCGACAGGGTCTCCGTCGCTACTCGACACTGCGATTTCATGCGGACGCAAATCTTGAAGCTCACGAGGAATGAGCACCCACTTGAGCCCACGACGGGAATCCGCCGGGTAGGGAGCACCCCTCGCTTGAAACGGAAAACATCCGGGAGTGATTGGAAATTCTGCCCGAGAGGTGAATCTCAAGCAGGCAAGGAATCCTCCCCCAGGCGTTCTTTGAACCAAGAGGCACTTGATAAATCCAAGGCCTGGCCTGGGGGATGAATCAAAGGCAGCTCAACAAGCACGACACCCGGAGGGCGGACGTGGCTCCTGAAACTGTTGATGTCATCATCGTGGGATGTGGACCGGTCGGAGCGATGGCAGCCAATCTGCTGGGGCTCCAAGGCGTGAAGACCCTGGTGGTGGAGAAGGAGCTGTCCGCGCATGGTCAGTCCCGCGCCATCAGCGTGGATGACGAGGCGCAGCGCATCTTCCAGTCCGCGGGGCTGGAGGGCGAGCTGGGGCCGGGCTTCCATCCGTGCCACACGCTGCGCTACCTCGATGACCGGCTGCGCTCGCTCGCGGAGGTGGACTTCGCGAACCTGGACCAGCCATTTGGCCACTACGTCGGCGCCTTCTTCCAGCAGCCTCGCATGGAGGCGGTGCTGCGCCGGGGCATGGCGCGCTTCGAGCACGTGGAGCTGTGGCAGGGCCGCGAGGTCGAGTCCTTCGTCCAGGACGGTGAGGGAATCACCGTGCGCGTGCGTGAGTGCGGCACCGAGAAGTCCGTGACGGTGAGGGCGCGCTACCTGCTGGCCTGTGATGGCTCCCACAGCACCATCCGCCGCAAGCTGGACCTGAAGCTGGAGGGCACCACCGCGCTGGAGCACTCACTGGCCATCACCGTGAGCACGGCGTCTCCAGAGCCCGACTACACCAGCTACCTGTGTGGCCCGAACCGGCGGGGGTTCATCGCGCGCACGGCGCGGGACGAGATGCGCTTCGACATCATCGTGGACCCGGGCGCGGACCTGGAGGCCGTGCGCCAGCCCGAGCATGTGCGCTCGCTCATCTCTCACTACGTCGACCCGGCGACGGTGACGATTCGCTCGGTCAACGTCCACTCGTACCACAGCCGGATCGTGGACCGCTGGCGGGTGGGGCGCGCCTTCCTGCTCGGAGACGCGGCGCACCTGATGCCGCCCTTCCTGGGACAGGGCCTGTGCGCGGGCTTTCGCGACGCGGCGAACGTGACGTGGAAGCTGGCGCGGGTGCTGGACGGCTCGGCGGATGACTCGCTGCTGGACACGTATGAGCACGAGCGGCGCGGCCATGTCTCGGAGGTCATCAAGAGCTCGGATGCGATGGGCCGGATGATGATGACGGGAGGCCAGGTGCTGGCGCGCGCGCGCAACGTGCTCATCCAGGTGCTCTACCGGCTGCCCGTCACGGGAGAGTTCATCCGCCAGTTCAAGGTGAAGCCCGCATTCGCGCTGGAAAAGGGCTTCATCCTCGGCACGCAGCGGGCGAAGGCCGCGCCTGAAGGCACCTACTTTCCGCAGCCGCGCGTGGAAGCCACGGAGGGGCAGCGGGTGTTGATGGACCACGTGCTCGGCGACGGCTTTGTCGTGCTGACGCGGCCCGGCGCCTCGCAGGACACGCAGCGCGAGGCGCGCGCGCTGGCGGCGGAGCTGGGCGCGCGGGCGTGGTCCGTGCTCTCCGCGGAGCGCATCGGCGAGCCTCCTCCGGACGCGTTCGTGGACACGGAAGGCCGGCTGGGCGCGTGGTTCTCACGGCACGACAAGGACGTGGTGGTGCTGCGTCCGGACCGGTACGTGTTCGGCACGGCCACGGGGCCTCGCCTCGACGGGCTTCGTCGCGCGCTGCGAGGTCTCATCCGTCCCCGGCCGCGGGGTGGCGCCTCGGAGGTTCGTCGGGCCGGGTAGGGGAGGGCGTGGAAAAAGTCGACGGGGCGCCCGGGCCGGAACATGGCCACAGGCGCCCCGGAGTCGGGCATGGCTGGACTTCCGCCCGACGGGACGTCAGGCCGCGGCGGCGGGCTTGAGCAGGCCCTGGGCGCGCTCGACACAGTCGCCCATGAAGCGCAGGTAGATGTCGAGCGCCAGGGCGCCCGTCTTGCCGATGACCTCGGCCTTCTCGGGCACCTGGGTCAGCAGCTTGCCCAGCATCACCTCGTTGAGGGCGGTGTGGCCCACGTCGATCTCCGCGTGCTCCTTGACGAAGGACATCGCCTCCATGATGTCCTCGCCACACACGCGCTTGGCCTGCTCCATCAGCCCGGGCGCGAAGACGACCGACAGGTTCTCGATTTCATATTCGATCGCGACCTGGGCGGCGGGCATGGGACCGACGATGGTGTCCTCGTGGATCTTCCGGTACTCCACCATAGCCTGCGTGGGCACCTGGTTCAGCAGCGCCGTCGCATCCAGCTGGGGACCGCGCTTGGCATTCCACCGGGCGACGAGGCTCTTGGTGTCCTCGATCATCATCAGGTGGTGGCCTTCCTCGTGCTTCGCGTGGGTGATGAGCTTCTCGCCCACGTCCTTGAGGCCCATCTTCACGGTGGCCTCGCCCGCGCGGCGGATCCATCCGTCCACCGGCTCCGTCATGTACACGCCCAGCGAGTTGAGCTGGATGAGGAAGCCTTCCACGAGCGCGGGGTCCACGTTCGGATCCAGCAACGTCTGGAGCGCGGGGGAGGACTTGAGGCGCTCGCGCACCTCGACCACGTGGGGAACATACTTCTGCTCCACGAGTTGCTTGTTGCTCATGTCTGAACCTCTAGGGCGTGTTAGCGAGGGTTGTGGGCGCCACGGCGCCCGATGGTCAGCTCACTGATGTGCTCGAGGAAGTCGGGAATCAGCTTGGAGGAGATGATCCACATGAATGGATCAGGCCCTCCGTGGATGCCGGCCTCCTGCACGTAATCCCCCCCCTCGTCCTCACACAGGAAGTGGAACGAGGTGCGGCGGCGCGCTGCGTACCAACGGCGCGCGGCGTCCACCAGGGCGACATAGGTGGACGGTCCTTCTTCGGTCAGTGAGAACAGGCGGGCCATGTCCAGCAGGCAGTACAGGTTCGTGCCCCGCTGACCCAGCTCCAGCACCGTCGCCGCCACGGGCACGCCGCCCCGCCGCGCGACCAGGATCTCTCGCTCACGCTCGAGACCGAATTCCTTCCAGCGCGCCTGCACCGGGCGCATGTCGATGCGCTCCCGCGTGAAGTCCAGCGCTTCCACGTAGCAGGCCGGGCGCGTGCGAGCGATGGAGTCCGCCAGCAGCGTCAGCTCTTGCGGCGTGGCGAGACCCACCTGGATGCCCTCGTGGCTGCGGCCCGTCTGCTCGTGGGTGAGCACGTCCAGCATGTGGACCTTGCGGGTGAAGGCCAGGCCCTGGCCCGTCTCCATCTGCCGCTCGGCGTAGCGCACGTGCGCCTTGGCGATCCACGGGTTGAGGGCCTCCACGTAGGCCACCACCCAGCGGAAGTCCGGGTCGCTCTGCGGGTGCTCGAACGTGCGCACGTACAGGTCGCGCATGATCTGCCCCGGCTCCTGCACGCTCGGCGGCGGCTTGCCGGGGCGCTTGGCGACCTGATGCCCCATCCACGCGTGGCGGTAGGGCTTCATGAAGGACAGCGTCGCCTCGGGCCCGCGCTCGGACGGCCACACCGCCTGGCAGAACAACTGCGGAATCTCCGCGCCGCGCTTCGCCATGCCGCGGAAGGCCAGCCGCAGCTCCTCGAACTCCTCGGTGGACTTGCCCGCCAGGCTGAAGAAGCCGGAGCGGGTGAACAAATCCCACAGCCCGTCCTCCATGTCCTCGCTGGTGCGAGTCGCGGGGGACGTCGTCTGCGACACGAAGCGCACCCAGCGCGCCTCGTCCACGGAGTAGGGCTGCACGCTCAGGCCGCACAGCACGTGGCCATCCGCGCGGGGGCTGGTGACGTAGCGGATCTCTCCGCGCAACGTCAGCGTCTGGCCCGCGCCCGTCTCCAGCTCGATGTGGGGCGGCAGCAGGCCGGGGAACATCAGGTCCTCCGGCTTGCAGCGGATGCACAGGCCGGAGAAGGACAGGTCCACCGCGTCGCGCGTCAACTCGCCCAGCTCGCGCCAGAGCGGGTGGTGGAAGCGCACGCTCGCGCCCGTGGGGGCGGGGACCCGGCGGTGCCAGCGATGACGGATGCGGGAAATGCGCGCGGGCATCGGCGTGAAGAGCCGATCTCCGTCCATGCCGCCCGCGTCCAGCCGCATGCGGTACGCGCTGTTGTAGCCGATGACGTCCACGTCGTAGGGCGCCTCGCCCCACTCGGCGACCGCCTCCTCCGTGCGCCACTCCAACTGGGCCGTCGCCGAGTTGAAGCGCTCCAGCACCATGCGCACCGAGCGGCCCATCCGTCGCAGCACGCCCTTGTTACCGGAGGCGCAGATGGCGGTGAGGATGGAGCGGATGCGCTCCGGCTGCTCGATGATGTCCTGCATCGGCATCGCGGAAGCAGCGGGCTCCGCCACGCCGTTGCGCAGGGCATCCGCGAGCATCGAGAGAATCTGCCGGCCCTGCTCCACGGTGACTCCCACGAGCTGCAGGCCCACGGGCGCGCTCGCCGTCTCGGAGTCGGTGCGGATGAACGCGCCCACCAGCGGACCAATCGTGACGCCAAGACCCTTGAGGAAGACGGGCAGGGTGGGCGCCTCGGCGTGATTCACGGGGCCGCGAGGCATCACCCAGACCACCGTGGGGCTCAACCGCGTCACCTCGCCAATGGTTCCTTCCAGCGAACCCAGCGAGCAGGTGATGGCGTTCGGCCCCCGGCCATGCAGCGAATAGCCCGAGTCATCCAGCGCGGCTTCCGCTGGCGGCAGCGGAATCACATTGATGAATGCGTCTCGGCTATCGAACTCGACCGTCCGCCGGTCGGAGAGCGGGTTTCCCCCTTCCATGTCCAGGAGCCCCCTTCTCCGGTAGTGAGGAACGCCTGATGCGGATGGCGAAGTTGCAAGCACAACAGTTCCTCCCTGCTCCAGCGGTGCTGCGGTGGGCGGCATTTCGCTATGGGTCCGTATCATACGGAGTCGACAGGAACAGTCAAATCGAATTTGTGCAGCCTTGCTGTTTTCGTCAAGGCGGGAATCTAGGTCACTGGGTCAACCGTGACAGGTCATTTCTCCAAGTTTCACGAACTGTATGCCCAGCACCCGACAACGCCACCGCCAAGATGTCGCGCAACTGTAATGTCACCAGTCAACCACGCTCTGAGTGCTTTCTCGTAGTGAAATGGAGCGAGTCGGATTGCTCCAGTAAACTCCGTCCGGCACGCCAACCAGATGAGGTGAGCGATGAGCGCGGCACGGGATTGGGTGGGCAGGACTTTGGGTGAAGCAGGGGACGGTGTCGGACACCCTGCGCGCGCCCCTCGTCTGGAGTCGGTGGAGGGGCCAGACTTCCACCAGGTGGATGTGGCGGCGCTCATACGTGAATCCATGGAATTGCTGGAAGCCGCGCGAAGAATCCACGGCATCGCGGTGAACCTGGAACTTCCGGATGAAGCCGTGCTGACCCGCACGGGGCTGCGACGTACACGGCAGGTGTTGTTGTTGTTGCTGGCCCACGCCGCCGACCTTGCCGGGGAAAGCGGGGTTCGCGTGTCATTGGATCCACCCGATGACTTTGGAGACGAGGGGCCTCGCTTCCAGGTGGTGACGCCGGATGCGCACCTCTCCGAGCGGGAGCTCCGGGCCGTCTTCCTGTCGCCCATGTTGGTGGGGCCCACCCACCGGCGGCTGGCGCGCGCCCGGGAGCTGGTGGAGTCCGTGGGCGGCACCTTGGATGTGGTGCGCGGCGCGGAGTCGGGGCTCACTGTGACGGTGGAGCTGCCCGCGCCGGGCCTGGCCTGCTGGTAGTCCGGCCGGCGAGGACATCGAGCGCTCGGGGGCGCGCGGGAGGGTCGTCCTCTCGTGCCGCGCCGCTGGGTCCGATAAGTCCTGCAACCTGGAGGGGTGGCCAAACTCCTTGACGGGAGGGGGGCGGGTTCTCGACTATCCCGCGCCAATTCTTACACGGCCACACCTTCCAGGAGTACGTCCATGGCGCCCCCGTCGTCCGGCGAGAAGATCACCCTCCAGAACGGCAAGCTGTCCGTCCCGGATCACCCGATCATCCCTTACATCGAGGGCGACGGCACTGGCCGCGACATCTGGCGCGCCTCCCAGGCCGTCTTCGACGCCGCGGTGGAGAAGGCCTACAAGGGCAAGAAGAAGATCGCCTGGTACGAGGTGCTCGCCGGCGAGAAGTCCTTCAAGGCGGTCAACAACTGGCTGCCCGATGAGACCGTCGAAGCCTTCCGCACCTATCTGGTCGGCATCAAGGGCCCGTTGACGACGCCGGTGGGCGGCGGCATCCGCTCGCTGAACGTGGCGCTGCGCCAGATGCTGGACCTGTACGTCTGCCTGCGTCCCGTACGTTACTTCAAGGGCGTGCCCAGCCCGGTGAAGACGCCGGACAAGGTGGACATGACCATCTTCCGTGAGAACACGGAGGACATCTACACGGGCATCGAGTTCGAGGCCGGCACCCCGGCGGCGGACAAGTTCCTGGCCCTGCTGAAGCAGGAGTTCCCGAAGGAGTTCGGGAAGATCCGCTTCCCCTCCGACGTCGGCATCGGCCTGAAGCCGGTGTCCCACGAGGGCAGCGATCGGCTCATCCGCGCGGCCATCCAGTACGCGGTGGACCACAAGCGCAAGAGCGTGACGCTGGTCCACAAGGGCAACATCATGAAGTTCACCGAGGGCGCCTTCCGCAAGTGGGGCTACGAGCTGGCCGCCCGGGAGTTCGGTGACAAGGTCTACACCTGGGACCAGTGGGAAGTGACGAAGGCCGCCAAGGGTGAGGACGCGGCCAACGCGGAGCAGAAGGCCGCCGTCGCAGCCGGGAAGATCATCATCAAGGACTCCATCGCGGACATCACCCTGCAGCAGGTGCTCACGCGTCCCGACGAGTTCGACGTCATCGCCACGCTGAACCTCAACGGCGACTACCTGTCGGACGCGCTCGCGGCCCAGGTGGGCGGCATCGGCATCGCCCCGGGCGGCAACATCAACTACGTCACCGGCCACGCCGTCTTCGAGGCGACGCACGGCACGGCGCCCAAGTACGCGGACCAGGACAAGGTGAACCCCGGCTCCGTCATCCTCTCCGGTGAGATGATGTTCCGGCACCTGGGCTGGCACGAGGCCGCGGACCTGATGATCCAGGGCATGGACCGCGCCATCGCCGCCAAGACGGTGACCTACGACTTCGCCCGCCTGATGAAGCAGGAAGGGCAGTCTGGCGTGAACGAGGTGAAGTGCTCCGAGTTCGGTCAGGCCATCATCAAGCACATGTAGTCCCCTCACGGGGAATGGGAGACGGCGAATCCATGGCTCAGAATCGCAAGAAGAAGATTGGCCTCATCGGCGGCGGGCAGATCGGCGGCAACCTCGCGCTGCTGGCGGTGCAGAAGTCGCTGGGTGACGTGTTCCTGTACGACATCCCGGTGGCCGAAGGTCTGGTCAAGGGCAAGGCGCTGGACATCAACCAGCTCGCGGCGGTGGATGGCTACGACTGTCGCGTCACCGGCACCACGGACTGGAAGGACGTCGCTGGCTCGGACGTGATCATCATCACGGCCGGCATGCCCCGCAAGCCGGGCATGAGCCGCGAGGATCTGCTCGAGATCAACCTCAAGATCATGAAGGACGTGGCTGCCAACATCAAGCAGCACGCCCCGGGCGCGTTCGTCATCAACGTGGCGAACCCGCTGGACGCGATGGTGTTCGCGCTCCACAAGATCGCGGAGCTGCCGGACAACATGGTGGTGGGCATGGCGGGCGTGCTGGATACCAGCCGCTTCAAGTGCTTCGTGGCGGAGGCCCTCGGCTGCTCCATCCGTGACGTGGAGGCGCTGGTGCTTGGCGGCCACGGCGACGACATGGTGCCCCTGGTGCGTCACAGCACCGTGGGCGGCGTGCCCCTCACGGAGCTCATCGCGAAGGACAAGCTGGACGCCATCGTCAAGCGCACCCGCGAGGGCGGCGCGGAGCTGGTCGGCCTGTACAAGACGGGCAGCGCCTACTTCGGGCCCGCGGCCTCCTCCATCGCCATGGCGGAGAGCTTCATCTTCGACCGCAAGCGCATCCTGCCGGGCGCGGCGCTGCTGAAGGGCCAGTACGGCATCAGCGACTACTTCTTCGGCGCTCCCATCCAGATCGGCGCGGGCGGCATCGAGAAGATCATCACCGTGGACCTCAACGAGGCCGAGAAGGCCGAGCTGGCGAAGTCCTTCCAGTCGGTGAAGAAGACGGTCGACTCCGTCAAGCTGTAGTCCGTTCCAGTCGTGGAGCCCGCCGGAAGCAGTCGGCGGGCTTCGCGCCTGATGCCGCGGATGACGCGGGCTTATCGTTTTCGACGCCGCCGTTGCGGCGCGGTTCCGCCAAGTTAACTAGCCTGTAGAACTCGCACGGGGATGTCCGGAGCGTGGCGCGCCGAAACGGCGAGCCGGCTGACGGCAGGCGTGTCCGATGTCCCGGCAGTCAAGGAGACGATGATGGCAGCAGCAGCGCGGTTCACAGTGGTGGGCGGCGGTCTCGCCGGGCTGATGACGACGATCAAGCTCGCGGAGGCGGGCCACCAGGTGGATGTGCTCTCGCTCGTCCCGGTGAAGCGCTCGCACTCGGTCTGCGCCCAGGGTGGCATCAACGGCGCGGTGAACACCAAGGGCGAGGGCGACAGCCCGGAGATCCACGTCAAGGACACGCTGCGCGGCGGCGACTTCCTGGCCGAGCAGATCTCCGTGAAGGGCATGTGCTACGCGGCCCCCGGTATCATCTACCTGCTGGACCGCATGGGCGTGACGTTCAACCGCACGCCGGAAGGCCTGCTGGACTTCCGCCGCTTCGGCGGCACGCTGCACCACCGCACCGCCTTCGCCGGCGCGACGACGGGCCAGCAGCTGCTCTACGCGCTGGACGAGCAGGTCCGCCGCTATGAGGCCGAGGGCAAGGTCACCAAGTACGAGTACTGGGAGTGGCTCGGCACGGTGAAGGACGAGGGTGGCCGCTGCATCGGCAGCGTGGCCGTGGACCTTCGCACCATGGAGATCCGCACCTTCCCGGCGGAGGCCGTGTGTCTGGCCACGGGCGGCCCTGGCATCGTGTTCGGCCGGTCCACCAACTCCATCATCAATACCGGCACCGCCGCGGGTCGCGCCTACATGGAGGGCGCCATCTACGCGAACGGTGAGTTCATCCAGGTGCATCCGACGTCGATTCCGGGCGAGGACAAGCTGCGCCTGATGAGCGAGTCGGTGCGCGGCGAGGGTGGCCGCGTCTGGGTGCCTCGGAAGAAGGGCGACACGCGCGGGCCCCGGGACATCCCGGAGAGCGAGCGCTGGTACTTCCTCGAGGAGAAGTACCCCAAGTACAAGAACCTGGTCCCCCGCGATGTGGCCACGCGGGAGATCTTCATCGTCTGCCGCGACCTGGGCATGGGCATCGGGGGCAGGGACGGCGTGTACCTGGATGTGACGCACATCCCGGCCAAGACGCTGGACGCCAAGATCAAGGGCGTCATGGAGATCTACGAGAAGTTCGTCGGTGACGACCCGCGCGTCACGCCGATGGTCATCTTCCCGGGCATGCACTACTCGATGGGCGGCCTGTACGTTCAGTTCGAGGCGGACTCGAAGACGCTGACGCCGCTGGAGGGCAGCCCGAAGAACCAGTCCACCAACATCCCGGGCCTCTACGCCGCGGGCGAGGCGGACTACGCGTTCCACGGTGGCAACCGCCTGGGCGCCAACTCGCTGCTCTCCTGCATCTACTCGGGGATGATCGGCGGCCCGGCCATGGCGTCCTTCGCCAAGAGCAACACGACGAGCGCGGCGGCCATGCCGGAGAAGTACTTCCAGGATGCGAAGCGCTACTGGGAGGACCGGTTCGGGACCATCAAGAAGATGGCCGGCGCGGAGAATCCCTACGGTCTGAGCCAGGAGCTGGGCGACGTGATGACGGAGAACTGCACCGTCGTCCGCTACAACGACCGGCTGAAGAAGACGGTGGACAAGATCCGCGAGCTGAAGAGCCGTTGGAAGAACGTCAACGTCCTGGACACGGGCAACTCGTCCAACCGGTCGTTGTCGTACACCAACCAGCTCTGGAACATGCTGGAGCTGGGCGAGGTCATCGCCACCAGCGCGCTCTTGCGCGACGAGAGCCGTGGCGCGCACTACAAGCCGGACTTCTCGCTGCCCGAGCCGAAGACGAAGGACCCCAACGACGATCCCGCGTGGATGGCGCTGTGGCAGGCGCGCCATGACAGGTGGGCGAAGACGACCATCGCGAAGTACGCGGAAGAGGGGCCGAACATCTCCTATGAGGACGTCCCGACGCCGGTGCTGAAGCCCGAGCCGCGCTGGTACGCGTAAGGCACCGGGGAACTTTCTGGGTGGGCCCGCGTGAGAGCGCGGGTCCCCGTAACTGACTTGGAAGTGAAGGGTCGAGCCACATGGACACCGCACAGGCAGGCGCCGTCAGCACCCAATCCATCTCCTTCCGAATCTGGCGGCAGGACGCTCCGGACCAGCCGGGCCGCTACGAGGAGTTCAAGGTTCCCTATCGCAAGGGCGCCAACGTCATCTCGTGCCTGATGGAGATCCAGCGCAACCCCGTCACGGTGGAGGGCAAGCGCGTGC
Organism: Myxococcus sp. CA056; assembly: GCF_013336715.1. NCBI lineage: Bacteria > Pseudomonadati > Myxococcota > Myxococcia > Myxococcales > Myxococcaceae > Myxococcus > Myxococcus sp. CA056. The sequence continues at coordinate 247,330 of NZ_JABUMT010000005.1, forward strand.
CCCCCGTGGTGTGGGACGCCGCGTGTCTCGAAGAGGTCTGCGGCAGCTGCGCCATCAACATCAATGGGCGGGTGCGCATGGCGTGCTCGGCGCTCATCGACAAGCTGGAGCAGCCGATCACCCTGGAGCCCATGAGCAAGTTCCCCGTGGTCCGGGACCTGGCCGTGGACCGCAGCCGGATGTTCGAGGCGCTCAAGCGGGTGAAGGGCTGGATTCCCACGGACGGTACCCACAACCTGGGGCCGGGCCCGCGCCAGTCGCCCGTGGACCAGTCGACGATGTACGTGCTCTCCACGTGCATTACGTGTGGAAGCTGCCTGGAGGCGTGCCCCCAGGTGACCATGGACAACGACTTCGTCGGCGCGGCGGCCATCAGCCAGGCCCGCCTGTTCAACATGAACCCGACGGGCAAGTTGAACTCCGAGGAGCGCGTGCGTTCGCTCATGGGGCCCGGCGGCGTGCAGGACTGCGGCAAGGCGCAGAACTGCGTGAAGGTCTGCCCGAAGGAGATTCCGCTCACCACCTCCATCGCGATGATGAACCGTCAGGTGACCAAGCTGGTCATCAAGGACCTCTTCTCGCAGGAAGAGGAGAAGAAGGGTCACAGCGGTCCGGGGTGACGGGGCTGTTGTTCCCGTGAAGGCCAAGCGGCCTCATGCGTGTGTCCCTGGGACACGGCATGGGGCCGTTGCCGTTGATGCGCATGGCATGGAGAGGTGCGTGCTTCGCGTGGCGGTCCACGGTTTTCGGGCGGTGCGAAGCTCCGCGAGTTGCTCGGGCTCAGCGTGGAGGGCCGAGGTTCTTCCGTGCGGACTGGAGTGCCGCGCGTCGCCAGGGCTCAGCGTGGCGAATCGAGGCCCTTCCGCGCGGACTGGAGTGCCGCGCGTCGCCAGGGCTCAGCGTGGCGAATCGAGGCTGGATCTCCGCGAGTCGCTCGGGCGCAGCGTGGCGGGTCGAGGTTCTTCCTCGCGGACTGGACCTCCGCGCGTCGCCAGGGCTCAGCGTGGCGAATCGAGGCTCTTCCGCGCGGACTGGATCTCCGCGAGTCGCTCGGGCTCCGAGGCCTGCTTCACGAGGGTGTCGAGCGCGGCGGCATACGCCATGCGCAGCGCCTCCGAGGCAGGCACGGCCACGTCTGGAGTCACCCCGGTGCCTTCCCAGTTCGCCCGAGTCACGGCGTGGACGGTGCGCCCCATGGGGACACCGACGAGGAAGTGCTCGTCCACGGGAAGCACCACGCCCGTGTTGGCACCGCCGCGCGTCTTCTCACCGACCACCCGCGCGCGCTTGCGCGCCTGGAGGTCATACGCGAACAGCTCCGCCGAGGAGAACGTGTCCTTGTCCGTGAGGAGGTAGACCTCCTTGTCTCCGTAGCGTCCCGCCAGGAGCTCCGTCGGAGTGTGGAGCGACGTCGTCTCCCGGCCTCTCCACACCGTGTCACGCACGTGGACGGGCGCGGGCAGGAGCCATGCGAGGTACTGGGCCACCAGGGTGGAATCGCCGCCGCCATTGCCGCGCAGATCCACGATGAGCGCGTCCGTGGAGGACAGCAGGGTCATCGCCGCCGCCGTGGCATCACGCGCGAGCTTCTCGTCGGGGAAGCGGGAGAGTCGAAGGTAGCCGACATTGCCTTCCAACCGCTCCACCCGAGTGATGCCCCGCGCGTCGAACCGCGCCTGCCGCGCGTGAATCGCCTCGCGCTCGGCGCGCCACGCTTCGATGTGCGCCGGTGCGGGCTCCCAGGGAAGGGGAACGTTCGTCGGCACGGGCCTCGCGCTGTGGATGACCACGAAGTGCGCGTCCTGTCCGGCTTGCTCGAGGTGCACGGTGAGGACCTCCGCGAACCGCTCCGGGTCGGTGATGGCGTCATAGTCCCCGCGCTTCAATCTCGCGCGCAGCAGTCGGTGCGCCAGCTCTCCCAGCTCCGGAGAGTGATGCCTCGCGCGGACCTGCACGAGCACCGCCTCGATGATCCGCGTGCGCTCCGTGGCGTTGAGCACCGGCGGCTTCGCGGGCGCGGACGCAAGGGCAGGGGACGCGAGCAGTGCCACGGCGACGAGGTGCCACGGGCGCAAGCACATGGGGCGAAGGCTCCTGGAGGGAACACGTCACGGCTGCGACACGGAACGCGTGGCGACCCGGGTCATACCGTCCCCGGGCCTGGCTCCCTGGTCGTGGGGCTTCGTGCGTGCTCGGGCCTTGTTGCTCCGTTGCTCGGAGTTCGGACGCGGTGAAGGCGTCCTCATCTACCCGGACATTCCTGGTTATCAGCTGTCCACAGCCTGCCGCACCGCGGTGTGTGCCGGGTCAAACGGCCTTGCCATCCGTCGGTTTCTGCGCAATGAGGGCCACGCGCTGACGCCTGTAAGGGGTCGTCCCCCTCGTCTCCACATGGAGCCTCGATGAAGATCCACGAGTACCAGGGCAAGGAAATCTTCCGGAAGTACGGTGTGCCCACGCCGAAGGGAATTCTCGCCCTCTCGCCGAATGACGCGGAGGCCGCTGCCAAGGAGCTGGCCACGCCGGTCGTCGTGGTGAAGGCCCAGATCCATGCCGGTGGCCGAGGCAAGGGCGGCGGCGTGAAGCTGGCCAAGAGCCCCGCCGAGGCGAAGGAACTCGCCAAGCAGATGCTTGGCATGATGCTGAAGACCATCCAGACCGGGCCGGAAGGCACGAAGGTCCACAAGGTCTACATCGAAGAAGGTCTCGCCATCGGCCAGGAGCTGTACCTGGGCGTGACGCTGGACCGCGTCACCAGCCGCGTCACCTTCATGGCGTCCCGCGAGGGCGGCGTGGAGATTGAAGAAGTGGCGGAGAAGCACCCCGAGAAGATCCTCCGCGAGACGGTGGACCCGGCGGTGGGCTTCCTGGACTTCCAGGGCCGCAACCTGGCCTTCGGGCTGGGCCTGTCGGGCCCCACGGTGAACAAGTTCGCCCAGTTCTGCACCGCGCTCTACCGGATGTTCATCGAGACGGATGCGTCCCTGGTGGAGATCAACCCGCTGGTCATCCTGAAGGATGGCGGCGTGGTGGCGCTGGACGCGAAGGTGACGTTCGACGAGAACGCCATCTACCGCCACAAGGACCTGCTGGCGTACCGGGACCTGGCGGAAGAGGACGCGCGTGAGACGCAGGCCAAGGAGTGGGATCTGGCCTACATCGCGCTCGAGGGAAACATCGGCTGCATGGTGAACGGCGCGGGTCTGGCCATGGCCACCATGGACACCATCAAGCTGGTGGGCGGCTCGCCGGCCAACTTCCTGGACGTGGGCGGCGGCGCGAGCAAGGAGAAGGTGACGGCGGCCTTCAAGCTCATCCTGGCCGACCCCGCGGTGAAGGCTGTGCTGGTCAACATCTTCGGCGGCATCATGAAGTGCGATGTCATCGCGGACGGCATCATCGCCGCGGCCAAGGAAGTTCAGCTCAAAGTGCCCCTCATCGTTCGCCTGGAAGGCACCAACGTGGAGCAGGGCAAGGAACTGCTGCGCAACTCCGGCCTCGCCATCACCCCGGCGGACAACCTGCGTCAGGCGGCCGAGAAGGCCGTCGCCGCGCTGAAGTAGTCCGCGCGCTTCATCGCCCACACTTTTTTGAAGGAGCGCCATGAGCATCCTCGTCAACGAAAACACGAAGGTCCTCTGCCAGGGCATCACCGGCTCGGCGGGCTCGTTCCACTCGAAGCAGATGTTGGAGTACGGCACGAAGCTCGTTGGCGGTGTCACGCCGGGCAAGGGCGGCACCAGCTTCGAGGGCAAGGTTCCCGTGTTCAACACGGTCGCCGACGCCGTGAAGCAGACGGGCGCGAACACGTCCGTCATCTTCGTCCCGCCCCCGTTCGCCGCGGACTCCATCATGGAGGCCGCTGACGCGGGCGTGTCCCTCATCATCACGATCACCGAAGGCATCCCGGTCCTCGACATGGTGCGCGCCAAGCGCTACCTGCAGGGCAAGCCGGGCGTGCGCCTCATCGGTCCGAACTGCCCGGGTGTCATCACCCCCGGCGCCAAGTGCAAGATCGGCATCATGCCGGGCCACATCCACAAGCCGGGCCGCATCGGCGTGGTGTCGCGCTCTGGCACGCTGACGTACGAGGCCGTGCACCAGCTCACGCAGCTGGGCCTGGGCCAGTCGACGGCGGTGGGCATCGGCGGAGACCCGGTCAACGGCACGGACTTCGTGGACGTGCTCAAGCTGTTCAACGCGGATCCGGACACGGACGCGGTGATCATGATTGGTGAAATCGGCGGCAGCGCCGAGGAGCTGGGCGCGGAGTACGTCGCTCGCGAGTTCACCAAGCCCATCGCCGGGTTCATCGCCGGCCAGTCGGCGCCTCCGGGCAAGCGCATGGGCCACGCGGGCGCCATCATCTCCGGCGGCAAGGGCACGGCGACGGAGAAGATCAAGGCGATGGAGGCCGCGGGAATCGTGATGGCCGCCAGCCCCGCCGAGCTGGGCACCACCCTCCAGGAGGCCGTGAAGCGCGGCCCCAAGAAGCGCTAACACCCCTCAGGGGCACAAGGAGCCAGTCAAAATGGCCATCGAGCGTACGCTGTCCATCATCAAGCCGGACGGTCTGCAGAAGGGCGTCATCGGGAAGATCATCAGCCGCTTCGAGGAGAAGGGTCTGAAGCCGGTCGCCATCCGGCTCCAGCAGCTCTCCCAGAAGGAGGCCGAGGGCTTCTACGCGGTCCACAAGGCCCGGCCCTTCTTCAAGGACCTGGTGCAGTTCATGATCTCCGGCCCCGTGGTCCTGATGGTGCTGGAGGGCGAGAACGCCGTCCTGGGCAACCGCGACATCATGGGCGCCACCAACCCCGCGCAGGCGGCCGAGGGCACCATCCGCAAGGACTTCGCCACCAGCATCGACCAGAACACGGTGCACGGCTCCGACAGCCTGGAGAACGCGAAGAACGAGATCGCGTACTTCTTCCGCGAGACGGAAGTCCAGCCGTACGAGTACACCGCCAAGAAGTAGGCGGCAGGCCCCGGAAGGGGCCTCTGACTGACGGCCCGGTGTCGGCACCCGCGAGGGGCTGGCCCGGGCCGTTGGCCTTCCAGCGGGGCAGGGGAGGGGTGCTCATGCCTGGAGCAGGACTCAGGGGGCGTGCGCTCCTTTGACTTGTCGTGCCCAGGTGTGGGAAGGGACGCCCCGGGCCTTACCGTTCAATAGCGCGACGACGATGACCGAGACCTCCGCCACCCCCTCTCTTCCTGTCACGGAGCCACTGCCGGCGCCCGCGCCCGCGAAGCTCGTGGACGTGGCCAGCCTGTCGCTGGAGGCGCTCACCCGCTTCGTCACCGAGCAACTGGGCGAGCGCGCCTTCCGTGCCCCCCAGGTCTACCGCTGGCTGCATCAGCGCGGTGTCACGTCGTTCGACGAGATGACGGACCTGTCCAAGGTCCTGCGCGAGAAGCTGAGGGTCGCCGCGGAGATCGTCCCGCTGGTGAAGGACCTGGAGCAGCGCAGCATCGACGGCACCATCAAGTACCGGTGGAAGACGCGGGACGGGCGCTACATCGAGTCCGTCTACATGCCCTCCGAGGACCGCAGGACGCTGTGCGTGTCCACCCAGGTGGGCTGCGCCATGGCCTGTGGCTTCTGCATGACGGGCACCATGGGCCTCAAGCGCAACCTGACGCCCAGCGAGATTGTCGCCCAGGTCCACGCGGTGAACCGCGAGGTCCGCAAGAACGAGGGCCACGAGACGCTGCGCCCGCTCTCCAACCTCGTGTTCATGGGCATGGGCGAGCCGCTCCACAACTTTGAAAACCTGAAGACGGCGCTCTCCATCCTCCAGTCCGAGGACGGGCCGAACTTCAGCCACCGCCACATCACCGTCTCCACCGTCGGCCTCGTTCCCATGATCGAGCGCTTCGGCCAGGAGACGGACGTGAAGCTGGCCATCTCCCTCAACGCCAGCACCGACGAGCAGCGCAGCAAGACGATGCCCGTCAACCGCAAGTGGAATATCGCCGCGCTGCTGGATGCGTGTCGCAAGTTCCCGCTGCGCCAGGGACGCCGCATCACCTTCGAATACGTCCTCATCCAGGGCTTCAACGACAGCGATGAGGACGCGCACCGCCTCATCCAGCTGCTCAAGGGAATTCCGGCGAAGGTCAACCTGATTCCCTACAACGAGAACCCGGGTCTGGGGTTCCAGACCACCGCGGAAGAGCGGGCGGAAGAGTTCCGGGCCATCCTGTCGGATGGTCACGTGTCCGCCTACATCCGCAAGAACCGGGGCCGGGACATCGCTGGAGCCTGCGGGCAGCTCGCCAATCGTGGTGAGTCGTCCGCAGCCGAAAGCACGACATAAAGTCCCGAGCTTCCTTGACAATCCGGCGGGTGCGGCGTTAAGAGCGCCACCCCGTTTCCATCGTCGTAACCTGTTCGCTGGAGTACTCCATGGCCGTCGTCCTCCGTCTTGCCCGCGCGGGCGCCAAGAAGAAGCCCTACTACCACGTGGTCGCCACCGACTCCCGCAACCCGCGGGATGGCAAGTTCATCGAGGCCGTTGGCGCGTACGACCCGAACATCACCCCCCCGAAGGTGGAGTTCAACGAGGAGCGGCTGAACTACTGGCTGAAGACGGGCGCGACGCCGTCGGAGACCGTGGCGGACCTCATCAAGGTCGCCGCGAAGGCTCCCAAGTCCACCCCCGCGGCTTGATCCGCGACCGCCTGTACTGAGCGGACGTGGAGCAACTCCTCACGTATCTGGCGCGGGCCCTGGTCGATCAACCGGACCAGGTGGGCCTGCGCATCTCCGAGGTGGACGGCGCGCGGCTCTATGAGCTGAAGGTCGCCCCCGAGGATGTTGGCAAGGTCATCGGCCGTGATGGGCGTACCGTGAATGCCCTCCGGACGCTGCTCAATGCCGCGGCCCAGAAGTCAGGCCAGAAGGTTCGTCTGGAGATCCTCGACGACCGGCGCAATGCGGCCAGCGGTCAGCCCGCCGCCGCACCGGACACGTCACGGTGACTCCGAACCCCTTGCTTGAGCTGGGCTTCATCTCGCGCGCGCACGGACTGCGCGGCGAGGTGGCCGTGCGTCCGTTTGATCCAGGATCGGAGACGCTCGCCACCGTCGAGCGGGTTCGCATCCGCACCCGGGCGGGCGTGGAACGCGACCTCAAGATGGAGGAGCTGCGGCCCACGCCGAAAGAGGACATCGTCGCCTTCGAGGGCGTGGAGACGCGCACGGAGGCCGAGTCGCTCGTGGGCTCCACCGTGTTCGTCTTCCGCGAGGACCTGGAGCCGCCCGAAGAGGGCCAGTTCTTCCAGGGCGATCTGGTGGGCCTGTCCGCCGTGGACGAGGCCGGCACGCCCCTGGGAACGGTGGAGGAGATCTGGGCCACCGGCGAGGTGCCGAACCTGGTGATCCGCGCCGCGGGGCGGCAGGAGTTGGTGGTGCCGTTCGCGGATGAGTTCGTCCCCACCGTGGACATCGCCGCGCGGCGCATCGTGATCCGCCCTCCCGAGTACGTGGAAGTCGGCCGCCGCGACGCGGACAAGGATGCGCCCGACGGGTCCGAGCAGTGAGTCCGTCGTATCCGGTGGAGCTGCTCACGCTGTTCCCCGGCATGGTGACCGGCTACCTGGGGGCCAGCATCCTCGGCAAGGCCCAGGAGAAGGGCCTGCTCTCCACCACCATCACCGACATCCGCGAGTACGCGGAGGGCAAGCATCGCGTCACGGACGACGCTCCCTACGGGGGCGGGGCTGGGATGGTGATGAAGCCCGAGCCGCTGATCGCCGCGATTGAAGCCGCGCGGGCGCGACTGCCCGGCGCGAAGGTGCTGCTGATGAGCCCTCGCGGCGTGACGTTCACCCAGGCCGCCGCACGTGAGCTTGTCTCCCACACGGCGGGGTTGATCCTCGTCTGTGGTCGCTACGAGGGCGTGGACGAGCGGGTGATGAGCTACCTGGATGGGGAGCTGTCCCTGGGAGACTTCGTCCTCACCGGTGGGGAGGTCGCCGCGATGGCGGTGGTGGACGCCGTGGCGCGGCTGGTCCCCGGGGTGCTGGGGAATGTGGCGTCCTCGGTGTCGGAGAGCTTCGAGGAGGGCACGCTGGAGCATCCCCAGTACACGCGCCCGCCTGTCTTCCGGGAGGTCGAGGTGCCCGCCGCCCTCCAGTCGGGAGACCATGCCCGCATCGCCCGGTGGCGCCGTTGGAAATCGCTGGTGCTCACACGAGAGCGCCGGCCCGACTTGTTCTCCCGCCTGACGTTGTCCAAGGCGGATCAAAAACTGCTGGCTCGCCGCGAGGAAGACCTGTAACCCTGGGGGTTCTCAGTGGATTGGGCTTCAGCGGGCTTGTCCGACACCATTCTCTCTGGTAGTACGGCCCGCTCTTTCACGCGTTCATCGTCGCGTTAGCTTCCGCTTTACTGGAGTCTGTCATGCGTAACAGCGCCATTCAGCACGTCGAGGCCAAGTACCTGCGCCAGGACGTCACCTCGTTCCGTTCTGGTGACTCCGTGCGCGTCTTCTGGAAGGTGAAGGAGGGCGAGAAGGAGCGCGTCCAGGCGTTCGAGGGCACCGTCATCCGGAAGACCTCGGGCAGCCACAGGGCCACCTTCACGGTCCGCAAGGTGTCCTTCGGCGTCGGCGTGGAGCGCATCTTCCCGCTGCACAGCCCCCGCTACGAGAAGATCGAGGTCCTCTCGCGTGGCCGCGTGAACCGCAGCCGCCTGTTCTACCTCCGCGACCTCAAGGGCAAGGCGGCCCGCGTGGACGTGCAGGAAGATCCCGACAGGGCCCCCAAGGCCGCCAAGGCCTCCTGAGCGCCTGAGTCCTCGTCGGCCCACGGGCCGTCGTGAGAAGGAGCGTCCGATCCCGGGCGCTCCTTTTTTCATTCGCGGTAACATGCGCCGGCCATGCAATTCGTCGAGGTCGCCGTCCAGAATGTCCGGGGCTTTACTCCCGCGGGCCGCTTCTCGCTGAAGTCCGGGTACCTTGTCCTCAAGCCGCCCTCGGCCGAGGCGAGCCCGTTCGCGGGAGTCCTGCTCGCGCTGCTCTTCGCGGACGGTCGGGGCGGAGACGCCTCCTTCATCGCGCCCGGTGCGAAGTCCGGCAAGGCCGCGCTGACCTTCCAGGGCGTGGATGGTGCGACATACCGGGTCCTGCGGGAGCTGGGCGGCTCGGGGACGCTGCATCGCTTGAACAAGGCGACGCAGCAGCCGGAGCTGGTGTCGTCGGATGCCTCGGAGATGAACCAGTTCATGCGCGGGCAGGTGGGGCTGCCTCCGCGGACGACCTTCGAGCAGCTCTACTGCCTCCAGGTGGGGCAGCTTCCATCCCGGCGTCCGCGCAAGGCCGCGGCCAAGGCGGTGGACCCCAAGGCGTCCGGCAAGTTCCCCTCGCTGGCGTCCGTCTCCACCGTCGCGCCCTCCGACGACATCGCCGCATCCGAGGCGAAGGCGCGTGCGTTGGAGGCGGAGCTCATCTCCGCGCGCGAGGTGGATGGGCTCCAGTTCAAGGTGGACGGGTTGTCCTCGCAGATCTTCGACGCGGATCAGCGCCTGAAGGGCACCGAGGGGCTGAAGGTCGCCATCCACGACGCGGAGAATGCGTGGCGGGCCGCGCCGACGCCGCAGACGCTGGGGCTTCCCCAGGACATCCTCAACCGGGTGCAGCGCTATTCCAAGGTGGTGGCGAAGCGGGACGATGCGCTGGTCCGGCTCGGCGCGGACCGGGATGCGGACGCGGCGGATGTGCCGGACTCGGTGGAGCCGCTGACTGAGGACCGTGGCTTCTGGGTCGGCATCGCCGTGGGCGTGCTGTTTCTCGGGCTGGGGTTGGGTCTGGGGCTCGGCATCGACAGCACGTTCCGCTACCTGGCGCTGCTGGACATCCCCGCCTTCGGCTTCTCCGCGTTCGTCGCGCTGCGCTACGTGGATGAACTCCAGAAGTCCTCGCAGCGAGGCAGCAAGGAAGGTCGCTTCGACGCACGCGAGAAGAAGATCCACGAGGAGTTCGAGGCCGAGGCCGCGCCGGTGCGCATGGCGCAGAAGGCACTCGGCGTGGAGAGCCTGGACGAGATTCCCGCCGCGCTGGAGCGCAAGGAGCTGCTGGCCGCTCGCGTGGTGGAGCTGAAGGATCAGCTCGCGGCGGTGGAGGCGGACCCCGAGTTCGTGGCCGCGTCCACTCAGCGCCAGGCGCTGAAGGACCAGCTCGAGGCGCTCAACGCGGAGCTCATCCAGAAGGGCTCCTACGTGCGCGACATTCGCGAGGTGGAGCGGGAACTCGGCCGGGTGAAGGAGTCCATCGCGCTGGCGAAGGCGCCACCTCCGCCGGCCGCCGCCGGGCCGGATGGTGCCCCCGCGCCCGCGGAGCCGCTGGACGATCCTTCCCCCGCGCTGCTGGCCCAGGCCGCGGACATCTTCACCACAGACGTGCTGAGCGTGCAGGCCATGCTCAAGGATCGCTGCGTCCAGTACCTCACCGCGCTCACGGACCGCCGATACCAGGGTGTCGAGTGGGACAAGGAGGGTCGGGCCTTCGCGCTCGCGGGCGGGCGACGGGTGCCGGTGGGCGAGATTCCGCCAAAGGACCTGGACCTGTATTACCTGGCGCTGCGGCTGACGGTCGTGGAGAAGGGGAGTGCGCGCGTGAAGCGGCCCTTCGTCCTCGAGGATGTCTTCGCGGGCGTCGAGGAAGTGAAGCTGCCGCTCATCGCCCGCATGCTGAAGCACCTGGGCACGCTGACGCAGGTGCTCCACGTCACCCCGCACCCTGGCTTCGCCCAGATGTCGGACGGCACGGTTAACGTGTAGTCCGATGTGGAAGGTGTCCTCCGTGGGGGAGGACGGTGGGGGTATGGGGATGGGGCGTGGGGTGCGGCGGGAGTTCGGGGATGAGGCGGAGTCGGTGGCGGTGCGGTACCTGGAGGAGCGGGGCTGGCGGGTGAGGGCGCGGAACTGGCCGTGTCGTTACGGCGAATTGGATGTGGTGGCTGAGCGAGAGGACACCGTGTGCTTCGTCGAGGTGCGGATGCGCTCCTCGGCCGTATGGGGAGACCCGGCGCACACCGTGTCGTTCGCCAAGCAGCGTCGGGTGGTGAAGGCGGCGCTGCACTATCTCTTCGCTCATGACCTGCGTGAGCGGATGATGCGCTTCGACGTGATTTCCGTGGTGGGGCGTGGAGCGCGCGCCACCGTGGAGCACATTCCCGGCGCCTTCGATGCGGGCATGTAAGGGGAAGGCATGGCTGGAACGCTGTACCTGGTGGCCACGCCCATCGGGAACCTGGGTGACATCTCTGCGCGCGCGCTGGAGACCCTCCGCGCGGTGCGCTTCATCGCCTGCGAGGACACGCGGCACTCCCGTGTGCTGCTCGACCACTTCGGCATTGGCGGCAAGGACCTGGTCAGCCTGCCCGCCTTCGCGGAGGGGCAGCGGGCCGGGCGAATCCTCGATCGAATCGCAGAAGGGGATGACTGCGCGCTCGTCACGGACGCGGGCAGTCCGGCCATCAGCGACCCCGGAGAGCGACTGGTGGCGGAGGCGCTGGAACGAGGGCTGACGGTGGTTCCAATCCCGGGCGCCACGGCCCTCGTCGCGGCCCTGAGCGCGTCCGGGCTGCCCACGGGGCGCTTCCACTTCCTGGGGTTCCTGCCCCGCAAGGGCGCCGAGCGGCGCGCCATGCTTGAAGAGGTGGCCGCGCTGTCCGCGACGCTGGTGCTCTACGAGTCTCCGCGCCGTCTGGGAGAAACGCTCCCGGACCTGCAGGAGGTCTGGGGGGACCGCCGTGCGTGTGTCGCCCGCGAGCTGACCAAGCTGCACGAGGAGTTCGTGCGAGGGCCGCTGTCAGAGCTGTCCGCGCGCTACGAGACGGAAGAGGCCCGGGGTGAGGTCGTGGTGCTCGTGGAAGGCCGCACCGGAGAGCGCCGCTGGTCCGAGGAAGAGCTGCGGCGCGGGCTCGAAGAGGGGCTTGCTCGCGGCGAGAAGCTCAAGCCCCTGAGCACCGAGCTGGCGCGTCGTGCGGGCTGGTCGGGACAGGACGTCTACCGACTCGGGCTGTCGCTGAAGCGGTGAGTCGAAGCGGGACCCAGGAGGCGCGTTCTCCCTCCTGGCGTCCGCGTTGCTGCTGCCCGCGACACCGGGAGGCAGGCGGTGGATGCCGCGCCTCCCGGGTGTCATCTGCCGCTAGAAGTTGAACGAAGCGCTCAGGTCGAAGCGGAACGTCGTGCTGCCGATGGCGCGGAACCGGCGGGAGACAAGGTCGTAGCGCCAGTCGAACGTCGGGTTGAGCTCGGGCGAGCCCACCGCCGTGTCGACCTGACCATCACCGTTGAGGTCCTGGCCCATCTCCTCGTTCGTCAGCGTGTGGTCCGTGTTGTAGAGGAACGTGCCCGACGCGCGAATCTTGAAGGTGTCCGACGCGCTCGCGGTGGCGCCGAGCATGCCGCCGACCTGGAAGTACTCCTCGGAGGTGAGCAGCTTGCGAAGCGCCGCGCTCAGCTCGTTGTTGTACCGGCCCGCGCCCACGTAGTTGCCGATGGCCCGCAGGTCCAGGGTGAACTTCTGGTGCTTCTGAGGCCTGTCGAACGGCACCAGCTCCACACCGGCGACCATCCCCAGCATCTCCGGCGACTTGATGCCCGTCTCCTTGCGGTTCCACGGACCTTCGCCGCAGTTGCCGGGAGCACCCAGGTTCGTGGGGTTCGACGTGCGCTGGTCGCAGTTCGAATAGAAGAGGGGACCTCGGACGGGGATGGTGTAGCTGGCCTTGAAGTACGGCTCGGCCACGCCCATGCGGCGCGAGAACGCCGTGTAGAGCTGGTACTTGTGGACCCGGTCGCCAATGTTGCCGCGCTCGTCCGAGTTCGTGGTGTCCACGCTCGGGTCCCTCACCTTCGCGGTGGGGGCCTCGTAGTCGATGCCGACAATCCAGGTGGGCTTGGTCTCGTCCTTCGCCTGATTGAAGAAGGCGTAGGCCAGGCCGAAGTGGAGGTTGCCCAGTCCGCCCCGGAAGCTCTCCTGCGGCACGCCGAAGAGCGGCACACCGTTGGTCTGCGGGTCCGAGAGGCATCCCGCGATGGTCGAGCCATCCGCGTTGATGCAGTTGTTGGTGATGGTGGAAGACTCCTGGGACGACTGGGAGGTGAAGTCCCATCGCTCGTTCTGCTGGAACACCAGCGGGAGCGTGAAGGACAGCTCCAAGTCCCTGTAGAGACCCACCGCCAGCCTCAGGTTGAGGCGGGCATCGACGCCCTTGTACCAGAGCTCCGCGGCGTCACCGCGCGTGGCTGGCGAGCCATCCTCGTTGGGCGGCGTGCCCGCGGGCGCGAGCTGCTCGCGGACAATCTTCGCGCGAGTCTGCGTACGTTCGAACCCGACGTCGATGAACAGGTCGAACGGATCGTCATCCTCGAAGGAGGAAGCGATCCGGGTGATATCTGCCGCGCTGGCGGCGAACGGCGCGCCCAGCGTCAGCGCGGCGAGTACGGCGCGAAGCCTGTGCATCCGACCTCCGACGGCGAAACGAGCGGGCCTTCCGGCAAGCCCGGGGGCTTCCAGCTAGCCGCGCCGTCGAAGGAGTGTCAAGAATCGGGTTGCTTTTACTTCCCCGCGACGGAGGTTCCGAGCAGCCCTTCCAGGCGCCGGACCTCGTCATCGAAGCCCGTCTTGTGGCCGGCCGCCATGGTGCGGCGGTAGGTCTTGTGCTGGTCGAAGGGGTCCAGCACCCGGTCGTCCTGGGTCATCAGCTGGTAGTGGAGGTGGGGCGCGAAGGAGCGGCCCGTGTTGCCGCTCCGGGCGATGACCTGGCCCACGTTGAAGCGCGAGCCCGGGTGGATGTCCTTGGACACCTCGTCCAGATGCAGGAAGAGGGCGCGGCGGCCACGGCCGCCCGTCTCCACCAGCTCCAGGCAGTTGCCGTTGCTGCCCCAGTTCCAGTTCTTGCGCTTCACCACGCCGGCGAAGGGCGCCTTGACGGGCGTGCCCACCGGGGTGCGGAAGTCCACGCCCTTGTGGCGGCGACCGTCGCGCAGCAGGGACGTCACCTGCTCGTAGTCGTCCAGCGGCGACTTCTCCAGGCGCAGCTCCAGCTCCTCGCCCGTGGACAGGTAGTAGCGCGCGGCGCCCTCGGTTCCGGCCTGGTAGCGGTACGCACTGAGCGTCTTGCCCAGCTTGGCGCTGGTGAAGCGCACCGCGTGGACCAGGGGCTCCTCGTTGGGGCGGCGCTGGAAGAGCACGTCCAGGGTGTCGCCGCGCAGGATTTCACCCGGAACCTCCACCCACCACACCAGCGTGCGCGTCACCACCTGCGCCAGGGCCGGGCCCACGTCCGCGCCAGCGGAGTTGTTGAGGGCCGTCTCCAGCGGGCCCTCGATGCGCATCGACGCGCGCTCCAGGCCCGCGGCCTTCACCGGGTCCACGGGAACAGGCGCGGCGAGAGGGGCCGCCGCGAGGGCGCCCGCATCCGCGGGGCCGGTGGCCTCGGCGACAGGCTGGTGGATGGCGGCCTCGCCCGTGGCGTTCGCCATCCGTTGCTTCCACCACCACACGCCCCCGGCGGCTCCGCCAAGGATGAGTGACACGGCGACCACGGGCCCGATGGGGCTGCGCTTTGGAGGTGCACCGAGGGTGGGAAGGTTCGGCCGCATACAGGCTCCCTGGTTTGGAAAGAGTGGGCGGGCGCGAAAACCAGCGCCCGCGACGAGGAATTCCGCCAGCCGAGGGTCAATCCTCGGGGCCGTCCTCTTGCTCGTCTGGCGTGGTGTCGCGCAGACCGAATTCCTTCATCTTCGTTTGCAGGGACTTGCGGCTGATCTGCAAGAGCCGCGCGGCCCGGGTGACGTTGCCGCCCGTCTCATCGAGCTTCTTGACGATGAGGTCCCGCTCCAGCTCCGCCGCCTTCATCCGGACGATGTCCTTCAGGCCCACCTCACCCGTGGGAACTTCCAGGGTCGGTGCGCTGGGGGGCGGAGCGGGGCTTGCCTGGACGCCCGCTCCCTGCCGAACGGGCTCTGGCAGGTCCTTGGCGGTGATGAGCGGCCCGTCCGCGAACAGCAACGCGCGCTCGATGAGGTTCTCCAGCTCGCGGATGTTGCCCGGCCACGCGTAGCCCTGCAGCAGCGCCAGCGCGTCGTCGGTGATGCCTTCAATCTTCTTGTTGAGGCGCCGGTTGTACTTGTCCACGAAGTGCCGCGCGAGCATCAGGATGTCGCTGCGGCGTTCTCGCAGGGGGGGCAGGGTGAGCGGCACCACCGCCAGCCGGTAGTACAGGTCCTTGCGGAAGCGGCCGGCTTCGATCTCCGCCTGGAGGTCGCGGTTGGTGGCGGCAACGAGGCGCACATCCACGCGCGTCGTCTTGATCCCGCCCACGCGCTCGAACTCGCCTTCCTGGAGCGCGCGCAGCAGCTTCACCTGCATCTCGACGGGAATCTCCCCGATTTCGTCCAGGAAGAGGGTGCCGCCGTCGGCCAGCTCGAACCGGCCGGGCTTGGAGGTGACGGCGCCGGTGAAGGCTCCGCGCTCGTAGCCGAACAGCTCGCTCTCCAGCAGCGTGGCGGGGATGGCCGCGCAGTTGATCTTGATGAACGGCTTGTCGCGACGGCTGGAGGCGCCGTGCAGCGCGGTGGCGATGAGCTCCTTGCCGGTGCCGCTCTCGCCGGTGATGAGCACCGTGGAGGGCGTGTCCGCCACCTTGTCGATGACCTTGTAGACGTCCTGCATCTGGGGCGACTCGCCGATGATGGCGGCGCGCGCCTTGAGGTCCGGACGGACGGAGCGACGGGCGCTCTCGTTCGTCTTGGCGGCCTTGGCGACCACGGCGGACAGCTCCGTCTGGTCGAAGGGCTTGGTGATGTAGTCGAACGCGCCCGCCTTGATGGCGTCCACGGCCGAGTCCACGGTGCCGTGCGCGGTGATGATGATGACCGGCACGTCGGGGTTGGCGGAGCGGATGGTGCTCAGCACCTCCATGCCGCCCACCTTGGGCATCACCAGGTCCGTCACGACGATGTCGGCGCCGTTCTTGTGGAACTCCGCCAGCCCCTGCTCACCGTTCTCCGCGACGGTGACGTCGAAGCCATCCCGGCGCAGCATCGCGGCGAGCACCTTGCGGAGATTCGCCTCGTCGTCAATCACCAGGACTTTTGCCATGGGAGCAGGGCGCGGAGGGGCCGGACTAACGACGGGCCGACGCCGCGGTGGGGCCCTCAATGGTGCAGATGGCGTCCGGGTGCTTGATGCGCAAGAGGAGCGCCTCCAGCACGCGGAACGGATGGTTCATCCTCGAGGCACCCAGGTAGGCCGCCACCATGTCCATGGCCACGGCCAGGTCCATGTTCTCCCGGCCCGTGGACACCACCACGCCCGAGTCACCGCGCAGGCGGTTGGACTGGTAGACGCCGTCCGAGGCCAGCTGCTTGAGGGTCTCGATCTCCAGCACGCCCGTCTTCTCGTAGATGCGGTGCAGCGCCGAGTACAACCGGGGCGACAGCACGACGGCATAGGGGCCGAAGTGGCCGTGCTCGTTGAGCGTGCGCGTGGCCTCGACGACGGCCTGGAAGCCGCCGCCCGCCACCGTCCAGTCACCCAGCGGCACGGTGAGCCGGCCGTTGGCCGTCATCAGGCCCTCGTAGCCCAGCTTCGCGTCACCGTAGAAGATGAGCTCGTCTTCCTGCTGCGCGCACAGCGCCGCGGCGCCCGCGGCGGCGGACACGTCCAGCGGCATGTTGTGCGTCCGGGCCGCCTCGATGTCGCGCCAGTGCAGCAGGAAGTCCTTGTAGATGATGGGGATGGTCTTGAACTTGCGCGCGTCGGTGAAGACCATCGCGGTCTCCTGCTCGCCGACGATGTCCACCGCGCCCGGGGACACGCCCTGGAACTCGTCGTAGGGCACCGTCTGCACGCCCGCGCCCAGCGGACCGTAGATGTCGAGGATGCGGCGGCCCACGAGCGAGCGCCGCGCGACCTGGATGACGGTTTCATTCAGGCGCGCCCACTCCTCTTCACGGAGCGGGTTCTCGGCATGTCCAAGGAAGTCAGGCATCGAACAGTCTCCAGATACTCAACAAGGAGAAAAGAAAAGGAACGTCTTCAGCGATTGCCGCCGCCGCCACCACCGCCACTCCGGCGGAGCGAGCCCACCGTGAGGGGATGGGACTCCACGGCGGGCGGCGGAGCGGGCAGGCCGTACATCAGGCGCTGCGGGGGAAGGGCGGTGAGCGGCTCCACCGGGGACCGGCCGTTGATGACGTTCGGCGCCGGTGGGGTGGGGGAGGGCGAATGGGCCGCGACGGGTGTGCCCGCATCGGCGACGGCCTGCTGGAAGTGCCCGGCCGCGATGGGACTGGTGAAGCGGGCGTCCTGGTTGGCGTCGAGCATGCGCAGCATGTGAACCGCCTCGGACACGTGTTCCTTCTCCTCTGTCGCCAGGTGGAGGAAGAACGCCTTCACTTCCGGGTGGGAAGCGGCCCGGGCGAAGGACTCGTATTCGTTGATGGTCTCCAGCTCGCGCGCCAGCACGCGGCGAATGCGCGCCACGTCGTCCAGGTCGCTGTCCGGGGTTTCGGCCATTGGGAATGGACCCTTGCAATCCGCCGGGGGCACCGTCAAGAGAAACAGGGCCCGGTGGGTTTCCTGCTTCATGCCACTTGACGTCACGCATAGAGTCCGGCGCTCGTGACCGCCTCCGTGCCCGAGCCTTCTCCGCCGCCTCCCACCGCCCCGTCTCCTCGGTCCGAGCGCTCCAGCGGCCGAGGCGCGTTGCTCGTGGCCACGGGTATCCTCGCCTCGAAGCTCGTGGGGCTCGTGCGCGAGCGCGTCTTCGCGCACTACCTGGGCAACGAGGCGGCGGCGGCCATCTTCAAGGCGGCGCTGCGCATCCCCAACTTCCTGCAGAACCTGTTTGGCGAGGGAGTGCTCTCCGGCTCGTTCATTCCGGTGTACGCCCAGCTGCTCGGCCGCAAGGACACGGAGGAGGCGGACCGGGTGGCGGGCGCGGTGTTCGGCCTGCTGTCGCTGGCCACCGCGCTGCTCGTGGGCGCGGGCATGCTCTTCACGCCGCTCTTCGTGGACCTCATCGCCCCGGGCTTCGAGGGCCACGCGCGCGAGCTGGCCATCCGCGTGGTGCGCGTCCTCTTCCCGGGCACTGGCTTCCTGGTGCTGAGCGCCTGGTGTCTGGGCATCCTCAACAGCCACCGCCGCTTCCTGCTGTCGTACCTGGCGCCGGTGGTGTGGAACGGCGCCATCATCCTCACGCTGCTGGTGCTGGGCGGCCGCTATGGCGAGGAGCGCCTGGTGGAGCTGCTCGCCTACGGCGTCGTGGCGGGCAGCTTCCTCCAGTTCGCGGTGCAGGTACCAAGTGTCCTCAAGTTGCTGGGGCGCTTCAGGCCCTCGCTCTCCACCGCGGCGGCGCCGGTGCGCCAGGTGCTCAAGAGCTTCGGGCCCGTCGTCCTGGGGCGCGGCGTGGTGCAGTTCAGCGCGTGGGTGGACACCGCCTTCGCCACGCTCATCTCCGAGCGGGCCATGTCCTCGCTCGTCTATGCGCAGACCATCTACCTCATCCCGGTGAGCCTCTTCGGCATGGCGGTGTCCGCGGCGGAGCTGCCGGAGATGGCGCGCGCGGCGGATGGCGAGCGGGAGGAGGTCGTCGCGAAGCTGCGGACGCGTATCGACGCGGGCGCGCGGCGCATCGCCTTCTGGGTGGTGCCCTCGGCCGCGGCCTTCTTCTTCCTGGGAGACATGGTCGCCGCGGCGCTGCTGCAGACGGGCCGCTTCGGCGCGGCGGACTCGCGCTACCTCTGGTACCTGCTCATCGGCGCGTCCGTGGGGCTGGTGGCCGCCACCGTGGGCCGGCTTTATGCCTCCGCGTTCTACGCGCTGAAGGATCCGAAGACGCCGCTGCGCTTCGCCATCGTCCGCGTGGCGCTGGGCTCGCTGGGGGCCTGGGTCCTGGGCCTTCACGGGCCCGAGTGGCTGGGGCTCCCCCCTGAACTGGGCGCGCTCGGCCTCACGCTCTCCAGCGGCATGGTGGCCTGGCTGGAGTCGACCCTTCTGCGCCGCAAGCTCTCCAGGCAGCTGGGCCGCGTGGGCGTGCCTTCGGGGTTGCTGCCCCGACTGTGGGGCGCGGCGGTGATCGCCGGAACGGTGGCCCTGGGGGTGAAGCTGGGGCTCGCCTCGGTGCTGGGTCCCATGCCCGGAGTGCAAGCGGAGTGGGGTGGGGCCTTCCTCGCCCCCCCCGCGATGCATCCCATCCTGGGATTCATCGCCGTCGCCCTCCCAATGGGAGTAATCTATTTCGCGGTGGCCGCGGCGCTCGGCGTGCCGGAGGCCAGTGCGGTGTTCCGCAAGGTTTCTGGCCGCCTGCGTCGCAAGCGCTAAGTGCGCGCCATGGCTCGGCTCCTGACGGAGCAGGCAGGCTTTGATTGGGGGTGCAACCAGGTGTCGGAAGGGATGGCGTAAAGGGCTCTCGTCGTTAGGGTCCTGGCGGTGGTGTGGACCACGTGCGCGTCATCGGGGCTTCCTCCCGACAGGGCGCGCGTGTAGAGTGCGCCGCCTTTTTCATGGGCTCCGGCTTCACGGGAAGTCTGGGCTGACTTCGTCTCAGGAAGGTCTCGGCAGTGAGCGACGAGAAGAACGGTTCCAATGCGGGCGGTCCTGGCGGAATGGGCCCCAAGAAGCCGAAGGCGACCTTCGGCGACGTGATGCTCGGCATTCCTTCGGGCGGCGCAAGCCGTGGCGAGGGAGGTCGTGGCGGCGGCGGCGGTCGCGGAGGCGAGCGCGGCGGTCCCGGTCAGGGCCGCGATGCGCAGCCGCGTCCCGAAGGAGGAGCTCCTCGCGAGGAGCGCCGTCCGCGGGGCGGTGGCAGCCCAGGGGGTGAGCGCCGCGGTGGTGGCGGCGAGCGCCGTCCGTCCGGCCCCATGGTCGTCGTGAAGCGTGCGTCGGGTGCCATCGAAACGCGGGGTCCGGTGGGTGAGCAGCCCGCCGAGGCGACCGCGACGGCGGAGGCCACCACGGCCGCCGCCGAGGCCTCCGGCGCCACTCCGACTCCCACGCCGCGCCCTGTCGCGCCGACGCCGGCGCCTTCCACGGCGCTGTACGAGGAGGTCCCCGAGTCCGAGTCCTTCGCCGAGATGTTCGAGGTGCAGGTGAAGGAGGGGGGCGCTCCGGGTCGTCGGGGCGTCCGCCTGGGCGAGAAGGTCAAGGGCACCATCTTCCAGCTCGGCGCGGACACCGCGTTCGTGTCGCTGGAGGGCTCGTCCAAGAGCGAGGCGATGATCGAGCTTCGCGAGCTCAAGGACGACGAGGGCATCCTGCGCTTCGGCGTTGGCGACAGCCTGGAGGCGCACGTCATCGAGGTGGGCGCCAAGGGCATCGTGCTGAGCCGCGCGCTGGCCAAGGGCAGCGCGTCCATGGCGATGCTGGCCGAGGCCCGCGCTTCCGGCATGCCCGTCGAGGGCATGGTGCTGAGCGTGAACAAGGGCGGTGTCGAGGTCGCCATCGGTGACCAGCGCGCCTTCTGCCCCATCAGCCAGCTGGACCTGCGCTACGTGGAGAAGCCGGATCAGTTCATCGGCGAGAAGCTCAAGTTCCGCGTCACGGAGGTTCGTGACCGCAACGTGGTGCTGTCGCGCCGCTCGCTGCTCGAGGACGAGCAGCGCACGCTCGCCGCGGAGACGCGCAAGACCCTGTCCGAGGGCAGCATCGTCAAGGGCAAGGTCTCTGGCGTGCGCGACTTCGGCGTGTTCGTGGACCTGGGCGGCGTGGAGGGGATGATCCCCGTCTCCGAGCTCTCGTACACGCGCGTGGGTCACCCCAGCGACGTGGTGAAGTCCGGCGACGAGGTGGAGGTGGAGATCCTGCGCATGGAGCCCGCGCAGCCCAACTCGCCCGACAAGACCAAGCAGAAGGAGCGCATCACGCTGTCCATGCGCTCGCGGCAGGAAGATCCCTTCAAGAAGGCGATCTCCGAGATCAAGGAGGGCGACCGCCTGCAGGGCAAGGTCGTCCGCCTCCAGCAGTTCGGCGCGTTCGTGGAGCTGCGTCCGGGCGTGGATGGCCTGGTGCACATCTCCGCGCTGAGTGATCGCCGCATCGCGCACCCGCGCGACGTCGTGAAGGAAGGCGAGACCATCTGGGTCGCCGTCGAGAAGATCGACGCGAACGAAAAGCGCATCGGCCTGCGCCGCATCACCGAGGACGAGGCGCAGCGTCCTCCCGAGGAGCGCACGGCTCCGGTGGCCGCGGAGAAGACCGCGCCTTCGGCTCCGGCCACGCCGCGTCCCAAGGCGGGGCAGGTGGTGGTGGGCAAGGTGGACCGCATCGAGCCCTACGGCGTGTTCCTCCAGTTCCCGGGTGGCAAGGGTCTGCTCCCGGCCAGCGAGACGGGCACCGAGCGCGGCACGGATCTGCGCAAGCACTACGCGCTCGGTCAGGAGGTGAAGGTGGCGATTCTCGACATCGACGCCTCCGGCAAGATTCGTCTGTCCGTCACCGCCGCGGTGCGCGCCGAGGAGCGTGCCGAGGTGGAGGAGTGGCAGAAGACGCAGCAGCCGCAGGGCGCCGCCGCTGGCAAGAAGGGCTTCGGCACGCTCGCCGATCTCTTCAGCAAGTTCGGCAAGTGATTCACCGGACTCGAGCACGTGTGACGCGTGTTCGAGTTCGCGGGAAATAGATGTTGCAGTCCACGGCGAGGGGCGGTACTACCTCCCTCGCCGCTGACGCGGGGTGGAGCAGCCTGGTAGCTCGTCGGGCTCATAACCCGAAGGTCGCAGGTTCAAATCCTGCCCCCGCAATTAGGAATGCCAGAGGCCCGGAGAATAGAAAGCCGGGCCTCTGGTGTTTATAGGCAAACACAACATGTCGCGGGGTGGAGCAGCCTGGTAGCTCGTCGGGCTCATAACCCGAAGGTCGCAGGTTCAAATCCTGCCCCCGCAACTTGGTGTCTTTCGAGGGCCTGTCTGGATTCGGAAGAAACCGCAAGGTTGAAGACCCCGGTCGCCAGAGATGGTGGCCGGGGTTTTCTCTTTGGTGCGCTTGGATGCCTTCGCGTCAGCGCGCCGCCCCGCCCCTCAGCCCAATGGCAGATCAACCCGGGGGCAGGGGAGTGTCCGTGCCCTGACGACCGCCTGGACTCCCCGTCACGTCTGGCTTGACACCGGAGAAACTGGGTAGGTCCGTCAGCACTGGAATGTTGGCCCTGGACATTGCAGCCCCTTGAGATAACTGGGGATTTTTCAGACGAGGTCTCTCGTGGATACGGAAATCTCCCGCCATCATAGAAAAAACCGCAATGTCGCCTTTCAACCTACACCAGTAAAGGCACTAATCTCTCCAACAGGTGACAATTTGTCACCTGGGAGCCAATCAGAACAGACCTGAGCTTCCGGCAAGGCTGTCGGAACGCGACGTATCGGGTCTCCCGGGCGGCTCCCACCCCGCGCAATCCCATGGGAGCACCCCCACGTGAGAAGGTTGGTTGCCAAGCTGTCCGGCCTGGCGCTGGTACTTTCAGGTACTGGCTCCTTCGCCCGGACGCTGCCGAACTACGACGCATTCCTGGAAGCCAAGCCCGCGGGCCGCACCGCCGCGAGCTTCAAGCCGGTGGACGCCGACACGGATGCCCGTGTCACCCACCGGGATGAGCACACCGGCGCCCCTCGCTTCCTGTGGGCCACTGGTGGTGCACAGAACAAGCTGAAGGCGCAGTACGCCAGCATGGCGCCGGCGCAGGCGGCCCTCACCCAGCTCAACGACTACGCGGCGATGTACGGCGTGAAGTCGTTCGAGGTGGCCGGTGCCCGCGTCTCCGCCGTCAAGCAGCTGCCCCAGGGTGTCAAGGTCGTCACCGTGGCGCAGGAGGTTTCCGGCGTCGAGGTGTTCCGCCAGAGCCTCCGGCTGCTGTTGAACAAGAACAACGAGCTGGTGTCGGTCTCCGGCACCATCTCCGAGCACGTGACGGCGCGGGCCGCGCCGGAGCGGATGCGTTTCAAGCTGTCGGCGAAGTCCGCCATCGCCGCCGCCTTCCAGGACGTCACGGGCTCCGCGCTCGACGGCAGCCTGCTGAACCAGGTGAAGAGCGCGAAGCCCACGGGCCGCTATACGCGCTACGCCCTGGCCTCGTACGCGCGACCGCAGGAAGAGAGTCTTCGCGAGCCCGCCCGCGCCAAGCAGGTCTACTACGCGCTTCCGAACGCGCTGGTGCCCGCGTACTACGTGGAGGTCATCACCGGCCGCGAGAACAGCGTCGATTCGGACGCCTACGCGTACGTCATCTCCGCGTTGGATGGTCGCGTGCTGTCTCGCAAGGACATGCGCGAGCAGGCCGCCTTCAGCTACCGCGTCTTCGCGGACACCACCCCCCCGTATACGCCTCACGACGGTCCCGCTGGCACGAACGCCACGCCGCACCCGGACGGTGCGCCGACGGGCTTCCGGCCCGCGTTCGTTCCTCCCTCGCTCGTCACCCTTCAGAACGCGCCCTACAGCCAGAATGATCCGTGGCTCGCGGCGGGTGCGACGGTGACTGCCGGCAACAACGTGGACGCGTACGCGGACCTCTTTGCGCCGGACTTCTTCAGCGCGGGCGACCTTCGCCCCACCGTCACGGCTCCCGGCGTGTTCGACCGGACGATGCTGTTCGACATCCAGCCGAACGCCAATGCGGAGCAGATCGCCGCGGCGACGACCAGCTTGTTCTACCTGAACAACTGGCTGCACGACTGGTACTACGACTCCGGGTTCGACGAGCTCTCGGGCAACGCGCAGCTCGACAACTTCGAGCGCGGTGGCGAGGACGGCGACCCCATCCAGGCGCAGGCGCAGGATTACAGCGGCACCGACAACGCCAACATGCTGACGCCAGCGGATGGTGCCTCACCGCGCATGCAGATGTACCGCTTCTCCGGCCCGCGCGAGACGTACCTGACGGTGAATGCTCCCGCCCATGTCGCGGGTAACTATGCCGTCGGAATCGCATCCGGCATGGGTGCCCAGGCGTTCGACGTGGTGGGCAATGTCGTCATCGCGCTGGACGAAGTCACCGCGGGGGGGCCGTCCACCACGGACGGTTGCACCCCCCTGACCAACGCGGCGGCGGTGGCTGGCAACATCGCCCTCATCGACCGCGGTGGCTGCGGCTTCGTCGACAAGCTCACCAGTGCGCAGGCCGCTGGGGCGACGGGTGTCATCATCGCGGACAACGCCGCGGGGCCGGTCGCGGACATGGGCGGCACCTCGACCACGCTCACCATCCCCGCGCTGCGCATCACCCTGGCGAATGGCAACCTGCTTCGCAATGAGCCGGGCCTCAACGTGCGCCTGTTCCGTGCGCCGAGCATCGGCCCGGACGGCACCGTCGACAACATCATCGTCGCGCACGAGTGGGGGCACTACATCAGCAACCGCCTCATCCTCGATGCGGGCGGCCTCGTCAACCAACAGGGCCGTTCCATGGGCGAGGGCTGGGCTGACTTCCACGCGCTGCTCATGGTGACCCGGGCGGAGGACATCAACGTCCCCTCCAACCCTGACTGGACGGGTGCGTACGGCGCGGCGGAGTTCGCCCCCCGCTACGGCTCTCCCGACAGCGCTTTCTTCGGCATCCGCCGCGTGACGTACTCGTCCGACATGGCGAAGAACGCGCTGACGTTCCGCCACATCGCGAACTCGTCCGCCCTGCCCACCACCGCGCCCATCATTACGAACACCCTCCCGAACTCGCAGTTCCACAACTCAGGTGAGGTGTGGGCCACCATGCTCTGGGAGGCCTATACGTCGCTGCTGCGCGTCCACCCGTTCCAGGAGGCTCAGGACCGGATGAAGCAGTACATCGTCCTGGGGTACATGCAGACGCCCTACGCGCCCACCTTCCTGGAGGCGCGTGACGCCATCCTCGCGGGTGCCTATGCCATCGACCCCGCGGATGCGGAGCGGATGTGGACGGCCTTCGCCAAGCGTGGCGCCGGTGTCGGCGCCGTGGCCCCGTCCTATGTCTCCACCACCCACGAGGGTCTGGTCGAAAGCTTCCGCACCGGCCCCGCGCTGGGGCTCGTGAGCGCGACGCTCTCCGACGACCTGCCCACCGGTTCGTGTGATCGCGACGGTGTGCTCGACAACGGTGAGACGGGTCGCATCGTCGTCACCATCGCGAACACCGGCTCGCACCCCGCGCGCAACGCCTCGGTGACGGTGTTCTCGCCGTCCCGCGGTGTCGTCATCGGCAACGCGGGCGTGGTCCGCCTGCCTGAGATTCCCGTGTTCGGCCAGGTGACGGTGGCGCTGCCGGTGACCCTGACGGGCGCCGCGACGGCCTCCGTCGCGGAGTTCATCATCGCCTTCCGCGATGAGAACCAGGCGGTTCCGGGAGACGTCATCGCCGCGCTGAACGCGGTGACGAACTACGACGAGGCTCCGGAGACCAGCCGGACGGAGAACGTCCAGTCCAACCCCGCGACGCTCCCCTGGGAGCTCGAGTCCAGCGAAGCGCCTGAAATCAACGAGTACTTCTTCGGGCTCGTCTACGTCGATGACGCGTTCATCGACCGCGCGTTCTTCGGCGAGAACCGGGAGTTCCCCACGGACTTCTGGCTGAAGACCCCGCCGCTCAACGTGAGCGCCACCGCGCCGTTCATCGTCAGCTTCGACCACACCCACGACTTCGAGGCCGACGCGAACGCCAACTACGACGGCGCCGTCATCGAGCTCACCGAGGACAATGGTCAGACGTGGATCGACATCGGCGTCCCCCTGTACGGTGGCGTGCTGGATACGGCCCCGGGCGTGCTGAACCCCCTGCAGGGCCGTCAGGCCATCGTCGGCACGAGCGCGAACTTCCCCACGCTCGATCCCGCGACGCTGGACCTGGGCACCACGTACGCTGGCAAGACGGTCCAGATCCGCTTCCGCATCGGCACCGACAACTTCGTCGGCGCGACGGGCTGGGCGCTGGACAACCTGTCCTTCAGCGGCATCGACAACACGCCGTTCACCTCCCTGGCGGCGGACAACAACGTGTGTCTGAATCGTCCTCCGGTCGCCAACGCCGGTCCGGACCAGACGGTGCCCGAGCGCACCGCGGTGACGGTGGCGGGCAGCGCGACGGACGCAGACGGCAATCCGCTCACGTACACCTGGACGCAGTTCTCCGGCACGGCGGTGACGCTGTCCGGCGCCGACACGGCCACCGTGACCTTCACGTCCCCTGAAGTGGCGTCGGACCGCGACATCGTGCTGCGGCTGAACGTCAGCGACGGCAGCCTGACGTCCACGGACTTCGTGACGGTGCGCGTGCTCAACGTCAACCGCGCTCCCACCGTGAACGCGGGTCTGGATGGCTCGGCGAATGAGCGTGGCAGCTTCACCCTGTCCGGCTCCGCGAGCGACGCGGATGGCGACAGCGTCACCTACCTCTGGACGCAGGTGTCCGGCACTCCGGTGGCGCTGACGGGCTACACGGCCGCCTCCGCCACGTTCGCGACCCCCGAGGTGGACTTCGACACGACGCTCACGTTCCGCCTCACCGTCTCCGACGGCAAGGTCAGCGTGAACGACACCGTGGACGTGGTCATCCACGACGTGAACCGCGCCCCGGTGGTCACCGCTTCGTCGGTGACGGTCGATGAGCGCAGCACCGCCAACCTCACGGCCACGGCCTCTGATGCGGACGGTGACACGCTGACGTACGCCTGGACGCAGCTGTCCGGTGCCCCGGTGACGCTGTCCGGCGCGGACACAGCGACGGCCTCCTTCGCGACGGGCGAAGTGGCCGCCAACGCCGTCCTCACCTTCCGGGTGACGGTGTCTGACGGTACGGCGACCGCCACGCAGGACGTGACGGTGAACGTGCTTCACATCAACCGCGCGCCGACGGTGAACGCGGGCCTGGATGGCTCCGTGAACGAGCGCGCCGTGGCCACGCTGAGCGGCTCGGCGAGCGACGTGGATGGCGACGCCCTGACGTACACCTGGGTGCAGACGGCCGGTACTCCGGTGGGCATCACCAACGCCACCTCGGCCATCGCCACCTTCACCGCGCCGGAGACGGCGACCGGTGAGACGCTGACGTTCCGCCTGACGGTGAGCGACGGCGGCTCCACCGCGAGCGACACGGTGAACGTGCAGGTCAATCCGGTGAACCGCACGCCGGCGGTGACGGCCTCGCCCGTCACGGTCAACGAGCGCACCACCGCGACCCTCATCGCCACCGGGACGGACCCGGACGGTGACACGCTGACGTACGCCTGGACGCAGCTGTCCGGCGCCGCGGTGACGCTGTCCGGTGCGAACACCGCGACGGCCACGTTCACGGCCGCCGAGGTCATCACCACCGCCACCCTGACGTTCCGGGTGACGGTGTCGGATGGCACGGCGACCGCCAGCCACGACGTGACGGTGACGGTGCTCAACGCCAACCGCGCGCCGACGGCGAACGCGGGTGCCGACGGCACCGTGGGTGCTCGCTCCGAGTACACGCTGAGCGGCGTTGGCGGTGACGCCGACGGCGACGTCCTGACGTACACCTGGGTGCAGACGGCTGGTACGCCCGTGGGCATCACCCACGCCACCACCTCTACCGCCCGCTTCACCGCTCCCGACAGTGTGGAGACGCTGACGTTCCGCCTGACCGTGAGCGACGGGACGTCCGTCGCGAGCGACTCGGTGAACGTGGCTGTCACGAGGGTCAACCGGGCTCCGTCGGTGACGGCGTCCGCGGTGACGGCCGACGAGCGGAGCACTGTCTCCCTCGTGGCCCAGGGCGTCGACCCGGATGGCGACGCGCTGACCTACGCGTGGGCGCAGCTGTCCGGCACTCCGACGGTGACGTTGGAGAACGCCAACACGGCGACCGCGACGTTCGACGCGGGTGACGTGGACGACGACGCGGAGCTCACGTTCCGCGTGACGGTGTCGGATGGTGGCGCCACCGCGAACCAGACGGTGACGGTGACGCTGCGCAACGTGAACCGTGCTCCCACGGCGAACGCGGGTGCGGCGGCTTCCGCCGTGTCCGGTACCACCGTGACGCTGGATGGCAGCGCGAGCAGCGACCCGGATGGCACCTCGCTGTCCTACACGTGGACGCAGATCAGCGGCCCGTCCGTGGCGCTGTCCAACGCGGTCTCCGCCCAGCCGTCCTTCACCGCTCCGTCGGTGGAGGCGCAGCGCGACCTGGTGTTCAGCCTGGTGGTGAACGACGGTGCGGCCAGCAGCGCGGCCTCCCTGGTGGTCATCACCATCAACCCGGCGGCCATCCCCAACCGGTCTCCGGTGGTGACGGCGTCCGCGGTGACTGCCGACGAGCGGAGCACCGTCTCCCTCGTGTCGCAGGCCTCCGATCCGGATGGCGACACGCTGACCTACGCGTGGACCCAGCTGACGGGCGCTACCGTGGAGCTGCAGAACGCCGACGCGGCGACCGCGACGTTCGATGCGGGTAACGTGGACGACGACGCGGTGCTCACGTTCCGTGTGACGGTGTCCGACGGCACCTTCGATGCGACCCAGGACGTGACGGTGACGGTGCGCAACGTGAACCGTGCTCCCACGGCGAACGCGGGTACGGCGGCCTCCGCCGTGTCCGGTGCCACCGTGTCGCTGAACGGCGGCGCGAGCAGCGACCCCGACGGCGCCACGCTGACGTACCAGTGGACGCAGGTCAGCGGGCCGGCGGTGACGCTGTCCAACGCCACGGCCGCCCAGCCGACGTTCACCGCTCCGACGGTGACGGCCGAGCGCGACCTGGTCTTCGCCCTGGTGGTGAGCGACGGTGCGGCCAGCAGCACGGCCTCCCTGGTCGTCATCACCATCACCGCGCCGCCGGTTCCGAACCGTGCGCCCGTGGTGACGGCGTCCGCGGTGACGGCCGATGAGCGGAGCACTGTCTCCCTCGTGGCCCATGCCACGGATGCGGACGGCGACACGCTGACCTACGCGTGGACCCAGCTGACGGGCACCACCGTGACGCTGCAGAACGCCAACACGGCGACCGCGTCGTTCAGCGCGGGCGAAGTGGATGACGACGCGGCGCTCTCGTTCCGCGTGACGGTGTCCGACGGTGACGCCAACGTGAACGCGACGGTGACGGTGACGGTGCGCAACGTGAACCGTGCTCCCACGGCGAACGCGGGACCGGCGGCTTCCGCCGTGTCCGGTGCCACCGTGACGTTGGACGGCAGCGCGAGCAGCGACCCCGATAGCACCACGGTGACGTACCTGTGGACGCAGATCAGCGGTCCGGCCGTGACGCTGTCCGAGGCCACGGCGGCTCAGCCGACCTTCACCGCTCCGACGGTGACGGCCGAGCGCGACCTGGTGTTCAGCCTGGTGGTGAACGACGGGGCGGCCAACAGCTCGGCCTCCCTCGTCGTCATCACCATCACCGCGGCGCCGGTGGAGAATGTCGCTCCGGTGGCCAAGGCCCGCATCATCCTCAATGGCAGCCAGACGTCGATGACCCTCGACGGCTCGGCTTCCTCTGACGCGAATGGCGATGCCCTCACCTACAAGTGGGAGCAGACGGGCGGCCCGAGCGTGACGCTCAACGAGTCGACCAAGGCGGTGCTCAACGTGGACGTTCCGGAGCTGGATGACGACAGCGCCACGTTCACGTTCAAGCTGACGGTGAAGGACAGCCACAACGCCACCCACAGCGTCACGGTGGCGGCCACGGCCACCCCGGATGATGGGGGTGGTTGCTCGTCCACGGGCGCGGGTGCTCCGGCGGGCATGCTCGCCCTGGCGCTGCTCAGCCTGCTGCACCGTCGTCGTCGCGTGAACTGAGCCGGAAGCCGCCTCCTCTCGGGCAGGCGGTCTCCTCCGGGGACGGGCGCCTGACAGGCCCGGACCCGGAGGCTCTCCAGCGGTTCGAGCATTCTTGAAGTCCGACGGCCGGCATCCTCTCGCGAGGGTGTCGGCCGTCGTTCATTCCGGCGTCGTTCGCGGGACAACGTTCGTGGGGGCGAAGTGACGAGCCCCCGCCGCGTGACGGTGACTGGTGCACGAATCCGCCGCGCGGCGCACGGGTGGCCATGCGCGCTGGGGCAGGCTCGGCTCCCGTGTGGCTCGACCGGGCCGCCGCCTCCCGTCCATGTTCCCACTCGCCTCGGCCGCGCCGCCGTTCCTGCAAGAGATTGTCATCCTGATCGCCGCGGGCGCGGTGATGGCCTACGTGGGCCATCGCTTCAGGCTGGTGCCCATCGTCGGCTTCCTCCTCGCGGGCGCGCTGATTGGACCCAACTCCCTGGCCCTGGTGAAGGACCTGGAGCTGGTGAACTCCGCCGCTGAACTCGGCGTCATCCTCCTGCTGTTCAGCATCGGCCTGGAGTTCAGCCTGGAGAAGCTGGCCCGGCTCAAGCTGCTCCTCTTCGGCGGCGGAGGGCTCCAGGTGGGGCTGGCGTCCGTGGGGATGATGGGCTTGCTCATGCTGTTCGGCGTGGCGTGGCGGCCCGCGCTGTTCACCGGCTTCCTCGTCGCGCTGTCCTCCACCGCCATCGTCCTCAAGCTGCTCGGAGACAGGGGAGGGACCTCGTCCGACGTGGGGCAGGTGTCCCTGGGGCTGCTCATCTTCCAGGACCTCGCCGTGGTGATGATGGTGCTGCTCGTCCCCATCCTGGCGGGGAAGGGCGACTCACCGCTCCACTTCGTGTGGGCCTTCGCCAAGGCGCTCGGCATCATCGTCGCGGTGCTGGTGGTGGCGCGGCGGCTGATGCCCCGGCTGCTGGAGGTGGTGGCGCGCACGTGCTCACCGGAGCTGTTCCTGCTCACCGTCATCGCGGTGTGTTTCGGCACGGCGTTCCTCACCAGCCTCGCGGGCGTGAGCGTGTCCCTGGGCGCCTTCCTCGCGGGACTGGTCGTCAGCGAGAGCCGCTTCAGCGAGCACGCCTTCGGAGAAATCCTTCCGCTCCAGATTCTCTTCAGTGCGACGTTCTTCGTCTCCGTCGGCATGTTGCTGGACGTGGGCTTCCTCGTGGCGCACCTGCCCGTGGTGTTGCTGGCCATCGTCGCGGTGCTCGTCGTGAAGGCCGTGACGACGGCCATCAGCGTGCTGGCGCTCGGCTATCGCCCGCCGGTGGCGGTGGAGAGCGCGCTGCTCCTGGCTCAAGTGGGGGAGTTCTCCTTCGTGCTGGAGCGCAGCGGACGGCGCCTGGGGTTGTTTCCCGCGGGCCTCCCCGAGGGCTCCCAGGCGTTCATCGCGGCCACGGTGATGTTGATGGTGCTCACTCCGCTGCTGTCCCGGCTGGGCATCTGGGCGGGTGGACGCCTCACCCGCAGAGGTCACAACGCGATGGCGCAGGAGGGCCCTTCCACGGACGAGTCCGAAGCCCTCGCAGCCGAGTCCTTCGCCCGCTTCGAGAACCACGTCATCGTCGCCGGCTACGGAGATGGCGCGCGCCGACTCACGCGCGTGCTGCGCGGCTCGGGCATTCCGTTCCTGGTGGCCACCTTGAGTCCCCAGGGCGCGAATGAAGCGGAGGCCGAGGGCATGGCGGTGCTTCGCGGCGACTATGCGCGTCAGCGCACGCTGCGCGTGGCAGGCGTCCAACGCGCGAAGCTGTTGATGGTCGTCGACGACGAGGTCGCCATGGCCCACCGCGTGGTGGCGGTGGCGCGGATGGAGAATCCGACGCTGCGACTGGTGGCTCGCGTGCGCACGGTCGCGGACGTGGAGCCGATGAACGAGGCTGGCGCGGACGTCGTCGTGTGCGAGGAGCTGGAGAGTCTGGTCGCCGTGCTGACCTCGCTCCTCGAGGACTATCAACAGTCCCCCGAGGAGATCGAGGACCATGAGGACGCCGTGCGGCGCTCCGGCTACGCGGCGCTGCGACTGGCGGGCTCGCTGGAGAAGCCGCTGCTCGTCTGCGCCCTGGAAGAAGACTGCCTGGGCTCTCGCCGCGTGACGGTCCGCCCGGGTGCGCCCATCGTCGGACAGACGGTGGAGGCGCTGGTCCAGCGAGCCGGTGGGGCACTCAAGGTCCTGGAGCTGCGAAGGGAAGGGGTTCCGCTGTCGCGAGTGGAGCCGCACACGCGGTTCGAGGTCGGTGACGAACTCGTCCTCAAGGGCTCGGTCACGGCCTTCGAGCGCGGCGCGGAGTTGTTCCGCTCACCGCCTCCCGAAGGACTCGAGGTGGAGGCCGGGCCACCGGAGAACGTCGCGCCCCGCACGGCGGCGGAGCTCATCGACACGCAGGCCACCATCGAGTTCCATCCGAGCGCGGGCACGGGGCCTTGTGCCCACCTGGACCAGCTCCGTCCCGTGCGGCCCCGGACGCGCGGGTGCGAGGAGTGTCTCAAGCTCCATGACACCTGGGTCCACCTGCGGCTGTGCATGACGTGCGGCCACGTGGGCTGCTGCGACGACTCCAAGAACAAGCACGCGACGGGGCACTTCCACGAGACGACCCATCCCCTCATCCGTTCGCTGGAGCCCGGTGAGAGCTGGGGCTGGTGCTATCTCGACGAGGTCCAGCTCGAAAGCGAGCCCGCGCCGGCAGGGAGGTGAGCGCCGCGCGGCTCCAGGCTCAGAGCGGCCTCACGTGCTCGGCGAGTCGCCCCGTGGCGATGAGCTCCTGGAGTTCGTCTCCCATCCGCTCGCTCTCGGAGACCACCTGGTTCCAGGCGCGGATTCGCGCGGTGTCGGTCATCCGCTCGAAGTCGACGCGGTCCGGAATCTTTCCACCGGGCAGCCTCGCCACCAACTCGGGGGAAGGGGAGATGAGCAGCGCCCTGCGGAAGTTCTCCGGCCGCGCCCGTCGCCAGCGCAGGGCCTTGTCGAACCAGCCGGGCACCACATACGGATAGAAGTGCGGGTACAGCACCAGTCCCTCACCAGGACCGAAGTCCAGGTCCAGGTGGTAGTCGATGACGCCACCATCCCGGTACACCCCTGGATGCGCACCGGGGATGCGCACGCCGCTCAACACGAGCGGAATCGAGCCCGAGGCGATGAGCGCCGGCTTCAGGTTCTCCGCCGTCAGGGGCAGGTGGACGGACGGCAAATCCTTCTGTCCCGCGAAGGGCGTCGTGTCGCCGGCCGTGTCGAAGATGACGCGGCGCAAGTGGAGGCTCAGGCTCTTGCGGCTCACCACATTGCCCATCGCGCACAGCGCCAGGCCCAGGAGCTGGACGCGCGGATGCTCGACACCCAGGGGACCCCGACACAGCGCGGTGACGATGTGCAGCCGCGCCCACGGATGGTGGAGGATTTCCTTCAGACCATCGTCTCCGAGGAGCGCATCGAGGATCCGCTCGCTCGTCTCGCTCACCAGGGAGGGCGAAGGCTTCGGCGGATAGCGCTGGTCGATGTACGCAGCCTCGAAGCGCCGCAGCGCGGACACCGGGTCGTTCTGGGCCAGACACGCGAGTCGCCAACTGCCGATGGAGCTGCCAATCAAGTGCAGGGGGCGGGTGCGTCCCTTGAAGAGCTCGCCGAACAGGGCGCGGTCCAGCCCGGCCAGCACCAACCACTTGGGGCCACCGGAGGCTCCAGGCACCACATCCACGTCGTCACCGCGCAGCCCCCGCGCACGCAGCAGCCGCAGCGCGTCAGGTCCCGCCAGAAGCGTCAGATTCGAGGCCATGTCGGGGTTGCACCGTAACAGGAGCGGGTGGGTTGCGCGGGACTTCCGTGCTCGGGCGCGCATGGCTTGCGACAATCCATGCGCCACTGCTGTACTGCGCGCGCCCCCATGAAAAAGCCCACGCCTTCCGGACATCGCTCCTGGGAAATGAGTCGGCGCGCCTTCCTCGGTGGCTCGGCCGCTGTCACGGCCCTGGCCACGGTGGACGCCACCGCGAACCCTCGGGGGCACGCTGCTCCTTCCTCCAGTCCGTTCGAACTGGAGGAGGCCACCATCGTCGACCTCCAGGCCGGCCTGCGCGAAGGGAAGTACACCGCGCACGGCCTCACGGAGCGCTACCTGGCGCGCATCGCGGCCATGGACCGCACCGGCTCGCTGCCACTCCTGTCCGTCATCGAGCTGAATCCCGACGCGCTCGCCATCGCCCAGGCGTTGGACCTGGAGCGCAAGGAGAAGGGCGCTCGCGGTCCGCTGCATGGCATCCCCGTGCTCATCAAGGACAACATCGCGACGGCGGACCGGATGCAGACCACCGCGGGCTCGCTCGCGCTCGTCGGCGCCGTGCCCTCGCGAGATGCGTTCGTCGTCGAGCGCCTGCGCGCCGCGGGCGCTGTCATCCTCGGCAAGACAAACCTCAGCGAGTGGGCCAACTTCCGCTCCACGCGCTCCGCCAGCGGCTGGAGTGGACGCGGCGGGCAGTGCCGCAATCCGTATGCGCTGGACAGGTCGCCGTCGGGCTCCAGCTCGGGCTCGGGCGCCGCGACGGCCGCGAACCTCTGTGTCGTGTCCGTGGGCACGGAGACGGATGGCTCCATCGTGTCGCCCGCCGCGGCGTGCTCGCTCGTGGGACTCAAGCCGACGGTGGGACTCGTCAGCCGCTCGGGAATCATCCCCATCTCTCACAGTCAGGACACCGCGGGCCCGATGACGCGCACGGTGGCGGATGCCGCCGCGCTGCTCACCGTGCTCGCCGGCGTCGATGCCTCCGACGTGGCGACCGCCGCGAGCCAGGGCCGCACGGGACTGGACTACACGAAGTTCCTCGACGCCGACGGGCTGAAGGGCGCGCGCATCGGCGTCCCTCGCGAGCGCTTCTTCGGCTACCACGCCGCCACCGACGCGCTGGTGGAGCAGGCCCTGGAGGTCATGAAGTCGAAGGGCGCCATCCTCGTCGACCCAGCCTCCATCCCCAACGTGGCGAAGCTGGACGAGCCCGAGTTCGAGGTGCTGCTCCACGAGTTCAAGGCAGGCGTGGAGTCGTGGCTCGCGAGCCTGGGCGGCACGACGAAGCTGCGCACCATCGCGGACCTCATCCGCTTCAACGAGGAGCACCAGGACTCGGAGATGCCGTACTTCGGGCAGGAACTGCTGCGTCAGGCGCAGGCCCGCGGACCTCTCTCCGATGCGAAGTACCTCAAGGCGCTCGCCTCCAGTCGCAGGCTGTCACGCGCGCAGGGCATCGACGAGGTGATGCGCAAGCACCAACTGGACGCGCTCGTCGCGCCCACGCAGGCGCCTCCGGGGCTCATCGACCTGGTGAACGGCGACCACTGGCTGGGCAGCAGCTCCACCCCAGCAGCCGTCTCCGGCTACGCCACCCTCACCGTGCCCGCGGGCTACGTGCGCGGGCTGCCCGTGGGGCTGTCGTTCATCGGTCGCGCATGGAGCGAGCCCACGCTGCTCAAGCTCGCCCATGCCTACGAACAGGCCACGCGGCACCGACGTCCGCCTGGCTTCGTTCCCACCGCGGACCTGCGCCTCGTCGCCGGGCGCTGAGTCCTCGCCACGCTCAGGGCGACGCAGCCCAGGGAAGCGTCGCCTGCATCACCGCCTCGTGCAGCGCGGCCGTGCGCAGATGGCTGAAGCGCTGGTAGTCCGGGTCGTTCACCATCTCCAGGAACGCCGCGCGGCTCGGGTAGCGCACCAGCATCACCGCGTCCCAGGTCTGCCCTGGCTCCGCCACCAGCGCGGTGGAGCCGTCGCCCGCGTAGAGGGGCTGCGCGCCTGCCTTGATCATGAACGGCATGATGGCGTTCGCGTACTCCGCGAACGAGGCCCGTCCCCCCTCCTTGAACCGCACCAGGTTCATCATCACCAGCGGCCCCCCGGGGTCTTCCTGGATGAAGCGCTGAACGTCGGTGCCCTGCGGATCGACAGCCACGGTGCCTCCTGAAAATCGAATCGGTCCGCCCCCCATCGAGACGGCGTGTCATTGTCGCTCAGTCTCACCGTACGGTGAACCCGGAACAGGACAGACCCGGGAGCCCCAGAAACTGGGGCCCACGCCACCCACGGCGAGCGCGCCGCGGAAGTCAGGCTCCGTCTCGACGCGCCCGCCGCCCGCCTCACGTGGGATGCCGAAGCGATTCAGGCCCGCCGTGTCGGGTCCATCCGGAGGGCTCCACGCGGGCCGTTGAAGGCTCGTTCAGGTGTTTCCGGTGTCGGTGCGCTCGCGCTGAGCATCCAGGTAGGCGGCGAAGCCCGCCTTGGACTGGATGCGGAAGGGCGGCAGTCGCGCGAGTGCGTCGGGCGCGAAGACGTATTGCTCGCAGACGAGACTCGCGCGCTGCGAGTCGTCCCGCGCGCCGAGGAAGGGCTGCACCTCGTGCTGGAGATGTCCCTGGAAGTGCACCAGCAGCCCGGGCCGTGGCCGCACCTCGCCCACGTCGCGATTGTCATGCAGCAGGCGAAGCGCGCCGCCGCGCGCGCCCTCGGGCATCTGGAGATACAGGACGCTCACGTGTCGAGGCGTGGCCTCCGGGACGCCGCTGGGCCCCTGCAACGTCGCGTCGATGTGTCGGCCCACGCCCTTGCCCGCGTCGAGCAACAGCAGGTTCAGATAGAACGCGTTGGGCGCTGGCTGGCGCGAGCCGAACAGCCGCTCCCTCCACGGTCTCAAGCCGCGCGCGCTCTCCGGCGCCAGCACCCGCGCGAGATACGCGCGCAGGAACGGGAAGCGCGCCTCCAGGGTGCTCCTTCCTTCATGTGTGAAGATGAAGGCGAAGCCCCGACTCGCCTGGAACGTGCCCATCAGCGGGCTGCGGGCCACGAAGCGAGAGCCCAGCAGTGCGTCTCGCAGGGACTCCAGCTCCACGGGGGGGAGGGCTTGACGGTGGGTGATGTAGGGGCGCACGACAAAAGGCGGGGATTGCGAGGGAAGAGACGAAGAAGTGCTTTTACAGCCTACCTTTTAGGTTCCAGAATTGCCGTGTCTCACTCCCCCCGCGCAAGGTCCCCCCCTGCATGAGCCAGCAACCTCGTCCCGTCAACGCCGCCCCCGCCGCCCCCAGCTCACCTCCGCCCGCGGTCGTGATGACCCAGATGGTCTACGGCTTCTGGGTCTCTCGCAGCCTGCAGATCATGGCGGAGCTGGGTATCGCGGACACCATCGGTGATGAGCCGAAGAGCGTGGAGGAGCTCGCGCAGGCGAGCGGCACCCATGCTCCGGCGTTGAGACGCTTGCTCCGACTCCTGACCGGCCTGGGGGTGCTGGTCAAGGACGAGCAGAGCCAGCGTTTCGGCCTCACGGAGCTGGGCAGGATGCTTCAGAAGGACAGCCCGGGCTCGGTCTATGGCTCACTGCGCGCGCACGGCCACCTGCTGTCCTGGCAGGCGTGGGGAGACCTGGTGTCGTCGCTGAAGACGGGACAACCCTCCGTGGAGAAGTTCATGGGGGACAGCTTCTTTGGCTACATGTCCAAGCACCCCGAGGACGCGGCCATCTTCAACGGCAGCATGGCCGCGTATCAGAGTCTCAACGCTCCGGCGGTGGTGGGCGCGTATGACTTCTCCACCGTGAAGTCCGTGGTGGACGTGGGCGGTGGAACGGGCACGCTGCTGGCTCACATCCTCCAGTCCCATCCGAACCTCCGGGGCGCGCTCTTCGAGCTGCCGCACGTCAAGGCGGAGGCCACCGCGCGCCTGTCGAACCTGGGCATGGCGTCGCGCAGCGAGGTGCTGGAGGGCAACTTCTTCGAGAAGATTCCGTCGGGTTACGACATCTACATCCTGTCGCAGATCCTCCACGACTGGGACGACGAGCGCAGCCTGAAGATCCTCACCAACGTGCGCGAGGCGATGCATCCGGGCGCGAAGCTGCTCATCGTGGAGACGGTGCTGCCGGGCGACAACGTGTCGCACTTCGGAAACCTCTACGACATGGCCATGCTCGTGCTGGTGGGCGGCCAGGAGCGCACGGGGACGGAGTACACCGCGCTGTTGGAGAAGGCCGGGCTGCGCATCCATCGCGTGCTGCCGACGTACATGCCGCCCAGCGTGGTGGAGGTCGTTCCCGCCTGAGTCGCGCATTCCCACGGCCCGGCGTCGCAGCTCACGCCGGGCCCGTGCTCCCATGTCCGGGTGGGGGTGGACCCCGGACGCCCGCCGCGGCCGGGCCCTCCAGGAGTCGTGAAGCCCGGGGCTGCTTGACGATGCGGGCTTCGCTCGGAGGCTCGGCGAGCGTCCGTCCAGGAAATCGACGGGGGCGGTTTTCGGAGGGAATCAGGCTCGATTAGAGTCCCGGGCGACGATGACGCCCTTCTTCGACGCCATCCTCGCGTTCCCGACCGCGATCTTCACCACCGCCATGGGCGTGGTGCTCACATATTGGCTGTTCGTCATCATCGGGGCAGTGGGTATCGACCTGCTCGATGGCGGCCACGTCGACTTCGAATCGGGTGGAAAGGCACTGGGTGCGGCGTTCGAGGGCGGGGGCAAGGCCCTGGCCGGGACGCTGGAAGGTGGAGCGAAGGCTGCGGGCGAGGCCATCCAGGGCGGCGGCAAGGCGATGGGCGCGCACGACCACGACGCGCACGTGGACGGCGGCATCCTCTCCACGCTGGGTTTCGCGGGCATCCCGCTCACGGTGTCCGTGAGCCTCGTCTCGTTCTTCTCGTGGTTCCTGTCTCTCGTGGCGACCCCGCCCGCGCACGCGGCGCTTGGAGGCGTGCTTCCCTCGTGGTTGATCAGCAGCGCGGTGGGGCTCTTGTGCTTCGTCGCGGGGCTGGTGATTTCGGGCATCGCCGTGCGGCCGCTCAAGCCCGTCTTCGTGGCGCGCAAGGCGCCCGGGCGTGACTCGCTGATGGGCCGGGTGTGCACCATCTCCAGCGGCGGTGTCACGGACCGCAACGGCCACGCGACGTTCGAGGACGGCGAGGCGGGCTTCATCTTGAACGTGGTCTGCTCGAAGAAGAACGGGCTCAAGCGGGGAGATCCCGCGCTGGTGCTGTCGTACGACGCCCAGCGGGATGTCTACGAGGTGGAGCCCGTGGACTGGCTGTTGCCGGAAGAGATGGATCAGCTTCGCGACCCCGCTCGGGCCGCGGCGCTGGCCCGCGCGCGAGCGCGTACATGACTTGAGTCGAGGCGCGGTCCGCTCAGGGGGGCGGACCGTGTGTGGATTCGACGCCAGAGGGCTTTCGCGGGGGATCTCTGGCGCCTGATACAAGGCCCGCTGTCAATACTTCACAGGAAAAAGGCCATGGATCCCATCACCTTGGTAGCCGCCGTCGGCGGAGGCGTCATCCTCCTCACGGGCATCGTCCTCACCATCGTTCGCCTGTACCGGCAGGTGGATCAGGGCAAGGTGCTCATCGTCAACACGCTGAAGACCGAGCCGCTCGTGACCTTCACCGGCGCGGTGGTCTTCCCCATCATCAACCGGGCCGAGGTGATGGACATCGCGCTGAAGACGGTGGAGATCGACCGTCGCGGCAAGGAAGGCCTCATCTGCCAGGACAACATCCGGGCGGACATCAAGGTCACCTTCTTCGTGCGCGTGAACAAGACGCGTGAGGACGTGCTCAAGGTCGCCCAGTCCATCGGCTGCGTGCGCGCCAGCGACCAGGAGACGCTCGAGAAGCTCTTCGAGGCCAAGTTCTCCGAGGCCCTCAAGACGGTGGGCAAGAACTTCAACTTCGTGGACCTCTACACCAAGCGCGCGGAGATCAAGGACAACGTGGTGGAGGTGATTGGCCGGGACCTCAACGGCTACATGCTGGAGGACTGCGCCATCGACTATCTGGAGCAGACCCCGGTGGAGATGCTCG
Organism: Myxococcus sp. CA056; assembly: GCF_013336715.1. Classification (NCBI taxonomy): domain Bacteria; kingdom Pseudomonadati; phylum Myxococcota; class Myxococcia; order Myxococcales; family Myxococcaceae; genus Myxococcus; species Myxococcus sp. CA056. Next base: position 286,911 of record NZ_JABUMT010000005.1, read on the forward strand.
ACAAGGACAACATCCTCGACGCCGAGGGCATCCGGAAGATCACCAAGCTGACCACCGAGCAGAACATCGTCACCAACGAGCTGCGCCAGACGGAGCGCCAGGCGGTGACGAAGCGCAACGTGGAAGCCGACCAGAGCATCTTCGAGCTGGAGCGTCAGCGTGAAGAGGCCTCCGCGAAGCAGCGGCGCGCCATCGAGACGGTGCAGGCCGAGGAGTCCGCGGAGACCGAGCGCGTGAAGCAGGAGCAGTACTCCAAGGCGCAGCTCGCTCGCATCAAGGCGGAGCAGGAGATCCTCGTCCAGGAGCAGAACAAGTCGCGCGACGTGGAAGTGGCCCAGAAGCACCGCGAGCGCGAAGTGGGAGTCGAGGCGGAGAACGTGGAGCGCGCCCGCTCGCTGGCGGCCATCAGCCGGGAGCGTGAGACGGAGCTGGAGCGCATCGACAAGGAGAAGGCGCTCGAGGAGCAGAAGAAGAACATCGCCGACGTGGTGCGCGCTCGCATCGCCGTGGAGAAGACGGTGGCGCAGGAGGAGGAGCGCATCAAGGACCTGCGCGTGGAGTCAGACGCCCTTCGCAAGAAGCAGGCGATCATCATCAACGCCGAGGCCCAGGCGCAGGAGAAGACCGTCAAGGACGTGAACGCCGCCAAGGCCAACAGCGAGATGGCGGTGTTCATGGCGAAGGAGAAGCTCACCCTCGCCGAGGCGGACCTCGAGGCCGCCGACAAGACGGCGAAGGCGAAGATGCGCCTGGCCGACGGTATCCAGGCCGAGTCCGCCGCCGAGGGCCTGGCGGGCATCCGCGTGAAGGAAGCCGACGCCGCGGCCACGGAGAAGCTGGGCATGGCGCAGGTGCGCGTGAAGGAGGCGGAGGCCGGCGCGATCGAGAAGCAGGGCCACGCGCAGGCGCAGGTCGTCCGTGAGCGGCTGCTGGCGGAGGCCGCGGGTGAGCAGGAGAAGGGAATTGCCCGGGCTCGCGTGCAGGAGGCCGAGGCGGTGGCCATCCACAAGCGCGGCGAGGCGGAGGCGTTCGCCACGAAGGAGATGCAGCTCGCCGAGGCCTCGTCCATCCAGGAGAAGCTGTTCGCCGAGGCCCGGGGCCTCGCGGAGAAGGCGGCGTCCATGAAGTTGATGGACGGCGTGGGCCGCGAGCACGAGGAGTTCCGCCTCAAGCTCAACAAGGAGCGCGACATCGAGCTGGAGACGATCCGCGTGCGCAAGGACATCGCCCATGCCCAGGCCGAGGTGCTGGCCAAGGCGTTCGCCAACGCGAAGTTCAACATCGTCGGTGGCGACGGCCAGTTCTTCGAGCGCTTCGTCAAGGCGGTGTCGTTCGGCACCGCGGTGGACGGCGCGTTGGACCACGGCGAGGCCCTGAAGACGGCGCTGGGGGGCTACCTCAACGGCCAGAAGGACCTGCCGGCGGACCTCAAGGAGATCCTCTCCAAGCCGGGTCTGAGCAATGACGCGCAGAACCTGGCGGTGGCGGCGCTGCTGCACCGCATGACGCCCGGCCCGACGGACCCGGCGGCGAACCTGAAGGCGCTCTTGGGCGCCGAGGGCAAGCCGTCCGCCTCCGACAAGCAGGGCTGATTCGGGCAGCAGAAGGGTCCGCCCTCGCCGAGCGCGAGGGCGGGCATGGCGTCACGACGACCTCGCCCCCAAGCCTTCCGGGGTGGCGTCCTTCCCATCCGGGCGGGACGGGGGCGGGGTCCCCGCGAAACTTTCCGGTGAGCACTCATGGCAACTGACGGTGGCAAGGGCGCGGCGCCCACGGGCGAGGCGGCGCTTGAGGGGGGCAGCTACGAGGTCATCCGGACGCGCCTGCTGGCACAGGCGGACGTGCTGGGCGCGAAGGCGAACGACCTCAATGCGCGGCGCAAGGCGTTCTTCGGCGGCTCGGAGCTGGCGGTCACCGGCAACGAGAGGGTGCGCACCGAGAACAACTGCGTGGCGCGCGACATCGTCAGCGTCGGCAAGTACCTGCTCTTTGGCTACAACGTCTTCATCGGGTTGAAGAAGGAGACGTCCGTCGCGGATGTCTTCTCGCTGCACCGGTTCGAGAAGACGGCCGACGGGTTTGATTTGTCCGCCGTGCCCCACACGGAAGCCGGCGGGTTCCTGGCCGACCCGCGCTTCGTCAAGGACTTCAGCGAGCTGTACCGGTACTACAAGGACGCGAAGCTCCTGCAGCTGAGGCGCAAGGACGCGCGGCTCCTGGCCATCTTCCAGACGGGCCAGACGGCGCGAGACCTCAAGGTGTTCCGCTTCAACCTGGACACCGAGGGCCGCGCCACCTACCTGGACAACCAGGGCGAGAAGGACCACGTCTTCCCCCCGTCCCACGACTTCGAGTGGACGGTGGCCACGCGCGAGAACTACGTGCTGGGCCAGCACCCGCACGTCAACGTGTTGGATCAGGTGTTCGTGGAGACGGTGAAGGGCGACCTCACCGTCAAGGTGGAGAACAACACCTCGTCCGGCCTGGGCATCTACAGCGAGCCGGTGGAGGACGCGAACCAGTCGCTGGACGACGCGCGGTTCGCCTGGGCCCGGGTGGGGACGCTCATCCTCATCCGGGTGCTGCCCTTCCGCGAGAAGGCCTGGCGCTACCTGGTGTTCAACTCGCGCACGCAGCACGTGGTGCGAATCGACGCCATCGGTCAGGCCTGCATCCGACTGCCCGAGGACCAGGGCATCATCTTCCCCGGGGGCTATTACCTCCAGACGGGCGACTACAAGGTCTTCGACGGTGACGCCACCGGCTCGGGGATGGAGTTCAAGCACGTCATCCGCTCGCCCAACGGCGAAGACGTCCTCTACATCTTCCACCAGCGCGAGGAGGGCCGGTACCTGCTCTTCCCGTACAACCTGGTGCGCAAGGAGGTGCAGAACCCGCTGGTGTGCAATGGCTACAGCCTCTTCGCGGACGGCGGGCTGGTGGTGTTCCGCGAGACGTCGCAGGAGCCCACGCGTGTTCACCCGATGCAGGTGTGGCAGACGCCCTTCGTGTCGGATGAGCACGCGGCGGCGGCACCCACGGCGCCCGGCTATCTGGGCAAGGTGGGCAACGCGGAGCTGGTGCGAGGCATCTCCGACTCGCTGACGCTCCAGCGCATCGCGAAGACGGACAAGCCCAACCGCCGCACGTACGAGGACCTGGTCGCCGCCGCCACGCGCGCGCTGGATGCGTACTACTGGCTGGGCCACGCGGAGACGGGCCTGCAGGAGCCCGTGGAGCTGTTGCGCCGCACGTCCGAGCTCATCATCGATGAGTTCGAGAAGGTGCTCGCCCTCCAGAAGCGCGCGTCCGAGTCGCTGGCCGAGGCGGAGAAGGCGCAGACGAAGTTGCTGGGACGCGTGCAGCCGGAGCTGCTCACCTCGGCCGAGGAGTTCATGCACGTGCTGGCGGAGTTGCGTCAGCAGCGCGGGCACCTCATCACGCTGAAGGACATCCGCTACATGGACCTGGGGCGCGTGGATGCCCTGGAGAAGGCGGTGGTGGAGGCGTCCGACAACACCAGCTCCGGCTGCGTGGACTTCCTCCAGAAGGGAGAGGCGCTTCAGCCCCTGGCCGCGCGCCTGGACGAACTGCTCGCGAAGCTGGAGCCGGTGAAGACGACGGTGGAGCTGGCGCCGCTGGGCGAGGACATCGAGAAGACGGCCCAGGGCCTCACGGTCCTGGGTGAAGTCGTGGGTGGGCTCCAGGTGGGAGACCCGCTGGCCCGCGCCCGCATCCTGGAGGGCATCTCCGAGCTGTTCGGCCGGCTCAACCGCGTGCGCGCGAGCCTCGCGGCCAAGCGCAAGGAGCTGTCCAGCCGGGAGAAGCGCGCGGAGTTCGGCGCCCAGTTCAAGCTGCTGGGGCAGGCCATCGAGAACGCGCTGGCCCAGGCGGACCTGCCGGAGAAGTGCGACGAGGGGCTGTCGCGTCTCACGGTGCAGTTGGAGGAGCTGGAAGGGCGCTTCGGTGAGTTCGACGAGTTCCTGGGGCAGATCACCCAGAAGCGCGAGGAGCTGCTGGAGGCGTTCGGCGCTCGCAAGCAGACGCTGGTGGATGAGCGGCAGCGCCGGGCCCAGAGCCTCTTCGGCGCCGCGGAGCGAATCCTCCAGGGCGTGCAGCGCCGCTCCAAGTCGTTCAAGTCGGACGACGAGCTCAACGGGTACTTCGCCACCGACGCGATGATCCTCAAGCTGCGGCAGCTCTCCGAGCAGCTCCTGGGACTCCAGGACAGCGTGCGCTCGGACGAGGTGCTGTCGCGGCTCAAGTCCTCCAAGCAGGACGCGCTGCGGGCCCTGCGCGACAAGCAGGACCTGTTCGCGGACGGCGATTCGCTCATCAAGCTGGGCACCTACCGCTTCAACGTCAACACGCAGCCGTTGGACCTGACGTTGGTTCCGAGAGACGGCGCGCTCTATCTCCAGCTCACCGGCTCCGACTACGCGCAGAAGTTGGAAGACCCGGAGCTGCTCAAGCACCAGGGCCTCTGGGAGCAGCACCTGGTCTCCGAGACGCGGGACGTGTACCGCGTGGAGTACCTGGCCTCCTGCATCCTCTCCGACGCGGAGGACGGCAAGGGCGGGCTGACGCTGTCCGCGCTGCATGAGGCGGTGATCGCCGGCACGCTGCTGGAGCGGGTGCGCACCTACGCGGCGGACCGCTTCGATGAAGGCTACGAGCGCGGCGTGCATGACGTGGACGCGGCGGCGGTGCTGGAGAAGCTGCTGACGCTGCACCAGGGCGCGGGCCTCTTGCGCTTCGCGCCGGTGCCTCGCGCGTGGGCCTCGCTGTATTGGGCCTTCGACTCCGACGAGGGCGCGCGGACGCTGTTGCACCGTCGGGCGCGGAGCCTCGCTCGGCTGCGTCAGACGTTCTCCTCGGTCGGAAGCCTGTCCGAGCTGGGGCTCGCGTTGGGGGAGGCCGTGGAGGCGTTCCTCAAGGCGCAGGGGCTTGCGCACTCGCCTGCGGAGGCTCGTCAGGCGGGACGTTACCTCGTGGAGGAGCTGGCGGTGGATCGCCCTCGCTTCACCACGAGCGGCGAGGCGGTGGTGCTGCGGGACGCGTTCCTGGCGCAGTTGGAGCGTCAGGGCACCCGGACCGCCTTCGAGGAGGATCTGCGCGGACTGGAGAAGGACCTGTCCTCGCGGCTGCTCATCGCCAAGGCGTGGGTGGAGGCGTATCTGGCCCAGCGCGACGGGGGCCCCGGTGACGCGGGCTACTTCGCATTGGAGACGGCGGTGCTGCTGCTCACCGAGCGCAAGTTGGACCGCGAGCCCGCGGGCGCTCTGACGGCGGCCGAGGTGACGGGGCTTCTGGGCAGTCACCCGCGCGTGCACGACCGGAAGCTGTCCTTGCGCCTGGACGAGTTCCTGGCGCGGCTGGGCGAGTTCCGTCAGCTCCGCGTGCCGCAATACCAGACGTACCGTGGACTGCTGCGGGACTTGCTGGAGCGCGAGCGCCGCAAGCTGCGCCTGGAGGAGCTGACGCCGAAGGTGCTGTCGTCGTTCGTGCGCAACCGCCTCATCGACGAGGTGTACCTGCCGCTCATCGGCGCCAACCTCGCCAAGCAGCTCGGCGCGGCGGGCGAGGGCAAGCGCACGGACCGCATGGGCATGCTGCTGCTCATGTCTCCGCCGGGCTACGGCAAGACGACGTTGATGGAGTACGTGGCGAGCCGGCTGGGCCTCACCTTCGTCAAGGTGAACGGCCCCGCGCTGGGCCACTCGGTGAAGTCGTTGGACCCGGCGGAGGCGCCCAACGCCACGTCGCGGCAGGAGGTCGAGCGCATCAACCTGTCCTTCGAGATGGGCAACAACGTGATGCTCTACCTCGACGACATCCAGCACACGGACCCGGAGCTGCTCCAGAAGTTCATCTCGCTCTGCGACGGCCAGCGCCGCGTGGAGGGCGTGTGGAACGGCCGGACGCGCACCTATGACTTGCGCGGCAAGAAGTTCTGCGTGGTCATGGCCGGCAATCCCTACACGGAGACGGGGGAGCGCTTCCGCATTCCGGACATGCTCGCCAACCGCGCGGACACCTACAACCTGGGTGAGATTCTCGACGGCAAGGAGCACCTGTTCGCGCTGAGCTATCTGGAGAACGCGCTGACCTCCAACCCGGTGACGGCGCCGCTGGCCACTCGCGACGCGGCGGACACGCACCGACTGCTTCGCATGGCGCAGGGCGAGGAGGTGCCCGCGGGCGAGCTGAAGCACGGCTACGCGGCGGCGGAGCTGCAGGAGATCATCGCCATCTTCCAGCGGATGTTCCGGGTGCAGTCGGTGCTGCTGAAGGTGAACATGCAGTACATCGCCTCGGCGGCGCAGGACGAGCGCTTCCGCGCGGAGCCCGCCTTCAAGCTCCAGGGCTCCTACCGCAACATGAACAAGCTGTCGGAGAAGCTGGTCGCGGCCATGACGGACGCGGAGTTGGAGCGGCTCGTCGACGACCACTACCAGGGCGAATCCCAGACGCTCACCACGGCGGCGGAGCAGAACCTGCTCAAGCTGGCGGAGATGCGTGGCCGCCTGACGCCGGAGAAGGCGAAGCGGTGGGAGGACATCAAGCAGGGCTTCGCGCGCGTCAAGCGCATGGGGGGCAAGGAGGACGACCCCGTGGCGCGCGTCACCGGTCAGCTCAGTGGAATCGAAGAGCAGCTCGGCGCGGTGCGCGATGCGGTGGCGAACGCGGCCACCCAGGTGCAGCAGGCCTCCGCGGACCGGAACGAGGACCCGACGGCCGAGGCGCTGCCCTACCTGGAGGCCCTGCGCGACGCGGTGCTGGAAGTGGCGAAGGTGGGACGCGAGGCGAAGGACAGTCCGCCGCCTCTGCCGGTGGCCGCGCCCGCGCCGGCGACGGACCTGGCGCCATACCTCAAGCACATGGCGCAGCTCCTCAAGGCGCTGACTGAACGGGTGGCGACGTCCGCCCAGGCGCCCGTGGTGCAGCAGGCTCCGGCCCAGGACTTCGGGCCGTACATGGAGCAGCTCTCCAGGGCGCTCTCCGCGCTCGCGGACCGACCGGTGAACGTGTCCGCGCAGATGCCGGCGGAGGCGCTCCAGCGGGCCGCCGTGGCAGGGCCGTCTCCGGCGGAGCTGAGCCGGCAGATAGAGCTGGTGGAGGGCGTGCTGCTGCCTCTGGAGCGGGCTTCCCGTCGCGCCGTGCAGGGCGAGGGTGAGAACGTCAAGTCGCTCCAGGTCTGGCAGAACGTCACCGAGGCGCTGGAGCTGCTGCGCTCCATGCTGCGTCGGTAGTCGCTCGGAGCTTTCGCGGCCGGGGCTCGATGGTGTGTCGAGCCTCGGCCGGTGCGAAAGCGGCCCCGCGTCAGCGGAACTGGGCGGAGCCCTCGAAGGTGTCGTTGTCCAGCACGCGGGGCAGGGTGTCCTCCACCTGCTCGCCGGTGGTCGACGTCACGCGCACGGTGAAGGAGCCTTCGCCCATGCCGTCGCCGTTGACGAAGTAGTTGTAGTCCTCGCGCGGGACGTCCTTCCACGCGCCGTCGCCGCGACGCCACTCCAGCTTGGAGATGGGCACCCGGTGGTTGCGCACCTGGATGGCGGTCCACCACGGGTTGCTGCCGTTCTTGAAGTGGTACTCCAGGCCGCCGGCCACGTCGCAGGAGACCACCTTCCAGGTGATGTCCACGCGGCCCAGGCGCATCTCGGCGATCTTCGCGAAGGCCTGCCGGCTGAGGTCCAGGTGACCGGCCTCGCACTCCGGGCACCTGTCCACGATTCGCACCCGCACGTTGCCGCTGGGCCCCTTGATGTCCACGCACTGGCCACATGCCGCGCTGTTCGCGTACTGCGGGGTGTTCATCGCCGCGACCATCAAGTCATCCGGGCTGGCGTCGTAGCTGCAGTTCCCCGCGCCGGTGGCGTCGTAGTACGTGGCGATGCCCTTCTGCTCCTCACCCAGGGGGACGCCTCCTCCGCTGGGGTCATCACCGCATCCTCCACACGCGAGGAAGAGGGTGGCCATGGGAACGAGCAGGAGGCGGGAGGGCAGGTGGGATGGGCGCATACGGCCCGAAGGATACCGCAACGTGTCCGCGCCGTGCCCACCCCACACTCACGGAAATGTCGCTGCAATGACTTGCAGGGCTGTTAGCGTGTCGCCGCTTTCAAACGAACAGGGGGTCGTCACGTCATGAAGTTCTTCAGGCGCGCTGTCTGTCTTTGTGTGGCGGTGGTCCTTTCCGCGTGTGGTGGAGAGCCCTCCCCGGGAGCGACGGAAGATGTCTTCGCCTCGAGTGAAGCCGCCGCGACTTCCGTGACGTACGACGGCTGTCTCCTCATCCTCACGGCGGTGTCGACGGGAGGGTTCCCGCCGAACTATCGAATCGTCTTGAGGCGGCAGGTGATTGAGTTCTGCTACCTGCCACCCTCCGAAATCAATCTCGACACGTCTGTCAACTACCTCCCCGCCCTGTCACTGGTGGCCAACGACCAGGGAGTGGTCGCAACCTATGTGAAGAAGCAGAGTGTCAGTGGCAGCTCTCCCAGCACGCTTGGCATCAGCCATGTCGACCCGGCGACGATGACTGTTGTCCGGAAGACAGGGCTGGCCGTGTACCTGGGCACCGGCAACATCACCTCGGGAGTCCCATTCCTCGAAGCCGACGGGACGACGCTCACCGTGAGCGGAGGCAAGACGGGTCGCATCGGGGGAGAAACGGGCAGCGGTAGTCACTACATCGCCACGTTCCCGGACTTCTTCACCAGCACCACGCCGCCCACCGTCGTCGCGTACTGAGCGCGTCCGGGAGGCTCGCCGGAAAAATAATGGGGTGGAAGGCGCCCCCCGGGCCTTCCACCCCATTCCCCCTGCAACCTGCTTGGGTCTGCTTACTCGCCGCGGGCGGACGCGCCGGACAGGGCGCGAGCCTGCGACACCAGCTTCACGAACTCGTTGCGGTCAGCGTCTCCAGCGGCGGCGCCCTCGGCGAGCTTCTGCGCGGTGGCCAGGCTCCAGCCCTCGGCGGCCGGGTTGCCTCGGAGGATGTCCGCGGTGGAGGCGACGGCCACGGCGAAGCGGAAGTCGGGCGAGGCGGCCTCCAGCGACGCGCGCAGCAGGGAGCGCGTGAAGGGGAAGGACTGCTCGGCGGCCTCGGTGCCGTTGGGCGCCTTGGCACGCACACGCACGGTGGCGAGCGACTCCTTGGCGTCCTTCACCAGCTCCACCTCGTACAGCGCGGTGACGTTGTGGCCCGCGCCAATCTCACCCGCGTCCACCTTGTCGTTGCGGAAGTCGTTGTCCGCCACGTCCCGGTTCTCGTAGCCCAACAGGCGGTAGCGACGCACCGCGAGCGGGTTGAACTCCACCTGGAGCTTCACGTCCTTGGCGATGACCTCCAGCGTGCCGGTGAGCTGCGTCTCGAAGACCTTCTTCGCTTCCTTGTAGCTGTCCACGTAGAAGCAGTTGCCGTTGCCCTTGTCCGCGAGCTTCTCCATCATGTCGTCGCGGTAGTTGCCCATGCCGAAGCCCACGGCGGTGAGGGTGACGCCCTCGGCCACGTACTTGTGGATGCTCTCCAGCATCGCCTGCGGGCTCAGCGTGGGGCCGATGTTGGCGTCGCCGTCGGTGAGGACAATGACGCGGGAGACCACCTTGCCGGAGGCCTTCTTCACCGCGTGCTTGTAGGCCATCTCCATGCCGGAGCCCATGGCGGTGCCGCCCCCGGACTGGAGCGCGTCCAGCGCGGCGTGGATGCTCTTGACGTCCGTGGCCGGCGTGGGCGCCAGCACGTCCCGCGTGGAGCCCGCGTAGGTGACGATGGCCACCGTGTCGTTCTCGTTGAGGTTCTTCACGGCGATCTTGATGGCTTCCTTGGCGAGCGGCAGCTTGTCCTGGGACGCCATGGAGCCGCTGGTGTCGACCAGGAACACCAGGTGCGCCGGCTTGCGCTGCGAGCGCGAGACGACCTTGCCCTGCACGCCCACGCGCACGAAGTGGCGCTTCGAGTCGAAGGGCGACGGCGCGGCCTCCAGATGCACGGTGAAGGCCCCCGTCTCCGGCGGGGCGTAGCGGTACTTGAAGTAGTTGACGAACTCCTCGACGCGCACGGCGGAGGAGGGCGGCAGGTTGCCGTTCTGGAGGTAGCGGCGGGCCACTGTATACGACGCGGTGTCCACGTCCGCGGCGAAGGTGGACAGCGGGTCCTTGCTCGTCTCGGTGAAGGTGTTGGGCTTCCAGGCCTCGAAGCTGTTGCCCTGCGGACCCGCGTGGGCGTCCGAGCCGTCCACGTCCTTCTCCGTGAGGCGGGCGCTGGCCTCGAGCTTCTTGGGAGCCATCCGGGACGGCTTCGCCATCTCCGCGCCCTGGGCACGGCCGATGACGCCATTGGCCACCGCGCCGCCCATCGCACCCGTGGCGGGCGCGACCATGAGGGGCTCGGGAGCGGGCGCGTCACGCAGCTCCGCGTCGATGCCTCGCGGCGCCTTCCTGGCCCGGTCCTCGCGAGGCGCCGGGGACTCGGCCGTGGCCCTGGCGTCGTCGCCCTCGGCGGCGGCGAAGTCCTGGGGCGCGGCGCTCGGAGGCGGGGCCGGCTTCGCGGTGGCCTGGGGCCGTGGGGTGGAGCGCGTTTCAGGGGCCGTCAGGGTCTGGCGCTCGTCCATGGACATGCAGGCGGGCAGGACACAGGCGACGAGCAGGGCACTTCCCCACTGGCTCAAACGGCGCTTCAGGAAGGTCTGGGACATGTGTTCTCCGGGGGACGGAATCAACAGGCGCCGCATCGAAACGCACGACCTGACAAATGGGTCTATTCCCGCGATTTTTCCCGGTAGGTTCCGGGCCCATGCAGACCTCGAGACCCTTCCGAATCCTGGGCATCCAGCAGATCGCCATCGGCGGCGCCGACAAGGGCCCGCTCCGCAAACTCTGGGTGGACCTGCTGGGCTTGACGCCTCACGGCACCTACCGCAGCGAGCGGGAGAACGTGGACGAGGACATCGTCACCGCCGGTGCGGGGCCCTTCAAGGTGGAGGTGGACCTGATGCAGCCCATCAACCCGGAGGGCAAGCCCCGGGTCCACGAGACGCCGCTCAACCACGTGGGCCTGTGGGTGGATGACCTGCCCGTCGCGGTGAAGTGGCTGGAGCAGCAGGGCCTGCGCTTCGCCCCCGGAGGCATCCGCAAGGGCGCCGCGGGCTTCGACATCTGCTTCGTCCACCCCAAGGGCAACGAGCAGTTCCCCTACGGTGGCGAGGGGGTCCTCATCGAGCTGGTCCAGGCGCCGCCGGAGGTCATCGCCGCGTTCGAGCGCCTGTCCACCGACGCTCACTGAGGAACGGCGGGGCGCAGCCTCTTGCTCAGGGACTGGAGCGCCATTCTCACCCGGTGCTCCAGCCGGTCCCACGCCAGGCACAAGAGCCATGTGGCGACGATGAGCACCGCGGTGAGCAGCCAGTACTGGCCCCAGCCGCTGCGGTCTCCCCAGAAGCGCTGGAAGGAGAAGACGCCGCCAAGCCGGTAGAACAGCAGCATCTCGTGGAAGAAGTAGGCGGAGAGCGACGAGGTCCCGAAGACCTCGATGAACCGCCGCAGCCGTGAGGGCGCATGGCCCGCGGGCACCCGGGCCTCCAGCCCCATCAATCCGAGCAGCACGGCGCACACCCACGCGAAGCGCGCCGCGGAGTTCGACGGGTTGGCGACGAAGAAGCGGTGGTGCGGGTAGAGCTGGAAGAGGAAGTCGCCCGACGCCGCGCCGATGGCGCCCACCGCGACGAGCAGGAGCAGCGCCAGGGCCAGCGGACGTCGGCCCCAGGCGCCCGCGAGTGTCCCCGCGAACGCGCCCAGCCACGCGAAGCCCATCCACGGCAGCAGGGGGAAGGGCGCGAAGGAGGACTTCTTCGTCAGCGTGGCCCAGGGCTCGGGCACGTGTTCGCCCAGGGGCGACACGGCGAAGACGATGAAGGCGAGGGTCAGGCTCACGCCGGCGAGCACGCGAGGCCGGGGCGCCAGCGCGGCGGCCACCGGCAGCATGAGGAGCAGACACACGCCCACGCACTGGAGGATGTCCATGCGCAAGAGCCACTTGGGCTCGCTCAGCAGTGGGAACCACGCCCAGTTGACCAGGGAGGCCACCAGGAGGACCTCGCAGGTGCGGCGGAAGTTCTTGGGCACGCGCTCGCGCAACTGGCCACTGGCGGCGCTGCGCACCATGACGAGCGCGAGCGCGAAGCCCGCGGAGAAGATGAACGCGGGGGCGACCAGGCCATCGACCTTGAGCAGGCGGCCCACCCAGGCGCTCTTGCGCAGCTCCGGGGTGAGCAGGGCCAGCGAGTGCGTCTGCACCATGAACAGGACGGCGATGCCGCGCAGCCAGTCGATGGCACGCACGCGCTCGTGGGACACGGGAAGGGGCGAGGAGGGGCTCAAGGCGGCGCACCCTACGGCAAGTCCGGGTCGGCGTGTATGGGGAGGACGGCTCGGCGGGCGGGCGGGCCCCGGGCATGAAAGGATGCGCCCCGTCCATGCCAGGATTACAGCCTGGAGACGGCGTCATTCGTGAGGTGGCTCTTGGGTGATGAGGTCAGTCGGAGAGCGGCGCTGAAGGTGCTCGCGGTGGCGGGGGCCACATCGGCCGCGAGCTGCTCTCGGAGCACGGGAAAGTCAGAGGAGCAGGGGATGAGTCAGCAGCAGGGAAGTGAGCAACCCGCCGTCATCGCCCTGAGCCCGCTCAGGGGGATGCCCTGGCCCACGCCAGACCCGTTCCTGTTCTGCGTGCACCACGTGGACGCCTACCCGGCGGGCAACGAGCGGATGGGGCCCACCGCGTCGCTTGCGGGCCGGCAGCTCGGGCAGGACTTCGACGGTCGGGACGGCTGGAACATGTACCACGGCACCGTGGTGCCCGGCTTCCCGCAGCACCCGCACCGGGGCTTCGAGACCGTGACGGTCGTCCGCAGCGGGCTGTTGGACCACTCGGACTCGCTGGGCGCGGCGGCGCGCTTCGGCGGCGGGGATGTGCAGTGGCTCACCGCGGGCAGCGGCGTGCTGCACTCGGAGATGTTCCCGCTCTTGAAGAAGGACCAGCCCAATCCGGTGGAGTTGTTCCAGATCTGGCTCAACCTGCCGAGCGCGGACAAGCTCGTGACGCCGCACTTCTCCATGCTGTGGGACCACGTCATCCCCCGGCACGTCGCGAGGGATGAAGCGGGGCGCACCACCGAGGTCACCGTCGTCGCCGGAACGCTGGGCGACGTGAAGGCCCCGCCGCCGCCGCCGAAGTCCTGGGCCGCGCGGGCGGACTCGGACGTGGCCATCTGGACGCTCAAGCTGGCGCCGGGGGCGCGCTGGACGCTGCCCGCCGCCGCGCGCGGGAGCAATCGCTTCCTGTACTTCTTCAAGGGCTCCGCGCTGAAGGTGGGAGGCCGCGCCATCCCCGCTTCACACGTCCTCCAGTTGCGCCCCGACGTGGACGCGGTGCTGGAGAACGGCCCCGACGAGGCGGAGTTGCTGATGCTCCAGGGGCGGCCCATCAACGAGCCCGTGGTGCAGCACGGCCCCTTCGTCATGAACTCCCGCCAGGAGATCCAACAGGCGTTCAGCGACTACCAGCGCACGGGCTTCGGCGGCTGGCCCTGGAAGAGTGACGACCCGGTGCACGCCCGGGAGGAAGGGCGCTTCGCGCGCCACGCGGATGGCCGCCTGGAGCGACCGACCTGACGAGCCAGGGCACCGATGCTCGGCTCCCTGGCTCCTTCGCGGGCAGGGGAGCCCCCGGATGGAGTGTCGTCGAGCGTGACATGCACGTGGGCTCCCGTGCATAGAAGAGAGGTGTCCGACTCTCCTGGCTCCTCTCCACCTGGATCGCCGCCCGCGTCCGCCAACAGAGGCTCCCGGCTCGCGTCCATCGCGGTGGCGAGCGCGCTGTTCATGGAGTTCGTCGACTCGACGGCGCTGTCCACCGCGCTACCGACGCTGTCCGTGGCCTTCGACACGGACCCCATCCACCTCAAGCTCGCGCTGACGTCCTACATCCTGGCGCTGGCGGTGCTCGCGCCCGCGAGTGGCTGGGTGGCCGACCGCTTCGGTCCTCGTCGCGTCTTCATGCTGGCGATGGGCGTGTTCCTCATCGCGTCGGTGTTGTGCGGCTTCTCGCGGACGCTGCCCCAGCTCGTCGTCTTCCGCACGCTCCAGGGGTTGGGGGGCGCGCTGATGACGCCGGTGGGCCGGCTCATCGTGGTGGGCTCGGCGCCCCGGGACAAGCTGGTGTCGGCGCTGAGTTGGTTCACGATGCCGGCGCTGGTGGGACCGCTCATCGGTCCGCCGCTGGCGGGCCTCATCCTCGGCGTGGCGGACTGGCCGTGGATCTTCTTCATCAACGTCCCCGTGGGGCTGCTCGGGATGCTCGCGGTGTCGCGCTACGTGCCGGAGCTGCCCCAGCCGCACCCGGGCCCGTTCGACTGGAAGGGCTATGCCATCGCGGCGGTGGCCATCATCCTGACGATTGGCGCGGCGGAGACGCTGGGCGTCGGCCTGGTGCCCGTGCACATCCAGATGGGCATGGCGCTGGTGGCCGTGGGGGCCATCGCGCTCTACGTGGCGCACGCGCTGCGGATGAAGAAGCCGGTGTTGGACCTGCGGCTCCTGAAGCTGTCGACGTTCCGGGCCAGCACGGCGGGCGGTGGGCTGGTGCGGATGGGCCTGGGGGCGACGCCGTTCCTCTTGCCGCTCATGCTCCAGGTGGGCCTGGGGTGGGGGCCGTTCGAGGCGGGCATGGTGACCATTGGCACGGGGCTGGGGGCCATGTCCTGCAAGCCCGTGGCGCCGTGGGTCATCAAGCGGCTGGGCTTCCGGACGACGCTTGTCGGTTCCAATCTGGCCGCGGCGGTGCTGACGGCGCTCCCGGCGTTCTTCCGCAACTCCACGCCCATTCCGCTCATCGTCGCCACGTTGATGGTCAGCGGCTTCGTGCGCTCGCTGCAGTTCACCGCCATCAACGCCGTGGCGTACGCGGACATCCCTCCGGAGAAGATGAGTCAGGCCTCCACGGTGGCGGTGGTGACGCAGCAGATGGCGCTGAGCGTGGGCATCAGCCTGGGCGCGCTCATGCTTCACCTGGCGCGAGGCAGCGGGGATTTGCCGCTGACCCCGGACCGCTTCTTGTTGCCGTTCCTCGCCGTGGGCGTGGTGTCTTCGCTGGCGGGGCCGCTGTTCAGGCGGTTGCCAGAAGACGCGGGCTCGCGCATCGGTGGGCGCGCGGTGAGCTGAGCGGAGGCGCCGCGGCCCGGGCTGGAGGGGACCCGGACAGCGAACGCCCCCGCTCACTTCCCTTAGCGACCGTCGTGGTAGCAGAAGCCGTAGGTGCGGTCGAAGCCGCCGCCGGAGCGGCCGTAGTTCATGTAGCCCAGCTCCTCGCCCGGGCCGCAGTTGCTGCGCGCGCGCTCATAGGCGTAGCAGGTGCCCTTGCCCGTGCGGGCCAGGTCCAGACACGCGCCGCGCGCGCCCTCGGTGCCGCAGAACTCCGCGTAGCCCACGTTGCACTGCTCGCCAATCTGCGCGGGGTCGAAGTCGAAGCCGAGCGGCTGGAGCACGGACTGCTCGATGCACAGGCCGTAGACGCCGCACACGGTGCCCGTGGGGCAGCCCGGGTTCGCCGCCATGAAGTCACACGTCTTGAGGCACTGGGCGTTCGCGGAGAGCAGGTCCGTGCAGGTGAAGCCCTGCTCGCAGTCCGTGGAGTCCAGCTCGTACTCGCTCACCGCCGGGGTGGTGGTGCACGCCTGGCCGTGCGTCTTGGTGCCCAGCGCGCGCTCCAGCGTGCCGTCGCTGGCGGCGTAGTTGGTGGGCACGCAGGTGGTGTCCGGCAGGTTCGCCGTCAGCGAGCCCTCGCGCGGATCGCAGCCACCCGGGCGCACGGTGTTCCACGTCGCGAAGCGGATCCACTTGCACTCGCCGCCCGGCACCACGGCGCTGCCCCAGTACGGGGCGTTGAGCGGCGCGGCGTCCACGGACTCGCGGAGCACCACGTTCGCCAGCGCTCCAATCGTCTGGTCCGGCGAGACCTTCAGCGCGACGAGCATCGTCCCGGAGTCGGCGACGAGGTACTTCTCCGTCGGCGCACCGGAGTCCTGGTAGCCCATCACGCAGCGATCACACGTGAAGGTGTTGCCTCCGCCCACGGACAAGTCATACAGCCCGGGCGCGGTATTCACGTCCAGCCGGAGGTACGCCAGGTTCGTGGCGGTGGGGGCGGCTGGGTTGGTGAACGTGCCCCGGTACATCGGCTGCTGCGAGTATCTCACCGGCGTCAGCTCCACGCCGTTGCTCAGCTCTCCCAGCGTGATTTCGGTACAGCCCGGGGGAGGCGTCAGTGCCTTGGACTGCTCCTCGATGGAGCGCACTTCCTCCTGGTTCGTCGCGGGCTCCTTCGTCGTGGTGGGGCCACAGCCCACCAGCCCGGCGAGAAACACCGCACCCCAACGCAAACCCTTCGCAGACGTATCACCGAGACGGGACGCCATGTTTCCACCAATCCTTGTCATGCACGCACGCGTGCCGCCAGCCGGGAAGTTCCGGGGGCTCTGGGAATACTTGTAGTGTTGATACTGATGCAACTTCATTTCGACCAAGGTCGAGATGGAGCGAGATGACCTTCAAATGGCAAGTAAGTCCGCCCGCGCAGGGATGGAACGGAGCGCGCGCTGGAAGGTCGCATCTGTTTCCCGTGTTTTACTCGGAGTTCTGAAAGGGGATGTTTCGTGCGGACTGCGCGTGTGATTGGCGCAAGTGGCGGAAGGGGACTGGCCGCGCGGTCCACTCCGAAGAGCGGCGCCCAATGACTACGTGGGATCCACAGGGTCCTGGATGCCCCGGACGGGTGTGATGCCTCGGGCTGAGGAGGAGGGCGCTTCCTCGCACCGAGGTCCGCGAGGGAATGTGCTCTCCTGCAGGCCTCCCTTTGGAAGGAGTGTCACCATGAAGAGCACCCTGCGTGGTTTCGCCGTGCTGGCCGCGGGCTTCCTGATGGCGTGTGGCGGGGAGCCCCCGCCGCTCTCGGAGCAGCCCGTTCCGTCGACTGTCCTGGAAGGCGCGCCCACGGAAGGCACCGCTGGGGAGGTGTCCGCCCAGGCCTGTGTGCAGCTCTACCGCCCTCGGTACAGCGCCTGGTACAGCTCGCTCCCCTACAGCGAGGAGGGGCTGGTGGCATCCTGCTATACGAACGATGACTGCACCACGGAGTGTTCAGGCTCGGGGGATGGGCCGTACGCCTCGCACTCCGGCTTCTTCTACTGCACCTACTGCCCCTGATGGGCAGCGGGACCGAGTGCGCCCACGGCGTTCGGCCCCAGCGGTGAGCAGCGAACCCTGTAGCCCAGTGAGCCGCGCCAGCAGGTGGGGCTCAAGCTGTGCGCACGGGACGGCCGCGTAGCGCTTGGGTCCGCCCCGGAGTGTTGGGGCGGACCTTCAATCCTTCAATCGCAGGGAAGCGTCGAAGGCAAAGTCGACTGCGAGTGCGGAGCGGCGTCCTTCACTGGGATGCTCAACGGAGTTGCATCGATGTCGTGATGCTTTCGACCGTCCGCAGTTCCTCCGGCGAGAGTGCATGCACTGCCTTCAGAGCCTGCTCATGCGCTGCTTTGTACGCCGGCTCGTCCGAGCGCAGCATCGCGGCCTCACCCGCACGCACCGCCGTCGTCAGCGCCATGACGGCGCGAGTGTTGACGAGCTTCGCGGCGAGCGCTCTCTCGAAGTGGTCGGCATTGCCAGCCACGGTTTCAAATCCAGAGCCCTTCGCGAGACCTGGCCCCTGAGGTTGGTCCGGCTGCTCGGTAGGGAAGTCTGAGCAGATCGCTGCTCCGTCAGCGGAGCACGTGCACGACTTCGTCCCTGAACATGCGCCGCCCGAGCATTGCGCACTACATGCCGAGGCGGTGGTTGGAGTCATGAGCCCAAACATCAACGTTGAAGTGATGATCGATGCGCGCAAGAACACGATAGCCCCTCGCTGGAGTTTCTGTATGGGATGCGATTCTAAAGTATATGGAATGGTTGGGATGTAAAGGTGGGTCGGTTTTGAGCCGCAAGTGCCCCCACGGGACTGCGTCGCGGATTGGGATGCCTGTAGGGCTCGCTTCTCCCCTGCGGTAGACGTGGCGGAAGCCGCGCATTCGATGCCGGCCAGGTCCAGGGTTCGGTCATGGTAGACACCGGGACGCAATCACCGGAGAGGAGACACAGGACCATGGCCGCGAAGCGCGCTGTGACGCCCCCGCAAGACGGCTCGAAGGAGGTCACCGCGCTCCTCGACGAGCGAGCGCACCCGCTGCGCAAGGACATCGACCAGGTCCGAACGCTCATCCTCGGTGTCGACCCCTCCATCTCCGAGGCGGTGAAGTGGAACACCGCGAGCTTCCGCACCACCGAGTTCTTCGCGGCCGTGCACCTTCGCTCCGAGGACCGCGTGCAGCTCGTCTTCCACACCGGCGCGAAGGTGAAGCAGAGCGCGAAGAGTGGAGTCGAGCTCGACGATCCGGAGGGACTCTGCCGGTGGCTCGCGAAAGACCGCTGTCTCGTCACGCTCGAGTCCGTACGGAGCCAGCGCAAGGCGCTCGAGGCGCTCGTGCGTCAGTGGATTCGACAGGTGGAATGAACCCAGGGTGAAGACGCAGTCCGTGCGGGACCTCGGCGAACGGCATGGGGCTCCTGCGTGCCTTGCGGTCCTGGGGCGTCTCGCCGGTCCAGATTCCCGCGCTTCGTCATGCCCGAAAAAGCTAGAATCCGTCCACCATTCGCCTCGCGACGTCCCTCGCGGCGCAGACTGGACGGAGCTGTTTCAGAATGATTCTCCGCATCGTCACGGATGAGGACCTTCCCATCTTCTTCGAGCACCAGTGCGACCCGGAAGCGCTGCGCATGGCCGCGTTTCCATCGCGGGAGCGCGACGCGTTCATGACTCACTGGCGCACGAATGTTCTCTGCCCTGAAAACGTCAACCGCACCATCGTTGTGGGTGGCGTGGTCGTTGGGAACATCGGCAGTTGGGAACAGGATGGAAAGCGCCTCATCGGCTATTGGGTGGGGCGCGAGCACTGGGGCAAAGGCATCGCCACCCAGGCCCTCTCTGAGTTTCTCGCGCTCGTGCCCGCCCGGCCGCTTCATGCGTGGGTCGCTCTCCACAACGCCGCGTCGATCCGCGTCCTCGAAAAGTGTGGCTTCCAGACCATCACCGATGAGCATCAGGAACACCCGGATGGAGTCGCCGAAGTCCTCATGAGGCTGGGTTCGACGTAGCGAAGGTCGTCTGGATTTCCCTTCGAGGCATCACGACATGTCACGTTACGTCTTCGACTGGGGTTCGGACTCGGTGGAGGTCGACCTCTCGACCCAGGTTCTCGAACTCGAGGTGGCCGAGGAGGAGTCTTTCTTCTCGTTGCGAGGCAGGAAGGACCTCGAATCTCGGCCGGTTGACCCGGCGGACCCCTCCCTGGGCTCCATCTCCGTGGTGCCCAGACAGCTCGCCCCTCACCTGTACGCGAAGCTCTCGGACATCTCGTCTTTCTATGCATGGGCGCCAGCCCAGGCCTTCGCCGTCAAGTCCAAGTGCTTCGATGACGGGCTCCTCGCCACCGTGGAACTCCTCGTGCAAAAGGGGACGCCCCGGTTGCCTGGAAAGCGCGGGCTCGTCCTGGACGTGTGGCGTGCCCTGCGGCCCCGATGGCCCGAGGAATCATCGGACGAACTTCGAGGGACCTTGTCCTTCCTCCAGGCCGCCCTGTCGCTGACGGGCTCTCCCGAGGAGTCGAACAAGACCTTGACGCTGCACGCGAAACGATGCCGCCAAGCCTTCGAGGCGGATACCTTCAAGTCGAAGCCCCTGGGCTTCTACACGTGGAACAATGCATTGACTGCCTTGTTCAAACAGGGCCGTCTTCTCCAGGAGGAGTTGTCTCCAGAGTCCGCGGAGCTGCTTGCGCGGATGCTGACGGAGGATCCGTCGAGGCTGTCCACCTATCAGCGACACCTGGGGCTCATGGCGCGGTTGACGAACCCGCTGTCGAAGCCCGCGGTCCATGAGGCGGGGTTGACACATTGCTTCTTTCCTCCATCGGACTCGCACGAAGGGCGACTCGTGAAGCAGCTCTTCGGCGAGGTATCTCCTCCTGACGGGTACTCGTTCGTCGATGACTTCATCCAGCGGATTCGCGACGGGCGGATCGAAACCACACCTGGGACGCACTCCGGAGTGTATGACTATCAGATCCACGCACTGGCGCCCCTGTTGTTCCCAGAGCGAACGCCCGAGTCAGAGCGGCTCATCGTGGGCCCGAAATATCGCGCGGAGCTGGAGGCGCAGTTCCGGACGCTCTTCGCGCTGACGAGGGAGACGCAGCTCAAGCAACTCGAGAGCCTTTCCGCAGGGGGAGCCCCGCTCGTCGTGGCTCCCCGCCTCAGCATCGAGCCCCTCGCGGAGCACTATCGACGGCGTGCGGAGGCTTATCGTTTCCTCCGGCATGTACTCGAGGAGTCTCTTGGTGCGGACGTCCTGGCCGGAGCGCGGCGCACCCTGCCCAAGGGGACCCAGGAAGAGTCGTTGTGGGATGAGCTGGTGTGGATGGAGCAACTCTTCCGAGGTGCCCATGTCATCGTCCGACAGGAACTCGGATGTGGCCTCATTCCCGAAGCAGACCTGCCCGCGGCCATGCTCACGCGCCGCTGGCTCCGGGATTGGAGGAGGGACTCGGATATCAGCGCGGATACTCGCTGCGTGGTGCCCGTGTACTTCGATAAGGAACGCGACCTGACCAAGGTCGTGGCGGTGATGGGGTTCCTCTCCATCACCGTGGAGGCCCGCTTTCAACAGGCTCCTCAGGTCCGGGTCTTCGGGGCTGATGGGCAGGAGCGTGCTGACGCGAAGCCGCTGTTGTTTCCCACCAGGTACAACACCCTCTGTCCCGTCGCGGAGGAGGTCTACGTTCGCCGGGTTCCCGACCGGAAGGAGTTTCGCGAACTCTGCGATACGCACGGCTCACGGGAGGCCATCCTGAGTGCCCTGCGGGCCTGAGCGGTGAGGGTGCGTCATCGCGGGTCTGGATCGTTGGAATCAAGCATTGATACTTTTCGACGCCACCGTGCTTTCGAAAGCAGGCCGAGAGGGTGGGTCGGTTCTGAATCGCAAGCACCAGATGACGCAATGTGTTGTTGATGGTGCGGAGCCGAATCGCACCGGGTGGCCCTGGGAGGAGGTGCTACTCTTGCAATGTCTTTCAATCCAGAAAGGCGCTTGAGGAGGCGTACATGCGGATCAAGTCCTTTATCACCAAGGCGCTGCTGACCGTGGGCTTGCTGTCGGGCTGTGGTGGCGTTGACGCGGAACAGGACCCCTCGGTCGAGGCTCTTGCATGCGGGGGCGTGTGCGACCGCCTCTACAACCGCTGCCTGTTTCTTGAAAACAGGCCGGCTGATGAATGTGTCGCGGATTGGGATGCCTGTATGGCTCGCTTCTGCCCCGCGGTAGACGCGACTGAAGCTGAGTAGCAGGTCCTTGAGCAAGAGCGGCCCGCCCGGGCATTCCCTGGGGCGGGCCGTTGTACGGCGGTTGCTCCACGCGCCAGCCTCCGACGGCTACGTCACCCGCCGCACCTCGAGGATGGTGCCCTCCAGCTCCGGCGTCCCCAGTGAGATGAGCTGTTCCAACTCGCCCCGGATGATGAAGTTCGCCTGGGCGCGGCTGAAGAACGTCTCACCCACGGGCTCCATGGCGCGCTGGATGTCCAGGAGGCTCGCCGCGGGCTGGAGCAGACGCAGCCTCACGCCCGACTCGTCGGGATACGTGTCCTCGTCCTCCAGGTTCCCCATGTCCGCGGAGGCGGCCAATGCCGCGGCCAGCGCACGAGAGAGCAGGGGTGCGGCGTTGCCCGGGGCCTTCACCCACGCGCGGATGGACAGCGACAGCTCGCACCGGCGCCGCTCCAGGAAGCCGTCGGCGCGGTCTCCTCGCAGGAAGGCGACCACGGCCTCGTTGGCCACGGCGGGCGCGCGATAGAGGCGCAGCGTGGTGTCCTCGAGCGTGTAGTCATCGCCCCTGCGCAGCGGGTGCCCGGGCGGTGACTCCACTTCGCTCACCTGTCCGCGCGCATTCGCGGGGAGCGTGAAGTCCTTCGTCGTCCCGTTGCCCGCCCAGCGGTGCACCTGGGCGAAATAGGACGGCTGTCGTTGCGCCGCCAGGTCATCGCCTTCAGGGAGCGCCAGCTTCAGTCGGGAGGCATAGACCTCGACGAGCGCCTCCGCGTCGGCGGCGGGTCCTCGTGAGGGGCCGGTCGCGACCTCCACTGTCTCGGGGACGGCGGGGCGCAGGGCATCGTGGAAGTAGGACTCGATGGCGAGGAGCATGGGGTGGGGGTCTCGCTACCTCGGGAAGAGTGCGTAGGTCTCCCGCTGGGGGATGACCACCTGGAGCCCGGAGAGGGTGATGTCACCGGCCACTCGCGACTGGACGAGGACTTCCAGCGGCGGCGGGCTTCCGGTGCCCCCGGGCGGTGTGAGGGTGGCCAGGGCCTTGGCATCCAGCGCGACGGAGCCGTCCTCGCGAGCCGTCACGTCGAGCACCTTCGCGCCCCAACGGAGCTGGAGGCGGGGCGGGGGCGGAGGCATGGCGGTGAGTGGACGCAGGCGTGGACGCGAGCATGCCCAGAGCGCCTCCGCGTCCTCTTCCGCCCCCGGAAGGCCATTCTCCCGAGGCAGCCAGGGGCCCATGGCCTCGGTGCGATGCAGCGCGGTGCCAGGCGTCAACGCGCCCGGCGTGGGAGTGGTCTCCGCATGGTCCGTGAGGCTCCAGAGGACATCTCCTTCGTCCACCGTGAGGACGGCCCACCACGGGCCCGTTCCGAGCGCGAGCGGCTTGCCAGGAGTGAAGGCGACCCAGCGCGAGGCCCACGGAGCCGAACCCTCCTGCTCCAGCAGCAGGGGAATGGAACCGCCAGCCAGGGGCGCATCATCGGGCCGGTCATGCACGTCGGCATGGAAGGCGAGGGTTCCCACCACGCGCCGGGTCAGCGGCCGCAAGTGGAGGTCCAGGGCCGCGAGCGGGCCCGTGGCGCGCGTCGCACGGAAGGCCTGCGCGGCGGAGTACCCGGAGCCGCAGTGGTGAGACAGCGCGGGCATCGAGGGCGGGCGCGGCGCGAGGGGAAGGTCCTCATCGTGCAGTTGATGCTGGATGTGGAACCGCACCTCGGAGAGCGCGCGGTCCCTGGGCACGGTGACTCGCGCGGACACGCTGCTGTCCGTGTTCACCGCCAGCGTCTGGCTCTCCGCGCCGTCGCTCCAGCGCTGGATGACCTCCAGCGTGTCCATGACGAGCTGGACGCGGTCGAACATGCCCAGCCCCGACGAGCGCAGCGCCACCGCCACCGCGCCGGACTTGAGGTCCACCGGCCACGCGCGCTGGAGCGCGTCGCTCAACGCATCCTCCAGCACCAGCTCCTGCCGGGGCAGCAGGGGCAGCGCATGGTGGAAGAACAGCGCGCCCGCGCCTACGCCCACGGTCGCGGTGAGGTCGGGAGGCCGCGCGGGTGCGCGCAGGGCGATGCTTGCCACCTGGGTCGCCGCCAGCGTCTTCGGAGTCCCCACCGGAGGCGGCGCGCTGCTCGCCTCCACGAACTCCACCAGCAAGCGGCTGGCGAGGATGCCCGGCAGTGGCGCTGGCGCCACGGCGTTCACCGACACCGTGTCCGACGGCGTCGGGGGATACCAGGCGCCGCCCTCCGCGACGCTCAGGCGTCCCTTCTTCTCCGTCTGCGTGGGAGAGGTCGGCAGCCGCACGTCCACGGAGGACAGGGGACGACGCGCCCCCCAGTCCAGGCTGAGCCAGGTGATGGGCTGCGCGGGGTCCAGGACGGTCTGCCCCCCGCTGGTGGCCAGCGTGGCGGTGGGCGACAGGTTCACCGTCACGTCATCCGACGGCGCGCGGACGGTGAGTGCCGCGCGCACCAACGCCACGCCCGCCGGCACTTCCAGGGCGACGACGAGACCGGCGGTGTCCACCGGAATCTGTGCGGCCGTGGGAGGCGTGGCCGTCCCGGTATAGGTCAGCGTGGCGCCGACGCGCGTATCACTCATGGCGGAGTCCTGACGTCGTGCGGGGAATCAGCGAGCGGCTTCCTTGATGTCCGTCACGGTGGCGGTGCCGCCCTCGGCCTTCGCGGGCAGCAGCTCCTGGAGCACCTGCATGGCGCCCTCGATTCGCAGCATCGTCTGCACCAGGTGCGAGCGCTTCGCCTCCAGCTCCGCCATCATCTTCTGACCTGCTTCGTGTTCGGCCCGGAGGTCCGCGAGGCGCTTCTCGATGGCATCCATCATGACTTCAGCTCCTGGTTCTGGAGACGCTGCTCGAGCGCCGCCAATCGTTCGTCGTATTGCTGCTTGAGTTCCTTGAGGGCCGCGATGGCGAGCACGCTGAAGGCCTGGTGGGCCAATCCCTTGATGACCTTGCCGCCCGCGGACTCGAGCTTCAGCTCGCTGACCAGCTCCGGGAAGACGGTCTCCACCTCCTGCGCCACCAGACCCAGGTTGAGGTCACCGGTGTTCTTCCAGTTGAAGCTCACGGGCCTGAGCGCCAGCACGCGCGGGAGGATGTCCTGGAGCGAGGTGATGTTGTCCTTCAGCGACGCGTCCGAGGGGCCGCGCCAGATGCCGTCCTGCTGCATCCACTGGCCGTTGCCGTTGCTGTGGAACAGGTGGAAGGTGCCCTGGCCCTCGTAGCAGAGGTCCATGAAGCGGCCGGACGTGTTCTCCTGGATGCGCAGGCCCGCGTTGGCGGCCTGCTGGACGATGTGCAAGGGCGTGGACGGGCGGGGCGTCCCCATGCCAATGAACCCATTGACGAGCGTCAACCGCTCGGCGCCGGACTGGTTGAAGATGATGGAGTCGCCCGGCTCGTTCGTGCAGGCGATGACCAGCCGGCCGTTCTCCTCCTCACCGGGCAGCGGGTTGGGCACGCGGTAGTAGCGGATGAAGGCCGCGTCTCCGGTGCCGCCCCACGAGTCCTCGGGGAACTGGATGCCGTTGCCGGACGCATTGCCGATGGAGGGCATGATGGCGCCGCTGACGCGCAGGCCGCCGCCCTGGATGTCCAGGCGGGCACCCGGCGTCACGGTGCCGATGCCGACGCTGCCATCCGCGCCCATCCACATCGTCTGGGTGCCGTTCACGCTGAAGGAGAA
Organism: Myxococcus sp. CA056; assembly: GCF_013336715.1. NCBI lineage: Bacteria > Pseudomonadati > Myxococcota > Myxococcia > Myxococcales > Myxococcaceae > Myxococcus > Myxococcus sp. CA056. Next base: position 312,080 of record NZ_JABUMT010000005.1, read on the forward strand.
TGCGTTGCCAACCCGGGCGCCCACGTCCCAGAACAGGCCCGTGGCGACGCCGCCGCTCAGGCCGTAGCGGATGGACGCGCGGTTCTCCGTCTTGTGCCAGATGACGTGGGGGTTGTTGATCATCAGGCCCGCGCCACCGCCGGCGCCGATGGTCACCTGTGCCGTGCCGCTGCCCCAGTCCGTCGTCGTGTTCACCACGAACCTGTCGAACCCGGCGGCGGCCCCCGAGAGGCGGATGTCCAGCGCCCCCTGCGGGTCCGTCGTGTTGAGGCCCACGCCGCCGCCGGACTTGATGTGGATGCGCGGCGTGCCCAGGCCCGAGCCCGTGTCCGCGTCGCCTCCGTCCTCGGTGATCTGCAGGCCGGTGGCGGTGGCGCCCTGCTCACCGCGGAGCTGCCAGCTCTTGGCGCGGCTTCTCAGCACCAGCCCCGCGCCCTCCGTGCCGCCAGTGGTCCGGATGACGGCGCCAATGCCCCAGCCCGTATCGCCACCGCTCCGCAGCTCCAGAGGGGCGTTCTGGTTGCCACTGCCCGGCGCCACGACGAGCAGTCGCTTGGTCCCCGCCGCCGCTCCGATGCCTACGTTGGCCGTCGCGACAGACAGCGGGCCCGTGAGGCTGCCACCGCCGATGGACAGCTTCTGGGTGTCCAGGGTGCTCAGTCGGGTGGCCAGGTCCACGCCGCCCACCGACATCGACACGGTGGCGTCCACCCGGCTCACCTTCAGCACGGCGGTGGCGGAGATGCTTTCGCCATCCAGTTGCCGGCCGTCGTCGGCGCCATGGTGGGTGTGGGCGCGGATCTCATCCCGCGTCTTGATCTGCATGTTGTTCCAGGTGTCCGCCAGGATGGGGTCACCGGACTTCGCGGTGTAGAAGGGATCACTCATGACTGGAACCTCGAGGTATCGAAGCGGGTCGCGGAGAAGACGCCGTCCCAGGCGAGCTTCTCCTGGGGATCTGGGAACTGTTCGTGCAACTCGATGGTGGAACCGAACGAGGTCAGCGCGTCCTTCGGCTCCAGCTTCTCGGTCAGGGACGTGTCGACCTCCATCCGGAGCGGTCCCTCGCTGGCGACGAGCGCCTCCGGAGGCAGGGGCAGCGTGAACTCGATGCGCGTGCGCACGCCGGCGCAGCGGCCGTACTCCAGCGCGCGCATCAACTCCTTCACCAACCCAGGCAGCCCGGGCACCACCTGGTCCTCGTTGGGCACCTGAAGGTGCGGCGGGATGTAGTCGACGGGGATGGTCAGCGTGCAGGTCGCGGGCGTTATCTCCGTCCAGTCGAGGCGCACGTCCGCGCGCGGCGTGGCTCGCACGGGCAGGGCCCACGCCACGGCGGCGTCCCGTCGTGTCTGGGACCAGCTCGTGAGGTAGGAGTGGACCTGTTGTTGATCCAGCGTGTCGTAGCGCCAGTGGTTCTCGCCCAGCGCCAGGTCGGGGACGTGCTGGTCCTCCTCGAACACGGAGAAGCGGGACTCGGGCGCATCGAAGCGCGTGAGGACGCCCGGGTCCGTCAGGGCGGAGAAGCGGGTGGGGTGCGTCCGGATGACGGGGTTCTTCACGGGGTCCACGGGAATGCCGTCGATGAAGGCGGCTCGCTCGTCGCGCAAGGTCAGCGTGGAGTTCAGGGGAACCCGGCCCAGGAAGATGAGGTCCAGCCCGGACTGCTCGTGGCGGAAGACGGGCACGGCGATCTCCTTCTCCGTCGCCTTGAGGGAGATGGCCGGCGATGCGACGTGGAGCCCTCCGTTCGTGGCGATCAGCCGCTGGCCCCCGCTCACGTTGCGGAAGCTCGCGCTCGAAGGCGTCGGAGGATTGTCCTCCAGTTCGACGCGAATGGTCCGGTAGGTGCCATCCGTGCGCGGCACGGAGAAGAGGCCGACCGCGAGCTTCCCCTCCCAGGTAATCACCGGCGGCTGCCGTGCCATGTAGACCAGGGACACGAGCCGGAGCAGCGCGCGCGCGGAGGCCATGCCGGTGCGGTGCAGCTCCACCACGGTGGCGACGCGCTGGCGGAGGTAGTCGGCGGACTCTCCCCGGCGAGGCAGCAGGTTGTAGAGCGCGGCGAGCTGCCCCAGCTCCGAGTCCGCCTTGTTCGCCAGCGACTCCTCGACGGGAAAGCCCCGCGCGAGCGCGTGCCAGCGGGAACGCATCAGCCGCGTCAGGCCTCCCTCCATCTGCTCCAGCTCCTGGGCGAGCGTGGAGAAGAAGAGGTTGAGCTTCGTTCCGGACTGCAGAACGGGCGGCAGGTAGCCCACCATGCGACGTCTGCGTTGGTCCGCGCTCATCCGACACCCACCAGCTCTGCCCCGCCGAACTGCAGCCGGACGTCGGCGCGCACCAGGAGCTGGGTGACCTGGGCGGGCACGACATGGGCGGGATTCGTCGCCAGGACGAGCGTCGCGGTGATTCCGGTCTCCAGGGTGACGTCGCAGCCCAGCAGCGCTTCAATGCGCGCCTGCGTCTTCAGGCTCTGCTGCAGGGAGTCGAAGGTGAGCTTCGCCTCGCGACCCATCTGTGCGTCCTCGGAGAGCCGCGCCGCGTACACGTCCAGGGCGCCTCGCAGCGCCTCGCGCACCTGCTCGGCCGTGCGCGCCTCGCCACTGGACAGCGAGACGACCAGGTCCAGCCGCCACGTCGGCGCGCGCAGGCGGGTGATGCGCGGCGGCTTGAGCTCCAGGTCGATGCGCGCGGCCTCCAGGGGCTCCAGCTTCCAGTCGCGGTTGGCGCCATACAGTCGGCCCGCCGTCTCCTTCACGAGGACCTTCTTGATGGGAGGTCCGGGGTCGGTGCCCCAGACATACGTCTCCACGGACAGCTCGTTCACCCTGCGCACCGCGGGGTTGCCGAAGAGCAGGGCCTCCAGCTTGCGGCGACTCACGGGCGCGCCCACGGGCAGCTCGTTCATGTGGAGCGCGAGCGTCTGCTGGAGCTCCCGGCGGAGCCGGTCGAACGTCACCTCGTCCATCTCCGGGTTGGTGGGCTCCACCTGGAAGTCCACCTGGAAGAAGACGGTCTTCGCGTAGCGGAGCCGGACGTGGATGCCGGCGGCCTTCGTCTCCCGGATGGCGGACTCGACGCGGACCACGCCCTCGACGTCCGACTCGAAGTCGGTGTCGCCGACGAGGACATCGACGACGCCCGGAGGCGCGTCGGCGGGCTCCCTCACCGTGACTTGCTGCACGCCCTGCTGGCGCACGGCGGCGGCGATGGACTCCAGCGTGCCCTTCTCGCCATCCCGCAGCGCGGTGCGAGCGCGCGCGCGGAGGTTCTCGTCCGTCTCATCATCCGAGCCGCGCCGCAGGGGGGCCGGATTGGTGACGGCCTCGATTCCCAGGATGGGCCTGGGCATCAGCGTCAGCCGGAAGGGGTTGATGACGGGAGGCGCCTCGGCCGCGGCCCCGGCGTCATCCTGGATCTCCTGCACGGGAATGAGGACGCGCGTGTCGCCCTTGCGCAGGGTGGCGTCCTCGAGCGTCTCGAAGAGGGGGAGCGGCTTGCCGTCCGCCGCCAGGCCCGTCAACTGCCGTCCCGCGGGAATGCCGATGTCCTCCGGCGCGGGGGCGGCGCGGCTGAGCTCCACCTCGCCGGTGAGGCGACCTGCGCGTGCGCGCTTCAGGCCCAGCACGGCGACGACGTTGTCCAGCGCGGCGCCTTCTGCCGTGTCGAGGTAGCCGGAGCGATGGGCCAGCTCCATCATCGCGTAGAAGGTCGCCATCTCCCGTGCGTAGGCTTCGGCCAGGGTTCGCGCCATGCCACCGGCGTTGGGGTCCGTTCCCGGCCCCATGTTCTTCAGCAGCCGTTCGACGATGGCGCTGAAGGTGGTTGTCTCGGGAGGGATGAGGCTCAAAAGGAGATCTCCCACATCATCTTCATGACCATGTTGGAGCCGCGATTGACCTCCTCGAAGCGGACCCGGTTGAAGAGGATCTTCGTGGTCTCCCCCAGGGTGACTTGAATGCCGGCCTCGGTGAGCGGCTGCACCGTGGCGTCGGTGATGGCGGGCAGGGTGGCCGTCACGAGGGCGCGCACCAGGCTGGAGCCGTCACCCGGGTCGATGACCTCCACCTTGGGCGCGGGGTCCTCGGCCTCGGCCGCCGGGCCCTTCAGCACGGTGTCCCCGGGCACTGGCGCCTCGGTGCCAGTGCCCACGACGATGGACCATTTGACGGGCAGCCCGTTGACCCGGCCCATCAGCAGCTCCGCCACCAACCGCTTGCCCGCGGTGGTGATGAGGTTGGGGACCCGGCGCCGCTCCATCAGGGAGCCATCCAGGTTGAGCAGCTCGAGGGTCAGCACTCCGTTCATGCCCTGCTTTTCCTTGCCGTTCATCACGCTCTCCCGAAGTCGTGTCCGTACCCGTTGCCCACGCCGCCGCGCTCAACCCAGGTCGAGCGCCAATCCCAGCTCCACCGCTTCACCGCTGATGGCCTTGATGCGGGCTCGCACATCCACCGCGCCCGGCACATCCGCCCGGGCCGTGACGCTCAACTGCGTCACCTCGTCCACGCGCGGGTCTTCCTTGATGGCCTGCCGCACGTAGCGGCGCAGCAGGTCCAGATTGGCGCGATCCAACGGCTCGCCGATGAGGTCCGCCACGCGGCTGCCGTAGCGCTGGTGGCCCAGTTGCTCCAGGTGTCCCCGGTAGACGATGAGCCGCATCGTCAGGGCCTGGATGAGGTTGTCCTTGCCGCTCACCGTGGTGGCGCCGTCGTCCGTGGACCAGTCCAGGTCCACGCCGCCCGATTCGTTGAACTTCAGGCGCAGGTCCGTCTTGAGCTCGTCCGCCATCAGAGCAACCTCCCCGGGCCCGCCGTCGCCCCGGGCGAGCTGGGAATGCCCGGGGAGACCTTGAGGCGCGTCATCATCTGCGTGAGCGCGTTGGACAGCGTCTCGGCCATGGCGCCCGCGAGGTCCGGCGCGTTCTCGCCCCGGATGCCACCGGCCATGAGGAAGCCCAATGCAATCGGCTGGAGCATCGGCTTCGCGGGAGCGGCGCCCATGAGACTGCCGGGCGACGACGTCACGAAGCCCGCGATGGCGATTCCCGGCGCCACCATCACCTGGACGGTGAAGAGGATGAGGGCCTGCTCCACCGTCTGGGCAATCGCCTTCGCCAGCGCGTCCCGCTGCTCGCCGTTGATCTTGTTCGACGCGAGCAGGCCCTTGGCGATGGGCTCTATCTGCGACGCGCCGGGGCCCCCTGCCGGCGGTGGCAGCATCATCCCGGGCCCCGCGGTGCTGCCCGCGCCCGGTGGCGGCGGCGCGGCGGCGGGGATTCCCGGCGTCACCATGGCCATGGAGGCGAAGAGCGTGAAGGCCTGGCCGCAGGCGTCACCGAGCGCGGTGGCCAGGTCCGGAGCGTTCTCTCCCCGGAGGCTCGCGGACTGCATCGCGCTCTTCGCCAGGGCGCCTATTTCGCTTCCGCTCGGTGCAGGCATGGTTACTTGGCCTTCACGTCCTTGGAGCCCTTGAGCGGAGCGCCGGTGAAGTAGCACTTGTGGCTCATCTCGGTGATGACGCCACTGCCTCCCTTGCCCAGGTCGATCTTCCCGGACGCGTCCACCGTGCAGTCCGTGCACTTGAGCTGCACGTTGCCTTCCACCTCCAGCGACAGGTCCGTCTTGCCCTTGATGGTGATGACGTCGTCCTGCTTCACCGTCACCACCGTCTCGCCGGCGGTGATGACCACCGACTGCTCCTGGTCGATGGCGATGGACGTCTTGCCACCCGGTGGCGAGACGACGCGCCACTCGTCCGCTTCGTGAATGGGCGGGTTGAGCTTGTCCGAGTACAGGCGTCCGGTGATGACGGGGCGGTTGGGGTCGCCGTTGAGGTAGGTGATGACGACGAGGTCTCCGGCGTGCGGCGCGCTCACCATGCCGATGTGCGGCGTGGCGATGGGGACGCGGCGCAGCTCCAGGCCGCTCTCGCGCAGCTTCACGTGGCACTCGTGGTTGTTCGCGTCGCCGTCCGCGTGCGGGAAGGCGCTCGTCACCACTCCCAGGTCGCCCAGGCGCAACGACGCCAGCTCGTCCCGGATGATGGAGCGGATGATGGTGACCAGGTCGCTCACGTCGTGCCTCCCGCGAGCAGCGGCATGCTGCCAGCACCCAGTGAGGGAGCGGGTGTCGTGGGCGGCGGCGCGGCGAGCAGCGCCTCACCGAGCGCCTTGAGCGTCGCCTTGACGCCGATGACGGACTCGCGAAGGGACGTCAGGGACTGCTTGGGCAGATAGCCCTGGAGGATGACGACGGCGCCGGCGCGAATCTTCTCCAGGACCAGGTGCGCCGCGTGGGCCGCGCCGGCGAGCGGGGCGAGCGCCTCCATGCCCATGTCGCGCATCTCCTGCTCGGACTTGTCGCCAATGGCCTTCAGGCCCTCCAGCGCGGGGTCCAGTTTCTCCAGCAGCTCGGGGATGGCCGCGACCTGCTCCAGCTTGGCGATCCACCCGATGATGAGGTTCAGTGCATTGCCCAGCGCGTCGATGCCCACCTTCACGGGGGCGCCGATGCCGAACCTGCGCACCAGGCTGACGATGGCGTTCACCGTGTCCGTCTTGAGCAGGTTGTCCACGGCGATGACGAGTCGGGTGATGCTGTCGACGATATCGGCGGTCGTGCTCACGGAAGGTTCTCCAGGTCCTTGAAGGGTCCGAGCGGATCGAACCCGCCGATGGCCGCGCCCAGTGCGCCGGCTTCCTTGCCCACGGCCTGGAGCTTCGCGAGGAAGTCCCCGGCGCCCGCGATGCCCTTGACGATGTCGAGCGCGGCGCCCAGGTCCAGCCCGGTCATCTGCTCCAGGATGTTGATGCCCTCGGTGGCGAGCTTCTCGATGAACTCGCCCAGGCTTCCGGCCTGGCTGAGCGACTGCACGAATCCGATGATGGCGCCGGGGTTCACCTTGCCGAGCGCGCCCAGCAGGCTTCCGAAGTTCTTCCCCGTCAGCGAGCCCTTCGTCCCGTTGACCACCGAGCCCAGCTCGTCCGGAGACAGGTGGCCGAGCAGGTCCGGGTTCGCGTCGACGGCGTCCATCAGCGACTCGGGGTTCTGGAGCACGCCCGCGGCGTCCGTGGAGCCCTGGGCCCAGGACTGCGCGTCGTCGGCCACCGCGTCGTTCACCGCGCCGACGCCCGCGTCCTGGGTGGCGGGGGGCTCGACGTACTCCTTGACGCGCAGGAAGAAGCTGAAGCGGTTCTGGTGTCCCGCGAGCTGGCGGACCTGGAAGTCCGCGATGAGGACGTCGGTGAGGTCCGCTCCGGCGATGGCGTCCGAGGCGAACGACATCGGCGTCGCCTTCATCTGCGCTTGTCTCAGCTCCTCCAGCGCCGCTTGCGGGTCCTCGCCGAGGAGGAGTCCTTCCATGACGACGGTGACGGGCTCACGGCCCAGGTCCTGGAAGACGGAGCCGGACTGACCGGGCACGCGCTGCTGCACGAGGTTGCGCGCGTCCTCGGTGTAGATTTGCGTGAGCCCGATGAGCTCGATTTTTCCGATGCGGACGGGCATGTCAGAGTTCCATCCGGGTGGCGAAGCCCGTGCGGGCATTCAGGGTGTGACGCACCGAGCGGACGCGAAGCACCTTCCCGGACAGCAGGGCCTCCACGGGATGGCCCTCCGGGATGTCGTCCACCTTGATCAAGTCTCCAGGCTTCACGGCGGGCGCTCCCAGCACCTCGATGAAGCCGTGCAGCGGACGGGCGGCCAGCGCGCCCACGCGGGCCTTGGCCTGATCGGACGCGTCGGCGCCCGCGCGGACCGAGCCGTCCTTCACTTCGCGCGAGCTCTTTCCCGTGGAACCCGCCTGCACCTTGCCGCTGGTGCCCAGCGCGGCCTTGCCGTGGACGGAAGCCAGGTCATCCACCAGCCAGTGCGCCTTCTTCTCGCCCTGTGAGCTGGCCGCGCCTTCGCCCCAGACCTCGAAGCCGTCGATGGCGGGGAGCGGCTTGCCCAGCTGCGTGCGCAGCACCTGGGCGTCGTAGGCGAACGTGTGGTCCGCGCCGCCCTGCTTCGGCGCCGTGAAGTACACCTTCCCCTCGCCGTCGGTGAAGACGTCGAAGCCGCACTGCTCTCCGAGCTGGAGGATGTGCCGCAGGGCGCGAGGCCCGCGGTGCAGCACGTAGCTGGGGAATGTCGGGCCGTCGTCGATGGTGCCCGGCGTGCCGCCCGCCTTCTTCACCAGCTCACGGACGATGGAGCCCGCGGACATCTGCTCGTAGGCGCCCGACACGTCGAGCCGCGCGAGCTTCGCCAGGGCATCTCCGCCGATGACGATGGACGTGTCCGGCGCGGCGCGGGCTTCCAGCACCAGGCCGGTGAAGACGGTGACCGCGCCATCGCCGCCATCCAGGGCGATGGTGGTGGTTTCTCCGGGAGGAGGGAGCGCCGCGTCGGAGGGCACGAGCTCCACGGTGCACCGGCCGCCCGCGCCGTCCATGGTCAGCTCGCTGGTGATGGAGCGGATGAAGGCCTGTCCCTGGCGGGCCTTGTTGGAAGCCCGGAGGGAGCCAATCGTCACGGAGTATCCGATGCCTGCCATGGGCTCAGACCTCCAGTCCGTGACGGCGTGCCGTCTCGCGAAGGATGTCCACCAGCGCGTCTTCCAGCGTGCGCCGGTCCATGCCCGCCGTCGCCGTCTCCGTGCCCAACTGCACGTTCACGTTGAACGTGTTGCGAACCGCCGCGTTCGCACCGGAGTCCACGGCGGGAGTCGAGGCGGGACGCGAGGAGCGCTCGACGGTAAGGGCCTCGTGGGTGACTTGCTGGGCTCGCTCCAGGACGGGCGTCAGCCCCTGGCTCACCTGGCGCACGACCTGGGATGTGGCCAGCGCGGCCGGTGGCACCGCGCGCTCCGGCTCGGGCGACGACGGAGGGGCCACGGGCGCGGCTTCCGTGGGCGGAAGGAAGGTGAGGCGGGACCTGGGTCGTGAGACGGCGGGCGCGGCGGGACGCACCACGGGCGTGGACTGCGCGACTGACCCTGGCGCCCGGAACGCGGCGGGAGTCGATGACAGCACGCGCATGACGGGCGTCGCGGACGGGAGGCTCGTGTGAGCCTCGACGGCTGCGGAGGGGGGACGCGGGGTGACCCCGGCCGGAGTGCTCGCCTCGTAGCGAGGTGCGTCCGCTGTCACTTCGCGAGCCGCGGGCGGCACGTTCGAGGAAGCATCTTCGCCGCGTGAGGGCAGGGGACTGGCGCGCTGGAGCGTGGGGACGCTCTCGCTCGCCGAGGTCTCGGCGGGGAGCGGCATCGGTCGCATGAGTCGCACGACCTGTCGCTTGGGCGACCGGGGCTCGGTGGCCTTGATGGAGACGCGGAGTCCCTCGGACGAATCGCTGCTCGTGGCGAGCGACTCCGGAGGGGCACTCAGGGGGGACGAGCTGGCTGTTGATTCGACGCCATCGCTCGGAGTCCGCGCCGCGACAGGCGCTTCGTCCGTGCTCCTGTCCCCCATGCCCGAGCGCTTCGACGGACCCGCCGAGAACTCCGAGGGCAACGAAGTCGATGCGCCCGCGTGGAGTGTGGCTGCGTCGAACCTCACCGGGTGGCTCGCACCGGAGTTCACCGAGTGCGTGTCGTCGCCGGGAGCCAGCTCGGAGACTCGCGCGTCGCTCGCGAGGGGAACACCGGCGCGCTTCCCGGACGAAGGCAGGTCGTGCGCCGGAGAGGAGGAATGACCCTCATCGGACGTGGGCGCACGACTCACGGACCTCGAGACCTCGGATGCGGAGACCGGCGTCACCGCGGGCCGCGAGGGCGCGACGGACCGGGGAGCGATAGGGGCCGAAGGGACGCTGATGGGCTCAGGTCGAGCGACGAGAGGCCCGGAGGGGCGCTGTCCATGAGGACCCGGAGCTGCATCCACCTCGCCGCTGGACCGTGAAGGCGAGAGGAGACCGGTGGGCCGAGCCGTCGCCGGTGCCTCCACTCCGGGACGCACGGTGGTCGCATCGCTGCCGGAGGTCGGCGCTGACGCCTCGTCAGGTGAAGGCTCGCCTTGCTCCGAAGCATGAGGAGCAAGCTTGACGCCGAGCTGTCGGGCGACACCTTCGAGTGCTCGAAACGCCGGGCGGGCCAGTCGCGAGGTCAGCTCGGTGGTGGTGAACGTCGTGCGCATCAGTCGTCCTCCACCTGAATGACCACCGCGTCGGGAAAGTCGGAGAGTCTCCTCGGCCGCGAAGTCGGGGCCGGGGCGGGAGCACCAGGCTCCGTGAGCTGCAACATCGCGAGCAGCCGGTCCACCTCGGCGGCGGGGGTTGCCCAGACCTGGGAAGGTGTCCACCCCAGGGCACGACAGAGCTTCAACGTCACTTCCGCGAGGACCCGGGCTTGTTTGCCCGAGGCACGCATCGTGCGGTCTTCATCGCGCTCGTCCCCCGCGTTGAGCGCGACCACGCCGTCCAGCAGCGCGGCGGTGCTGGCCCCATCCAGCGTCTCCAGGGGCGCCGTGGGAAAGTGCTCCACGACGGAGCTGGAGAGCATCGAGCGCAGGTAGCGCTCCAGGCTGAGTTCCCTCGAGCCATCGGGCTGCGACGTCAGGCTCTCCTCGAGCGCCCGGGAGCGCTCGGAGAACGTCCAGGGCCGCAGTCGGGCACGCACCGCTCCCGCCTGCACCCATCCCGGTGGAAGCGTCCCGGGCGAAGGCTCCTGTGCCCCGCCCGAGGCCCACCACAACGCGAGGGGCGCCAGCTCCGCGTGGAGCGACTCCGGCACCCCTGAGTTCCGCAGCACGTCGGCGGCGAAACCGTCGGCGTCGAAGGCCAGTCCCGCGCCATCGAGCCGCGCATGAAGGTCGAGCGCCCGCAGGTGCGCCTCGAAGCTCCATGGATGGAGCGCGAGACGTTCGCCCGTGGAGCACTCCACCTCCAGGGGCCCGGAGTTGACTCCGGGGTGGAGGTGGAAGGTCCGGCCGTCGATCTCCAGGGAGATCGGCGCCGCACCGGACTCCGTGCGTGAGCTGGCGGGCGACTCCCTCACGGACTATTCCTCGCGGATGCGGGTCGCCGTGAAGGCGTACGTCGTGGCGGCGCTGCCGTGCGCGTCCATCTGGAAGGACTTGCCCTCGACGAAGCAGTCGTCGAAGGACAGGGTGCGCGTGTCGTCCGTGCCCTCGGTGCGCTTGAGGTTCGCCACGAGCTGGAACTTGCCGCGCTCGGAGAGCAGGGTGTCCAGCTTCACGGCCGCGGAGCGGATGACCAGCTCACCGACGACGGTGCGCAGGCCGAAGATGACGTCGACGCGCTCGTTGGACCCGATGGCGCGAATGTCCTCGCGCTCGGTGACCACTCGGAATGCGATGGATTGGAGGCCGTCCACGGCCTCTCCGTCGACGAGGATGCTGCTACGGTTGGCTGAGAATACCGTTGGCATCGGTGCGTTCCTTCATCAGACCTGGACCGTGATGGTCGCGTAGATGTAGTCGATGGCGCGGACGGGTCTGACGGCCATGTTGACCCTGACGATTCCGAGCGCGAAGTCCGCCTGCGAGGAATAGACCTCCACCTTGAAGGCGGGATCCTTCCCGTCGGTGGAGGGGACGATGGCGCCGTCCTTCTGCATCTGCACCAGCGCCTCCACCAGCTTCTGCTTCAGGGCGCTGCGCCCGTCGGCGTTGTTGAGCAACCCGATGAACAGGTCGCCCACCATCTTCAGCGTGCGCACCGCGCGGTCCGCGACGCGGCGGACGTTGATCTGATCTCCGTCCGTCGTCAGGCCACGCACGACGATGGTGCCCCGACCGCGCTCGGTGACGACGGGGACGACGAAGGCACGCAACAGCGCCTTCTGGTCCTCCACGCCCACCAGCAGTTCGTTCAGTCCGGAGACGCGCTTGAACGTGGGGGACTGGTGCGGCGCCAGGCTCCCCACCATGCCGGCGACCGCGCCCACCGTGCCGTGAGGCGCGACGAGCACGAACCGGTCGCTGACCAGGTTGGCGGCGAGCTGCGTGTTCTCCGCCATCGTCCCGGCGGGAGGAACCTGTCCGAAGCCGAGGCGGCCCTTGCTCTCGCTGCTCAGCGTGTTGCAGTGGCTGATGACGTCGCCGTAGATGCGCGTCAGCTTGGTCCGGTCGGAGAAGTCCTGCACCGCGGCCAGCACCAGGTCCACGTCCGGCTGGTCCTTCAGTCGGCCCAGCGCCGTGGCGTAGTCGTCCGGCGTGGCGTCCTTGCCCGTGGCCAGCGTGTACGTGCCCGCGGTGGGCCAGCCCACGCCCTTCGTCGTGTCGATGCGGATGAACGACGACGTGTCCAGCGACGAGGTCAGCGACGCGGAGTTGACGTTGCGCAGCACCTCCACCGAGCCGCTGGAGGGGTGGGTGACCTCCAGGTCGAACGACACCGACAGGTCGATGTTGTCACGGTAGGTGACCTTCAGCGTGATTCCGTTGGCCCACAGGCCTGGGACTCTCGCGATGAAGGTGGCGCCAAACTTATCGCCGACGTGCCCCGGCGGATATTTGCTGTTGTCGGCCGCGACGGCGATCGTCGCGGCGGTGCCCGCGGTGGCGGGCAGGGGGGAAATCACCAGCTCGGAGACGCCATTGTCCAGCGCCTGGCGCGCCTCCGGGAGGCTGTAGGCGCTCGCGCGCCCGGCCACCTCCAGGAAGCGAGACCAGCTGCTGGCTCGGACGACCTTGCCGTTGGCTGACTCCAAGAAGCCTGTGATTCCAAGAACCCCAGACGGTGCAAGCTGTTGGGGCAACACTTCCTTGACGACCGTGACCTGGACACCAGGAATGATGAGACCTGTGGCCATACGCTCCCCGACCCTCGCCAGCGAGGGGGTGGAAATCCCTGCTCCGGGTGCAGGTTCCCTGGACCGCGTGCCTGGGCTTGCGCCCACCCCTGATGGGGGACGGTCCTATTCATAGACACTGATTTGAGAAAAGCGTGCGCAGGGCCGTGACGACACGCTGGAATTCCTGGCGGCGAGCCATGACGCCCGCGACACACCAGGAGATGCGACAGACGACAGGGGTTGAATCAGGGATTGGTGGCGGGAATCTGCACACCCGTCTTGCGCAGCGCGGCGATGGTGGTGGCCGCCAGCGTGGAGAGTTCGCCGATGATGGCCTTGCCCACGTTGAGCAGCAGGTCGACGATGGCGACGATGTGCTCGACACCCGCGCCCACGAAGTCGACGATGATGTTCAGGAAGCGCTGTCCCGTCAGCGCCAGGTTCCGCGCGGAGTCAGGCAGCAGGTCCAGCGTGGAGTTCACCAGGTCTCGGCCCGCTTCCAGCACGTCCTTGATGGACGTGACGACCTGCGGATCCATCAGCGGCTTGATGAGACCTTCGACTTGTTTGAGCACCGAGCTCAGTACATTGCGTACCGGCGTCCAGATGACGGAAATCTTGTCGGTGATGCTCTTGAATCCCGTACCGCTCACGGCCAGATACAGTTTGTACAGCGCCTGTTCGACCTGGATGGCGATGTTGTCCACTGTAGCCAAAGCGTCGGAAACGTTCGCCGCTGCGTCTGCTGCCATGGATATGTCCCCCTCAAGTGAAAATGAGTGCGCTCATGCGAAACATGAACGCATGCGCACAGTATGTTAGCGAACACTCCGGTTTCAAGGGTTTATCAGGTAGGGCACGAAACAACGGTTCGGCCCTACCATTTCCGGGTTGTCATTGCTGACCCTGGCTCAAGGTGACGCAGGGGGTCGAGGGGCGCGGGGTGGATGAAGGGGAGGTGACCCCGCGCCCCTCTGAGAACCGTCGCTCAGGGGTCCGGCAGGAGGAACGGAATCCGGTAGGCGCGCGCGGCGGCGGGGAAGCCTCCGGAGGTTGCGGCGGCGACGTAGTCGGTGAGATTGGGGAAGGCATGGTCGCGATCAGCGACGCCGCTCAGCCCCAACCACGACGCCAGGGTAAAGCCGTATTGGTCCACGGAGAGTGAAGGCAACCAGCGGCCCTTGGCGTCGACGGAGTCCAGGTTGTTCACGGCGCCGGCGGACAGGTCCAGGTTGGGGAAGGTGCCGTGGAGGCGGCGGCCCTGCACCCGGTCTCCCAGGACGATGGCGTGGCTGCCCCAGCCGTGGTCGGAGCCCTTGTCTGAGTTCTCAGCCAGGGTCCGGCCAAAGTCGCTCATGGTGAAGAGCGTGGCCTGGGGAGGATTCACTCCGAAGACGCCCTCGGTCTTCAGGCGGGTCATCGCCTTCTGGAAGGCGTCCAGCGCGAAGTCGACCTGGAGGAGCAGCGCCGTCTGCGTGGCGTCCTGGCCCACGTGGGTGTCGAAGCCGCCGAGCCCCACGGAGAACATCTGTCGGCGCACGCCCAGCCCTCCGCTCGTGGACGGCACGGCGCCGGCGACCAGGTCGCGTATCACCTGGTAGAGCTGCGTGTGCAGCGTCCAGCCCGTCGTGCCTTGCGGCGGGGTGAAGTAGCCGTCGATGTCGAGCCGCGCCTCGTTGGGAAGCGCGTCCCACGCGGCGGCGCGCGCGGTGGCTCGAGCGGAGGCGAAGGTCTGCGCGGTGGTGAAGACGCCACCGTAGGAGGCCTCCAGCGTGACGCCACGGTCCAGGGCCACGATGTCCGCGAGCGCCTCCGAGCGGAGGGTGTTGAAGTCCGCGTCGGACGTCCCCTTCATCTCGAGCACGCCGGAGGAGGACACCATCATCGGCTGTCGCTCGGCGCCGCCGGAGTACAGGGCCTTGCCGCCGAAGGAGGTCACCTCCGGATAGTCACCGGGGTTGTGCGTGTGGAGGCGGTCGGCGGTGCGTCCGCCCCAGCCGGTGGCCTTGCCCTCGAGCGCTGGGGGCAGGTCCACGGTGGAGGGGTTGGAGATGCCGCTGGCCCAGGCGTCCTGCTGGTCGCTGTGAGAGAAGAGGTTGTCGGGGCGGGGCACATCGCCCAGCTCGTAGTTGACCTTGCGCATGGGGAGGGTGAGCGGCCCCACGTTGCAGACGAAGGCCGCGCGCTCCTGCTCGAACAGCGCCTGGAGCTTCTCCAGCGAGGGATGGAGCCCATAGGCGCCCGGCGCCAGGCCCACGGGGTTGATGGGCCGCAGGTCGTTCAAGGGGATGCCGAGCGTGGAGCGCGCGTCGAGATATTGCGCGTGGATGCCGGCGTCCCGGGGGACGAGGACGTTGTTGGTGTCATTGCCACCCAGCAGAAAGACACACACCGTCGCGCGGTAGCCGGCGTAACCGGACAGCGTCGCGGCGGCGGCGTTCCCGAGCCAGCCGGGCATGGGGGAGGAGACCGCCAGATATCCCAGGCCCAGCGAGGTGCCACGGAGGAATTGTCGTCGTGAGAAGCTCATGGGCTACCTCTGGATCTGGAATTCGGGAGCGAGGGACGTGAGGTAGACGGCGAGCTTCTTCCTGCGCAGGGTGTCGCCGGCATCCGGGTGGGAGATGGCATTGAGGACGATGTCCCGCAGCTCCGGAGACATGGTGCCGTGCAGGAAGTAGCGGTTGAGCCACTGCACGGTGTCGCTGGAGTTGACGGGGAGGATGTCCAGGTCGATGAGGACGCCCGCGTTGGCCGTGGCCGCCGCGAAGAGCAGGTCATGCGTCACATTGGCGCGCGCGGTGACGGTGGCCGTGTCCAGGATGGCGAACTCGGGACCGAGCAGACCTCCTCCTCCCGGGGCGGGCGCGTTGGGCGGGTAGTAGCTGAAGACAGACGGAGGCTGGGGCACGTATTGCCCCATGGATTGGCTCCAGGAGCTCAGCTTCGCGCCGGGGTCCAACGTGCCCGTCGTGTCGAGCGTTCCCTTCAGGCCGCGGACGAGCGTGGTGACGTGGAGCGCGGGCGAGCGCAGGTGGCCGAAGGTCGCGAGCTGCGCGGCGGGAGGCACGGGGCCCCGGGCCTCGTCGTGCTGGAGGATTCTGCGGATCACCGCGCGCAGGTCTCCCCGGACGTCGCTGCCATTGTTCTTGAAGATGTTGACCACGTCCTGCACGTACTCGGGGCTGGGGTTGCTGGTGACCAGGTGCTGGATGAGCTGCTTGCAGATGAACGGCGGCAGGTTCGGGTCGTCGAAGACGTTGTCGAGCGCCTCTTTCAGGTGCTGACGAGGCGTGCCGTTGGCGGTGGTCCACACGCCCCGGAGCAGCTCCTTGGACGTGCTGTTGTGGTTCACCGCGCAGTCCATCATCGGCGCCGCGTAGGTCGGCGGATTCGTCCGGCCGATGGTCGGGCAGGTGGGGCCGGCATAGGTCCAACCGGAGAGGGCGTGGGCGAACGCCTGGACCTGCGCCTCGGTGTAGGACGGCGTCGTGCGGCCCAGGTTGTCGAGCACCGGGGTGCCGTTCTCATTCAGCTTGTGGAGGCCGAGTGTGAAGAGCTGGAGCATCTCCCGCGCGTAGTTCTCGTTGGGCTCGATGGGCTGGCCATTGGGCTTGAAGGCCCGGTTGTTGGCCATGTCCAGGTACGTGCCCATGGCGGGGTGCAGCGTCACGTCCTCCAGGAGCTGGCGGAAGTTGCCGAACGCGCGCTGGGACAGGAGGTTGAGGTAGCTGGCCATCGCCACGCGCGGCTCGGGCTCCGGCGTGGACATGACGTTGGGGATGCCGTTCTGGGAGACGACGAGAATCTGGCTCAGGGCGAAGGCGATGCGCAGCCGGAGCTGGTCCTGTCCATGGACGGCATGGAAGAAGAACTGCGAGCCCAGGTCCTTCGTCGCAAGGCCGTCGAAGGTGGAGCGCGGCGCGGCGAATTGGTCGGTGATGGCCTGACGGATGCCCACCGTCATGACGTGCTCGACGGTGTCGATGGGCGGCGTCGGGGCGCCAAAGGCCTGCCGGGGTCCGAAGGTCGCCTGCTCCAGGAAGCGCAGGGTGTTGGGCTCGGTGGGCGTCTCGAGGGGCTCGGCGTGCTGCTCCTGTTGTCCTGGCGCGTCGAGCGGTGGGGTATGGGAGGTGGGCGGGCCCTCGTCGGGTGCGCATGCGGCCACGCACACGGCGAGGGTGAGAGTGAGGCGTCGAATCATCCGGAGGTACTCCTTCAGTGGGTCCACGAAGGGGGAGAGGACTCCCCCGGGAACAAAAACACTGAAGTCCGGAAATAGTTGCGCTCCCCGGTGGGGATTCCGAGGGCTCTAGAGAGGCCCGGGCCAGACGAGGGCGCCCAGGCCGACGAGCCTGTCGGCCTCGTCGTGTAGCAGCCAGAGTTCGGCATCGCGAATCCGGAAGAGTTTTCCGCCCTTGGTGATGCGGACGCCCGTATAGCCGAGGATGGAGCCTTTCTCGTACGTGGCCTTCACGGCGGCGTCGCGGTCCTCCTGCCCTTCGGGAGTGGCGCTGTGCCGGGCGGGCGTGGAGAGGAACTCCTCGGGTGTGTAGCCGAAGTGCTGGGAGGCGGAGGCGTTGGTGTAGAGGTAGAGCGGGTCCTCGCTCGCGTCCTGGGCGAGCAGCATGAACGGGGCCTGGGTGTGAACCCATTCCAGCCGGGCTTCTGGAGGCGCTCCCTCCAGGTGAGGGGGACAGAAGCCGACGCCCAGCGGCTTGCCACGCTTCCGCTGGTAGGACGCATCCATCATCTTCAGGAGGGGCAGGACGATACGCTGTTCTCTCATCGGGTGTGCTCCTTGGGAGAAGAGGTCAGAGGTTTCCGGCGCGTGGATTGAGTCCGAGGACCTGCTCGGTATCGACGGGGACCGTCACGAGGATGGACTTGCCGGACTGCTCGCGGTGGAGACCCAGGATCTCCTCGAGGTTGGTCAGGTCGGGCTTCAAGTCGAAGGCCGCCCAACCGCAGGCGCGCGCCATCTCGCCGAAGTCCATCCGCGTCAGCTGGGTGTGATGGCGGGAGGGGCCCACGTCCGGGAGGATGGTGGGCAGGGCCTGCTCGACGATGCCGTAGCTCGCGTTGTCGAGCACGAACAGCAACAGGTCCAGGGCGCTGGCCTCGGAAAGACAGCCGGCGAAGAGGCGGAAGCAGCCGTCTCCCGTGAAGCCCACGACATGGCTTTGGGGCGTGGCCAGCTTCGCGCCGATGCTCAAGCCCAGGACGTTGCCCATCGCGGAGCCCCGGTAGAGCGAGAAGAAGCGGGTGTTGGGGTGGGGGCGCTGGGTGACGTACTGGCGATCCTTGTAGGAGAGACAGACGTCATCGAAGCCGAGGGTGTTGGGGGCCCACAGGGAGTCGAGCCGACTGAAGAACTGGCGCATGTCCACGAAGCCGGGCCGAGGCGGCTTGCGTTCGGAGGTGTTGAGGTTCGGAGGGGCGGGGCGGGTGCGCAGGGGGCGCGGCGGATGGCTCTCCAGGTGTTCGACGAGCGAGTGGAGCGCGCTCTCCAGCGGGGTCACCCATTGGCGGAAGGCATGACGCGCGCGGTGGGCGAAGCTCCCATTGTGTTGGCCGTAGCCGTCCTCGATGGAGGTGATGACGAAGGTATGGCCGGCCTGGAACTTCTCCAGATTGACGGTGTACTCGTCCGGACAGGCGCCGAGCACGAGCAGCACGTCGTCCTCGCCAATGCTCTTCCACACCGCCATGGCCGCGTCATTTCCTCCGAAGGAGATGTAGCCATGTCCCATCGTGTTTCCGCGCTCGACGCCATTCGCGCCGTTGATGCTCCAGACCAGCGGTGCGCCCAGCTGTTGGGACAGCCGTGTCGTGAGTCGTTGGGCATGGGGGACGCGCGCCAGCTCCTCTCCGGCCAGGATGATGACCCGGCGCCCGTCGAGCTCCGAGCGGATGGACTCCACGAGCTCCTGGACCTGGGAAGGGTTGGCTTTGGCGGGACGGATGGCGGAGAAGTGGCACCGCTCCATGCCGGTGGGGCGCTTGAGGACGCCAGGCTCGATGACGAGGACAATGGGCTTGTAGCGCTGGAGTCTGTGCTGGGCCTGCAGGAGCTGCTGGACGATGGTCCCCGGCTGGTCGAGCACGAAAACGCCCTGGGGGATTTCGGCCTGGAGCTGCGGGATGATGTTGTTGCCCAGCGCGGAGGTGTCCTGGATGGGACTGCGCCCTTCGGCCGTCGCCGACGAGATGGGGACGAGGAAGACGGCGGGAATGTCGTGCAGCTTGGCGTCGGTCAGCCCGCATGAGAGCAGCTTCGTCGCCGCGCCCGTCGTGGCGACACAGCAGCCCAGCGCTCCGGTCGCCAGATAGCTGCCCAGCGGAACGAAGCCCGCGGCGTACTCCCCCAGGGTGAAGAGGCGCAGCGCACCGTCGGGTGGAGAGCTGGCCATGCCGGGATGCGGCTCCAGGTTCCGGAGGAAATGCAGCAGGCCGCCTCCCGTGACGCCCGTGCAGGTCGTGATACCCCAGGCGCTCAATGCATTCAGGACCACTTCGTAGCCGGTCAGCCCGCGATTGGATGTGTTCATTGCGATGAGACTAGGGGGGCGTTCGTCGATCTGCATGGCAATGATTGTTTTTTAAATTCGCGCCAGGGGAGATGGATTGCCCGCATGTCGGGCTCGATTGCGGGGTTTGCTTGTGATTGATTGCGGGACGTGGCGTGAGGCAAGCCCGGCGGCACCCCGCAGACACAGCGGGGTGCGGGTGTCGTTGCTCGGACCTGTCGGGGAGGAAGACTGTCGGGCCGGGAGCGAGCGCGCGGTGGGAGGTCCCGCCGGGCTCGGCTCCTCGAGCCCTGGGGTGCTACCAGGTGATGGCGTCCAGGTGGACGGTGCCCGTCCATCCGCTGTTCGTCGTGAACTCGACCCCGAGTTGGTAGAGCGGTGTCGTGCTGTTGGTGGGCAGGGCCACCGTCACGGTGTTCCACGTTCCCGTCTGGAGGCTGCCCATCGCCGTCCAGCGCCCGGTGTAGCGCCAGCCGCCTGGCTCTCCTTCCAGTGCGAAGGGCTGGATGGCGGTGATGCCACTGCCGCTGGGAATCCAGACGCGGAACGTCACGGTCGCCCCGCGAGGAACGGGGGCGGTGAGGACGGACACGACGCCCGTTCCCGAGGTCCCGCTGAAGGGCACCGCGAGTGAGCGCGTCCCCGCCTGGGCTCGCGCCGTGGAGGACGTCGCGGCCTTGAGTGGGGCGCCCGAGGACGACCAGCCCTCGGTGCTGGACTCGAAGCCGTAGCCGCGAGTCGTGCTGCCGCCGTCGCTCGTCCCTGCGTCGGAGCCACCCGAACCGCCGTCGCGCGTGCCGCCGTCGTTCGTCCCGGCGTCGGAGCCACCCGAACCGCCGTCGCGAGTTCCGCCATCCGAGCCGCCGTCGCGCGTCCCGGCGTCGGTGCCCGCGTCGGTCCCTCCACCCGAGCCGCCATCAGCGCCTCCTCCCGCGCCGGGGAGGGTGGTGCCCGTGGCGGGGAGGGTCAGTCCACCCGCGAGGAGGAACGGGGCCGCGTGAGTCTTGAGGTAGGGCTGTCCATCCGCGCCCAGGTCATTCGGATACGAACTCTGTCCGCCCGCGCCCGCGCCGAAGAGGAGCGCGATGACGCCCGTGTTGGCGAACTTGCGGCGGTGCGCGTCGCCGCTCGTGCCGAAGAAGTATTCGGTGCGGTTGTCGCGATAGCCCGCGCGGGTGCTGCCGTCGTTGTTGATGTTGCGATGCTGGGAATTGCCGAGCGGAATCTGCCAGAGCACCCATCGCTTGCCGGTGGACTGGTTCATGAGCGTCAACCACTGCGCGTAGCGATTGAAGGAGCGCGAGGAGATGGAGGCGTTGTCACTGGCATCCCACCAGACGTCCTGGGCCCGCGTCAGCTTGTAGAAGTCCGCGTCGCGGTCCAGCGGGTCTCCGACGAGCACGTCGTAGGTGGCGCCCGTCACGTTGGTTCCAAGGCCCAGGGGTTTGAGGAAGTTGACGACCTTGTCCACCTCGGGCTGGAGCGGGTCGGTGACGGAGCAGCAGGAGATGTCCTTGCCGCTGGCCCACGCGGAGATGTGGATGCCGAGGATGACGTTGTTGGCGCCCACGGACTTGCGGAGCTGGAGGAAGGCGAGGCCCCAGCCGGCCACGGTGTTGGGGAGGCTCGCGAGCTCGGGCATTCCCGTGGCGGCGACCGCGGCATAGGCGTTGGGATTGGAGTTCGTCTGGAACTGGAGGAGCCCCACGGCGTCCGGTTCGATGTGAAGCAGCACCGGCTTGCCGAGCTCCTTCGCGCGCTGGAGCAGAATCTTCAGGTCGCCGAAGTAGCCGCGCATCGTGGCCGCGTTCTGCACCTTGGCGAGCGACTCGCCCTCACCACCGCCCGGCTCGGCGAACAGTTGGTAGAAGACGGGCGCGGGGAGGAAGCCCTGGGTCTTGGACTCATCGAGGAAGGCCTTCCCCCAGCTTCCATCGGGCTGCCCCCAACCCCAGTTGTCCACCCAGCCCTTGGTGAAGTAGCGGTAGCGCACGTCCCAGGGGACGCCGCTGTCTCGCATCCAGTTCTGACCTGCTTCCTCGAAGAGTCCCACGGCGAGGCGATTGGGCATCCCCGTGGGAACGGGGCCCTTCACACCCGGTGGTTGTGATTGAGCGAGGGCGGGCGACACGGCGGCTGTCAGCCACGCCAACGCCAGCACGGCGAGGTTTCGTCGGAGCGTTGGTTTCATGCCCCTGACTACAAATGGCTGGCAGTCGACAAACCGGTTGCCCGCACCCAGCGTCGGGACGCCTGCCCTCCGTACCGACGGGCGAGCCCCCGCATTCGTGGCCCGCGCCGCGAGGGGCAACTGTCATCCGCCGGAGCCACTCATGGGCTCCGAGCGAGGAGTCATGCGCGAGGTTTCACGGGCCCGGGCAGGCAAGGCCAGGCTCGGGGGCATCCGAGTCCTGATGTGCCAGGAGGCAGCGAAGGGCCTCCGGGTCCACGGCGTCCGCCAGGTACGTGCGTCGCCAGAGCAACGCGGCCACGCGCTGGGGCATCTGCGGGTCCTGCGCCACCAGGGCTCGGCGCACACCGTTTGCGCCCGTGGGCACGCTGGCCGCGGCGGCCTCGAGCTTCGCGACCTCGTCGGGACAGCCGTCGGGGCAGTTGTAGAGAAACACCGCGTGCCCGTGCTCCAGGTTGTGGACGTACAGGCAGCGAGACACGGGCTCCGCGTAGACTCCGCAGCGCGCCACGTTGCCGCAGTGCGGGCCGGAGTTCGGTGGATTCTCTCCGTTGCCGCAGGCCGGGCTGTCGCAGACGGCCAGGTGGCCGGACGAGGTCTGCGCGGAGAGCGGGAAGCTGTATTGCTCGCAGCCGCGAAGTTCCCCGTCATCCGAGGAGTCGCACGCGGACAGCGACACGAGCGCGAGCAGCGAAGGGAGCACGACGAGGGCGTGTTTGAGTGGCACGGCCCTTGTCATATCCCATCAGCCCGGGAACGCGCCTCGCCGCTCCACGTCTTGAGCGCGCAGTCCTGGAAGGCCCACGGCCTCCGCGAAGCGGAGGAAGTCGGGCTGGGACAAGCTCCCACCCGTGGCGTGGGCGTGGCCCGCTGTGAGCGCGTCTCCCAGCGCGGAAGGCGCCAGTCCCTGGAGGAGGGTCATCGGGTCTCGGGTCGCCTGGCTGCGCAGCGCGAAGTCCACGCGCCCGGGCAGGTAGCCCGTGTTGGCGGCGATGACCAGATGCTCGGGAAGGCGCTGCGCCCACCTCACGGCCACCAGGGGGTGTACCAGGGCCTCGGAGCTGAACAGCAGGAGCGCCACGTTCGTCGCGATGCGTGGAGGTGTCTTCGCGCAGCGTTCGACTTCCCGACGCACTTCCAGGCGGCAGTCGCGCAGTTCGTCCACGCCGGGCACGTGGCCGTCCGCGACGTCCTTCGCGTTGCGTGCGCGCAGGAGGACCTCCAGCGCCCTGGGTGCGGCGAAGCGCGCGGAGCGTCGCGCGGCGTTCACCAGGGACACCGTCTCCACCACGGCCTTGCGGTTCGCGCGTCGCAGCGCGTCCTTGAGGAACGGCATGGGCGCGTCGGTGCCGAGCGCGCCGGCCGAGCCGAGCACCGCGAGCCACTCCAGCGGCCCGGGCACGACGAGCGGTGACACGAGCACATAGGTGAGCAGGCTGGTGCTCGCGGCGGGCTCATGGCCGTGCGCGGAGAGGAGCCGAACCTCGGCGGGAAGCGGCTCGGTGTCTCGATGACGGTCCACGACGAGCGTGGGGAGGAGAGGTGTCGCCCGGCTGCCCATGGCGAGCACGATGAGGGCTTCGGGCGAGGAGGCGCGGACCCGCTCGAGGAACCCTGGCGAATGGGCATGCTCTCCCTTTCCCGGCACGCGGAGGGCGCCGGATGCACCCAGCGCTTCCAGGGCACGGACGATGAGCACGCCGGACGCGAGCCCATCCACCTCCGAGTGGGGCACCACGAGCACCCGCTTCCCTCGCTGTTGTTCCATGAAGCGACGGGCCTCGGTGAGTGCGTCCTCGGGCGCGGGCCAGGTCGGGTCCTTCGTGTGTCCAAGCAGCATGGCTTCAAAGCTGTAACGCGGCCTGGGGACTCGGGAGGGAGAGGGCAGGGGACTCGCCTGCTCCACGGGCGGGCCCTGGGGCGCGTGTCGTCCCTTTCGTCCGGGGCGCTCGATGCCGCTTTCGCGTTGCGTCAGTCGGTGACGAGGCCGGACGCCGACGTGGTGGGAGGGACGCGCAGGTGCTTGAGGGCCTACTTTCGGGATGTCATTGGCCGGCGGTTCCTCTACGGTCCGCCCCATGAAACGGACCCGACTTCCGCAGTCATTGCTGCGCTCGGCCCTCGCGGCCATGGTGCTGACCGCCGTCCCGGGCTTTGCCCAGGCGCCCGCCGCGAAGGCCACGCCCGAGGAGGCGAAGCAGTTCGCCGAGAAGGTGAACGCGGACCTCAAGCGGCTATGGACGAAACAGGCCACCGCCGAGTGGATCAAGTCCACGTACATCACCGATGACACCGAGCGGAACGCCGCCTACGTCAACGAAGAGGTGCTCGGCTACGTCAACGGCGCCATCAAGGACTCGCGCCGCTTCGACGGCCTGAAGCTCGATGCGGACACCGCGCGCATGCTGCACCTGCTGCGCGTGTCCCAGGCGTTGCCGGCGCCCTCGGACGCGAAGAAGCGCGCGGAGCTGGCGACGACGGCCGCGAAGCTGGAAGGACTCTACGGCAAGGGCAAGTACTGCGGCGCCGACGGCAAGGGCAAGTGCAGGGATTTGGAGGAGCTGTCGGACGTCATGGCGGAGAGCCGTGACTACAACGCGCTGCTGGATGCGTGGCAGGGCTGGCACTCCATCTCCAAGCCCATGCGCCCGCTCTACCAGCAGCTGGTGAGCATCTCCAACGACGGCGCCAAGGACATCGGCTTCAACGACCTGGGCACGCTGTGGCGCTCCGGTTACGACATGCAGCCCGCCGAGTTCGAGAAGGAGGCCCAGCGCCTGTGGGGCCAGGTGAAGCCCCTGTATGACGACCTGCATTGCTATGTGCGGGGCCGGCTGGCGAAGCAGTACGGCGCGGAGAAGGTTCCTTCGGGCAAGCCCATTCCGGCGCACCTGTTGGGCAACATGTGGGCCCAGGAGTGGAACAACATCTACCCCCTGGTGGAGCCGTTCCCCGGTCAGGCCAGCCTGGACGTGGACTCCGAACTGAAGAAGCAGGACTACGACCCGCTGAAGATGGTGCGGCTGGGTGAGAAGTTCTTCACCTCGCTGGGCCTCAAGCCGCTCCCGGAGTCGTTCTTCGAGCGCTCCCAGTTCACCAAGCCGAAGGACCGGGACGTCGTCTGCCACGCCAGCGCCTGGGACGTGACGTACGAGAACGACCTGCGCATCAAGATGTGCATCAAGCCCACCGAGGAGGACCTCGTCACCATCCACCACGAGCTGGGTCACAACTACTACTACACGTACTATTACAACCTGCCCGTGCTCTATCAGGCCGGCGCGAACGACGGCTTCCACGAGGCCATTGGCGACGCGCTGACGCTGTCCATTACCCCCGCCTATCTCCAGCAGGTCGGTCTGCTGAAGGAAGTGGCGAAGAACGACAAGAACCTCATCAACCTCCAGATGAAGGACGCGCTGGAGAAGGTGGCGTTCCTGCCCTTCGGCCTGCTGGTGGACCAGTGGCGCTGGGAGGTCTTCTCCGGCCGGGTGAAGCCGGCGGACTACAACAAGTCCTGGTGGACGCTGCGCCAGAAGTATCAGGGCGTGGGCGCGCCGGTGGCTCGTTCCGAGCAGGACTTCGACCCGGGCGCCAAGTATCACGTGCCGGCGAACGTCCCCTACACGCGGTACTTCCTGGCCCGCATCCTCCAGTTCCAGTTCCACAAGGCGCTGTGTGAGGCTTCAGGTTTCAAGGGCCCTCTGCACGAGTGCTCCATCTACGGCAACAAGGAGGCCGGAAAGCGGCTCCAGGCGATGCTGGAATTGGGCGCGAGCAAGCCCTGGCCGGAGGCGCTCCAGGTCGTCACTGGAACGCGGAAGATGGATGCGACACCACTGCTGGATTACTTCAGCCCGCTGCGCCAGTGGTTGAAGGCCCAGAACAAGGGTCAGAAGTGCGGCTGGTAACGTGCTGAAGTGGACTTCCCGGGGAAAGGCCGCATAGATTCCCCGGGTCCTTTAGGGTTCGCTCGGTAGGACCGGACGGCGGATTTTCGCGTCCGTGACGAAAGAAGAAGAAATCGAATGGCTACTGGTACCGTGAAGTGGTTCAACGATGCGAAGGGCTTCGGCTTCATCACCCAGGACGGCGGTGGTGAGGACGTGTTCTGCCACCACACCGCCATCAACATGGATGGCTTCCGCACCCTCCAGGAGGGGCAGAAGGTGGAGTTCGAAGTGGCCCGCGGCCCCAAGGGTCTGCAGGCGCAGAACGTCCGCGCTGGCTGATTCCCGACGTCGTTCGCAACGACTTCCTGGATGCATCATGAGGGTCCGGCCTGCCAAGGTCGGGCCCTTCGTGCTTTCTGGTGCCTGCCCATGTCCTCTTCAAAGCCACGCTTCGTTTCCGCCGTCCGTTCCTGGCCTCTGTTGTTGGCATTGGGATGTGCCACCCCCGCACGGCCCCCTGTCATTGCGCCGGAGGAGTCCCGAGCCATGAAGCCCGCGTTCGACCTGGCGGCGGTGAAGGCCGGACTCGTGGCGAAACATGGGGAGGCGTCGCGCGAGCGCATCGAGCGGGGCGTCGATCAGGTCGCCCTGCAATGGCGGGCCGAGGACGGAGACCTGTCTGTCTTCGTGAGTGAGCAGTTCGTGTCGGATGCGCGGGTGTTGGACGCGACGTTCGCCCGGTTGGAGCGGCTGTTCGAGCAGTTGGATGGGCACATGCTCGAGCTGGGGCGCGAGACGCAGTGGTACACGGACCTGGACCTGGGGCCGCTGTTGCCGGTGGAGCCGCTGGTGGCGGCCTATGACCCGTCCTCGCACGTCACCGAGGACCTGTTCCGCGCGAAGGTCGCCTTCGTGGTGCTGCTCAACTTCCCGCTGACGACGCTGTCGGAGCGTACGGAGAAGGGGCCCACGTGGACGCGCAGGCAGTGGGCGGAGGCGAGGCTCGCCGGGCGCTTCAGCATGCGGGTTCCCGCGGATATCGCCCAGGAGTCCTCGCGTGAGGTGGCGGCGGCGAACCTCTACATCGCCGAGTACAACGTGTGGATGCACCACCTGCTGGACGAGCGCGGCGAGCGGCTCTTCCCGAAGGGGCTGCGGCTCATCAGCCATTGGAACCTGCGCGACGAGCTGAAGGCGGACTACGCGGACCCGCGAGGGCGCGAGAAGCAGCGCATGATCGTCCAGGTGATGGAGCGCATCATCACCCAGACGATTCCGGCGGCCGTCATCGACAACCCGAGGCTGGACTGGAACCCATACACCAACGTCGTCACGGTGGCGCCGGCGGACACGGTGAAGGCGGATGCGCCATCGAAGGAAGCCAAGGCGGACGCGACGCGGGAGCAGGACGTGCGTTACGCGCGGCTGCTCGCCATCTTCCAGGCCGCGCGCAGGGCGGACCCGTACGTGCCGGTGGCGCCCACGCGCATCGCTCGCGCCTTCGAGCTGGGTCGGGAGCTGCCCGAGGAGCGGGTAAAGGCGCTGCTGACGCAGGTGTTGGAGTCCCCGCTGGTGCCGCGTGTGGCGAAGGAGATTGAGACAAGGCTGGGCCGGAAGCTGGAGCCGCAGGACGTCTGGTATGCGGGCTTCAAGCCGGGTTCCCAGCGGCCGGAGTCGGAGCTGGATGCGTTGACTCGCCAGCGCTACCCGAGCGCGGAGGCGTTTGCGCAAGACATGCCCCGCATCCTTCGAGGCATGGGGTTCAGCGCGCAGAAGGCGGACTGGCTCGCGGCGCACATCCGCGTGGATGCCTCGCGGGGGGCGGGACATGCCCAGCAGGCGATGCGCAGGGGGGACTTCCCTCGGCTGCGCACGCGCGTGGAGAAGGAGGGCATGAGCTACAAGGGCTACAACATCGCGGTGCACGAGCTGGGGCACAACGTGGAGCAGGCCTTCAGTCTCTACGGCGTGGACCACACGTTGCTCACGGGTGTCCCCAACAACGCCTTCACGGAGGCGCTGGCCTTCGTGTTCCAGGCGCGGGATTTGGAGCTGTTGGGGCTGGGCAAGCCGGATGCGGCCAGCGAGCGGGAGCGGGTGCTCGGCGACTTCTGGCAGACGTGGGAGCGCTCGGGCATCGCGATGGTGGACATGGGCGTGTGGCACTGGCTGTACGCGCATCCGGAGGCCACCGCCGCGGAGCTGCGTGAGGCGGTGGTGTCGATCTCCCGCGACGTGTGGGCCCGCTACTTCGCGCCGGTGCTGGGGGGCGAGGGGACCACTCTGCTCGCCATCTACAGCCACATGATCAGCTACCCGCTGTACCTGCCGGATTATCCGCTGGGGCACCTCATCGCGTTCCAGATTGAAGAACACCTGTCTCGCAAGGGGCCGCTGGGCGCGGAGTTCGAGCGGATGGCGACCTATGGCTCGGTGACGCCGGACGTGTGGATGACGCATGCGACGGGCGCACCGGTGAGCGCGGAGCCGCTGCTGCGGGCGACGGAGGCCGCGTTGAAGGGGAAGCCGTAGTCCC
This sequence comes from Myxococcus sp. CA056, assembly GCF_013336715.1. Taxonomy (NCBI): domain Bacteria; kingdom Pseudomonadati; phylum Myxococcota; class Myxococcia; order Myxococcales; family Myxococcaceae; genus Myxococcus; species Myxococcus sp. CA056. Next base: position 339,968 of record NZ_JABUMT010000005.1, read on the forward strand.
ACGCGGTGGTAGGCTGCGCGCCGCACATGCCCATCAAGCGTCGACTCAAGGAGCTGCTGGCCCAAGGACTGGTGAACGGAGGTCGGCGGCTCGGGCTGCTCGACGACCCTCGGCTGTTCCAGGTCTTCGAGCGGAGCGGCTACCACGTCACGCCGAACCACTTCTATCAGCCCATCCCCGACACAAGCTCGCTGCCGGAGTCGCTCTGGAGCGCGCGCTCGGAGCTGGTGGGCGTGGACCTGCGCGAGTCCAGGCAGCTCGAACTCCTGGAGCGCTTCTCCACGCAGTATCGCGACGAATACACGGCCTTCCCGCGCGAGCCCACGGGCGTCCCGCACGAGTTCCACCTGGACAACAGCGCGTTCGGGACGGTGGACGCGGAGCTGCTGTACTGCCTGGTGCGGGAACTCAAACCGCGCCGGCTCTTCGAGATTGGCTCGGGCTGGTCCACGCGACTGGCCGCGCAAGCGTGCCGGGTGAATGAGTCACACGGCGCGCCCGCGTGTGAGCTGGTGGCGTTCGAGCCCTACCCGAGCGACGTGCTGCGCGCGGGATTCCCCGGGCTGACGCGCCTGGAGCCGATGAAGGCGCAGGACATTCCGTTGTCGGAGGTGGCGAGGCTGGAGGAGAACGACATCCTCTTCATCGACTCGAGCCACGTGTTGAAGGTGGGCAGTGACGTCCAGGTGGAGTTCCTGGAGCTGCTGCCCCGGTTGAAGAAGGGCGTGGTGGTGCACATCCACGACATCTTCCTGCCAGCGGAGTACCCCAGGTCCTGGGTGCTGGAGCACCGGCGCTTCTGGACGGAGCAGTACCTGCTCCAGGCGTTCCTGTCCTTCAATGACAGCTTCGAGGTGCTCTGGGGCAGCAGCTTCATGCACCTGACGCATGCGGACCGACTGCGTCAGGCCTTCCCGTCGTATCGAGGCGCTCCCGTGGACTGGCCCGGGAGCTTCTGGATTCGTCGGGTGAAGTGAGCCGCGCGGCTTACCGCCGGGACGTGTCGCCGGGAATGTCCACCAGCTCCACGTCGAAGACGAGGACGGCGTTGGGCGGAATGCGCGAGCCCGGAGGAGGGCGCTCGCCGTACGCGGTGGCGCCGGGGCACGTGAGCTTCGCCTTGCCGCCCACCTTCATCCGCGCGACGCCCTGGGTCCAGCAGGCGATGACGCCGTTGAGAGGGAACTCGACGGGGATGCCGCGCTTGGCCGACGTGTCGAACACCGAGCCATCCACCAGTCGCCCTTCGTAGTGGACCTTCACGGTGTCGGTGACGCGGGGGCTCTTGCCGTTGCCCGCCTGCGTCTCGCGGTAGATGACGCCCGTAGGCAGCTTCACCGCGCCGGGCTCCTTCGCCGCGCGCTCCAGCGCCGCGTTGCCGGCCTGGGACTGACGCGACTTCGCGAACGCCTGAATCTTGGGCGCGTACTCCTTGGGCTCGACGGTGGCAGTGCCCGCCATTCCGTCGGCGACGCCGCGCTGGAGGATGAGGACTTCTTCTGGCGTGAGGGCGAAGAGGGAGAGGTCCTTCCCCACGCTGACGCCGAGCGCGTAGATGGTCTTTCCGTCCTCGGAGAGTTCCCCGGCAGGAGTCGGGGCCGCGGGAGCCTTCGCGGTGGGCTCGGACTTCTTCGCCGCGCCGCCACCCTGGGCGTGTGCTCCCGTGGTGCCAAGCACCAGGGCGAGTGTCGCCATGCACATCGTCGTTCGCATGCTTCCACCTTTCATCATGTGGGCTGGAATATAGGGCCCACGCGCTCGCGCCCAGCACGGAGTGGTGGGTCGTTTTCTTGCGAGTTCAGCACCTGCCTCTACCCTGCATCCAGGTTGCTTCAACCCCGGAGCAACCTGTTGCACGCAGCGGAGGCGACGGAGCGATGAGCGACAAGCGGAAGGCGAAGCGGGCGCCCCTCGACATCTACCTGAACAAGTACATGGGCGGCGTGCCGTACATGTCGCGGGCCGCGGACATCAGCCCGGAAGGGGTGAGTCTGGCACGGTTGATTGAACCCCAGCACGAGGCCAAGCGCGTGGGCCTCCAGTTCCAGCTCCCGGGCTCGGAAGAAATCATCTACGCGGAAGGCGAAGTCGTACGCGAGTGGGTGGAGCTGTCCACCGCCAAACGCGGCGAGCGCTCCGGCGTGAAGTTCACCCTCCTCACCGAGCGGCACCGGAAGATGATCGACGCCTACGTCGACCGTCACGGCCGCCCGGGCAGCGAGAACTGACGCGACGCGTTGCTCCTCGGAGGTTGTCTTGACTTCCAAGGAGGCGGGCTCCTTGAATGGGCAGCCATTCTGCCCTGGGACTACCCAAGGTATCGGGTGAGGACGGGAGGAGCTCCATGCGGCATTTGCGATGGGCGGTGTTGCTGGCCGTGCCTCTGTCGGCGTTCGGCCAGGGCAAGGCGGCGAAGCCCGTCCCCACCGTTGAGGTTGTCCGTCCGGTGGGGAGTGTGGGCGTGAATTGGGAGGGGCAGGTGCTTCGGGCGACCGGGGCGGGTGCTCCCGATTTGAAGGCGGCAAATCCGGGGCAGGCGCGCCTGGGGGCCGAGCGCTCCGCGAAGCAGGATGCGTCCAAGAATCTCCTCGAGCAGGTGCGCACGCTGCAGTTGAGCGCGGGGCGGAGCGTCGGCGACGAGATGGCGCGGAGCGAGGTGCGCGAGCGGGTGGAGACGGCGGTCCGCGGCCACAAGGTCGTCGCCAAGCGTTTCTTCTCGGACAGTGGCGTGGAGCTGGATGTGGAGGTGCCGCTGGCGGCGATTACGTCCGCGTTGGTGGTGCCCGCACCGGGAGCGACCATCGTCTTCAACAGCGCGGGCGCGAAGAAGTACACGGGGCTCGTGGTGGATGCGCGAGGTTTGGGGCTCAAGCCCGTGCTCGCGCCCCGGCTGCTGGATGCGGCGGGCAAGGCGCTCTACGGCGCGGGTGCGCTCGCGAGCGAGGTCCGTGAGTCCACCGGTGTCGCCGCGTGGTTCAACAGCCTGGATGCGGCGAAGAAGGCCGCGCTGGTGGGAGAGAAGCCCATGGTGGTGAAGGCCACCGGGTTGAAGGGCTCCGACCTGGTGCTCGCCTCGGATGACGTGAAGACGCTGGGAGAGGTCAACACGGGCTTCCTGGCCGAGGGCCGTGTCGTCATCGTCACGCAGTAGCGCGGATGCTGGCTCCCGAGGCCCGGTTCCGCGCGGCAGGGGACTTCGGTGGAAGGTCGACAGGGTGATGGGGTGAGTGGTGCGCGGGTGGGACGGTGGCCGAGGTACGGCGCGGGATTGTTCCTGCTGTCACTGCTGGGGTGCGCGGGGCAGCAGGAGCCCGACTCGATGGCGCGGGCGCGCGAGCTGATGGCTGGTGCCCAGGGCACGAGCGGAGACGTGGTGCTGCGGTGTGATCCCGATGACGCCGAGGTGTATCTGGACGGCGTGCTCCAGGGCGCGTGCAGCGACTACGCCGGCAATCCCCGGGGGCTGACGCTGGGGACGGGCCTGCATCAAATCGAAGTGAAGAAGCAGGGGTACTGGCCCTATACGACGTACTACGAGCCCAGTGGTGCCCGGGCGAGGCTGACCATCCAACTGCGCTCCTCGGAGAGCGCGCCCGGGGGAAGCACTCCGTGACGGGTGTCGCCGGTTCGCGGCGGGGATGTCCAAGGGGGCTGCCTGCCGTTCATCCAACCAGGCGGGACCGCGCCACGGATGCCCTCGTGGTTTCCCTGGAAGCCTGGGCGATGATGAGCCGTGGGTCCGGGCTTTTCCGTCCGAACCCTGACGGGGCCTAAGCTGGACGCTTTCGGGATGCGCAATGACGGCTTGAAGAAGCCGTAATCCACGAACGATTCGTGGAAGAGGAGTGGGTCATCGGACGCCGCAACAACAAGAAGAGCAGCCCCGGGTCGGTGAGCCAGTCGCCGGTGCCTCCCGTGCTTCACTCCGTGAAGGAGGCGCCGTCGCCGCCGGTGGCAGCGGTGCCGGAGGTCGAGCTGACGGAGGTCGAGGCTCGTCGCATCGACCTGTGGTGGTCGGCGGTGATGGTGGGCTCGCTGGGATTGGTGTTCGCGCTGCTGGCGGTGTTCGGCGGCGTGGCGGTGCCGGTGCTGCTGGCGCTGTCCGGAGCCTACATCTTCAATCCGATGGTGACGGCCCTGGAGCGCAGGGGGTTGGATCGGACGCTGGGGACGACGGTGGTCTTCGTGGCGGGGACCCTGCTGATGGTGGGCGCGGTGCTCTATCTCGTCCCGGTGTTTCGTGACGAGGCGCTGAAGCTGCCGGACTTCTTCCGTCGCGCGAGCACGCAGGTGGTGCCTCGGCTGGAGGGGTTGCTGGGGCGCTCGGTGCCGGACCTGGTGCGGCAGCGCACCACGGAGTTGGGACAGCAGGCGTCGGACCTGGTGCAGAGCGCGGGCCCCGCCGCCGCGCGCCTCCTGGCGGCCTTCGCGGGCAACACGGCGCGGTTCGTCGTGACGCTGCTGGGGCTGGCGGTGGTGCCGGTGCTGGCCTTCTTCTTCCTGCAGGACTACCCGCGATTGATGGGGCGGCTGAAGGACCTGCTGCCGCGTCGCGCGGTGGGGCTGGTGGGGCGTCGCTTCGCGGAGGTCGACGAGGTGCTGTCCGCCTTCGTGCGCGGGCAGCTGACGGTGGGCGCGATGCTGTCGGTCATCTACGCCGCGGGCCTTTCGGTGGCGCGCATCGACATGGCCATCGTCATCGGGGTGATCGCCGGGTTCGGCAACATGGTGCCGTACCTGGGGACGGGGCTCGGCATCGTGCTCTCGCTCGTGGGGCTGATGCTGTCGTGGCAGGGGCCCTGGCAGCTGGGCGTGGTGGCGGGCACGTTCATCTTCGGCCAGATGCTGGAGGGCTTCGTCATCACCCCGCGCATCGTCGGAGAGAAGGTGGGGCTCGCGCCGGTAGCGGTCATCATCGCCATCCTGGCGTTCGGTGAGCTGTTCGGCTTCGTGGGCATCCTCCTGGCGGTGCCGGTGGCGGCCATCCTCAAGGTTGTCTTGAGCGTGGTGGTGCAGCGCTACCAGCGGACCTCGCTGTACACGGGCGAGGCTCGCTCGAAGTGATCGGCGTGGCGGTGTTGCTGGCGGCGGTGCTGGCGCAGGCTCCAGGCCCCGCCAGCCTGACGCTGCCCCACTATCGGCTCCACCTCCGGGTGGATGAGTCGGTGGATGCGGATGCCCTGCGCTCCCTCGCTGGTAGCGGGACGGTGCTGTGGCTGAGCACCCGCTCGAACATGTTGCGAGACTCGACGCTGGAGGCGCTCAAGAGCTTCCCCGAGGTCTATGTCCAGGTCCGTCCACCGCTCCTGGAGGCGCATGCGCGGCAGCTCGGGCGGGCACCCCGGGTGGGGCTCTGGGTGGATTCGTCGACGCTCGACGCGTCGGGCTGGCACCACCGGCTGGGGCCCAGGGCCGTGGCGGTGGAGGTCCGTGGGGTGCTCGATGTGGACGTCGCCAGTCGCGTGGCGGACGTGAGGCCCTCGCGGGTGGCGTGGTTTCCCGGGCCCGAGGATGCGAGCCTGGCGGGCTGGGGCGAGTTCGTGCAGCTCCCGGGTGCGAAGCTGCTGGGGCCCATCGCGCTGGGTGGGCGCGACGTGGCTCTCGGCGCGTGGCCCTGGAGGTCTTCGGCTTCGAGGGTCTTGTTGTGGACCGACGCGAAGGGGAGGGCGCTGGGAAGCGCTGTCCGGCGGATCCGCGTGAGGGAGCCCTTGGATGAGGTGACCCTCGTCGCGCTGTTCGTCCAGGAGCCGGCCACGGAGCTGGAGCTTGAAGTGGGCGCGGACCTGGAGTCCCTGGGTTATGCCCGGGCCTGGGTCGAGCGGCTGGAGGCCGCGGTGAGCGGGAGCGCGCGGTGACGAAGCTGGAGCAACTGCATCAGGAGATTTCGTCGTGCCGGAGCTGTCCCCGGCTGGTGGAGTGGCGCGAGGAAGTCGCCCGGGTGAAACGCCGCGCGTACCGCGAGTGGACCTACTGGGGGCGGCCGGTGCCGGGCTTCGGAGATCCGCGGGCGAGGCTCGTCATCGTCGGCCTGGCGCCGGCGGCGCATGGGGCCAACCGGACGGGGCGCATGTTCACCGGAGACAGGTCCGGGGACTTCCTCTTCGCGGGACTGCACCGGGCGGGGTTCGCGAACCAGGGGACGAGTGAGCACCGGGAGGACGGGCTGGCGCTGAGGGATGCCTTCATCGTGGCGGCCGCCCGCTGCGCTCCACCGGACAACAAGCCGCTTCCCGAGGAGCTGGCTCGCTGTGCGCCGTTCCTGGATCGGGAGATGGCCCTGTTGCCCGCCCGGGTGCTGCTCGCCCTGGGGGCCATCGGCTGGAACGCGGCGCTCGCCTCGCTGGAGCGGACCGGAATGAAGTTCAGATCGCCGCGCCCCGCGTTCGGACACGGGGCGGAGCTGGAGCTCCCGGATGGGCGGATCCTCCTGGGCTGCTACCACGTCAGTCAGCAGAACACGCAGACGGGGCGGCTGACGCCGGCCATGTTCGACGCGGTGATGGCGAGGGTCCGGGCGCTGATCGCAGCGAAGCCGTAGGGACGCGCCGGGAAATTGGGAAGATCGGATGCGCAGTCGCGTGTTTGCTTGACAGCTACGGGAGCCCGCTGTTATTCCCCGCGCCACCTCAGCACCGGGTCGTTAGCTCAGCGGTAGAGCACTACCTTGACACGGTAGGGGTCAGTGGTTCGATCCCACTACGACCCAACACAGTTGATGTGATCTCCAGCGGGCGGCACGGCTTTCAAGAGCCCTGCCGCCCGCGGTTTTTCCGAGGTATCGCATGTCCGACATGATCACGGTCACCCTCCCCGACGGCAGTCAGAAGCAGGCCGCCCGGGGGACCACCATCGCGGACTTCGTTCGGGAGAGCATCGGTGCCGGCCTGGCGAAGGCCGCGCTGTTCGCTCGGGTGAACGGTCAGGACATGGACCTGGCCCGGAAGCTCGACGAGGACGCGAAGCTGCAGATCTTCACGCCCAAGAGCCCGGAGTCCCTGGAGCTCATCCGGCACGACGCGGCCCACGTGGTGGCCAGCGCCGTCCAGAAGCTCTTCCCCGGCACGCAGGTGACCATCGGTCCCGCGACGGAGGAGGGCTTCTACTACGACTTCTTCCGCGAGAAGCCGTTCACGCCCGACGACCTGGAGAAGATCGAGGCCGAGGCGAACGCCGAGCTGAAGCGGGACCTCACGTTCGTCCGGACCGAAATCTCCATGGACGACGCCATTCGCCTCTTCGAGGAGAAGGGCGAGAAGTTCAAGGTGGAGATCGTCAAGGACATCGCCGCGCGCGGCGCCAAGACGCTCACCCTCTACACCCACGGTGACTGGGTGGACTTCTGCCTGGGGCCCCACGCCCCGAGCACCGGGAAGATCGGCGTCATCAAGATCCTCTCGTCCAGCGGAGCGTACTGGCGCGGTGACCACCGCAACCCGATGCTCCAGCGCGTCTACGGCACGGCCTTCTTCGACAAGAAGGCGATGCAGGAGTACCTGACGCGCATCGAGGAGTCGAAGAAGCGCGACCACCGCAAGCTGGGCAAGGAGCTGGACCTCTTCCACTTCCACCCGTACGCGCCCGGCGCCGCCTTCTGGACCCCGAAGGGCACGACGTTCTACCAGACGCTCTCCGACTGGATGCGCCGGCTCACGGCGAATGACGGCTACGTGGAGATCAAGACGCCCCTGATGTTCAACAAGGGCCTCTGGGAGACGAGCGGCCACTGGGGCAAGTACAAGGAGAACATGTTCCTCGTGCTCGACAGTGAGTCGGGTGAGCATGACTTCTCGCTCAAGCCGATGAACTGCCCGTCGCACCACCTGTTCTACGGCTTCAAGAAGCACAGCTACCGCGACCTGCCGCTGCGCCTGCACACCCAGGACGTGCTGCACCGCAACGAGGCGGCGGGCTCGCTCGGCGGCCTCACCCGGGTGCGCCAGTTCGCGCAGGACGACGCGCACATCTACTGCACGGAGGCGCAGATCACCGACGAGGTGAAGCGCTTCGTGAAGCTGCTGGACCACGTCTACAAGGCGGTGGGCCTGACGTACGCGGTGAAGCTGTCCACGCGTCCGGAGCAGCGGCTGGGAGATGACTCCCTGTGGGATCGCGCCGAGGCGGGCCTGAAGACGGCGCTCGAGTCGCTGGGCCTGGAGTACGAGCTGGCCCCGGGCGACGGTGCCTTCTACGGCCCGAAGATCGACTTCACGGTGTCCGACAGCATCGGGCGCCGCTGGCAGCTGGGCACCATGCAACTGGACTACCTGGCCCCGGAGCGCTTCGACCTGTCCTACGTGGGCGAGGACAACGCGCTCCACCGGCCCGTCGTGCTCCACCGCGCCATCTTCGGCTCCTTCGAGCGCTTCACCGCCATCCTCATCGAGCACTTCGCGGGGGCCTTCCCGGCGTGGCTTGCGCCCATCCAGGCGGTCATCGTCGTCGTGGCGGACCGGCAGGCGGACTACGCGCGCAAGGTGCGCGACACGCTGCGGGCCAAGGGCTTCCGGGTGGACTTCGACGACCGAGGCATGTCCCTCAACGCGAAGATCCGCGAGGCGCAGCTCCAGAAGATTCCGTTCACCCTCGTGGTGGGCGACAACGAGGTCGCCGCGGAGGGCGTGGCGCCCCGCCGGTACGGGGGCGAGGACCTCAAGAGCATGAAGCTTGCGGACTTCGAGGCCCTGTTGGCCAAGGAGACCGCCCTGCCGTAGGCCGTTGGACGGGGTGGTCCGTGCATTGCGGACAGGTCTTGACTCCCCGTCATGCCCAAGTATCTTGGGGCACTTTTGTAGGAATCGTCGCACCCAGCCCGAAAGGGCAGGGGGCGCGGGGACGGTAGGTCGACGGCTTGGCGTGCGGTCGGCGGTAGCCATTCCAGTTGAAAAGAAATAGTGGTAGAGGCTGCCGGCTCCCGCCGTGGCCTTGGGTGAAAACGCCAGAGGCCGTGACGCTGACGGCACGCTGTAAGGAAGGAATCAGGACGATGCCGAAGTTGAAGACCCGCAGTGGCGCGAAGAAGCGCTTCCAGGTGAAGAAGAGCGGCAAGGTCAAGCACGGCAAGGCCTACGGCAAGCACCTCTTCACTCACGCCAAGACGCCGAAGCAGAAGCGCGGCAACCGCGGCACCAGCCATCTTCGCGACATGGATGCGAAGAAGGTCATCAAGGAAATGTTCCCCTACGGGGCCTGAGCCACGGCTCGGCAACCTCGTGGCCCTTGGCGGAGCGGCGTGAAGCCGGCACCGCGCGGGGGCTGACAACCTACGCAGTCCGGAGTGAGTGAAACATGCGCGTCAAGAAGGGTGTAAAGGCTCGTCGCCGTCGCAATAAGATTTTGAAGCTGGCCAAGGGTTTCCGCGGCCGCCGGAAGAACTGCTTCCGCCGGGCGAACCAGGCGGTTGAGCGCGCCCTGGACTACGCCAGCCGCGACCGCATGCAGCGCAAGCGGGACTTCCGTCGCCTGTGGATCGTCCGCATCAATGCGGCGGCCCGCACGGTCGGCCTGTCCTACTCGAAGCTGATCGCCGGCCTGGCGAAGGCGAAGATCAGCCTGGACCGCAAGGTGCTGTCGGACATGGCCATCGCGGACCCCTCGGGCTTCGCGGCCATCGCCAACATCGCGAAGGCGGCCTGATTCACGCCGGTCCTCCCTGAGGGCCAGCGACAGAGCGGGTGAGGTGGCCTTCACGGGCCGCCCGCCTGCGTGAGTAAACGGGCTGCCTCTCCAGGGCGGCCCTTTTTTTTGCCCCGATGGGCCATGCGTCCAGGGGCCGTGCAACGGAGGCGACAAGGCCATGCGGGACAGGTTGCAGGCGTTGGCGGAGGCCGCTCGGCGGGAGATCGCGGGGGCGTCCGAGTTGCCCGCGGTGGAAGCGCTTCGGGTCCGTTACCTGGGCAAGAAGGGCGAGCTGTCCGGAGTCCTCGGCGGCATGGGCAAGCTGCCCCCCGAGGAGCGACGGGCGCTGGGTGAGGTGGCCAACATCGTCAAGGCGGAGCTGGAGAAGCTGCTCGCCGAGGCCACGCAGCGCGCGGAAGACGCCGCGCTGGAGGCCCAGCTCCAGGGGCCCGGGCTGGACGTGACGTTGCCCGGTCGCGCGGTGGCGCCGGGGAGCCGGCACCCGGTGTCGAGGACGATGGAGGACATCGTCCGGACGTTCTCCCGGCTTGGCTTCGACGTGGCCGCGGGCCCCGAAATCGAGCTGGACTACTTCAACTTCGAGGCGCTGAACCTCCCGAAGGACCACCCCGCGCGGGACATGCAGGACACGTTCTACGTGGACGAGCCGTCACTGGGGCACGCGAAGAAGGCGGACAGCTCCGTGCTGCTGCGCACGCACACGTCGCCGGTGCAGGTGCGGTACATGCTGCAGCGTAAGCCGCCCATCCGCGCGGTGATGCCGGGGCGGGTGTACCGCCGCGACTCGGACATCACCCACACGCCGATGTTCCACCAGGTGGAGGGCCTGCTGGTGGACAAGGACGTGACGTTCGCCGAGCTGAAGGGCTCGCTGGACGCGTTCGTGAAGGCGTTCTTCGGCTCGGACACGCGCACGCGCTTCCGCCCGTCGTTCTTCCCCTTCACCGAGCCGTCGGCGGAGGTGGACATCTCCTGCACCTCGTGTGGCGGCAAGGGCTGCCGCGTGTGCAAGCAGACGGGCTGGCTGGAGGTGCTGGGCAGCGGGATGGTGCACCCCAATGTGTTCACCTCCGCGGGGTATGACCCGGGCGAGGTGACGGGCTATGCGTTCGGCATGGGCGTGGAGCGCATCGCCATGCTGCGCTACCGCATCGACGACCTGCGGATGATGTTCGAGAACGACGCTCGGTTCCTCGAGCAGTTCTGAGTCCTTCGGGCGCGGCCGCCCGGAGCCTCCCGCCTGGCGGGGTGGCGTGGCCGCGCTCCTGTCTTCGTCCCGAGAGCAAGAGGGTGGACCTGTGAAGATTTCGGTGAAGTGGCTTGGCGACTACGTGGCGCTGCCGCCGTCGGTGGACGAGCTGGCGCGCAAGTTGACCGCCGCGGGCCTGGAGATCGAAGGCCTGGAGCGTCCGGGAGATGGGCTCCGAGGCGTGGTGGTGGCGCAGATCAAGGAGTCCGTGCAGCACCCCAACGCGGACAAGCTCTCCGTCACGCAGATTGACGCCGGGGGCGGCGCGCTGGTGCAGGTGGTGTGCGGCGCGAAGAACTACAAGGTCGGCGACAAGGTGCCGCTGGCCACGGTGGGCACGAAGCTGCCCAACGGGATGGAGATCAAGCAGGCCGCGCTGCGAGGCGTGGACAGCTCCGGCATGCTCTGCTCCTCGAAGGAGCTGGGGCTGAGCGAGGAGTCCAATGGCCTGCTCATCCTGTCGCCCGACTTGAAGCCGGGCACGCCCATCGCGGAGGCGCTGGGGCTGGATGACGTGGTCCTGGAGGTCAACGTCACGCCGAACCGGCCGGACGCGCTGAGCCACCTGGGCGTGGCGCGCGAGGTGAGCGTGGTGACGGGGGCGGCGTTGAAGGTGCCCCAGCCGAAGCTGACGGAGTCGGGGACGCCGGCGTCCCAGAGCGCCAAGGTCCGCGTGGAGGACTCGGTGCGCTGCCCGCGGTATGCGGCGCGCGTGGTGGAGAACGTCACCATCAAGCCGTCGCCGCAGTGGATGCAGGACCGGCTGAAGGCGTGTGGCGTGCGGGCCATCAACAACGTGGTGGACATCACCAACTACGTCAATCTCGAGTTCGGGCAGCCGCTGCACGCGTTCGACCTGGACAAGCTCGCGGGGCAGGAGATTGTCGTCCGCGGGGCGAAGAAGGGCGAGAAGCTCACCACCCTGGACGGCAAGGAGCGGACGCTGGACCAGGAAGAGCTGGTCATCTGTGACCGGGACCGGCCGCAGGCGCTCGCGGGCGTCATGGGTGGCGGGGACAGCGAGGTGACGGAGAAGACGACGCGCCTGTTGCTGGAGGCGGCGAACTTCCTGGGCTCGGGCGTGCGCCGGGCGGCGAAGCGTCATGCGCTGCACACCGAGGCGTCCCACCGCTTCGAGCGTGGGGCGGACCTGGACGCGGTGGTTCCCGCCATCGAGCGGGCGGCGCAGCTGCTCGTCGAGCTCGCGGGCGGCACGGTGGCGCCGGGGTTGATCGACATCTATCCGGCCGAGAAGCCGCCGCGTCAGGTGACGCTGCGCTTCGCCCGGGTGGAGAAGGTGCTGGGCGTGGCGGTGCCCGAGGCGGAGGTGCGGCGCATCCTGGAGGCGCTCGGCTTCCAGAAGCTGGCGGAGAGCGCGGGGCAGGCGACGTACTCGGTGCCTCGGGCGCGGGTCGACGTGGAGCGCGAGGAGGATCTGCTGGAGGAGGTCGCTCGCGTCTTCGGCTACGACAACATCCCGGCGAAGCTGCCGCGCGGGCTCGCCTCACTGGCGCCCGAGCCGGCGCACTCCGAGGCGGAGCGTCGCCTGCGGCAGGCGATGTCGGGTGCGGGGCTGGACGAGGTGGTGAACTACTCGTTCGTCGCGCCCAAGAGCCTGGAGGTCCTGGGCCTGAAGGAGCAGCCTGTGGCGCTGCTCAACCCGCTGAGTGTCGAGCAGTCGGTGATGCGCACCAGCCTGCTTCCCGGGCTGCTGGAGAACCTGTCGCGCAGTGTCCGGCACCAGGTGGAGTCGGTGTGCCTCTACGAGACGGGCCGCGCCTACTTCCGGGACGCGGAGGGGGGGCAGGGGACTCGGCCGGCGGCGCGCGAGGTGAACCGCGTGGCGGGCCTGGTGTGGGGCCTGCGAGGTGGCGGCCGGAGCTGGACGCAGAAGGATGCCCGGGCGGACTTCTACGACGCGAAGGGGGCGGTGGAGGCGGTGCTCGGGGCGCTGCGTGTGGAGGGCGTCACCTGGTCGCTCGGCGGGCCTGCGGCGTACCACCCGCGTGCCAGCGCGGAGGTGAAGTTGGCGGACGGCACGGTGCTGGGCCATGTGGGTGAGCTGCACCCTCGCGTGGTGAAGTCGCTGGGGCTGCCCGAGGGAGTGTTCGTGTTCGAACTGGACACGGAGCCGCTGTACGCGGCGGCTCGGCTGGTGCCCGAGTATCACTCGCTGCCCAAGTTCCCCGCGGTGCTCCGCGACCTGGCGGTGGTGGTGCCGGTGGAGCTGGCGAACGACTCGGTGCGGAAGGTGATCCTGGAAGTGGGGCGTCCCCTGGTGGAGGACGCGCTGGTGTTCGACGTGTACACGGGCAAGCCGATTCCCGAGGGGAAGAAGAACCTGGCGTACGCGCTGCGCTACCGCTCGGCGGAGCGGACGTTGACCGACGTGGAAGTCACGGAGGCGCACCAGCGCATCATCAGCGAGGTGAACCAGCGCCTGGGTGCCTCGCTGCGTGCCTGAATTCCTGAATGAAGTCAGAGGGTTGACTTGCCTTCGGGAAGGCTGCCACAGTATTTGGGCGTTCACCGTGCTGAGGGTGGGGGCATCCCGAGGATTCGCATGACGAAGGCGGACATCATCGAGGGCGTCTACGAGAAGGTCGGCTTCTCGAAGAAGGAGTCGGCCGAAATCGTGGAGCTCGTGTTCGACACGCTCAAGGAAACGCTGGAGCGCGGCGACAAGATCAAGGTCTCCGGGTTCGGCAACTTCCAGGTGCGCCAGAAGAAGGCGCGCGTGGGTCGCAACCCGCAGACGGGCAAGGAGATCGAAATCTCGGCCCGTCGGGTGCTGACCTTCCGGCCGAGTCAGGTGTTGAAGAGCGCCCTCAACGGGGAGGCCCCGCCGGAAGATCACGCGGAGATCGACGCGCGCGAGGAAGCGGCGGCGGACGCGGCCGAGGCCCGGGGCGAGGACTTCGACGAAGAGGGAATGGAAGATTCAGAAGGGTGAGTTTTCCCAACGCGGCCTGCTGCTCCTGCTTGACCTGGGCGTTGTGTAGGGGCATAAGGGCGCACCGTTTCACGACGGCGGCAGCAACCGCGGTTCTCGGGGCGTAGCGCAGCCTGGTAGCGCACTTGCTTGGGGTGCAAGTGGTCGCAGGTTCAAATCCTGTCGCCCCGACCATCGAAGGCCCTGGACTCCTAGGCGAAAGCCAAGAAGTCCAGGGCCTTCACCTTTTTGTCACGGCTTCGACGCGGCGGTGGCGTCCCAGCTCGGAATCTTCTTCTCGGCGAGCTCGCGGAAGGAGGGGAACTCCACTTCCTGACAGTGGCGGGCCCCCTTCTCATCCGGACAGCCCGCGGCGGCGTAGGTGAGCGTCTTCTGCATGGCGCGCCAGTAGTCGCCGCCCCGGAACAGCGCGAAGTGGTGGCCCATGTTCCACGGCACCCGCCCGAAGTCCTCGTAGGCCGCGTGGAGAGCCTTCTGGTAGTCCTCCTCCATCTGCGCTCCCGTGCCCCCCTTCGAGTTGTATGCGTCGTCCATCGAGTACGTGAGCGCACCCTTCATCCACATCAGCGGGAACTGGGCCATTCCCAGTCCGGGCTCCTTCGTCATGCGCCGGGGCGGGCCCAGCTTCCAGCTCGGGCTGCTGTCGTACGCGTAGCCGCGCGCGGACAGCACCCGGTAGAGGGCTGAATTGAAGTGCAGGAAGGGCGCGCGGAACCCCACCACCCGGTACGGCTTGAGGTTCTCTCGCTGGGGCTTCCCCTCCGCGTCGAACAACACCTTGCCTTCATGTTCGATGGGGAAGGCCGGAGGGGGAATGCAAACGTCCGTCGCGGTCGTCCACGTCGGGCTTCCGCAAACCAATCCCGCCACGCAGGGTGTATTGGCATTGCAGGTCGTGCTGCACACGCCCACGTCCTCGGTCAGGTGCAGGCACGTACCGCCCTGGCAGTCCGCGTCGGCGCCGCACCGCGCACCCGGCTGTCCCGCAGCCGCCGTCTTCAAGGGCTCCCACTTCGGGAACACCGCCTTGCCCTTCGCATCGACGACGGGCTCGAAGAGGTTCGCCTCCACCAGCGCGTGGAACTCGTCGATCTCCTTGCGCCAGGCGTCATCAGTCCATGTCTGCCCGGACGCGTGGCGGACCGTGTGGTTCGCGACCTCGTGCCCCTCGTTCAGGGCCTGCTGGGTGAGGGCCCACCGCACGCGGGCCTCTTCAGCCGTCGTCGGCACGTCGAGCGGATCAATCGCCACACCCTGCACCGTGGGGTCGTAGTACGCGGTGTTGATGAAGTAGGTGTAGTGGAGCGGCTTGCCTGTCTCCCGCTCCAGCTTCCGGGCGAACCCCAACGTGTCGAGCCACATCGCGAAGCGCTTGCTCCCGTCGAATGAGGCGGTGACTTGCAGCGGGTGCGCGCCGAAGTCCGTCTCCATCGGCTCGCCGAAGGGGGCATCGCGCTTCTTGCAGGATGCCGCCACGCAGACGAGGACGGCGAGGAGTGACATCCGCGTGAGGCGCGAGCGGACAGGGGCGACAAGCATGGGGGCGTGCTCCAGGGCAGAAGCCGTGAAGCGCGTAGAATAAGTTAAAGCCGTGAACACGGCTATTCAGGAAAATGTATCATTCGGTCCTCGCCAGGCGGTCCGGGGCTTCCGGGCACGAAGTGGAGGGAACGGGTGAATCTCAGTGTCGTCATGCCGTACTTCAAGCGCATCCGGGAGTTTCAGAGGGTGCTGCTGCTGAACGCGCCGTACTTCGCCCGGCCAGGCACCGAGGTGGTCATCGTCCTCGACGAGCCGAGCGAAGAAGGGGAGGTGATGCGCCTCGTCCGCGACTTCCCCTCCATCCGGTGGCGCATCATCGTCAACGACTTCGACCACCCCTGGCGGCCGCCGTGTCGCGCCATCAACGTGGGGGTGCGCAATGCCATCGGCGAGCACGTGCTCGTCATGTCGCCCGAGTCCGCCTTCGTCACCGACGTGCCCGCCATCGCGCTCGCGCATATCGCGGCCAACCCCGGTACGGCGGCGCTCGGCCACGTCGCCTTCGCGACGTTCGACCAGGTGGAGTCCGCCGGAGGTTCTCTCGCGACGGCGTTCACGGAACCCGTGACGATCTACGGCTCCATCTGCGTGGCCCGCGAGCGCCTGAATGCCATCCATGGCTACGACGAGAGCTTCGACCAGTGGGGCGGTGATGACGACAACCTGCGCGTGCGCCTCATGATGACGGACACGTACCTCTTTCCGCTCGAGGACATGCGCATCCTCCACCTGTCCCTCGAGCCCCGGCAGGTGCGGCAGGCCAGCGCGATGCCTTCACCCGAGTACACGCAGCGCATCTTCAGCCCCTCGTCGGCGCAGGCGAACCCCGAGGGCTGGGGTGAGAGCTTCAAGCGCATCGCCTTCGACTGGCGGCGATAGGAGATGGGACACCCCATGCTCGTGGCGGTCCTGCAGCTTCGGAACGAGGCGTACTACCTGCGCGGGTGCCTGGACCACCTGCGCGACCATGTGGATGCCTTTGTCGCGCTGGACGACGGGTCGACGGATGAAACGCGCGCCATCCTCGCCGCCGAGCCCAAGATGGCCGACGTGCTCACCAATCCGCCGCGTCCCGACGAGGTGGGCTGGGATGAGCCCGGTAACCGCTCCCGACTGCTGCGGCGGGCGAAGGAGCTGGGCGCCCGGTGGGTGCTCTGCGGTGACGCCGACGAGCGCTTCGAGCAGGGCTTTCTCGCGCGGCTGCCGGAGTACCTCCTCAAGGCGGAGAAGCAGAACCGGCCCCTGGTGGCGATGCGCTACCGGGAGCTGTGGGACGGCGTCGCGCAGTACCGCGCCGATGGCCTCTGGGGCCGGAAGACCCGCTGCTGCGCTTTTCCTCTTCCTGATGCGATGACCTTCGGAGGCCGGCGCCATACGAAGTTTCATGGCGTGTGGTACCCCGAGCAACTCCTGGGGGCCCGGCACCTGATGCTGGACCACGGCCTGTATCACCTGCGCATGGTGAAGCCGGAGGACCGCATCGCGCGGAGAGACCGCTACGTCCGGTTGGATCCGGAATCGCGCTTCCAGCGCGTCGGGTACGACTACCTCACCGAGACGCGAGGCGTGAAGCTCAAGCCCATCCCTCCGGGCCGGGAGTATGCGTTCCACACGCTCCCCGAGGATCTCCGGCAACAGGTGCCCGCCGCATACCTGGACGGAAGGCCGGCCCCATCCGCCAGCGGGCTCACCGGTTGGTTGCGCCGGCTGTTCTCCTCGTAACTCCTCCGTCAGGGCAGGCCAGCCCCAGCCCCTGTCGGTGAAGGCCTGCTCTCGCGGATGAGGGCGTGCCCTGCGCGGGCGCCCGTTGCCTCTCAGAACTTCGGGACGGGGTTGGGGCCCGTGTAGTAGCCGAGCTCGCTGCGATAGCCGCAGGACTCCTCCAGCATCCGCTCCTCGGGAATCTCCTCGGTGACGACACGGAAAGGCACGGGGGGCGGCTGCACGTCGGCGGGAGTGGGGAGCCGCAGCGCTTCCTGCAGCGGGACTCCCTTCTCGAGGGCCTGGAACAGGACCTGATGGCGGAGGACCAGTGACTGGTACTGCTCCGGGCCGAGCAGGCCGGAGATGAACATGCGCCACAGGACGGAGGCCTGCTTCTTTCGTGCTCGCTCGCGATTCGGTCCCTCCAGGGGCTGCCGCGGCGCGGGCGCGATGGCCGCCAGGAGCGTGCCCTCGAAGGCATCGAGCTGCGCGGGCTGCTTCTGGAAGTAGTACTGGCTGGCCTGTCCCACGCCCCAGACTCCGGGGCCCAGCTCCATGATGTTCAGGTAGAGCTGCAGGATGCGCTGCTTGGGCACCTCGCGCTCCAGGTCGCGGGTGAGGAGGATCTCCCGCAGCTTCCGCTCGAAGGTCTGCTCGGGTCCGAGGAAGAGGTTGCGCGCGAGCTGCATGGTGATGGTGCTGTGCCCGACGACCCGGCCGTTCAAGCGGCCGTGTATGGCCAGCAACGTCTGCCGGTAGTTGAAGCCCCGATGCTGGAAGAAGATGGTGTCCTCCGCTTTCACCACTCCGCACACCAGCGCGTTGGACATCGAGGAGAGGGGAAGCCAGGTCACCGCGAAGTTCTCGGGGAGCTGTCCCTCGGAGATGGCCAGGCGCATGTAGTTGGTGCGCTCCGGGTTCTCCTCGCCCAGCCGGCTCACGGAGGGCAGCTGATGCGACACCCAGGTGACGTACAGCGCGAAGGGGATGCCCACGACGGCGAGCAGCACCAGCATCCCGCGCGCGAGGCGCCGGAACACGCCGCGCCGCTTGGGCTTGGGGGAAACGGACCGGTCAGGGGCGCTACGGGGGCTCTGAGACATGATGCTGGCAACCCTATTCTCGTGGTCAGCTGTCAGACTTCGTTGCCGGTGATGCCAAGCTCGCGGAACAGCGGGGCCAGCGTCTTTTCGAGCAGGGCCTGCTGCCCGGCATCGAGCGCGTCGCGGCCGCTCCCCACCTTGCCCTCGCGGATGAATCCCTCCGCGCTCAAGCCTCCTGGCATGGGCGGCGCGAAGCGGGCGTTGTGCCGCTTCATGTACTCGAAGCTCGTCTTCTCCAGGATGTCCGGCAGTCGCTCTGGAGGAAGTGGAAGCGCGAGGAACGTCGCGACGCGCCGCAGCTCCCGCTCGCGGTCCGTCACGAGATCCTCGTAGCGCACGTGCAGGACGTTGGGCGCCCGGCTGTGCGGCCACCAGGACCTGAGGTGGGACGACCACCCGCGGTTCTTCATCTCCCGCTGGAAGAACTGATCGAAGTCCAGATGCGCGCCATGGGCTCTGCACACGTGGTGGTAGTAGGACACCAGGGTGTCGGACGCCGCACGCGTGACGTAGATGACTCGGCTGTTGGCGGGAGGCCTCAGCAAGCCATGGCTCAGGTGCGTCTTGAAGATGCGGGGCGAGGGCAGTCTGGCCAGCACCTGCTCCGCCTGGGGCTTCGTCCCGAGCTGCTCCAGGAATGGGGACACCTGGAGGATGTGCTCGAACTCGCCACGTCCCTCGTGGATCAACTGGAAGACGATTTGCTGCATCCACGTCGTCCCGGCCTTGGCCGCGGTGGCGATGTAGATGTCCCCAGGGCGGGGCTTGAGCCAGACGTAACGCACGCGCAGCCACGAGCGCGCCGACCGAAGCGCCCACCGTGCGCGCATCAACCCGCCAACCAGACCCCTCATCGGGTCCGGTGCTGGCCGGGTCGGACGATTCGTGACGCCGTGCCGCTCACTCATGCTCACCCGGCCAAGCTTGCCAGAGCTGCATAGTCAGAACATCGCAATATTCAGGCGATTTCTGAATTTACTTTCTTGCCCGCTATTCGCAACGCAGTGAGCCGCGACACGGAGGTGCGGGAGGGAGTCTCCAGGCACTCGCGCCCAAGCCTCTACGCGCTGCGCTTGAGGGCGTACCGGTGCGTGACGAGCGCGGGCATGCGGTTCGCCACCAGGTAGAGCGGGTCGATGTTCCGCAGGCGCTCCTGTGGGGGGCGGGTGCGCATGTACCGGGTGACGAGGTGAAGCTCGGTGCAGCCCGCGATGAAGCCGTCCACGCCATGGGCCCGGACCAGTCGCTCGCACAGGACGGCCGCCTCCGTGACGTCGCCGTGTCGCTTGAGCCGGTAGATGGCGTCGTGCAGTTCGACCTGCTCCGCGGCGCTCGTCCAGGTCAGGTGGGGCTCCGCTGCGCGCCAGCGCTCGCTGCGCTCGAAGACGCGCGCCGCGCGGGTCCCCTGGCTGGAGAGAATCAGCCAGCGCTTCCCCTCCGCGCTCACCTCGTCGAGGGTGAGGTCCACGAGCGACACGGTGAGGTCGCGCAGCGGCGCGGGGATGTGTTCGAGGAAGTGGTGCATCGTGATGCAGGCGATCACCATGCGCCGCGCACCCATGTCCCGCAGGCGCATCAACGCGCCCTCGAGCCATCGCGCCACCAACGCCTCCTGGCCCTGGATGATCGCCTGGGTGCGATCCGGCACGTTCGGGTCCGACAGCAGGACACAGGCCGGCCCCGACTGCTCCACCTCGAACGGGTTCTCCTCGTAGATGGTCTTCAGGAACTCGGCCGACGCCAGGGGCCCGAGGCCCCCCACGATGCCCAGGAGCTCGCTCGGCGCCGGGACCGCGTCCCACATGTTCGTCCGCGCGGCAGGCGGCAGCCCAAGGCTATCCAAGGTCTCGTCTCACCGGATGTCTAATCTTGCAGGTTTGAACAATAATCCACGAAAAACCATTCTACAATCCGTTCGATCCAGATCGACCTCCTCGAAGGATTCAGATGGCCACCATCCTCCTCGCGCCGCTGCCTGTTCCGGGCCACGTCAATCCCAGCTTGCGGATCGCGCGGTCGCTCCAGCGCGGCGGTCACCGGGTCATCTACCTGGGCATCCTGGAGATAGAGGACGAGGTGCGTGCCGAGGGGTTCGAGTTCACGCCCCTGTTCGGGGACGTCTTCCCCAAGGGGAAGCTCACCGAGCTGCGAGCGACCGCGGCGCGGCTGAAGGGACTGCGCCTGCTGTGGTTCCTGCGCACGCAGGCCCGTTGCTTCAACGAAGCGCTGCGCCGGATGGTCGAGGGGGAGGTCGATGCCCTCCTGGCCCCGCTTCGACCGGACCTCCTCATCTGCGACGAGAAGCTCCGGCACCTCGCCATCATCGGGCACGGGCTCGACGTCCCCGTTCTGCAGATGAACGTGACGATTCCCCCGGAGTTCATTCCACGCCCCGAGGGCGCCTCGCGGGGACCGGGGCGTGGCGCCGCGATGCCGGGTGAGCGACTCCTCATGGCGCTGGGGCTCTTTCCCCGCCTTCGCCCAGCCCTGCTGGCGTTGGCGCGCAAGCACCGCTACCCGCTGAAGAACATCAAGACCGTTCCGATGCTCGACCGGAGCCTCTCGCCCGAGCTGCTCCTCTGTCCCAAGGAGTTCGCCGAGGTGCGGGTGCGCAGCACCCCCGGGGAGTATTGCTACATCGAGCCGTGCATCGACCATGAACGCCGCGAGCCCGAGTTTCCCTGGGAGCGCCTGCGCGAGGACCGACCGCTGGTCCTCTTCGCGCTCGGGACGCTCGCCGCGACCTCGAAGCACAACCTGCGCATCCTCCAGGAGGCCTTCCTCGCGGCCGCCCGCCGCCCGGACCTTCAGTTCGTCATGGTGGTGGGCTCCACGATGGAGCCCGCGATGTTCGACGTGCCGCCCGGCGTGATCGCCGTGAAGGTGGCGCCGCAGCTCGGCCTGCTTCGGAAGGCGGCGGTGATGGTCAACCATGCCGGGACGAACAGCGTGAAGGAGTGCATCGCCTTCGGCGTGCCCATGGTCTCCATTCCACTCCAGTTCGATCAGCCCGACATCGGCCGGTTGATTGAACTTCATGGGGTGGGGCGCACCATCCCACCTCCAGAGGTCACCGCCGACCGGCTGCTCGAGGCCCTCGACGACGTCCTCCAGAATCCCGCGTACAAGAAGGCCTGCGAGCAGTTGCGGGTCCACTTCGTCCAGGCCGCGAGCGCACGGGGGGCCGCGGGCCCCATCGAGGAGTTCCTCGCGCGCCGCTCTGCCTCGGTGGGTGAGCGCCGCCGCCTGGCGTAGGCCTTTCGCGCGCTCACTGCGTCCGCGCGCGGACCCGGTCGGGCTCATTTGCATCCTCACGCCGTCTCGTGCCTTCCATGGGCGAGGCCCAGGGCGTGCGTGCGTCGCGGAAGCTCGGACAGGCGCTGGTCGGGGGCCGCGACGATGAACTCGAGCAGGGCCTGGAAGTCGTCCTGCATCGCCTGGATGCTCTCGTGCTCGAACAGGTCGGCCTTGTACTCGAAGGTACCGCCCAATCCTTCCGGTGCCTCCACGACGTTCAGCTTGAGGTCCGTCAGGGACCGGGTGCGATGGAGGGGGAGAGGGGACACCGACAGCCCGGCCACGGAGGTGGCTTGTGCGCGATCCACGCGCGTGAACGAGAAGCCGACCTGCCACGGGGGCGGCATCAGCTTGACCAGTTCGGTGTGCGGAAGCCCCTGGTGCTGGAACGCCTCCAGGTACGTCGAGCGAGCCCGCCGGAGGACCTCGAGGAAGCTCGGGTCACCCGACAGGTCCGTCCGCAACACCATGTAACCGGCGAACATCCCCAGGACCTTCTCCAGTTCCATGCGCTGGCGGTTGGCGTGCGAGAAGCCGACCGCGATGTCCTCCTGCCTGGCGCAGCGCGACAGGACCACCTGGAATGCCGCGAGCATCAGCACGAACGGCGTCACGCCCTCCTTGCGGCAGAGCGCCCGGGTTGCCCTGGAGAGCTCGGGCGAGAGGTGGAACGGCTGGAGGCTGCTCACGATGCCCTCGTGCCGCTGGCGCGGGCGCCGGTAGGGAAGCGCCACCTCCAGGACTGGACTGGCGAGCTTCAGGGACCAGTAGGCGCGCAGCTGTTCCAGCGCTCCCCCGCGCAGCCAGTCGTGTTCCCAGCGGGTGACGTCGCGGTACTGCAGCGCGGGCTCGGGGAGCCGCGGCGGCAGCCCTTCACGGAGCGCGGCGTAGACCTCCGCCAGCTCGCCCATGAAGAGGGACGTGGAGACGTAGTCGGTGATCGCGTGGTGCTGGTTGAGGAGCAGGACGTGCGTGTCGGCGGTGAGGCGGAACACCCAGGCGCGGAGCAGCGGTCCCTGGGCGACGTCGAACGAGCGGTGCTGCGCCTCGTCGATACGCCGCATGAGCTCCGCCTGGCGCTGTTGCTCCGGCAGGTCGCCGAGCTCGACCACCTGGAGCCGTGCTTCCCCCTGCGAGGCAATCCGCTGCATCGGAGTGCCGTCGATGAAGGGGAAGCTCGTGCGGAGGATCTCGTGGCGCCGGACGAGCAGGTCGAAGCCTTCCCGCAGTGCTTCCGTGTCGAGCGGGCCGTCCAGGCGGAACGCCGCCGGGGAGGAGTTCGCGAGGTCCTCGGGCCCCTTCTCCTCGTCCGACCAGTAGACCTGCTGGCGCGGCGAGAGGGGCAGCACCTCGCACGGTGGCGTGGCAACGACTGGCGGGACGCGCGGCCCGGACGTGCCTCCGAGTGAGTCGATATGCGTGGCGAGCGCCGCCACGGTGGGCTTCGAGAAGAAGTCGGTCAGCGACAGCTCCAGGCCGAAGACTCCGCCCACGCGCGTGGTCACCTGGGTGGCCATGAGCGAGTGTCCGCCCAGCTCGAAGAAGTCATCGTCGACGCCCACGGACCCGCACTGGAGGACGTCGGCCCACACCTCGGCGATGAGCTCCTCGGTGGGCGTGCGGGGCGGGGTGCGCTGGCGGGTATCATCAGTGCCGGGCGCCGCCTCGGGAGCGGGGAGCGCCTTGGCGTCGACCTTTCCGTGGGGTGTCAGCGGCAGGGCCATGAGGAGCACCCACGCGGACGGCACCATGTAGTCGGGGAGCCTCTCGCGCAGGAACGCACGGAGGTCCTCGACGGCGAGCCGCGTGTCCTCCCGGGCGACGAAGTAGGCCACGAGCCGCTTGCCTCCCGCCGCGTCGGCACGGGCCACGACGACGGCCTCGTGCACCCCGGGGGCCTGCCCGAGCACCGCCTCGACCTCCCCCAGCTCGACGCGGAAGCCGCGGACCTTCACCTGGTTGTCGACGCGGCCCGAGAACTCGAACTCGCCCGACGGCAGGGCGCGCACGAGATCTCCCGTCCGGTACAGCCGCTCACCGGGGGTGAGCGCGAAGGGGGACGGGATGAACCGTTCGGCGGTGAGGTCCGGGCGCTCCAGATACCCACGCGCCAGTCCCACGCCACCCACGTACAGCTCGCCGGTGCTCCCCAGGGGAACCGGTTGGAGGTGGGGGTCGAGGACGTAGAGCCGCACGTTCGGGAGCGGACGGCCGATGCTCGGCCGCTCGACCTTCACGTCAGGGCTGATGCTCGCGCACACCGTCACTTCGGTCGGGCCGTAGGCGTTGAGGAATCGCCGGCCCGGCTTCCACCGCGCGGCGAGCTCCGGCGTGCACGCATCGCCTGCGGAGATCACCACCCGCAGCGTGTCCAGCGCTCGCGGCTCCAACTGCGCGAGCACCGGCGGCGTGAGCGTCACGGTGGTGATGGCCTCCCGTTGAATCAGATCGCGCAGGGGCGCACCGGGCATCAGCTCGTTACGGAGGGGCAGATGGAGGCAGCCGCCGCCCAGCAGGGTGGCGAAGACCTCGGAGACAGACGCGTCGAAGCCGAGCGCGGCGGCCTGGAGCACCCGACTCCCGGGCGCGATGTCGAAGGCCGCCACCTGGGCCAGCGCGGTGTTGCACAGGCCCCGATGAGCGAGCAGGACGCCCTTGGGCTGGCCCGTGGAGCCCGAGGTGAAGATGACGTAGGCCAGGTTCTCCGGCGTCACGTCGACCGACGGCGCGCTCGTGGGGTGGCGGGCGATGTCCGTCCAGTCCGAGTCCAGGCAGACCGGGAGCTCCGAGCGGAGGGGCAACTCGTCGAGGACCGCGTCCTGCGTGAGCAGCACCGACACGGCGGACTCCCGCAGCAGCAGGGAGAGCCGCTCCGTGGGGTAGCCAGGATCCAATGGGACGAAGCTGCCCCCCGCCTTCAGCACTCCCAGGAGGGCCACCACCAGCTCCAGCGAACGTTCCAGGCAAACGCCGACGCGCAGCTCGGGCCCGACGCCGAGCCCACGCAGGTGGTGCGCGAGCTGGTTGGCCCGCTGGTCCAGCTCCGCGTAGCTCAGCGCGCGCCCCTGGAAGGACACGGCCGGCGCTTCCGGTGTGCGGCGCGCCTGCTCCTCGAAAAGGTGGTGCGCGCAGCGGTCCTCCGGGAGTTCGGCGTCCGTCGCGTTCCACTCGACGAGCAGCCGGTGGCGCTCCTCGTCGGCGAGGACGGGCAGGGCGGACAGCCGCAGGTCCGGCGCGGTGACCACCGCCTCCAGCACCCGCTGGTAGGCCGCGGCCATGCGCGCGATCGTCGCCTCGTCGAAGAGGTCGGTGCTGAACTCCCACAGCCCGACGAGGCTGCCCTCGAACTCCTCCAGGACGAGCGTGAGGTCGAACTTGGACGACGCGTTCTCGAACGCCACGCCGCTCAGACTCAGGCCCGGGAGCTGGAGCTCCGTGAACGGCTGGTTCTGCAGCGCCAGCTTGACCTGGAACAGCGGCGTATGGCCCAGACTCCGCTCGGGGTTGACCGCTCGGACGAGCTCCTCGAAGGGCAGGTCCTGGTTCGCGTACGCCTCCAGCGCCGTGTCACGCACGCGCGTCAGGAGCGCGCGGAACGGGGGGTTGCCGTCGAGCTGCCCGCGGATGACGAGCTGGTTCACGAAGAACCCGATGAGCCCCTCCAGGTCGGCGTTGTTGCGGCCGGCGACGTCGGTCCCCACGGTGAGGTCTTCCTGCCCCGTGTAGCGCGAGAGCAACGCCTGGAAACCGGCCATGAGGGTCATGAACAGCGTGACCCCCTCCGTCCGGCCCAGCCGCTTCAACGCCTCCACGAGAGGCGGCGGTAGCGTGGCCCGGTAGTGGGCGCCCCGCAGGCTCTGCGCCACCGGACGAGGACGGTCCGTGGGCAGGGCCAGCACCGGCGGCACGCCCGCGAGCCGACGCCGCCAGTACGCGAGCTGGGCCTCCAGCACCTCGTCCCGCAGCCAGCTCCGCTGCCAGTGCGCGAAGTCGGCGTACTGCAGCACCGGCTTCGGCAGGGGCGAAGGCTGATCCGCGACGAAGGCGACATAGAGCGCCATGAGGTCCCGGACGAGGATTCCGCGCGACCAGCCGTCCGAGATGATGTGGTGCATCGCGAACACCAGCACGTGCTCCGCCTCGGACAGTCGCAGCAGCGAGAGGCGTAGCAGCGGGCCTTGGGCCAGGGCGAAAGACCACCCCGTCTCCTTGGCGACGAGCCGGGCGACCAGGTCTTCGCGCTCGGGCTCGGGGAAGTCCGACAGGTCCACGCGCCCCAGCGGCACCTCGAGCTCGGCGGCGATGCGCTGCACCGGCTCCTCTCCCACGAACTCGAAGGTCGTGCGCAGGCTCTCGTGGCGCCGCACGATCTCCGCGACGCAGCGCTCGAGCACCTCGGCGTCGAGCGCCCCACGAACCCGGATGGCCCCCGAGATGTTGTAGGCCGGGTCGCCGGGCCGCAGTCGATCCACCACCCAGAGGCGCTTCTGCGCGAAGGACAACGGCAGCCCTTGCGTGCGCGGTGCGGGCACGAGCGGCGGCCTGCCCCTGGCCGACTGCCTGCTCATCGCGAGTTCGTCGATGCGCGCGGACAGCGCCTCCACGGTGGGGTGTGTGAACAGCTCACGCAATGGGACTTCGACTCCCAGGGCCACACGCACGCGCGACACGGCCTGGGTGGCCAGCAGCGAGTGCCCGCCCAGGTCGAAGAAGCTGTCGTGAATCCCCACGCGCTCCACCGACAGGAGCTGGGCCCAGAGTCCGGCGACAATCTCCTGGGTCGGTGTCCGCGGCGTCACGGAAGGAGCCCCGCTGTTGGCCCCACCGCGCCGCCGGGCGGCGGTCGCCGCGGGCATGAGCGCCGCCCGGTCCGCCTTGCCGTTCGGCGTTCGTGGCAGCACATCGAGGAGCAGGTACGCAGAGGGGAGCATCGGCTCGGGCAGCCGGGCCGCGAGGAACGTGGTGAGTTCGGTATCGCTCGGAGCCCCGGCGTCGCTGGCGACGATGCAGGCGACCAGCCGCGTCTCACCGTCCTGCTCGGGAACAGCGAGGACCACGGCCGCGCCCACTCCCGGGCAGCGCGTCAGGTTGGATTCAATCTCGCCCAGCTCCACCCGGTTTCCACGCACCTTCACCTGGTCGTCGCGCCTGCCGACGAACTCGAGCGCACCGTCAGCGCGCCAGCGCCCGTAGTCGCCCGTCGCGTAGAGGCGGGCCCCGGGCCGGTTCCCGTCCGGGTGCGGCACGAAGCGCTCGGCGGTGAGGTCGGGCCGCCCGAGGAAGCCATGCGTCACGCCGTTGCCGCCGATGTGGATGTGGCCGACGACCCCGGCGGGCACACGCTCGCCGCGGGCATCGAGCAGGACCACCTCGGCGTTGTCGATGGGCCGCCCCGCGGGCACCACGCCCACGAGGTCCTGGGGCGTGGCGATGTGGAACGTGCTCGTCAGCGTGCACTCGGTGGGGCCGTACTGGTTGACGATTCGCACGTGCGCACCGAACACCGCGCGCGCCCGCTCCACGTCCGTCGCGAGGAGCCGCTCGCCACTGCAGAGGATCAGCCGGACCGTCCCCAGCTCGCGCGGCCGGGTCCCCGCCGCCGCCAGGAGCAGCCGGAGCAGGCTGGGCACCACGCTCGGCAGCAGCGTGACGCGGTAGCGCTCGATGGCCGCGAGCAGTTCCTCGGGATCTCTCCCGCGATCGCCGTCGGCGAAGACGACGGGCGTGCCCATCAACACCGGCGCCAGCATGTCGCGCAGCGAGGCGTCGAAGGAAGCCGAGGCGAGCTGCAGCGCGACGTCACCCGGACCGGGCCGATAGGTGCGCTCCAGGTAGTCGACGTAGTTCAGGATGCCGGCGTGGTGGCCGATGATGCCCTTGGGCATGCCAGTGGAGCCGGACGTGTAGACCAGGTGCGACACGTCATCGCCCTGGAGGTCGGCCGGACGCGGCGACGCTCCCGGTGAATCGGTGAGCGACTCGACGAGGACCGCGCCTTCCCGCCACGCTTCCGGGAGTTGCTCACGCCGAGGCCCATCCGTGACGACGACTCGGGGGCGCGCGTCGCCCAGCATGTAGGCCACGCGCTCCGCCGGGTAGCCCGGATCGAGCGGCACATACGCGCCGCCCGCTTCGAGGACGCCGAGCAACGTGGCGAGCAGCTCGGGGGAGCGGGGGAGGAAGACGGCGACCGGCGTCCCTCGTCGGACCCCGTGCCGTGCCAGCTCGCGGGCCACGACATGGGCGCGGAGGGCGAGGGCGTCATAGCGCACGGTGCGCTCGCCCATGAGCGCGGCGGGCGCCGCCGGCGTGTGGTCCACCCACGCTCGGAAGCGCTC
Source organism: Myxococcus sp. CA056 (assembly GCF_013336715.1). Lineage (NCBI taxonomy): Bacteria > Pseudomonadati > Myxococcota > Myxococcia > Myxococcales > Myxococcaceae > Myxococcus > Myxococcus sp. CA056. The sequence goes on from NZ_JABUMT010000005.1 coordinate 367,790, forward strand.
GAGGATGGACCGGGGCGAAGGTCGCTCACGCCGTCCTGACTCCAGGTGCGCGAGTTCACGCTGCTCGTCCGCGGACAGGAGCGATACGGTGTCCAGCCGCTGGTCGGGGTTGGCTGCCACGGCCTCGAGGAACATGCGCAGGTGGCCGAGCAGGCGCCGCGCGGTGTTCGCGTCGAACAGTGCCGTGGCGTACCGCAGTGTCCCCTGCAACCCGCTGGCGGTCTCCGTGAAGGACAGGCTGAGGTCGAACCTGGCCGGCTCTTCCGGCGCTCCGACAGGGCGCAGCTTGAGACCCCCGGGCAGGGCCAGCTCTGGAACCGGCGCGTTCTGCAGGATGAGCAGGACCTGGAACAGCGGCGAGCGGCTGCGGTCGCGCGGTGGCGCCAGGGCTTCCACCAGCTTGTCGAAGGGGATGTCCTGGTGGGCGTAGGCCGCCAGCGTCACCTCGCGCACCCGACCCACGAGTTCGCGGAACGTGGGGTTGCCCGACAGCCGCGTTCGCAGGGCGAGCGTGTTGATGAAGAAGCCGACGATGCTCTCGAGCTCGACGCGGTTGCGCCCGGCGATGGGTGTGCCCACGACGATGTCGTCCTGCCCCGAGTGACGGGCCAGGACCGCTTGGAAGCCCGCGAGCAGGACCATGAAGAGCGTTGCGCCCTCGCGCCGGCCCAACTCCTTCAGCCCGTCGGTGAGCTCACGAGGGAGGTCCAGCGGATGACTCGCCCCGTCGTATGACGGCGTCGCTGGCCGGGGGCGATCCGTCGGCAGCTCCAGCGCCGGAGGGGCTCCCGCGAGCCGCGTGCGCCAGTGCGCGAGCTCCGCTTCGAGCACGTCACCCTGGAGCCGCTCCCGCTGCCAGCGGGCGAAGTCCGCGTACTGCATGGTGAGCTCGGGCAGGCGGGGCCGCCGCCCGGCCGCGAAGGCCGTGTAGAGCTCCGCCAGCTCACGGATGAGCAGGCCGAGTGACCACGCGTCGAAGATGCTGTGGTGCACTGTAAGGGTGACGACGTGCTCGCGCGCGGCCAGCTTGATGAGTCGGGCGCGCAGGAGCGGTCCCTTCTCCAGGTCGAAGGGCCGGCGTCCCTCTTCCTCCGCGACGCGGCGTGCCTCGTCCGCGCGCGTGTCGTCGGAGCGATCGCGCAGGTCGGTGACGGGTACCTCCAGGTCGAGCCGGCGGGCGATCACCTGGACGACCTGGTCCCCCTCCTCGACGAAGGTGGTCCTGAGCGCCTCGTGGCGAGCCGCCAGTGCATCGAGGCTCCGCCCCAGGGCGCCCACGTCGAGGTCACCGTCACACTGGAGCGCCGTGTGGATGTTGTAGACGGACGTGCCCGGCTCCAGGCGCTCCCAGAACCAGAGGCGCTGCTGGGCGAAGGACAGTGGGGCGCGGGACGGTGTGGTGCTCGCTGTCGTGGGCGCGGGATCTGGGCGCGTCTCGGGCCCGCTCCGGCTTTGGGTGATCGCCTCCGCGAGGCCGGCGACCGTCGGGGTCTCGAACAACGTCCGGATCGGCAGCTCGACCCGGTAGGTCTCTCGCAGGCGCGACAGCAACTGCGTCCCGAGCAGCGAGTGCCCACCGAGATCGAAGAAGCTGTCGTGGCGGCCCACCGGGGTCACGCCGAGGAGCTCCTGCCACATCGCCGCCAGCTCCTGTTCCAATGCGTCGCGAGGGGCCATGTAGCCGGTCGCGAGCTGGGGGCGCGCATGCGACGACACCGCGCTCGCCGCGTCCCCACGCGCCGCCACCGGCTGGACCCAGGTGGCCAACCGCGCGGAGAGGTCTCCGGTCGATACGACCCAGCGCGGAACGTCGCCGCGGAGCACGCTCCGGAACGCGGCGACGCCCTCGGCCATCGTGAGCGCCAGCATCCCCTCGTCGAGCGTCTCCTCGTCGCCCCAGCCATCCCAGTCCACGCTGAGCCAGGGCGTGGAGTCGCTCCGGTTCTGGCGGGCAGCGAAGGCGTCCATGAACAGGTTTGCCGCCGCATAGGCCGCGAACCCGATTCCTCCCAGCACCGCCGCCAGGGAGGATTGCAGCAGCACGAAGTCCAGCGCGCGGCCCCGCAGCGCGCGTTCGAGCGCCAGGACTCCGCGCACCTTCGCGTCGAATTGCTCCGCATGCCGCGCGTCACCAGGGTCCAGGACCGGGACGTGGGCCCGCTCACCCAGGCTTCCCGCCGAGTGGATCACCCCGTGGAGGGCTCCGAAGCGCGCCTCGGTTCGCGCGAGGACCTCCGCGACTTCCTCCGGGCGGGAGATGTCCGCGCGGAGCACAAGGACTTCGCCACCGCGCTGCTCGATGACGAGCAGTTGGCGGATGCGCCGCGACGTTTCGTCGTTCGAGCCATGGGAAGCCAGCCACGCCTCCCACGCTTCGCGCGCGGGAAACGCTGACCTGCCCACGAACACCAACCGCGCCTGGAACGACGTCGCGAGTTCCTCGGCCAGCGTCAGTCCGATGCGCCCGAGCCCACCCGTGATGAGGTAGACACCGCGCTCACGCAGCCGCCCCTGTCCCCCCTCTGGCGGGCGCGCGCGCTCGTAGGTCTCCGCCCAGCGGCGTCCACCCCGGTACGCGATGACCGGCTCGGCCGTTTCCACGCGGAGCTCGTCCACCAACAGGCGCGTGAGCCGCTCTCCACCCACCTCCGCCGGGGCGACGTCGATTGTGCGCACGTGCAGGGCGGGGGACAGCTCCTGCGGCAGGACCTTGCATGCCCCCACGAGGAGCGCGCTCGCCGGACACAGGGACTCCTCTCCCGTGACGTCCTGGGCTCCGGCGGTGACCACGATGAGTTCGACAGCGGCCCCTGCCTTCCGCGTGTGCAGTGCGCTCGCCAGATGCAGCAGATCATGGAACCCGTTCACCGCCCGATCCACCGTGGAGGCCTCGTCCAGCGAGGCCCCGGCGACGCTCCCCAGGTGGACGACCCGCTCGGGCTTCCATCCATCCGCGTCGAGCTCCGCGAGCAGGCGCGTGTAGCCCTCCGGCTGTCCCTCGGCCACGGTGAAGCGGCGAGGTCCCTGGCGGCCGTAGGCGTCCGTCGTGGCCACCCTCACGACGTCCCCGCCCGTGGCCTCCAGGCGGTCGGCCAGCGCGGGACCGAGGCGCTCATCGAGCATCACCAGCCAGCGTGTCGCCGCCGTGCTCGGGCCGGGCCGCACCGCGTGCTTCCAGCCCGGGACGTAGAACCAGTCGGCCAGCGAGCCCTGCTTGCGCACGAGCCCCGGTCCTGTCACCGCCCGCGCCTGGGTGAGCCCGGCACCGGCGCGCGGTTCAATCCAGTACCGGTCGCGCTGGAACGGGTAGGTGGGCAGGGGCAGCCGGCGACGGTGCTCGACGGGCTGGAGCCCGTTCAAGTCGAGCGCGGCCCCGGCGAGCCACAGCTGTCCCACCGCCTCCAACACGCGCGTCCGGTCAGAGACCGACTCGCGCGGGTGCCGCAGGGTGGACAGGATGGTGCTCGGCCCTGACGACCGTGCCGCCTGCCTCACCAGCGCGCCGAGCGTCGTGCCAGGACCGACCTCCAGGAACACGTTCGCCGTGTCCTCGAGCAGCAGCTTCGCTCCGTCGGCGAAGCGCACGGCCTGGCGCAGGTGCTCCACCCAGTAGCCTGGGTCCGTGGCCTCCTTCTCGGTGATCCAGGTGCCGGTCAGGTTGGAGACGTAGGGACGGCGAGGCCGCGACAGCCGCACACCACGGACCTTCGCGGCGAAGGCCTCCAGGATGGGGTCCATCATCGCCGAGTGGAAGGCGTGCGACGTGTGCAGCCGGCGGAACTCGACCTTCCGCCGGGTGAGCACCGCCTCCAACGCCTCCACCATCTCCGTGGGGCCCGAGGCCACGCAGAGCGCGGGCCCGTTGACCGCGGCGAGCGACAGCGCGGGGCCGAGCAGGGGCCGCAGCTCGGCCTCGGGGAGCGCGACCGAGAGCATCGCGCCCGAGGGGAGCGACTGCATGAGCTGGCCGCGCGCTGTCACCAACGCGAGCGCGTCGTCGAGCGTCAGCACTCCCGCGATGCACGCGGCGACGTACTCGCCAATGCTGTGACCGAGCATCGCCTGCGGCGTCACGCCCAGCGACATCCACAGCTTCGCCAGGGCGTACTCGATGACGAAGAGCGCCGGCTGGGTCACCGCCGTCTGGGTGAGCCGAGCCTCCGCGGCCGAGGGGTCCACGTCGGACGGTGGGAACAGCACCTCGCGCAGGTCGAAGCCGAGCAGGGACTTCAGGCGGGTGCAGCAGTCATCCACATGCTTGCGAAAGACGGGCTCCGACGCGTGCAGCTCCTGCCCCATGCCCACGTACTGCGCACCCTGGCCGGGGAACAGGAAGACGACAGGGCTCGTGGAGTCCTCCTGGAGGGTGGTCCGCAGGCGCTGGGGGTCTCTCGCCTCCAGCGAGGCGCGAGCATCCTCCGCGTCACGGCAGACCAGGACACGGCGGTGCGAGAACCGCTGGCGCCCCACCTGTAGCGTGTGCGCCACCTGGGCGAACTCGGCCTCCGGGTGCTGCGTCAGCCAGGTCTGGAGGTTCGAGGTGGCGGCCTCCAGCGCGGGCACGGTGCGCGCCGACAGCGTGAGCAACTGCCACGGGCGGCTGGAGGACGTCGAGGAAGGCCTCGCGGGCGCCTCCTCCAGGATGACGTGCGCGTTCGTCCCGCCAATGCCGAACGAACTCACGCCGGCCCGGCGCGGCGTGCCGTCGCTCTCCCACGGCCGCAGCGTGTCGTTGACGAAGAACGGGCCGCTCGCCAGGTCGAGCTTCGGGTTGGGCTGCTCGAAGTGGAGGCAGGGCGGCAGCTCCCGGTGCTGGAGGGCGAGGACCGTCTTGATGAGCCCCGCGACGCCAGCAGCGGCATCGAGGTGCCCGATGTTGGTCTTGACCGAGCCGAGCGCACAGCGCGCCCGCGCACCCTGCGAGAGCCGGGCGCGGAACGCCTTGGTGAGCGCGGTGACCTCGATGGGGTCGCCCAGGGGCGTGGCCGTCCCGTGGGCCTCCACGTACGTCACGCTCTCCGAGGGGACGCCCGCGATGCCCAGGGCCTCGGAGACGACCGCGGTCTGCCCCTCGATGCTCGGGGCGGTGTAGCCCAGCCGTGCCTCGCCGTCGTTGTTGACCGCCGAACCACGGATGACCGCGAGGATGGGGTTACCGTCCGCGAGAGCGTCCGCGAGGCGCTTGAGGACCACGACTCCCGCCCCCGAGCCGCGCACCGTGCCGGCGGCCTTCGCGTCGAAGGTCCTGCAGTGCGCGTCCGGTGAGACGACGCCGCCTTCCTGGTAGGCGTAACCGGTCCGCTGGGGTAGGGCGATGGATACGCCACCTGCCAGCGCGAGGTCCGACTCGCCCGTCAGGAGGCTCTGACACGCGAGGTGGATCGCCACGAGCGAGGACGAGCAGGCCGTCTGCACCGCGATGCTCGCGCCGCGCAGCCCCAGCTTGTGGGAGATGCGTGGCGGGAGGAAGTCCTTGTCGTTGCTGATGGTGACCTGGAAGGTCCCCATGCCCTGGAGGACGTCCGGGCGGGAGAGCAGGTTGCTGTAGAGGTACGAAGACGCGCCCGCGCCGCCGAAGACGGAGATCTGCCCTCGGTATGCCCGGCTCGCGTACCCGGCGCGCTCGAGCGCCTCCCAGCAGCACTCCAGGAAGACGCGGTGCTGCGGATCGAGCACCTCCGCGTCGCGCGGGCTGAAGTCGAAGAACCCCGCGTCGAAGCGGTCCACGTCTTCGAGCACGAAGCCCGCGCGGACGTAACCGGGCTGGTGGATGCGGGCCGGGTCGGCGCCGTCGGCCAACAGCTCCTCGTCGGTGAAGACGGTGCGCGCCTCGACGCCACGGCGAAGGTTGTCCCAGAACTGCTCGAGCGTCGCGGCCTGGGGGAAGCGGCCGGACATGGCGATGATCGCCACGCCCTCCGGAGAAGGCTCGGACCGCTCCATGTCGTCACTCATGGGAATCCTCCGGATTGCCGTCCGAGTCGGCCTGGGTGGGGCCGGCGCGTCCTCGCCTCCGGGCCTGCTGCCGTTCGAGCAGGGCCCTTCGGGAATCGAAGCGCTCCTCTTCGGCGGCGGTGTCCACGGGCGTGGCCGCGGCCTCGGCGATACGGCGCAGGTGCGCGGCGAGCGCGCTCACGCTCTGGTGCTGGAAGAGCTCGACGAGCGGGAACTCCACGCCCAGCGCGCTCTGGAGCTTGCCGTGGATCTGCACGAGCGAGAGCGAGTTGCCGCCCAGGTCGAAGAACCCGTCGTGCAGGCCCACCCGAGGCACGTTGAGGACCTCCTGCCAGATTCCCGCCACGGTGCGCTCGACGTCGCTCCGCGGCGCTTCGTATGTGGCCGCCGAGCCCAGGTGCCGAGCGTCGGGCGGCGGCAGCGCCTTGCGGTCGAGCTTGCCGCTCGACGACAGGGGCAGGGTGTCCAGCACCACGAAGGTGGCGGGGACCATGTACAGCGGCAGCCGCTCGGTGAGATATCCGCGCAGCCCCGGCACCTCGAGGCCCGGCCCGTCGCCGGTGACGTACGCAACCAGTCGGCGAGTGCCGCCTTCATCTCGCGCCACGACAGCGGCATCCCTCACCGCCGGGTGCTCGCGTAGGACAGCCTCCAGCTCTCCGAGTTCGATGCGGAAGCCGCGCAGCTTCACCTGTCCGTCGGCGCGCCCGACGTATTCGAGCTCGCCGTCCGCGCACCATCGGACGATGTCGCCCGTGCGGTACAGGCGCGCGCCTGGCAGCGCGCCGAAGGCATCCGGCACGAAGCGCTCCGCCGTCAGGTCCGGCCGGCCCGTGTAGCCGCGCGCCACGCCCGGTCCGCCGACGTACAGCTCGCCGGCCACGCCGACCGGGGCGGGGACGAGGCGCGCATCCAGCACGTACACCCGCACGTTGGGGAAGGGCCGGCCGAGGGTGGGACGCTCGGGGTCCACCGCGCCGTTGATGGACGCGCAGATGGTCACCTCGGTGGGACCGTAGGCGTTGAGCAGCCGTCTGCCACGGCTCCACCTGCGGGCCACGTCCGGCGTGCAGGCCTCACCCGCGGAGATCACCGTCTCCAAGGCGGGCAACCCCTCCGGCTCGAGCTGCGCCAGCACCGACGGCGTCAGGGTGACCGCGGTGATGGCGTTGTCCGTCAGCACGGCCCGCAGCGGGGGCCCCGGCAGCAGCGCCTCGCGCGGCGCCAGGCACAGCGTGGCTCCCGCCAGCAGCGTGGCGAAGATCTCGCACACCGACGCATCGAAGCTCGTCGCCGCGAACTGCAGGACGCGACTGCCCGGATGGAAGCCATGCTCCTTCACCGCCGCGAGCGCCGTGTTGCTCAGGCCGCGGTGCGTGAGCAGCGTGCCCTTGGGTCGCCCCGTCGAGCCCGATGTGTAGATGACGTACGCCAGGTTGTCGGCGTCGACGGCGACGTCCGGTGGCGTCTCCGGTGCGCCTTCGCCCACGCTCGGCTCGAGCACGTGCACCGTCACGCCCGGCGCGGCCACGCCGTCCGCCAGATGCCGTTGCACCAGCAGCAGCCGGACGCCGCTGTCGGCGAGCATGAACGCCAGACGCTCACGCGGGTAGCCCGGGTCGAGCGGCACATATGCGCCACCCGCCTTGAGCACCGCGAGGATGCCCACCACCAGCTCCACCGAGCGATCCACGCACAGGCCCACCTGCACCTCGGGACCCACGCCCAGCGCCCTCAGCCGGTGCGCCAACTGGTTGGCCCTCCTATCCAGCTCGCGATAGGTCACCCGTTGGTCCTGGAACGTCACCGCGAGCGCCTCCGGCGTTCGTGCCGCCTGGGCCGCGACCAGCTCGTGCGCGCACCCCGACGGAAGCACCGCCTCCGTGGCGTTCCAGTCCACCAGCACCTGGCGGCGCTCCACGTCGGACAGCAGGGGCACTCGGGAGGGCTGGCGGTCGACGTCCTCCAGCACCGCCTGGAGCAGGCCGACGAGGTGTACCTCCATCCGGCGGATGGTCGCCCCGTCGAACAGCCGCGTGTTGTACTCGATGGCCCCGGTCAGCGCGCCGTCCTCCTCCATGAGCGTCAGGATGAGCTCGAAGCGCGCGGTGGGCAGGTCCGGCTCGAGCGGCGTCACCTTCAGCTCCGGCAATGCCAGCGCCGGCACCGCCGTGTTCTGCAGCGCGAACATGACCTGGAACAGGGGCGAGCGGCTGAGGTCGCGCTCGGGCTGGAGCGCCTCGACGACCTTCTCGAAGGGCACGTCCTGGTGGGCATACGCCCCCAGCGTTCCGTTCCGCACGCGGGCGAGCAGCTCGCGGAAGCTCGGGTCGCCCGCGAGGCTGGTGCGCAGCACCAGCGTGTTGACGAAGAAGCCGACGAGCTGCTCGGTCTCCTCGCGGGTGCGTCCCGCGATGGGTGAGCCCACGCAGATGTCGTCCTGCCCGGAGTAGCGGCTCAGCAGTGACTGGAACGCCGCGAGGAGCGTCATGAAGGGCGTGACACCCTCCTGGCGGCTCACCGCCCTCACGCGTGCGGACAGCTCGGGCGACCAGCGGATGCGGTGGCTCGCGCCGCTGTAGGTCTGAACCGGGGGCCGCGCGCGGTCCGTGGGCAGGTCCAGCGCACGGGGCGCCCCGCCGAGCTGGTCCTTCCAGTAGCCGAGCTGCGCCGTCAGCACTTCGCCTTCCAGCCACTGACGTTGCCAGAGCGCGTAGTCCACGTACTGGATCGGCAGCGGTGCCAGGGGCGATGGGCGCTTCTGCCGGAAGGACTCGTAGAGGGCGGCCATCTCCCGCACGAACACGCCCACCGACCAGCCGTCCGAGATGATGTGGTGCATCGTCATCGTCAGGACGTGCGTGTCCTCGGAGAGCTCGAGCAGCACGGCTCGGATGAGCGGCCCGCGCGCCAGGTCGAACGGCCGGCGCACCTCCGCCGCGCACCTGCGCAGGGCGGCCTCCTCGCGCTCCTCGGGCGTGCCTTCCATCCGCACCCGCTCGAGGACCGATGGGAACTCCGAGGCCACGACCTGGAAGGGCAGCCCCTCATTCATGCCGAACGTCGTGCGCAGGCTGTCGTGGCGGCGCACCACTTCCGCGAGGCCGTGCTCCAGGGCCTCCACGTCGAGGTGCCCGCTCAGCCGCATGGCATGGGAGAGGTTGTAGAGCGCGCTGCCGGGCTCCAGCCGGTCGAGGAACCACAGGCGCTGCTGCGCGAAGGACAGGGGCAGCCGCTCCCCGCGCGGCATTCGCGTGAGCGGCGGCACCGGTGGCCCGCCTTCCTTGCGCGCCAGGGCTTCCACTCGCTCTGCCAGGTGCTCGGGAGTCGCGGACTCGAAGAGCACCCGGAGCGGCAGCTCGACACCGAAGGCCGCCCGCAGCCGCGATACGAGCTGCGTGGCCAGCAGGGAGTGTCCACCCAGGTCGAAGAAGCCGTCCTTGATGCCGACCCGCTCCACGCCAAGCACCCGCGAGAAGAGGCCGGTGAGGATCTCCTCGGTGGGAGTCCGTGGGGGCACGTAGCCCTCCGTGCTCCCGGCGAACAGCGCTTCGGGAGCGGGCAGGGCCTTGCGCACGACCTTGCCGTTGGAGTCGAGTGGCATCGCCTCCAGTCGGATGAACGCCGCGGGCACCATGTATTCCGGCAGCCGTTCGAGGAGCCAGCGGCGCAGCTCCGCGGCCTCCGGCAGCTCCTGGCGGCCCACGACGTAGCCCACCAGCCGGCGGTCCTCCGCCACCTCGTGCACGGTGACCACGGCCTCCTTGATGGTCGGGTGCGCTCCGAGCGCTGCTTCGATTTCGCCCAGCTCGATGCGGAACCCACGGAGCTTCACCTGGCTGTCCAGCCGGCCCAGGAACTCCAGCCGCCCATCGGCGCGCATGCGCGTCCTGTCGCCCGAGCGGTACATGCGCGAGCCAGGAGGGCCGAGTGGATCCGGGAGGAACCGTTCGGCTGTCAGGTCCGGCCGGCCCAGGTATCCCCGCGCGAGGCCACCGCCCGCGATGAACAGCTCGCCGGGTGTTCCGACCGGTACCGGCCGCAGGTGCGCGTCGAGGACGGACACGCGGGCCCCGGAGATGGCGCGGCCAATCGTGGGGAGCCCCTGCTCGACGTTGGATGGCACCACGACGTCGAAGGTCGCGAGCACGGTCACTTCGGTGGGGCCGTAGACGTTCAGGAGTTGGTACGGCGTCTCGGCGGTGGGCCGCCGCCGGAGCTGTTCGCCACCGACGACGATGACGCGCACGCGGTGGTGCGCCGGGAGCGGCTCGGCCAGGACCAGCTCCCCGAGCGCCGTGGTGAAGAAGGCCGTGGTGATGGCCGTGTCCGCCATCCAGCGCGCGAGCGCGGCGGGCGCGGCGCGCACCTCGTCCGGGACGATGACCAGCGTCGCTCCGGCCGCGAGCTTGGGCCAGAGCTCCAGCATCGATGCATCGAACGCGGGGGATGCCAGCACGGCCCCGCGGTCACCCGGGCCCATGGGGAGGTCGCGCTGATGCCACGCGGTCAGGTGGGCCAGCGCGGCGTGGTCGGTGGTGATTCCCTTGGGGACGCCCGTCGTGCCCGACGTGAAGATGACGTAGGCGGACTGGGACGGGAGTGGCTCCGGCCTTTCGGTGGTGCCTTCGTCCTCGCCCCTGTCCGCGTCGGACGGACGGACGTTGGCGAACACCACCTGGAGACCCGAGGGCAGACGCGCCGCCAGCGCGGGCGAGGTCACGACGACCGCCGCGTGAGCCTCGGCGAGGATGACGCGCAGGCGCGCGTCCGGCATGGTCGGGTCGAGCGGCATGAACGCGCTGCCTGCCTTGAGGATCGCAAGCTGGGCCATCACCATCTCCGCCGAGCGGTCCAGCAGCACCGCGATGGGATGCGTCCCATGGGAGTCCATGCGCGCGAGCCTGTGTGCCAGACGCGAGGCCTCGCGGACGAGATCGCCGTAGGTGAAGACGCGCTCCCCGTCGATGACCGCTGGCGCCTCGGGTGCGCGTGAGGCCTGTCCGGCGATGAGGGAGAGCACGCTCGGGTGCACCGGAGCTGGCTGTGGCTCGAGGGACGGAAGCCCGCTCGTATGCGTGAGCGCCAGCCGCGACAGACGCGCCCGCGGCTCGGACACGACACCCTGGAGCAGGACGCGCAGCTGGTCCTCCATCCGGGAAATCGTCTCCGCGTCGAACAGGTCCGTGTCGTACTCGATGAAGCCGTCGAAGCCGTCAGGCCCCTCGCGGAGTGACAGGGCCAGGTCGAACTTGGCCGCCTGGCTCTCGGTGGGCAGCGCCCTGAGGACGAGCCCCGGGAGGGTCAGCTCGGCCGTCGGCGCGTTCTGGAGGGCGAACACCACCTGGAAGAGGGGCGGGTGGCTCAGGCTGCGCTCGGGGTGCAGTTGCTCCACGAGCTTGTCCAGCGGGACGTCCTGGTGCGTGTAGGCCGCCAGCGTCACCTCGCGGACCCGGCCGAGCAGCTCCAGGAACGACGGGTCTCCCGCCACACTCGTGCGCAGGACGAGCGTGTTCACGAAGAAGCCGATGAGGCCCTCGACCTCCGTACGCGTCCGGCCCGCGACGGGCGTTCCCACGCAGAGGTCGTCCTGGCCGGACGTTCGCGCCAGCAGCGTCTGGAACGCCGCCAGCAAGACCATGAACGGAGTAGCCCCCTCCTTCTGGCCGAGCGCCTTGATGGCCTCGGACAGCTCCCTGGGCAGGGCCACGGCGTGGGTGGCTCCACGGTAGGCGCGGACGGGGGGGCGGGGGCGATCGGTGGGGAGTTCCAGCAGCGGGGGGGCGCCGGCGAGCGTCGTCCGCCAGAAGTCGATCTCAGCCTCGAGCTCCGGTCCATCCATCCACCGTCGCTGCCACGCCGCGAAGTCGGCGTATTGATAGTCGAGCTCCTTGAGGGGCGAGGGCTTTCCACCGGAGAAGGCCTCATAGAGCGCGGCCACCTCGCGGATGAGCACGCCGGTGGACCAGCCGTCCGAGATGATGTGGTGCAGCGTCACGAGCAGCGTGTACGCGCGCTCGTCCTGCTGGATGAGCACTGTGCGCAGCAGCGGTCCCCGCTGGAGGTCGAACGGGGTCCGCGCCTCCTCGGCCTTCAGGCGCCGCTCCTCGGCGTCGCGCTCCGCCAGGGGCAGACCGCGCAGGTCCACCCGCCGCAGCGGCAGCTCGCCCACCGGGGAGATGACCTGGATCGGTTGCCCGTTCTCGGCGCGGAACGCCGTCCGCAGGGGCTCATGACGCGCCACCAGCGCGGCGAACGCACGCTCCAGCGCGGCTGCGTCCAGGTCACCTTCGATGCTCAGCGAGGCGGGGATGTTGTACGCGGCGCTCCCCGGCTCCAACTGGTCCATGAACCAGAGGCGCTGCTGCGCGAAGGACAGCGGCAGCGCCCTGTCACGCGGCACGCGCACCAGGGGCGTCCACCGCACGCCCACCCCGGCGTCGAACGCTCGCTCGACGTGCTCGGCGAGCGCGCCCACGGTGGGCGCATCGAAGAGCGCACCCACCGGCAGATCGATGCGGAAGGCATCTCGGACGCGGACGATGGCCTGCGTCGCCGTCAGCGAGTGGCCACCGAGCGCGAAGAAATCGTCATCCCGCCCCACGCGCGGTCGTCCGAGCACCATGGCGAGGATCTCGGCGATCCGTTCCTCGACCGGGGTCCTCGGCGCGGCATACGCCATGCCGTCCGTCACCGCCTTCACGTCCATGTCGGGCAGGGCCTTGCGGTCCACCTTGCCGTTGGGGGTGAGCGGTAGCGCGTCCAGGGTGAGGAACTCCGAGGGCACCATGGGCTCCGGCAGCCGTGTCAGCAGCCAGCCTCTCAGCTCCAGGGAGTTCGGCGGCGCGTCGTGGGCGACGACATACGCGATCAGCTTGCGGTCACCGCCGTCGTCCCGCACCGCCACGGCCACTTCCTTCACGGCCGAGTGCTCGGCGAGCACCGCTTCAATCTCGCCCAGCTCGATGCGGAAGCCGCGCACCTTCACCTGGTCGTCGATGCGTCCCAGGAAGTCGAGCTCCCCGTCGGCGCGCCAGCGCACGAGGTCTCCCGTGCGGTAGAGGCGCTGCCCCGGCGTGGAGGAGAACGAATCCGGCACGAACCGCTCGGCCGTCAGCGCGGGCTGCTGGCTGTAGCCACGCGCGACGCCCGCTCCGCCGATGTACAGCTCACCCGCCACGCCGACCGCCACCGGCATGAGGTGCGCGTCCAGTACGTACAGCTTCGTGTTGGCGATGGGGCGGCCAATGGGCACCGTGCTCCCGAGGGCGGTCTGGGGACCCACCTCGAAGGTGCAGCAGCCCACCACCGTCTCCGTGGGGCCGTACTCGTTGATGATGCGCGTGGCCGGCGCCCGCTCACGCCAGAACGCGAGCGCGGCGGAGGTCAGCGCCTCGCCACCCACGACGAAGCAGCGCACGCGGCCAGCCACGGCCACGTCGCCAAGCTGCGTCTCCAGGAGCGACAATTGGGTTGGCGTCAGCTTGACGAGGGAGAGGTCCGTGCCCGAGCGCAGGACCTGGGCCAGCCCTTCGCCCGCCTTCGTGTCGGGCACCAGGACGACTCGTCCTCCCGCCATGAGGGGCGTCAGCAGGCTGGTGATGGTCAGGTCGAAGCCCAGCGGCGAGTGAACAGGCGCGCCCGCACCCGACGCCGCGTCATAGGCCTCGCGGCTCCACACGAGGTAGTTGACGGCGCCCCCGTGCGTCACCATGACGCCCTTGGGCCGGCCGGTGCTGCCCGACGTGTAGAGGACGTAGGCCAGTTGGTCCGCGTCCACCGTCACGCCGAGGTCCGTGTCCTCCTCGGGGGACAGGTCGATCTCGTCGAGGCACACCTGCGGCCCCCCGGTGTCGGGGAGTTCGTCGCGGAGGATGGAATGGGCGACCAGCACCTGGGCCGCGCTGTCCTTGAGCACGTAGGCGAGCCGCTCATACGGGTAGCTCGGGTCGAGCGGCACGTAGGTACCGCCGGCCTTGAGGACGCCCAGCACGCCCACCACCATGTCGAGGCCGCGCTGAAGCGCGAGCGCGACCCGCACCTCCTGCTTCACTCCGTTGCGCCGCAGGACGCGCGCGAGCTGATTCGCCCGCGCGTTCAGCTCGCGGTAGCTCAACGAGAGGGCGTCGACCTGGAGCGCCACCGCGTCGGGCGTCCGCTGTACCTGGGCCTCGAACAACGCGCCGACGTGCTTCGCGGGTGGCGCCTGCGTGGCCGTGTCGTTCCAGGAAACGAGCAGGCGGTGACGCTCCTGTGCGTCGAGGAGCTGGCAGGACTCGTAGCGGCCCAGCGGGCGCAGCGCCATGTCCTCCAGCGCGCGCAGGTAGATGCCGGCGATGTACTCCAGCCGGTCCAGGTCCCACTCGCGCCCGTGGCTGCGCAGCGTGAGCTTCACGTCCTGGGTCTCCGGGTCCACGCTGAACGTCGTGTCGAGCGGCATGTCCAGCCACGACGTCTCCCAGTACGGCTCCACCAGCCTCATTCCCGGGATGCGCGTCAGCCCCTCGGAGACGTGGAAGTGGACGAAGTTGAAGAGGGCGTCGAACAGCGGGCGTCCCCCCAACTGTTGCTGCATCCGCGCCATCGGGTAGCGCCGATGCGGGGAGAGTGCCTGCTCGCGGGCGAACACCTCGCGGACCAGCTCCACCCAGGTACCTCCGCCGAGCCGCACCGGGAAGGGGACGCTGTTGAGGAACAAGCCCAGCACCCGCTCGCCGTCGCTCACCTCCGGGCGGCCGTTCACCACGAAGCCCGTCACCACTTCGGAGGCCCCTTCGAGCACCCCTCGGACCCGCAGGTGCGCCGCGAGCAGGACGCTCTTGATGGGCACCACGGCCTGGTGGGCCAGAGCCCGGAGTCCCCTGGCCAACGGCTCCGTCAGCGGGAACTCGCGAAACAGGAGCGGGCCCGGCGCCTGGGCTCCCGTCCGGCGGGCGGCGTCCACGCGCACGCGTGACACCTCGGCCAGCCGCTCCTGCCAGTAACGCTGCGTCTCCTCGGAGTCGAGCGCCTGACGCTCCAGCGCCACGAACTCGCGGTACACCGCCTCCAGCGGAGGGACGGGCGCCGCCGCGCCCCGCCGAACGGCCAGGTAGCGAGGGACGAGCTCGGTCAGCAGTGACGCGAAGCTCCAGCCATCGAGAATCGCGTGGTGGAAGATGACGGACAGCTGCACCGTGTGCTCACCGCGCCGGTGGAAGCCGAAGCGGAGCAGGGGCGCCCGGTCCCAGGCGAAGGGGCGGCTGCGCTCACGGCCGATCCACTCCCGCAGCACGGTGTCCTGCTCGGCGCGGGACAGGTGACCGAGGTCCTCCACGTGCAGCGGCACCTCCGCCTCGCGGTGGACGAGCTGTAGCGGGACGCTGTAGCGGACCAGATCGAACGAGGTCCGGAGCACGGGGTGGCGCGCGGCCAGCTCCTGGAGGACGTGCCGCAGCGGCTCGGGGCTGGCGTCCTCCAGCTCCAGGTGGAAGCTGAAGGCGTCATGGTAGAGCGCCGACTGCTGGCTGTACTCGCTCTGGAAGAGCATGCCCACCTGGAGCGCGGCCAGAGGGTAGGCGTCCATGACGTCCGCGGGCAGCCGCGCCCGGTCCTCGGAGGACACCAGGGAGAAGGGCTGGCTCGCCGCCGCCGTCCGGGGTGGCTCCTGGTGCAGGAGCGTCTCGGCCATGGCGCGGACGGTCTGCTTCTCCAGGAGCGTCGCCACCGACAGCTCGACGCCCCGCTCGCGGCAACGCGCCACGTACTGGATGGCGCGGATCGAATCGCCGCCCAGGTCGAAGAAGCTGTCGTCGATACCCACGGTCTTCACGCCCAGCGTCTCCGCGCCCACTACGGCGAGGATCTCCTCGGTAGGAGTGCGAGGGGCCACGTAGGTCGTGCCGAGCTCGGGGCGCGCCCCATCCGGCGCCGGCAACGCGCGACGGTCGACCTTGCCGTTGGCCGTGAGCGGCAGCTCCGCGAGCGTTACGACGGCGGCTGGCACCATGTGCGCGGGCAGCTTGTCCGACAGGAAGGACCGCATCCCGTCGACGGTCACCGTCTGGCCCTCGACGGGAACGACATAGGCCACCAGGGACTTCTCTCCGGCGAACTCACGCGCCACGACCACGGTGTCCCGCACCGCCGGGTGGCGTCGCATGGCGGTCTCGACTTCCCCTGGCTCGATTCGAAAGCCACGGACCTTCACCTGGTTGTCGACGCGGCCGAGGAACTCGAGCGTGCCGTCACGGCGCACGCGGCACAGGTCACCGGTGCGGTACAGCCGGGCCCCGGCCGTGGTGCCGAAGGGGTTCGGGATGAAGCGCTCCGCGGTCAGCGCGGGCTGGTGGAGGTAGCCGTGCGCGAGCCCGTCTCCCGAGGCGTACAGCTCTCCAGGCGCGCCGATGGGGACCTGCGCCAACGCCGGGTTGAGCACGTACACCTGTGTGCCCGGGACGGGCCGGCCCAGGGGCACGCCCGCGCGGAGGTCCTCACGGTCCGTCACCGGGAAGCAGCAGGTGAACGTCGTGTTCTCCGTGGGACCGTAGCCGTTGATGACCCGGCAGGTGGGGTAGGTCTCGAGCACGCGCGCCACGTGCGGAGCCGACAGCACGTCACCGCCGGCAAGCAGCTGACGCACCGGGGCCAATGCTCCGAGGTGCGTGTCGACGACCTGGTGGAACAGGCCCGCCGTCAGCCACACCGTGGTGATGTGCTCACGGGAGATGAGCCCGCCCAGCTCGTCGAGTGACGGCGCGTGCGGCGGCGCGATGACCAGCCGGGCGCCGTTCAGCAGCGCGCCCCAGACCTCGAAGGTGGACGCGTCGAAGGCGAGCGGCGCCAACTGCAGGAGGGTCTCCTCCGACGACAGGCGCACGTAGCCCGGCTCCTGGACCAGCCGGAGCACTCCGCGATGGGGCACCGCGACGCCCTTGGGCGTTCCGGTCGAACCGGAGGTGAACAGGACGTAGGCCTCGGACTCCGGGCCCACCGCGTGCGCCAGGTCGTGCTCCGGCCTCTGTCCAATCGTGGCCTCATCGCGGTCCATGCACACGAGCTGGGCCCAGTGCGCGGGCAGCTCGTCGGCGACCTCCGAGCGCGTCACGATGGCCGCCGGCCGTGCTTCCTCCAGCAGGAAGGATAGGCGCTCCGCCGGGTAGCTCGCGTCGAGCGGGACATAGGCGCCGCCGGCCTTGAGGATCGCCACCATGCCGACCACCAGCTCCAGCGAGCGCTCCAGCGCCAGGGCCACGCGGCTGCCAGGGCCCACGCCGAGCCCGCGCAGGTGGTGGGCGAGCTGGTTGGCGCGGCGGTTGAGCTCGCCGTAGGTGAGCGTCTGCTCCTGGAAGATGAGGGCCACCGCGTCCGGCGCCGCCGACACGCGCTGCTCGAAGCAGGCGGGGATGCACGCGTCCGGAGCGATGTGCCGCGAGGGGCCATTCCATGCCGCCAGTCGCTGGTGCTCCTCGCGGGTGAGCATGGGCAGGGCGGAGATGCGCTGTCCGGGGGCTTCGACGGCGGCGTGGGCCAGCAGGAGGAAGTGCTCCCACAGGCGCGCCATCCCCTCGCCGTCGAGGACGTCGGTGTTGTACTCGGCGACGACGCTCAGCCCCTGACTGTCGGGTGTGAGGATGAGCAGCAGGTCCCAGCGCGCCAGCCCGTTGCTCGCGCCTTCCATGAGCTCCAGGGCGAGGCCCGGCAACCGCATCGCGGGCATGGGGGCGTTCTCGAGGACGAGCTTGGCCTGGAAGAGCGGCTGTCCCGTGGCGGCGCGCTGGTCGCGCAGCTCCTGGACGAGCCGGCCGAAGGGCGTGTCCTGGTGCTCGTAGGCCTCCAGGGCGACCCGCCGTACGCGCGAGAGGAACTCCTGGAAGGTGGGCTGGCCCGACAGTGGCGTGCGCAGGACGAGCTGGTTGGTGAAGAAGCCGATGATGCCCTCGAGCGCGTCGTGCTCGCGGCTGGCGATGTCGGTGCCCACGACGATGTCGTCCTGCCCCGTGTGGTGATGGAGGAGGACGTCGAAGACCGCGAGCAGCGCCATGAAGAGCGTGGCGCCCTCACCGCGAGCGAGCGACTCCAGCCGCGTGGTCAGCTCCGCGGGGAAGGTGAAGCGCCGACTGTCACCGCGGAAGCGCTCACCCGGAGGGCGCGGCGTATCGGTGCGCAACTGGAGCGTGGGCAGCTCCGTCAACTGCTCCCGCCACCAGGCCAGGTTCTCCGCCAGCACGCCGGACTCGAGCCAGCCGCGGTGCCACGCCGCGTAGTCGGCGTACTGGATGGGCAGCTCCGCCAGCGGCGAGGGCCCGCCCTGGCTGAAGGCGCCGTAGAGCGCCGCGAGCTCGCGCAGGAACACGCCGCCCGACCAACCGTCGGAGACAATGTGGTGCAGCGTCAGGCAGAGGATGTGCTCGTCCTCACCCAGGCGGACGAGCACCGTGCGCACGAGCGGCCCGTGCGCCAGGTCGAACGGGTGCACGGCCTCTTCGCGCGCCAGGCGCCGCGCCTCCGTCTCCGCCTCCTCGCGCGAGCGGCCGCCCAAATCCTCCACCTGCAGCGCCAGTTCCCCCGGAGGCAGGATGACCTGCACCGGGCGCCCGTCCACCTCGCGGAAGACGGTGCGCAGCGCCTCATGCCGGCGGATGAGCTCGGCGAGACCTCGCTCCAGGGCGGGCACGTGGAGCATGCCGCGCATCCTCACCGCGGCGGGCACGTTGTAGAGAGGCGAGCCCGGGGAGAGCTGGTCGGCCAGCCACAGGCGCTCCTGCGCCAACGACAGCGGAAGGGGCCCGGTGCGCGGCACCCTGGCGAGCGGCGGCGGGGCCCTGCGGGGCTGCTGCGCGCTTGCGTCGATGCGGCGGGCCATCACGGCCACGGTGGTCGCATCGGTCATCAACGCGGTCAGGGGCAGGTCCACCCCGAAGGCGGTGCGGATGCGGGAGATGACCTGGGTGGCCATGAGCGAGTGACCGCCCAGGTCAAAGAAGTCGTCGTGAATGCCAATGCGGTCGGTCCGCAGCACCTCCGCCCAGATGGCCACCAGCTTGTTTTCCGTGTCCGTCGTGGGCGCGGCGTACTCCTCGCCCAGCGTGAGGCGCGGGTCCTCCGGCGGAGGCAGGGCCTTGCGATTCAGCTTCCCGTGGTGGGTCAGCGGGAGCGCCTCAAGCGGGATGAAGGCCGAGGGAACCATGTACTCCGGCAGTCGCGACTCGATGGCGCCGCGCAGCCCGCGCGCCACCTCGAGCGAGGCCACCACGTAGGCCACCAGTCGCGGATCGCCCGCGACGTCCTCTCGGACGATGACCGCCGCGTCGCGCACGCCCGGTTGCGCGCGCAGCGCAGCCTCGATCTCACCCGGCTCGATGCGGTAGCCGCGCAGCTTCACCTGGTCGTCGACACGTCCCACGTACTCCAGGTCGCCGTCGGCGAGGTGTCGGACCCGGTCGCCCGTGCGGTACAGCCGGGCACCGGGCACCGAGGAGTAGGGGTGGGGGACGAACCGCTCGGCGGTGAGGTCCGGGCGGCCCAGGTAGCCCCGCGCCAGGCCCACGCCCGCGACGTACAGCTCGCCTGGAACACCGGCCGGCACGGGCTGGAGCGCGTCATCCAGCACGTACACCTGGACGTTGGCCAGCGGCCTGCCCAGCGTGGGGCGCTCGGGGTCCATCGCCGTGTTGACGGTCGCGCAGACGGTGACCTCGGTGGGGCCATAGGCGTTGACGAAGCGCAGCCGGTCCGCCCAGCGCAAGGCGATCTCCGGCGTGCATGCCTCGCCTGCAGTGAGCACGGTCCGCAGGCTCGTCACTCCCGCAGGGAAGAGCTGCGCGAGGACGGACGGCGTCAGCGTGACGACGGTGATGGCCTGCTCGTTCAGGGTCTGCTCGAGCGGAGCCCCCGGCATCAGCCGCTCCCTGGGCACCAGGACCAGCGTGGCCCCCGACAGCAGCGGCGGGAAGATGTCGGACACCGCCGCGTCGAAGCTCAGCGCGAAGAACTGCAGGAGGCGGCTGCCCACCTCCAGCTTCATCACCGCGAGCGTCTGCCGCGCTGTGTTGCACAGGCCCCGATGCTGGAGGAGCGTCCCCTTGGGACGGCCCGTCGAGCCCGAGGTGTAGATGACGTACGCGAGGCTGTCGCCAGTGGCGCCAGTGTCGAGGTCCTCCGTGGACTCGAGGAGGAGCTCCGCGTCCACTTCCTCCAGGCACAGCGCCCGGGCCTGCTGCCCGCCCAGTCGGTCGACCAGCGCGCGGCGAGTGAGGACGAGTGGCGCGCGCGTATCGTCGAGGATGAGGGCGAGCCGCTCCACGGGCTGGCTCGGGTCGATTGGCACGTACGCGCCGCCCGCCTTGAGGATGGCGAGCAGCCCCACGACCATCTCGAACGAGCGCTCGACGCACAGTCCGACGAGGACCTCCGGCCCCACGCCCCGGCGCCGAAGCACCCGCGCCAGCCGGTTGGCCCGCGCGTTGAGTTCGCGGTAGCTGAGCTCTTCACCCTCGAAGCTGAGCGCCACTGCGTCGGGTGTGCGCGCGACCTGCGCCTCGAAGTGCCGGTGAACGCAGACATCCTCCGGCTCACCGGGGACGGCGCCGCTCCACTCGACGAGCAGTTGGCGGCGCTCCACTTCATCCAGCGGGGACAGGGACGCCAGTGGCGCCGAGGGCTGGGAGACCGCGGCCTCCAGCAGGGCGCCGAGGTGCTTGACGAGCTGGCGCGCCGTCGCCGCGTCGAACAGGTCCGTGCTGTACTCCAGCCGGCCGTGGAGGCCCTGGACGCTCTCCGCGAGCGCGAGGCGCAGGTCGCTCTGGACCAGGCGGCTCGGCAGCTCCAGTTGCTGAAGCTCCAGCCCCGGCAACGGCTGCGCGGAGAGCGGGTCCGGCAGGATGGCCAGCACCACCTGGAACAGCGGCGAGGCCCCGAGGTGGCGGGTCGGCCGCAGCGCCTCCACCAGCTTCTCGAACGGCAGTTCCTGGTGGGCATAGGCCTCCAGGGTGACGTCGCGCACGCGCGCGAGCAGCTCGTGGAAGGTGGCGGCTCCCGCCAGCCGCGTGCGCAGGACCAGGGTGTTGACGAAGAAGCCGATGAGTCCCTGCGTCTCCGGGCGGTCACGACCGTTGATGGGCGTGCCCACGCAGATGTCGTCCTGCCCCGAGTAACGGGCCAGCAGGAGCTGGAACGCCGCCAGCAACACGACGAAGGGTGACACGCCCTGCTCGCGCGCGAGGGACTTCACCTGCTCCATCAGCAGGGCCGACAGCTTCACCTCCACGCTGTCACCCTGGTGCGTGGACACCGCCGGCCGGGGCCGCGCAACGCCCAACTCCAGCACCTCGGGCGCACCCTCAAGCTGCCGACGCCAGTAGCCGAGCAGCCGCTCCAGCGTCTCGCCCCGCAGGTGCTCGCGCAGCCAAGCGCCGTAATCGGAGTACCGCAGCGGCAGCTCGGGCAGCGCCGCCGGCTGACCGGAGGTGTGCGCCGCGTAGAGCGCCGCGAGTTCGCGGACGAGCACCTCCATGGACGCGCCGTCCGAGACGATGTGGTGCATCGTGAGCACGAGCACGTGCTCCTGCTCGCCGGTCCGTAGCAGGAGCCCGCGCAGGAGCGGCCCTTGCGTCAGCAGGAAGGGCCGAAGCGCCTCGGCGTCCGCACGTCGCTGGACCTCCCGTTCGCGCTCGGCAGCCGGCCGCGCGCGCAGGTCGTCGGTGGCGAGCGTGAAGTCCGCGTCCGGCGAGACGATCAGTACGGCCGGACCCTCCGTCTCCACGGCGCGGAACGTGGTCCGGAGCACCTCGTGGCGGCGCACGATGTCCTGGAACGCGCGCTCCAAGGCCACGGTGTCCAGGGCGCCCTTGAACCGGACGGCCACGGCGAGGTTGTACAGGGCACCCCCCGGCTGGAGCTGCTCCAGGAGCCATAGCCGCTCCTGGCCGGGGGAGAGCAGGGGTGGCGTGTCATCCGCGCGGCGAGTGATGGCCGGGAGCGCCGCCTTCGCGGCCGAGCGCCGTCCGTGCAGCAGTGCCGCCAGCTCCATGACGCTGGGGCCTCGCAGCAGCTCCTCCATGCGCAAGGAGACGCCCGTGGCGATCTCCAGCGCGTGTCCCAGCTCGATCGCGACGAGCGAGTCAAAGCCGAAGCGGGTGATGGGCACGGCGGGATCCAGCTCCTCCGCCCGGACACGCAACCGCCGGCCCAGGGTGTCCCGCAGCCAGGTGGTGGTCTCCTCCAGGGTTGCGCTCGAGGAGAGCGCCACAGCCTCCGGAGCTGTCGCGCCGACCGCGGCCTCCTCGCGCCAGGTCGACACGAGGGCCAGCTCGCTGGCGACGAACGCCGCGCGGGTGCCGTTGCGCTGGATCTTCCCGCTGGACGTCTTGGGAATACTGCCGGGTTCAATCAACGCGAGCGCGTGGAGCTGGACGTCGTGCTGCTCCGCGAGCCGGCGGCGCACCAGGGCCGTCACCTCGGCGGGATCCACCAGTTTGCGGACATCCACCTCCTGGACGACGACGAGCCGCTCCTCACCATCGACGTCCAAGGCGAAGGCGGCGGTGCAACCGGGACGGAGCGAGGGGTGGCTCTGCTCGACGGTCAGCTCCAGGTCCTGGGGATGGAGGTTGCGGCCGCGGAGGATGATGAGGTCCTTGAGCCTCCCGGAGACGAACAGCTCGCCTTCGTGCAGGAAGCCAAGGTCGCCCGTGCGCAGGAATCGCCTGTCACTTCCGGGCACCTGGGCCTCGAACGCGCGGGCCGTCTCCTCGGGGCGTTGCCAGTAGCCCCGCGCCACGCTCGGGCCAGAGACCCAGATCTCTCCCACGGTGCCCGGCGGGCACGGCGAGCACGTCGCGGGGTCCACGACGCGCAGCTCCTGGTCCGGCAGGTTTCCACCGCAGCCGACGAGCACCTGTCCCTCGGTCGTCGTGTCGACTCGGGCCTCATTGCGCGCCAGCGCTCCGGGCGAGAACGAACGATGAACGGGGAACACGCCCTTCTTGCCGCCCGAGACGATTAGCGTGGCCTCGGCGAGGCCGTAGCAGGCGTACAGCGCTCCGGGGCGGAACCCGCTCGGCGCGAACGCCTCCGTGAAACGCGCGAGCACCTCCGGGCGGATGGGCTCGGCGCCGCAGAACGCGACCTCCCAGGCGCTGAGGTCGAGCGCCGCGCGCTCCTCGGGCGTGCTCTTGCGCACGCACAGGTCGAACGCGAAGTTCGGACCGCCGCTGATGGTGCCCTTGAAGCGCGACACGGCCTCCAGCCACCGGAGCGGGCGCTTGAGGAAGTCCAGCGGCGACATCAGCGCCACGGGGAACCCCATGTAGAGCGGCTGCAGGATTCCGCCGATGAGCCCCATGTCGTGGTAGGGCGGCAGCCAGATGACGCCCACGGAGTCCCGGCGGCTCTCGAACGCGTGAGCGATGAGCCCCAGGTTGTGCAGCAGGTTGCCGTGGCTGAGCATCACCCCCTTGGGCGTGCCCGTGGAGCCGGAGGTGTACTGGAGGAAGGCCAGCGCGTCCGGACCGACGTCCGCCGGCGTCCAGTCGTGCCCCGTATCCTCGGGGAGCGTGTCGGTGGCCACCCACTGGAGCGACTGGAGCTCCGGGGCCTGCTCGAACAGCATCTCCGCGAAGGACGCGATGAACGAGGTGGTGAGCACCACCGTGGCCCGCGCATCCTCGATGATGGCCCGCAACCGGGGCAGCGTCCGCCCGAGCCGGAGCGGATCCGGGGGGTAGGCCGGCACCGCGACCCGCTGCGAGTACAGGCACCCGAAGAAGCCCGCGATGTACTGCAGTCCGGGCGGGTACAGCAGCACGACGCGCGCCCCGGCGGGAGACACCGCCTCCAACGCCGCGCCAATCCGCCGGGCCCAGCGGTCCAGCTCTCCGCCCGTCATCTCGCTGGCGGCCCCGTCCTCTTCCAGGAACGTGTAGAGCGGGTCCTCTGCCCGAGCCTCCGCCCGCTGACGCAGAAGGCCGACAAGAGACGCGGAGGAGCCAGGAGACGAGGTGGAGTGGGCGGACATGAAGTTCACGTTTCCAGTGTCTCGGGCACTTGGCGGGCCTGGGCGGGCGGTGCCGAGCACGACGGGTGAAGGCTCGTCCTCCGAGACCGGAGGACGGGTTTCACTCGGGAGGACATGCAAGTGAGGAACGGGCCCCCGGGGGCAGCCGGAGGCCCTGTCGAGGCTCCCGGGCGGGACGCCCCGCCCGTGGAGGTACAGAGGGGTTACGGGGCCGACACGGACTGCACCACCAGGGCCGGGTCCGCGAGGATCTGCTCCTCGGTGAAGCGGATGTCGCGCCACTGCTTCCCGGAGAAGAGCTCCGTCTGGTCCGAGTAGTAGGGCGAGGCGGGATTGGACGACTGGCCGTAGGTCATCAAGGCCCGCGCCTGCACTCCGGTGTCGGTGAACTCCAGGGCCATGAGGAAGCTGGACCCGGAGGTGATGACGTAGCCGTCCGACGTCAGGCCCGTCTCGCCATTGAGCAGCCTGGCCCGCGCGGGCGGCACGTCGATGAGCGTGGACTGGATGGTGCCGTAGTTGACGACGTTCGCCACGCCGTCGCGGTTGTGGCCACCGTGGATGGGGATGCGCAGGCCGCGGCGCGGGGTGAACTGCACGGTGCCCAGGGGCGCGTCCAGGGAGATGTTCGAGGACGTCAGCAGCGTCACCGCCTGCGCGAGCTTGACGAGCATCGGGTCCTCACCCTGCGCGGGGGCGGGCGTGAGGGTGCCAGGCGTGGTGAAGGGCGCGTTGACGTCGAAGGCCGTGTCGAAGAGCGTGCCCTTGTTCAGCAACTGGTTCACCAGATAGGTCCCGATGAACTCGCGCCAGAGCACCGCGCCCACGCTGTCCACGTCGAAGCGACCGTTCCAGGCGGCGAGGATGGCGCAGGCCCGGGAGAGGTCCACGCTCCTGCCCTGGTAGGTCGCGGTGGGCGTGGCCTGGCAGCGCTCCACGACTCCGGGGCGCAGCATCTCCGCCACGAGGCCGCGGTTGCTGAGGATGGCGGCCTGGAGCTCGTCGAGCGTGAACTTCCCATCCGCGCCGGAGGCCCCTTCCGCCGTCTGCTCGGTCAACATCACCAAGTTCATGCGCGAGCGCGGCTGCTGGCTGCGGCGCGTGGGACCGTGCAGGGGGGACAGGTCTGGCAGGGGCTCCGCCGGATTGGTGAGCCAGTAGCTGTCGTTGGCGTTGAAGACGAAGTCACGCCGCGCGAGCTGGGGCACGCGGGCGAAAGGGATGAGTCCCGGGCTGCGTCCGCCGGGAGTGGCCACCCACTCGTTGACGGAGGTGCTGCCGTCGAGCAGCACGAGGTTGAGGTTGCGCAGGAACAAGGTCACCTGCGGGTCCACGCCCGAGCTGGCCGTGCGCCAGGCGTCGATCGCCGCGCTGCTCAGGTCGGGCGTGGCCGCGGCGTCCGCGTACCAGGTGTTGCCGTCACGGTCCGCCGCCAGGGTGTTGACCCAGGGGATGCCCTGGATGGTGGCGAAGGCCTCCTTGAACTCCTGGAGGTTGCGCGCCCGGTTCATCGCGTGGAACTGGGCCAGCAGGGTGGAGTTCTCCAGGTTGGCGTCGCGGTACGTGAAGGCGACCGTGGAGGTCCAGTCCGTGGCGCCGGGGATGGCGAGCATGGGGCCGACGTGGCTGCTGTAGAGCGTGCGCTTCACGTTGGTGAGCGAGCCCTCCGGCAGGCGCACGAGGATGGTGTGTTCCCGCGCCGTCATCTGCCGCTCCTGCCCGTCATACAGGTAGTGGGTCGGCTTGCCGGGCACGAGCTTCAGCCGGTACAGCGTCATGCGCTGGCCGGCCGACACCGTGTGCGTCCAGGCGACGTTTTCGTTGAAGCCGATGAGCACCCCTGGCACGCCCAGCAGGCTCGCGCCGTAGACGTTCATCACGCCCGGCACGGTGAGGTGGCTCTCCCAGAGCCGCAGCTCGCCCTGCCAGGGGAAGTGGGGGTTGGCCACGAGCATTCCGCGGCCCCCGCGCGAGCGCTCGGCGCCAATGGCCCAGCCGTTGCTCCCCGTGTCGTGATCGCGCAGCTCCTTGAAGGCCTCCGGCGACGGCACGGTGATGCGCATGCCGCCCGTGGTCGTGGGCGGCTGGGCATTGGTGACCGCGGCGACGAACTGGTAGCTGCTCATGAGGAGCGCCAGGCTGACGTGGTAGGCCATCAGGTCCACGTCGCTGATGGGCCTCACCCACGCGGCGTTGACGCAGCCTGGGGGCAGTCCGGCGGGGCCCACCTCCTCAAGGTAGCGGTTGTAGCCCGCGACGTAACCCTCGATCATGGACTTCACGTCCGCCGGCAACCTGGGGAGCGCCTCCCGCGCGCGGCCGTAGACGTCCAGCGCGAGGTAGCCGAAGTCACTGGCCACGTTGGCATTGCCAGCGCCCGCGCCCAGGAACCGGGCCCGCTCGCTGCGAACCTTGAGGACTTGATCCGCCAGGGCGCAGACGTGCTCCTGGGCAAAGGCATAGCCCTGGCCGAAGGCCGCGCTGCCCAGGTCCCTGGCGGTGATGTGGGGAATCCCGTGGCGGGTGAGCCGGATCGTGGCCTCGTAGCCCGGCGCGGCGATGGGAGGCGGCTCCGGGACCGTGTCTTCACCACAGGCGGCCAGGGTGAAGATCGCGAGGGTCGCGAGCACGCAGCGCAAGAATGGGCCGCGAAACGAGTAGTTCATGAATGACAAGGGAGACCTGGAAGACCTGTGGTTGAAGTCAGCCATGCAGACTATGGAAACATGGCTCAACTGGTCAAACCGGCAATATGCTTCCTTCGACCACGAGTCCGTCCGGACCTGAAACACGCGCTCATGTCAAAAGCAGGTGTCCGGACAGCACGTCGCGCGGCGGTGTGCTAGGCCACCCGCGCTTCGTTCCGGGGCCGCGCGTTGTTGGCCGGGGACGCGGGCGCCCAGAGCTCCTCCGGGGGCTCGCCGAAACAGTCCGGCACGACGTGGATGCCGTAGACGCACTCGTGGCGGTGGGTGCCCAGCTCGAGCAGCCGCTCGCAGCGCGGTGAATCGAAGTCCACGTCATACAAGGCGGCCGGCCGCTGGCTGCCCACGAGGAAGCGGTTTCCCCCCAGGGGCGCGAGACCGCGGACGAAGGGTGGATCTCCGGGGATGGCCACCTGCCGCTTCCAGCTCCCATCCACCGCCTGCTGCACGACCTGGTTGTTGTGGGTGTCGTTGTAGACGAGCGTGTCCCGGTGCCGCAGCAGGTTGTGGTTGGGCCGCAGGATGCCGTCCTGGCGGGCGACGACGCGCGCGGGCCCCTGGTCCGGCAACAGCACGCCGACCCAGGAGGAGGCCGTGAAGCTCGAGGCCAGGAAGCGCAGGTCGAACGCGCTCGAGGCCTTCGTCTTTCGCGTCCCGCGCCCCAGCCGCCGCAGGAGCGCGTCGGGAAGGTCCGTCAGCGCCTGGATGCGTCGTGAGAGCCGGGACGGGACGAAGCCGAAGGACACGAGCAGCCCCTCGGGGCAGCGTGCTACGCCATTCACATGGACGAAGTCGAAGAAGGCGGGGAGCCGGCGCGGGTCCCGGTAATCGTCGCTCAGCGCTCCGCCGAGCGCGTCCGCCAGCTTCAGCTCCCGGGCCAGCGCGGGGTCCTCCCGCCAGCTCCACGCGCGCAGCACGGCGCCGTCCCAGCCCAGCTTCATCACCATGTCCGATGCGCTGGCCGTCACCCAGACGCCATCCGGTTCGACCAGGAGGTCATGCACCTGGCCGAGGAGGGGATGGCTCAGCTCGCCCACCTGTCTCCACTCGCGATTGAAGACGAAGAGGCGATCCGTCACCGCCACCACGAGCCGCTCCCCGTCGCCGCTGATGCCCCGACCGCCCCTGAGCCCTCCGCGCGGGTTCGGGTCGTACGCGCGAAAGGGACTCTCCGGAATGGGCCAGTCCGCCAGGACGCGCCGCTCCTTCAGGCTGACCAGTCGCACGGAGCCGCTGCGCTCACCGGGCTCGGTGATTCGGATGATGCTGCTGACCAGGAGGCGGGTGTCATTCATGGAAGGAGCTTCATCGAGGGCTGTTTATACATAATCAGGAAATGTTTACATTCGTGATTAATCGCGATTCCTTGACCTCGCGGTATACCGCATGGAACCATCCAAGACACTCGCGGACGCCGGCAGGGTGTCGTGAGTGCCCCTCCCTCTGAAGAAAGGCAGGCCCGCGTGAACCCCGGGGTTGAGCTGTCCCAACAGGTGTCGTCGCTGGCCATGCGCTTCCAGGGCTTCCTGCGGATGGAGCCCGCGGCCGCGAACGAGGGCATCCTCGCGTGGCTCCGGGAGGTGGAGAGCCTGGGGGCGATGCTGACGAACGGGGCGGCGGCGCGGCTGGGGCCTCATGCCGCGTCGGTGGACAACCTGCGGAGCTCCGTGCACGCCGCGCTCGGGCGGCTGCTGGACTTCAAGTGGGCCTCACCGGAGGTCAAGGCGGCGGCGCGCGGGTACATGGAGCGCAACCCGGCGCTGCGGCAGGTGGGGCGCTACCGCTTCTCCACGGACTGGATGTCCAAGTGCGAAGCCGAGTGGCGCGAGGTGCTCTCGCCGTTGATGGGGCAGCCTGGCGCGAGGGTGCTGGAGATTGGCAGCTTCGAGGGACGCTCCGCCATCTGGCTCCTGGAGAACGTGCTCACGCACCCGACATCGCGCATCACCTGCGTGGACCTGTTCGAGGGGAATGCCGCGCGCTTGTTCGACGAGAACATCGCCACGAGCGGCGCGGGCGAGCGCGTGGAGAAGCGGGTGGGCCTGTCCCATGTCGCCCTGCGCCGGCTTCCTCCCGAGCCCGTGTATGACTTCATCTACGTGGACGGCTCGCACGAGACGTACGACGTCCTGGAGGACGCCGTGCTGTGCTGGCGGCTGCTGAAGCCGGGTGGGGTGATGACCTTCGACGACTACGGCATGGCCGCCGCGCAGCTCGCGGACTTCCAGGACATCTCGCGCCCGGACCTCGGCATCGACGCGTTCCTCTCCGCCGCGGCCAGGCACCTCCAGGTGGTGCGCAAGGCCTTCCAGGTCACCGTGCGGAAGAACCCGGCCTGAGCCGCGCGCCCTGGGCCTCGGGCGCCTGGAGGAGGCGCTCGAGGGCGTCCGCGGCCGAGTTGTTCCGCTCGTTCTCATGGAAGCACGCGCGCATGGCGGCCAGGGCCGTGCGCCACCGCGGCTCGCCCACCAGCGAGTCCAGCGATGCGAGCAGGTGCTCCAACTTCAGCGTCTTCGCGGGGCAGGAGATGCCCAGCCCCCGGTGCTCCACCGCGCGCCCCACGCCGGGCATGTCGAACACGAACGGCACCACGACCATGGGCACGCCGAAGTAGATGCACTCCTTCACCGTGTTGAAGCCGCCGTGCGTGACGACCGCGGTGGCGCGCTCCAGCAACTGGAGCAGGGGCGCGGAGTGGACGGCCACCACGTTGGGCTCCGCGTCGTAGGGCTTCGGGTCGTGGGCGGGCGTCACCGCGAAGACGAACTGCCACTGGGGCCTCGCCCGCGCCGCCGCGAACACGGTGTCGAGCACCTGCTGCTCCAGCGCTCGGCGGAAGGCGCCCTGGCTGCCCAGGGAGAAGAGGATGAGGGGCTTGTCGGCGGCGAGCCGCTCCCAGGGGAAGTCCATGGGGGCCCGGTCCAGGTCGATGCTCGGCCCCGCGTAGATGTAGTGGGACTCCACGTAGCCATCGGGCTCGGCGAACTCACGCGGGGCGAGGATCAGCTCTGGCAGCCGGGGCGCGAGCAGGCGCTCGGGCTCCGTCGCGAGCGCCTCCACCGGATAGCCGTAGCGGCGTGCGATGCGCGCGCTGCGCTCGTTCATCCGGGGCGCGATGCCCAGCGCCCCCATCACCCCGAGCAACGCCCGGACGGCGTGGGCGCGCAGCCTGCGGGAGGGCTCCGTGGGTGGGCGGGACAGGAAGGGGTGGATGAACTCGCGGGGCACGGAGGTGTTGAAGAAGACCGCTGGGACTCCATGGCCATGGGCCACCAGCGCCGTGTACGGGAGGAGGGTGTCGCAGACCACCAGGTCCGGTCGCACGCGCTCGAAGACTCCGTCGAGCGCGCCCTCCGCGATGGCCAGCAGCGCGGCGTCGACCCGGCGGGTGAGCGCGCGGAGCTGGCGCACGTGCCCCAGGAACCCGGAGGCCTGGAAGGGGTCGAAGCTGCCCTTGGGCAATTGCTCCTCGAGCACGGGGATGAACTCGCCCCCGCGGCGGGTCACCAGCTCCTGGCAGTCCAGGGGGCCCGCGTAGACCACGCGGTGGCCTCGCTGGCCCAGTGCCCGGGCGAGCTTCAGGGTGGGATTGATATGGCCATGGCCCGCGAAGGGCGCGAGGAGGATGGTCGCCATGAGGGGAGTCAGTCCTTGATGGCGGGGGTGCTCGCGAGGGCCGTTTCCGAGGCCTCGCGGAACCGCTCGAAGACGGCCTTCGCGCGCCTCAGTCGGCCCATCCAGTCGGCAGTGGGGTGCAAGTCGAGCCGGGCGAAGAACGCATCGAAGCGCGCCTGGAACACCGGCCTCTCGTCGCCCGGGGCGTCTTTCTGGATCACCATCAGCGCGAGGAAATAGAGGCCGAAGAACCAGAACGCGGCCTCCCGGTGCCGCCCGGCATCGATCATCTCCTGGGTTCCCTCCAGGTAGGCGCGCCTCAGGTGCGCGCGAAGCTTGAAGCCGTACGGGATGTCGCCCCGCTTCACTTCAATCGCGCGGTCAAAGGCCCTCATGAAGTCCGCGTGGAAGTGCTCCACCTCCACTTTCGACAGGCTCGCGCTGCCCAGCAGCTCCAGCGATTCCTCGTGCAGGGCCCCGAGCCCCTGCCGCTCCAGCAACTCCCCCGAGAGGACGAAGCATTGGCGCACTGTGATGGGGCGCAGGTGTGACAGCGCCACGAGCCCCGACAGGTAGACCAGGGCGGCGTGGTAGTGCATGAGCATCAGCGGATACATCCCCGCCGCGCGGGCCTGGGTGGCCTGCTCCAGGTGCGTCAGGAAGGTGCGCTGGTGTGCCTCGCACCGGGCACGCACCCAGGGGCGCCGGGGGAACTCCACGGCGACGCGCTCGTGCAGCTTCTGGAAGGCGCCGGTCGGATCGGACAGGATGACCCCCGCCGCGAGGTTGTCCGCGTGCTCCGGGGTCGCGACGATATCCTCGGCGCGCTGGAAGAGCTTCGCGTCCAGGCAGCCGCACTCCACGATGACCTCCTGGTGCACGAACTCCAGGGGCGGCATCCGGACCTCGTTCGCGTCCGTCGTGGCGATGACGATATCGACGTCACGCCACGGCGCGAAGGGCGCGTCCAGCGGCATGCGCGTCGAACTCCCCGCGACATAGGCGCCCAGGAAGCCTGGGATCCGGCTGCCTTCCGTATCGACCCAGTGCTTCGTCCGCTGGAGGGCTTCCCGTACGTTCATGGCGTTCTCGAGTGCGGGCCCGCGGCTCACGACATCCGCAGGATGCGCGCCACCTGCAGCGCGCGCGCGGGATCTCCGTTGACGGAGATCTTTCCCTGGCCGAACAGCGACTGGGCCTCGTTGGGGTCGTTGTAGAGCCGCTGGAAGTCGCTCTCCGAGAGCTCGAGCACCACGTCCGGGGTCTTCTGACGGCCCTCGAAGAGGGTCGGCTGCTGGCGCGACAGGTCCATGGTGAAGGTCCGCACGCCGCTCAGGCGCAGCTCGAACACCCCGCCGATACGCTTCGCCTCCTCGACGTTGCGCTCCAGCGCGGGCTTGATGCGCTCCAGCAACAGCTTGTCCAGGGGCAGGTCCACGGACGTCCGCGTCGCCACCTTGAAGAAGATGCGGTCCTCCAGCACCAGCGCGTCCAGCGCGCAGCTAAGGAAGAACCGGATGGCCTCCTCGGGCGTCTCCACGATGGGCATGCCCTTGCGGTTGAAGGAGGTATTGAGCAGCACGGAGATGCCGGTGACCTCCTTGAACTGCTTCAGCAGCCGGTAGTACGCGGGGGACACGTCCTCCGTCACGGTCTGGATGCGCGCCGAGAAGTCCTGGTGCACGACGCTGGGGATGCGCGAGCGCCACTCCGGACGCACCGGCGCCACCATGACCATGTACGGGCTCTCGTAGTCGCAGTCGAAGTAGGTGGAGCAGTCCTCGCGCAGCACCGACGGTGCGAAGGGCCGGAAGTCCTCACGGAACTTCACCTTGCTGTTGATGAAGTCGCGCATCTCCGGCAGGCGCGGGTCCGCCAGGATGCTGCGGTGGCCGAGCGCGCGCGGACCGAGCTCCGAGCCCCCCTGGAACCAACCCACCACCTTGCCGTCCGCGAGCAGCTCCGCGGTGCGCCGGTACACGTCCTGCGCCGGCTCCTCCTTCAGCAGGTCGTCGTGATTCTTGAGGGCCGCGTCCACCTCGTCGCGGCGGTAGTGCCTGCCGAACGCCGAGGAGCCCGTGGCCTTCACCCGCTCGCGCTTGAGCACCTCCTGCCAGCCGTAATACGCGCAGCCCACCGCCAGCCCGTTGTCACCCGCCGCCGGCTGGATGAACATGTTCTTGAAGCGAGACTGCGTGCGGATGACGCGGTTGGCCACCGCGTTGAGCGCCACGCCTCCCGCGTACACGAGGTTGTCCGACGGCGCCTGCTCGTAGCGGTGGTTCACGACGTAGAGCAGGGCCCGCTCCACCTCACGCTGCAGCCACCACGCGAAGTCCGCGTGTGCCTGGAAGCCCTCCTTGAAGTCCGTCTTGTTGCGCGCCGGCCGCGTGAAGCGCTCCATCCAGTCGTAGCGCACGAAGACGCGACCGTCCTTCAGGTCGAAGATGGGGAAGTCGTGCTGGTTCGGGCGGCCAAACGGCGCCAGCCCCATCAGCTTCCCCGGGTCCTCGAAGCCCGCGAACACGTACACGCTCGCCGCCAGGTACATGCCTCCAATGGAGTGCATCGTGAAGTTGGGGCGCATGGGGTACTGCTTGATGCCCATGCCGGCCTCGGAGAAGTCCTTGTAGACCGGGCGCATCCGGCCCTGCTCGTAGTGGTAATAGCTGTCCTTCTCGAAGTAGAGGTGCTCCAGCTCCTTGGCGGGCGTCACGCCCAGGGTGCACCCTTCACGGTCCAGGCAGTCATCGAAGGAATTGCCACTGCCATCGATGATGAGCACCGAGGCCTCGTCGAACGGCGACGCGCAGATGGCGCTGAAGGCGTGCGCCAGGTGGTGGGAGATGGTGACGAGGGGGACGTTGGTTCCCTTCACCACCCGAGGCCCCTGGAACCAGTCGTCCGCCCCCACCAGCATTCCGAAGTTGTCGTTCTGCACGACCACGGCCACGTCGTCGATGGTGATGCCCTCGGCCTGCAGGCAGTAGCTCACCGCGTCCGAGTCGTTGCCACCGTCGTGCTTGCGCCGGGTGATGCGCTCCTTCTCGATGGCCACACAGATGCGCCCATCCTTGATGAGGCACGCCGAGCCGTCGTGAGAGAGACCCGTACCAAGGACGTAGGTGGACTTGACGTTTCGAGCCATTCCTGGATTCTCCGTTTAATGCGCGCTGACGACTCAGTCGCACTGTATTGAAAAACCCGCCTAAGATGAAAGAGTCCCGCGTTCAGGCTGGCGATGACCTCAAGAGCCTCGACGACCCCCTCGTCTTCGGTGGCGGCTCCGCGCCGCCCGATTGACGTCCGTGGAGAATCGCGAGCTCGGGCACCCTGAGGCGCTCCCGTCACCGCCAATAACATCCACAATCCGTCGCGCGTGGAGGCTGGGTTGCGTCTGGCTTTCTCGATGGGTTCATGTGCGGCCCGTTTTACGGGTCCGTTCAGATGAACTGGTCTTCCTAGAGATTTGCTCGGGGGCTCGAACCGCTGCTCCAACGCCTGCCCGTGTGATGGTCGCCGCACGTGCAGTTCCTCTGGCTGGTGCCAGGGGAGCGCGCCAGGTCCAGCGCACGGGGGGTTGGACGGCACACGGCAGGCGCCCAGCCCTTCGCTGGTTCAGCATCCAGCCCTGGAGGGCTGGAGGATGCTGACTGCTGAACAGTCCGGGGTCGTCGAACGGCGTTTCGGGGTGGCGGGTCGCCCGAGCCAACCGCAGGTTGCGCGCTGTGCCGTCGCGTGCACACCTCCTGGCTCAGGCCTCCCTCGCCTGGGTCTTCACGTTCCCCGGAATCCCCGAATGAGTCCGCCGCAGAACTTCGACACCGGCATCCCCAGCCTCAACGTGCTCCTGGCGGGTGGGTTGCCTCCTCGCCAGTCCATCATCGTCACCGGGACGCCCGGCAGCGGCAAGACGGTGCTGTGCAGCCAGGTGGCCTTCGCGGCCGCGTCGCGGGGCATCCCCGTCGTGGTGGTCACCGTCACTTCCGAGCCTCATGACAAGCTGGTGGATGCGCTGTCCGGCTTCGCCTTCCACAAGCCCGAGGTGCTGGGCGACATGCTGTTCCTCATCAGCGCCTACTCGGCGCTGAAGCGGGGCGCCAAGGAAGCCAGGGACCTGCTCCTCCAGACGGTGCGAGAGCGCGGCGCCCGCCTGCTCTTCATCGACGGCCTGCGCTCCATCCGCGACCTGTGGCAGGACGAGGCGCGGTTGCGCGAGTTCCTCTACGAGCTGGGCCTCGGCCTGGCGGCGCTCAACTGCATTGGCATCTTCACCACGGAGTATCCGCTCCAGCGACTGATGGAACTGCCGGAGGCCACCACCATGGATGGCATCGTGGCGGTGTCCGTCCGGAGCCAGGGCGCGCTCCGCATGCGCCGGGTGGAGGTGGTGAAGCTGCGCGGTCGTCCACACCTGATGGGTGAGCACGTCATGCGCATCACCATGCAGGGCGTGGACTTCCTGCCTCGCCTGGAGGCGACGCTGCCTGCCGTGCCGGAGGCTCCTCTGGACCTCGAACGCAGGGGCTTCGGGCTTCCGGAGCTGGACACCTTGATGTACGGCGGCTTTCCGTCCAACAGCGCCACGTTGATCGCCGGGAGCATGGGCATCGGCAAGACGCTGATGGCGTCGTACTTCGCGCTGGACGGTGCTCGCCGTGGGGAGAAGGCGCTCTTCGTCTCGTTCTTCGACTCACCCGAGCGCGTGCTCGCCCGCGCGCTGCGGGTGGGGCTGGACATGCGGCCCGCGTACGAGTCCGGGATGCTGGAAATCATCAACGAGCTGCCCGCGGAAGCCGAGGCAGACGTCCTTGTCCGCCGCATCCTCCAGCGCATCGAGGAGCGGGGAGTGAAGCGCGTTGTCCTGGATGGGCTGGCGGAGCTGGAGCAGTCCATCATGGAGGGCGAGCGACGCCGCGCCTTCCTGGCATCCCTGTCGTTGCGCCTGCGGCAACTGGGGGTGACGTCGTTGTTCACCCGCGAGGTCTCCAAGGTCGTGGGCACCGAGCTGGATTTCAGCGATTCGCCCGTGGCCATGCTGGCGGAGAACGTGCTGCTCCTGCGCTTCGTGGAGCTGCACGGCCGCCTGCACCGGATCCTCTCCATCCTGAAGATGCGCGACAGCAAGTACGACAGCACCGTGCGCGAGTTCGAGGTGGCCGATACGGGCCTGCGGGTGCTCGCCCCCATGCGTTCCTCTCAGGGATTGCTCACGGGCCAGGCCCGTCCGGTGGGAACCACCATCGGTGGGAGCACGACATGAGCCTGATCCTCATCGCCGAGGACGAAGAGGCGCTCCTGGAAGTGTTCTCCGAGGTGCTCGAGGACCTGGGCCACCGCGTCGTGCGAGCAAGCAATGGCGAGGAGGCCCTGATGCTCGCGCGCACGGAGCCTCCGGATCTGGTCATCAGCGACCACATGATGCCCCGGCGCACGGGGATGCAGTTGTTCTATGCGATGCGCTCGGAGCCCGCCCTGGCGCATGTGCCTTTCGTGCTCCTCAGCGCGGCGCGCCCAACCGGTCGCGAAGAGGCGGAGACGTTCCTGGCCAAGCCGGTGGACCTGGCCACCTTCGAGAAGACCGTCAGCGCCGCGCTGGCCCGTCACGAACGGGCCATTCCGGACACACCTCCGCCTTCGCGCGATTCCGCCACCTCCTTGGGAGCGGCGCGCGAGGAGATGCTCAACTGGGTCGCACATGAGCTGAAGACGCCGCTGAGCTCCGCGCGCCTCAACGTCCAGCTCCTGCTTCGCAAGCTGCTCAAGCGTGGCGCCCCCGAAGACGAGCAACGCTCCGCGGAGTCGGTGATGCGCCAGCTCGACCAGATGAACGGGTTGGTGACCTCCATCCTGGACGCCTCGCGACTGGTGGATGGGAAGCTGGAGCTCCAGCGCGTGCCCGCGCCCCTGGTTCCCTTCCTCCAGGAAGTCATCCAGGACTGGGCCGAGGCCCAGCCGGAGGTGACCTTCCGGCTGGAGGCGCAGGAGCCTCCGGAGCAGGTGTTCTTCGACGCGGAACGGACGCGGCAGATCCTCAACAACCTGCTGTCCAATGCGGTGAAGTATCGCGGCGCCTCTCGCGAGGTGGACATCCGGACGGCGTTGGATCCGGGCGCGGTCCTCATCCATGTGCGAGACAAGGGCGTGGGAATCCCGGCCGCCTCGCTGCCCCACGTCTTCGACCGCTTCCGGAGAGCGGACAGCCAACAGGGGAGGGGCCATGGACTGGGCTTGTTCATCGCCTCGTCGCTCGCCCGGCTTCACGGTGGCTCGCTGGCCGCCCGCTCCCAGATGGGCGAAGGCTCCACCTTCACCCTCCGACTGCCCCTCCGCTCCTGAAGAAGGGGGCCGGGACGCGCTCCCGGCCCTCCTCCCGAGGGCTACTGCTGACGGCCTTCGATGGCGCACATCAGGACCGCCGCGGCGATGCCGAGCCGCCGGTCGAGCAGGTTCCGGTCGTCCATCGAGAAGTCCAGGTCGATCTTCTGGATGAACGGGTTGAAGCGCTGGTGGAAGGCGAGGACCTTCGTCTCGCCCAGCTTCCCGGAGAAGGACTGCGGCACCAGGTTGGTGAGGAAGCGGCGCACCAGCGCCAGCATCATGCTGTCCTCTTCAATCTTCCCCGTCTCCTGGTCGTTCGCGTCCAGCACCAGCCACTGGTCTCGGAGGATGGAGCGCAGGCCCTTGCGGCGCAGCGCGCCCACGCGCTCTCCCGTGGCGGCGTCCGTCACGTCGTACGTCATGCCGAAGTCGAGGATGCCGCGCGCCTTGATGGTGAGCAGCTCCTCACGCATCTCCTCATCTCCGTAGATGCGCAGGTCCTCCTTCAGCTTGAAGGCCTTCATCTTCGAGTAGAACGCGAGGTTGCCCACCTCGTCGTAGATGTGGAAGGCGCCGCCGAACAGCTTGAAGAACTTCCGGCGAATCATGTAGCGCGTCTGACCAAAGCGGCCAGCGGCCAGGGAGCTGGGGGAACGGGTCTGGAGTGCGGATGACATGGCCCCCCCATAGCAAAATCCGCGTCCCGCAGCCGCCCCAAGGGGCAGCCGGTTCCGTGGGCCGGGTCGCGCTCTCCCGGCCAGACTCGGATATGCTCGGGTTGTTACCAGCCCGTGATACAGCGGGGCTTGGATACTCGCCCGTTCAGACGGAGGCATGCTCTTGATCACCTCGATTCCTCGCCGGGTCGTCACCACGACCCAGACGGACGCCACGAAGCCTCTGGCGCCTGAAGCACCGGCGACGCCCCCGGCCCCCGCGCCCTATTTCCAGGACGGCCTGGAGGCTGCCCGGCCCAGCCCCGTGAATCTCACCGGCCTGGGGACGAAGTCGGCGGTCGCGGAGCCGGCGAGCGTGGTGGCCGCTCCGCCTTCCTCGAGCGGCTCGGCGCCCGTCAGTCCGGAGCTGCTGCACCTCGATGCGGGCTGGACGCCCCAGGGCCAGGGCTACGACGCCAAACGCGATGAAGTGCTCACGACGTACTACTCCGACGGGCACGACGTGCTGCTGTCCGTGCAGGACAAGGGCTCGGGCAGCGAGTCGCTCCAGGTGCAGCTCGGTGGGCTCGACCCCAAGCACCCCGAAGAGGGAAAGCCCACGCACGGCGGTGGTGTCTCGACCGACGGCGAGTTCGTCTACGTCTCCGACACCCGGGGCATCTACGTCTACACGCGCGAGGAACTGGAGCGCGCGGCGAAGACGGGGACCGTGGCCCAGGCCTCCCAGGTGATGGAGGTCCCATTCCCCGAGGGAGTGAAGGACCCGGCCACTGGCATGGACCTGGTCTCCGCTGGCAGCTACATGACGGTGAAGGACGGCTACGCGTACATCGGCAGCTACAGCAAGGACGGCGATGGCAAGGCGGGCGCTGTCTGGCGTTACAAGCTCGACGAGGAGACCGGCTCCCTCATCGAGGACTCACGCCAGGGACCCATCCGCGCGCCGGACCGCGCCCAGGGCATGACGGTGGTCGACGGCGCCCTGCTGTTCACCACGGGCGACCAGAAGCTCATCTACCAGCCGTTCGAGGCCAGCGCGGACTCCTTCACGGCGAACATCGATAACCGGGTGGATATCAGCAATGGGCTCATCGACCCCTACGCCCAGGGCGTGAACATCATCGATGGCGAGCTGTGGGTGACGTACGAGAGCGGCTCCGAGAAGTATCGCGACAAGCTCAACCCCAAGTACGAGCCTCGCGAACACATCCAGCGAATCCCGCTGGAGGACCTGGACCTCGCCGCGGCCTGCGTCACTCCGGAGCAGCTCGAAGGCTGAGCCTGCTCAGGCTCCCGTGGCGGGGTGCGACGCGCCACGGGAGTCGGCGCACCCTCCAGGTCAGGGTGTCTTTCGCATCCGGTTCTTTTGAGGGCTGCCCGCCGCCATGGCCTTCGTCACGCGGGAATAGGCAGACACGTAGGGCTGAAGGATGGTGCGCGGCCAGCGCCCTGGAATCCACAGGTAGCTGAAGAGTGGATGTCTTCGCGCGCCTCTCCGCCGCTTCGTCTCGTAGGCGCTGGGCCCGAGCCAGAGCTTCCGGGCGCCCAGCTCGTAGGCCCGGCGCAGCGGCTCATAGAAGCCGAGGTTGAAGTACAGCGGTGTCTCCGACGCACCCGCCTCGGCGCGACCGACGCGGTAGAACCACACCTCGTCGTGCTTCTGCAGCAGCAGGGAGAACCCGATGGGCTCTCCGCCCTGGTAGCCCACCACGGCCTCGGCTTCGGGTGAGACGTGCTGCTCGATGGCGGACCAGAACGCGGGCGGGTGGCGGATGTGCTCGCTGCCGTACTTCGAATACGTCACCTCGTAGAACCGCTCGAGCAACTCGCCCATCTCACCCATGCGCGAGACACGCTCGAAGCTCACGCCCGCGTCTCGAACGTGCGCCATCTCCTTCTTGAGGAACCTCCGCGCGTCGCTCTTGAACTGGCCCAGATAGGCGTCGAGGCTCTCACCCGGCGGCACGTCGATGACGTTGTCGTCGTAGATGAAGACTTCCTGGAAGGACGCTGAGTTGAGCGCCTCTCGGAGCGCCGCATCGTCTCCATCCACTCCGTAGAAGTAGAGGGGGAGTCGCTCACTCGTCGCCAGCTCCCGCAGCCCCTGGAGGATGAGCTCGCGGGCCTGGCGCGCGAGTTCAGGCGACTGGGGCGAGCAGATGATGCCGCTGCGCATGCTGAGGGGGCTGGTGACGAACACGCCTCCATCGATGCCAGCCCCCGTGAGCCGCGCCAGCGAGTGGTAGAGGTCCGCCACCGTGACGGCCACCCGGCTCAGCCCCCCCGCGTTGGCGAAGCCTTTCTTCCAACTGCTGAAGAAGAACTTCTCCAGCGCGTAGGGGGTGTAGATGTTCTGGCTGCGGGTGATGAAACACGGCGCCAGCGCGACGGGGACCTCGCCCTGGCTGACAATGGCATAGCGAAGCGACAGCTCGCCCCGGACCATGAAGGGGAGGTCGACCGCGTCCAGCATCCTGAGCCAGCGCCGGCCGAAGAACACACTCGACTCGGACGTGAGGACGTCCAGCGCCTCATCACTCAGGTGGCGGACGGAGTCATGAAACTTCAGGGTCAGCGTCATGGCCGGAGGGCTTCGGGTGCCAGGATGATTCCGCTCAGCCGTTGAGGAGCTGGACGGGCGGGTTTCGCTTGGGAGAAGCGATGTAGCGCGCGAGGTTGGGGCGCTGTCTCATCCGCTCGAAAAACGAGCGCAGGCGCGGGTAGCTGTTCTCCAGCACCTCCATGAGCCCGTTGTCGACGAGCAGCTCCAGGAAGCCGAAGACGCTGGTGTCCGCCACGCTCACCGCGGTGCCGACGAAGAAGCCCTCGCCGCTGCCGTTGTTCCCAATCACCCGCTCGAAGTGGCCGAGCCACTGGGGCAGCTCCTCGCCCAGGATGATGGGGAGCTGCTCGGACAGGTCGTCCGGGCTGAGCGACGTCAGGCTGCGCGCGCGTGCGGTCACTTCCTCGACGCCTTCGATGATCATGTCGCAGGCGGCGCTCTCACGCGGGTTCGCGCCATAGAGGCCCCGGGTGCGCGCGACGTGACGCAGGATGGCCAGGCTCTGCACGACGCGGAAGCCGTCCGGCTCCTCCCACAAGGGCACCTTGTCGAAGGCCAGCTTTCCGGCGCGCTTCAGCTCCTCGAAGGGAGGCGTCTTCTCCTTCGCCTTCACGTCGAACTTGCCCAGGTCGATGTCCTCGTACTCCGTGCCGGACTCGGCGAGCACCAGGCGGATCTTCTCCGCGACACCTCGACCCGTGAAATACGAAAGACGCGGCAATGATGATGATTGATCGCTCATACAGGGAACGCCGTTGAGAGGGACGGGCTGTATACTAGAGTAGGCGGACAATCCGGAAGGGGCAGACTTCCTTGACCGCTGTACCCGAGCCTCTGGAATCCTCGATGTCCGTTTCACCCTTGCTTGTCCCGCTTGCTCCTGGAATGGCGCTGTGGCCCTGGGCCGCGCTGCGCGGCGCCGGTTTTCCCGCCGAGGATGTGCTCCGGCTCGCGGCACCGAGCGCCGCCGCCGCCGCGGAGGCCTGGCTCAAGACGGGGGCTGAAACACCCGGGGACGCACTGCGTGCCACGTTCGACGCGGATTTGCTGAATATCAGCGCCGCGCTGCGCTCCCTGGCGGGTGAGACGCGACTGCGCGAGGCCCTGCTCTGGCAGAACCGTCACGCGTACAAGACGGGCGTCGAGCCACTCGCGGCGCTGCCCGCCACCGCGCGCAACAGCAAGGCCCGGCAACGCGAGCGGCTGGTCGCTTCCTACGTTCAGCGTTACAGCACCAAGAATGACACCATCGGGTTCTTCGGTCCGGTGGGTTGGGCGCGGCTGACGCAGTCGAGTGACGCCTTGCGTTTGTCGCCGGGGCAGCAACTCGTCTCCCGGCGCGCCGTCTACTTCGAGGCGTGGTGCATGGACACGCTCGGCGCCGCGCTGGTCCAGGACGCCACCCTGCGACGTTGGGCGCCGCCTCGGCTGTTGCCGTATTTCCGCCTGGAGGGCCAGGTGCTGCATGGCCCCATGCCCACGCCCGTGGAGCTGTTGCCGTCGCAGGCGCTGTTGCTCGCGCGGTGTGATGGCACGGTCAGCGCAGTGGCCATCGCGGAGGCGCTCACGCGCGGCGCCGAGCCCTCCTTCGCGAACGTGGACGAGGTCTACGACGCGCTGGACCAGGCGAGCGGGATGGGAGTGCTGGCCTGGGGTTGGGACGTGCCGCTGCTCGTGCGCCCGGAGGTGGTGCTACGCGGCGCGCTGATGGCGATTCCCGATGCGGATGCTCGGGCGCGCGCGCTGGCCCCGCTGGACCGACTGGAGCACGCGCGTGCCGCCGTCGAGGCCGCGGCTGGCTCACCCGAGTCGCTGGACGGAGCGCTCGCGGAGCTGGAGGGCGTGTTCAAGGAAGTGACGGGCGCGCTTCCGACGCGCGCGGCGGGCAAGACGTACGCCTCGCGCACGCTCATCTACGAGGACTGCGTGAGGGACGGCTCGCTGGAGCTGGGGGCTCCGCTGCTCGCGCGACTCGGACCCGTGTTGGAGCTGCTGCTGACGGGGGCTCGCTGGCTGGTGGGCGAGGTGACCCGTCGCACGGGCGTGGGCCTGGAGGCGCTGTTCGACAAGCTGTCCCAGGGAGGAGCGACGGTGGAGCTCACCACGCTCCAGCTCGCCTTCGTCGAGGGCATTCAAGACCCGGCGTCCGCGACGGAGCTGATGCCCATCCACGAGATTGTCACCGAGCACCGTCGTCGCTGGCGTGAGCTCTTCGCCCTCGAACCGGGTGTCCGTCGTCAGACGCGCACCGTCGAGGCACTGCGTCCCCTGGTGCGAGAGAGCTTCGTCACGAGCGGAGCGGGGTGGAAGCGCCGCTGGCATGCGTCGCCGGACGTGATGATCGACGCGGCGAGCGACGAGGCGGTCCGCGCCGGGGACTACCAACTGGTCCTGGGTGAGCTGCACCTGTGCAACAGCATCTCCTCGCTCTTCGTGGAGCAGCACCCCGCGCCCGCGGAGCTCTTCGCGCTCGCGGAGCGGTGTGCCACCGAGGCGGATATCATCCCGGTGTTTCCCAAGTCCGAGTGGAGCCAGCGGACGCTGCCGTGCCTGTTCCCCAGAGGCAGCCTCCACTACCTCTCCGGGCAGGAGCCGTCGCCGAACCCTGGTGCTCGCGCCTTGCGCGTGGGTGACCTGGTGGTGGAGCGCCGCGACGGCGCGCTCGAGGTTGTCGACCGGGTGAGCGGGCGCCGCTTCGGGTTGATGGACTTCCTGGCCGTCTATCTGGAGCACCGCTGCGCGAGCGCCTTCGACCTGGCGCTGGGCGAGGACTACTCGCCGCGACTGACGGTGGATGGTGTCATCGTCGCCCGCGAGCGATGGAGCGTGCCGGCGGCGAGCCTGGGCTTCGCCAGTGTCACGGAGGCGCTGGAGCAGTGGCTCGAGGCCCGGCGCTGGCAGCGCGGACTCGGCATCCCTCGCTTCGCGTTCTTCAAGGTGGAGACGGAGCGCAAGCCCTGCTTCGTGGACTTCGACAGCCCGCTCCTGGTGGAGATGATGGCCAAGCTGGTGCGGCGCGCGCTGGAGGAAGCTCCGTTCTCGCGGGTCAGCTTCTCGGAGATGGTGCCGGACCCGGACCACCTCTGGCTCACGGATGCGGCCCAGCACCGATATACGAGCGAGCTTCGCGTGGTCTGCGAGCTGTCTTGAGCGACTCCCACGCAGTCGACGTGGTTCACCCCTACCCATGAAGGAGCAGTACGGCATGCGCGCGCCCGAGCCGATTCCCGGCGGAACGTTCCCTCCCGACATCAAGGCGTTGCACGGGAGGCTGTCCTCCGCGGCCGCGGAGTTCCTGGACTTCGCCGAGCGCGTCCCGGAGACCTTCGCGCGGCACAGTTTCGCGCCGAGCGAGGCGTCACCGCTCTTTCCCTACCAGCTGCACGCCTGGCCCCTGTTCATCGACGCCACGGCGGTGTTGGCGATGCGGGAGATGGCCACGAAGCTGTGCCGACTCATCAAATGCGCGCCACGGCGACTGCTCGGGGACGCTGGCAGCGCGGCGGCCTGGTACGGGCTCTCCCAGGAGCGCGCCAGCGAGGCGCTGGACTGCCTCGCGCGCACGGACGACGCGCGTGGCGCCATCAGCCGGGGTGACTTCATCCACGATGGCACGTCCCTGAAGTGCCTGGAGTTCAACCTGACGGCGGGGGTCGGCGGCTGGGAGACGGCCTTCCTCGTCCAGCAGGTCATGTCGCAGCCCGTGATGCACCGCTTCGCCACCGAGCAGGGGCTGCGCGTCCGTCAGCCCCATACCCTGCGCGCCTTCTTCGCCAACATCGTGGACTGCGTGCGCCGCGACACCGAGTGGGAGGGCGAGTGCAACATCGCCATCCTCTTCCCCCCGAGCGGACTTCCGGGGCCGGCGCTCGCGGAGCAGGCGTGCCGACTCTTCACCAGCCAGCTCATGGAGATCCTCCGTCCTGAGGGCGCGCGGGGCGAGGTCTTCATGACCACCTACGGCGCGGTGAAGAGCGCCGAGGGACACCGCCTCACCACCCAGGGCAAGCGGCTGCACGCGGTGGTCGAGTACGAGGCCCGGGATCGTCTCCTGATGGCGGGCCCGGAGTTCATCGAAAACGCGCGGGCCGCCACCTCCGCTCGCTCAATCAGCCTCTTCAACGGTCCTGCTCAGGACGTGCTCGACGACAAGCGCAACCTCGCGCTCCTGTCGGAGCGTGTGACGTCCTCCGCGCTGTCCGCCGAGGAGCAGGCGCTGGTGCGCACCCACGTGCCCTGGTCTCGCCGTGTCGAGCGGGCCCACGTCGAGCGCGGGGGAGAGCGCGTCTTCCTTCCGGAGCTGCTGTCCTCCCGGCGCGAGGAGCTGGTGCTCAAGGCGGGGCGGGACTTTGGCGGCGCCTCGGTGTTGCTCGGGGCGTCGACGCCCGCGCCGGCGTGGGACGAAGCCGCGCGCAAGGCGCTCGATGAGGGCGGCTGGGTGGTGCAGGAGCGGGTGCGGTCCGCGCCCTTCCACTACTTGGGACCCGACGGTGGGGTGCTGCCTCACAGCGTCATCTGGGGACTCTTCGTCCTCGGTGAAACCTACGGCGGCCACTCGCTGCGCCTGTGCCC
The DNA here is from genome assembly GCF_013336715.1 of Myxococcus sp. CA056. NCBI lineage: Bacteria > Pseudomonadati > Myxococcota > Myxococcia > Myxococcales > Myxococcaceae > Myxococcus > Myxococcus sp. CA056. The sequence continues at coordinate 412,193 of NZ_JABUMT010000005.1, forward strand.
CATGGGAAAGGGCACAGGCGTCGTCAATGTCTCGCAGGGCGCGATGTTCGCCGCCCTCATCGACTTGGAGTGAGCCGCCGGCTCCGCGTCACTGCTCGCGGTACTCGCGACCGAGCGTCTGCTGCTTGCGCATCTTCTTCATCGCGCTCACCGCGATGGAGGGGATGAGCTTGGGGCCGATGCGCGCCAGCATGGACCAGGTCCACCACCAGTAGTTGGTGGCGATGGCGTCCTCCACCGTGTACACGCGGTGCCACCAGCCATAGGGCAGGTAGAGGATCTCCCCGGCCTCCAGGACGAAGTCATAGTCGGGGACCTTGCCCGCGGGCAGCTCATCCGGCTTGCCCCCGTGCGGCGTCAGGTCATGCGCGCTCATCACCGACCAGGGGTGGCTGAGCTTCGCCGGCCGCAGCTCCGCGTCCCGTGACGGCGCGTACAGCTGCCACTGCTTGCGGCCCACCATGACGGCGTGCAGGTTGTGCGCGCGGTCGAAGTGGAGCTGGGTGAAGGTGCCCTTCGGCCCCATGAAGAAGAGCTGCTCGGTGAGGCGCCGCTGCACGGCGTACTCGTCGAAGCGCACGTCGCGGTGCAGGGCGGGGAGGGTGCGGAACAAGTCGTTGCCGATGAGGTAGCCCGGCGTCTCCTCGCCGTCCTTCACCTTCAACGACGCGACGTAGTCGCGCATCGTCATCTTCCGCACGCGGCCCACGCGCTCCACGTCGCCAGCGGGGCGTGCGTTGTAGCGCAGCCACTCCACCGGGACGCTCACGTCGCCGTACTGCTGGATGAACCAGTCGAAGGTCCACCGCTCGGCGGCGGGCCAGCCCTTCATGGCATCCGTGAAGATGATGGGCTTGTTGTTGGCTTCGAGGCCTTCGTAGAAAGCCCGACGGTTGTCGAGCGGCATGCGCTCGGGGACCTGGGGCCCGACATCCTTCTGCACGGTGGCGGTGCTCATGACAGCTCTCCTGGGTGGCGCGTCACGCCGCGTTTTCTTCGGCCTGGGCCTTGGGGCCCTCGCGCGTCAGTCGCTCGAAGTTGTTGTCGATGCCGTGGCGCACGTCCGCCAGCATGTGGATCTCGAACTCCTGGAACGCGAACGACGGCCACGCGCGCAGCAGCGTCAGCAGCGTCTCGTGCGAGTCGGCGTTGATGATACAGAGGCCCATCTTCGGGAGGACGTAGTAGGCACAGTCCATGGTGCCGTCCTGGAGGCGGGCGCCCACCCACTCGCGAACGGAGCGGTTGAGGGCGATGGGGTCCGGGGGCACGGGGCCCGAGGTGCGGTCCTTGACGTAGATGAGGTACTTCATCGGGGCAGCTCCTTTGGGGAGGGTCAGCGGGAAGGCGCGGGCCGCGACTTCGCGAGGCTCCGGCGCATGTTCTGCAACAGGCCGCGAGGCGTCTGCCGCAGGAAGAAGTGGTCGCCCAGGAATGTCTGGGTGAAGAACGTTCCGGAGGTGAGCTGGCGCCAGGCCTCCGTCGCGTCCTCGGGGACGTAGTCGTCGAAGCCTCGGAAGGCGGACAGCGGACAGGCCAGGGCGGGGCCCGGCTTCCACGTGTAGCCCTCGCACACGGCGGTGTCCGCCAGCAGGGTGGTGCGAATCAGCTTCAGCAGCTCTTCCGCCATGTCGCCCGAGACGGAGATGGCCTCGCCCATGCGCCGGGCCTCGGCCGCGTCGATGTCGTGTGTGATCGCCGTGGGCGGGTGGGCCTTCAGCGTCTGGGGCGCGCGGTAGCTGGCGACGAAGAGGTGCAACGGCGTGGGGAGCCCCCGCTCGCGCAGCGCCCGCGTCAGCTCGTACGCGAGCAGCGCGCCCATGCTGTGACCGAACAGGGCGAAGGGCTTGTCCCCGTGGCGCGCCACCACGTCCACCAGGAAGTCGACGACTCGCGGCAGCTCACGCAGGGGCGGCTCACGCAGCCGGTTCTCCCGGCCGGGGAGCTGCACCGGGCACACCTCGATGTCCTGTCCCAGCTCCGCCTGCCAGGTGCGGAACAGCGACGCGCTGCCGCCCGCGTGGGGCAGGCAGAACACCCTCACCCAGGCGCTCGGCTGCGGGACGTGGAAGGCCAGCCACTCCGCCGCGGCCAGGGCGGGGGAGGGCGACACCGGGGATGTCATGAGAGCACCTCGCGCCGGGCGACAGGGGCCTCGGCCTGCCGGGCGGGCATGTCGATCAGCTTCTGGTACACGACGCGGTTGGCGGCCACCATGCGCGGCAGGCCGAAGAGCTCCACCACGCGCTGCTGTCCGGCGAGGCCCATGCTCCGAGCGCGCTGGCGGTCCTCCAGCAAGTGGAGCTGCGCGTTGGCGAGCGCCTCGATATCCACCTCGCGCGGGCCTCCTGGCGCGCCGGGCAGCACCGGGACGAGCATGCCCGTCTTCTCGTGCTCGACGATCTCCGCCGGGCCTCCAGACCTCGTCGCCACGAGCGGGAGCCCGGAGGCCATGGCCTCGATGGCCGTGTAGCCGAAGGGTTCGTACAGCGAGGGCACCAGCGCCAGGTCCGAGATTCGGTGCAGCAGTCCGAGCTGGCGACGCGGCAACTTGCCCAGCAGCTTGATGCGGTGGCGCAGGTGCGCGTAGCGCTGGGTCAGCCCTTGCACCATCTGCGTGGACTCGCGCGAGTCGGTGCCGCCCGCCAGGAGGAAGCGCACCTCTGGACGTTTGGCGAGCACGCGCTCGGCGGCGGCGAAGATGGCGGTGATGCCCTTCTGCGGATGGAGCCGGCCCGTGTAGAGGACGACCGGGTCATCGGGCGTGGCCACCGTGGCGCGCAGCCGCGCGTACTGCTCGGGAGTGTGCGAGGGCTCCAGGAAGGGCCCCGCCTCCATGCCGCAGTGGATGGTGTGCAGCAGCGACGCCGACAGCCCGTAGGTCTCCCGGATGAGCTCGCTCATGGACTCACTCACCGAGATGACCGGCGTCGTGCCGTCGTAGAAGCTGCGCTCCTCCTCGAGGATCTCCGGGTCGGGCGTCTGGCCCCACCAGCGCTCGGCGGGCTCGGAGATGTAGTGGCTGGTGCCCAGCACGGGCACGCCGGCCTCGCGGCCGAGCACCCGCGCGGCGCGGTGTGTGTGCCACTGGTGGAAGTGGATGAGGTCCGGCTGCTCCTCGCGGATGCGCTCGCGGCCGTGGTGGACCAGGTCCTCGTTGAAGAGGCGGATGCCACGCACCAGCGAGAGCTGCGCCGCTTGCGAGAGGCTGCCCCGGCTTGGCGGGACCAGGTGCACGGTGAGGTTGGGCTCGCGAAGCACGGCCGGCTCGCCCGGGGTGTACGCCACGACGGTGACCTTGCACCCGCCACGGGCCAGCCCGCGGGCCAGTTCGTAGACGTAGGTGCCCACGCCTCCGGCCACGTTCGGGGTGTACTCCATGGCCAGGATGAGGGCCTTCAGGGGTGCGGAGTTGGGAGATGCCATCGGCTGTTTCTCGAAAGGGGTGGGAGCGCGGCTAGCGACTGGCCGCGACCTCTTCGGGGGTGAGCTCCGCCAGCATCTTCAGCAGGGCCTCGACTTCCGGATCATCATGGCCGGGGCTCTTGCGCTGCTCGGCCACCAACGCCGCGAGGCGGGCGACCGTCGGTGCCTCGAACAGGGACTGCAGTGGCACCGTGAAGCCGAAGGTGTCCCGCAGGCGACCCACCACCGTGGTGGCCAGCAGCGAGTGCCCCCCGAGCGCGAAGAAGTCGTCGTTGAGGCCCACCGGCCGCACGCCCAGCACGTCCTCCCAGATGCGCGCCACCGTCCGCGCGTCGTCCGTGTCGGGTGACACGTACTCCGTGGACAGCGCGGGGCGCGAGTAGCCCGCGGACGCCGCCTCTTCATACTCCCGGGCCTCGAGCGTGCGCTCCGGTGCTGGAGCGGAAGCCAGCGCGCGGTGTCCATCCGGGGAGACCCAGTAGCGCTTGCGCTCGAAGGGATACGTGGGCAGCGGGACGCGCAGTCGTCGCTCCCCTCCGTGGAAGGCCTCCCAGTCCACGTCCACGCCCGAAAGCCACAGCTGCCCCAGCGCGCCGAGCAGCACGGCCGTATCCGGCTGCCGCGTGTCCGGGTGGCGCAGTGCGGTCATCGTGGTGGGCGCCTGCGGGAGCGCGCCGGGCTGGGCGGCGAAGGTGGACAGCGTGCGTCCGGGACCGACCTCCAGCAGCACCTGCGCGGGCCGCAGCAGCGAGAGCCCCGCCGCGAAGCGCACCGGCTGGCGCAGATGGCGGGCCCAGTACGCCGGGTCCGTCGCCTCGGCGGCCGTCACCCAGGTGCCCGTGACGTTGGAGAGGTAGGGCAGTTGGGGCGCGGACAGCTTGACCCGCCGCACGCGCTCGGTGAACGGCGCGAGGATGGGGTCCATCATCGCGGAGTGGAACGCGTGCGAGGTGTGCAGCTTGCGAGCCTGCACGCCGCGCTCCTCGAGCCGGGCCCGCAGTGCTTCCACCGCGTCGTCGGGTCCGGCGACCACCGTCAGCGAAGGCGCGTTCACCGCGGCCACGGACACGCGCGCGTCCAGCAGCGGCGTCAGCTCCGCATGCGGCAGCGCGACGGAGAGCATGGCCCCCGACGGCAGCTCCTGCATGAGCTTGCCGCGCGCGGCCACCAGGGCCAGCGCATCCGGCAGGCTGAAGACGCCCGCGAGGCACGCGGCCACGTACTCACCGATGCTGTGGCCAATCATCGCCTCGGGCTGAACGCCCCAGCTCATCCATAGCCGGGCGAGCGCGTACTCGATGGTGAAGAGGGCGGGCTGTGCCAGTCGCGTCTGCTGCAACTGGCGCTGGGCCTCCTCCGCGCGGTTCGCCGCGGGGAAGAGGACCTCGCGCAGGTCCTGGCCCAGGTGTGGCGTGAGCCGGGTGGCGCAGTCGTCCACTACCGCGCGGAAGGCGCGCTCGCTCTCGTAGAGGCCCTGGGCCATTCCCGCGTACTGCGCGCCCTGGCCGGGGAACATGAAGACCGTGGAGCGGCCCGTACGCTCCTCGGCGGCGGACAACTGCCGCGCGGTGTCTCCCAGCGCCGTGAGCGCGTCCTCACGTCCCTGACACACGATGGCGCGGCGATGCGCGTGGCGACGCCTGCCGACCTGGAGGCTGTACGCCGCGTCCGCGGGCTCCAGGCCCGGGTTCGCGCGAAGGTGCTCCGCCAGCCGCTGGGTCTGCGCGGCGAGCGCGGCGGGCGTGCGAGCCGACAGGAGCAGGAGTTGCTGCGCGCGGGCGGCCCGGACAGGGGCTCGCGTCGGCGGCTCCTCGAGGATGACGTGGGCGTTGGTGCCACCCATGCCGAAGCTGCTCACGCCAGCGCGCCGGGGCCCGTGGGCGGAGGCCTTCCACTCGCGCAGCGTGGTGTTGACGTAGAAGGGGCTCTCGTCCCAGGGGATGTTGGGGTTGGGCGTCTCGAAGTTGAGGCTGGGCGGCAGCTTGCGGTGCTTGAGCGCCAGCGCCGTCTTGATGAGGCCCGCCACGCCCGCCGCCGCGTCCAGGTGGCCCACGTTGGGCTTGAGCGAGCCGATGGCGCACGTGCGCGGCCCCGCCGCCTCGTCACCGAAGGCCCGCGTCAACGCCTGCACCTCGATGGGGTCTCCCAACGCCGTGCCGGTGCCGTGCGCCTCCACGTAGCCGATGCTCGCGGCGGACACGCCCGCGCTGCCCAGGGCCTCGGAGATGACGGCGGCCTGTCCCTCGACGCCCGGCGCGGTGTAGCCCACGCGCGCGGCGCCGTCGTTGTTCACCGCGGAGCCCTTGATGACGGCGTAGATGTGACTGCCATCCGCGAGCGCGTCCTCCAGCCGCTTGAGCGCCACCACTCCCGCGCCGCTGCCGAAGACGATGCCCTTCGCCTGCGCGTCGAACGAGCGACAGCGCCCATCCGGCGAGAGGATGCCACCTTCCACGTAGCGATAGCCGCCCTGGAGCTGGAGGTTGATGGACACGCCTCCCGCGAGCGCGACGTCACACTCCTGGTTGAGCAGGCTCTGGCAGGCGACGTGGACCGCGACGAGCGACGTGGAGCACGCGCTCTCCACGTTGAAGCTGGGGCCGCGAAGGTCCAGCTTGTAGGAGACGCGCGTGGTGAGGAAGCTGCCCGCGTTGCCCAGGTTGAGCTGGAGCGGGTCCGCGGTGCGAAGGAGCTCCGCGTTCCCCATCAGGTTGAGCAACAGATACGTGCTCAGGGCCTGGCCACCGAAGACGCCCACCAGCACGTCCTGGGGCGGCGCTCCCTGGCCCGCGTCCTCCAGTGCCTCCAGCGCGCACTCCAGGAACAGGCGCTGCTGCGGGTCCATCACCTCCGCCTCGCGCGGCGTGTAGCCGAAGAAGGCCGCGTCGAAGCCCGCCACGTCCTCCAGTCGCGAGGCCACCTTGATGAAGTGGGGATCCGCGAGCACCTCCGGGGGCAGGCCGGCCTTCAGCACCGCGTCGTCCGACAGAGGCTCGATGGCCTCCACGCCGTCGCACAGGTTGCGCCACAGCTCATCCAGGCCGCGTGCGCCCGGGAAGCGCCCGGCCATCCCGGTGATTGCGATCTCCATGCCCGTGTTGCCTTCCGACACGCTGGTTCCTCCCCCTCAATTGCCGGACTGGCGGCGCTGCTGGATTTGCTCCCGGCGCCGCGCTCCTCGGCTCCTCCGGTCGCTGGTGGTCGTCGTCGGCGCCGGGTCCTGTCCGCGCGTCAGGAGCCGCGCCATGGCGCTCAGGGTGGGGTTCTCGAAGAGCGCCACCACGGGCACGTCCGTGCCGAAGCGGCGCTTCACCTCGTTGATGACCTTCAGGCCAATCAGCGAGTTGCCACCCAGCTCGAAGAAGTTCTCGTGCAGCGACACGCTCTCCACACCCAGGAAGCGCCGCCAGATGTCCGCCAGCTCGCGCTCCGCGTCGTCCATGTTCGTGGGCGCAGCGCGCTCTCCCTTGGGCGCGTCGTCCGTCTCCACCGGGCCCATCAGGTCCTGGAGGAAGCTGGCGCTGCGGGCCATGGCCGCGCGCAGGTCCTGCGTGGACACCACGACGTGCGTGGGCATCTGCGCGAGCACGCGCTCGAACACGTCCACGCCCTCGGTGGGGGACAGGGCGTGGGTGAGCATCGCCTCGCGCAGCGCGTCTGCCCCGCCGGGAATCTGGGTGGTGACGGCCTGGCCCACCTCGCGCCACGTGTCCCAGCCCAGGGAGATGACCGGCAGGCTCCCCGTCGCCGAGGCCTGATAGGCGAAGGCATCCTGGAAGGCGCACGCCGCGCAGTGGTCGATCTGCCCGGGCTCGGCGGTGAAGGCCGTGCGGGACGAGCAGAGCAGGAGGAAGTCGAGGGGCATGCCCTTCAACAGCTCGTGCAGGACCCACGTGCCTCGCACCTTCGGACGGAGGACATTTTCCACCGCCTTCCGGGTTCGAAGCTGCGCGAGCCCACCCGCGGGCACACCCGCGGCATGGATGACGCCATGCGGATCGCCAAAAGTCTCACGCGTGCGGCGCATCACCTCCGCCATCTGCCCCGCGTCGCCCACGTCCGCCTGGAGTACCAGGACCTCGGACCCGAGTGACTCCAACACGAGGACCCGGCGAATCCGCTGGCTCACCACGTCCTGCTCATCGTGTGCGCCCAGCCACGCATCCCAGTGGCTTCGTTCCGGCATCGCGCGGTGACCCACCAGCACCAGCCGGGCCTGCACCCTGCGCGCGAGAGACTCCGCCAGCACCAGGCCGATTCCGCCCAGGCCACCGGTGATGAGGTACGTGCCCCGAGGCCGCAGCCGCGTCGGCGCGCCCGTCTCCGGAGGCGTCAGGTGCGCGGGCTCCAGGGACTGCTCCCAGCGGTGGGCGCCTCTCAGCGCGACCGCGCCGTTGGAGGACGCCGCGGTGACCTCGCCCGCCAGTCGTGCCGCCAACGCCAGCAGCTCCGTCGGACTTTCGGGCAGCTCCACATCGAGCGTCCGACACGTGAGGCCCGGCACCTCATGGGGCAGCACGCGACATGCGCCGAGCAGCGTGGCCTTCTCCGAGGCGAGTGACTCGTGGCCGGTGACGGACTGCACTCCAGTGGAGACCACCGTGAGGTGTACCGACCCGGACGAACCCTGGCCTCCCAGCGCCTGCGCCAGGAAGAGCAGGCTGAAGAAGCCCGTGTCCTGGGCGCGCTCCACGCCTTCCAGGCCCGCGCCCGTCGCATCCACGCTCCACAGGTGGACGATGCGGTCGGGTCGCGGCCCGTCCTCGGTGAGCGCGGCCAGCAGCGTCGCGTAATTCTCCGCGCGGCCCGGGTTCACCTCGAAGTCTCCGTCCTCCAGCCGGCGGAAGTCAGGCCCGGACTTCACGCGGGTGACCCGGCCGCCGGTCTCCATGAGCCGCGCCGCCAGCGCGTCACCCAGCCCCCGCTCGTCGACGAAGACGAGCCAGTGACCCAGGGTGGCCGCGGGCACTCGCGGGGCGAGCGTCCGCTTCCACGACGGCAGGTAGTACCAGTCGGAGGCGTCCTTGCGCCGGGCGAGCGAGGCCTCTCCGCCCACGATGGCGCCCACCAGCTTCGGGTCCAACCAGTGCCGCTTGCGCTCGAAGGGGTAGGTGGGGAGCACCACGCGCCGCCGCTTCTCTCCGGCGTACAGGCGCTTCCAGTCCACCGGCACGCCGGCCATCCAGAGCCGCCCCAGCGTGGTGAGCACGAAACGCACGTCGGAGCCCGGCTCGCGAGGAGCACGCATCGACGTGAGCACGACGGTGGACTGGTCGCGAGCCACCTGGAGCCGCGCGAGCGAGCCCAGCGTCCGGCCGGGGCCCACCTCCAACAGCACGCGCGAGGTGTCCTCCATCAGGCAGCGCAGGCCGGGGCCAAAGCGCACCGTCTGCCGGAGGTGCCGCACCCAGTAGCGCGGGTCCGTGGCCTCCTCCTCCGTCACCCACGTCCCCGTTACACCGGACACGAAGGGCAGCTTGGGGGTCTGCAACTTCAGCCGGCTCACGAAGGCGGAGAACGCCGGCAGGATGGAGTCGATGATGTGCGAGTGCGCGGCCACGTCGATGTGGACCCGACGGTGCTCGATGCCACGCGCCGCCAGCTCCGTCGAAAGCGCGTCCACGGCGGCGGTGTCTCCGGCCACCACGCACTGAGTGGGTCCATTGACGGCGGCCAGCGACAGCCGCTCGCTCAGCAGCGGCAGCAGTTCCTCCTCGGACAGGGCCACGCTCACCATGGCGCCCGAGGGGAGCTGCTCGAAGAGGCGACCCCGCTCGGTCACCAGGGCGAGCGCATCCTCCAGCGAGAAGACACCCGCGAGGCAGGCGGCGACGTACTCGCCCATGCTGTGGCCAATCATCGCCTCGGGCTGGATGCCCCAGGACTCCCACAGCTTCGCGAGCGCGTACTCCACGGTGAAGAGCGCGGGCAGGCCCACGGACGGGCGAGGCAGGGGCGCCGAGGCGTCCGCGTCTCCAGGCGGGTAGAGCACCGCGCGCAGCGACGGGCCTCCCCGGCGCGACAGCAGGGCGGCGCACGCGTCGAACGCCTCGCGAAAGGCGGGCTCCGTCTCGTACAGCTCCTGCCCCATGCGCACGTGCTGGGCCCCGCCACCGGGGAAGAGGAACACGACGGGACGTCCACCGTCCTTCGCCATGCCGGTGAACACGCGCTCCGGTGCCCCATCGGTCAGCACGGTGGCCGCGTCCTGGCCGTCCTCGCAAATCACCACGCGCCGATGGGCGAAGGCCTTTCGGCCGATCTGGAGGGTGTAGGCCACGTCCGCCAGTTCCTGCTCCGGATGCGCCGCCAGGTGCGCGCCGAGGTTGTGGCTGAGCGTGTCCAGCGCGCCCGGCTTCTTCGCGGAGAGGGCCACCAGCTTCCACGGCCGGGTGGGGCCGGAAGGCGCGGGAGGAGGAGGCGCTTCCAGCAGCGCGTGGGCGTTGGTGCCGCCAATGCCAAAGGAACTCACGCCCGCGTGGCGCCGGTGGCCATGGGGCTGCCAGTCCTTCAGCGTGGCGTTCACATAGAAGGGGCTCCGGGCCCAGTCGATGTTGGGGTTGGGCGTCCGGCAGTGCAGGGTGGGAGGGATCTGCCCGTGCTCCACCGCGAGCGTCGCCTTGATGAGGCCGGCCACGCCCGCCGCCGCGTCCAGGTGGCCGATGTTCGACTTGACCGAGCCCAGCGCGCAGAAGCTGGTGGCCTCGGTGCCCGCGCGGAAGGCGCTCGTCAGCGCGGAGACCTCCACCGGATCTCCCAGCAGCGTGCCGGTGCCGTGCGTCTCCACGAAGCCCACTTTGTCCGGCGTCACGCCCGCCAGCGCATGGGTGCGGGCAATGACCTCCGCCTGCCCCTCGGAACTGGGGGCGGTGTAGCCGAGCTTCGAGGCGCCGTCGTTGTTGACGGCCGTGGCGCGGATGACGGCGTGGATGTGGCTGCCGTCCGCCAGCGCGTCCTCCAGCCGCTTGAGCACCACCACGCCCACGCCACTGCCGAAGAGCGTTCCCTGGGCCTCGGCATCGAAGGGGCGACAGTGCCCGTCCGGCGACGCGATGCCACCGGGCTGGTGCACGTAGCCGGTGCGCTGGGGCATGTCCACGGACACGCCCCCCGCGAGCGCCACGTCACACTGGAAGCCGAGCAGCGCCTGACAGGCCAGGTGGGTTGCGACCAGCGAGGTGGAACATCCCGTCTGCACGTCGAGGCTCGGACCCTTGAGGTCCATGTGGTACGCGAGCCGCGTGGCGAGGAAGTCCTTGTCGTTGCCAATCATCACCTGGAAGCTGTCGCCTGAATCGAGCAGCTCCGGGTGCGTGTGCAGGTTGAAGAGCAGGTAGGTGCTCAGGCTCGTTCCCGCGAAGACGCCCACCGAGCGCGACTCCGTGTCCAGCCCGTGGCCCGCGTGCTCCATCGCTTCCCAGGCGCACTCCAGGAAGATGCGGTGCTGCGGGTCCATCAACGCCGCCTCACGCGGCGAGTAGCCGAAGAAGCCCGCGTCGAAGGCATCCACCTGCTCCAGCACCGCCCCGGCCTTCACGAAGCCCGGCTGCCTCAGTCGCTCTTCGGGGACACCCCGCGCGCGCAGCTCGTCGTCCGTGAAGAAGCGGATGCCCTCCACGCCGTCGCGGAGGTTGCGCCAGTAGGCTTCCACGTCCGGAGAGCCCGGGAAGCGGCCGGCCATGCCGACAATGGCAATGGCCAGTGCATCGCCGTCATTCAGGTTGTCTTCGCTCATGGCGGTCGAAGCACTCACAGGCAGGAGGAGAATCAGGGGGAGGCGTGTCTGGAACGTACGAACGGTCCGCACATACGGTTTCAAGGCGGAGGAACGTCCGTGACGAATGTGCTGGAGCCGTCGCCCGCGGCGGTCCCCCGGCCGCCGCGAGTCACCCGAGGCCGCGAATCAGCTCGCGGTGCGGGCGGTGGGTAGGGCTTCGTCGCGCGTGTTCGTGAGCGAGAACGCGTCGGCGAGCAATTCGTAGGACCGCAGCCGGGCGCGGTGGTCGTGGACGATGGTCGTGATGAGCAGCTCGTCCGCCTGGAACTCCTCGGCCATGCCCAGCAGCTGCTCCTTCACCTGGGCCGGAGCTCCGCAGACGACGCGCTTGCGGTCGAACTCGAGCGTGGCCTGGTCCTCGGGCGTATAGGCGTAGGCCTCCGCCTCCTCGATGGAGGGAATGGGCTCTTCGTTGCGGCCCCGGCGGGTGTTGATGGTCAGCAGGTCGCTGCTGCGGGCTATCCGCCGAGCTTCCTGCTCCGTCGGTGCACAGATGACATACACACTGACGGAGGAACGAGGCGCCGATTGCACGTGAGAGGGCTGGAACCGCGCGCGGTAGCCGCGCGTCACCGGACCGCCGTGAATCGGATTGAAGAAGTGGGCGAAGCAGAAGGAGATTCCCAGCCGCGCGGCGAGCACGGAGCTCTGCTCACCCGAGCCCAGCGCCCACAGCTGCGGCATCCCCGGCGCCATCGTCCGCAACCCCAGCCCCTGGAACTCCGCCGTCGCGGGCGTGCTCCCCGAGATGAAGGCGATGAGGTCCTCGAGCTTCGTCGGGAAGCTCTCGTTGCTCGCGGGGACGCCGTACGCCAGCGCCTTGGCCACCAGGTCCGCGCTGCCAGACGTCCGCCCGATGCCCAGGTCGATGCGACCCGGGTGGAGCGCTTCCAACAGCCGGAAGACCTCGGCGACCTTGAAGGGGCTGTAGTTCGTCAGCAGCACACCGCCCGTGCCTACACGGATGCGCGACGTCGCCGCCGCGACATGCGCCACCATGATTTCGGGAGCGACACCGGCGAAGTGTCCGGAGCCGTGGTGCTCCGCGACCCAGAAACGGTGATAGCCGAGCTGCTCCGCCGCACGGGCCAGCTCCACCGTGTTCTGGAATGCCTCACGTGTCGTGCTGCCTCGGGCGACGATGGAATGGTCAAGGACACTGAGCTTCACGGCGAGCGCTTCTCCCGGGGCAAGTGACACCCTCGGCCGTGGACGACACGGGCCGGGGCGTCGAGTTGACCGCGTTTCGTTGGGGGTCGTTACTATAATAGCACCGTCAGCCGTGAGAAATGAGGCTTGGCTGATTTTGTTTGAACTCCGAGAAAATGTGACAGGCAGGAGTGCTGTGGTTGCGCGGACTCCTCCTTCTTCCCGGCCGCGACCTGTTATCAGCACCTCCCACATGTTCCGACGCGTCATCACGCACCCGCCCGCCGTCTTCGGGCTCACCTGGTTCGCGCAGCTGGTCTCCTCGCTGGGCTCGGCGCTGGCGGGCTTCTCGGTGATGGTCCACGTGTATCGGAGCAGTGACTCCATCACCGAGTACTCGCTCGCCTCGTTCTTCTCGTTCCTGCCGATGGTGCTGATTGCCCCCGTCGCCGGGGCGCTCGTGGACCGGTGGGACCGCCGCCGCATCATGGTGCTGGCGGACGTGGGCGCGGGGCTCACCATGCTGCTGATGTGGCTCATGCTGGTGGCGGACGGGGCGGGGCTCTGGAGCCTGCGCAGCTGGCACCTGTACCTGCCCATCGCGGTGTGCGCGGCCGCGGGCACGTTCCGGGCGCTGGCCTACTCGGCCTCCACGGCGCTGATGGTGCCGAAGCAGCACCTGGGGCGGGCCAATGGCCTGATTGAGCTGGCGCTGGGAATCGGCCAGTTGGGCGGGCCCGCGCTGGCGGGACTCCTGGTGGTGCGAATCGGCCTCCAGGGGGTGCTGCTCATCAACCTGGGGTCCTTCTTCCTCTCGGCGCTGGTGCTGCTGTGTGTGGGGTTCCCCCAGCCCGAGCAAAGCGCCACCGCGCGTGCGGCGAGAGGCTCCCTGCTGGAGCAGATGGCGGTTGGGTGGGGTTTCATCCAGGCGCGGCCCGGCCTGCTGGGGCTGTTGACGTGTATCGCCGTGGCCAACCTGTTCGTGAGCCTGGTGACGGTGCTCATCACTCCCATGGTCCTGAGCTTCGCGGACGCGTCGACCCTGGGGTGGATTGCCTCCTGCTCGGGCATGGGGGTGCTCACGGGGGCCTTGTTGATGAGCGTGTGGGGTGGGCCCCGGAGACGCATCCTCGGCGTGCTCGGCTTCGAACTGCTCGCGGGCCTGGCCCTGTTCGCGGCGGCGCTGCCGGCGGATGCGCGACTGGTGGCGGGCGCCGCCTTCGTCTTCATGTTCACCACCCCAGGGGTCATGGGGTGCTCTCAGTCCATCTGGCAGAGCAAGGTGCCGTCGGAGCTGCAGGGCCGGGTCTTCGCCGTGAGGCGGATGATCGCCCTGTCCACGCCGCCGGTGGCGGCCTTGCTCTCGGGACCGCTGGCGGACCGATTCTTCGAGCCCTGGATGGCCCCGGGCGGCGCGCTGGCGGGGCGCTTCGGGCCCATGCTCGGCGTGGGCCCGGGGCGGGGCATCGCGCTGCTCTACCTGGTGCTGGGCGTGCTGTGCGCGGTGAACGTGCTGGTGGCCTGGCTCTCCCCCCGCGTGAGGAACGTGGAGCTGGAGCTGCCGGACGTCCTGCGCGAGCCGCCTTCGAGCGTGGGGCCCCAGCCGGCGCCGACCTCGGCGTGACGGAGGGGCCCGGACGGGCTTACTCGACGACGACGAGCGCGCACATCAGCGCGCCCTGCGTCGCGTTGACCACGTCCTTGCCCCGACCCATGGGATTCATCCGGACCATCGTCCCGCCGTAGCGCTCACCGAAGACGAAGGAGCCCCAGATGAGGATGTGCGGGCCCACGGAGCCGTCGTCCCGCATGAAGTGGTAGGGGCGGGGTTCGACGCGCTCCTGGATGATCCACCCGCCGCTCTCCAGCGCCTCCTGGATGGCCGCGTCCCACGCCTCGGCGGTCATCGACCGGCCGATGAGCACCGACTTCCCTCCGTAGGCGCGGCCCGCCTTCAGCACCAGCCCATCGCGCTTCGAGGCGACGACCTGGTCGGGCAACCACACGCGCTCACCGGCCCGCCAGGTGTGGGTGCGCTGGAGCCGCCGCGTCCAGGGGATGTGCTGGCGGATGAGCTCGCGCTCCTCGGCGGAGAGGGCAGGGGAGTCCTCGTTCTCCGACAGCAGCGAGATGTTGAGCTTGTCGTCGAGGATCTCCTGCGCGGGGCCGTTGTAGAGGCAGAGGGTGCGGGCGGCGAGCGCGGCGCCGACGCGGGCATCGAACGCCGCTCCCACCACCTCCAGCCTGTCCCTCGCGTCATGCTCCTGCACCGCATGCACGCGTCGGCCGCGCATCGTGAAGCGGTGTCCCTCCGCGTCGTGGACCTCGCCGTAGGTGCCAATGAGCACCTCGCCCTTCGCACCCTCCGCTTCGAGCAGCTCCGTGAAGGTGGTGTTGAGCAGCAGGGTCGCCATCTCGACACCCACCGGGTCCGGCAGCTCGTTGTCCGGGAAGAGCACGGCCAGGTTGCATTCGCCCTCCCATGCAACGGTCCGGCGCACGTCGTCGATGACGTGGGAGAGGAAGGCCTTGAGGGTGTCCTGGAGCTGGACGCGCAGGCCCTGCTCCTGGGTGAAGCGCTGGAGCACGGGCTGGTCCATCACCACCTGGGCCTTGAGCGCCGTCTCCCAACCACCCAGGCCCGCCATCATGTTGATCTCAAGGCACTTGAGCCCGTCCGCGGAGTCGATGAAGTCGCCCCGGCTGAGCACGCCGCGCGCGTCGTCCGTGAGGGCCAGGGCCTCCACCGCCACGCGTGCGCGCTCGGGCGGGAGACCGAAGTACTCGGCGACACGTGCCGGGTCACCGCCGAGCAGCAGCCGGGGCCCGCGCTTGACGAGCCGGCTGAGCTTCACCGAGACGTCCTCCAGCAACTGGTTCCGGCGCGCGTCGATGAGGATGGGCCAGCGGTGCAGCTCGTAATACATGAGCGGCGACTCCTCGAACTTGCCGAAGCGGTGCTTCGCGAATGCCTCGGGAGTCCGCTCCGCGAACTTCAGGAAGGCCACCGCCGCGGCGGACAGCTCGCCGTGCAGCACGTGGGTTTCCTCGGAGAACATCTTGCCCTGCCGCCCATCTGCGCCTGACATCACGAAGGCTCCACGCCAAGAAATTCACGCAATTGCACTCTGTCGCAGTGTGCATGTAAAGCCTTCGTGACACCATGAAGCTTGAACGCCATGTCGGAGGGCTCTCCCTCGCGCGGAAGGCCAACTACCTGCGGGCGCGCGGTTGGCGTGAAGACGAGGGTCGGTGGTCGCATGAGATCTTCGGCCAGCATCCGCTGGCGAAGGCCATCCACCACCAGCTCACGGACGACCTGGCCCAGGCTCTCTGTCAGCGGGGATGGCAGGTGCTTGGGTACTCGGAGCGGGGCTATGTGCAGCTCCGCGATGGAGAGCGCGGCAAGCCATGCTCGCTGCCCAAGGCGCTGCGTACGCAGGCGCGCCGCGAGAAGCGTCCCGTGGCGGAGCTGACCTACTCGTTGTTCCTGGCGGCGCTCGTCGAAGTGAACGACGCCGGGTAGGGCGCGACCGTGCACCGAGTCCACGGGCTGCTGCCTGTCCGTGTGTCTGCTGCGTGCCACGCCCGCCGGGGCCACATTCTCCTTCTGGCCGAGAGGGAGTTCGAATGGTCGCCCGCCGTCTCCGCAGGCTCATCCGTGACCCCTACTGGCTGGTGCTGCTCGCCTGTCTCGGCATCGGCGGCCTGCTTGGCTTGGAGCTGGCGCGGGTTCAGACGGACTACGCGTCGGCCTTCTTCGGGCTGGCCTGGCGGGGGGACCCCTCCGAGACACGCTCCGCGCTCACGGCGCTGTTTGGACTGCAGATCACCGTCCTCACGGTGGTCCTGTCCCTGAATGCACCGGTCATCCAGTCCGCGGCGAATCAATACTCACCCCGGCTCGTCCCGCTCTACTTGAAGAGCGCGCCGCTGCGCCGCGCCATCCCGCTGTTCTGCGTCTCCAGTGGGTACATCCTCGTGGCCGGACGGGAGCTGGGTTTGATCACGGACGCGGGAGTCCGTCCACGTCCCGTGCTCTCGGGGGCCTTCATCCTGGTCCTCATCGCGCTCGTGTCCCTGGTCATCTGCATGATTCGCACGTTCCGTTACATGCGAGTGGAGCGCGTGCTCGGACTCGTCCAGGAGTTGGTCGTCTCGGCGGCTGAGCGTCGCATCCGGGCTCGACTGCTCCGACTCCCGTTGGACCCGGCGGCGACGCTGCTGCTGCCGCCCGAGGCCTCGGCGCTCACGGCGCCTTCATCTGGCTACCTCACCGAGGTCGACCTTCGTCGACTCACTCGACTCGCCCGGCATTGGCGCGTGCGGGTGCGCATCGACGTTTTCGTCGGCGACTATGTCGACACGGGGGAAGTCGTCGGCTGGGTGGTGGGGGAAGTTCCTGGACCCATGGACCCGCGCGCGATGCACGGCCTCGCCTCGGCCCTGCTCCTCACCGCGGCGCGTGAGCCCGATTGCGACCCCGCGCTCGGGATTCGCATCCTCGTCGACGTCGCCAACCGGGCGCTCTCGACCTCCGCGAACGACGCCTATACGGCGCGACAGGCGCTGCAGCAGGTCCGCTCGGTGATGCGCCGGCTGGGGCATCTGCCGCTGGGGGACTGGAACGTGGTCGACCCCGATGGACAGGTGCGTGCGTCAGTCGCGGGGATGCGCCTGCGCGACTATCTCTTCATGGCGGTGGATGGTCCGCTGCACCATGGAATGGGCAGTCCCGAGGTCCTCGAAGAGGTGCTCCAGATCGCGCTCGCCGTGGGGCTGACCGCCTGGGATGCGGAAGACCGGGCAGCGGCGCATGCGCTCGTGGCTCGCGTGCTCGCGAAGGCCACCGCACAGGAGACCCCCGAGCGTGAGCGCCTCCATCGACGGCTCACGGAATCCAGGCGCATTCGCGCTGCATTCGAGAACCGCTCGCCAAGCGACCCCGGAGCCAACGCGGGCGAGTGGGGTCCGCACTGAGCCGAGCCCGGCTCAGCAGGTCGCCACCTGTCGTCCTAACGCGGTTCCCCAGTGGGAGAGGAGGGGGCACTGGACAGACGAAGGAGCTCGGGCAGGGTCGTGAGGTCGCGGACAGCCATGTACGCCAGGCTGCCCACCACAAACGCCATGAACGTTCCGATGCCCATCATCACCATGGCGAGGGTCAAGAGCACGACGGTGGTCACCCAGTGCGCTCGGATGGCCCACTTCCCGGCGACGGTCGCCACCATCGCGCGACGAACCTCAAGCGCGGTTTTCGCGGCGCGGATTGCATCGGGAGCCGCCCTCAGGCTGCGTGCCTGAAGCGTGCCGACGATGACGCCGCAAAGGGCGCCCACGGCGGGCGGGAGGGCCGGCATCGGAGTGACCCACGGGGCCAGTAGCGCTGATGCCGCCGCGAAGGTCACAGCGAGCGCGGCGCTCTTCGCGGGTTGCAGGGTCCAATGAAGGCCAGTCCGCTCGACACCTGCATCCGGATTCATGGACGTAAGGTATCAGCTTCACCTCGTGGTCGACGAGCGAGTCCTTCGGCTCCTTGCCGTGCCCCACCTGCTCACCCTCGAGCCGTGCCAGGGCACTCGGCCCCGGCACGGCCTTGGTTCAGGTGTCCTCTTGGGCCTACCCGAGTCCCCACGGGAGCCCCAGCACCTGCCACGCCACCAGGAGGAGGATCCACGCGATGAAGACGACCACGACGTACGGCAACATCAGCGCCACGATGGTGCCCACGCCTGCTTCCTTCTGGTACTTCTGCGCGAACGTGACGATCAACGCGAAGTAGGCGTTCAGCGGCGAGATGGCGTTGAACGGACCGTCACCCACGCGGTACGCGGCCAGCACGGCCTCCGGGTCGACATTCAGCCGCATCAGCAGCGGCACGAAGACGGGCGCGAAGATGGCCCACTTCGGAATGGCGCCCGTCATGATGAGGTCCAGCACCGCGACGACGCCGACGAACCCGACGAGCAACGGCAGCGCCCCGAGCCCCGCGTCCTCCAGGATGTCGCCCATCTTCACGGCCGCGAGCGTCGCCATGTTGGTGTACGTGAACAGGGCGATGAACTGGCTGATGATGAAGAGCAGGAAGATCAGCGCGCCCAGCCCCGACACCGCCTTCTCCATCGCCTTGATGACGTCGACGCTGCTCCGGATGGTCTTCGCGCCGATGCCGTAGGCCGCGCCCGCCACGAGGAACAACACGGTGATTGCGACAATCAGGCCGTTCATGAACGGCGAGTCGCCGACGATGGCTCCCGTCTCCGGATTGCGCAGCGGCGCCCCCGGCGGCAGCGTCAGCAGACCGAAGAACACGAGGACCGCCAGCACCCCCAACCCCGCGAACTTGAGTCCACGCGACTCGTCCGCGCTCATCGTCGCACCCGCCGTGTCCGGCTTCTCGCCCTTGTACTCACCCAGTCGGGGCGAGATGACCTTGTCGGTGATGAGCGAGACGATGAAGGTCAACATGATGACCGACGCGACGGAGAACCAGAAGTTCGCCGTCAGGTCGATGGAGCGCTCGGGATTCAGGATGTGGATGGCATCGTTGGTGATCTCCGTCAGGATGCCGTCCAACGGCTTGATCAGGATGTTGACGGTGAAGACCGCGGCCACGCCGGCGAACGACGCCGCCAGGCCCGCCAAAGGATGCCGCCCCACGGTGAGGAAGGCCGCCGCCGCCAGCGGAATCAAGACGAGATACCCGGCATCCGCGGCGATGCTCGACAGGATGCCGACGAACACGAGGATGTACGTCAGCGCCTTGCGGGGAGCGACCACCACCAGCTTGCGAATCAGCGCTCCCACCAGGCCCGCCGCGTCCGCGACACCCACGCCCAACATCGCGACGATGATGACGCCCACCGCGTTGAAGTTCATGAAGTTCTGGACGACGCCTTCGAACATGAAGCGAAGGCCTTCACCCGTCAGCAGGCTCTTCGCCGCGGCGGTCGTCTCCTCCGGGACGTGGGTCTCCGGATTGATGGTCTGGTACGTGACGCTGGCTCCCATCATGTAGAAGACATGGGAGAGCAGGATGACGATGCCAATCAGCGCGACGAAGATCACCGCCGGATGGGGGACCTTGTTTCCCACCCGCTCGACGGTGTCGAGAATCCGCTCCAGTCCCTTCTTCTTGGGCGGTGTCCCGGTCTGCCGTTCCGGCATCGAATCGTTGAAGTGAGCTGCCTTCATGGTCGTCCCGATCCTTTCCATCCGGGGACACGCTTGCCGCTCAATCCCGCGACGACGCGCGAGCCCCCTGCCTCAGAGCGTCAGTTCTGCTCCCACCGTGAGCGCGGTGTCCGTGGAGGCCTTTCCCTCGGCCGGTGAGCTGTCATGCCGTACGTCGAAGAACGTGGTGAGCGCCAGGCGCCCCGTCAGGTTCACGGAGAGCTTCGTGGTGGAGGTCAGCAGCACGCGCGTGTCGCCAAAGACATCCGGAAGCAGCATGGCGTACTCCCGGAACTCCACCCGCTCGTTGATGTCGTAGCGGAACATCACAGCGACCGAGGGAGACCACAGGTCGACGCTGGGGAGATCCTTCCGCGTGGGGACGTACTGGAACCTGCGGTCATGGGCGTAGTGAGCACCCAGGTAGGCCCGCAGGAACAGCTCGTCCGTCTTGCGCTTCTTCTGCTCAATCAACGTGAAGCCGACGCCCAGCTCGGCTTCCGCGCGCAGCTCGAGGCTCGACAGGTGATCGGTCTCCGCCCCCAGATACGTGTACGCGCTGAGCAGGGGCGTGGCCCGGTACTCTCCACGCACCCATGCTCCGAGCGCCTCCGCGATGAGCTCCTCTTCGTCCTCGGACGCCGCCGCTCTCCCGTAGGCGCCATCCGCCTCCAGGGTGAGTGCCCACTTGGGTGACTCGTATTCCGCCAGGGAATTGCCTGTCAGCGTGTACGAGCGACTGTTGCCGGTGAAGAACGAGAAGCCGACGCCGAAGGACCCTGTCCAGGGCCCGACGTCCTCTTCCTCATCCTCGGTGCATGGGCGCACCGGGCCGTCCTCCGGCACCGTGTCGGGCGGCGGCGTGGGAGTCTGGGCAAGGACCGTGAGGAGGAAGAGAAGAGGGCTCATACACACTCGGGTGAAGCAGTGAGGCGCTCCTGGAGCGATGCCAGGAGACGGGAGGCGCGGAGTTCACGGCCAGGACAGCGAGCAGGCGCGTGCCGCCCTCTCGGGTTCCGTCAAACACTCGTCATGCATGACAGGGCGCGCAATCGCCCAAGGGGGCAGCGCGGGACGCTCGCGTGCGCGTCAGGGCCCGACTCCGATTCACTGCCTTCATCCGACGCGCGACACTCGTCACGGCTCGGGCCGCAGGCGCTCCCTCAGTCGCGCGGTCTTCTCCAGGGTCCAGCCTTCCGGCCGCAGCAGCGCGAGCCAGCCGTCCACGTGCTCGCCCGTGTAGACATGGCCATAGCCGGGAGGGACCGCCATCCCCAGCGGCAGGTCGGCTGTCACCTGCCAGAACGTCACGAAGGGGAGCCACACCATCGCGTCCACGACGTCATCGCCCCGGGGCTCTCTCAGCCAGTCGGGACGGCTCAAGAGCAGCTGCGGGCTCCACCAGGTGATGGGGTCCGACGGGTGGAGCAGGTAGAGCACCCGGGAGTTCCCCCAGGGTGCGGACGCCGGAGGAATCTCCACGCCCGGCCGCCTGCTGAAACGCACGATGCGGCCATTGCGATAGGTGGGCTCCACCTCGGGGCTGCCAGCATCGCGCTGGTCGGTGAACTCGCGATACAGCGTGTTGAAGTGTGGCGGTCCGACGAAGAGCGCCCCGCTCGTGCGGTTGGCCAGGTCCCGCTCTCCACTGAACGCCGTCTCTCCGCCGTAGGAGCCCAGGCTCTCTCCGAACACGAGCAGCTTCGGACGACGGCCTTCGGGGAGCCGCGACCAACGCTCGTAGACCTCATCGAAGAGGGCGCGTCCCGCTTCCCGCGCGCGCTGCTGGTCCACCAGGACGGAGAGCCAGGACCACAGATGTGAGTACTGCATGGAGATGATCGCGGAGTCGCCGCCCGTCACGTACTCGAAGGCGTCCACGGACTCCGGCACCACCCAGCCGCTGCCCGTGGTGGTGACGACGAGCAGGTACTCGCGCTCGAAGCCACCGGCTCGCTCCAGGTCCTGGACGGCCAGCTTCGCGCGGCCCTCCGCGTCCGGCGCGGAGGCGTAACCGGCATAGACGCGGATGGGCTCCTTCGCGGCGGCGCCGTTGAACGTGGAGATCTCCTCGACCGAGGGACCCCGGCCCACGAAGTTGCGTCCCTCGCGGCCCAGCGTGTCCCAACCCACTCTCGAACCAGGGCCCCCGGAGCGCAGCGCGCTGCTCGGCGGATACACGCCCTCCGCGGTCGTCGTGTCCTTCACGGCGAGGGTGCGGTCCGCCAGGGAGATGAGCCCGTCCCACAGCACGCCGCTGGCGAGCAGGAAGGTGAGCGCCGCCACCACGACGCCGCTCGTCGCCCGGGCCGCACGCGGGCCGACGTGCCGCGCGAGCCGCGAGTCCAGTCGGCGATACACCGCGCGCAGCCCGCGCCCCGCCGCGACGAGCAGGACGAAGATGACCGCCGCGACCACGGGCGCGAACAGGTAGCCGGCGCGGCCAGGGTGGGGCATGCCCATCCGTTCGCGAATGCTTGCCTGCCAATGCCAGCCCAACGCCAGCGCGGCGACCAGGGCCACGCCCCCCACCACGAAGAAGCCGAGCCAGGCGCGTGGACTCGGAGCTCTCGGAGGTCGGTTGGCGAACTCGCGCCAGAGCCAGGCGCCCAGGACGCCCAGCCCGTAGCCGATGACCGCGCTCATGCCACTGACCAGGCCTTGAAAGGGACCGCTGCGTGGCAGCAACGACGGCGTGAAGGACAGACACGCGAACACGAGCGCGACCCACGCGCCGGGGAGCGTGTAGTGGAGCCACCGGGAGGAAGTTCGACTCCCATGCCAGACACCGCGCGCGGGTGGCTTCGGCGCGGCGCGATCAAGAAGGCGCTCCATGCGAACCCCCGGGGAGACGTTCTCGCGGCGCGGCACCGCATCCCTCGTTCCATGCAGAGGGTAGGACCTGCGAACGCGGCCCACAGCGGGCGCTCGTCATCCCTGCCAGGGACAAAGGGCCCGGGAGCTGTCCTGGGGTAGACGCACAGGCCTGCTCGCCTGACGTGCGCCCAGGCGGCGCTCGGCCAGGGCTCCGACTTCCCACCCGTCAGGCCTTCAAGCCTGGAGACGAACCCGGCCTCTTGTGATAACGAAATTGCGAGTCAATATCGTAGTCCTGGCTGTCGGACCGTCCTTCGGGGCGGGCCTCGAGGCAGCGTGAAGAGAAGAGGAGCGCGGCGTGACGACGAGCGTGAGCGAGAAAGTGTTCCGTCGGGGGCCCTTCCCCGTGAAGTTCCGACTGCTGGAGGTGCTGCGGGTGATTCCCATCACCCCGCATGTGGTGCGCATCACCTTCGGGGGCGAGGACATCCAGGGCTTCAACAGCGAGGGTGCGGACGACCACGTGAAGCTGCTGTTCCCCGAGGAGGGGAAGCTCAAGCCGGTCATCCCCACCATGGGGCCGAACGGTCCGGTGCTGCAGCCGGGTGAGAAGAAGCCGGACTCGCGCGACTACACGCCCCGGCGGCATGACGCGGTGGCGGGCGAGCTGGACATCGACTTCGTCCTCCACGGCTCGGGTCCCGCGTCGTCCTGGGCGTCGAAGGCGAAGCCGGGCGACTTCCTGGGCGTGGGCGGGCCCAAGGGCTCGCTGTTCGTGTCCAACGACTTCGACTGGTACCTGCTCGCGGGCGACGAGACGGCCATCCCCGCCATCGGCCGCAGGCTGGAAGAGCTGCCCGCGGGGGCTCGCGCCATCGTCTTCATCGAGGTGTCGGACGCCAGCGAGGAGCAGAAGTTCGACACGAAGGCGAACGTGACGCTGACGTGGCTTCACCGCAATGGCGCGGAGGCCGGGACAACAGACCTCTTGAACCAGGCGATTCGCGGGCTCGACTTCCCGCCCGGCGACTACTTCGCCTGGGTGTCGGGAGAGTCGCTCTCCATGCGCCCCATCCGCGACCACCTGCTCAACGAGCGGGGCACGAAGAAGAGCTGGGTGCGCGTCACCGGCTACTGGAAGCGCGGCCTGTCGGACCACCACCACGACTCGCAGAACTGAGTCGTCGCCCGGGGAGGCCGAAAACACCTCGACCTCCCCGGGACTTTCGACGAAGGCTACGCGGGCTTCGCGAGCGAGCGGAGCACTTCGCCCGCCATCTCCACCGTGTAGTCGATCTGCTCCTCGGTGTGCGCGGCCCCGGGGAAGTTCACGTCACGACGCAGCAGGATGCCCCGGCGCGCCATGCCGCCCTGGAAGGGCGTCATCAACTTCGCGTGCTCGACCATGTCGGTGGAGTAGCGGAAGAAGGGAATCGCGTCGTAGCCGAGCACGCGCAGCGGGGAGCCCACGGCCTCCGCGTGGGCATTGATGCCCTCGCGCAGCTTGCGGCCCAGCTTCGCCACGTGCTGGATGTGGTTGCCGTTCTTGTAGAACTTCAGGACGGCTTCCGTCACGGCCAGCGTCAGCAGCTCACCGCCGAAGGTGGTGGACACCTGGAGGTCGGCCAGCTTGCTCAGGTACTTCGCCGGGCCGGAGATGGCCGACAGCGGCATGCCCGCGGCGATGCCCTTGGACATGCACACGATGTCCGCCTGCACGCCGAAGAACTCCTGCGCGCCGCCCATCGCCAGACGGAAGCCGGTGACGACCTCGTCCATCACCAGCAGCACGCCGTGCGCCGTACAGGTCGCGCGCACCTGCTGCATGAACGCGGACGTGAGCACGCGGTTGTAGGGGATGGAGAGAATCACCGCCGCCAGCTGGCTGGCCTGCTTCTCGATGGTGGACAGCAGCACCGCCTCGTCCGGAGGCGTGAAGAGGGGCAGGCGCGTCGTCAGGCCCGCGTGCGCGGCCGGCACGCCCGGTGTGTCGAACATGAAGTGGTCGTGCCACCCGTTGTAGCCGACCGTGATGATGCGCTCCTTGCCGGTGACGTAGCGCGACAGCCGCACCGCCGCGGACGTCGCATCCGCGCCCGTCTTGAAGAACCGCGCCTGCTCCGCGCCGGGGACCAGCTCCAGCAGCGCCTGGATGGAGGTGACCTCGACGGGCGTGGGCAGCGAGTGGAGGACGCCTTCCTCCAGGTGCTTGCGGATGGTGTCCACCACCGCGGGGTGGTTGTGGCCCAGCATGTTGGCGCCGAGGCCGCTGATGAAGTCGATGTACTCCTGGCCGTCCACGTCCTCCACGAGCGCGCCCTGGCCCTTGGAGAGGAACACGGGGAAGGAGCCGGGAGCGAAGAACTCCGGCTTCTTCATCATCGACTGGGTGACGCCGGGGACCGTCTTGCGCGCCTCGGCGAGCAGCTGGTTCGAGCGCTCCAGCTTCAGCTCACCCAGGATGGGACGGGGGAGGGAAGGGTGCTTCCTGACGGGCATGTCCATGAGGCTTCCTTTGGCTTGATTCGAGTAACGTCCAGAGCAGGCACAGCGAGAGCGCCGTCACCGCCACGGCCATCCACCCCACCTGGCCGAAGCCGATGAGCGCTCCCTCCGGTGACGTCGCGATGAGCATTCCGCTCACCCAGGCGGACAGGCCGGAGGCGCCGTCGCTCGCGGCCATGTTCACCGCGAGGAACCGCCCCCGAAGCGACGGAGGCACCCGCGCCGTCACCAGCGCGATGGTGGGGATGGCCCGCGTGGACGTGAGGGCCATGAACAACACGAAGGCCCCCATGACGACGGGCAGCGGCGAGGGCGACAGGTGCGTGAACAGCAGGTGCGGGCCCACTGTGCCCACCAGGAGCAAGGCGAGCATGCGGCCCGGTCCGAGCCGGTCCGTGAAGCGTCCCACCAGCTTCGCCGCCACGAGTGTTCCCGCGCCGCCGCCCAGGTAGACCCAGGGCAGGTCCGTCTGCGACAGGCCCAGGTTGCCGACCATGTACGTGCCCAGGTAGGGGATGAGCAGGAAGCTGGCGAACGCCACGCTGAAGGTCAAAAGCCAGCCCAGCGCGAGCCCCGGCGCCGCCAGCGTGGACAGGGGATTGCGGCGGGTCTCCTCGGCGCTCCGGGACAGGTGCTGGTCCAAGCGGGGCAGGGCCTTCAAGAGCCCCAACCACAACACGCCCGCCAGCCCGCAGATGGCCCAGAACGGGGCGCGCCAGCCCAAGAGGTTCGCCAGGGCGAGACCGAGCGGAACGCCCGCGACGGCGGAGAGGCCGATGGTGGACATCACCGTGCCGATGGCGCGACCCCGTCGCTCGGGGGGAACGACGTCCGCGATGATGGCCATGATGACCGCGCCCATCAGCCCCGCGCACGCTCCCGCCAGCGAGCGCGCCACCAACATGGACACGTAGCCGGTGGCCGCGCCGCAGGCCATCGTGGAGAGGATGAAGCCCGCGAAGATGGCCAGCAGCGTGCGCTTGCGGTCGAACCGATCCAACCAGAACAGGCCCAGCACACCCATGGCCGCGGAGGCCAGGGTGTACGAGGAGACCATCGCCCCGAACTGCGCCGTCGTGATGCCGAAGCGCCGGATGAACTCCGGCCCCAGCGGCATGATGATCATGAAGTCCAGGAGGTGGCTGAACTGGACCCCGGCGAGCAGCAGGGTCAGCACTCTCTCCTGTCGAGGCGGAGATGCGGGGTTCACGAGGGGACTCCAGGTGTCGCGCGCGGCGGGGGCCGCGAGGCTAGGGGCGGACGAATCGCACCCGAATCGGTGGCGAGGTCGCCGCGTAGGGCCGGCCCTCGCGGTCCAGCGCGGTGTCGAAGCGCGCCTTGCGTGCACAGTCCAGGGCCGCCTGGCCGAAGCCATGTCCCGGGTCTGACAGCAGCTCCGTCGACGTCACCTCGCCGTCGGCGTCCACGGCGACGCGCAGCACGACGAGCTGGTCATCGATGCGCAGCGCATCCGCTTCCTTCGGCCAGGGGCAGCTCCAGCTTCGCGCCGCGAGCTGGATGGAGCGGGCCCGGCCGCCTCCGGTGCCCTGGCCCTGCGTCTCTCCGCTCGGCACGGTGTTGACCGCCGTCGCCGAGCGACCCGTGGACGCCGTCACGCCTCCCGCGTAGCGAGGCGCATTGCCGCTGGTCATCTCGAAGTCCGTGAAGTCGAGCGGGGCCGCCGGCTCCTTCGCGGCGATGACGGCGCCGGCCTGCGCGGGCTCGGCGGGCGTGGGACGTGACGACTCGCGAGGCGCGGGGCTGGGCGTCTTCACGCGCGGCGGTGGCGGGTCCGCCCTCGCGACGCGCTGAGGCGCGGGCGGCGGGGGCTCGGGAGGCAGCGGGGGCGGCTTCAGGTCCACCACGTGGTCGATTTGAAGCGTCTGCTTCTTCTGGGTGACCCTGGGCGCCAGCGACTCACCCTTGCGCCAGGCCTGCCAGGCGACGACGCCGGCGACGCCGTGCAGGGACGCGGTGGCCACCATGGCCCAGACGAGCCCGTGTCGCCGCCGCGCGGGCGGCGGGCCCAGGATGATGCTCGCGATGCTCGCGTCGGGGCGCGCGGTGGGGTCAGGGGATGACACGCCCGTCCTCCGTCGCAGGGGTCTCGGGCGTCGCCGGCTCGGCGGGGCGCACGGTGCCGAAGGCGACCTTCGTGAGCCCGGCTTCCTTGAGCTGATCCAACACCGCGATGACCTGCCGGTGCGGCACGGCGCCATCCGCCTGGATGACCGCGCGCAGCTC
This sequence comes from Myxococcus sp. CA056, assembly GCF_013336715.1. Classification (NCBI taxonomy): domain Bacteria; kingdom Pseudomonadati; phylum Myxococcota; class Myxococcia; order Myxococcales; family Myxococcaceae; genus Myxococcus; species Myxococcus sp. CA056. The sequence continues at coordinate 439,284 of NZ_JABUMT010000005.1, forward strand.
CGGGTCCTTCACCAGGGCATGCCGCGCGCTGTCTCGCAGCGCGGCCTCGGTGATTCCCTCGCCGTTCACCAGGAGCTGGCCCGTGGCGGTGATGGAGACGGCGAACACCGTCTGCACGTCCTCGCTCTGCGAGGCCTTGGGGAGATCCAGGGGCACGGCGGGGCTGTCCACCAGCCGGGCGGTCACCATGAAGATGATGAGCAGCACCAGCATGATGTCCACGAGCGGCGTGACGTTGATGCCCTCAATCAGGCCGCCTCGGGGCTGCGTTCCGCCCGCCATGGTCAGGCGCCTCCGGTGGAGGAGCGCGCCGCCGCCCGCTCACGGGCGGAGACGTAGGCCAGCACCAGGTTGGTGAGGGCCTCGGCGTCCGAGAGGATGCTCGCGATGCGCCGCTGGAAGTAGTTGTAGGCGGCCACGGCGGGCAGGGCCACGCCGATGCCCACGGCCGTGGCGACCAGCGCCTCGGCGATGCTGCCCATCACCGCGTTGGAGGCGACCTGGCTCGTCTTGCCCACCACCGCGCCCGCGGTCGTCTCGCTCAGCGCCTCGAAGGCGAGCAGCACGCCGATGACGGTGCCGAACAGCCCGATGAAGGGCGCGTTGTTGCCCAGCGTGCCCAGGAAGGCCAGCCGGTTCTCCAGCGTGGAGCGCTCAATCGCGAGCGCGCTCTGCATGCCCTTCTCCGCCGCTGTCATGCCCTGCGGCGCCAGCCGGAGCCCGGCGCGGGCCACCGTGGCGCCCACGGACGTGCGCTTCTCCAGCTTGGAGATGGCCGAGGGGAAGTCGCCGCTCGCCAGCGTCTCCTCCAGCGTGCCGGACAGCTCGCGCACCAGGTCCTGCTTGGTGCGGAACACAATCCACCGCTCGATGATGATGCCAATGCTCACCAGCGACAGGGCGAACAGCAGCCAGAGCACCCAGTTGGCACCCCACTGCACGAAGACATCCTTGACGATTTCCACGATGTGCATGGTCGCTCTCTCAGGCGTCGTCGTGATGACCGCTCGTCATCGCCGCGTCGTTGTCTACGGGTTGCCTTGAAGCAGGACTCCACGGCGCCGGATGCGACCTCCGCACCCGGCGCCATGGGATGAAAAAGTGACTAGCGCAGCTGCAGGAAGGAGAAGACCAGGCCCTGCGTGCTGAAGGCGACCGCGCCGTTCTGGCTGGTCAGGTCGCGGAAGTTCGTCGTGGAGGTGCTGGTGAACTCCGTGAAGAGCGTGCGGCTGTCCGTCACGTCATACAGGAACGTGCTGCCCGTGGAGACGGGGAGGGTGGTGACCTCCGTCGCGGTGAAGGTGCTGAGGTTGAGCTGCCAGAACTTCCAGGCGACGGCGCTGGCCACGGGGCGGGGGTGCACGCCCGGAACCACGGTGTAGGTGGTCTCGTCCAGGACGCGCAGGTACGCGGTGCCGTTGGGGCCGCGCAGCAGGGAGCCCGTGGCGTTGCCGTTGGTCAGGTCGGCCAGGTTGCGGAAGAACGCGCGGTCATAGGTCTGCGTCGTCGCGTTGAAGCGCAGCAGGCAGGGCACCGGCGTGGTCTCCGGGCCCGCCGTGCGGTACACGGCCGCGCCGTACGCCTCGGTGGCCAGGTACACCAGGCCGTCCGGACCGACGACGCCGTCACGCACGTAGCCGCAGCGGTCATCCGTCACGATGGTCGCCGTGTCGGCCACCGTGTCCACCACGACGACGCCGGCCTGCTTGGTGATGCCGATGCCCGCGCTCGGGCGCCAGCCGATGGGGATGATGATCTTGTTGCCGACGCGCACCGGCATCGTCGCGAAGGTGCTCAGCGCGCCCTCGATGGTCAGCCCGGTCAGGGTGATGGCGCTGGTGACCGTCATCGCGGTGGGGTTCCAGACGATGACCTTCCCCGAGCGACCGTCGATGTAATACGCCTTCGTCTCCGAGACGTACTGGAACTGGTGCTGGTACTCGCCGATGGAGCTGACGCCGCTTCCCTGGAAGCTGACCTCCGCGTCACGGCCCTGCGCGTCCTTGTCCTTCTCCAGCTTGCCTTCCGCGGTGAGCTTGTAGCGGGTGACGACGGCGCCCTCGCTGCTGCTCACGTACAGCAGGCCATTCTTCGCGATGCCAGAGCCCAGGGCGCGGCCCGGAACCTCGATGGCGTTTTCCAGGGCGAGCGGCGTGGTGACGTCGACCTTGTCGGTCAGGACGATGTAGCTCTGCGACTCACCGTCGACGCTCACCTGGGTGATGGCGGCATAGACGGGACCGGTGTTGGGGGTCGGCTCCGGATCCTTGTCGTCGTCATTGCAGCCCGCGAACAGCGACAGCGCGAGCGCCGCGGCGGTGATGCGCGACAGGGGGAAGAACGAGCGAATCTTCATGGGGGGCAAAGCCTTTCGGAGAGGATGACTGCGTGTTGGTGACTCAGAGCTCCGCGACCACCTTGGCGGAGACGCTGCGGCCGGGACGCTGAACGCCCATGAAGTCCATGGCGGTGGCGTCGGTCAGGTTCTGCACGTCGACCGTCCAGCTGAAGGTCGCGCGCGCGGTCCGGGTGACATAGGTGAGGGCCAGCGAGTGCAGGAGCTGCGCGTCGATGTCCTGCTTCGAATCCTGGGTGCCCAGCTTCTCCCAGCCCCGGTAGAACGAGTGGATGTACCGGGTGTGCCAGGTCAGCGACAGCTCGTCGCGTGACGAGGCCAGGCCGCTCAACTGGAAGCGGGCGCTGCCGTTGGCCAGCAGGTGCGGCCGGTTGGGCAGCCGCTGCCCCTCGAAGATGCCGAAGGCCCCCTCGCTGGAGACATTGCGGACGTCCTGCCAGGTGACGTTGCCGTCCAGCGAGAAGTACTGCTCCGGAGACGTCCACCCGGCCGCGCCGGTGCCGCCCAGGGCGCGAGCCGCGAAGACGTTCTGGTACGTGAAGTAGCCCTCGCGCCCCTGGGGGATGATGAGCTGGTCCGCCAGTCGCGCGAAGCCCATCACGCCGCCCCGGAACGAGCCGTGCCGCGTCTCGCGCGTGTCGAGCGCCAGCTCCAGGTTGAGGTTGTGGCTGGTCTCTGGATCCAGCTCCAGGTTCGCGTCGATGAGGATGCCATCGCCGAACAGCTCGTCGGGCCGGGGCAGGCGCGTGGCCCACTCGTAGGAAGCCTTGGCGATGAACAGGGACGACAGCCGATAGCGGAGCGAGTCACCGACGCCGAAGGTGAAGGTGTCCCGGTCCACGGGCATGAAGCTGTTGTCGGGGCTCAGCCGGTCCGCGCGGGCCAGCTGCACGTAGCTCTTCACGAAGGCGATGTTCTCCAGCCGCTCGTCGAAGGCATCCAGTTCGTGCTCCAGCCCGGTCACCTGGGTGTAGAGGCCGCGGCGGGCGCTGAGCGGATCCACCAGTCCGGTGTTCCGGAGCGCGCGGTCCTCACCGGTCCGCTTCACCCAGGTCGGTGACACCGCGAGCCGCAGCATCTGGTTGGGAGTGAAGCTCCAGCCCAGGTTGATGCGCGCGAAGCCGGTGTGCTGCCCCACATGACGGTCGACGGCGCGGCTCTCCATCTCTCCGGCCTGCGGGAGCTCGGCGACGCACCGGCCGAACCAGTCGTAGGCGCAGCGGCCCTGGTCGCTCAGCCGCGCCTGCCGGAAGACATAGCCGCCGACGGCATCGGCGATGAGGCCGCCGTCATAGGTGTGCTCGAAGCGGAGCGTGGCGCCGCCGGACTGGTTGCCCGAGTCGACCTCGCCGTAGGGCACCTTCATCGTCGTGTCGTGCTGGATCTCCTGGGTGGACGCGGAGGCGAAGCCACGCAGGATGAGGCGCCGCGCCCAGGGCTTGTCCAGGAAGCCGACCTCGACGCCGCCGCCTCCCGCGCGGAAGGCATCATTGAAGCGCGGCAGCCGCGCGTCGCTGAGCTTCCCCGAGCTGTCCTCCACCCGGACGTCGACGCGGTAGTCATTGGGGCTGGAGTCGAAGAAGCCGCTGGCTCGGACGAACAGGCCGGAGGCGCTGGCCACGTGATGCGCGCTCGCGGCGACGCGGTGGGTCTCGAACGAGCCAATCTCGTAGGACGCGGAGGCCCCGCTGCCCTGGAGGTTCTCGGTGGTGACGATCTGCACGGCGCCCCCCAGCGCGTCCGCGCCGAAGCGCACCGGCACGACGCCCTGGTACACCTCCATGCGCTGCACCAGGTTGACGGGGACGTTTGCGAAGTCCGGGCCGTAGCCCGCGAGCTCCAGCGGCACGCCGTCGATGAAGAAGCGGACCTGGTCATCCGCGAGCCCCGCCAGGGAGAAGCGGGCCCGGCTGCCCAGGCCTCCCGCGCGGCGCACGCCGACACCCTCGCTGCGCGCCAGCGCCTGGCCCATGTCCACGGCTTCGCGCTGGAGGTTCTCCGTCTCGATGACCTTCACCGCCTCGGCGGAGCGACGCCGGCGGTTGGCCACGGACTCACCCTCGACGGTGACGTCGATGGCCTCCTGGCTCACGTCGACCGGCGCCGCGGTGACCCCGGGCGTTTCGGGCTGAGCGGGCGGCTGGGCCACGGCCTCCGGTGCGGGCGTCGGAGCCGGAGCGGGAGTCTCGACCACGGGGGCGGGCGTGGGCTCCACGGGGAGGCGGAACTCGTAGCTGTAGGCGATGCGCGAGGCCACGGCGACGCCCTCACGCCGGGCCGGCTCGAAGCGGAAGCTCAGCGCGGCCTGTCGCGCCGCCTCGTCGAACCCGTGTCCCTGGGGCTCGAGGACCTCCGCCTCCGTGACGACGCCCTGGTCATCCAGCGTCAGCTTCAACCGCACCGTGGCTTCCAGCCGGGCCTGCTCCGCCTCGGCCGGGTAGGCAGCCTCCACGAACGTCACCAGCTTCGGCGCCACCACGGCCGGCACCGGCGCCGGGGCTTGCGCCGCCGCCGGCACCTGGGCCTCACCGGCCACCTGGGCTCGCGCCGGAAGGGCGAACGCGAGCCACACCATCACCGCCACGCTCCAACGCATCCGGCCAACGACCTCTCGTCCGCGCCCAGTGGGGATTATGAAAATGGTTCTCATTTTCATTTGCGAGGCCGTGTATTCCTGTAGACCCAGTGCTGTCAAGGGTTGATGGGTGACTCAGGCTGCCCTGGCGTGGGGGGTCTTCAGGGCCTGAAGCTTTTCCGCGACCATGAAGGAGAGCTGGAGTGCCTGGTCCGCGTTCAGGCGGGGGTCGCAGTGCGTGTGGTAGCGGCTGTGGAGGTCGTCCTCCGTCACGGCCAGCGGGCCTCCCAGGCACTCGGTGACGTTCTGCCCGGTCATCTCCAGATGGATGCCGCCCGGGTGGACGCCTTCGGAGGAGGCGACCTCCAGGAAGGACTTCACCTCGGAGAGGATGCGGTCGAAGGAGCGTGTCTTGTAGCCGTTGCTGGCCTTGTGGGTATTGCCGTGCATCGGGTCGATGGACCAGATGACGGGGCGGCCGTCGCGGCGGGTGGCGGCCATCAGGCGCGGGAGGCAGTCGGCGACCTTGTCGGAGCCGAAGCGGCCGATGAGCGTGAGGCGTCCGGGGATGGCCTCCGGGTTGAGCGCGTCCATCAGGCGCAGGAGGTCGTCGGGGTCCATGGTGGGCCCGCACTTGACGCCGATGGGGTTACGGATGCCGCGCATGAACTCCACGTGGCCGCCGTCGAGCTGGCGGGTGCGCTCGCCAATCCACAGCATGTGGGCGGAGGCGTCGAACCAGTGGCCGGAGCCGGGCTCCATGCGCGTCATCGACTCCTCGAAGTTGAGGAGCAGGGCCTCGTGGCTGGTGAAGAGGTCCACGGGCGTGGGCGTGGGCGCGGCCGTGTACTCCGGGGATGGCGCCAGCGCGCTCATGAAGCAGAGGGACTCGAAGATGGAGTCCGCGAGCTTGCGGTACTGGTCTCCCTGCGGTGAGCCGGAGACGCCGTCGAGCGTCCACCGGTGCAGGTTGCACAGGTCCGCGTAGCCGCTCTGCGAGTAGGCGCGCAGCAGGTTCAGCGTGGCGGAGGACTGGTGGTAGGCCTTGAGGAGCCGCTTGGGGTCGGGGATTCGCTCGGCGGCCTCGAAGTCCATGCCGTTGATGATGTCGCCCCGGTACGCGGGGAGGGTGACACCGTCGAGCGTCTCCACGGGGCTGGAGCGCGGCTTGGCGAACTGGCCGGCGATTCTTCCGACCTTCACCACGGGGCGTCCGCCCGCGAAGGTGAGCACCACGGCCATCTGGAGGATGAGCCGGAAGGTGTCGCGGATGTTGTCGGTGGTGAATTCCTTGAAGCTCTCCGCGCAGTCTCCGCCTTGCAGCAGGATGGCCTTGCCCTGTGCCACCTGCGCGAGCGAGGCGGTGAGCCGCCGCGTCTCCGAGGGGTGGACCAGCGGAGGGAGTCGGGACAGCTCTTCCTCCACTCGGTGGAGGGCGCGCATGTCCGGATAGTCATCCGGGATGTACTTCACGGGCTTCTCCCGCCAGGTGCGGGGATTCCAGGTTCGGTTCATCACGAGGGGGCCGTTTCCTTGGGGGAGCCAGGCGTCGCGGGCAGCAGGCCGCGCGTGACGCACCAGGCGAGGTATCGGAAGAAGAGGTCGCGATCCGCCTGGGGGCAGGTGATGCCAGTGCCCTCCAGGGCTTCATGCAACCGCTGACAGCGGATGGGGCCCAGGCCGAACGCGGGCGCCAAGTCACCGGAGCGCAGGTCGAAGAAGGCCAGGGTGGTGGTGTTGTCCGCGGTGCCGGCGCGCTCGGCGACGCGGGCGCGCCAGGCGGGGATGGGGAGCAGGTCCACGGGGTAGCCGTACTCGCCCACCCAGCGGAACAGGTCCGGCAGTCGCACGTCGGGCACGGGCGTCACGTTGAACACCGTGCCGGGCGTGGCGACGCGGGAGAGCTTGACGATGGCGCGCGCCACGTAGTCCACGGGGGTCCAGGTCTCTCCCACGTCGAGCAGCGGGAGCGAGCCGGAGGGAATGCCCGCGAGCAGGATGCGCCAGACCAGATCCTGCGGATTGACGATGGCGGTGTCCGTCGCGCCGACGACGCGGCCCAGCCGGTAGACGGCGACGGGCAGGCCGCGCTCGGAGGCGTGCTGCACCAGTCGCTCCGCGACCCACTTGCTCTGCTGATAGCCGTCACGCAGTCCGGGGTGGGCCTGCACGAAGTCCTCGGGCACCTCCGGGCTCACGTTCGCCTGGGGCGCCACGGCCAGCGTGGACACGTAGTGGAAGGGCTTGAGGCGCACGGCGGCGGCCAGTCGCAAGAGCTCGCGCGTGCCCTTGACGTTGACGGCTTGGACGCTGCCGTACTCGCGCACGACGCTCACGACGGCGGCGTTGTGCAGGATGACGTCACACTCCGCGGCCAGCCCGTGGAAGCGCGCGCTGTCCAGTCCGAGCATCGGCTGGGTGAGGTCCGACGGCAGCGCGAGCACCCGCTCGGCGAGGCCCGACGTCGGAAGCTGCTGGGACGTGAGCGCGGCGCGGATGCGCTCCATCGCCTGGGCCTCGTCGCTGGCGCGGACCAGGCAGACCACGCGGGCGCGCGTCTGGCGCAGGAGCTGGTCCAGCAGGTGGGCGCCGACGAAGCCCGTGGCGCCCGTGAGCAGCACCTGACGGGGTTCCGGGAAGCGCGTCTCGAAGCTGCCGCCCACGCCCTGGGGCGCGGTGGTGCTCGGACGGGGGACGATGTCCTCGGACAGCTCCGAGTCGGCGAGCATCGTGGTGCTCGGGCCGCTTGCTTCGGAGCCGGTGGCCTCACCGTGCTCCAGCGCCTGGGCCAGCGCGGCGGCCGTCGGGTAGCGGAATACCGTGGCGACGGGGACCTCCCGGCCCAGGGCGATGCCCAGGCGGTTGGCCACCTGGATGCTCTGGAGGGACTGGCCCCCTCGGTCGAAGAAGTCGTCCTGCGCGGTGAGGCCCGTGGCGCCGAGGACCTCCTCCCAGATGCCGAGCACCACGCGCTCCAGCTCCGTGGTGGCCTGCGCCACGGTGGAGGAGGCGTCGGTGGTGGTGGCCTTGCGCAGCTCGGCGCGGTCGATCTTCCCCGTGCTGGTGCGAGGCAGGCGCTCGGCGAACACGATGGCGCCCGGCACCATGGGCGCGGGCAGGTTCGCGAGCAGGTGCTTGCGCAGGTCGGCGGCGGAAGGCACGGGGGCCTCCGCGACGATGTGCGCGCAGAGCCGGCGGGCGCCGCCCGGGAGCACCTGTCCGACCACCGCGGCCTCACGCACGCCGGGGTGGCCCAGGAGCACCGTCTCCACCTCGGCCGGGTCGATTCGGTGTCCGCTGATCTTCAGCTCGTCGTCCACGCGACCGACGAACACGAGCTGTCCGTCCTCCCGCAGCCGGGCCTTGTCGCCGGTGCGGTAGGCGCGGGGCTGGCCGGGCAGCGCGGCCAGGGAGATGAAGCGAGCCTTGTCCAGCTCCGGCCGGCCGAGATAGCCCCGCGCGAGCGCGCCGCCCATGAGGCACAGCTCGCCCTCCGAGCCCCGAGCGACGAGTCGTCCTTGCGCATCCACGAGCACCGCGCGGACGCCGGGAAGCGGCAGGCCGATGGGGACCTCGTCACGCTCGGACTCCGGACCACCGGCGTCCGCGAGCGACGCCACCGTCGCCACCACCGTGGCCTCCGTGGGGCCGTAGGTGTTGAGCAGCTGTACGCTCGGACCGACGGTGGCCCGCCAGCGGGCGACGCGCTCTGGCAGGGCCGCCTCGCCCCCGATGATGACGGTGCGCAGGGAGGATGGCAGCCGCGCCGCGCCCGTGGACACCGCGTAGGCCAGCTCGTGCCAGAACGCGGTGGGCAGGTCGAGGATGGTGATGCCGTGGACCGCGCAGGACTCGAGCAGGCGGGGCACGGACTGGAGCATCTCGTCGGTGCGCAGCACCAGCCGCGCGCCCGAGGTCAGCGCCAGGAAGACCTCCTCCACGCTCGCGTCGAAGTGCAGCGGCGCGAACTGGAGGATGCGGTCCTCGCGGGTGACGGCGTAGCGGTGCGTGGCGCCCGCGACGAAGTGTGCCAGCGCCTGGTGAGGAATCTGCACGCCGTTGGGCTGGCCCGTCGAACCGGAGGTGTAGATGACGTACGCGAGCCGCTCAGCCTCGGCGCGAGGGGTGACCGTCTGCGCGGCGACGTCGCGCTTCAGGACGGTCAGGTGCCCGGCCGCGCGGGGGCTCGCGTCCGTGGCGGAGACGGTCTCCGACGGGAGGACCATCAGCGAGGGCGCGGCGTCGTCGAGGATGGCGGCCGAGCGGGAGGCGGGGCCGGTGGGGTCGAGCGGGAGGTAGCCCGCGCCGGAGCGCAGGATGCCCAGCGACGCGACGATGGCGTCGATTCCGCGTGGCACCTTCACCGCCACGGGCGTGTCGGACTGGACGCCTTCGGCGACGAGGCGCTCCGCGAGCGACCCGGCGACCCGCCACAGCTCGCCGTACGTCAGGCGGTGCTCGCCATGCTCCACGGCGATGACGTCCGGCTGCTCACGGGACTGGCATTCGATGAGCTCCAGCACCGGGTGGGCGGGCGCGGGGAGCGGGCCTCCATCCAGGACCGACGCGTCGCCACCGGTCGACAGGACCTGCTCGCGAACGGCCTGCTCGGGCGCGCCGAGCCACGTGTCCAGGTGCCGGAGGAATTCCTGCTGATGGGAGTCCACGGCGCGCGCGTCGTAGCAGACCGGGTTCGCGTCGAAGTCGACGCGCAGGCCACCGCCGTCCGAGCGGGCATAAATCCCGATGGAGAGGTCCTCGACGGGCCCCGCGGAGATGTTGTGCGCGATGCCGGGCAGGCCCGCGAAGCGCACGCCGTAGTCGAACGGCATGATGTTGACCACGGGGCCGAACAGCTTGCGCTGCCCACCCACGCGGCGCAGATCGCGTCGAAGCTGCTCGTAGCGGTAGCGCAGGTGGGGCCTGGACGCGCGCATCTCCGCGGCGACATGCCGGGCCAGTGAGGCCAGGGTGGCACCGGGGGAGACGGGCACTCGCAGCGGCACGATGTTCATGGCCATGCACGGCACGCGCAGCGCGGCCGAGCCCAGCCGTGTCATCACTGGAAGGCCAAGCACGACCTCCGGCGCGTCGGTGCGCAGGTGAATCCAGGCCGCCGTCGCCGCGAGCACCAGGTCCGGCCACGTCAGTCCGAGCTGCTTCGCCACGGCCTGCATCCGCTCCACATCGGTGCCCGCGAGCATCCGGGTGGAGCGAACGAACGACGCGGACATGGGGGCCGGCGGCGCCAGCGTCACCGGCAGCGGAGCGTCCGCGAGGCGGCCGACCCAGAAGTCACGGTCCTTCTGGAACTGGGGACCGGCGCGATAGGCCGCGTCCTCGTCCAGCACGGGGCGCAGGGGACCGAAGCCCGCGGGCGCGGCCTTGCCCGTTACGCGAGACGTGTAGAGGTCCGCCACGCGCCGGGTGAGCAGCGAGAAGCCATACCCATCCATGGCGATGTGGTGCACGCGCTGGAACCAGAAGTACCGCTCCGGCCCCGCCTTGAAGAGGACCTGGGCGAAGAGCGGCCCTCGGGTGAGGTCCACCGTGCGCGTCAGGTCTTCCTTCATCCACGCCTGGGCGGCGGCCCACGGGTCCGCTTCGGTGGACACGTCCACGTGCTGGAGCGCCCACTCCACGCGGGGGCTGACCAGCTGGGAGGAGCCTTCCTGGGTGGACTCGAAGCGCGCGTGGAGGGCCTCCGCCTCGTCGACCGTCTGACGGACGGCGGCCTCGAAGTGCTCGGGGACGATGGCGCCACGAAGCTCGATGCACTCCCCGGCGTTGTAGATCGGGCTCGCGAGGTCGAGCTGTTGACCGACCCAGATTCCGTGCTGGGCCGCGGTGAGCGGCCAGCGTGCGTCGTGTGTTTCGGTCATCGCAGGTCCTTCGAGAGGGGGCATCGGCATGGAGCGAGGTGGGGGGAGCCTCGCTTCCGTGGGCGGCGCTTAACGGTGGAGGGCCACCTGGACGCTGCTCGCGTCAGGAGGCGGAAGGGGCATGGCGCGCAGGAGCACGTACCACTCGGTGAGCGTGGGCCGCTCCGCCAGCTCCACGAAGGTGACCTCCGCGCCCGCGCTCCGCCACCGCTCCACCAGGCTCATCAGCCGGATGGAGTCCAGGCCCTGCTCGAGCAGGTTCGCATCCTCGTTCACCTCCATCACCGACTGCTGCAACAGCTCCGCGACATCCGCGCGCACCTGGTGCTGGCTCAGTCCGGGAGCACCCTTGACGGCGGGCAGGCCCAGCGAGTCGATGACCTGCTGCGTGGTGGTGGTGACGGCGCACAGCTGCGACGCGTAGCTCAGCGCGAGCTGGTGGTGCGCCAGGGAGAAGTCGCCCAGCGCATCCGCCACCAGGAAGGGCTGGATGTTGCTCATGAAGCCATCGCTGGCCGTCTGGAGGCAGCCGATGTGCGCGTAGATGCCGCAGATGATGAGCTGGTCCTTGCCGCGCGCGCGCATCATCTCCAGCAGGTCCGTGCGACGAAACGCGCTGTAGGTCCACTTGGTGAGCTGGACGTCACCTTCGCCCGGCGTGAGCGCGTCGATGATCTGCTTCTGGAGCGGACCGCCGTTGATGCCGCCGCCCCAGAAGTCGAGCAGCAGGCCGCGCTGCTCCGGCGTCTGGCCGCCCGGCTGCGCGGAGTAGACGACGGGGATTCCCAGCGAGAGGCAGTGCGCGCGAAGCCGCTGGATGTTGGGCACCAGCTCCGTCACGGGGGACTGGCCGGGGGTGAATGCCTCCACGAAGTAGCGCTGCATGTCGTGGATGAGCATCACGGTCCGCTTGGGGTCGGGCGTCCACGCGACCTTGTTCTTCGGCAGGTCGGCGGCACCGGGCATCGGATAGGGGGTGATGGCTGGGAGCGCCATGAGGGGTCCTTTTCTGGAAGGAAGGAGAGGGGAGGGTGTGTCAGCGGGGAGCGGTGGGGCGGCTCAGCGTCTCGCGGAGCGCCTTCTTGCTGACCTTGCCGACGCCCGTCTTGGGGAACGTCTCGACGAACTCGACCCGGTCCGGAATCTTGAAGGCCGCCAGCCCCCGCTCCCGCAGGAACGCGGTCAGCGACGTGGCGGCGGGAGGCGTGCCCCGGGGGATGACGAACGCGCAGGTGCGCTCGCCCAGGAAGGCATCCGGCATGGAGACGACGGCCGCGTCGTGAACCTCCGGGTGGGCCAGGAGGTGGTTCTCCACTTCCTCCGCCGCGACCTTGTCGCCGCCCCGGTTGATCTGATCCTTCGCGCGGCCCTCCACCACGAGGTAGCCGTCCGCGGTCATCCGCACCAGGTCTCCGGTGCAGTAGAAGCCGTCGGACGTGAAGGCGCGAGCGTTGTGCGCCTCCGCCTTGTAGTAGCCGCGAATGGTGTACGGCCCTCGCGTGAGCAACTGGCCCGTCTCACCCGTCGCCACGTCCTGGCCGTCCTCGTCGACGATGCGAATCTCGTCGTCCACGCTGATGGGGCGGCCCTGCGTGTTGACGATGAGTTCCTCGGAGTCGTCCAGGCGCGTGTAGTTGACCAGTCCCTCGGCCATGCCGAAGACCTGCTGCACCGTGCAGCCCAGCGCGGGCTTCACGCGCGCGGCGGCCTCGGCGCTGAACTTCGCGCCGCCCACCTGGAGCACGCGCAGGCTGGACAGGTCATGCCTGCGCGCCTTGGCCGCGTCCAGCCACACCATGGCCAGCGGAGGCACCAGCGCGGTGATGGTGACCTTCTCCTTCTCGATGAGCGGGAAGGCCACGTCGGGGCTCGGGTGCAGGGCCAGCACCGAGGTGCCTCCCGCGTAGAACGTGCCGAACACGCCCGGCGAACTCATGGGGAAGTTGTGCGCGGCGGGCAGCGCGCAGAGGTACACGCTTGACGTGTCCAGCTGGCAGATCTCCGCGCTGGCCCGCAGGCTGTACAGATAGTCGTCGTGCGTGCGGGGAATCAGCTTGGGCACGCCCGTGCTGCCGCCGGAGAGCTGGAAGAAGGCGACGTCGTCGGGACGCGGCTCCGTCAGCTCCACGGGCGAGTCGGCATACAGGCTCTCCAGCGAAGTGAAGGGCCCCGCGTCTCCCACGACGATGACGTGCCGGAGCGACGGCGTCTTCGCCTGCACGCTGGTGGCGAGGTTGCGGTAGTCGAAGCCGCCGTGCCGGTCGGCGATGACGTAGGCGACCGCCTCGGTGAACTCGCAGAAGTAGCCGATCTCCGAGGCGCGGTGCGCGGGCAGCGCGAAGACGGGCAGGGCCCCCAGGCGGAAGAGGGCGAAGCACACCTCGTGGAACGCGCCGATGTTGGGCAGCTGCACCACCACGCGGTCCTGGGGCTGGATGCCCAGGCCCTTGAGGCCCGCGGCGAGCCGGTCCACGCGCGCGTCCAGCTCGCGGTACGTCCAGCGCTCCTTGCCGGACACCAGCGCGGTGCGCTCGCCATGACGCTCGGCGCGCTCGCGCAGCATCCGTCCGAAGGTCTCACCCTTCCAGTAGCCCGCGCGGCGGTAGCGCTCCGCGTAATCCTGGGGCCACGTGGGGCAGCCGGGCAGCCGGGAGTCGCCCTGGCTCACGGCTTCACCTCGACGCCCTGACCCAGGCCCATGGCGACCAGCATCGTCCGGAACTTCGCCTCGGTCTCCGCCAGCTCCGACTCCGGCTTGGAGCCCGCGACGATGCCCGCGCCCGCGAACAGCCGCAGCGAGTTCTCGTCCGCCTCCGCGCAGCGGATGGTCACCGCCCACTGGCCGTCACCATTCACATCGCACCAACCCACGGTGCCCGTGTAGTAGCCGCGGTCAAATGGCTCGATGTGGCCGATGGTCGCGTGCGCCAGCTCCGTCGGGTAGCCACAGACGGCCGGGGTGGGGTGGAGCGCGACGGCGAGCGTCAGCGACGTAATGGACGGGTCCGCCAGCTCTCCCACGATGCGGCTGGACAGGTGCCACATCGTCTGGGTGCTGACGAGCGACGGCTTCGCGGGCACATCCAGCGTCTTGCAGAACGGCCGCATGGCCTCCGCCACCGCGTCGATGACCACCGCGTGCTCGTGCAAATCCTTGGGGGACTGGAGCAGGGCCGCCGCGCGGGCCTGGTCCTCCACCGGGTCCGGGCTGCGCGGAATCGAGCCCGCCAGCGGGTTGGCCAGCACCTGCATTCCCGAGCGCGACACCAGCAGCTCCGGGCTCGCGCCAATCAGCGTGCGCCGACCCTCGCCGGGCATCAGCCCCGGGCGCGTGGGCAGGTCCGCCGCGAAGGTGTAACCAGACGGGTTGCGCCGGGCCAGGTTGTGCAAGAGCCGCTGCAGGTCGATGGGCGTCGTGGAGCTCAGGTGCAGCGAGCGCGACAGCACCACTTTGCGCAACGGGCCGCTCTCCATCAGCTTCAGCGCCTGAGCCACGCCGTCCAGGTAGGCGGCCGGCTCCGGCACGGGCTGCACGGTGTAGCGCGTGGGCACGCCCTGGTGGGGCATCGCCACGTCGTCGAATACGAGAGGCCCCGCGCGCTGGATGGTCATCGGCACCACGAGCTGCGCCGGGACGCGCCCGTCGAAGGGCACCGCGCCCACCGCCACCGGGATGTCGTGGTCCGCCTGCCGCGCCTCGCTGAGCACCGCCGCCACGCGCTCGGGCAGCCGCGCGAGCGAGCTCGTCCCGCCCACGTGCGGCACCGTGGCGAAGGTGCCCTGCGCCAGCAACGTGCGGCGGGGTGAGGCGAAGAAGAATGAGGAGCCCGCTTCGTAGCTCTCGAGCAACTGCGCGGCCAGCTTCTGGGTTGCCACTGCGCGTTCGGTCGTCTTCACAGCCAACCTCCTGTTCCGAAGGCCACGCCCTCGTCGCGGGCGCGGCCCTGGAGCAAACCTGTCGTTTCAATCCTGAAACAAAGAATCCATCTCAACTTCGAGCCACCCGGGCGCCGGGTGGAGGAGGGCGCGGGCTCAGACGCCCAGCGTGGCGCCGCCGTCGACACAGAGGTCGTGCATGGTGATGTGTCGCGCGCGGTCCGACGCGAGGAACTGCACCGCCTCCGCGATGTCCCGGGGCGTGGCGATGCGCCGCAGGGGAATGCCCACGCGGAACGTCTCCGAGGCTCCGGCGATGACGGCGTCGGCGCCGTGCTCGTCCTTCCACATGCCCCGCTGCATGGCCGTGTCGGTGGAGCCCGGAGACACCACGTTGCAGCGGATGCCGTACTGAGCCAGCTCCAGGCCCAGGCACTTGGTGAACATGGTGGACGCGGCCTTGGACGCGGCATACGCGGCCATCTGCATCCGGGGTGTCCCCGCGGCATTGGAGCC
This sequence comes from Myxococcus sp. CA056, assembly GCF_013336715.1. Taxonomy (NCBI): domain Bacteria; kingdom Pseudomonadati; phylum Myxococcota; class Myxococcia; order Myxococcales; family Myxococcaceae; genus Myxococcus; species Myxococcus sp. CA056. The sequence continues at coordinate 454,489 of NZ_JABUMT010000005.1, forward strand.
GACGGTGACGATGACCCCCGCGCGGCGAGGCACCATGCGCCGGGCCACCGCGCGCGAGACATGGAACACCCCGTTCGTGTTCACCCCGAACGTCGTGGCCCAGTCCTCGTCGCTGAGCGACACCACCGGATTCATCCGCAGCACCCCCGCGACGTTGACGAGCGTGTGGATGGGCCCCAGCTCCTTCTCGATGCGCTCCACGACGGTCTCCACCGCGGAGGCGTCACTCACGCTCACGGGCCAGGCCGTGGCCCGCTGGCCTTTGCCGCGCAGCTCCGCCACCAGCGACAGCAGGCCCTCCGCGTTCGTGTCGAGCGCGGCGATGGTCGCTTCACCGGCCAACACCCGCGCGACCTCGGCGCCAATGCCTTGCGCGGCACCCGTCACCAGTGCCACTCGCGGTGTGTCTCCCATCGGGGCCTTCTCCTGCCGGTACCCGAGGGGTCCGAGGTAAAAGTGGGATAATGAGAATGGTTCTCATTATCGTTATTGGGCGACTAAGTGCCATGTGCGCCGCGCGGTGTCAAGAGTGCTGAGACTCCGGGGCGAATGCGTTGACGCGTTTCCACCCGGGCGGGGGTGATGCAATGTGGGGTGTGAGTGGGTTCTGATTCGCGTGGGCGCGAGAGCGTCTGGGTGAGCCATGGGGGATGCCATGTCACACGCTGCGCTGCTGTCCGAAGTCTCGCTCTTCGCTGGACTGGAGGACGAAGCCCTGGAGAGTCTTTCCGCGCTGCTGCGTCCGCGACGTTTCGCGCGAGGCGAGGTTGTCTTCCATCAGGGAGACGTGGGGACGTCGCTGTTCATCATCCGGCGCGGTGAGATTGACATCCGGCTGAGCTCGCCCGACGGCAAGGAAGTCATTCTCTCGTTGCTGGGGCGGGGGGACTTTTTCGGGGAGCTGGCGTTGCTGGATGGAGAGCCCCGGTCCACGGATGCCGTCGCGCGCGAGGAGTCGGAGCTGCTGACCCTCCAGAGGGAGGACTTCCGCCGGTTCCTGGAGACCCGTCCGGGTGTCTCGCTGGGCTTGCTGGCGACCTTGAGCCAGATGGTCAGGCATGTCACCCAGCTGGTTCATGACACCCATTTCCTGGATGCGCGGGAGCGGCTGGTTCGGGTGTTGCTTGACCTGGGGAGGGAGCAGGGTGTTCACGGGCCCGGAGGTGTGGTCATCCCTTGCAACCTCACGCAGACAGACCTGGCGAACCTCTGCGGGTTGACCCGGGAGAGCACCAACAAGTGGCTGCGCTTCTATGTGCGCGAGGGATTGCTGTCCTACGAGGGGGGAGTCATCACCCTGGTCCATCCCGAGCGCCTGGGTAGGGAAACCCCTTAGTACCGCTGGGCATTCGGGATGTGAAGCCGTTCACTGCGGCATATTTCAAAGGCGTCTAGGTTTGTCATGCGGCTCCACCGTGGAGGCAGCATGGCGCGTCTGGCTTCCCCAGGTCCCTGTTCGACTCAGACTTCCGAGCCTGGGGAATCGTCCCCGCGCGTGGGCGCCACGATTCCCGCGCCCGAGGCGTCGCCGGTGGGGCCCGCTCCACTCCCGGTGTGGACGCGGTTCCTGCCCGCGGGCCGCGTGGTGGTTCGCGAGGGAGACCCGGGTTCGTCGATGTTCGTCATCCTGGAAGGCAAGGTGGGCGTGTACCGGGAGGCCGGGAGGCGCGAGGCCCGCCTGGTGACGCAGCTTTCGGGCGGCGGCTTCTTCGGAGAGCTGGCGATGATGGCGAAGTGTCCCCGGACCGCGAGCGTCGTCACGCTGGAGCGGACGGTGCTGCGGGAGCTGTCTCACACGGGCCTGTCGCTGACGGGCTCGCGCTACGGACTGGACGCTCCGGTGGTCGCCATGCGGTGTCGCGAGAGGCTGCTCGCGGATGCCTTGTGCGGCAGTCCCGTGTTGAGCGAGTTGTCGCCGGAGCTGTGGGCGCAGCTGGGCAGCGCGCTCGTCCCCTGCGCGGTGGAGGCCGGTGCGCAACTGCTCACCTACGGCCAGCCAGGTGAGGCGCTCTACATCCTGTTGCGCGGCCGCTGCGGCGTCTTCCACACGCACGCGGATGGGCACACAACGGCGTATCCCGACATGGTGGAGGGAGACCTCTTCGGCGAGGTCTCCCTGCTGCGAGGGCACCGGGCCACGGCGACGGTGAAGGCCCTGACGCCCTGCACGCTGCTGCGGTTGGACCGGGACGTGTTCCGGAAGCACTTCTGGGGGCAGGCGGAGATGCGACGCGCGCTCGTGCGGCTGGGACTGGCGCGCATGCACCGGACGATGGATGTCATCGCCAATCCCGGGGGCTGATTACAGGGCGTAGCCGAGCGTCACGCCGAGCACGTGCGCGGAGCCGGAGTAGGTTCCGTCAATGCCCGGCGCGGTGCTCTCCGTGTCCGCGAGGAAGACGAACTGGTAGCCCACGTCCGCGCGCAGGCCGGCCGTGGTGCTGTAGCCCGCGCCGATGGCCACCTTGTAGCGGTCCGCGTCCGGAAGGTCCGGCGTCAGCGTGTCCGAGGGGCTCGGCGACAGGTCGGCCACCAGTCCCGCGCGCGCCTGGAGCTGGGGCGTGACGGCGTACTCGGCGCCCAGGTGGTACTTGATCTTCGTCGACCAGCTCTTGGCCAACGGGTTGTTGAGCTGCGGCGTGTCGGGGAAGGTGATGGCCAGCTCCTCGAAGCTGGACCAGTAGGTGACCTGGGCGTCCAGGGCCATGGTCAGCCGCTCCATCGGATAGAAGGCCAGGCCGATGGCGAGCGTGGCGGGGAAGGTGACGTCCGCGCTCACGCGCTGGTCCGACATGCGCTGCTGGAACTCCACGGGGATGTTCTGGAAGTCCGCCTTCCCCTCGAACGTGACGGCGACCGAGCTGCGGTAGTGCACGCCCAGCGTCAGCTCCCCGGGGAGCAGCTCCGCCTGGAGCCCCGCGTTGAAGCCCACTCCCCAGGCGCCGCCGCCCAGGTGGATGGAGCCCTCGCTCTCCAGGAAGTTCAGCGCCCGGCGGATCTCCACCGTGGAGCGCACGACGTCCACGCCCGCGCCCACGCGGACGGACTCGTGGAGCTGATACGCGACGGTGGGGTTGATGTAATACGCGGCGAGGTTCGACTCCTGCCCGCGGAAGCGCCCCACGAAGTCCTCTTCCCAGTGGCTGCGCGCGCCATAGGGCGTGTACGCACCCACGCCGAACGCGAGCTTCTCGAAGGGCCGAAACACCGCGAAGACATGCGGCGGTGGTGACAGCGTCAGCTTCTGTCCCTGCGTGGTGCCCCCCGTCGGCGTGAACTTCAGGCTCGGGAGGATTCCGGTGTCGCCCACGGTGAGGTCCAACGTCTTCACGCCCAGGATGTTGGCCGCGTTGGAATAGATCGCGGACGAGTCCTCCAGCCACGCCGTGGCCGCGTTGCCCAGGCCCGTGGCGCGAGCGCTCTGCGTGTCGATCTGAAACCCCGCGGCGTGGCTGACACCAGCGGCGAGGAGCGTCATGAGTGAGAGCGTTGTCTTCATGGTCGGTTTGAAACGAGCACTATAGGACAGTCTGCTTTGGCGCAGTGCGCTGGTCATCCAGGCTTGAAGCAATTTTACGGATGCCCTGCCCTGAACGATGCATCCCCGGGTCAGTCGTACACCACGCGCCCAAGTGTGAACCCGTCATCCTTGGTAGGGGGCTGCGTGCATTTGCACAGGTTTTCTCAGTAAGACTTGTTTTACCTGGACTCCCCTCCCAGGCCCCTCGCCATGACCCAGCCACGCTCCCAGGACCTCCTCGTAGAGCGCAGCGTCACCCGTGCGGTGGAACCCCGCACCGACACGGAGCGCGCGGTCGCGCACATCTGGAGTGAGGTGTTGAACATCCCGCAGGTGGGCGCGCTCGACAGTTTCTTCGAACTCGGTGGCCACTCCCTGCTTGCGACACAGGTGCTCTCGCGCATCCGGACGTCGTTGCGGGTGGAGCTGTCGCTTCAGGAGATGTTCGACCTGGTGACTGTATCGGCGCTGGCGGGACGTATCGATGCGCTGGTGGCGTTGCAGCCCGGAGAGGTGCTGGAGCCACTGCATCCCTCTCGTGAGGCGCGGCCGTCATCGCTGGTTCCGTGCGAGCGTCAGGCGGAGTTGTCGTTCGCGCAGCAGCGGCTGTGGTTCCTGGACCAGTACGCACCGGGCAGCCCGCTCTACAACCTGCCAGCGGCGTTGCGGCTGGAGGGGACGCTCGACGTGGCGGCGCTGGAGCGGGCGTTCACGGAGCTGGTGTGTCGACATCAGTCGCTGCGCACGGTGTTTCCCGCGAGGGATGGGCGGCCGCTCCAGGTGGTGGCCCACGCGGGCAACGCGCCCATGGCCCTGGAAGTGGAGGACCTGCGCTACCTGCCGGAGTCGGAGCGTGAAGCCATCGGCTTGCGCACCGTGCGCGAGGAAGCTCGGCGGCCGTTCGACCTGGTCCGGGGTCCGCTTTTGCGCGCGCGGGTGTTGCGACTGACGGAGCGCGAGCATGTGGTCGTCGTCACGATGCACCACATCATCTCGGATGCGTGGTCCATCTCCGTGCTCATCCGGGAAGTGGTCGCGCTCTACGAGTCCTTCAGCGCGGGCCGGCCCTCGCCGCTGCCGGAGCTGCCCCTCCAGTACGCGGACCATGCGGTGCGGCAGCGCGAGCGGCTGCGAGGGGAGGCGCTGGAGCGACAGCTCTCGTGGTGGAGGCAGCGACTGGAGGGCGCCCCGCCCGCGCTGGAGCTTCCGGCGGACCACCCTCGCATCGCCGGGGCCTCCAACCCGGGCGCGGTGCTCAAGGTGGAGCTGCCGGTGGGGCTGGTCCGCATGCTGCGTGGTTTCTGTCGTCAGGAGGGCGCCACGCTGTTCATGGGGCTCCTCGCGGGGCTTCAGGCGCTGCTGTCGCGGTACTCGGGGCAGGACGATATCTGCGTGGGTGCCCCTGTCGCGGGACGCACCTCTCCGGAAACGGAAGGACTCATCGGCTTCTTCGTGAACACGCTGGTGCTGCGCACCAAGCTGGACGGAGACCCGACGTTCCGCGAGCTGATGTCTCGCGTGCGTGAGACGACGCTGGGGGCGTACTCGCACCAGGACGTGCCCTTCGAGAAGCTGGTGGAGGCGCTCCAGCCGGAGCGCCAGCCCAAGCGCTCGCCGTTCTTCGAGGTGGCGCTGGTCCTGGTCAATACCCCCATGGCCGCGCTGGAGAGTCCGGGGCTGCGCTTTCGTCCGCTGGATGTGGACAGCGGCACCTCGAAGTTCGACTTCACGCTGACACTGAGCGAGTCGCCCACGGGGCTGTCGGGGATGCTGGAGTACCGCACCGACCTCTACGAGCCCGCGACCGCGGAGCGCCTGGTGGCGCATCTGGAGCGCTTGCTGGAGCGAGCGGTGGTGGCGCCTCACCTGCGCCTGTCCGAGCTGTCCCTCGTGACGGAGCTGGACCGACGCCTCGTGCTGGAGGCGTGGAACGCGACGACCGTCGAATCACGCGTCGAGGTCTGCGCGCACGAGTTGGTGGAGGCGCAGGCGGGGAGGACGCCGGAGGCGGTGGCGGTGGTGTTCGAAGGGGAGGAGCTGACGTACGCGCAGTTGGAGAAGCGAGCGAATCAACTGGCGTGGCACCTGGGCGGGGCGGGAGTGGGTGCGGGGGACAGGGTGGGGCTGTGCATGGAGCGCTCGCTGGAGCAGCTGGTGGGGGTGCTGGGGATATTGAAGGCGGGGGCGGCGTACGTGCCGCTGGACACGAAGTACCCGGCGGAGCGGCTGGGGTACATGGTGGAGGATGCGAAGGTGGTGCGGGTGCTGACGCGGGCGAGTCAGCGCGCGGTGCTGCCGGAGCGGGCGCGAGAGTTGGCGCTGTGCGTGGACGAGGAGTCGGGGGAGATAGGGAGGAGGCCGGACATGGCGCCCCCGAGGGCGGTGCCACCTGGAGGCACCTGCTACGTGGTGTACACGTCGGGGAGCACGGGGAAGCCGAAGGGGGTGGCGCTGTCGCACGCGGCGCTGTGCAACCTCTTGCTGTGGCAGCGAGCGCACTCGGTGAAGGCGGAGGCGACGACGTTGCAGTTCGCGTCGCTGAGCTTCGACGTGTCCTTCCAGGAAATCTTCTCGACGTGGAGCGCGGGAGGAGCGCTGGTGGTGCCGCCGGCGGCGCTGAGGCAGGACGTGCCGGCGCTGCTGGACTTCATGGTGAGTCACCAGGTGGAGCGGTTGTTTCTGCCCTTCGTCGCGCTGCAGGCGCTGGCGGACGCGGTGGCGCACGGGGCGAGTGTGCCCACGTCATTGAGGGAAGTGGTGACGGCGGGAGAGCAGTTGCAGGTGACGCCGGCGGTGGTGGCCTTCTTCGAGAAGTTGCCGGGGTGCGTGCTGGAGAATCAGTACGGCCCGTCGGAGACGCACGTGGTGAGTGCGCACCGGTTGAAGGGGCCGCCGGGGAGCTGGCCGAGACTGCCGCCGATTGGAGTGCCGCTGCCGGACACGAAGCTGCTGGTGTTGGACGGGCAGGGGAGGCTGTGTCCGATTGGAGTGGCCGGAGAGTTGTACATCGGCGGGGCGCAGCTGGCGCAGGGGTACCACGAGAGGGCGGAGCTGACGGCGAAGCGCTTCGTGCCGGACGGGTACGCGAGGGAGGCGGGGGCGAGGCTGTACCGGACGGGGGACAGGGCGAGGTGGAGAGGGGACGGGGTGGTGGAGTTCCTGGGCCGGTTGGACGAGCAGGTGAAGGTGAGGGGCTTCCGGGTGGAGTTGGGGGAGGTGGAGGCGGCGCTGAGGGAATTGGCGGGGGTGAGGGACGCGGCGGCGGGGGTGCACGAGGACGCACCGGGGGACAAGAGGTTGGTGGGGTACGTGGTGCTGGGGGAGGGCGTGGAGTGGGAGCCGGAGGTGCTGCGCGAGGCGCTGGCGCGGAAGCTTCCGGAGCACATGGTGCCGCCTGCGCTGATGAAGCTGGAGGCGCTGCCGCTGACGCCGAGCGGGAAGCTGGCGAGAAGCAAGCTGCCGGCGCCAGACGTGGAGAGCCTGCGGGGCGCGGCGCCCTTCGTGGCACCGAGGGACGCGCTGGAGGTGCAGTTGGCGGAGGCCTTCGCGGCGGTGCTGAAGCTGCCGCGCGTCAGCGTCACCGACAGCTTCTTCAGCATGGGCGGCCACTCCCTGCTGGCGACCCAGTTGGTGTTCCGCCTCCGGAATCAACTCAAGGCGGAGGTCCACCTCAAGACGTTGTTCGAGGCGCCCTCCGTCGCGGCGCTGGCCCGGCGCATCGAGTCCACGCCGCGCGAGCCCTTGAGTGTGCTGCCTCCGCTGGTTCGTGCCTCTCGCGGTTCACTCCCGCCGCTGTCCTATTCGCAGGAGCGACTGTGGCGGTTGTTCAAGGCGAACCCCACGTCCACGGCCTACAACCAGCCTGCGGCCTACCGGTTCAAGGGCGCGCTGCAGGTGGAGGCGCTCCGGGCCGCGGTCCAGGGGCTGGTGGATCGCCACGCGTCGCTGCGCACCACCTTCACCGAGGAGGACGGCAGGCCCGTGCAGAAGGTCGCCGCGTCGATGCGAATCGACCTCCCGATGGAGGACTTCCGGGGCCGGGAGGACGCGGAGACGGAGCTGCTCAGGCGCATCGCGGAGGATGCTCGCCGGCCCTTCGACCTCACCCGGGGGCCGCTCGTGCGCGGCTCGCTGATACGCCTCGCGGACGACGAACACCTGTTCATCTTCAGCAAGCACCACATCCTCTCGGATGGCTGGTCGGAGAGCATCATCACCCGCGAGGTGGTGCACCTGTACTCGGCCTTCGCGCGCGGGGAGACGCCCTCGCTTCCGCCGCTCCACATCCAGTACCCGGACTACGCGGCCTGGCAGCGTCGCTGGCTCTCCGGCGCGGAGCTGGAGGCTCGGCTGGGCTACTGGCGTGGGGCGCTGGCGAAAGCCCCGAAACTGCTGAACCTCCCCGTCGACAAGCCCCGTCCGACCACGCGCACGTTCAACGGCACGTCGATCTCCGTCGCGCTCGGGCGCGCGCGCAGTGATGCCCTCAACCTGCTCTGCCAGAAGGAGCGGGTGACGCCGTTCATGGCGCTGCTGTCGCTCTTCGGCACCTTGCTCTGCCACCGGGCGCGCCAGGAAGAAATCGTCATCGGCTCGCCCATCGCCAACCGGGCGCTCCCGGAGCTGGAGTCGCTCATCGGCCTCTTCGTCAACACCGTGGCGCTGCACGTGGACCTGCGGGGCAACCCGAGCTTCCGACAGCTCCTGTCACGGGTTCGCGATGTCACGTTGGGCGCCTACGCGCACCAGGAGGTGCCGGTCGACCAGGTGGTGGATGCCCTCGTCCCCCAGCGACAGCCGGATCGAGCGCCGCTCTTCCAGGTGATGTTCGTCCTCCAGAACACGCCCATGGAAGCGCTGGTGCTCCCGGAGCTGACCCTGGTCCCCATGCCCGCGGACCGGGGCGCGTCCATCTATGAGCTGACCTTGTCCTTGCAGGAGCGGGGGGATGGCTTCTCCGGCCTGCTGGAGTTCAACACCGACCTCTTCGAGCCGGACACTCCGCGACGTCTCCGCGACGCCTTCGTCGTGCTCCTCGAGCGCGTGCTGGCGTCGCCGGACCTGGCGGTAGGAATCGATGCGGTCGTCCCCGGATTCGAAGTGCAGGAGTGAGCCGTCATGGAACTCAAGAATCGCTATCGCAACACGGAGTCGATGATTGGCCACGGCAATCCCTCCTTCACCGCCGCCAAGGAGGCGGGGTTGTTGGACTTGTCCGTGCACAACACCGGGCACGGCTCGCTGTCGCTGCCGGATGGACGTGAGTTCTTCAACACCTGCTCGTGCTCCTACCTGGGACTCGACTCGCACCCGGACGTGCTCCAGGGCGCCATCGAGGTCCTCCAGCGAGAGCGGACGATGACCATGTCCATCTCCCGCCTGCGCGTGCGGCTGGCGGACCTGGATGCGCTGGAGGAGGAGCTGACCGCGCTCTGGCGCGCCAAGACGGTCGTCACCAACTCCGCCAGCTCCGCGAGCGCGGGCCTGTTGCCCCTCATCGCCTCCGGGCACCTGCTGCCGGATGGCCAGAAGCCCATCCTCGTCTTCGACAAGTCCGCGCACTTCTCGATGAACCTCATCAAGCCCATCTGCGCCGATGAGACGCACGTCATCACCGCGCCACACAACGACCTGGACTTCCTCGAGGACCTCTGCCGCAAGCACGCGCGCGTCGCCTACGTCGCGGACGGGTTCTACTCGATGGGCGGCGTGGCCATCGTGAAGGACCTGTTCGCCCTCCAGGACAAGTACGGGCTGTTCCTCTACTTCGATGACTCCCACTCGCTTTCCATCTACGGCGGCGCGGGAGAGGGCTACGTGCGCGCGATGATGGGCGGGGAGGTCAACCCGCGCACCATCATCATCGGCTCGCTGGGCAAGGGCTTTGGCACCGCGGGTGGCGCCATCATGCTCGGCCCGGGGCAGCACGCGGACCTCGTGGGCCGCTTCGCGGGACCGCTCGGCTGGTCGCAGAGCCTGGCGATTCCAGCCATCGGCGCGAGCCTGGCCTCCGCGCGCATCCATGGCGGGCCGGAGCTGGCCGCGCGTCAGCAGACCCTGCGCGCCAACGTGCGCTACTTCGACGAGCGCGTTCCCACGCGAACCGCCGGCGAGGACTTCCCCATCAAGATCATCGACGTGGGACCCGAGACGGCCGCGGTGGAGCGCTCGCGGAAGTTGATGGAGCGGGGGTTCTACGCGTCCGCGGTGTTCTTCCCCATCGTCCCGAAGGGACGGGCGGGGCTGCGCATCATGCTGCGCTCCAACATCTCCCCCGAGGACCTCCAGCGGCTCTGCGATGCCGTGGTGGAGCTGTCCTCGCCTGAGTCCTGAGCGATGGAGCCAAGCGCATCATGACCATGCCATTGCAGTGCAGGTCCTTCCTGGTGACGCCCGCCATCGACCCCATGCGCTTCGACAAAGCGGTGGAGGTGGGGGCGGACCTGGGATTGCTGGACCTGGAGGACGGTGTCCCGGAGACCCTCAAGTCCGAGGCGCGTCGACTGGCCATCTCCTATCTGTCCTCGTCGAGGCCCCGCGGCCCCCTGTGCCTGCGCATCAACAGCCTTCGCACCGAGGCGGGTCTTCGCGACGTGCTCGCCCTCCTGGACTCCAACGCCCGGCTGGACGCCTTGCTGCTGCCGAAGGTGGAGTCCCCGTCGGAGCTCCACCAGGTGGAGGCGCTGCTGGGGGATCGCTTCCCGGAGCTGGCGCTGCTGGCCATCATCGAAACGGCGCGCGGCGTGGAAGCGGTGGACGCCATCGCCATGGCCACCCCCCGGTTGCGGGGCCTCATCTTCGGCGCCGCGGACCTGTCCGCGCAGCTGGGGGTGCCCCTGGCCTGGGAGCCGCTGCTCTACGCGCGCTCACGCATCGCCATGGCGGCGGCCATCGCCGGGGTGAATGCCATCGACTCGCCGTTCTTCGACCTGGAGGACCTGGCGGAGCTGGAGGACGAGACGCGCCGGGTCTGCGCGCTGGGCTTCACCGGGAAGATCGTCATCCACCCGGACCAGGTGGGCGTCGTCCACGCGGCGCTGCGGCCCACCGCGCAGATGGTGGCCCACGCGCGTCGCGTGCTGGCGCAGGCGGGGGATGGAAAAGGCGGCATCCACGTCGTCGGAGGGAGCATGATTGGTCCTCCGCTGGTGACGGTGGCTCGGCGCGTGCTGGCCAGCGTCCAGCTCGAGGAGGCTCTGGCACCCGTCCAACTCCGGGCGGGTTCCAGGAGTGGAGACTCATGAAGAAATTGGTGGCTGCCCACAAGAAGGTGGGCAAGCAGCGCTACCGGGAGACCCACGGCCTCTTCTACGAGGACTTCGAGGTGGGGGATGTCTTCGAGCACCGTCCGGGTAGAACCATCACCGACGTGGACAACATGTGGCAGTCCCTGCTGAGCCTGAACACGCACCCGCTCCACATCGACGCCGTCTACGCCAGCAAGACGGAGTGGAAGCAGCCGCTCATCTCCAGCCTCGTCACCCTGGCCATCGTCGGGGGGATGAGTCTCAACAGCACCAGTGCCAAGGGCGTGGCGAACCTCGGGTGGGATCGCATCCGGTTGACGGCCCCCGTCTTCGTGGGGGACACCCTCTACGCGGAGAGCCGGGTGCTGGCGAAGCGAAGGTCCCGCTCTCGCGCGAAACAGGGAGTCGTCACCGTGGAGACGAAGGGCCTCAAGGCGGACGGCACCGTCGTGATGACCTTCGAGCGCTCCTTCCTCGTGCCCTTGCGGCGCCATGGCGTGGACGTGGATGCGAACTACTGAAGTGATGACGGCGGTGGTGGTGCGGCGTCCAGGCGGTCCGGAGCAGCTTCATCTGGCGGAACTTCCTCGCCCGGTTCCGGGCCCTCACCAGCTCCTCGTCAGGGTGCGCGCCTCCGCCCTCAACCGGACGGACACCACGCAGCGCGCCGGGGGCTACGCGCTGCCTCCGGATGTCACCAGTCCGTTGCTCGGGGTGGAGGTCTCCGGTGTCGTGGAGGCCGTGGGAGTGGCCGTTCGTTCCTTCGCGCCCGGCCAGCGGGTCTTCGGGCTGGTGGACGGCGGCGGCTATGCGGAGGCGTGCCTGATGGAAGAGGGCATGGCGGTCCTCATGCCGGAGGGCTGGTCCTTCGTCGAAGCCGCGGCCACGCCAGAGGCGTACTGCACCGCGCATGAGTCCCTGCTGGAGCTGGGCGGTCTGGGCCCGGGCCAGTCCGTGCTCGTCCACGCGGGGGGCAGCGGGATTGGCACCGCTTGCATCCAGGTGGCGCGCGCGGTGGGCGCACGCGTATTCGTCACCGTGGGCAGCGAGGAGAAGAAGCGCCGGTGTCTCGAACTCGGCGCCGACGCGGGCGTGGTGCGCACCCAGGAGGACTTCGCGCCGGTGCTCGCGCGGTGGACGGACGGGCGCGGCGTGGACCTGGTGGAGGACTTCGTTGGCGGCGCGGCGCTGGAGCGCAACCTCGCTTCGCTGCGCCTGGGCGGATGCCTGCTGCTGGTGGGGCTGATGGATGGGATGCGCGGAGACGTGGACCTGAAGCAGGTGGTGCTGCGCCGGCTTCAAATCAAGGGCATGGCCCTGCGCCCGTTGCCGCTCGAGGCCAAGGCGGCCGTCACGCGGCGCTTCCAGGCGCGGTGGCTGCCGGAGTTGGTCGCCGGCAGGGTCCGCCCCATCATCGACTCCACCTTCCCGCTGGCGCGCGTGGCGGAGGCTCACCGCCACATGGAGTCCAACGCGAGCTTCGGGAAGATCGTCCTGGAGGTCTGAAGCTCAGCTCCCCGTGGCGCGGCGGAGGTCGCGCACCGGCGCGGCGTCCGGCTCGCGCAGCAGGGCGTAGGGGTCCAACGCGTCGCCGCCGACCGTCTCCAGGCCCACGGACGTGCCCAGCCCCAGCCGCTCCGCGTGCCGCAGCATCAGCGCGGTGACGACCTGGTCCTCCAGCGCGTAGCCCGTGGAGTCGAACACGGTGGAGCGCTGCCGCCACGACTCGTACACGTCCGGGTTCTTCACCAGGGTGGTGAGGTCCGGGCCCACCTGCTCGGGGCGAATCTGCTGGCACTCGCCCTCCACCAGGCACTGCACGAGGAAGTCCGGGCACACCAGGCTGCGCTCGAGCAGCTCCTTCGGCAGCTCCGTCTTGCCGGGCAGGTCCGAGCCCACGGCGTTGATGTGGACGTGCGGCTTGAGCGCCTTGCCGGAGATGACCGGCCCGCCTCCCACGGCGACGGAGGTCGCGGTGCAGATGATGTCCGAGCGCTCCTCCAGCTCCGCCAGCGTCACGACCTTCACGTCCAGCCCCAGGAACGCCGTGCGGCGCGCGAGTGACTGCTGCGCCTCCGGATTCGTGTCGAAGGCCAGCACCTCGTTGATGGGGAACACGCGCCGGATGGCGTGCAGCTGCGTGACAGCCTGGGCCCCGCAGCCAACCAGGCCGATGACGCGGCTGTCCGGCGAGGCCAGCGCGCGCGTGGCCACCGCGGAGGCCGCGCCCGTGCGCAGCGCCGTGGCGAAGACGCCGTCCATCAATGCAATCAGATGGCCGGTGTGCACGTCGTAGAGGCTGTTGGTCGCGATGATGGTCGGCAGCCCGTGAGCCTCGGGGTTGAACGGGCTGTAGCTCACCATCTTCACCGTCACCGCGCTGCCCCGCTGCATCACCGGCATCCACTCCAGGCAGCCTGGCTGACGCGGGTGATCCAACAGGAAACCGTCACGCTTGCGCACTTCCGTGAGCTCGCCGTCAAACGTGCGCAGCGCTTCGGTCAGTGCACGGATGAGCTCGTCCATCAGCGCGTCCGCGCCCAGCTCCTCCACGATGCAGCGCAGGTCGGACCGAGTCACCAACAGTGTCCGTGTCGCGTCGCTCTTCACTCGTAATACCCCTGGGCTGATTCACTGTTTCAGCAGTTGGCGAGCGAAACAGGGCCTGCTGATAACACAGGTCTGTAGTGGGAGCGCAAACTAGCAGGGCTTTCATGTTCGCGACCAGGGGGTGCCCAAACCGGCGGAAACTGGCGTGTTTGCCGCGGTTCCATCCAACGGCTCGTGGTTTCCGAGGATGCGTCACTTTTCTGGAACACGGACGAGACATCGGAATCCGATGTGTGTGGTTCCACTGTCCACGGCTTGCGGAGAACGTGCGGCGGGTCGGTAGCGCAAGCAGTAGTTGGACGCGCACAGGTGGCTTCCGCCCTTGAGGACGCGGCGCGGAATCTTCACCTGTGGCGTGCAGGGGTCCAGGCTCTTGCCGCTCGACGGAGGGCCCCGTGGATTGACGGGGATGCAGCACGCCTTGCCCCCGTTGCCCTGGTGCCGCTCCTGGAACCAGTCCGTGGTCCACTCCCAGACGTTGCCCGCCATGTCGAACAGGCCGTACCCGTTGGGTGGGAAGGTCCCCACTGGCGAGGTCCCCTCGAAACCATCGGTGTTCAGGTTTTGCCAGGGGAACTCTCCCTGCCAGATGTTGGCCATGTGCTGGCCTCCAGGGGAGAACTCGTCGCCCCAGACGTAGACCTTGCGGTCCAGGCCCGCGCGGGCCGCGCGCTCCCACTCCGCTTCGCTGGGCAGGGCCTTTCCGACCCAGGCGGCATAGGCCTCCGCGTCCTCGTAGGCGACGTGGAGCACGGGATGCGACTCGAGGCCCTTCCAGGTGCTGCCGTGTCCCTCCGGCTGCTTCCAGCAGGCGCCGGGGGTATAGGCCCACCACTGGGACAGGTCCTTCAGGTCCACGCGTTGGGCCGCCTTGCGAAACACGAGCGAGCCGGGCACGAGCAGCTCCGGGGCCGCGCCCGGAAAGTCGTCCGGATTCAGCGGACGCTCGGCCACGGTGAGGTAACCCGTTGCCTCCACGAAGCGCGCGAAGTCGGCGTTCGTCACCGTGTGGCGGTCCATCCAGAATCCGCTCACCGTCACCTGATGCGCGGGCCGCTCCTCCGGATAGTGGTGGTCCGAGCCCATCCAGTACGTGCCACCGGGGATCCACGCCATGCCCGGGAACGGTGCGTCTCCGGGCGCCGCATCCGTGACGACCTCGTTGCCGGCGCGCGAGACGCGCGCCTCCAGGGGCGTGGCATCACCAACGACCTCCGTGCCGCTCATTCGTCGCCTCGCTCCTTGGAACCCCGCCAGGAGGGAACGTGTCCGGTCCCCATGGGGCAAGCTGGGTGGCGCCGTTCCGGACGACAAGCCGGCCCTCCAGGGCGGGGCTCGCGACGTGCCGCCGCGGTCGAGCACCCGGACCTGCGAGCGCCCGGCGCGAGTCCTCGCGTGGATTGGCGGCCTGTACACGCGTGGACAAAGTCCTCTCGCCAACGTGGTTCGACCCGAACCGACAGCACCCAAGCCGGTGGGGCGTCGCAGGAGCGAGACGGATATGAGCACGGAGACGACGACCGAGACGCAGACGGGCGCCCCACGGGACGCGGATGCCCCCGACACGCAAGAGCTCCGCAAGCTCAGTCCGTTCGAGCTGAAGGACACGCTTATCGAGCTGGCGGATGAATCCGCGAAGACGCGAGCGGCGGTGATGCTCAACGCGGGCCGCGGCAACCCCAACTGGATTGCCACCACGCCCCGCGAGGCGTTCTTCCTGATGGGACAGTTCGCGCTGCGCGAGTCCCGCCGCACGTGGAACGAGCCGGACGTGGGGCTCGCCGGCATGCCGAAGTCCCCGGGCATCGCCGCGCGGCTGCGCAAGTTCCTCGACGAGAGCGAGGACAGCGCGGGCATCCGGCTCTTGCGCGACGCGCTCGACTACGGCGTCTCCACGCTGGGCTTCGATGCGGACAAGTTCGTCTGGGAGCTGACCGACGCGGCCATCGGCGACAACTATCCGGTGCCGGACCGGATGCTCGTCCACTGCGAGCGCATCGTGCGGGCCTACCTGGCCAAGGAGATGTGTGACAGCCGTCCGCCGCCAGGGCGGTTCGACCTGTTCGCCGTCGAGGGTGGCACCGCGGCCATGACGTACATCTTCCGGTCGCTGATGGTGAACGGCCTGCTCCAGAAGGGCGACACCATTGCCCTGGGCACGCCCATCTTCACGCCCTACCTGGAGATTCCGCGCCTGGAGGAGTTCGGCCTGCGCACGGTGGACATCCGCCAGAGCGCGATGACGGAGGAAGGCCGCCACGCGTGGCAGTACCCGGATTCGGAGCTGCGCAAGCTGGAGGATCCGCGCATCAAGGCGTTCTTCGTCGTGCATCCGGGCAACCCCGGTGCGACGGCCATGCGGCGTGAGTCGATGGACCTGCTCGTGGACCTGGTCCGGAAGAAGCGGCCCGACCTGCTGATCCTCACCGACGACGTGTACGGCACCTTCGTCGAGGGCTTCCGCTCCCTGGCGGCGGAGCTGCCGCACAACACGCTCCTGGTCTACTCCTACTCCAAGCACTTCGGCTGCACGGGGTGGCGCCTGGGTGTCGTCGCGCTCCACGAGGACAACATCGTCGACGGGATGATCGCCCGGCTGCCCGAGGCCCAGCGGGAGATGCTCAACGAGCGGTATGGCTCCATCTTGCTGGAACCGGAGCGCCTGAAGTTCATCGACCGGATGGTGGCCGACAGTCGTGCCGTCGCGCTGAACCACACCGCGGGACTGTCCCTGCCGCAGCAGCTCCAGATGTCGCTCTTCTCGCTGTTCGCCTTGCTGGACAAGGACGACACGTACAAGAAGCGCTGTCGGAAGATCTGCCGGGACAGGCTCGCGGCGCTGTATCAGGGGCTGGACATCGACCTGCCCGACGATCCGCTGCGCACGTCGTACTACCAGACGCTCGACCTGGACGTGTGGGCGCGCAAGCACGTGGGGCAGGCCTTCGTCGAGTACGCGGAGTCGCGGCACGATCCGCTCGACATCGTGCTCGCCCTGGCGCGCCAGCACGGCGTGGTGCTGCTCAACGGCAGCGGCTTCGAGGGGCCGGAGTGGTCGGCGCGCGTGTCGCTCGCGAACCTGGATGACGACGACTATCCGCGCATTGGCCAGAGCCTCAAGGACATCGTCATCCGCGCCATCCAGGAGTGGAAGGGCACCCGCCTGGACTCCTGAGCTTCCGTGACGCCAACCCCCAATCGAGGTCCACCATGAACGGTTCCAAGAACACGGTGCGAGGGCTGCTGGCCGCGCTGGGCTTGCTGCTGACAGGCGCGGGAATCGCCGCGCAGGAGGGGCGGCCGCCGACGAACTCCAGCGAGTCGCAGGGCACGTCGGGCTCGAGCGGTGCCCAGGCGGCGCCAGGGAAGGCCCCCAAGGAACTGGCGTCCGTGCGCATCCTCGCCACCGGCGGCACCATCGCCGGGGCGCAGGCCAATCCGCAGGGGTATGGCTACAAGTCCGGAGCCTTCAAGGTCGAGGACCTCATCAAGGCCGTCCCCAACCTGGACAAGGTGGCGAAGCTGACCGGTGAGCAGGTGGCGAACATCGGCAGCCAGGACATGAACGACTCGGTGTGGCTGAAGCTCGCGAAGCGCACCAACGAGCTGCTCGCGTCGCCGGACGTGGACGCCGTCGTCGTCACGCACGGCACCGACACGCTGGAGGAGACGGCGTACTTCCTGGACCTGGTCGTCAAGAGCGACAAGCCCGTGGTGCTCGTGGGCTCCATGCGTCCGGCCACCGCCATCAGCGCGGACGGGCCGGGCAACCTCTACAACGCGGTGGCGGTGGCCGCGTCCCCGGAGGCAAAGGGGCGCGGGGTGCTGATTGTCATCAACGACGAAATCCACACCGCTCGCAACGTCACCAAGACGAACACCACCAACGTGGAGACCTTCCGCAGCCCGAACCGGGGCCCCGCGGGGGTCGTCAACACCGGTGACGTCCACTGGTTCGAGAGGATGGACAAGAAGCACACCGTCGACTCCGAGTTCTCCGTCACCGGCAAGGACACGCTCCCCCGCGTCGACATCCTCTACGCCCACGCCAACATGAGCCCGGACCTCATCGACTCCGCCGTGAAGAATGGAGCCAAGGGGCTGGTCATCGCGGGCGTGGGGGATGGGAACATGACCCAGCCGGCGCTCGACACGCTGGCCAAGCACGTGAAGAGGGGCCTGGTGGTGGTGCGCAGCACGCGGCTGCCCAGCGGACTCGTCCTCCGCAACAATGAAATCAACGACGACCAGAAGGGCTTCGTGGCCTCCGGAGAGCTGAACCCGGCGAAGTCGCGCGTGCTGCTGCAGCTGGCCCTGCTGGAGACGAAGGACCCGACCAAGGTGCAGCGGATGTTCGAGGAGTACTGAGGACCGGGGATTGAGCCTCCGGCCCCATTCATCATGGCCGACTCCCACACACTTCCCGACTTCTCCCTGGTGAGGGGTGGGCCGTTCTTCGAACTGGAGCGCGGCCTGCGCATCATCAGGCCGCCGGGGTTCAACGCCGTTTGGGCCGCGGTCTCCGTCACGTTGGTGACGTGGGTGCCCCTGATGCTGCTCGCGCTGCTCCAGGGGCCGGAGAGCACCCGCCTGCTGTTCTCCGAGCTCCAGGTGCATGCGGAGCTCCTGCTGTCGCTGCCCGTCATCGTCGCGGCCGAGCCATACATCGATTGCCGCGTCTGTGTGGCGGCGCGTCAGTTCCTCCGCGCCAACCTGGTGGAGGACCGGAGCCGTGAGTCGTTCGAGGCCTGTGCCCGGAGCCTGACACGCTGGCGCGACGCTCGCAGCATCGAGCTGATGCTGCTGGGCATCGTCATCGCGCTCGCGATCGTGTCCCCGCCGGACCCGGCGCGGGAGTGGTTCTTCGTGTCGGACCCCACGCCCAGGCTTTCCCTCCCGGGAGGGTGGTACCAGTGCGTGAGCCAGCCCCTGGTGCGCTTTCTCGCGTTCCGGTGGGCGTGGCGCGCCATCGTATGGGGCGTCTTCCTCTTGAGGGTCTCACGGCTCCCGCTCCGGCTGGTTCCCACCCACCCGGACCAGTCGGGCGGGCTGGGGTTCCTCTCCATCTGCCAGGGCAGCTTCGCGCCGGTGGTCTTCGCGGTGGCGGTCCCTGTCGCGGCGTATTCGTTCCGGACGAATGCCTCGGCCATCACCCAGACTCCGCTGGAATACATCATGCCGCAGGTCCTCTACGCCGTCCTCGCGTGCATCGCAGTGTTCGCGCCCCTGGGGTTCTTCTCCTGGCAACTGGTGCACGCCAAGCGGCAGGGAGACCCGTGGTTCTCGGCGGTCGCCGCGCACCACTCGCGACGGTTCGAGGATAAGTGGTTCCGTCGGGCGCCGGACGCAGACCCTCTGGGCTCACCGGACTTCTCCTCCCTGGCGGACCTGGGCACGTCCTTCATGGTCGCCCGGAGGATGAAGCTGTTCCCGTGGGACCAGCGCTCGCTCCTCTCGGTGGCCGTGGCGGCGACGGCGCCGCTCATCATCCTGCTGATTTTCGATCGCCAGTTCCTCGCGGTGGTGCACCAGCTCCGTCAGAGCGTGAGCTGAGCGGTCGCGGGCCGGGGCAGGCGCCCGGGTGCCCGGGTGCCCTGGACTCCCTCGACGGGGCAGGGGTGGAGATACCTGTGCGGGGGCCCAGTCACGCGCCGCCCGCAGAGGAGGCGAGCATGCTCAGGTCCGTGGTCGCATTCGTGCTGGGCAACATCGTGACCCTCTTCATGTTCACCGAGGGACTGGCGCGCCGTCCCGGAGAGATTCGACACGTCCTGGAGCGCCCCGCGCTCTACGTGCGCTCCCTGCTGGTGGTGCTGCTGGTCGTGCCCCTTGTCGCCCTGGCGGTGGTGGAGGTCTTCCGACTTCCGACGGTGGTGGCCAGCGCCATCCTGTTGATGGCGGTCTGTCCAGGCGCGCCGCTGCAGGTGAATCAGGCGAAGGCCCTGGGCGCGAATCCCTCAACGTCCATCAACCTGCTGCTCCTGCTCAGCGTGTTCGCGCTCATCTCGGTGCCCGCGTGGGTCCTGGGCGTGGACCGCCTGCTCGGCGTCGAGTTCAAGGCGAACCCGGAGCTGGTGTTCCGCCTGCTGGCGGTGAAGATCCTCCCGCCGCTCGCGGTGGGCATCGCCGTGCGGTACTACGCTCCGAACGTGGCCAAGGCCCTGGCTCCGTGGTGCAGCCGGGTGTTCAGCGTGCTGTTGCTCTGCGTGGCCGTGGTCCTGCTCTTCATCGTCGGACCCCGGCTCATCCACATCGCGTGGCTCGCCATCCTCGCGCTGGTGGTGCTCGTCTCCATCTCCATCGTGCTCGGACACTGGGCCGGGGGACCCCGGCTGGAGGACCGCAAGGCGGTGGCCCTGGCCACGGCCTTCGCGCACCCGGTGCTGGCGATGACCATCATCATCCAGAGCTATCCGAACTACCGGGCCCTGGAGGTCGCGGGCGTGGTGGGGGCCTACATCGTCATCCGCCTGCTCGCGCTGACGCCCTACAAGTTCTGGGTGAAGCGACAGCGAGACACGGAGTCCTCGCGGCGCGTGCCCCCGGGCGGCGTCCCAGCCTGAAGTGTCCCTTCAGCGCTTGAGCCGCGCGGAGTCCTTGGGGTTGATGCTCACCTTCGCCCAGATGAAGCCCAGGTTGCCCCAGTCCTGGACCTCCTTGACGGTGACGTGCTGCCCGACGCCGAGGGCGCCCAGGGGCTTGCCGTACGCCGCCGGCTCTCCCGTCGCGGGCTCGTCCCTCAGGAGCGAGGGGACGGTGCTCTCCAGCGTGCTGCCCACGAACTGCTGCGGCGACAAGGACCACTCCGTCTGGGAGGGCTTGCAGTAGAAGCAGGTGCGCCACGTGTTGGATCCGGGCAGGTACTGGCCCAGGTAGACCCACGCGTCCTTGCGGCCATCCCCCAGGCTGGTGGCGAGGTCCGGTGCGCTCGCGTCGACCTGGGAGAAGACCTGCACGGCCGGGGCGTCGGGATTGTAGAGGCGAGCGGTGCCTTGTCGCTGCAGGGAGACCTGGTCCTCGACGAGCTGTCGGGTGATCTCCGCGGCGAGCTTCCTCGCGAGCGGGTCCTTCAGCTTCTCCATCAACGGATGGGCGTGGATGGCGACGGGGTCCTGGATGGCCCCGAACGCGACGGTGCGCTGCGTCTGGGCCGCGCCCCGGAGGTTCTTGATGTGGCTGGCGATGAGGTTGCTCGCGCTCTCTTCCTGCCAGAGGAACTGGCCCAGCAGGCGCCCCTTGTCCTTGGGCCCCAGGGCCCAGGCTGTCATCACCTCGTCCTGGTTCTCCTCCACGCACTCGCGCTGTGCCTTGCTCGCGTCCTCCGACAGCTGCACGTCCCCGTAGTTGTAGCGGGTCTGCATCATGGGGACCTGCTTGCTCGCGAGGAGGCGACCTATCTCCGCCTTCTGGTAGTCGGCCATGTCGCGCGCGAAGGCATGGCTGGCGCGCGAGAGGGCGGACAGTGGGGTGCCGATGGCATCCACGGAGGCCTCGCGCTCGTCCAGCGACGGCGGCTTCGCGCCCGAGTCGATCTCCACGAAGAGGACGCCGCGGTCCGTGAGCTGCGTGAAGAGCTGGTCGATGGCGGCCCGCGCGGCGGGGTTCGTCTTCCAGCGCTCCGGGTCGGTGAGCCCCCGCAGCAGCAGGACGAAGGTGTCCAGCCCGGTGTTGTCGAAGACGCCGCCGTCGATGAGCGGCTCGCGGTGCTCCTGGGCGTCAACGACCTCCGGAAGGTCGACGACGAAGGGGAAGTTCGCGGAGGCGCGGACCGCGTCGGCGAGCGCGATGTCTCCCGTCGTCGTCAACTCGCTCGTGGATCGCGCCTGGGCCTCCGGCTGGGTGCCGTCACTCACCAGCCGGCCGGGCAGGGGCGGCTTGCCCGTGACGATGCGGCCTCCGGTCCGAGCGCTGGCCGTGTTGATGAAGAGCAGGGGGACACTTCCGTCGTCGGGGAGGCTCGCGGGCCAGCCCAGGTAGTCCGACCAGAAGGACGCGAGCCCTCCGCCACGGCTCACCCCCGGCATCACCACGCCGCGCAGCAGGGGCGCGTTGAAGTCCACGAACATGTCATCCAGGGTGTCGCTGCTCAGGGGCCACAGGCGCTCCGCCTTCAGGCCACACGCCCCGTTCATCAGGTGGGAGGCGAGCTCCTCGCGAGGCGCGTGCTTGAGGGGAACGTCCGCGGGAACGGTCGCCCCCAGGGTGCCCGCGGCCAGTCGGTGGGAGAAGTGCGCGCTGGCGACGCTGCCACCGGAGACGCTGCTGATGAAGAGGACATGGTCGGCCAGGGACTGCGCGCGGCAGCGCTCCGTGGTGGCGTCGGGGGCCTTCACCTGCATCCGGCTCAGGCTCTCCAGCGTGAGCATGGCGAAGATGGCCGCTCGCGAGCCGCCTCCCGCGGCGGAGACGAAGACCACGGGGCCGTCGCACATCAAGTCGAGTCTTCGATTCGCCGTGTCGACCCACCGGGTGAAGAGGGCGTCCTCACTCATGGACTTGCCTTCGGCCAGGGGCAGGGACTGGAGGGATTCCTGCCGGTCCAGCAGCCCCACGACGACGACTCCGGAGCCCAGCAGCGCGAGGGCGAGCACGGCGCGCTGGACCACGTTCTCCACCAGGTCGAGCGCGCGCGCCGCGCACAGAATCACGAAGAGCAGATGGTAGATGGCCCAGATGGTGTAGAGCCGGAAGCTGGCCTCGGGAATCGTCGGGATGAAGAAGCCCCAGAGCAACTCCGCCAGGAAGTACGAGCCCAACGACATCACCAGTCCCCGCGTGACGACCTCCGCCAGGACGCGCAGCGAGGGCCTCCACGCGAGGAGCCTCGGGCCGAGGAGCCCGAGCAGGCCCACCGCCACCGTGAGCGCGGCCACGAGGCCCGGCCCCGAGTCACGTGCCTTCCACGGCGCCGGCAGCAGCCCCAGAAAACCCACGAGTCCCAGCGCGAGGCCCGCCACGACAAAGCCGCCGTACAGCAGGGCTCGCGGCGTCCGGCGCTCCGGGGCGGGGAACGCCAGGGGGAAGCGGGCCCACGCCACCAGCCTCCGACACAGCGCGAGCGTCGCCCGGCTGACGAGGTTCCGGTGCTCCATCCACCGGGGAAAGCCCTCGCGCGGAACGAAGACCCACATCGCGCTCAGGAAGAAGAAGGCGCCGAGCAGCACGACATACGCCCAGAACGTCACGGCCATCAGCGCGGAGCCGCCCGCCCGCAGTGACGCCATGCCCGGCAACTGGAGCACGATGTTGTGGACCTGCGGCAGGTTGGTCAGCGCGAGGCCCGCCGCCAGCAGCGCGATGACCGTCGCGAGCCGCTTCTCGAGATAGGTGACCCACGCGGGGGCGCGCGGTGCGTCTCGCGTCACGCCCGGCACCGTGAGCAGGACGTCGTTGGTTCCGGCGGCGGCACCCGAGGGCAGGGCGGCCCCGGCTCGTTGCTTCATCGCGTTTTGACTGCGCTGGCTCGGGCGTCGCTTGCTCATGGGCCCCCTCGGTGGACAGGCCGGGCCGTCCGATGAGTTCTGGCTAGTACGACCTGTCCAGAATATCACCGTTGCGTCTGGGAATGCGTCCCAGGGGGCGGCCGTGAGGAGGGCGGGCGACTACTCGCGTGACGATGAGCCGTCGTCAATCCGAGCCAGCTTCTGGCGCAGCGCTTCCAGCCGTCGCCGGTCGCCGTCTTCCTCGGCTGCGGGGATGGCCTCTTCCACCAGGGCATTCAAGCGATGGAGGCCGTCTCGCACGAGCGACCATTCGGCCTTCGCGTGGTGGGTCCGATGTGACAGGTACTCCACGACGCCGTTCAAGGTCTGCGGGTGGATGTTCTTCGCGCCGATGTGCTCCGTCACGCCGGTCCGGTCCAGCATGCGCTGGGTGGGCCCGAGTACGCGGGAGAGCATCAGCGTGATTTCGCGGTGCTCGAGTGATTCCTTCAGCGCGGCGAGCATGTCCGCGCCGGGCACGTCGAGGTCCGCGGTGACTTCCAGGTCCAGCAGCACGGCGTGAACGGGCGAGGTCGCGCTGTCCACCCGGCCGATGATGGCGTCCCGGAGGGACGTGGCGTTGGCGAAGAAGATGCCCTCGTTGGGGCGAATCATCAGCAGCCCGGGCACGGTGAGCGGGGCGGGGTCACGCCGCACGTCCGCGAAGTCCAGCGTGCCCGGCGCGCGTCCCAGCTCGCTGACGCGGGGCTGGCTGGCGCGCCAGACGAGGAGCGCCACGGAGAGGCCCACGGAGACCAGCAGGCCTGGCAGCACCTCGAGCACGAGTACGCTGAGGAGCGCGCCCGCCGCGAGGAAGAAGTCCGTGCGGCGCAGCTTGAAGAGGCGGCGCATCTCCTTGACGTCCATCATCCCCACGGTGGCCAGCACGACGATGGCGGCCAGGGTGGCCTCCGGCAGCGTGCGGAACAGCGGCGTGAAGAAGAGCGCCACCAGCGCGAGGATGGCGGCCGCGAGCAGGCTGGACATCTGCGTGCGAGCCCCCGCCGCGTCATTGGCGGCGGACTTGGACAGGCTGCATCCCACGGACAGACCGCGGAAGAGGCCGGCGCCCAGGTTCGCCGCGCCCAGGCCGATGAGCTCCTGGTTCGGGTCCACTTCATAGCGGTGCTTCGACGCGAGCACCCGGGCGGGTCCAATGGCCTCCGCGAACGCCACCAGCGCGATGCCGAACGCACCGGGCATCAGCTTCAAGAGGTCTCCCAGGCCCACGTCTGGAATGGAGGGGCCCGACAGGCCGGAGGGAATGTCGCCCACCACCTTCACGCCCCGCCCTTGAAGGCCGAGCACCCCGACGACCACGGTGCCCAGCACCAGCACGACGAGGGACGCGGGCAGGCGCGGCAGCAGCTTGCCCAGGAGGACCAACACCGCGAGGCTCGCCACGCCGACGACGAGCGTGAGCGGGTGTGTCTGGCCCAGGTGGGTCACCAGGTTCCACAGCCGCTCGAAGAAGTTGCCGCTCCCGGCTTCGAGGCCGAGCAGCTTGGGCACCTGTTTGATGGCGATGACCAGGGCGAGACCGAAGACGAAGCCGGTGAGGACCGACTCCGAGAAGAACTGCGCGATTCGCCCGAGCTTCAGCACGCCGGCGAGGATGGAGATGAGGCCCGCGAGCATGGCCAGCGCGGCGGTGAGCGCGATGAAGCGGGGCGTACCGGAAGGCGCGAGCGCGGCCACCGTGGACGCGGAGAGCACGGCGACGGTGGCGGAGATGGCGACCACGAGCTGGCGTGACGTGCCCAGCAGGGCATAGAGCACCAGGGCCACCGGGCCCGCGTAGAAGGCCGCCTGCGGTGGCACTCCCGCGAGCTCCGCGTAGGCCATGGCCTCTGGAATCTGGAGCGCGGTGATGGTCAGCGCCGCCGCGACGTCCCGCTTGAGCGAGCTCGGCCGCCACTTGGGAAGCCAGGATAGGAATGGCAGGAAGCGTGCGACGGAGTGGGCTGCGGCGCTGTGAGGATGATGGCTCTCCGGCATGCGTGGCGCTCCGGCTGTCGTGTCCCGCACACGTTGCTGAGCGTCGGGGTGTCTGACAATCGAGGCGGGGGAAATCGAAGGATTCGATGAGGTCGACAGTCCTGTCCTTCGAGGCCGGGCGAGGGGACGAGCAAGCCTCTCGATTCGGGGCGGGTGGGGCTGGACCAGTCGTCCGCAGCGGGCGCCTTGCCACCGGTCCTCTTGGACTGTTGCGTGCGAATCAGCCCCGGCCCAGGTTGCCGGACGTGAGCCAGCCGCGCGGGCGAGGGCGCTGACCTCGTCACGCCAGGAGAGGTGCCATCATGTTGGAGTCATCGACGTCGGGACTGACGCCCCAGGAGATCCAGGACCTCGCGCGCGACGCCTATGTCTTCGGCCTGCCCCTGGTGGAGCATTACCGCCTGTTCGCCCTGGGCTTCCTGCCGGACTCACCGCAGGTCCGGCCGGCCAATCGCTTCCTGCACTTCGCTCGGCTGTTCACGCCAAAGGACCGCGACGTCGTCTCCGCGAACAACGACACACTCTACTCGGAAGCGAACCTCGACCTGCGTGGCGAGCCCGTGGTGCTGGACACGCCCGAGCTGAGCGGACGCTACTTCTGCGTCCAGTTGGTCGACATCACGACGAACAATCTGCCGTACATCGGGACGCGGGCCACGGGGACGGACCCTCGGCGCTTCGTCATCGCGGGACCGGACTGGGACGGCGGGTTGCCCGACTCGCTGCGCGACGCGCTCGTCATCCGGTCCGCCTCGATGTTCGTGGCGGCGCTGCTGCGCATCGGCGTCAGTGGACCCGAGGACCTGTCCACGGCGGCCGCGCTCCAGCAGCGGTTCCGGCTGACGCCGCTCCATGAACTCACGAAGCAGGCGGCGCCGAAGCTGCCCGCCGTGGCGTGGCCTCCGTACTTCGACGACAAGGCGGACGCGTCGCTGAAGGCGTTCGAGTACGTCAACTTCATGATGCAGTGGCACCGGTTCACGGATGCGGAGCAGTCCTTGCTGGCGCGCTTCGCGCGACTCGGGGTGCGGCCCGGGGCGCGCATGAATGCACAGGCGCTCTCGCCGGCCGTGCGTGACGCGATGCTGGAGGGAGTGAAGGAGGCACGCCGCGCCATCCAGCAGCGCCCCGTGCTTCATCGCGGCTGGGAGCTGCCCGACCCGAAGGTGGGCGCGTTCGGCGACGACTACCTGCTGCGGGCGCGCGTCGCCTGGAACTACATCTACGCGAACTCGGCCGAGGAGGCCGTCTATCCCATCACCCACCTGGATGGTGAGGACCGCCTGCTGGACGGAGGCCGGAGCCGGTACGTGCTTCGCTTCACCGCGGACGCGCTGCCTCCCGCGCGGTTCTTCTGGTCGCTCACGGCGTACGACAGTGAGACTCGCATGCTGGTGGAGAATCCCATCCAGCGGTACTCGATGGGGGACAGGTCTCGTGACTTGAAGAAGTCGAGCGATGGCTCGATTTCCTTCTTCCTCCAGCACGAGGCGCCCGAGCCCCACCGCGTGGCCAACTGGCTGCCCATCCCCGATGGGCGCTTCTATGTCCTCCTGCGCATCTACGGCCCCACCGAGTCGGCGATGCGAGGTGCGTATGTCCCGCCCGCGATCGATGCGCTGAGCGACTGAGCGCGTCGCCTTCCCGGCGAGGGTTGCCAACGCACGGTCCAAAGCGGTGCGCATGCCCCGTGGGGAGGCTTCCATTGCCGGGCCGCCCACCGATGAACATCCCCTTCGGTGCCATTCCTGGCACGGGGCGGGGGCACATGCGAGCACCGAGGGCGGGTCGAGGCGGGGCGTTGGCCGTGATGCTGCTGCTGTCGGCCCCACTGCTTTCGTCCGCGGAGGAGCAGCAGCCTCCCTCGCCGCCAGGAGGAGATGCGGATCAGCAGGAGCTGGCCAAGGCGGTGCAGAACCCGGTGGCCTCGCTCATCAGCGTGCCCCTCCAGAACAACCTGGACCTGGGGGTGGACCCTGGGGACCGGGTCCGCAACACGCTCAACATCCAGCCGGTGGTGCCGTTGCCGCTGACGCACGACTTCAACGTCATCGCGCGCCTCATCGTGCCCATTCTCTATCAACCGGACCTGGCGGAGGGGAGTGGGGGGACGTTCGGTCTGGGTGACACGTCGGCCACGTTCTTCGTGGCGCCGAAGGAGCCAGGCCTCTTCATCTGGGGGATCGGCCCGGCATTCCTGCTGCCCACGGGGACGGCGGATGCGCTGGGCACGGGGAAGTGGAGTGTCGGGCCGTCCGTGGTGGCGCTGGTTCAGCCCTCTCCCTGGTCCATTGGAGTGCTGGCGAACAGCGTGTTCTCCGTGTTCGGTGACGACGAGCGGGAGACGGTCAACCAACTGCTGCTCCAGTACTTCATCAGCTACAACCTTCCGAAGGGTTGGTATGTGACGTCCGCGCCCATCCTCACTGCGAACTGGGAGGCGCCCTCGGGAGAGCAGTGGACCATTCCCTTCGGCCTGGGGGCGGGCAAGGTCTTCACCGTGGGCAAGCAGGCCCTGAATGGCTCCGTGTCGGCGTACTATAACGCCATTCGGCCCGACCTGCCGGGCGCGGCCGAGTGGCAGCTGCGCGTCCAGCTCTCGTTTCTCTTCCCGCTGAACAAGAAGCACTGACGTCAGGTGGATGCGTGCTGGCATGCTCCCGGGCGGGCGAGCCTTGACCCACATGCTCCGTCAGCCCTGGGGAAACACCTGGTTCCAGTCCGAGCGCATGCTCACCACCGTCCACCCGTCCTTCCCCGCGACATCCAGTGCCCGGTCCAGTCGCCCCGTCTTCGCCTCGCGGTCATACGCGTACTCCCGCTCCGCGTCGTCGTGGTGGAGCAGCAACCTCAGCCGAGGTCCATCACCCGAGCCCGCGTACTGCAGCATCTGGAGATCCCCGTCCGAGTTGCCGAACGCCAGCACCGGCCGCTTCCCGATGTGCAGGTGGATGTTGATGGGCTTGCCCTCGCCATCGTCGAGGCTGGTGAGGCCAGGCAGCTTCACCAGCACGGGCTGGCCGTCCCGCAGGTCGAAGTGTGTCTTCCCGCTGCTCCCAATCACATGCGACGAGGGGATGCCGTACGTCTCCTCGCTGAAAGCCCGCAGGAAGTCGATGCCTCCACCCGAGACGATGTGCAGGTCGAACCCATGCGTCCGCAGGAGCTCCAACAGCTCCAGCATCGGCTGGTAGATGCAGTGGGTGAAGGGCCGCTGGAAGCGCGGATGCTTCGCGGTCGCCAGCCACGCCTTCGCCGTCCGGGAGAACTCCCCCGTGGTCATCCCCGCATGGGTGGCCGCGACGAGCGCCGCGGCGTCATGCTCCGTGAGCTTGCGCAGCGCCTCTTCGTCCCCCTCGATGAGCGCCTGGAAGGGTTGCTGCTTGCGCCACTCCGGATGTGCGGGCACCAGCTCCCGGACCCGGTCCACGACGAAGTGGGCCTGCACGTACATGGGCTGCTCCGACCAGAGCGTGCCGTCGTTGTCGAAGACCGCGACCCGGTCCTCCGGCCGAACGAAGCTGGACGCCCCGTCCGTGGTCACCGCATCGACGAAGTCCAGCAGCGCCCTGCGCGCCGCGCCGTCATTCCAGGAGGGAAGGGGAGCGCTCATGGCTTTCTCTCAGCCCATCAGGGCGAACATGTAACAGATGAGGGTGAGCAGCAGGTTCGAGATGGCGAACGTCACCGGATAGCCGATCGCCGGGACGATGCTCTTCGACGCCTCCTGTGCGGCCCTCATGCCGGCGCTGTTGCAGCGCGCTCCGGCGATGGCGCCCATCAACACGGCGCTGTTCATCTTGAAGATGTACTGGCCCACCATCCACCCGATGATGGGAGGAACGAAGGCCGCGATGGAGCCGATGACGAGCGTGGGCACCAGCAGACCGCCCGCGATGGCGTGCGCCACGCCCGCTCCCGAGTTCAACCCCAGGATGGCGATGAAGACGTTCAGCCCGACATCCTCGAGCAGCTGACGCGCGGACTCCGGGAACGGACCGCCGAGCGCCGGGTTGTGCGTTCGCAAGATGCTCAACCCGATGCTGACGACGAGCAGCCCCACCGCGGAGCCCAGGCTGAACTGGATGCCGAACATGGGGACCGTGATGGCGCCCAGCAGCGCACCCGCGGCGAGCCCCAGGCCCAGCGTGATGATGTCCGTGGACAGGCTGGGCTTCACCGGCGGCCCCAGCACCTTGCCCAGCTCCGCCACCCGCTTGGGGCTGCCGGTGATGCGCAGCACGTCACCCTTGTTGACCGCCTGGTCCTGGCTCACCGGAAGCTGGTCACCCGCCCGGAAGAGCGCGTTGAGGTAGATGCCTTGGCCCATCCGCAGCGCCAGCTCCCCCAGCGTCTTCCCGATGACGTCCTTGTTGTGGACGATGAACTCCACCGTGTCGAACTTCACGTTCCGCAGCTTCGAGTCGTCCACCTCCGGCCCGATGCGCGGCCCGCCCGCCAGGAGCAGCGAGACGGGGCCGAGCATCGCCACCTCGTCACCGCGACTGAGCACCAGGTCCGGCGGCGGGTTGTAGACGCGCCCCTTGTGGTAGATGCGCTCGATGGCGACCCGCGGATGCGCATGGTCCAGGTCCGCCACCGTGCGCCCCTCCAGCGCCGGGTTCTCCACCCGGAAGACCCGCAGGTCCAACGGCATGTAGCCCCGGATGAACGAGTCCGCGGTGCCCGGCAGCGGCGCGGAGTCCTCGCCCGCCAGCTCCTTCTCCATCGCCTTGCCGTCCGCCACCGCGTCCTTGCCGAACATCTTCGGCATCACCGACATCAACACGGTGAAGACAACCATGCTGATGCAGTAGAGGAACGCGTAGGACGTGGTGAGGTTGCCCGGTGCCTGGCG
Organism: Myxococcus sp. CA056; assembly: GCF_013336715.1. NCBI lineage: Bacteria > Pseudomonadati > Myxococcota > Myxococcia > Myxococcales > Myxococcaceae > Myxococcus > Myxococcus sp. CA056. The sequence goes on from NZ_JABUMT010000005.1 coordinate 484,204, forward strand.
CGCGGCTTCCCCGGACAGGGCCGCGGAGCCACTGGCCAGCGCCGCCTGCGCCGCGCCGAAACCCGGGGTGGCCGTGTTCGCACCCGAGAGGATACCCGCCAGCAACCCCGGCGCCAGGTGCGTGAAGAAGCGCGACGCATAGACGAGCGCCGACGACAGCAGCGGTACCAGCAGCGCCAGGATGATGAGGTGCTTGCCCTCCCGGTGGATACCGCCGAGGAACTGGGGCCCCACCTTCATGCCGATGGCGAAGATGAAGAGATTGAAGAACACCGTGCTGGTGAACTCCGGCAGGGTGTACTCGATGTTGTAGGCCTGGAAGGCCCAGAAGCTGACGATGAGGGCGAGCAGCAAGGTCGCGGCCGTGGAGCCCATGCCCACGCCCTTCACCTTCACCTCACCGAGCGCGTAACCCGCGGCCACGACGAGGAACAGCAGGATGAAGGGCTGACGGCGCAGGTAGTCCAGGATGGCGCCGAAGACGCCGTGGGGATGCGGCTGCATGGCAGGCGGCGGCTGTCCCTGTGCGAAGGCGATGACAGCCAGCCCGACGACGGCGGCTCCTGCGAGAATGGCGGCATGGCGCGCTTGGCTTCTCATGCGAGCGTCCCTCCAGATATCAATCCAGGGTAGTGCGTGGCCCTCCTCTCAGGAGGAGCCCCGCGGGGGGAGGCGGGCGTGGAATCGTGCGCCCGCCCCGGGAGGCCGCCGGGGACGCCGGGGCCTCCGGGGCGTCATGGCGCGGGCCTCAGAAGCGGACGCCCAGGTTGATGGGCAGGTACTGGCCGTTCGCCCGTCGCGAGCCCGTCGGCGTGTCGTACTCAGGGCCGAAGATGTAGTGGTAGCGCGCTTCCAGATAGACGCGCATCGGGCCGTAGACGCGATAGGAGACGCCCACACCGCCGTTCAACCCGAAGTCCGTCGTGCTGCGCGAGCCGATGACGGTGTCCACCGGGACGACGTCGCTGGTGCAGTAGAGCAACCACGGGTCGCAGACCGGGACGAGCGCCGCGCCCGCGAACTGGGTGAGCTCCACCTTGCGGTAGTACAGGCCCGGGCCACCGGTGATGTAGAGACCGAACCGTCCTTTCGGCGCGACGCCGATGAGCAGGTTGAGATCTCCGTACTGCATGATGTGGTCGCCGGAGAGGCTGGTGTCCGCCAGCAGGCCCTCTTTCACGTCGTAGTCGCTGTACTGGTATTCCGCGTGGAGGCTGACGCGCTCGGTGAGGTGGTAGCCCGCGCCGAGCAGGAATCCCCAGCCCTCCTTGAACCGGCTGTGGGTTTCAAAGAGTGGGAAGACGACGCCCACGCCCAGGTTGAACGTGAAGCTGCCAGCCACGGGTGGCTCCTGTTCGATGAAGTCCTCCTTGGATTCGGCCGCCTGTCTCAACGCACCTCCCAGGGCGGGCGGAGCGGTGAGCAGCGTGGTCAGCATCAGGGACATGACGAAGAACCGAGACATGAGACGTCCTCCTGACTGAGTCGGATGAAGCTGGGGACGTGGCCACGCGCGGGCCCGGAGCGCTTCGGGCTCGTCGCTCCCTCACGTGGGGCTTGTCCGTCGTCCTTCGAGCAGAAGCCCCGCCGGGCGCCTGCCCCTCCCCGGAAGCCCATGCGGACGATTCACGGGCGACGCACCGTCAGAGCGCGGGTTCCCACCGGAGCGAGACGAGACGATGAAGCTCACGGCGACAGACGGATGGCGAAGCGCGCGGCGGTTCGTTCCGGGACTGCGCTGGGTGCGGGGCTATCAGAAGTCCTGGCTGCGTCCGGACCTGCTCTCCGCGCTGACCATTGGCGCCATGCTGGTGCCACAAGGGCTGGCCTACGCGCAGATCGTCGGCGTCAGGCCTGTCGCCGGGTTGTACGCGGGCGCCATCGCCATGCTGGCCTATGCGCTGTTCGGGCCCTCCCGACACATGCTGCTCGGACCGGAGGCGGGTGCCGCCATCATCGCCGCGAGCGCGCTGGCGGGTGTCGCGGGCACGGACCCCGCCCGCTACGCCTCGCTCGCCGCGCTCCTGGCGTTGATGGTGGGCCTCATCAGCCTGGCGGCCGGGCTGTTCAAGACGGGCGCGCTCGCGGACTTCCTCTCCAAACCCATCCTCATCGGCTACACCAACGGCGCGGCGCTCATCATCATCGGCAGCCAGCTGGCGCGGATGTTCGGCCTGGAGCGCAAGGCCAACGACTTTCCGGGGCAGGTGCTGGAGGTGGGGCAGAACCTGGGAAAGACGCATCTGCCCACGCTGCTGCTCGGGCTGGGAATCATCGTCGTCCTCGTGCTCCTGCGGCGCTTCCTGCCGAAGCTGCCCGGGCCTCTTATCCTCGTGGTGCTCACCACCGTGGCCGCGGAGGTGTTCCAGCTCCATCACGGAGGGGTGAAGGTCGTCGGGCCCGTCGCCGCCGCACCGCCGTCCCTGGGCCTGCCCTCGGTGGGCTTCTCCGATGTCCGGGTCCTGCTCCCGGCCGCGCTGAGCCTCGCGCTGGTCAACTACGCCGGCTCCGTGCTCACCGGCCGCCTCTACGCGGACAAGCACCGGTACCACCTGGACGGCAACCAGGAGTTCCTCGGGCAGGCGGCCGCGAACCTGGCCAATGCCTTCACGCAGGGGTTCCCGGTGACAGGGAGCGACTCGCGCACCGCGGTCAATGACGCCATGGGCGGCAAGTCACAGCTGGTGGGGGTCGTCGCCGCCGTGCTGGTCACCGTGTTCGCGCTCTTCCTCACGCCGCTGCTCAAGAACCTCCCGCTGGTGACGCTCGGGGGCATCGTCATCGTCGCGGCGGTGTACCTGATGGATGTGGCCGCCGTCGTCGCTCTGTGGCGGGTGCGGCGCGTGGAAGCGGTGCTCGCGGTGGTGACGACGCTCGGCGTGTTGGTGCTGGGCATCCTCCAGGGCATCCTCATCGCCGTGGCGCTGGCCCTGGGCGACCTCATCCGTCGCGCGGCGCACCCGCACGACGCTGTCCTGGGCGAGCGTGAAGGCGTGCCCGGCTGGCACGACGTCAGCCGACACACGGGCACGCACACGATTCCGGGCCTCCTCGTCTATCGCTTCGACGCGCCCATGTTCTTCGCCAATGCCCGCCACCTCCGGGAGCAGCTTCGCGCGCTGGTCGCTCGGGCGAAGCCCCCCGTGAAGGAAGTCGTGTTGGACGCGAGCGCGGTGTTCGACCTGGACGTCACCGCCGCCGACGGCCTGGAGAAGCTGCGCCGCGAGTTGGAGGCCCAGGGCATCGTCCTGGTCATCGCGGATGCGAACGCGCCGCTGCGCGGGATGCTGCGTCGCACGGGGATGATGGAGCGGCTGGGCGAGGAGAACGTCTATCTCACCGTCGAGGCCGCCGTGGCCCGCTTCCAGAAACGCGGACCAGGCACGAGCCCCGAGTCCGAGCCACCTTCGCCCCCCGCCTCCCACTGACGCGCGGCTCAGCGGGGCCTTGGTTGGCTGCCCGCCAGGCGCGCGCTGAAGGGCTGCCCGCCTGGCCCGGGGCTTCTTATCTAGAAGAGGGCATGTGGACTCCTCCCTCCCATCCCGCCTTCCCCCTGCGTGAGAAGCACCCGGCGCAGCAGGGAGACGGACGCGGCGGACTGCCTCCTCGACGTGAGCAGTTGCTGCAGGCCCGCATCAAGGACCTGTCGCTGCGACTGGCGGGGACGCCGCTGGAGCGGCACATCGACCAGCTCTACGCGGAGCTGGAGTCGCGAGGCATCTCCTTCAAGCCCCAGTGCTACCTGTCCGACGAGTGGGGCTGTCCTTCCGGCGTGCCCGTCATCGGCGTGCCGTTCTACCTGGCGGACCCGGACCTGCACTCCATCGAGGCGGAGCTGGGCGGCGGCGTGGAGACGGAAGGGGAGATCCTCATGTACCTGCGCCACGAGGCCGGGCACGCCTTCAACTACGCCCACCAGCTCTACGAGACGGAGGAGTGGCGCAAGCAGTTCGGCGACTACTCGCGACCGTACCGCGACGACTACAAGGCGCGGCCCTTCTCGCGGCGCTACGTCCACCACATCGCGGGCTGGTACGCGCAGAAGCACCCGGACGAGGACTTCGCGGAGACCTTCGCGGTGTGGCTCACGCCGGACAGCGACTGGCGCAAGCGCTACCAGGGCTGGGGCGCGCTGCGAAAGCTCCAGTACGTGGAGGACACGGTGGGGCGGCTGGGCCGTACGCCACCGCGAGTCCAGTTGGCCCAGCCGGACCTGACGACGGAGGAGATGGAGGGCACGGTCCTCGACCACTATCGGCAGCGGGAGCTGGACCAGAAGGTGGACCTGGAGCTGCGCGACGCGTTCGACCAGTTCCTGGAGGATATCTTCGAGGGGCCCGGCGTGGCGCCGGTGCGCGCGGAGACGTTGGTTCGCGCCGAGCGGCAGCGGCTCTTGTCGAGCGTGAGCCACTACACGGGGGTCAGTCCCAGCGTGGTGCGGGCGCTGCTGGACCACCTGGGGGACAGGACCGCGTCGCTGGGGCTCACGCTGCACCCGGATGACAGCAGGGAGGCGGCGCTGCGCATCGCCTCGCTCGTGACGGCCCTGGCGATGAATCACCTCTACACCGACCGCTTCTTCGAGGAGTGAACATGGCCCCGGGCCCCTGGCGCATCGCGGTCCTCCACTATCAGCCGAAGGGCGAGCCGGCGGACGCTGTCATGGGGCAGGTCCGCTCGGCGCTCGAGGAGGGCGGACACGAGACCGTGGCCATTGGCGTGGACGAGAGCGTGTCCGACCTGGTCCGCATGGTGGGCCGCAGTCGCGCCGACCTGGTCTTCAACATCTGCGAGACGTTCGCCGACGACTACCGGCTGGAGGTCAACGTCGCCGCGATGTTGGAGCTGGCGCGGGTGCCCTTCACGGGCTCTGGGACGGCGGGGCTGCTGCTGGCGCAGGACAAGATCCTCACCAAGCAGCTCCTCCAGTACCACGGGGTGCTCACGCCCCGGTTCGCCACCTTCGATGGGGCGTCCCTGCAGACGAGCGGCGATTTGCGCTTCCCGGTGGTGGTGAAGCCGGCCCGCTCGGATGCGTCGCTGGGGCTGGGCGTGGAGAAGGACCTGGAGGGGCTGGCGCGGCGCGTGCGGAAGATTCGAGAAGAGTTCGGTGACGAGGCGCTCGCGGAGGAGTTCATCGAAGGGCGCGAGCTGTACGTGGGCGTGCTGGGCGACCCCTCGCGGCCGGAAGTGCTGCCGGTGGTGGAGCTGGACTTCGGCGCGAAGTGGGGCCGCAAGCGGATGAAGATCGCCAACCGCGAGGTGAAGTTCGGCCCGGAGACCGCGGGCAGCCCGAGGCTGGTGCTGCCCACGGATTTGTCGGATGAGCTGCTGGGGCGCGTCTCCCGCGCCGCCATCACCGCGTTCCGGGCGCTCAAGCTGCGCGACTACGCTCGCATCGACTTCAGGCTCTCCAGTGGGACGAAGGACCCCTATCTCCTGGAGGTGAATCCGAATCCCTACCTGGAGGCGCAGTGCGAGGTGGCGCTCGGCGCGCGGGAGCGGGGGCTGTCGTATCCCGCGCTCATCCGTCATATCGCCGACACCGCGATGCAGCGGCAGGTGTCCCCGCGCATGAAGGCCGTGCCCGTGACGGAGGCGCAGTCCGTGCCGCGGGTGTGAGGGGGGAATCTCCGGGGGCCAGAGGACGTTGAAGCCGGAGGGGCGAGGCGCTATAGACCTCGCCGTCCGTTGTTCCCAGGGAGGGGACGGCGGGCCCGGACGAGGTGCGCCGTACCCGGTCACGACAAGACGACGCTCATCTCAGGAGTCGTACGTCATGGCGTGGATCATTCTCCTCATCGCGGGGCTGCTCGAGGTGTGCTGGGCCGTGGGCCTCAAGTACACCGAGGGCTTCACCCGTCTTGTCCCCAGCGTCCTCACGGGCGTGGCCATCGTCGCCAGCATGTTCCTGCTGTCCACGGCGGCGAAGACCCTGCCCATCGGCACGGCCTACGCGGTGTGGGTGGGCATCGGAGCGCTCGGTGCGGCGGTGCTGGGCGTGGTGCTCTTCCACGAGCCCATCTCCCCGCTGCGCATCCTCTTCCTCTCCATGCTCCTGGTCGCCATCATCGGACTGAAGGCCACCAGCGGCGCGGGGCACTGAGGTCCGTGCTCACCAGACGTAGCGAAGGATGAGTTCTCCGTAGGACAAGGAGGGCTCGCCGGATTCGAGGGTGCGGCCTCTCGCACCCAGGCCCGGGTGCGGTTCGGCGTTGAAGGTCCTCACCGCGCCCAGGCCGAGTTGGAGGTTGGCTCGGCCGGAGTAGTAGATGCCCAGCGCCGCCGTGCTGTCCTTCAGGGTCCGGTCATCCTGGCCCACCCGCTCCTGGAACCCCGTGCGGAAGACGTACTCGCCCATCACCGCCAGCGGCACCGCCGTCACCGGGTAGATGTCCAGCGTCGCGGCCAGCGAGAGGGAGACGCGAAGCGCGTGGGTGTTCTGCTCGAACCGCCCTCCCGCGACACTGTCGAACGGGCGGCGCGTCTGCCACGCATACTCCGCCGCCCCGGAGGCCTGGAGCGAGAACACCCGTCCGAAAGACTGCGCCACGTAGAGGCCGCCCTTGGTGCTGGATTCCTTCCGGGGCACGAAGAGCAGCTGACCCAGGTCTCCATCGATGATGCCCCCCACCGTTACCCCGGGCGAATCCACGATGGCGCTGATGAGCGGGAGCAGGGTGATCTCCCGACCCCGGTTGTAGCCGTAGTTCGCTCGGAACGAGAGCTGCGTTCCACTCGTGTCGCTGCGCAGAATCCGCACGACGCCCCCAAGCTGTCCGACGAGGTCGACCGAGGCGCCCGAGGCCAGCAGCCCATCCGCGTTGGAGCCGGTGATGATGGTCGCCCTGCCAAAGCCCGTGAAGCCGAGCCAGTCCGTGATGCCCAGGCTCAGGTCCAGCGTCTGCTGGATACCGGTGAGCAGGACGTCCCGCGGCTCGAGTTCGTTCACCGGGACATCCGGGACGTCATAGCGCGCGAGACCTTCCCGGATGCCCACGTTGGTGGTGACGAACGCACTTCCCTGAAGCATGGGGAAGAGGAACGTGTGGTCCTTGAGCTGGCGAGAGCGCGCGCCGCATGGCTCGGTGCAGGCCTCGTCCTTCTTGGACTTTCCCAGCGCGGGACTCGCGCCGAGGCTCAACAACACTCCCAGACTCAAGATGGCGGTCTTCATCTACGGCAACGTGGGGAACACAGCCACCCAAGACCATTGCCCCGCGCGCCCGGTCTGCGTCGCGGCGAGGACAGCGAACCGACGCCTGACGGCAAGCCCGTTGGTCCACGGACATTGAAGCCAACGCTTCGTGTGCCTGTCGCTCTCCGTCCGCCAGGCGAGGGGCATCTTCCCGCCGCTATCGGGGAGGATGTGGAATGGAAGTGACTGAGACCTTGCAACGGACCGAGCCCACGCACGCCTGGCGTCCCGACCTGACGCTCGCGCACGAGCAGCTCGCTCCACGGTTGGAGGCGTTCTATCGGGATCTGCACGCGCACCCAGAGCTGTCCATGCAGGAGCAGCAGACGGCGGCGAAGGTGGCGAAGTGGCTGCGGCACAGCGGCTATGAAGTGACCGAGGAGGTGGGCCGTCACGGCGTCGTGGGCGTGCTGCGCAACGGCCCGGGGCCCACCGTGCTGCTGCGCGCGGACATGGACGCGCTGCCGGTGGAGGAGAAGACGGGCCGCCCGGATGCGAGCCGCGTGCGGGTGAAGGACTCGCACGGCGGCACGGTGCCGGTGATGCACGCGTGCGGACATGACGTCCACATCACCTGTCTGATGGGGGTGGCGGAGCTGCTCGCCCACTCACAGCATCATTGGCGCGGCACGCTGATGATGGTCGCCCAGCCCGCGGAGGAGACGCTCGAGGGCGCGCGGGCGATGCTGCGCGACGGACTCTATGAGCGCTTCGGCAAGCCCGACGTCGCGCTCGCCCAGCACGTGGGCCCGCTCCAGGTGGGAATCGTGGGGCACCATCCGGGCGCCAGCATGATGGCCTCCGCCAACGTGCGGGTGCGCATCTTCGGCAAGGGCGGCCACGGCTCACAGCCACACCTGACGGTGGACCCCGTCGTCATCGCCGCCTACCTGGTGACGAGGCTGCAGACCATCGTCTCCCGCGAGGTGGACATCACCCGCGGCGGCGCGGTGATCTCCGTGGGGAGCCTTCACGCGGGCTCCCGCTCCAACGTGATTCCGGACGAGGCGGTGCTGGAGCTGACGGTGCGCACGCCGACCGATGACCTCCAGGGGCAGTTGCTCGAGGCCATCTCCCGCATGGCGAAGGCGGAGTGCGAAGCGGGGCGCTCCCCCAAGCCGCCGGAAATCGAGGTGATGCACCACACGCGGGTGATGGTGAATGACGACTCCTACTTCACCCGGGTTCGCTCCGCGCACGCGGCCTGGTTCGGAGAGGACCGCATCATCGACACCGGCATGCAGAGTGGCAGCGAGGACTTTCCCTACTTCGACGGGCGCGTGTCCGGCGAGAGCCACGGCGCCACGGTGCCGCTCGTCTACTGGTACTTCGGGGGCACGTCCCACGAGGCGTGGAAACGGGCCGCGGGCAAGACGCTCTGGGAGAAGCTCCGGAACCTGCCGCCGAACCACTCGTCGCGCTTCGACCCCTCGGTCGACAGCCTGCGCTTCGGCTGTGAGTCCATGCTGCTGGCGGCCCTTGCCTGCCTGGATGAAGAGCCGAAGAAGGGAGCCGAGCCCCGGGGCCTGCACTGAAAATCACGGGGGCGCTGACTGATGTTTCTACAGGGACGCAAGAAGTCCTGGCGCCAACCGTCCGGTTTTCCTCAAAGGTGGGGTGGCACGCGGCCTGCTCTATGCCACCACCGCCATGAAGTCTCAGCGGAACACCCATCGACCCTACACCGTGGAAATCGCCGCGGCGGCCTGGAGCCAGGTCGCTCGGCTCTCCCAGGAACGCTACCGCGACATCCAAGCCCGGTTGGAGGGCGTGGCGGCCCTGGCGACACCCACGCCGGAGCCGGCCACATTCCAGGTGGAGGAGCTGACGGTCCACTACGTCGTGGACGCACGGCGCCGGCTGGTGACGCTGCTGGATATCACCCGCGAGCGAAGCGCCTCCGCGAAGGGCGCCTCGCGGCCTCCGACGACGCGCTCCCCGGGTTGAGGGCCTTCGCTCAGAGCGTGCCGTGCCCGGTCGGCGCGGGCGCGGACGCCTCGATGAAGCCGCGCAGCTCCCTCGCGGTGCGAGCGGCGTCTTCCTCCATGGGGACGTGCCCCAATTCCGGATAGACGATGAGCCGCGCGCCAGGAATGGCCCGGGCGAAGCGCTGGCCGTGCTCCAGCGGAATCCACGCGTCCTTCGCGCCCCAGAGGATGAGCGTGGGCATGCGCAGCTCCCCCAACTGCTTCCAGCGCGCGTCGTCTCCGCCGGCCCGCATCCGTTCGCGAGTGGCGGTCCGGTTGCCTTCTCGCAGCAGGAGCGCGTGGTACTGCTCCACCAAAGCCTCCGTCACGCGCGAGGGTTCTCCGTAGACGGCCCGCAGGTTCCGGTCGATGACCCAGCGCGGGGAGAAGAGTGACAGCGCCTCTCCCACGATGGGCGCGCGCATGAGCCGGAAGACGAGCGGCGCGGGCGTGTCGCGCGGAAAACCCGCCGCGTCCACCAGCACCAGCCGCGTCACCCGCCGCGGATGGAGCAGGGCATAGCGCCAGGAGATGGAGCCACCCATGGAGTTGCCTCCCAGGACGAACTGCTCCAACCCCAGGCGCGCGCGAAATGCCTCTACCACCTCCACCATGGCGTCCGCGGTGTATCGCCCCCGCGCGTCCGGCCCGGTGAGTCCGTGCCCTGGAAGGTCCAGGGTGATGACGCGGTAGTTTTCGGACAGCTCACGCACCCAGCCCTCCCAGGTGAAAAGAGAGGCATTGGAGCCATGGAGCAGCAGCAGCGTGGGTCCCTGGCCCTGGTCCCGGTAGTGGATGCGCAACCCATCCACCTCCACGAAGCGGGAAGGCGCTGTCGCGTAGCGCGCCTCCAGCTCCTGGGGAGAAACGTCCAGACGAAGACTGGCCGCGAGAACCCCCGCGAGGAGCACGAGCACGGTGATGAGGACCTTGCGACGAAGCTTCATGGTGCAATTTTCTCCTGGAGCGGCGAGCCGCCGCGAAAGATAGACGGCGAGTCAGGCACCGGCGAGCACGGATTGGGGTGCCGACGGACCCTTGCTTCAATGTGTGTCTTCATGAAACGGCGGGTGGGGTTGCGCCATTGCCAGTCACGCGTCCACAATGGCCGCGCCGCGTTCGCCCTGCATTCCCTCGTGCTCGGATGCGATTCACTCTCTCTCAAAAAATCATCCTCGCGCCGCTCGTCGTGGCGCTGTTCTTCGCCCTGCTTTCGGTGGGGTACACGATTCCGCGCCTTCGCGAGGCCTTCGAGGAGCAAGGCCATTCGATGAGCGCGGCGGTGCCGACGGCGCTTGCCGCGGCGATGGCGGACCTGCTGCGCAATCGCGAGCAGGGAGAGGTGCAGCCCACGCTGGACGCGGTGGCTCAGGAGGGCGCGCTGGCGTACGTGGCGCTGGTGGACGCGAAGGGCGCGCTGGTGGGCGTGTCGGGGCGCCACGCGCAGATGTTGCGCGACCACGTCTCCGAGCTGGCCGCGACGAAGGAGGGCACGCCGCTGCGAGCCGAGGACGTGGAGCTGCTGGACATGGCGGCGCCGGTGCCCGGCGGTCTGGGCACCGTGCACGTGGGCTTCAATCGCACGGAGGCCCGGGGCCACATCAACGGCATCGTGGGCAACCTGCGAATCGTGCTGCTGGCCGCGCTGGTGGTGCTGATGGGGTTGGCGTGGGTGATCAGCCGCCGCATTGTCGCGCCGCTCATCGCGCTCACCGGGGCCGTGCGGCGCATCGCCGAGCACGGCGATTTGCGAGAGCCGGTGCATGTCTCGACCCAGGACGAGGTCGGCGACCTGGCGCGCGCGGTGGGGTTGCTGGTGGGCAAGCTGAAGGACCTCTTGCATCAGCTCCACTCGTCGACGGAGCTGCTCAGCGACTCGGTGATGGGGCTGAACGAGTCCGCGACCGAGCAGAACCAGATGGTCACCCGTCAGGCCGCCGCGCTCCAGGAGACGCAGGTGACGGCGCAGGAGATCCGCCAGACGGCGTTGCTGGCCTCCAGCTCCGCGCAGTCCGTCATCGAGGTCGCCGAGCGCGCGGAGGCGCTGGGAAAGTCCGGCGAGGACGCCGTCTCCGCGAGCATCGAAGGCATGGTGGACCTGCGCTCCCAGGTGGAGCAGATCACCCTGCGCATCATGTCGCTGAGCGAGCGCACGCAGCAGATTGGCGGAATCACCGAGACGGTGAAGGACCTGGCGGACCAGTCGCACCTGCTGGCGGTGAACGCGGCCATCGAGGCGGCGCGCTCGGGCGAGCATGGCAAGGGCTTCGCGGTGGTGGCGCGGGAGATTCGCGCCCTGGCGGACCAGTCCATCCGCGCGACGAACCAGGTGCGGAAGATCCTCTCCGACATCGGCGAGGCCATCGCCGGCACGGTGCAGATCACCGCCGAGGGAACCCAGCGGATGGAGGCGGGGCTGACGCAGGCGCGCGCATCCGGAGACACGCTGCGCCAGCTCAGCACCATCGTCCAGGACAGCACCGCCGCCGCGCGGCAGATTGCGCAGACGGTGAGCCAGCAGGCCACGGGCATCGAGCAGATCTTCACCGCCGTCAACGAGCTGAACTCGCTGATGGGGGATACCGTGACGCGCATCTCCGCCACCAATGAATCCGCGGTGTCCCTGAAGCTGCTCTCCGAGCGTGTGGCCGAGGTGGTGCGGGCCTATCGCGTCTGAGCAGCGACGGGTGCGAGGCATGAGGCTCAGCCCGGGCGGTGACTCCCGGTGCTCGGCGGGGCCAGCACGCGGGATGCGCGTGTTCGAGGCAACAGCCGGGACACGAGCGCGCCCATCGACGTCACGGGGTGGGCGCCGGGCTCCGGGAGGCGCGCGGCGAGCAGGCCCGCGGCGAGCCGGGCCACCGAGGACACGACGAAGAGGACGTGCAGGTTCACCCAGGGCTTGCCGCCGAGGATGAACGTCTCGGGCAGGGCGGAGGCAATGGCGCCTCCCAGCGCGGCGGCGACGGAGTAGGCCAGTCCTCCGGCCGTGGCGAAGGCGGCGAGATAGAAGGGCCGACCCTTGCGCGGCGCGACGCTGAGCGGCAGCGCGAAGATGGCCAGGCCGTGGCCGCTCCACAGCGCGCCCGCGAGCAGCACGTCGAAGAGCAGGGGCCACAGCGTCCCCGCCGAGGGCAGCAACCACAGCGCGGGGATGACGCCGATGCCCAGCGAGCACGCCATCAGCACGGGCTGCGCGCCGACCTTGTCGATCATCTTCCCCCACAGCGGCGCGGTGAGGATGCGCACCCCCGCGACGGCCGCGGCGTGCAGCGCCATGATGACGAAGGTCATCTTGAGGTTCTGGAGGCTGTGCAGCGCGAAGAACGGCGCGGACACGCCCACCGCCGCGTTCCAGGCGACCTGGTAGGTCAGCACGCGTCGCGCCAGCGGGTCCTTCAGCGGCACCAGCGCGCCCTTGAGCTCCAGCCGGGGCGTGGTGCCCGGCGGCGCGGGGTCATGCTGGCTGGCCATGAGCAGCGTCGTCACCACGCCCATGACGCAGGCGCCGAGCGCCAGCAGGGGCAGCGCCACGCCCAGGCCCTCGCTGGGCCGCAGGCGGTCCATCAACAGGCCCGCACAGAGCGAGGCCAGGGTGCCCGCCAGGGTGGTGAGCGCCGTGCGCCGTCCGAAGAAGCGTCCCCGCACCGCGCGAGGCACCAGCTCCCCCATCCACGCCACCCACGCGTTGTTGCCCACCACGCCCAGCAGCGCGGACGCCCCGGCCACGACGAGCAGCACGTGCTGCCGCGCCGCGAGCTCCAGCTCCAGCCAGGGGAGAATCGCCAGCGGGAACATCACCAGCCGCGACAGGCACACCGCCGTCAGGGCCACGCGCCGGTGACCGAACGCGGACGTCAGCCACGCCGCCGGGAACTGCACGAACTGGGCAAGAAAGGGCAGGGCGGTCATCACGCCCACCAGCAGGGGCCCCAGCTTCAAGGCGATGGCCCACGCCGTCAGCACGGTGGCACCCGCGCACGCGGTGAAGACCTCCGTGAACATGCCCTCCACCACGGAGGCGCCCAGCGTCGCGCGCAGCCTTCGAGCGGGGGTGTGCGAGAGGCCGTCCGGACTGTCCGCCGGGGGCGCGCCCATGAGTGGCGCGGCCGACCCGGGCAGTGACGAGCCCGGCCGGAAGAGGGGAACGGCGGAGGCGAGCGAGGCGAAGCTGCTCAGGACGTAGCGACGAAAGGCAGCGGGGGGGCTCAACGCGGTCCTTGCAACGAGGGAGCGGGGGCCCTCCGTCTGTCGCACGGCTCGGCCAGGCGCCTCAATCCGACCCCGGCTCCCCCTGGGTCGCCCGCTCGGACCCCGAGCGACTTCAGCCGCCTGCCCCCTGGCCGGAGGGGACGCTGGAATCAGGTGCAGTTCAAGCGGTCTTGAACTATATGAACGTCCGAGGAGAACGGCGCACATGGAACTGGCTCGGGAGCTCACGGACTTTCTGGCGGCGGTGGAGCAGCGGCTCAACGGCATGCTGGTGGATGGCAACGCCGGTCCCGACGTGAAGGGCGACACGCTGATGGAAGCGGCCCGGCACCTGTGCGTGGGCACGGGTGGCAAGCGCGCGCGTCCCATGCTGGTGCGGCTGTTCGGCGGCGCGGTGGGTGTCGCGCCGGAGCGGCTGGTGGACGTGGCGGTCGCCGCGGAGCTCATCCATTCGGCCAGTCTGCTGCATGACGACGTGGTGGACGCGGGCATGTTCCGCCGGGGCCGCCCGACGGTGAACGCGCGCTGGGGCAACATCGTGGCGGTGATGAGCGGAGACCTCATCCTGTCCACCGGCCTGCACCACCTGGCGCAGCTCGACTCCCGGCTGACCTTGTCCGCGCTGTCGGTCGTCTCCGAGATGACCCGCGCGGCCATCGCGGAGGTGGAGGCTCGCGGCGACCTGGACCTGCCGCTCAACCGGCTGCGCTTCATCGCCGAGGGCAAGACGGGCTCGCTGTTCGGCTGGTGCGGGCACGCGGCGGCGACGCTGGCCAACCTGCCGGAGGCGGTGGACCGCTTCGACGGGTTCGGCCGTCACCTGGGCGTGGCGTTCCAGATCGCCGACGACATCCGCGACATCCTGGGCACGGACGTGGGCAAGCCGCGGTACGCGGACGTGCACTCGCGCACGCCGTCGATGCCCATCCTGCTGGCGGTGGCCAAGGACGAGAGCCTGCGTCGCAAGCTGAAGGACGCGTGGGCCTTCTCCACGATTACGCCCGACCGGACGAAGGAGATTGGCTCGGCGATCGAGGCCACCGGCGCGGTGGAGGCGTCCATGGCGCGGATGAACGTGGAGATTGAAGCGGCGCTGGACAAGCTGGGCCACTTCGCCCACGAGCCCGCGGGCGCGGAGCTGGTGGGCTGGGCGCGCAAGCTGTCGGCGGGAATCGCCGAGCAAGTCCAGGGGCGGGCCGCATGAAGGGCTACCTGTGGACGGGGGGACACGGGAGCCCGGGCAGCCCAGACGCGCCGGTCATCGAGGGCCGGCTGGCGCCGTGGGAAGCCATCGCGGTGGACGCGGTGGGCAATGTCATCGAGTTCTGGGGGTTCAAGCGCAACCAGGGCCGGGTGTGGGCGCTCTTGTATCTGCGGGGCGAGCCGCTGACGGCGGGCGAAATCGAGCGCGAGCTCGACTTGTCCAAGGGTGGCGTCTCCATGCTGCTCCGAGACTTGGAGCGCTGGGGTGTCATCCAGCGGGTGCGGCTGCCGCAGGACACCGTCTGGCGCTACGGCGCGGAGACGGACCTGGTGCGGATGGTCCGCCACGTCATCGAGGAGCGCGAGGCGGGCTTCGTGGCGCGCATCCGCGCGGACCTCTCCGAGGCACGGCGGCTGGCGGAGATGGCGGGCGAAGTTCCGAGCGAGCGGCTGGAGCGGCTGGAGAAGATGGCCACGCTGGCCGAGCACGTGGAGCGGGCGCTGAGGCTGTTCATCAAGACGTCGCGGCTGGACGTGTCCGGGGTGTTGGCGGTGTTCCGGGACGGCGCGTCGCGCCGGAACGAGCGGTAGAGGGGACACACATGGATTCGCATTACGACCAGGTGATGAAGGCTCGCGAGGGCGCGGACCCGAACGCGAAGCGGCTGTACTTCGCGTATTCGACCATCCTGGACCGGGCCGCGTTCGACGAGTGGAAGCAGCAGCACTCGTACGGGTTCTTCGAGCTGCCGGAAGGGCGGCTGGCGGAGGCGGTGGACGTGGACCTGGTCTACGACTTCCCGTCGCGCTGGTGGGGCGGCCGGGTGGCGGGGCTGGCGGATGCGACGGGAGGCCAGGTGTTCGGGCGCCTGTTCGAGATTCGCGGCCAGGACTGGCCCATCGTCCAGCACAAGGAAGGCTTCGTGACGGGCATGTGCGTCGAGCGCGCGGTGAAGGTGCTCGTGGACGGGCAGGAGGTGGAGGCCACGGCCTTCGTCACCAACCCGAGGCGTGCCGCGCAGGACGGCCCGGTGAGCCCTCGCTTCGTGGAGGCCCTGGTGCGGGGCGCGCAGGCGGCCGGGCTCCCGGCGGACTACGTGGAGCGACTGAAGCGCGGCGGGGCCTGACAGCGGCCGGACGCGAGGGGAGGCGGGGCACCGTGCCATTCCGGGCGGCGGTGCCTAGGTTCTTCCCGCGTCCATGTTCTTCTTCTTCTCGAACCGACTGGGCTGTCTGGGCAGCATCCTCGTTTCCGTGGTGCTGAGCGCGTTGCTGTATTTCCTCTTCATGCGCGCTTGAGCTCGCCAGACGCTCTCCAATCACCAGGGGCTGGTGAAGGCCAGGCGGTCACGGTTTTCCGCGCCAGAGGTCGTCCTCGTCCTCGTTCTCGAGCGGGTGGACGGTGACCATCGTTCCATCCTTGTCCGGGGTGCTCCGGGTGGCCTCGGATTCAGCCGGGGTGTGTGGCGCACGCTCGGAGAAGCTGTCGCCCTGAAGCTGTCGCTGGCGTTGCTCGCTGGTGCCGCCATATCCCTCGGCGATCTTCTTTCGGGCCATCGTGCGTTCCTCTCGCTGGGGTGTCGTCCCATACGCTGGGGGCGACCAAGCGGGTCCGCAATGCATGGCCGCGTCATGGCGCCTGCCCTGGCTCGGGTGGCCTGGAGGGGGACCGGGCGCCGGGCCTCGCCGCTCAGATCACGCTCCGATCTCAAGACCCATGCCTACATGAACACGAGGACAGTGGTTTCCAGCCCCTGGCCCCGCACGGATTGTCGAGGAATCATCAGGAGTTGAGGTGTCCTTGGCGTGAAATCGGGAGCTTGCGGGGACCTGAACATATAAGCAGTGGGTCCGAAGTTCCTCCGCAAGCCGAAGCCAGCCGATCACGTCGTGATCGGCGGCACGAAAATTCTCGTGCCTACATGCTCTGATGATCAGTGGTTTTCGCCCCACTGCTCAGGCCTTTCACGCCCAAGCGAGGGCTCGGTCGAATGGCCGTGCCTACATGCCTGGATGTTCAGGGATTTCCCAGGGCCGCCACGCTCGACGCCATGAAACAAAAAGTCAATCACAGACATGTTGCGCGTGTCTGCGATTGACTTGTTTGCAGTCGAGTGTCTGTCTTTATCCCGGCGTGAACCACAAGACAGACAGCGGCGGGAGGGTGAGCAACGCGGAAGCCGGCTGTCCATCCCAGCCCGTGGCCTCCGTGTGGAGCTGCCCCATGTTGCCCGTGTTGGAGCCGCCGTACTCGCCCGCGTCGGAGTTGAGCACCTCGACGTAGTTGGCCTGGAGAGGGAAGCCGACGCGGTATTTCTCGCGCACGGTGGGGGACAGGTTGGCCACGCACACCACATGACGGCCGGGCTGTCGCGAGCGGCGGACGAAGGCCAGCACGTTCGACGACGCGGAGTCCGGCTGGAGCCACTGGAAGCCCACCGGCTCGCTGTCCGCGTCGTACAGCGCCGGCAGCTCCTTGTAGATGCGGTTCAGCCTCGCGACGAGGCGCTGGATGCCCTGGTGCCCCGGGTCCTGCGTCAGGTGCCAGTCCAGGCTCTTGTCGTGGTTCCACTCGGCCGGCTGGCCGAACTCGCCGCCCATGAAGAGCAGCTTCTTGCCCGGGTGCGCCCACATCCACGCGAACAACGAGCGCAGGTTGGCGCGCTTCTGCCACGGGTCTCCCGGCATGCGCCCGTACAGGCTGCCCTTGCCGTGCACCACCTCGTCATGGCTCAGCGGCAACATGAAGTGCTCGCTGAAGGCGTACAGCAGGCCGAACGTCAGCTGGTTGTGGTGGTACTGCCGGTAGATGGGGTCCTTGGAGAAGTACGACAGCGTGTCGTGCATCCACCCCATGTTCCACTTGAAGTGGAAGCCCAGCCCGCCCTCGCTGACAGGGGAGGAGACCTTGGGCCACGCGGTGGACTCCTCGGCGATGACCACGACGCCCGGGTGCTTGCGGCGCACGGTGTCGTTGAGCTCGCGCAGGAACTGGATGGCCTCTTCGTTCTCGCGGCCGCCCCAGCGGTTGGGGATCCACTCGCCCTGCTTGCGGCTGTAGTCGAGGTAGAGCATCGAGGCCACCGCGTCCACGCGCAGACCATCGATGTGGTACTCCTCAATCCAGAACAGCGCGTTGGCGATGAGGAAGTTGCGGACCTCGTTGCGGCCGAAGTTGAAGACCAGCGTGCCCCAGTCCGGCTGCGCGCCCTTGCGCGGATCCGCGTGCTCGTACAGCGCCGTGCCGTCGAACTCGCCCAACGCGTGCGCGTCCCGGGGGAAGTGGCCGGGCACCCAGTCGACGATGACGCCGATGCCCTCCTGGTGCAGGTGGTCCACCATGAAGCGGAAGTCGTCGGGGTGGCCGAAGCGCGCGGTGGGCGCGTAGTAGCCACTGACCTGGTAGCCCCATGAGCCACCGTAGGGATGCTCCGACACGGGCAGCAGCTCCACGTGCGTGAAGCCCATGTGCTTGACGTACTCGGCCAGCGCGGGCGCCAGCTCCCGGTACGTCATGGGGCGGTCCCCGTCCTCCACCACCCGGCGCCAGCTGCCCAGGTGGACCTCGTAGACGCTCCACGGCTGGTGCGCGACGTCGGACTTCTGGGTGCGCGACTCCAACCACGCGCCATCTCCCCACCCGTACCGTCCCAGGTCATGCACCACGGACGCGGTGGCTGGAGGCACCTCGGCGCGGAAGGCGAACGGGTCCGACTTCAGCACGCGCGGCCCACCCTGGCCGGGACGAATCTCGAACTTGTAGCGCGCGCCTTCTCCGACCTCCGGAACGAACAGCTCCCAGATGCCCGACGCACCCATGCGCCGCATCGAGTGCAGCCGTCCATCCCAGCTGTTGAAGTCACCGACGACGGAGACGCCCGCCGCCGTGGGCGCCCACACCGCGAAGGACACGCCGCGCGTGCCGTTGTGGTGGATGAGGTGCGCGCCCATGCGCTCCCAGAGCCGCTCGTGGCGCCCCTCACCGGCGTAGTACAGGTCCATCTCCCCCAGCGTGGGAAGGAAGCTGTACGAGTCCCGCAGGGTGAAGACGCGCTTGCCGGGGTACTCCACCTCCAGCAGATAGCCGAAGGTCTTGTCGCGTCCGTTGACGCGGGCCTCGAAGACGCCGTCCTGACGGTGCGTCATCGGGACACGGCCTCCGAACTCCGGGAGGACGTGGATGGCCACGGCGTCCGGGCGGAAGGCGCGAATCACCACGCCGTCGCCGTCCGGGTGGATGCCCAGCACGGAGTGGGGCTCCGGGTGCCGCAGCTCCACCACGCGCCGAAGCTCCGCGTCGACCTGTGCCTTGTCCGCCGGCTTCCTCACTGGGCCTCCTCCATCCTCAAGAGGGCCTCGACGGGGATGCGCACCCAGTCAGGCCGGTTCTGCATCTCATACCTCACTTCGTACAGGAGCTTCTCCAGCTCGAACGCACGCAACATCGTCTCGAATGCCGCCGTGTCCGTGGGCAGGAAGGTCGCTCCCTGGGTCGCCTTGCGATAACCCTCCAGGAACGCCTCCCGGCTGGGGCCCACGCGTCCTCGCGGCGCGCCTCCCTCCAGCGCCACCGTGGCCTCCGCGTAGTCGAACGAGCGGAGCATCCCCGCCACGTCCCTCAGCGGACTGTACTTCTCGCGCCGCGACGTGAAGCTGCGCGCCGGCTCCCCCTCGAAGTCGAAGATGAGCCACTGCTCGTTGGCCCGCAGCACCTGACCCAGGTGCAAATCCCCGTGGATTCGAATCTTCTGTCCGGAGGGCGCCACGTGGGCCAGCCGCCTCGCGTACTCGATGAGGCCCTCGCGGCGCCCCTCCAGGTCCGGGTGCAGCCGGCCCGCCTCGGCCAGCGTCACGCCCAGCTCTCCGACGATGGACGCGCTCCAGCGCTGCAGGTCCTCCTGGAGCAACGGCTCCGGAGCGAAGGCCGCGTCGTCCATGGGCGCCGAGCCGAAGGCCTGGTGCAGGTCTCCCAGCCGCCCGCCCAGCTCCTCCATCTCGCTGAGAAAGCGCTCGCCCAGGGGTCGCTCCTGGCGCAGCCGGTCCAACGTGTACTTCCACCCATCCACCGCGTCGGGGACGAAGCGATGTGCCAGCGCGAGCGTGGCGCTGGCGGCGCCCTCCAATCGCAGCGCCCCCAGCAGCGCGGGCGTGGCCCGGAACGTCGTCCGCGTGGCGAGGAAGCGCCCGACCTCGTGCTCCGGGTTCACCCCCGCCTCCAGCTTGCGGATGACCTTCACGATGACCTTCTCGCCCAGCACGATGGAGGTGTTGCTCTGCTCCACCATCAGCCGGCGCACCGAGAGCGGGGAGGGGAGGCCCAGCAGGCCCTCCGGCCCTCCAATCCATTCCCCCACCACGCGGCCCGACGCGGAGGGGAGCTGGGCGCCGTCGCGGATGAGGTCGAACAGGGCGCGCAGACAGCCATCATCCTCCAGCGCGTCCTTGACGCCCTCCGCCGAGGGCTTCACCGGCAGGAGGTAGCGCTCGGGTTGGCCCAGCTCGTAGACGACCTCCACCACGGCGAGCGACAGACTGCACGGCGTGGCGTCCAGGTTCGCGTGGTCCACCACGCTGACCTGCTTGATGGGCCAGGCCTTACCGGCGAACCAACGCTGGCTCTTGAGGTACTCCGGCAGCTTCGTCAGGTCCAAGGTCGTCATGCGCGGCTTCCTCCTCCCGGCAGCGGCTGGTCCAGCCGAAACCACAAGAACATGTAGGGGCCCATCGACAGCTGGTAGGGCAGGTCGCTGATCCGCGGGAAGGGCGTTTCGCCAATCATCTCCACGGGCACCTTGCCTTCCCAGTCACGCAGGTCCATCACGGCGGGCTGCGCGAAGCGCGACAGGTTGCACACCACCAGCACCGTCTGGCCTTCCCACTCCCGCACGAAGGCCATCACCTTGCGGTTCTCCATGGGCAAAAAGCGCAGCGTCCCCAGGGAGAACACGGGGTAGCGTTGGCGGATGCGAATCATCCGCTTCACCCAGTGCAGGAGGCTGGACTTCACCCGCTCCTGCGCCTCCACGTTGATGGACTGGTAGCCATAGACGGGGTCCGCGATGACGGGCGCATACAGGCGCGCGTAGTCCGCCCGGCTGAAGCCCGCGTTGCGGTCTCCCGTCCACTGCATGGGCGTGCGCACGCCGTTGCGGTCGCCCAGGTAGATGTTGTCCCCCATGCCAATCTCGTCGCCGTAGTAGAGGACCGGCGTGCCGGGCAGGGTGAACAGCAGGCTGTGCATCAGCTCGATGCGCCGGCGCCCGTTGTCCATCAGCGGCGCGAGCCTGCGGCGGATGCCCAGGTTGATGCGCATCCGAGGGTCCGTGGCGTACTCCCGGTACATGTAGTCCCGGTCCTCGTCCGTCACCATCTCCAGCGTCAGCTCGTCGTGGTTGCGCAGGAAGAGGGCCCACTGACACGACTCCGGGATGTCCGGCGTCTGCTGCATGATTTCGACGATGGGCGTGCGGTCCTCGCGGCGGATGGCCATGAACAGGCGCGGCATCACCGGGAAGTGGAAGCCCATGTTGAACTCGTCGCCGTCGCCGAAATAGACGCGCACGTCGGCAGGCCACTGGTTGGCCTCCGCGAGCAGCATCTTCCCGGGGTACTCGGCGTCGATGGTCTTCCGCAGGCGCTTGAGGAAGGCGTGCGTCTCCGGAAGGTTCTCGCAGTTGGTGCCCTCGCGCTCGAACAGGTAGGGCACCGCGTCGCAGCGGAAGCCGTCCACGCCCATGTTGAGCCAGAAGCGCATCGCGTCCAGCATCGCTTCCTGCACCTGAGGATTGTCGTAGTTCAGGTCCGGCTGGTGGCTGAAGAAGCGGTGCCAGAAGTACTGCTTGGCCACCGGATCCCACGTCCAGTTGGAGCGCTCGGTGTCCGTGAAGATGATGCGTGCGCCCTTGTACTTCTCGTCCGTGTCGCTCCAGACGTACCAGTCGCGCTTGGGGCTCTTCGGGTCGCTGCGCGCCTCCTGGAACCAGGGGTGCTGGTCGCTGGTGTGGTTGACCACCAGCTCGGTGATGATGCGGATGCCGCGCTTGTGCGCCTCCTCCACCATCCGCTGGAAGTCGGCGAGCGTGCCGTAGTCCGGGTGGACGCCGTAGTAGTCCGCGATGTCGTAGCCGTCATCGCGCAGCGGAGAAGGGTAGTGGGGGAGGATCCACAGGCAGTCGATGCCCAGGTCCTGGAGGTACGGGAGCTTCTCGATGAGGCCCGGGATGTCGCCATGCCCGTCGCCGTTGGAGTCGTGGAATGCTCGGAGGTGCAGCTCGTAGATGAGGGCCTTCTTGTACCAGAGGGGATCCAGGTCCATACGCCTCTCGGGTTGTCACTCGTAGTAGTCGAACGCGTGCTCGGTACGGCGGAAGCGGTAGACGGCCCAGACGGCCGCGGGCTGTTCGGGCGTCAGGCGCACCTGCACGTCCGAGCCTTGCCACAGGGAGCGCTGATCCGTCATCAGCTCGTGCACCTGATAGGTCTCGTCCGCGTTCGCGCCAAGCCATTCCAGCGGAAGTCGCAACAGCGCCTCCTGCGGCGCGTACGGATCCAGACTCACCGCGACCAGCACGGTGCTGGTGCCGTCCGGGGTGCGCTTTCCGTAGAAGAGGACCCGCTCGTTGTCGGACTCGAAGAAGCGCAGCGTGTCGTAGGTGTGCAGCGCTGGCTGCGTCAGGCGCGCGTTGTTGAGCCGCGCAATCCAGTCCCGGATGTTGCCCGGCCGGTCCGCGTCCCACGCGACGAGCTGGTACTTCTCCGAGTCCAGGTACTCCTCCTTGCCAGGCAGCGGGCGGCCCTCGCACAGCTCGAAGCCGCAATACATCCCGTAGACCGAGGAGAGCGTCGCGGCAAGCGCCGCGCGCAGCCGGAACGCGCCGGGCCCCGCGTTCTGCAACAGCTCCGGCAAGATGTCCGGCGTGTTGGGCCAGAGGTTGCCGCGGAAGTAGTCGGACACGGGCGGCTGGGTGATTTCCTCCAGATACTCCTGGAGCTCGCCCTTGAAGTTGCGCCACGTGAAGTACGTGTACGACTGGGTGAAGCCCACCTTCGCCAGGGCCTTCATCACCTTGGGCCGGGTGAAGGCCTCGGAGAGGAAGAGCACATCGGGGTGGCGCTCCTGCACGCGGCGGATGAGCCACTCCCAGAACTGGATGGGCTTGGTGTGCGGATTGTCCACGCGGAAGGTCCGCACGCCCTGCTGCACCCAGTGCAGTACGACGGACTCCAGCTCCGTCCACAGCGACTCGCGCGCGGGGCCCATCCAGTCGAAATTGACGATGTCCTCGTAGCGCTTGGGCGGGTTCTCCGCCGTCTTGATGGTGCCGTCCGGACGGCGCTGGAACCACTCCGGATGCTCCTTCACATAAGGGTGGTCCGGAGAGCACTGGTACGCGAGGTCCAACGCCACCTCGATGCCGTACGACTGCGCGGCCTGCACGAAGTGACGGAAGTCCGCCAGCGTGCCCAGGCTCGGATGCACCGCCTTGTGGCCCCCCTCCGCCGCGCCGATGGCCCACGGACTGCCCACGTCCTCCGGACCCGCCTTGAGGCTGTTGTTCTTCCCCTTGCGCGCGGTGCGACCAATGGGGTGGATGGGCGGCAGGTAGATGACGTCGAAGCCCAGGCCCTGGATGTACGGCAGCCAGGCCTCCGAATCCTGGAACGTCCCATGCGTGCGCCCATCGCGCTTCGCCGAGCGCGGGAAGAACTCGTACCAGGCCCCGAAGCGCGCCTTGAGCCGGTCCGCGAACACCTCCAGCTCCGGCTCGTGCCGCCGCGCCAGCGCGCGGTCGGGATACGTGGACGCCACCGTGGCCAGCTCCGGCGCCAGCGCCACGGCCACCAGGTCCGGTGTCGGGGGCTGACGCATCCGCACCGCGGCCTCGGTGAGCACCCGCGCGTCGGCCGCGTCCATCGGGCGCGCTCGGGCCGCCGCGCCTTCCAGCAGGGCCGCGCCCTCCAACAGCTCGCTGCGCACGTCCCGGCCCGCGTCGACCTTGCGCTTCAGCTCCGACGTCCAGGTCCGGAAGAGATCCGGCCAGGCTTCAATCGTGTACTGGTAGCGGCCATTGCGAGCCAGGGGGAACTCCGCCTCCCAGGCGTCGTTGCCGAGCGGGCGCATGGGCACTTCGCGCCAGTCGGTCTGCTGTTCCTGGGGAGCGGCCTGTCTCCAGCGGACGACGGCGACGAGGACGTCATGGCCCTCCTTGAAGATGTCGGCGCGGACGGTGAGGCTCTCCCCGGCGACACGCTTGACGGCGTGGCGGCCGCCGTCGAGCTGGGGTTTGACTCCCTCGATGAACACGCTCCCGATTCGATCTTTCATATCGGCTCGCGGCCCTTATAGGTCTGAGGTGGGGTGAAGCTGGGCGGCGTGTCGCGGGGTGCGTTGATGAAGGACGACTGGCGCGTCGGCCGCGTTGGCTCGTGAACGTTAGGGACGGGGTCTGGGGACGCCCACCCGTTGGCTTCAAAGGGGCTGACTGCCCGGCTGCCCATACTTGAAGCTGGGATCCGCACCTCGGGTTGCGGTATCCGGGAAATACATGGCGCTTCCTCCACCCTCCGCTCAGCGGGCGAGCGACCCCGCCGCCGACAGGGCCCTGCTCCAGCAGGTCGCCCTGGGCAGCGGCGTGGCCATGCGGGAGGTCTACGCGCGCTGCGGAGCCCGGGCCTTCGCGGTGATGCTGCGGCTGTTGCCTTCCCGAGCGGACGCGGAGGAGGTGCTCCAGGAGGCCTTCCTCGAGGTCTGGCGGCGCGCCCGAGACTTCGACCCGGACCGCGGCGGGCTGGAGACCTGGGTGGCGACCATCGCTCGCACGCGCGCCATCGACCGGCTGCGCTCCATGGGCACCGCCGCCCGAGTCGCCGAGGGCTCCGCCCATGAGCCGCCTCCGATGAGCGCGACGCCTCCCGCTCCGGACGACGCGACGTCACAGGGCCAGGACCGCGTGCGGGTGCGCAGGGCGATGATGACGCTGCCACCCGAGCAGCGCGAAGTGGTGGAGTTGGCCTACTTCGAGGGCCTGTCTCAGCGGGAGATCTCCGAGCGCACCGGAGACCCCCTGGGCACGGTGAAGACCCGGGCGCGGCTGGCGCTGGAGAAGCTCGCGGACCTGCTCCGGGACGAGCGCGGCCCGGCGGACTGAGGAGCGGCCGGCTCCCGTTAAGGGAGTCTTAAGGTCCTCGCTATACCGTGGGCATTCATTCATCCATTCATGACGGCACCGTGGTGACCGGGTGGGAGGAGGCGAGCGGGACATGGGGGAGCGAATCCTGCTGGTGGAGGACGACGCTCGGCTCGGCGCGCAGATTGTCGAGCAGCTGAGGGGCGCGGGCTTCGAGCCGCTGTGGTGGACGGAAGGCCGCGCGCTGCTGCCCGGGGAGCTTCCCGACGTGGGCCTGGTGGTGCTGGACCTGATGCTGCCGGGGACGTACGGCCTGGACATGCTCAAGGCGCTCCGGAGCTTCTCGGAGGTGCCGGTGCTCATCCTGAGCGCGCGCAACGACACACTGGACAAGGTGCGTGCGCTGAAGCTCGGCGCGGATGACTACCTGACGAAGCCCTTCTGGCCGGAGGAGCTCATCGAGCGGGTGCGCGCGCGGCTGCGCCGGCCGGTGCTCCAGAAGGCGGACGCGGTGCTGGAGTTGGGGCTGTTGCGCGTCGACTTCCAGGCGCGGGAGGTCCGCGTGGAGGGGCGGGTGGTGGAGCTGACGCGCGTGGAGTTCGAGGTGCTCGCGGCGTTGGCCCGCAGGCCTCGCGAGGCGGTGACGCGGCAGTGGCTGGTCGAGCACGTGTTGGATCCGGAGCGCGAGGGGACGGAGCGGACGCTGGACGTGCACGTCTCGCGGCTGCGGCGAAAGCTGGCGCCGGCGCAGTGTGTGGAGACGGTGTGGGGCGTGGGTTATCGACTGGTCGCGGGAGACGGTTCGTGAAGCTCCGCTTGCGCCTGGCGCTCACGGCGATGGCGGCGGTGCTGCCTGTCGTGGTGGCGATGGCGTACTTCCAGCAATCGCTCCGGGAACGCTCGCAGGAGGAAGTGCTCGAAGCCTCCACGCTGGCGCAGATGCAGGTGGAACGCACGCGCTGCGAGGCCTCGCCCGAGACGTGGCGACCTCGCCCGTTCGAGCGACCCGCGCCGCCCGGGCGTCCTCCGCCGGATGGTCTGGGGTCTCGAGGTGGAGCTGACAACGGACGACCACCACCGCCTCCGAGGAGGGCTGGGGACGATGATGCGCTGCCACCGCGCGGGGAACCGCCGGGTGCATCAGGGAGGGATGATGCACTCCCGTCTCGTGGGGAGCCGGTGCCGAGAACCACGGGGCTCGACGAGGCACGTCCACTCGACGAGGAGCCTCCCCCGACAAGGCCCCCAGGCCGACCGCCGCGTCCAAGCGGCAGCGACGCCTTCGATGGACCGCCGCCTCGTCCAGGAGGCAGCGACGCCTTCGAGGGATCACCGCCTCGTCTGGGAGGAAGCGAAGCCTTCGATGGGCCACCACCGCCTGGAAGGGAAGGGCGGGCCCCTCCTCGGGTGCTCTATTTTCCCTATGACGCTCAGCTCACTTCCCGGAACCCTCGGGCGCCCGCGCTGAGAGCGGAGGTTCGTGAGGACGCGCTCGAAGGGGCGACGGTCGCCTGGCGCTCGGAGTTGGATGGGCGGCGGGTCCTCGACCTGCTGGTTCGCATGTCCTGGGACGAAGGTCCGTGCGCCTTCGTCCTCGCCCGTCGTGTGGAGCCTCCGGGGCCTTCGCCGTTCTTCCTCCCACCGCTCAAGGACTGGAGCCTGCTTGTGTCCATTGTCGTCGCGGCGGTGGTGCTGGCCCTGGGCCCGGTGGTGCGCCGCATCCGCATGCTCACCGAGGACGTGCGTGCGTCCGCGCGCAGCGGCTACGAGCAGCCCGTGTCCGTGCGCGGCCATGATGAGATCGCCGATCTCGCCCGGGCCTTCCAGGAGGCTCGCGCGGAAATCCAGGCGCGGATGGCGCAACAGGAAGCACGCGAGCAAGGCCTGCGGGACTTCCTCGCCAACACGACCCACGACGTGATGACGCCGCTCACCGTTCTCCAGGGCAACCTGTCCACGATGCAGCAGCGCCTGTCGCGAGGCGAGCCCGTGAACGCAGCCGAGGTGTCCTCCGCCATGAGCGAGGCGCACTACATGGCCTCGCTGGTCCACAACCTCACCGCGGCGACGCGATTGGAGGCTGGCGCGCCGCACGTCCAGCGCGCGCCCGTGGACCTCAACGACGTGATTGCTCGAGTCCTCGGTCGCCATCAGCCCATCGCCCGGCAACAGCGCATCTCCCTGGAGAGCGGTGTCCCCGCGACGCCCGTTCGAGTGCTCGGCGACGTGACGCTCATCGAGCAGGCCATCAGCAACGTCGTGGGCAACGGCGTGCGCTACGGCCGCGAGGAGGGGCACGTGGCCGTCGTGCTGGAGAGCACCCGTGAGGGACGCTTCGTGCTCCGCGTCATCGACGACGGGCCCGGCATCTCCGAAGAGGAGCGAGCGCGAATCCTCGAGCGAGGCGTCCGAGGAAACGTCGCGCGCACCCGGGCCCCGGAAGGACAGGGGCTGGGCCTGCACATCGCCCACCACGTCGCGCAGGTCCACGGCTGGGCCCTGACGTTGAACCCGTCCGAGTATGGCGGGCTCGAGGTGTGCTTCTCGGGGGAGATGCTGGCTCCTGACAAGGACTCGGCGCCGCGCGCTCCGCACGCCTGAGGGGACGCGGCGTCAGGAGCTGAGCAGGTCGTCACTGTCGCTGCGGACGTACCAGCGCTTGTCGCGAAGCCGCTTCAGGTAGTCGGCGAGGTAATCCTCCAGCGAGGGTGCCTTCGCCTCATCGAGGGGCCCCGCGTATTCGGACCAGCGCAGCACCTGTCCGCGCCGACCGGCCGGGCCCGGGGTGAGGTCCACGCAGAGCGCCTCGCCGTGGTCGTTCTTCGCGAACGGAATCCAACCCGCGCTCCACCACGTCCGGGTGAGCTCCTTCTGGCCCTTGGTGAGATCCAAGGGCTTGGACTTCGCGAACGCTCCGCTCTCACGTTGGGTCTCCAGCTGTGTCCAAAGGTCGGTGCTCTCCTTCACGCCCAGCACCTGATACGTGAAGAAGGACAGGCCCTGCTTCTTGTCCGGTGCGCCCCCGCCGAAGCGGAGCAGGAACGCCTGGAGGCCCGCGGGCAGCTCCGCCCCCACGCTCTTCTCCAGCGCGTCCACCTGCTGCTGGGACGCGGATTTCGTGCGGGCGAAGCGCTGTGCATAGGGCGCGTGGTGCTCCTCGTACCAGGCTCCCAGTTGGTTCGAGAGCGCCTCCACGCGCTCGGCGGCGGTGCCCTCCCTTGGCGGCTCGGGAGCCGTCACGGGAGCAGCAGAGGTCGCGCTGGCCTCGGGCTCGTCCGGCTCCTCGTCGCCGTACAGTTCGATGCGTCCGGTCTCGAGTCCCTCCAGGTAGTGCTCGAAGAATGCGTCCATGGACGGGGCATAGGGGCTCAGGGGGCCGCCGCGAATCTCCCAGCCGATGACCTGTCCACGCTTTCCTTCCGGGCCGGGGTCCAGGTCCACGCACTTGAGGTTGCCCCCACCGTCCTGCGCGAAAGGCACCCAGCCGGGGTGCCACCAGGTCCACTTCACGTCCTTCTGGGACTTGGACAGTTCATGGGGCTCGGCCTTCTTGAAGGTGCCTTTCTCCACCAGCTTCCGAAGCCCCTTCCAGGTGCTCAGAATCTGGTCGACGGGAAGCACTTCGTACTCGGAGACGGACAGGCCGGGCGATCCCGCCGGTGCACCGCCTCCGAAGCGGAGGAGGAACGCGCGGAAGTCCAGGGGCAGCGGGGTCCCAAGCACCTTCTCCAGGGCCGCGACGCGTGCCTCGGTCGAGGGGCGCGTACTCGCGAGTTGCTCCGCGTAGGTCGGGTTGCGTCTGGCGGCCCACGCGCCAATGCGCTTCCAGACGCTCTCCGCGCGAAGCGAAGCCGCCTGCTCCAGCGTGGGGCTTCCCGCGGCGAGCAGGCGCTTCTCCACCCGCGTGTTCCCCCGGCCGTTCGCGGTATCGATGGGGTAGTAGCCCCCTGTGTTCGCGGCCTTCGGGTCCGCCCCCGCTTCGAGCAACAGCGTGGTGAACTTCACGTCCTCGAGGCTGGCCGCATAATGGAGGGCGTACCAGCCGCGCGCGTTGGGCTGGTTCGGCTTCGCTCCCGCGCGGAGCAGCGCGCCCAGCACCACCAGGGATGGATCTCCGAAGATCTCATCCAGATCGAGCGCCATCGTCAGCGCCGTGTTGCCATCGCTATCCGTCGTCCTGACGTTGACGTCGACGCCCTTGGAGATGAGCCGCTCGGCCACCGGGACGTTCCCGTAGCGGACGGCCTGCATCAGCACCGACCTGCCGTTGGAGTCGACCGCGTTCACCTGGGCGCCGTGCTCCAGCAGCAGCTCGAACAGCTCGGGTTGTTCCTTGTAGTCGACGGACAACATCAGCGGCGTCTCGCCACGACCGTTGGTAATATTCGGGTTCGCGCCCGCGCGCAGCAGCGTCTTCAGGACCTCCGCGGAGGGCTCCTCGTTGGTCTCCTGGTTGAGCAGGTCGGTGAGCACCGTGGAGCGGGCCTCGTCCTTCCACTGGTGGTTGACGTCGGAGCCCCTGGCGATCAGCAGCTTCACCAGCTCCACGGCGTCGTCACCTGTTTGAGCGGTGGCGAAGCCGAGGGGCGTGGCGGAGTCCGAATCCAGCCCCTTCACATCCGCGCCCGCGTCCAGCAGGAGTCGGGCGACGTCGAGGTTTCCCTCTGCGCACGCCGTATGGAGCACGGGATAACCCTCGTCGTCGCTCACGTTGGGGTCGGCCCCATCCGCCAGGTGCCTGGCCACCGCCTTGGCGTTCGACTTCTTGACGGCGGAGAGCAGCGCGGCGTCTGGCTTCGACAGCTTCTTCTTGGGTGACATGGGGGGCGCTCCAGGGCAGTCGTCCTTCTCAACGCTTCCCCGTCGGAAATGTCGCGGTGGAAACGGCCTCAGGCGAAGCGCGCGAGGAACGCCGCGAGCACGGGCCCTCCACGTCGAGCCTCCTCGGGTGAGCCCGGCCCTCCTTCCCGGAGCTGGGCGCGAAGGTCTTCCATCGCGGGCTTCATGGCCTCGAAGGCCTCCATGGCCTGCTCGGCGTTGTCGAAGAACCGGTGGTGGAGGAGCCACCCCGTGACAGAGCAGGTGATGGCGTGGAAGGAGCGGGAGTCGTCCACTTCGTACGTGAGGCGCAGCTGGCCCTCCTGGTCCTCATCCCGAGCGATGGTGCCGCCCTGGGTGCCCATCCAGCCCAGGGACGTGCCGCCGTCATAGGAGGTCCAGGGGGCGCTCGGTTGTGGTGACATCGCTTCTCCTCGGGAGCCTGGGTGGGCACTCCAAGCGAACAGTGTTTCACGAAGGCGCGAGCCGGGGCACATCACCCGAGTGGCCGAGGTGGCGCTTCGCGGGTGCATCGGTGCCCGGTCGGAAGTCCCATCGCTGGCCATCGCAACCCATCCGCGGGTTGCGCGTCCCCCCGCGCCGGCCCACGTTTTCCATAGGTTCCCCTGGCTGACGCAGTGCCGCCGGAGGGGGCGGGTCTCGCGTTCAGTCCGTCACGAGCGTGAGGCCCCTGGTCGAGTCGAGACGAGGGGGCCCGCGTCATGCCAGTCGAACCGTCCAATCCATCGCGCTCGCCATCGCCCATCCGGTCGCCCGAAAAGCGAGACCGTCAGTGGCGCATGCAGGGGCCGGCATGGCGCCGAGCACTCGCCATCCTCTCCGCCATCCTCATCGCGGTGGCCGCGGAGCTGTACCTGAGCGTGCTGGTGGGAAGGCGGCTGTCGATGCTGCTCGTCCTCGCGCTCGTGTGTCTGGTCGGTGGCGTGCTCGTGTTCGGCTACCTCCTCCTCACGGAGCGCGGCGCCTGGGAGATGTCGACCCGGAAGGCGCCCTGGAGGTGGCGGCGCGAGGACGGAATGCGGCCCGAGGAACGCGCTCTCGAATCGTCGTCACCCGACGGCGTGGCCGAGGCACGGGCGGAGCAGGTCGCTTCCTCCTCGGAGGAGGACCCACGCTTCTCCACCCAGGACAGGGGCGAGACGTCCTCGACGGCCACTGGCGCGGGCTTCGTGGACACGCCAGGTCCCCGGAAGCGCGCGCTCATCCTGATTGGCGGGGGACTGCGCGCGGCATGGCAGGCGGGGGCGATTCGAGCGCTGGAGGACGCGGACCTGGGTTTTCATTTCGCGGATGCGACGTCGGCGGGGTCCCTCAATCTGGCGATGCTGTTGTCCGGAGCGTCGCCCGGGGAGGCGTGCGCGCGGTGGAGGACGCTGTCCGTGGAGGACTTCCTCGCCCATGCGGTGCCAAGGAAGACGCTGGACGTGCTTCATGTCGAGCCGATGGGAGACCCGGAGAAGGTGCTCCGTCGAGTCTTCCCCCATCTGGGAATCGACCTTGGAGCCATCCGCGCCAGCTCCCTCGTGGAAGGCACCTTCCATGTCTGCGACTTCGAGAGGAAGACGGACGTGGCCATTCCCCATCGGGACCTGGACCGGGAGCTGCTGCTGGCGGCCATCTCTCCCCCCATCCTCATGCCACCGGTGGAGCGGGACGGCACGCTCTACACGGATGCCTTGTGGACTCAGGACACCCACCTGCTCGACGCCATCCGCCGGGGCGCGAACGAACTCTGGGTGCTGTGGTGCCTGGGCAACACGCCCGTCTACGACGATGGCCTCTACGAGCAATACGCCTACCTGGTGGAGATGAGCGCCAACGGCGCGCTGTTCGCGCAGCTTCGCGTCATCCAGGAACTCAACGAGCGCATCGACGCAGGGGAGGTCGTGCCAGGCCACCAGCGTCCCATCGCGGTCCACCTCATCAAGCCCGAGCGTCCGCTCGCGCTCGACCCGGACCTCTACGCGGGGCGCGCCACGGCGGCGGCCCTCATCGACATGGGCTACTCGGACACGTGGCGCTACCTCGACGTATGCGGTGAGCAGGGGCTGCCGCTCACGGCGGAGATGACCCGGACCACGGAGCCCTCACCCGACCTCACCTTCGTGGAGTCCCTCACCGGCCTTTTCACGATGGGCGTCACCGACCCCACGCAAGCGGCCCTGCATCCGGACGCCCGGCCGATGACCATCCACTGCACCATCAGCGTCGGTGACCTGGATGCCTTCGTCAGTGACGTGAAGTGCTCGGCACGACTGGTGGCGCGGTTGAGCTTCGCGCCGTTCGGCGAGGACCTGCCGGTGCGACGAGGAAGCTTCAACATCTTCCGGCCCCAGGACGCTCCCAGTTCGAGGGTGATGACGTATGGGCTGCGCTTCCCCCATCAAGGGCGCGACTACTTCCTGGAGGGGACGAAGGTCGTCGATGATCGACGGGGCGGGGACGCGTGGAAGGGCTCGACGCGGCTGCACTGCCAGCTCCACGCGGGGATGAATGCCCAGGGGCCCGTGGTGGGGGCCGGCGTCCTGACGCTCGGGGTGGGGCAGCTCCTGTCGCTCATTTCCAGCATGCAGCCCGCTCGGCGCGAGGGCGCGGGGACCACGGCCATGGATCGCTTCGGCCGGTTCTTCCTGGGGCCGCTGTGGGAACGGTACGCACCGCGGGCCCAGTGGGGCAGCACCCGCGAGGTCGTGCTGGAGGCGCACGGGCCAGAGGAGCCACGGGCCCAGGCGTGAGTCAGAGGACATCTTCGACCCAGGTGGGGAAGGGTGCCCGGGAGAAGACACCCGATGGCGGCTTGCGCCATCCGAGGAACAGTGCGGAGCGGCGCGGTTTGTGTGGCGACCGCCAACGGCCTAACCTGCCATGTCCATGAAGGCGATCCTCGTCTCCCTCTTCCTGTTGGGCTCCACTCCCGAAGCCTCCACGCCGGCGCTCCCGCCGGAAGCGCTCGCGGCGCCGCCCATCTCCGACGACTCTCCGACGGCCTGGGCCTGCACCGTCGACACGCTTCGCGAGGGCAAGGAGTGCGTCTTCGAATCGGACGCCGCCGCCAGCGCGTCCGGTGCCGAACAGGCCACCGCGAACCGCAAGCTGCTCAAGGACATCTCCCGCGCCTTGTGCACGGAGGCGGTGGGCAATGCCCGCGAGGGTCGCACCGACGCGACGCTCATCGCGCTCTGTGAGCGCCGCTATGTCGCCGCCGCGGACCAGTGCGGGCTCGCGGGAGGCACGCCCATCGTGGACGCCAAGGGCCGCTTCGCTCCGGGTGCCCGGACCTGCTACCGCGGACTCTCCAGCGTCCTGCAGGAAGTCCAGCTCATGGCCACGGTGGCCGCGCCGTGCTGCGAGTGCGCCGCGCGTCGAGGGTGCCCCGGCACGGGAGACCGGTGCTACGCGGACGTGTCCCAGCAGCAGACCTCGCCCGCGACGCTCGCGTGCCTGAGTGAGCGCTGCGAGGACGTGTGCTCCGTCGTGCTGCCCGCGCCGACCGGCGCTTCTTCCGCCTCGCCCACCGCCCGTGAGCAGCAGCGCTCCTCGCGCTCGGGCTCCGCCTCGCTCTAGGAGTCAGCTCCATGCGCCACCATCCCTGGACTCTTCCGACCTGGGCCCTGTTGGGCTCGCTCGCCGCCGGTTGCGGGGCATCCCACTCCCACGTCACGTGGGCGGACTCCCAGCCTCGCGAGGACGCCCCGCTCACCCCGAAGGCCGCGGAGGCGCCGCCGCCCAGCGCGTCCGCCGACCCCAAGGCCTTCGCCGCGCGCTACCCGAATCCGGCGCTGTGTGAAGCCGCCGCGCGCAGGCTCCAGGCGGAGTCGCGGGACGAAGGCTGGGCGGGTCTCAAGGCCTGCATCGAGCTGACGCCCTTCACCCAGATTCGCGCGCTGCTGAGCGGCGCCTGGTCGGAGGACCTGCGCGTGCGTCCCGAGGCCGCCTCGCTCATCGCCCGGGTCGTGGCCCAGCGCGGAGGCAGCGTGTCCGGCGAGCTCCAGTACCTCCAGGAGCGGAAGATCCCCATCTTCTCGCTCGCGTCCGCGGTCGAGCGCCCCGACACGTACAAGGGTCGCTACGTGTTGCTGCGCGCCCGCGTGGCGGACCAGCGCTCCGAAGGGGAGAAGCCCACCGTGTGGCTCGTGGAGCACACGCTGGCCTCGGTGGAGACGAATGCGCCGGTGGGTTATGGCGAGAGCTACGACACCACCACCACGACGTCGGGAGACCTGGGCGGGCAGACGCAGCTCACCGGGCCGGGCCGGCTGGGCGGCAGCGTGAGCACGCGGGAGCGCGGCAACAGCTCCACGACGCGCAAGCACTACGACAACATCTCCGACGAGACGGGCCAGGAGGCCCTGGGGCGGCTGCAGGGCGCGGATCCATTCCTGGAGGCCCGCCGCGACTACGTGTTCCTGGCGCGGTTCGACGGCGTGCGGCTCACGTCGGGAGGCACCGATGACGATGCCGAGGCGCCCCGCATCCCGGTGCTGACCATCGTCAGCTACCACTCGCCCCAGCCGCTCGTCGTCTACTGAGCCGCTGTCGCTTCGAGCGCGGATAAAAAACGAGGCGCCGGGAACATGTCCCGACGCCTCGCCTGGGGAGCTGGCCCCGCGCCAACCCCACCTGATTCGAAAACCCTCGGAGAAAATCTGGGCCTTCAGGCGGGAGACCTCCGCCCCCGGAGATCGGCCACGCTGCACGTGGATTTTTCCTTCCCACGTGAGGGCCGTGCCCGGAGTCCCTGTGGGCAGGGGTAGGCGCGGGAGTGTTACTGGGGCTGGGCGCCACTCACGACGAAGGCCTGGGTGCTGTCGCGGCCGGAGGCGAGCTGCACCGTCACCGGGTCACCGGGCGTGGTGGAGATGCTCACGCTCGCCGGGGACTCCACGTCCACCTGGAACGTGCCCGGGATGAGGAATTTGAAGGTGGCCTCGAAGGTGCCGTCCGCGTTTTCATCGGTCAGCGGAAGCGTCTCGCGGCTGCCCGCGTCGTTGATGAGCACCACGTGGAAGTCCGCGAGCGTCACCGCAGTTCCTTCCACCGTGGGGAGCACCACGCCGGCGCCGAGCTTCACCTCGACGGTGATGCTCGCGGACGCCGTCACCTCGGCCGCCTTGATGACGGGGCTCATCACCCAGCGGCCGGAGTTGCCCGCCTCCTTGCCAAAGCTCTGCGCCACGTCGAAGTCGACCAGGAGGATCTTCTGCTCGCCCTCGATGGTCAGCTTCTCGTCGAACTTCACCTTCAGCCCCGACGAGCCGTAGCTCGGCATGTGGAGCTGGCCGGCGACGACGGCGCCCTCGGGAAGTCCCGCGTAGTTGTTGGAGGTGGCGAAGATGGACGTGGAGCCATCCGCGTTCTTCGTCTCCAGGTAGCCGCCGGTGATGACGAAGCGGAGCTGGGAGTAGTCCCCGTCGGGAACGACGGCTTCGGAGACGAGCTCGGAGGTCGAGTTGGCCAGGTCCAACAGGCTGACGGTGACGGGCTCGTCGCGCAGGACGACGCGGCCGCCTTCCTCGTCGCCACCCTGGAGATAGATCTGCGAGATGGTGACCACCGCGGTCTCCACGCCGTCGCCGGGGGCATCGGTCAGCAGGATGGAGACTTTTCCGTCTCCGCTACCACAGCCCATCAGTGGCAACAGCAATGCGATGGCGAACCCCGCGATGAGGTTCGCACGGCGAGCATGAGTCAACATGGGGGGCTTGCTCCGGCAGGGGGCCGTGAAGACAACGGGCCGTTTCGACCGAAAATGACTCACGCCGGCGCCCATCGGCCACACGCGGAATTTCAGCCTTGGCTGCCCGCAGGGGCTGTAGGTGGAGAATTCCGGGATGTCCTGGGCAGGCGAGTCCTCAGGCTCACCCACCGTGGAGCCAGGGCTCACGGTGGGCGAGAGTCGCCCGTCGACTCAGGGGCCGCCCGATTCGAGCCCGTGCTTGCGGAGCAGCTTGCGCAGATAGACGCGATCAATCCCCGCCTCGCGTGCGGCGCGCGACACGTTGCCCTCGCAGCGCTCGACGAGGTTGCGCAGGTAGTCGCGCTCGAAGCCCTCGATGAGCCGCTCCTTGGCTTCCTTGAACGGCAGGTCGAGCGCCAACGACTGGGTCGACTCGGAGTCGTCCTCCGGAGGTGGCACGGGCGCGGGCACGTCCGGAATGTCCGGCAGGGCCTCTTCACCCAGGCTCACCACGCGGTCCACCACGTTGCGCAGCTCGCGCACGTTGCCGGGCCACGGGTACTGCGTCAGCAGCGCGCGGGTGACGTCCGACAGCGCGCTGGGAGGCTTGCCCAGTCGCGCCAGCACGGTGTCGATGAGGAGCGGGATGTCGTCGGGCCGCTCGCGCAGGGGCGGCAGGACGACGCGCAGCACCGCGAGCCGGTGGAACAAGTCGCCGCGAAAGCGGCCCTGCTTCACCGCGCCCTCCAGGTCCTGATGCGTGGCGGCCACGACGCGCACGTGGAAGGTGCGGTAGTCATTGGCGCCCACGCGCTTCACCTGTCGGCGCTCCAGCACGCGCAGGAGGCGAGGCTGGACTTCCAGCGGAAGCTCTCCGACTTCGTCCAGGAAGAGGGTGCCGCCGTGGGCCCGCTCGAAGGCGCCGGCGCGATCACCGTGCGCCCCCGTGAAGGCTCCCTTCACATGGCCAAACAGTTCGCTTTCGAGCAGCTGCGGTGGAATCCCCGCCAGGTCGGCGATGACGAAGGGGCCCTTGCTGCGCATGCCATGTGTGTGGATGGCCTCCGCGCACAGCTCCTTGCCAGTGCCCGTTTCGCCCTGGATGAGCACGTCCGACTCGCCCTGGGCCAGCCGCTCCAGCAGCGTGAAGACCTCCCGCATGCGTCGGCTGTTGCCCACCAGCCCCCCGAAGCTGCTGCGGGAGGAGAGGGGGAGGGCTCTCGTCTTCTCTCCCTCCGGAACCAGCTTCAGCTCGGTGGTACCCAGGGTCAGAGTTGCCCCTGGACGAACCTCCAACTCGGAGAAGCGCATGCCCTCGCAGAAGGAGCCGTTGCGTGATCCAGGGTCCACCGCGCGCACGCCATCCTCGCGGACCTCCAGGACGAGGTGCTGCCTGGACACGGAGCGATCCGGCAGGACGATGTCCGACGTCGCTTCGGAGCCCACGCGATAGCGCCCGGGCGCCAGCGGGTACGTCTTTCCTGCGTCCGGCCCCGACAGCACCGCCAGTTTCACCCTGAAGCGGGGGCTCCTGAGTGCCGGTAGGGCATCGGTTCGAACCAGCGCGTCATCCCCGTCCTCGTCTCCCAGACTTGCCACGGTGCACAACATAGCACGGGGAGACCCAGGAAGTTCGGGCTCCCAGGATTCTGCGGTAGGTTCCGGATTGATATGGCCTTGCAGCCCGGCGACAGGTTCGGCCGATACGAGCTGGTGTCATGGCTTGGTCGGGGGGGAATGGCGGAGACGTGGCGGGCCCGGTGGATGGGCGACGCTGGCGTCACCAAGTCCGTCCTCATCAAGAAAGTGCTTCCGGAGTTCGTGGCGGACGACGCCTTCGTGTCGATGTTCATCAACGAGGCGCGCATCTCCGCCACGCTGTCCCATGGCTGCATTGCCCAGGTCTTCGACTTTGGTCGGGTGGAAGGCCAGTACTACCTGGCCATGGAGTTGGTGGATGGGCAGCCGCTCCACCACGTCCTGAAGCGCGCGCTGAAGACGGGCCTGTCGCGGATGCCCATTCCCCTGGCGACGTACATCACGTTGGAGATGTGCCGGGGGTTGCACTACGCGCACACGCGCACGGATGACAAGGGCAAGCCCCTGGGCATCGTCCATCGCGACATCTCTCCGGACAATGTCCTCATCAGCTACGAGGGTCAGGTCAAGATCGTCGACTTCGGCATCGCCAAGGCGCAGCTGGCGCGCAACTTCATGACGGAGCCCGGGGTGGTGAAGGGCAAGTACCTGTACTTCTCTCCCGAGCAGGCGAGGGGATACGAGGTGGACGCCCGCTCCGATGTCTGGTCGACGGGCCTGGTGCTGTACGAGATGTTGTGCGGGCAGCCCCCCGTCAGCGGCACACCGGCGGCGGTGATGATGCGCATGGCGCATGGGGAGTTTCCCTCGCCACGGGAGGTGCGCGA
Source organism: Myxococcus sp. CA056 (assembly GCF_013336715.1). Classification (NCBI taxonomy): domain Bacteria; kingdom Pseudomonadati; phylum Myxococcota; class Myxococcia; order Myxococcales; family Myxococcaceae; genus Myxococcus; species Myxococcus sp. CA056. The sequence continues at coordinate 521,853 of NZ_JABUMT010000005.1, forward strand.
GGACCTGCCTGTCGAACTGGATGAGCTTGTCATGAGGGCGCTGTCGGTGGACCTGTCGGCCCGGTATGAGTCCGCGAATGCGTTCGCGGATGCGCTGGCGGCGTTCCTCTATTCCCACGCCCCGCGGTTCTCGACGATGAATCTGGCGTACCTGGTCCGGGTGCTGTTCCGGGGAGACATGGCGGTGGAGGGGAGGGAGCTGTCCGTTCCGGCCTCGTTCATCGATGAGCTGACCTTGTGGCGGGCGAGTGGGGCGCCGCCGGAGGTGCCGCCGAAGAAGGAGCGAGGGAAGAAGACCGCGTCGCGGGCCGAGACGGAGATGGACCTGGACCTGCGGTCCAATCAGCAACGGACGACGCGAAGGTTGTTGCCCGCCATGGGAGTGGGCTCCACCCATGCCACGGAGGAGACTCCGGAGACCCATGTGCCGGAGGTGCCCGCCCCGTCCAGCGGAGGCCTTTGGGGTTGGGGGCTGATGCTGGGAATCGCAGCGGTGCTGGTGGTCGGGACCGTGGCGTTTCCCGAGTACTACATCGCGGCCCGGTCGACGGTGATGCCGAATTCGAACCCAATGTCTGACCCCGGAACAGTGGCTCCGTACCGCCCCCTTGAGGTGTATCCCCCGGGCGCGACGAAGGCTGACGTGCTCCACGCAGGAGTCCTGCTCGACAGGGGGGATTTTCCGAAGGCGTCCTCCCTGGCGGAGAAGTGCCTGGAGGTCGCGCCGAATCATCCAGACTGTCTGTGGATCGCGGGGGCCAGCATGGCCCGCCTCAAGCAATTGCCCGAGGCCGAGGTGTACTTCAAACGCCTTCTCACGGAGCACCGCGACCACTCTCGAGCCGAGACGGCACGCGCGCTGATGTCGGAGATGAAGTCCGAGCGGAAAGACGAAGCTCCGTCTGCCCCGACACCCGGTCCGTCCTCCGAGAGCACCCGAGTGACTTCAGTGAGTGCCATGCGCGCCGAGGAGTGGGCCAAGAAGTCGGCGGCGCTCATCAAGCAACAGAGGTTCCGAGAGGCGCTGGCGGCGGCCCAGCGCTGTATCGCCATCGCGCCCGAGGATCCCGACTGCCATCTGATGATGGGCATCACCCTGGCTCGCTTGGATGAGTTTGACACCGGGGCCGCGCACTATCGACGTTTTCTCAAGCTGGCACCTTCGGATCATCCGTACCGGAGAGGTGTCGAGTCCCAACTCCAGGACTACGACAGCCGATCCGGTTCCCGATGACCTGATTCCCACCGTCTGCCGTCAGGACATCCGGCGACTCCAGTCATGGCCCAGGACCGCAACGCACGCTTCGGTCGGTACGAACTCCTGGCCCTGCTGGGGCGTGGAGGCATGGCCGAGACGTGGCGCGCGAGGCTCGTTGGCGCGGCGGGCGTCACCAAGCCCGTCCTCATCAAGAAGGTCCTCCTCGAGCACGTGAACAACGAGGACTTCATCTCGATGTTCGTCCGCGAGGCCCGCATCTCCTCCACGCTGTCCCACGGCAACATCGCCCAGGTCTTCGAGTTCGGCCGGGTGGACGGCCAGTACTTCCTCGCCATGGAACTGGTGGATGGCCAGCCCCTCCACCGCGTCCAGAAGCGCGCGGCGAAGCTGGGCCTGTCCCAGTTGCCGGTGCCCCTGGCCACGTACATCGCCCTGGAGATGTGCCGGGGGCTGCACTACGCGCACACGCGCACGGACGACAAGGGCGCGCCGCTGAACATCGTCCACCGGGACATCTCCCCCGACAACGTCCTCATCAGCTACGAGGGCCAGGTCAAGATCGTCGACTTCGGCATCGCCAAGGCGCGCATGGCGCGCAGCTTCAAGACCGAGCCCGGCATCGTGAGAGGGAAGTACCTGTACTTCTCCCCGGAGCAGGCGAAGGGGCGCGAGGTGGACGCCCGCTCCGATGTCTGGTCCACCGGCCTCGTGCTGTACGAGATGCTCTGTGGACAGCCGCCCATCACCGGCACGCAGGCCTCGGTGATGCTGCGCATGGCCTATGGCGAGTTCCCCTCCCCACGGCAGGTGCGCGGAGATCTTCCCGTCGCGCTGGATGAGCTGATCATGAAGGCGCTGTCGGTGGAGCTGTCGACCCGCTACGAGTCCGCGAATGCCTTCGCCGACGCGCTGGCTGGCTTCCTGTATTCGGTCTCTCCACCGTTCTCGACCATGGACCTGGCGCAGTTGGTCCGGGTGCTGTTCCAGGAAGACCTCGCCGAAGAGGGCCGCGCGCTGTCCGTGACAAGCGCCTTCCACGAGGAACTCGAGGTCTGGCGCTCCCACGCCGCCAGGGTCCGCCCACCCCCGAAGCCGCCCCCCGTTCAAACCGAGGAGCTTCCTTCGGCCCGAGACGCCGCGCCTCAGGATCCGGCTCGCAAGCGGAGGCGCTCCGAGGTCGTGATTCCCCTGTCGGAGCGGCCCACCCAACTGCTCGACAGCGCCACGGAGCTCTTCCTCCCCAGCATCCCCCAGCAGCGAAACTGGAAGCGGCTCGCGGGCATCGCCTGCGGCGTCGTGGTCGTCGCGGCCTGCGTGGGGCTCGCCCTTTCCACGCGGCGCCCGGCCACGTCCGGTGCCATGCCCGCGCCCGAAGCCCGACCCCGGCTGGACTCCGGCACCCTGCGTCCGCCCACCTTCGTCCAGTACCCCGTGACGGAGTTCCTGCTCGAGGCAGACCGCGACGTCATCATCGTCCCCCGGACCTTCAAGGCGTTTGGACCGCTCGCCCCGGAGCGCTCCTTCGTGCTCGTCGACACGACCTCGCCCGGCCGGGGTGCGCCCTTCATCCTCAGTCCGTCCCAGGGCCTTCCTCCAACGGTCTTCTTCCTGCTGTCCGGCGACGCCTCGCTCCTCCCCGAGGCGGCCCGCCTGGGGGAACTCGCGGGCGAGCCCCAAGCCATCGAGAAGGCCCGCGAGATCTCGCTCTTCCGTCTCGGACCTGGCAGCAAGGAGTCGATCCCCGAGCGGCTCATCCAACTGTCCGGCGCGAGCGTCGCGGCATCGAAGTCCTTCGTCTTCCGCCCTGACGCGGAGGGGCTGCTGCTGAAGCGCGGACTCGTCCTCAAGGGGCTCGATCCGATGACGACCTACGCGCTGAACCTGGAGGCGACGCCCCAGGGCGCATTCCTTCACGGTCGCGGCGCGGGCCCCGCCACCGCGGTCATCTGTGCCCAATGGGTGCCACCGCCCGAAGAGAACCCCTCGCCGCGCGGAGTCTCCCGGGACAAGGAGGCCTTGCCCCTCCAGTTCCTGCTCAGACAAGGCGAGGAGCGCCGCGTGCGAGGCGTCCTCGGACTGGTGTGTGGCTTCGTCGACGACGGCGCCGACGGCAACGAGGGGGCGCTCCGGATGCGCATCGACGCGGAGGCCGCCGTCAAGCGTCCGCCCGCCAGGAAGCCTCGCACCCCGGACGTCACGCAGCTGCTCAAGGACCTGAAGCAACACCTTCGCGAGAAGAAGTACGAGGAGGCCGTGGCCGTGGGGGAGAAATGCCTGGCCTTGATTCCCAGCCACCCCGAATGCCTGCTCCTGTCAGGCACGGCGCTGGGCTACGCGGGCCGGACGGAAGAGGGCGCGCGACGGTACCAACGCTTTCACCAGCTCTATCCGGAACACACACAAGCGAACATCGTGGAGGGGCTCCTGATGGAAATCGAGGGCGCCTCGGCCCCGAAATGACGGCGCCACCGCGACATGATTTGCGCGCCCGCCACGGGTTACCCCCATGACCCACGATCCGCATGAGCACCTTGGACGCTATGAACTCCTCACCCAGTTGGGTCGAGGAGGCATGGCGGAGACGTGGCGCGCGCGGTTGGTCGGCGCCGCGGGCGTCACCAAGCCGGTCCTCATCAAGAAGGTGTTGCCGGAGTTCGCCAACGACGAGGCGTTCGTCTCCATGTTCATCAGCGAGGCGCGCATCTCCGCCACGCTGTCGCACGGGAACATCGCCCAGGTCTTCGACTTTGGACGGATGGATGGACAGTACTTCCTGGCCATGGAGCTGGTGGACGGCCAGCCGCTCCACCGACTCCTGAGGCGCGCGGCGAAGACGGGCCTGCAGCAGATGCCCATTCCCCTGGCGACGTACATCGCCTTGGAGATGTGCCGGGGGCTTCACTATGCCCACACGCGCACGGACGAGAAGGGCGCGCCCCTGCACATCGTCCACCGGGACATCTCTCCGGACAATGTCCTCATCAGCTACGAGGGTCAGGTCAAGATCGTCGACTTCGGCATCGCCAAGGCGCGCATGCTGCGCAACTTCAACACCGAACCCGGCGTCGTGAGAGGGAAGTACCTGTACTTTTCTCCCGAGCAGGCGCGAGGCCGCGAGGTGGATGCCCGCACGGATGTCTGGGCAACGGGCCTGGTGCTCTACGAGATGCTGTGTGGACAGCTCCCCGTCACCGGCACGCAGGCGGCGGTGATGTCTCGGATGGTGCATGGGGAGTTCTCCTCGCCCCGGGAGGTGCGCAAGGAGCTGCCGTCCGCGCTGAATGAGATTGTGATGCGAGCGCTGTCCGTGGATGCCTCGATTCGCTACGAGTCGGCGAATGCGTTTGGCGACGCGCTGGCCTCGTTCCTCTATCCGTTCGCGCCTCGGTTCTCGACCATGAACCTGGCGTATCTCGTCCGGGAGCTGTTCAAGCCGGACCTGCTCCAGGAGGGCCGCGAGCTGACCGTGCCGCCCTCGTTCCTCGAGGAGCTGGCCGCCTGGCGTGGAACGGACGCACCTCCGCCCCGTCCCCAAGCACGGCCACCGACGCCAGGGCCCGCGCCCGTGTCCAAGGTGTCTTCCCCGAGGCGCGGCGCACACAATGCCCCCACCGTGCGCACGCCTTCGGTCGCGGGTCCCTCGAAGGTCCCCAAGTGGGGTCGACTGGGGCTGGTCGCGGGCACAGGACTCCTCGCGCTCTGGGGGACCCTTCACTGGCTGCGGCCGGCGAGGGAACTCGAGCTACCGGATTCTCCTTCCCATCCCTCGCGGCTCGCGCACTACCCGGAGCCCGGCGACGCGGGGGGCGCGGTGTCGCGCTCCGCTCCAGATGCCTCGACTCCGCGGGCCGCCCAGCAGGTGGCGCTGGATGCGTCCAGTCCGGAGACAGACTCCGAGGACTCCAACGAGTCAGAGCCCGTCCCGGAGTATCCCGCCGCGACGGCCTTCCGTCTGGACTCCCGACGACATGTCCTGCGCGTACCGCTGGACCTGGTTGCCTTCCCGCGTCTGGATTCGACCGTCACCTACCGCCTCTGGGGCTCGAGCCCGTCGGATGGGTTTGCCCACCCGGCCGTCCTGGAACCCGCGCCGCGCCGGGAGCCCCCGGTCTTCTTCCTGCTCTCGGGCGAGGCGGTCAGACCGGAGGTGCGCGAGGGCGTCGTCGGTCGCCGTCCCATCTCGATAGAGGGCGTCCGGGCCGTCGCGCTGTTCACCCTGGGAGAGCCGACCCAGGATGACCTCGCCTACCAGTCGGTGTACCTCAAGCAAGAGGATGCGGCCGTCGAGCAGCGCTTCACCTTCCACCCCGAGCCCATGCGCGTCTCCGCCAGCAAGGGGCTTCTGATTCGAGGCCTGGATGCCCGGCAGACCTATACCCTGTCGCTGAATCCGGTCGGGGAGGGTGTCTTCCTGAGAGGAAGGGCCTACGCGCCGATGAGCCAGGTGGCCTGCATCGAGTGGTCCGAACTCCCCTCCGCCCTCGAGCCCGTCCGGAAGGTCGACGGGTATGCCGAGCAGCCGCTGCAGTTCCTCCTGCCGGAGTGGCGCGAGGTGAGGGTCCGCGGCATCCAGGGCCTGCGCTGTGGATTCATCGACGATGCCGTCTTCGACAACGAAGGCGAGGCCGAGGTGCGCATCGCGCCGTGGGACCCCAAGCGCCCCAAGGCTCCCCCGGTGGAGGATGCCCGCGTGGGGGAGGCCACGAGGTTGGCCACACAAGGGCAGCGGCTGGCGCGTGCCGGACAGTTCTACGATGCCTTCCTGCTGGCCGAGGATTGCCTCTCCACCGTCCCGGAACAGCCGGACTGCCTGGTCCTCTCGGGGGTCATGCAGGCGCGGCTCGGCCGGATGGACGGCGCCCTCGAGCGCTATCGGACCTTCCTCCGGCGCTACCCGAGCCACCCCAAGGCCGCCACCGTGAAGGAACTCCTCTCGGGCCATGGGCAGACCCGACCCGCGTCCACCCCCTAGCGGCGGGAATCCTGACATTGAGACCCGCATTCACTGACGACCCTTTTTGATCGGAATCCCTCGCGATACCCTACGGCCCAATGGCGAATGAGCAGCACGAACAGTTTGGCCGGTACGAGCTCCAATCCCGAATTGGCCGGGGAGGGATGGCGGAGACGTGGCGGGCGCAGCTTCTGGGGGCCGCGGGCGTCACCAAGCCAGTCCTCATCAAGAAGGTGTTGCCAGAGTTCGCCAACGACGAGGCGTTCGTCTCCATGTTCATCAGCGAGGCGCGCATCTCCGCCACGCTGTCGCATGGGGCCATCGCGCAGGTCTTCGACTTCGGGCAGGTGGATGGCGAGTACTTCCTGGCCATGGAGTACGTGGACGGGCAGCCGCTCAACCGCATCATGAAGCGGGCGCTGCGCTCCAACTTCGCCAGCCTTCCGGTGCCCATCGCCACGTACATCGCCCTGGAGATGTGCCGGGGGCTGCACTACGCGCACACGCGCGCGGACGACAAGGGCGAGCCGCTGAACATCGTCCACCGGGACATCTCCCCCGACAACGTCCTCATCAGCTACGAGGGCCAGGTCAAGATCGTCGACTTCGGCATCGCCAAGGCGCGCTCGCTGCGCAGCTTCGACACCGCGCCGGGCGTCGTGAAGGGCAAGTACCTCTTCTTCTCCCCGGAGCAGGCGCGGGGCGAGGACGTGGATGCGCGCACGGACGTCTGGGCCACGGCCGTGGTTCTCTTCGAGATGGTGTGTGGCCGGCTCCCGTTGGAGGGGCCGGAGTACGTGGTGATGCACAAGCTGCACACGCGTCAGCCGTTGCCGCGTCCGCGCGACATCAAGCCGGACCTGCCGGTGCGACTGGAGGCCATCCTCCAGAAGGCGCTCGCGGTGAAGAAGGAGGACCGCTTCGAGTCCGCGCATGCCTTCGGGGATGCGCTGGCGGGGTTTCTCTTCAAGGCCGCGCCGCGCTTCTCCGCGATGTCGGCGGCCTATCTCCTGCGGGAGTTGTTCCGCCCCGACCTGACGGAGATGGGCAAGGACACCAAGGTTCCGCCCTCGTTCGTGGAGGAGCTGTCCGTCTGGCGTGCCACCAACAGCCTCCTGCCCAAGCCGACGGAGATCTCCGCGCCGGAGCTGCGCACGGAGCCGCAGACCATCGAGAGCCATCCAGGAGAGCTGCCGGATGGAGGGGAGGGGCTGGACGGCGAAGACGAGGATGAGGACGGCAACTCTCCGGACCGGGGAGGCTTCTTCGAGAACGGCTTCCGCATCTCCACGCACCACGTCGTGGTGGCCGCGGGCCTGCTGGTGCTCGCGGGGTTCATGTGGTCGGCGTTCGACAAGCTCAAGTCGGACTGGGTCCCGCCGAAGCCCTCGTCGAGCGGGCCGGCCCGGCCGCCGCTGCCCACGCCTCCGCTCAAGGACGCGGATGCCCGCAGGCCAACGGATGCACCTCCGCGGCAGCAGCCCGCTCAGGTGGCCGCGGGCAAGCCGCCCGAGGCGATGGACACAGTGCACATGCCCATGGAGTCCTTCCGGCTGGATGCACGGCGGCACCTGTTCGGCGTCTCGTCCGGGCGTGCGGCGCTGGGGACGCTGAACCCGGAGGTGACCTATCGCATCTCCGAGTCGGGGGTCTTGTCCCCGGCGGATCGCGGCAAGCCCATGCCGAGCATCTTCTTCCTGCTGTCGGGGAAGAACGTCGCGGCGGACGCGGCGGTGGGCCTCGTGACGCGCAAGCCGGAGCCGTTCCGGGGCGCATCGGCGGTGATGATCTTCACGGTGGGCGCGCCCACGCCCCAGGATGACCTGCCCGAGCGCATCGTCACGGTGACGAACACGCGGACGAACGAGGAGCGCCGCCACACCATCCACCTGGAGTGGATGACCACGGACCTGAGCAGGAGCCTCTTCGTGGACGGCCTGGACCCCATGGAGGTGTACACGCTGTTGCTGGAGCCGGTGGAGGGTGGGGCCTTCACGCGAGGAAGAGATCAAGGGCCGGTGGTGACGGTGGCGTGCGTGCAGCAGGTGTCGGTGGAGCGTGATGGTCCGAGCACGCCTCCGGCCCGGGCGCAGCGCTTCCTCCTGTCGCGGGGCGAGGACGTGAAGCTCAGCGGCGTCCACGGGTTGTACTGCGGCTTCATCGACGATGACCCGACGGACAACCAGGGCGCGGTGTCGGTCCGCATCGAGACGGCCCGAGCCACCGCGGAGCGCGCCGCCGCGGCCGCCGAGCGTGCCGAGGCCGAAACCGTCGAGGTCGAGGTCGAGTCCGCCAACATCGGGCACGAGGATGCGGGAGCGCGCCCTGGGGGACATGTATCGACGGGGACGCGTACGACCACGAGCAAGCCGGCGACATCCGGCAAGCAGCAGGAAATCGTGGTGGAGCCGGAGGAGTCGCCGGAAGCGAGTCGAGGCGAGCTGGCGCTCGAACAGGCCAAGGCCCTGTTCAAGTCAAAGCAGTTCGAGTCCGCGAGGACCCGGGCGCGCGAGTGCGTCGCGATGGAGCCGGAGAACTTCGAGTGCCACCTGTTCCTGGGCTCGGTGGCGGCGCGGCTCGGCCGCAAGGAGGAGGGTGCGAAGCACTACCGCCTCTTCCTCGACCTGGCCCCGTCATCTCATGCGCAGGCGAGCAAGGTGCTGCGCGTGCTGGAGGAGTACGAGTCCATGCAGGGCTCACCTTCCGAGCCGTAGCGCGACTGGCTCGGATGTTCGAGGGCCAGGGGACATGCTCCGAGCCGTCGCGACACCGGCGCGGAGATGCACGGCCTCACTTCATGGGCTGGCCGAGGGTCTGGGCGCTGACATTCGGCGAAGGGGAAGCGAGGGCGCCGAGCAGCGCCCGCGCCCGCTCCACCTGTCTCGGTGGAAGCGGTGGGAAACCTCGCAGCGCCGCGTCCAGGTGAAGCCGGGCCTCGTCCCGGGCCCCGTCCGCCGAGGCCACGAGTCCCGCGACATACTCCAGCCTCGCGTTGCGAGTCCCCAGCCGCAGCGCGGCCTCCGCCAGGGGACGCGCCTCGTCCAGCTTGCCGGCGCTGACGAGCGCATAGGCCAGCACCGCCTGCGTGAAGACGTCCTGACGGCGTGTCAGCTCACGCCGCGCGAGCACCTCCGCCTGGGCCACATCTCGTCCCAGGTCCAGGAGCAGCCGCGCCTGCTCCCTCGCGTCCTGGGCCGTGTCCTGGAACGCCTGGGTGTATTCGGCCTGGGCCTCCTGCTCGCGCCCCGCGGCCATGAGCGCGTCGGCCAGAAAGGCCCGATGTCCTGACTTGGGACGAGCGGTCATCGCCGCCCGGTACTCCACCGCCGCCGCGTCGGGGAGTCCTCGCATGCGCAGCACATGCCCCCGTCCCGCGTGCGCGCGGTCCAGGCCGGGCGCATGTGAGAGCGCCACGGTGAAGTACTCGATGGCCGTGTCCGGCTCGCCTCGCGCGAGGTACGCATCGCCCAGCTCACACAAGGCCCGAGCCACCGTGTCTCCATCCCGAGGGTCCGCCGACGTCGCAGCCAGCTTGAGGACGGAGATGGCCCCGTCCACGTCTCCGCGCATGAGGCGCAAGTAGCCCACGCGGGTGTACGTCGCATGCGAGGGCTTCAAGTCCATCATCCGCGCGTAGGCCGTCTCCGCCTCGTCGTAGCGCCCCAGCTCCAGCTCCGCGTCTCCGAGCAGCCCCTGGAAGAAGGCGTCGTGCGGGAACAACTCCGTCAGTCGCCGCGCGGCGTCGCGAAGGTCCTGGAACTGATGGTCGTGGTGGAGCAGGAGCAGCTCCACCTTGAGGGCGTCCACGCGCTCGGGGTCCACCAGCAACGCGCGTCGTGCGGCGACACGCGCATGCAGGAGGTGTTGCTCATCCCCCGAGCGGAGCCCCTCCCGCATCCACTCCGTGGCGAGTCGGGCCTGGGCCGGGGCATCGTCCAGCGAGGCTTCGCGCTGCATCCGAGCCAGTCGCTCCCCCGTGGATTCGGACGCCCGCGAGCCCGGGGGCGTCTGCCGTGCGGGCGCGAGCCACCACCGCGTGAGCCCGCCCGCGGAGATCGCCACCACCGCGACACCGAGGGCGAGCAGTTGTCGAGAGGCCATGGCGCGCGGGCTCAGGGGGTCGGGTCGCCGGAGTGGGGAGGCGCCAGGTACGGGAAGGTCGTGAGGAAGGCCTTGTCGTTGGCCGCCACGCCATCACTGAGCCCCGCGGCCGCCGCGGCGAAGGTGCCGCCTCCGTCGGGAAGAATGGCGGGACCTCCGTCCGCGAAGGTCGTGAAGAAGGCGCCGCCCACCGCCTTGAGCGCCACGTCCGTCACGTCGTCGGTCAGCAGCCGCCCGTTGGGGAACGTGGAGTCCGTGCCCGTGTTGATGTGGAGCATCTCGCCCGTGGGCTTGCCCTGGGTGTTGCGAGTGAAGATGGTGGCCAGGTCCGTGCGCGGCGCGGGTGGGGCCAGGGGAATGAAGCCCTTGGCCTGGAGGAGCTGGGGCAGCTCCGGATTGGAGATGATGGCGACGATGGCCGGCGTGGACAGGTCGTTCTGCGGCTTGGAGGCGTTGAAGAAGTCCTTGAACTTCATCGGGACGACCACCTCGTTCACCAGCGGATTGCCCAGGCGGGACACCTGGACCCACGAGCCGCTCGTATCCACCCCGCCATCCGTACGGCGCGTCGTGACCTTCGGCCGGCTGGACGTGGTCCAGATTCCCAGGTGCGGTGAGCTGAACTCCGTCAGCGGCAGCTCGATGACGAGCGACAGCACGTTGAGCCCCGCCAGGTCATCGCGGTTCGGCTTGCCGTCGTAGTTGAGGAAGTCGAACGTCTTCGAGAGGTTGACGAAGAACGGGTCGTCCCGAGGGCCCGCGAAGATCTTGTACTTGGCCGCGGTGCCCAGCCCCGTCTGGATGGCGCTCTGGGTGATGGGGTCCAGCACGGAGGCCCCCGCGGTCTGCGGATAGGCGGGCGTCGTCAGTCGCCCCACGTTGTTGGGGGCCACCGGTGCGTCCCGGACGACGACCTGCTGCGAGCCGCCCACGACCTTGGTGAGCGTGTACGTCTGGTAGCGGAGGATCTCCGGGGCCGTGGCCGTCTTCACGCCCGAGAAGGCGTAGAGGAAGGAGTCCTTGTACGCGTCATACCCCGCCACCGCGCCCACGGAGGGCAGGGGGCTGGGCCGAATCTGCGTGCGGAAGCGGAACTGGAAGCGCATGTCGGGCGCGCCGTCTCCCGACTGGTCGACCTGGATTTCGTAGAGGACGTTGTCGTCGAACAGGTAGTAGTTGGGGCCGCCGTAGGGAATGCCAATGGGGTAGTAGTTGGCGACCAGCACCAGGTTGCCGCCCTGCTTCCAGGTGTACATGTCCGTCCCGTCCGCCGCCGGGTCGTTGCTGATGAGCGGGGCCTCGCGATGGCTGGACGCCACCGCGACGCTGGCTGCGAGGAACAGCGGAACCGCGAGGAGATGCCACGCCGGATTGGGAGCTCTCATTCGTTTTCCTGGGAGGGGGGAAACCACGAGGGCGGGCGCGGGACGAAGCTGCGGGCTCGTTCGCCAGGGCCCCCTCCGTACCCGGCAGGTTGGGTCCCTGGCTCCTGTCCCAAGGTGCCGGAGGGCCTCCAGTGTCCGGTGGGCATCAGCCCGGCATGTCGCGGTGAGTCATAAAGCTGGCGGAGGGGGGCTTGGAAAAGCGAGGGGCCCTCCCGTAGAAAGGCAGCCGCATGACGCACTCCCGCATCGTCCGTTCGCTCGCGCTTCCGGTGTTGCTCCTCTCCGCGGCTTGCGGTGACTCCGAGGACTCGATTCCCGTCCGGACCTGCGAGGTGACGCTGACGTACGCGCCCCAGCAGTCACTCCAGGGCGCGGTGTCCATCACGGGCGAATGGAATGGCTTCTCCGCCACGTCCGCGCGCATGGCGGACCGGGGTGACGGCGTGTTCACCGCGCGCCTGGAAGGACTGGAGCCGCGCGACTACGGCTACCGCTTCGTGGTGGGCAAGCAGGAGCTGTTGGACCCGCAGAACCCGTACTCCCGCTGGGTGCGCACGGAGGAGTACTCGCGCCTGACGGTGCCGGACTGCCGCGAGCCCGTGCTGGAGCTGCGGCGCTTCGTGTCGACGCCGGAAGGCTCGCTCGACGTGGACGTCGCGTACGTCGACGGAACCGACGAGGTGGGGCCCGCCACCGACAAGGTGATGCTGTCCCTCGACGGGGAGGAGAAGCCCGGCGCCTTCGACGCGGGAACGGGGCGCTTCCGCTTGCAGGTCCAGGGACTGGCCCAGGGCAAGCACCACGTGAAGGTGGTGGCCGTGGACGCGTCCGGCCGCGCGGCGCCGCCGCTCTACCTGCCGTTCTGGGTGGAGCCCCAGAAGTTCCGGTGGGAGTCGGGGCTGATGTACTTCGCCTTCACGGACCGCTTCCTCAACGCGCGCTCGGAGAATGACGGAGCCGTGGCGGACGTGGACCCCATCGCCAACTACCAGGGTGGCGACTTCGCCGGCATCACCCAGAAGATCGAGGACGGCTACTTCGACGCGCTCGGCGTGCGCACGCTGTGGATCTCCCCGGTGGACCAGAACCCCGAGGGGCGCTTCATCGGCACGGGCGGCAAGTACTACGCCGGCTACCACGGCTACTGGCCCTCCCAACCGCGCGCGACGCAGCACCGCTTCGGTTCCATCGAGGACCTGCGCGCCCTCACCGCCGCGGCCCATCGCAAGGGCATCCGCGTCATCGCCGACCTGGTGCTCAACCACGTCCATGAGGAGCACCCGTACTGGGTGAGCCACCGGAACGACGACTGGTTCAACACCTCCGCCAGCTGCGTGTGCGGCACCCAGGACTGTGACTGGGAAGAGAAGCGGCTGACGTGCAAGTTCACCAACTACCTGCCGGACTTCAACTGGCGCTCGTCGAACATGGTGGACCAGTTCATCGACGACACGCTGTGGTGGCTGGAGGCGGCGGACTTCGACGGCTTCCGCATGGACGCCGTGAAGCACATGGACCAGGTGGCGGGCCGCACCCTGCGCGGTCGCCTGCGGGACATCACCGCGATGACGGGCACCGAGTTCTACCTGGTGGGTGAGACCTTCGTCGGCGCGGATGGCCGCTCGCAGATCGCCCGCTACATCAGCCCCCGCGAGTTGGATGGTCAGTTCGACTTCCCCCTGTACTGGCCGGTGCGCGAGGCCTTCGCGGACGGCCAGGGCCTGGAGCGCGTGGACCAGGCGGTGCGGGAGAACGAGGTCTTCTACGCGCCGGGCACCATCAACTCGCCCTTCATCGGCAACCACGACGTGGCGCGCTTCATCTCCCAGGCGGCGAAGCAGCTGGACGGGGAGGGGGGAGACCCCTGGAGCAGCTCGCGCCCCTCGGCCTCGGTGACGGACGCGGCGGCCTTCGAGAAGGCGAAGTTCGCCTTCACCTTCGTGCTGACGCAGCCGGGCGTGCCGCTCGTCTATTACGGGGACGAGGTGGGCCTGCCGGGCGCGGGGGATCCGGACAACCGCCGGTTGATGCGCTTTGGCTCCACGCTCACCCCGCTGGAGGCGGAGCTGCTCGCCGTCGTCCAGAAGCTGGGGCAGACGCGCCTGGCCCATCCCGCGCTCCAGACGGGAGCCCGACACACGCTGCGGATTGAAAGGGACTTGTACATCTTCCAGCGCTCGCTGCCGGACGGGCAGGGCGCGGTGATCGCCATCAACCGGAGCGACGTGGAGCGCCCGCTGGTGGTGGAGCCCCTGGGAAGCCTCGCGGCGAGCAGCGCCACGTACGAGGACGTCTTCAGTGGGCGGACGCTCCAGCTCGCCGGGACGGAGACCGTGATGGTGGTCCCGCCGCGCAGCGTCGCTGTGTACGTGCCTCGCACCGAGTAGTGCTTCCGCGGGATTGAGGGAAGGGGAGAGGCCGCCCCCTTCCCACCGCGGCCCCGCGAACTACGGCTGCTGCGGAGGGGGCTGCTGCGCCGTCTTGTGCTTGTAGAAGAGCACGAGGGTGTAGCAGTGGAATTCGTTATCGGACGACTGGGCCACCACGCGATCCACGATCTCCAGATCGGAGTTGCTCTTCATCCAACGGGTGACGTTCTCACCCAGCTCCTCGCGCTCCTTCGCCTTGGTGGCGGAGAAGACCTTCACGCCCGTGAACATCGCCAGCCACTCCTTGTGCGGTCCCGACACAGGACAAGGGGGCGTTATCGCACGGGGTGTTCAGAGGTGTCAAAAACCCGGCTTCCTGGAGGGTAGGGCGTTGCTGGCCTCGTGACGGGGGTTTGCACGCGAAAGCGCGTGCTTAGTTTGCCCAAGTCGCACCCGTTTGGGGGCGCTCGAGGCAGGGGGCCACGAGTGGCGGCGTGTTGGGGAAGGGGGCAGGCCCGTGGACGTGAAGACCAAGAAGGATCTGGCGGTTGATTTCATCAACACCATCCGGACGATGGAGCCCACCGCGCTGAATGCGCTCATCGTCAAGGAGGCGGGGGAGGAATTGGCGCAGTTCTTCCTGAACTACAGCGCCAATCTCATCTCCAAGGACCCATCCCGGGTGCTGGAGAACACGTCCTCGCTGATGCTGATGGGGTACCTCATCCGCACCTACGAGGAGAAGAACACGCAGGCCAAGCAGGGGACCTTCCAGTCCTACGCCTTCGCCTGAGGGACGCAGGGGGCAGCGCGGGCTCGACAGGCCCAGGGGAGCCTGTTAGGGAGCGGCGCCCATGCTCATCGACCTGCACGCCCATTCCCACCTGTCCAAGGGGTGCGAGTTGGACCCTCGCGCCGTGTTGGAACGGGCCGCGCTGTTCGGCCTGGACGGGGTGGCCTTCACGGAAACCAATACCCAGGACGGCTGTGACGAGCTGTTCGAGATTGGCGCCAAGTCGAAGGTGAAGGTGTTCGTCGGGTTGGAGTTGGTGACGGACCGTGGCCAATACCTGTGCTTCTTCCCGAAGCCGGAGCTTGCCCCCGAGCCCGTGCAGATGTGGGGCAGCAACCGCGAGAAGCCCTGGAGCGCCGCGGAGTGTCTGCCCAAGGTGAAGGCGATGGGCGCCGCCATCATCGCGGCGCGGCCCTTTGACAGGGACTCGCCCAACCCGGCCATGGACTACGTGCGCTCGCTCAACGTGCTGAGCGCGGTGGAGGGCTACAACGCCCGGGTGAAGCAGACCGCCAACGACCTGGCCGTGGAGGCCGCCGAGGCGCTCAAGCTGCCGTGCACCGGTGGCAGCGACGTGCGCGGCTCCCTGGACGAGATGGGCCGGGGCGCCACGTTCTTCAAGCGCCCCGTGGCGACGCAGGCCCAGCTGGTGGCCGAGCTGCTCAAGGGCGAGTTCTGGCCGGTGATGGCCGGGGAGCTGCCCCGCCTCACGCGCCCGGGCGAGGCCCAGGCGGCTCGCAAGCAGGGCGGTGGTGGTGGCGGCGGTGGGAAGCGCCGCCGCGGCGGTGGCGGCGGCGGGCGTCGGTAGTCCTCCGAGCGGTCAAGGCAGGACGGAAGCGCCTGCCTCTTCAGCCCGAGCGAGCCGGCCATCCGTGATGAAGGCCTTGCGGCGGCCTCCCGGATACGTCCACTCCTCGTTCTTCGCGGTGCCCTCCAGCGTGCGCCGCACCAGCTCCGGCGGCCCCCAGGCCATGCGCACCGCATCCGCCGACATGTTGGCCACCAGACGCTTCTCGCGCACGGCATCGCGCACGGGCGGCGCCAGGGCCTCCAGCTGGGACTTGGGATTCTGGGCGGAGAGGTACTTCTCCACCTCCGCGCGGAAGTCGTTGGGCTGCTCCAGGTTGGGCGGGAGCACCAACACGAGCGGCGGCGAGTCCGGCTTGCCTTCCTCGGCCAGGTAGACCCACGGCCAGGTGCGCGGCGTGTAGAGGACGCGCTCGGCGACGACCCAGGCGGTGGGGAACTCCACCTTGGTGATGCGCAGCTTCGTGCCCACGGGGAGCGTGCGCTCCACGGCGCCGGGGTTGATGGGCTTGCCGTTGCTGTCGTCCAGGAGGCGCACGTCGTCCGGCGCGTAGGGCGTGAGCAGCCGCTTGGAGCCGTCCCCGAAGAAGGGGATGACGTTGCCGGAGACGCGCAGGTACTGCTCCGCGTCCGGCCCCGTGAGGGTGCGCTGGAGCGACGTGCGGGCCTCCGGCGCCATGCGGGTGTAGTTGCCACAGCCGACCGCGAACGCGGCCAGCACGAGGAGGGACAGCGAGGGAAGGGGGCGTCGAGCGAGCATCGGGGCACCTCCGCGACAGGCACGCGCGGGAGCTCCCTGCTTAGCTCAGCGCGATGCCTGCGTCAGCGTCGACGGGGAGGAGGCTTCCCGCTTGCCGCCACGGCAGCCTCGCTGCGACGGACACACCGGCCCCCGTCCAGCCGGGTCCGGCACGAGCAGGAAGCGGCCGAGCCCGCGCGCATCCGTGAGCTCCGGGTGACCGCACAGAGCACATTGGCGGGGGGGACGCTTGGAGGGAGGGAAGGGCACGGGAAGCGAGTGTGCGTCGCTCCCGGACCCCGCGCGAATTTTCCGCCCCCTCCGCGTCCGTCTACTTCTTGTCGCCCGACGCCGCGGCCGGCGCGGGGGCGCTGCTCGTCGAGGCCGCGGCGGGCGTCGACGCAGAGGACGACGTGCTGCTCGAGGAGGTGCTGCTGCTCGACGACGAACCCGAGGAGGAGGACGACGAGGAGCCGTCCTTCTTCGTGGAGCTGTACAGGTCGGAGTACCAGCCGCCGCCCTTGAGGACGAAGCTGGAGCGGCTGAGCATCTTGGTCAGCGGGCCCTCCGCGCCACACGTGGCGCACGTGGCGGGCGGAGGATCCGAGAACTTCTGCAGCACGTCGATGATCTTTCCACAGCTCTGACAGGCGTACTCGTAGATGGGCATGGGTGCGGTGCCTTTTCAGGGAGTTGAGGGAGGGACGCCGGGGTGCAGCTGCTTGCGCAGCCCCTCGGCGAGCCCCAGGCGCTCGATGGCGCGGAAGACCAGCTCGCTGGGCGAGCCATACTTGCGGCCCACGGCATCACTGAGTCCGTGAAGGTCCGTGGCGCCGGGGAGTTCATCGCGCAGCAGCCGCTCCAGGTCCTTGCGGAGCGACTCGTTGAACTTGCGCTGGATGCCCAGGTCCGCGAGGTACTTCTCACGGCCCAGCAGATCCAACCGGTGCGTCAGGTGCGAGGTAGCCAGCGCCTCGCGACGGAAGCGCTCGCGCAGGGCCTCCACGTCCTCGGTCAATCCGCAGGAGGCCACCAGCCGCTGCAGCTCCGGAGGACTCACGCCCAGCGCCCAGCCGACCCGGCCCGTCGCGCCACGCTGCTGAGTGTAGGCGTCCAGGAGCTGGAGTCGCTCCTTCTCCTTCAGCGCGTCGAGCAGGCCGTGATCGCGCAGCACCGTCTCCAGATCCACCAGGGTCAAATCCCCGCGCGAGCCGTTGAACCGGTGCGACATGTTGCGCAGCAGGGCGAAGCGGTGCTCGGAGCCCTCCAGCAACGCCTCCAGGACTTCCTTGCCCGAGGCCCGTGTCAGCTCCACGAAGGGTGTGCGGGGCGCTTCCACGCGGGTGAAGCGGCCCCGGGGACGGGGCAGGTCGCGGCGCAGGAAGCTCGGCCCGTCATCCAGGGCCGCCAGCTCCTGCTCGGAGGGAGAGGTCGTCTCCTCGTCCACCAGGGTGGAGCGCTTCTTCGGGGCGATGCGCTCCAGGACGGTGGCCTCATCCGCCTTGGCGCCCTTCTTCGCCTTGCCGGAGGATTCTCCAGCGGGCTTGGCGGCGGGCAGGGCGAAGGAGGGGATGGACGGGTCCGCGGCCACGGCGCGGGGAGGCGTCTTCTCCTCCCGCACGTAGGCCAATTCGCGGGCCACGTCGTAGTAGCCGCAGCTCTGACGCTGGGCGGCAATGGCGGGGGCGGTACCTCGGAGGATGTCCACGACGGCGAAGGGCCCCAGGGGGGTGGTCTCCGGCTCCGCGTCGGTGAGTGCCCGGACCCGGAAGTCGTCGTCCTCGAGCAGCAGGGCGAGCGCTTCACGGACCTCGGGAGCGGGTGCCGGCGACTTCGCGCGCCGGCAGAAATCCGAGACGGCAACCGCCACGGGGGTGGGGACGTCGTCGGGCTGTCGTCTTCTCTGCCAGGGGCTGGTCATGGAAAGGTGCGGAAAAATGCTCGTTTACGAGGGCGGATGCCTCTATCTTCGCGGCCAGACAAGTGTCAATGAGCCAGTCCGCCTCCAATCTAAACAGCCAGCGGCTGTTGCAAGCCAGGATACGGGCCGGCCAAGGGAAGGAGCGATCCTTGACGCCGGCTGCCGGACGTTGCGGGCCGAGGAGGCAGGGGGTATCAGAGGCCCCGCTTCCGGAGACCAACAGAGGTCGCTGACAGTTTACTTCGAAGAGGACCGGAGCTGGGGGGGAAGGGCGGGGCGCGCGCGGTTCCGGGGCGCGGTTACACAAGGATGAGAGGGCCAACGCAGGGTCGGCCCCCTACCGAGGGATTTCATGCAGGGCCACGACCACGACCACGACGACATCAAGGACAAGGACGAGGTGCTCGCCCGCTACATGGCCCAGCATGGCCTGAAGAGCACGCGGCAGCGCAGCCTCATCATCGACACCTTCTTCGCCGTTGGCGGCCACCTGTCGGTGGAAGAGCTGTGGAACAAGGTGCGGTCCCAGGACGCGAAGGTCTCCGTCGCGACGGTGTACCGGACCATGAAGCTGCTCAACGAGTGCGGCCTGGCCCACGCCCGCAACTTCGGCGACGGCCAGACGCGCTACGAGGCCGCGGCGGGACGAGACCACCACGACCACCTCATCTGCACCCGGTGCGGCACGATCATCGAGTTCGAGAATGATCGCATCGAGACGCTCCAGGACGCGGTGGCCAGGAAGCACGGCTTCGCGGTGACGTCGCACAAGATGGAGCTGTACGGCCTGTGTCGGGACTGCCAGCGCGGGGCCCCCCTGCCCACGGAAGCGTGAGATGAGCGCCGCCGCGCGAGCCCTGGCCTGCATCGCCCTGCTGTCACTGGCGGGGTGTCGTGGCTCGCGGCCGGTGGATGCCGGACCGGCCTTCCTCCAGTCGCTGGCCCTGCCGTCGGTGGGCCCCACCCGCCACGACGTGCGCAAGCTGCAGGGCAAGGTCGTCCTGGTCTCCTTCTTCGCGACCTGGTGCTTCCCGTGCCTGGCGGAGATGCCGACGTTGGAGGCGCTCCAGCGCGACTATGGCGCGCAGGGACTGCAGGTCGTGTCGGTGGGGATGGACCTGGAAGGCACGAAGGTGCTCCAACCCTTCGCCGAGCACTACGCGCCCCGCTACCCGGTGCTGGTGGCCTCGGAGTGGATGATCGAGGGCCGCAGCCCGTTTGGCCCCATCAAGGGGCTGCCCACCACCGTCCTGCTGGACCGGCGGGGCCGCGCGGTGGCTGGCTGGCAGGGCGTGGAAGGCCACGGCGACGTGGCGAAGGCGATTGAAAAGCTGCTGAAGCAGGACTGAGCGCGCAAAGTCGACGGGTGCTACAGGTCTGGAGCGGATTTCTTGCGGGGGCGAGGCTCGCTGGTACCGTCGACGACGTTCATGACGGCTCGCGGAAAGCTCCTGGTGGTGGCGGTGGGTGTGGCGGGGGCCTTGAGCCTGCTGTCAGTGGCGGATGCCAAGGGCTTCCGCCGTTACCTCTCCTTGAAACAGGACGTGGGTGCGCTCCAGCAGCGCAACACCTCCCTGTCCGAGCAGAACGAGGCGCTGCGCCAGGAGATCGCCGCCCTGCGCAAGGACCCCGCCGCGCTGGAGCGGGCCGTCCGTGAAGAGCTCGGCTACGTGAAGCCGGGCGAGCTCGTCTTTCATCTGGAGTCACCATGACGTCGCTGAGCGCGTTTCCGTCGCCCGGAAGGTTGCTGCGTCATGTCGTGCGGCTGCTTCCCACCGTGGCCGGGCTGTCCACGTTCCTCCACCTGGCGCGCGGCGGCTTCCGAGGCCTCCACACGCTGGGCTGGACGGAGGCCGGGCTGGTGCTGTTCCTGCTGGTGGGCATCGCCGTGGCGGCGTGGCGCCGGGCCATGCGCGGCTCGGTGGGCGCGGTCATCGACCTGCGTGATGACCTGGAGCTGGGCGGCGGGCTGGTCGCCGCGGGCTTCATCGTCGTGGCCATCGGCGGCGGGGAGCTGTTCCCCATCGTCTATCTCTTGATGGCGTTCCTGGTCGCCTTCCTGCCGCGCAACGCGGGGCTGACGCTGCTGGGCGTGGCGCTGGTGTTCGACGCGCTGGTGACGCTGGGCGGCCCGGTGCCCAACGCGGCGAGCTTCGCGACGCACTCGGCGTTCCTCGTGCTCTTCGCCGGCCTGTACCACCTGGTGCTGGCTTCGCGCATCGCAGTGGCCCGCCGCGCGGAGAACGACGCGGTGCAGAAGCGCATCCGCGAGGTGGAGGAGCGCGCGCGCACCTTCCGCCTGGTGAGCTCCGGCACGGCGGACAGCTTCAGCGGCATGAGCTCCGACGAGAAGTGGCTCGTCGCCTCGGTGAAGGAGATTGAAGGCGCGGTGCACGCGGCGCTGGAGATCGCCGAGACGGGCCTGCGCACCCACACCTGCGCGGCCTTCCTCCTGGCCTCCGATGACCGCAGCCTCAAGCTCTACGACTGCCGCTCCGGCTCCGAGCGCGTGCAGCGCGAGCGCTTCGGTGCTGGCGAAGGCATCATCGGCGGCGTGCTCAAGCGCCGTGCGCCGGTGCGGATGAACTCCGCCCAGGGCCTCAAGGGCGTGACGTACTACGAAGGCAGCGGCCCCAACGTGCAGGCCCTGCTGGCGGTGCCCATCATCGAGGGCAGCGGCCTGGTGCGCGGCGTGCTCGTGGCGGACCGGCTGAGCCATGAGCCGTTCAGCGACCAGGACGAAAAGCTCCTGAGCACCATCGCCGGCGAGGTGCTGCGCTCCATCGAGGTCGAGCGGGTGATGAGCTACATCCGCAAGACTCGCGACGAGAAGGACCGGTTCTTCAAGGCCATCGAGGAGCTGAACCGCGCGGGCAGCCCGGAGCAGGTCTTCGTGGCGGTGCTGGAGAGCACCCGGCAGTTGGCGAGCCTGGACTTCTGCGCGGTGACGCTGGTGTCGGAAGTGGACGGCAAGCGGATGCACCGCGTGGCGCGGATGACGGGCGTGACGGCGCACGGCAAGGCGCTGGAGGGGCGCTCCTTCGCGGACAACAACGGGCTGGTCGCCAACGTGGTGCGCTACGGCGCGCCGCTGCCGGGACGAGACCTCAAGGCCATGGACCGGCAGGTCATCTTCGACGACGAGACGCAGATTCGCGGCCTGGGCGCGCTGAAGATCTTCCCGCTGGTGGCGGGGGACCGCATCCTGGGCACGCTGGTGGCGGGCTCGCGCAAGAAGGCGAACTTCGAGCAGGACGTGCTGCGGATGATCGAGGTCATCGCCATTCAAGCCGCGCAGGCCGTGCTCCGCGCGCAGCTCTACGAGCAGATGGAGCGGATGGCGACGACGGACGGCCTCACCGGACTGTTCAACCACCGCACCTTCCAGGCGAAGGCGGACGAGATTCTCGCGCAGGCGCGGCGCTACCAGCGCAAGTGCTCCGTCGTCCTCACGGACGTGGACCACTTCAAGAGCGTCAACGACACCTATGGCCACCCGACGGGCGACCAGGTGCTCAAGGGCGTGGCGCGCATCATCAAGTCCATGGCGCGAGACACGGACGTGGTGGCGCGCTACGGCGGCGAGGAGTTCGTCATCATCATGCCGGAGACGGACGCGAAGGGTGCGTTCACCATTTCCGAGCGGATTCGCGAGGCGGTGAAGGCGGAGGTCTTCCAGACGGAGATGGGGCCGCTGCGCATCACCATGTCGCTGGGCATCGCCACCTTCCCCGACCACGGGATGGAGAAGCAGCAGCTCATCGACCTGGCGGACCAGTGCCTCTACCACTCCAAGCGCAACGGCCGGAACCAGTCCGTCACCGTGGCGCAGATGCAGGGTGGCCGGAAGCTCCAGGCCGTGGAGGCCTCGTAGTCTCCCGGCTCGGAGAGCCCCTGTCTTCGGGACTCCCCGAGCCGAGTGGAACCCGACGGGTCCGACGGCCTACAGCGACTGGAGGAACCTCACCAGCGCGGCGCGGTCCGAGGCGTTCATCGCGACGAAGGCGTTCTTCGAGGCGTTGCCCTCGCCTCCGTGCCAGAGGATGGCCTCGGTGAGGCTGCGCGCGCGACCGTCATGCAAATACGCCTCGCCGCCGCTGACGCCCGCCGTCAGGCCGATGCCCCACAAGGGGGGCGTGCGCCACTCGGAGCCGGAGGCGATTCCTTCGGGCAGGTTGTCGGCCAGGCCCGTGCCCATGTCGTGCAGGAGCAGGTCGGTGTACGGGCGGATGGTCTGTCCGCGCAGCTCCGCGTTCGGGTGCCAGGCGCTGGTGGTGAGCGAAGCCGCGTGGCACTTCGCGCAGCCCGCGTTCGCGAAGAGCGTCTCTCCGCGCAGCGCCGTGGCATCGCGCAAGTCGCGCCGTGCGGGCACGCCGAGCAGCGCCACGTAGCGCACCATCTTGTCCAGGTCCGCGTTGTTCAGCTCCTGGCTTGCGCCCGCGCACCCCTGCTGCGACGGACCGCAGTCACCCGTGGGGAACACGGCGTTGGTGACGCCGATATCCCGGTTGAGGGCCTCGGCCACCTGGTGCTTCAGCCGGGCGATGCCGGCCTTCCACCCGAAGCGGCCCAGCCGCGTCTGGCCCGTCTCCGGGTCGACGACGGCCTGCATGCGGCCGGAGATGCCGTCCCCGTTGCTGTCATTCGGGTCGGCGAGCCCCGCGACGGCCGTCTCCGGAACGGCCTCCAACAAGCCCAACCCCACGAGCTGCGGCGTGATTCGCGCCGAGTGGTTCGTGGGGATGACGTTGAGGAAGCTGTAGTTGGGCCTGCGCAGCTCGTAGCCCGAGCCGTCCGCGAACTGACCGGTGCTCGTCGTCCAACTGGCGATGCGCACGTCCGCCTCGGGCGTGCCGCTGGTGCTGCGCGGCTGGAGGCGGAAGCCCAGGAACGGGTCCGCCGTCACCGTGGAGCCATTCACCCGGCCCACCTTGACGACGTAGTTGCCCAGGGTGGTGTTGACCGCGGGCGGGAGGCCTCGGCCGTTCTGCACGTGGCAGGAGATGCACGAGCGGGAGATGTAGTGGGGCCCCAGCTTGTTCACCTGCGACGACATGACGGGGTTGCCTGGCTCCGAGTGGCTGCCGTCGCTGAAGTCGGTGTGGTGCAGGCGGCGGCCCTCGACGAAGGGCTGCGCGTTCACCGGCGCCATGTTCAGCGCCATCTGCAGGAACCGGTTCCTCGGCTCGTTGGAGTAGGGGTAGTTCAGCGTCGTGCGTCCCCCTGACCAGCCCGCCGCGGGGAGGGCGAAGGAGTCGAGGATGGCGCCCTGGCCCTCGAACGGGACGATTCCCGCGCTGCCCACGAGGTAGAGCAGGGCGCGGCCGTAGTAGTTGAACCGACCTTCCACCGGTTGCCGAAGGAAGACGCCGGCCTCGATTTCCATGCGGTCTCCCACGCGGATGGCCCGGCCCTCCTTGGCGTTGAAGTTCACGCTCGCGGTGTAGAGGAAGTCGTTCACCCGCTCGAAGGTGCCGTTGTGGAAGTACTCCGCCACGGTGTTGAGGCCGCGGAAGAAGGCGCGGAAGTTCGTGCCGTCGTGCGGATATACCGTGTGCAGGTTCACCTTGATTTGACTGCCGCCCTTGGCCACCTCGTCGATGATTTCGAGCCAGAAGGTGCGGTTCTCGAAGTAGCGCGCCAGGTAGTGGTCATAGGCTTGGTACTGAGACTCGCGCGCGTGCCTGTCGCGGACGCGGTCTCCCACGCGGGTGATGAGCGCGGTCGACGTGTCCTGTGTCGTCGCGGGTTCCAGCGCGGTACCGCTGTTGAAGAGGGGAATGATGTTCCCCACGTCGGGCGGGGGCCCGGCGTCGGGGGTGCCCGTACCGGCATCCGGAGTCCCGGTGCCCGCATCCGGTTGCGACGTGCCCGAGTGCGTGTAGCGTGCCCACGCCGTGTCAAAGGCGCAGTTACAGGCCACGTCCCAATACGTGAACGAGTAGTCGACGAAGTCACCGGTGTTGAGACCGCTCACCGTGAACTCGTTGCGGCCGTTGGTGACGGCCATCCTCACGTTGAGCTGCAAACCGTTGTTCACCTTGTAGTGGATGTCTGCCCACGACGTGGTGTCGATGAAGAAGATGGCGGACGAGCCAGACGGCTGAGCGCCAGAGGTGGCGGCGCTCGCGGAACTGGCCGCGCATGCCGCCATCAACAATGCCACGGCCACTCCTGTTGCTCTCTTACTCATGCGTGTTCTCCAGGGGGATCCTCCGCATGGTGGCTTCGGCTTTCTCCACCATCCGAAGGAAGTGGAGTGTTAGGCCGAGAAGCCAAGAATTCCTATGATGTTCGGAAAATTTATCTACTAGGGTTATTTTCCGGACATCCCCGACAGCTCGGACTTGCGTCCTGATGCGTTGCGTTGAGGGGTGACTGGGGCAGGATGCGCGCCGCTCATGCCCCCCGTACCCCTGGCGGTGACGACCAGCACCAAGGTGGATGCCGCGCAGCTCCAGGAGGCGAGAGCCGTCGCGGCGCGGTGGGGCCTGCCGTTCCTTCCTCGTCGTTCGAAGGAGGGCATCGCCCCCTGGCTTGGGACGAAGGTGGAGGCGCTGCTGGTGGTGGGCGGAGATGGGGTGACGCTGTGGGAGCCGGAGGGTTCCTTCGGGTTCCATGCGGGCATGGCGCACCTGCGCCTCATGCGCCTGCGCGCGGGGGAGCCCGACACGTTCGTCCGGGTGGCGGAGCTCGGGGCTGGAGACTCGGTGCTGGATTGCACGCTGGGCCTTGCGCAGGACGCGCTGGTGGCCTCGCTGGCGGTGGGCCCCTCCGGACGCGTCGTCGGACTGGAGAAGAGCCTCGCGCTG
Organism: Myxococcus sp. CA056; assembly: GCF_013336715.1. NCBI lineage: Bacteria > Pseudomonadati > Myxococcota > Myxococcia > Myxococcales > Myxococcaceae > Myxococcus > Myxococcus sp. CA056. The sequence goes on from NZ_JABUMT010000005.1 coordinate 546,953, forward strand.
TGCGCGGTGGCGGGGGAGGGGCTGCGTCGCTACGAGCGGGGGGCCGACGCGTGCGCCGTCGAGGTGGTCCATGCGGACGCGCGCGAGTACCTCAGGACGCTGCCGTCCGCGTCTTTCGACGTGGTGTTCTTCGACCCGATGTTCGCGAAGCCGAAGAAGGCACAGCCCGCCTTCGAGGTGCTGCGCCGCTTCGCGGAGCATGCGCCCCTCACGGCGGAGACACTCGAAGAAGCCAGGCGCGTGGCACGCCGGTGGGTGGTGGTGAAGGGCGCGCGCTACACGGATGACCTGCGAAAGCTCGGGCTCACACCGGAGCCGCTCTCCCGCTTCTCAGACGTCGCCTGGGGGCGTGTCGCCGCCCACGTCCCGGCGAAGTCGTCCTCGTGAATCGCGACGGTGCACATCGCGGTGACTGGGATGGGTTGGAACCGTCGGCGGGACAGGGGCGTCTGCAGGGAGCCCCTTCCTTCCCCCGGACTCCTCCGTGATGCGTCATCGCTGGCTGTTCGCCATGAGCCTCCTGGCCATCGCCGCGCCTGGCCCGCAGTCACCGGAGCCGAGGGCCGTGGCCGCAGTGACGAACGCACGCGCCTGGATGCCCGGCATCGAGCGTACCTACAACCTCTTCTATTACGAGGAGCGAGGGGCCCGCGGTCCGGGGGAGGATATCGCGCGACCGGCTCGGATCAGCTCCCTGCAGGGTGAGCTGCGCGTCGCGGTGGTGGGCCTTCGGGAAGGGGAAGTCGACCTGCGGGCCTCGGTCCGCGCGCAGGCGTACTTCGAGTCGAGTCGTGGCTCGGGTCTGCATTCCGAGTCCTCCATCACGCAACTTCAGGCCACCGTCTACGTGCTGCTCGATGCGCGAGGCGCGGCGCTCGTGACGTACTTCGAGCCCGGGTTGGAGCCCTGGAAGCGGGACATCCTGTGGTCGATTGTCGCGACCTCACAGTTCGTGAGGCCAGAGGTCCAGGGAGAGACCTGGCGGACGCAGGAGCTGGATGTCACCGGGGTGTATGCGGCCCGCTATCAGCACCACCCCAGTGATCACCCGTATCGCAAGTACCAACGGACGAAGGAGCACTACCTCCGACTCTCCAGGCCGGACGGACTGCATCCCCTCGCGGCCTCCGTGCAGGTCTCCCTGAACGCCCGGACCGACTTCTACCTGGGTGAGGACACCTGGCCCGAGTTGGTGGAGGCGCGTGAGTACCGGGCGATGACGTCGACCGTGGGGGAGGTGCCGCCCTCCGCACAGAAGCTCTCGATGACCTTGTCGCGGGTGTCTTCGCGTCGCGCTCCCGATCTCATCGGCGCGTTGGAGCTTCAACGTCCCCACCTGGACGCCGTGCCCCTGTCCACCCGGGTGCTTGTCCCAGGTGGATGACACCGGGGCACGCGGGCGGAATCAGGAGTCAGCGCCACGCGAGTGGCCCTTCCCTGGCGCGGACCAAGGAAGGGGAGGGCGCCGTCAGTCCTTGCCAGCACCCTTGGGCGGACCCTCGCCACCCATGGGGGACAGCCGCGCGGACAGCGCTCCGGCCTGCTCATGCGGCATCTGATCTCGCGGTGAGCGGTAGTACTGCATGGGCGAGTGGTGCAGGAAGTTGGAGACGCGGCTCGTGTAGAGGCACGCGTACTGCTCCACCTGGTAGCCGAAGCGGCTGTTCTCGTTGCCCTCCTTGAACAGCAGGCCCCAGTACGGGTTGAAGCCCTCCTCGACGTCTTCCTCCAGCGTGTCCGCGATGCCCGTCGCGTCCTTCAGCGCGCGACGCATCTTGTCCAGCTCCGACTTCAGCTGACGGCGCTGCTCCTCCACGGACTCGCGCTCGGAGGGCGTCAGCGGCTCGCGCTCCAGCCGCCGCTCCAGCAGGTTCAGCAGCGTCTTGTGGTGGTTGACCTCGTCATCCAGGCGCTCGCGGAGGATCTCCATCTGGGTGAGGGTGCCAATCTCCTCGCGCCGCGTGGCGGTGTAGGTGATCTCATCCTCGATCTCCTGCACCACCATGCACGTGCGCCACAGCGACGACTTCTTCGACTTCAGGATGTCGCCGTAGATGTGGTCGCCGACGTACAGGATGTTCTCACCCCGGTAGCCCGTGAGCTCCTCGAAGCGCGCCAGGTTGCCGCCCGAGTACGCCTTCCCCCGGTCCAGCGACGTGGCCTCGCCCACGGGGCGGCCTTCCTCCGTCGACGTGTCCAGTTCCAGGAACGGCCGCGCGTCCGTGAAGAAGCCCGGCTTGCCCGCGGCCGTCACGACCACGTCGAAGTAGTTCCGCCAGCTCGGGTACTCCGGCAGCTGCCCGTCCAGCAGGTACTTCATCACCGCGTCCGTGTAGTCCCACGCGGAGTTCGTCAGGAGGAACAGCCGCTTGCCGCCCGAGCGCAGCTTGTGCAACGCGGGCCCCAGCTCCGGGTCCAGGAACACGTACCGGCCCAGGTCCTTGCGAACCTCGCGCTTGAGCGAGTTGTCCCGGTGCACCGCGTCGATGGCCTCGCGGATGTCGTCGTAGAGCTTGCCGTAGTCCACGCTCTGGCCCAGCGACTCCAGCAGTTCGATGATGCCCGCGAACAGGCACGTCTCCGGCAGCGCGAACAGCGTGTCGTTCCAGGCGAACTGGGGGTTGCGCAGCCGCACGCGCTTGTTGCGGTACAGCTCTCGAGACACCTCCGGCTTCAGCGGACGCAGCCCGTGGTATGCGCGGCCCACGTGGCCGAACCGGTCCATCTTGAGGATGTTCCCGTTCAGGCGATCCACCGCGAGCCCACGCATCACGAAGTGGTGGTCGTAGAGCAGGTGCCCCACCAGCGGAGGGTAGTGGTACTCGCTGATGAGCTTGGCCAGCGTCATGTCGAACGACAGCTGCTCCAGCCGGCGCATGTGGTAGATGGCCAGCGTGTAGTCCATGTCGAAGCCGATGAGCTCCAGCCCAGACATGCGCAGGTTGCGGTTGACGAAGACCTCCCGCGCCCTCGGAACGGTGTCCCTGGGGGCTCGCGGGGTGGAGAGCAGCCGCGCCAGCGTCTCATCCTCGAGGAGCTGCTGGGCGTGCTGAGCCGCCGCCTCCGAGCGCGCGCGGTTGAGAGGTGAACGGAAGCTCCCGTGAAGCGGGTCCGGGGAGGGCCCGCCCGGGATGGGACGGAAGGGGGACAGGGTTGGAGCCACGGGACGTCCACACATAACACGCGTGCTGGTTCGCGGCTCGGTCCTTGAGGGCACTGGACGGGCGTGGCACGCTCAAAGGCCGCGATGCGTTCGCCTGTCCGACGTCAGCCCTCGGAGACCGCCGAGGAACTCCATGCGCGCCTGTCCACCCGGGTCGCCGCGCTCGAGGACCGGGTGCGCCGTCTGGAGGCCCGGCTGCGCGCGGCGTCGCCTCGTCCCGTCGCCACCCCTCGGAGCACCTCCGGGCGAGCGGCCGAGCCCTCGAAACCGGAGTCCCGGCGAGCGCGCCCGCGCTGCCCCGGCTGTACCTTGGAGCTCCCCCCAGGCCGACGCGGCGAGTCGTGCGTCTGGTGTGGCTTCGTCTTTTCCGCAGTGACTCGCCGTCGCCCGGCGCGAAAGAAGCGATGAGCGCCACGTATCGTCTGACGGGTCGAATCGAGTCCGGAGAGCTGGCGGAGCTATACGAGGCCGTCCAGGCTCCGTCGGGCGAGGTGGTGGTGAAGCTCTTCCACCCCAAGACGTCGGACCCCGCCTACGCGCTGGACCTGGCGGAGACGACGCGGCTGCTCCAGTCCGTGCGCCACCCGGGCATCCTCCATGTCGTGGACATGGGCGTCGTGCGTCAGCGGCTCGCCGTGGTCCGCCAGGACGTGGATGGCGCCCTGTTGGGGACCGCCCTCCAGCGTCTGCACACCAAGGAGGTCCTCCTCCCCTCGGCGGTGGCGCTCTACATCGTCATCCAGTTGCTGGACGCCGTGCAGCACGCGCACGACGCGGGCGTCATCCACGGAGCGCTCACGCCCGGCAACGTGGTGCTGGGCCGGGCTGGCACGCCCGCGGTCTGCGACTTCGGCGCGATGCGCGCGCTCCTGGCCGTGCCCCAGCTGCGCAAGTCCTTCGCGGGGCGGGGCCGCGGCACATACCGCGCGCCCGAAGTCACCCGGGGAGAGGCCGCCACGGAGGCGTCCGACGTGTACTCGCTGGGCGCCATCGCCTACGAGCTGCTCACGCAGCGCGAGCCGGTGATTCCCGGCAGCGGCGGTGTCTCCACGCGCCGCAGCGAGGGGCTGCCTCCGCCCAGCCGGTTGGATCGCCGCATCAACGCGCGGTTGGATCCGCTCGTGCTTCGCGCGCTGGAGCCCACCGCCGCACGGCGCTTCCGCTCGTGCGCGGAGTTCTCGAACGCGCTGCGCAACTTCCTTTCGGCCAGCGGAGGCATGCCGGGCGCGGACGACGTGCGCCGCTTCGTCACCGAGCTGTTCCCCAACGAGGTCAGCATCGCGAGTCTCACGGCCCCGCCGTTCAAGGAGCCCTTCTCCCTGGAGCCCATCTCCGGCGCGGAGATGGACGACCTGGGCGCCGAGGAGCCCGAAGCCTCCATCGTCCAGCGCGCCCCCTACACCCGCGCGCTCTCGGAGACGGAGGCCCGCGCGGAGACCCTGGAGTCCGTGCCCGGCTTCGAGGAATACCGTCCCGAGGACTACGAGCCGGACATCGCCGCCGCGCCCGCCCCGAGCGCTCCGGAGCCCGAGCAGCGCCTGCCCGACGGGGACTGGACGGAGGGGACGCAGGCCCCCGGTATCGAGCAGGGCTGGGATGCGCCTCCGGGCGCCGCGCCGCCCAAGCCGCGTCGGCAACTGGGGGCGAAGGGTGGGGGAGCCGACCAGGGGGCCGCGCGCGCACAGGTTCGCAATCCGCGCATGCGCGTCTTCGAGGACTTCTCCTCGCCGAGCCCGCCTCCCGACGATGACGAGGAGTTCTCCGTCGTCGGTCGTCGCGCCGCGGCTCGGGCCAAGCGCGCGCCGCCGCCCGTGGAGAAAGGGCCTCGCACGCTGCCGGACCCGTTCCCCGCGGTGGCGCACCCGGGCCGGCGCGACGACATCGCGATGCCACCGCCCTCCGCGCCCGCGCTTCCCGCGCAGCCCTCCCCGCGGATGAACACCGACGAGCGGAGCATCCGCGATACGCAGCACCGTCGCGGTCGACTGGTCGCCATCGCCGGAGTGCTGGCCCTCGTCGGCCTGTCGACGTTCGTCATCGCCGCCTGGCGCCTGGGAGGGGACGGCCCTCCGGTGCAGGAGCCCGGGGATGCCCCCGTGCTTCCTCCCGACCCGACGCCGATTCCCCGGCCCGCGCCGCCCCCGAAGGCCGCCGCCGTCCGCGCGCCCGAGCCCCGGGAGGAAGTGGAGGAGCAGGTCGTCGCGCTGGCCAAGCCACCCGTCAGGGTGCGCGGCTTCCTCTCCATCGAGACGAACATCCCCGCGAAGGTGTTCCTCGACGGAGACCTCATCAGCCGCTCGACGCCCGTGAGGCGCTACCCCGTGCGTGTCGGCTCGTACGAGGTCATGATGATCGCCCTGTCGACCGGTGAGATGAAGAAGATGTCGGTCCGCATATTGAAGGGCAAAGAGAATCAAGTAACCGTGTTGAACTTCAGCGTGCCCCCCCGACGGTGACCATGGACCGCACTCGCATCTTCGTCGTCGAGGACCAGCCGCAGCTGCTCAAGAACCTGCTCAAGGTGCTGAGCACGTTCGAGGAGCTGGAGGTCGTGGGCAGCAGTCAGGAGGGCGAGGCCGCGGTGGAGGACATCGTCCGCGTCCGGCCGCAGCTCGTGCTGCTGGACCTGGAGCTGCCCGGCATCAACGGCATCCAGGTGACGCAGAAGGTGAAGCGTCAGGCGCCGGAGGTGGAGATCCTCATCCTCACCTCGTTCGACGACGAGCAGAAGGTCTACGAGGCCATCCAGGCCGGTGCGTCCGGCTACCTGGTGAAGCGCGTGGGCCCGGAGAAGATTCGCGCCGGCATCCACGAGGTGATGGCGGGCGGCACCGTCCTGGAAGCCATCATCGCCCGTCGCTTCTGGAACTACTTCCAGTCCATCCAGGGCAAGCCCGCCACCCCGGAGAAGAAGGCGGACAACCCCTGGAAGCTGACGCCCACGGAGTTCGAGGTGCTGGGCTACGTGGCCAAGGGGCTGTCCAACGCGGAGGTGGGGCACGTGATGACGCTGGAGCGCCGCACCGTCCGCACGCACCTGTCACATATCTACCGGAAGATGGGCGTCAACTCTCATGTGGAGGCCGTGGTGTTGGCCCTGCGTGAAGGTGTCGTGGACCTGTAGCCTCGCCCTGTATACGTTGGGGGCCTATGCGCAAGGCTTCCACGAAGTCCGCTCCCGCCCGCGCCGCGGACCCCGCCCTCCAGTCCCTGTTCGACGTGCACGAGGCCACGCTGCCCAATGGCCTCCAGGTCCGCCTGCTGGCCAACCACCTGGCCCCCGTCGTCAGCCTCTACACCTTCTTCAACGTGGGCAGCCGCAATGAGCGCCCCGGCATCACCGGCATCAGCCACCTGTTCGAGCACATGATGTTCAACGGGGCCAAGAAGTACGGCCCCAAGATGTTCGACAAGACGCTGGAGTCCAACGGCGGCAGCTCCAACGCGTACACGTCCCACGATGCGACGGTGTACTACGACGACTTCTCCTCCGACGCGCTGGAGACGGTGCTGGATTTGGAGTCGGACCGGATGCGCTCGCTGCGCATCTCCCAGGACATGCTCACCAGCGAGCGCGAGGTGGTGAAGGAAGAGCGCAGCGTCCGCATGGACAACGACATCGGCGGGATGATGGGCGAGGAGCTGGATTCGCTCATCTACAAGGCGCACGCGTATCGCTGGCCGGTGATTGGCTGGTTGGCGGATATCGAAGCCATCAGTCGCGAAGACTGCCAGGCGTTCTTCCGCACCTACTACGCCCCCAACAACGCAATGCTCTACATCGCGGGCGACATCGACCCGAAGAAGACGATGGCCCTGGTGCGCCGCTACTACGGCGACATTCCCCGAGGCCCCGCGCCGCTGCCCGTCATCAACGCGGAGCCCGAGCAGCGCGGTGAGCGCCGCGCCACCGTGCGCCACCCCGCGCAGTCCCCGGCGGTGATGATTGGCTACCGTGGGCCCGCCGCGCGCAACGAGGAGACCCTGGCCCTGGACGTGGCGCAGTACGTGCTCACGAAGGGGGAGGGGAGCCGGCTGGTGCGCTCCATGGTGTACGAGCAGAAGGTGGTGGTGGGCGTGGGGCTCGACTGGAGCTGGCGCATCGACCCCGGCACCATCCTCTTCTTCCTGGAGCTGAAGCCCGGCGCGGACCCGCAGAAGGCCGAGGCGTCGCTGTACGCGGAGCTGGAGAAGCTGGCGCGCGACGGCATCACCGAACGCGAGCTCCAGAAGGCGCTCAACAACCTGCGCTCGGACCACCTGCGCGAGCTGGGCACCAACAATGGCCGTGCCCACGCGATGGGCAACTACGAGGCGCTGCTGGGCGACTGGCGCCACGTCCTCACGCTGCCTTCCGCCTATGCCGCCGTGACGAGCGAGCAGGTGAAGGCCGCCGCCGCGAAATACCTCCTCCCCGAGCGCCGCTCCGTCGTGACGCTGGTGCCCGCGCCTTCTGAAGAAAGCTGATTGCCTCCATGGCCTCCCGCAAGAGCCGAACCCCGAAGTCCGCCCCCCGCGGCGCCGCGAAGAAGAAGACGCCGGCCCGGGCGACGAAGTCCGCACCTCGCAAGGCCGCGCCCGTGAAGAGCTCGGCCAGTCGTGCCCTGGTTTTCCCCACGCTGCACGAGAGCACCACGTCCAGCGGGCTGCGCGTGGTCGCCGCCGAGCGCGGCCCCTTGCCCATGGTCTCCATGCGGCTGGTGATTCGCGCCGGCAGCTCCACCGACCCCGCGGGCAAGCATGGCATCGCGGACTTCGCGGCCCGGTTGCTGCGCCGGGGCACCCGCCGCCTGAACGCGGAGGCCATCGACGAGGCCGTGGAGTTCGTCGGCGCGAGCCTGGGCGTGGGCGTGGGCGAGGACACGCTGTCCGTCGCCATCACCACCCCGGCCGAGCACTTCGCGCAGATGCTGGGCATCATGGGCCAGCTCGTGCAGGAGCCCAGCTTCCCCGAGTCGGAGGTCGTGGACGCGCGAGACAGGGCGCTGGCCCAGTTCGCCAATGACCTGGACGAGCCGTCTGTCATCGCCGACCGCGCCATGGTCCAGGCCCTGTGGGGGAATCATCCCTATGGGCACGACGTGAGCGGCTCGGTGAAGACGGTGAGCACCTTCACGCGTGAAGACGCGGTGCGCTTCCACCAGGAGCGCATGGGGCCGAAGATCGCCATGCTCGTGGTGGTGGGCTCGGTGGACCCCAAGCGCGTGGCCGCGGCGGCCGAGGAGTCCTTCGCCGGTTGGACGGGCGGACCCGACGCGCCCGTGGTCATCCCGCCGCTGACCAAGGTGGCGAAGGCCGGCAAGGTCATCGTGGTGGACAAGCCGGACCAGACGCAGTCGCAGGTGCGCATGGGCGGCCCGGGCTACCGCATGGGCCACGAGGACTACTTCCCGGCCACGTCGATGAACGTGGCCCTGGGCGGCGGCTTCACCTCGCGCCTGATGAACGAGGTCCGAGTCAACCGGGGCCTCACGTACGGCATCGGCTGCTGGTTCGACGCGATGAACGCGGCGGGCATCTTCGCCCTTTCGACGTTCACCAAGACGGAGTCGACGCGGGAGATCATCGACGTGTCGCTGGCGGAGATCGCCAAGATGCGCGACTCCGGAATCAAACCGGGCGAACTGCGCGACGCGCAGGCGTACATGGGCGGCCTCTACCCGTTGCGCACGGAGACGAACGAGTCCATCGCCAGCAGCATCGCCGACATGCGCCTGCACGGGCTGGGGGACGACTGGGTGATGAACTTCCGCGACAGGCTGCGCGCGGTGACGCCGAAGCAGGTGGCCGTGGTGGCGAAGAAGTACTGCTTCGCGGAGCCGCCCACCATCGTCGTGCTGGGCAAGGCCGATGCGGTGAAGAAGCAGCTGCGCGGACTGGGGCCCATCTCCGTGGTGCAGGCTTCGGAGTACGAGTGACCGAGGTTCGCATCCTCTTCGAAGGAGGAGGACTGCTGGTGGTGGACAAGCCGCCCGGGGTGCCTGTCATCCCCGGGCGTGATGGCGGTCCATCCCTGCGCGATGCGCTGGAGGCACAGCGGGGCCAGAAGATCTTCGTGGTGCACCGGTTGGATCGCGACACCTCCGGTGCGCTCGTCTTCGCGCTCGACGCCCAGGTGCACCGCTCGCTCTCCGTGGCCTTCGAGGCGGGCAAGGTGCGCAAGCGCTACGTCGCGCTGGTGGAAGGGCGAATCGATGCGCCGAGCCTCGTGGACGCGCCGCTGGTCGCCGCGCGCAAGGGCCGCATGCGCGTGGCCCGTCCGGGAGAAGCGGAGGCGAAGCCCTCGCGCACGCGCGTGAGACCGGTGGAGAGCTTCGACCGCGCCACGCTGGTGGAAGCCGAACCCCTCACCGGACGCACGCACCAGATTCGCGTGCACCTGCTCTCGCTGGGGCACCCGCTGCTGCTGGACCACCAGTACGGCCGCGACACGCCCTGGCTGGAGAAGGAGCTGGGAGGGCAGGGGGAAGCCGTGGCGCTCGCGCGCACTCCCCTGCACGCGGCGCGGGTGGAGTGGCCCGCGCTACCCGGAGTGGAGGCTCGGGCGGTGGAGGCTCCGCTGCCTCCGGACATGGCGCGCGTTCGCGAGCTGCTGCGCCTCACGCTGGCCTGACGCGGCGGACTACTTCACCTTGAAGCTGTTGGAGTTGCCCTCGACTCCGAAGCGGTCCGTCACCGTCAGCGTCACGTTGTCGCCCTGGACGTCCAGGGTGATGGACTGCGTGCAGACCCCCGCGACGAACTGATCCAGCGACGTGGGGCTGACGCCCCCGTTGGACTTGTTCACGGTGAGGTCCAGCTTGTCCTCGAACTCCGCCGCGCGCGGGCCCAGGGCTCGGACCGTGATGACGAAGGGCTGGCCCCGGGTCTGCTCCTGCACCGACTCGAACTCGAAGCCGGTGATGTCCCCTGGCTGCATCGGCGTTCCCGGAGTCGGCCCACCATCCTGCTCCAGGCCTCCATCCGCGACGAAGATGCCTCCGTCGGGGACCTCCTCCACACCGCCGTCCTCGTCTGTGCCGTCCCCGTCGAGCAGGGTGAAGCCTCGTTCACGGCGGGCCTCCCGACCGTCTGCGAGGACGACGCGGACATCGTGCTCTCCCGGGGGCAGCAGCTCCGGCACATCCGCCGAGAGCGTGCCACTCTCGTCGATGTCGTGCAGGGGCGCTTCCACGGAGCCGAACCACAGCCGCGTCCCGGTCCCCGCGCGCGCCTCCTGGCGGGAGTAGTCCACGCGGATGGGGAACACCGCGTCCAGCGTCACGCGGATGGTGCCGGGATAGCCGACCTGCGCCTCTCTCGGACTCACCGCGATGATGGTCGGAGCCGGGAGCACCGCGCTCGAGCCGCAAGCCGCCAACAGCAGCGCGAGGAGCACGGTGACGCGAGTCATGGCTCGAACCTCATCCCCAGCAGCGCGGCCACACCGCCGAGCTGCGCGTCCAGCAGGGGCGTGCTCGCTGGTGCCCACGCGCCACGAAACTCTCCCAGCGCGCTCCAGCGCCCGAACCGGTACGCGCCCTGGACGGCCAGGAACCCCATGCCGGAAAGCTTGCTCTCTTTCACTTCCGCCTGGAAGTCGCTGCGGAGTCGATGACGGAAAGGCGCCAGTCCACCTCCTGCTCGGCCGTACAGGGTGAACGCGGCGAACTGGAGCACCTCCGCGCGCACCGACGCGAGGACGGGCACCGCCAGCACCTGGGAACGCACCGCGCCAAGCGTGCCCACCGTCCCGTTGAACGTGGCGCCCCGCATGCCCACCTCCAGCTCCGCCGCGAACCGTCCGTTCCACCACGGCGCGGTGAGCGACACACCCAGCGCGCCGAAAGGGCCCGTGTTGTCTCCGCTGGCGAACGAGCCCCCCGCCAGTACCTGCAGCGCCGGACGCCATGTGCCCTGAGCTTCCTCCGCGAGGGGAGACACGGGCACGAGGTCCTTCCGCGAGGGCACGCGTCTCACGTCGGCCCGGGTCCGAGCCACTTCCGCCCCCGGCGATTGCACGCTCACCGTGACGGAGGTGGCCTCGGGCACAGGCACCACACGGAAGCGCGCGACGTTGGCTCCTCCCCGCACGGGCTCATACCGGGCGCCCTCGACGGACAGCTCCAGCGCAGCCAAGTTGAGTGGTCCCCCACCCGCGACGAACAACCAGCCTCCCTCGGCGGGGAGGGGAGAGGGCGTGAGCACCGCGACGCGTGGGCTCGCGCGGGGCGCATCCAGGGGCGTGGCCGCATCGGTGCGCAGCTCACCTCGAGTGGCGAGCACGCGCGCGGACACGACACCGGGAGGCACCTCCACGGGGACCCGGGCCTTGCCTCGGGCATCCGCCTGGATGGGGCCGAAGCGCTTGTCGCCGAGCAACACCTCGACGGTGGCGCCAGGCGCGGTGGCCACGTCGAGCGTCGTCTGTCCGAGCAACCCGAGCCGGAACAGCGTCACCCGGGGAGGGCCGTCACCGGCCTCGACCCAGAACGCGAACACCGCCACCAGGGGGTGCCGCACGGGAGGGGGCGTCCAACGGAAGGTGCGCCGGGCACCGCCGTCCAGTCGCTCCTCCGCGAACCGCCCCGACGACGCCGCGGCCCGCACCGGCCCCGCGCCTGGAGGAACGCGGACCTCCAATGCGACGGCCAGGTCCCGCCCCAGGACGACCCGAGCGGGAGCGGCGCGCACCTCCAGGCCGGAGTCCGGAGGAGCCGCCGCCAGGGCCGCCGAAGCGGCCAGGGCCAGCACGAGGAACGGCAGGAAGGGCGGCGAGCGGGTGCGCACGAGCGTGCCGCCCAACTTCGCCCTCCCGCCTCGCCTCGGTCAATCCCCGGTTGCGGGGGATTCCTCGACGGGCGCTTCCGCCGGGACTTCTTCAGCGGCGACCTGCGGCTTGTCCGCGGGGCCGGTCGCCTGCCGGACGGGCGGGCTGAAGGCGGGCTTCTCCGAGGGCGCGCCGCCGCGGCCATGCACCAGCGTCTTGGTGTCGGTGCGGAAGGTGAGGTCCACCTTGTCGCCCCGCACCGCCGTCACCAGTCCCACGCCGAACGTCGGGTGCTGGATGACCTGATCCACGCTGTACGTGTCCTTCGGGCTGTAGCGGGGCGCGTTGGCGACGTCCCTTCCAGCCAGCTGCTCCTCGAAGGAGATGATGATCTTCTCCGCCCTGGTCAGGCCACCCGAGGCCCGGCTCGCGCGCGGGGTGGGAGCAGGGCGGTCCGTCGTGCCCGGGGCGCCTCGGTAGGCGTGGTCCCCGTTGCAGGTGTTACAGCGCACCCGAGCGATCTTCGTTCCCACTATCGCCAGGATGGTGTGCGCGAGGGTGAGCTTGCAGCGGGTGCAGTATGCGTCCACCTCGCCGCCGACCTTATGAGTTGCCATGTTCGTCTGAGTTCTCGGCCCGGTGCGCCTCGCGGGCACCGGGCTTGGAAAGAAAGGGGCGCGGAACATAAACGCATCGCTCCGAAGTGAGGTAGTCCCTTCGTCGCCCGCCCGCCTGGTGGTATCGCTCCCAGGCCTGGGAGGGAACACTTCGCTTGTGCCCCCCGTCGTGGCACGTAAGAGTAGGCGCCTGACCGCATGACCACGCAGACCCCCAGCAAGCCGGCCCGCGAGCCAGGGATTTTCACCCAGACGGTGGCCGGCTTCGGCAAGGGCCTCATCGACGTCGTCAGCACCATTGGCGGCGTCGTGACGCTGGCCATCGACGTGGCCCGCTGGAGCGTCCGGCGCCCCTTCCGCCTCCACAACCTGTTCGCCCAGCTGGACTTCGTGGGGGTGGGCTCCATCTTCATCGTCGGACTGACGGGGTTGTTCACCGGCATGGTGTTCGCCCTCCAGACGTCCGAGGCCTTCGCGCTCTTCGACGCGGAGAGCCTCGTCGGCCCCACGGTGGCGCTGACGCTGACGCGCGAACTGGCGGCGGTGTTCTCCGCGCTGATGGTCACCATGCGCGCCGGCTCCGCCATGTGCACGGAGCTGGGCACCATGCGCGTCACCGAGCAGGTGGACGCGCTGGAGACCATGGCCGTCAACCCGGTGCAGTACCTGCTGGTGCCCCGAATCCTGGCGGGCCTGTTCATGGTCCCCATGCTGACCATCCTGTTCAGCACCGCGGGCATGACGGGTGCCTACTTCGTCGCGGTGGGAGGCCTGGGAATCTCCCCGGGCACCTTCCTGACGCGCACCCAGCAGTGGCTGGAGCCGGTGGACATCTACGAGGGCGTCATCAAGGGGGCCGTGTTCGGCGTCTCCGTGGCGCTCATCTGTTGCTACAAGGGCTTCAACGCGTCGGGCGGCGCCAAGGGCGTGGGCCAGGCGACGACCGAGGCGATGGTGGCCAGCGCCCTGTCCATCTTCATCCTCGATTTCCTCGTGGGCATCGTGATGCACTGATGGCTGCCTCCGGTCCTCCGTCCGAAGACAACGCCGGCACGTCCACGAAGCCGATGATCGAGATCGTGGACCTGCACAAGACGTTCGGTGAGAACAAGGTCCTCACCGGCATCAACCTCAGCGTGCCCGCGGGCAGCACGTGCGTCATCCTCGGCGGCTCCGGCTCCGGGAAGACGGTGCTGATGAAGCACATGATTGGCCTGCTCCGCCCCGACAGCGGCCAGGTCATCATCGACGGCGAGGACATCATCCCCATGGGGGTGCAAAGCCTCCAGCGCGTCCGAAACAAGTTCGGCATGGTGTTCCAGGCCGCGGCCCTCTTCGACTCCATGACGGTGTTCGAGAACGTCGCCTTCCCCCTGCGCGAGCACACCCACCTGTCCGAGGACGAGCTGTACGCCAAGGTCCGCTCCAAGCTGGACTTGATGGGGCTCAAACGGGAGGTGGAGTCGAAGTTCCCGTCGGACCTGTCGGGCGGCATGCGCAAGCGCGTGGGCCTGGCGCGCGCCGTCGTGTTGGACCCGAAGATCGTCCTCTACGACGAGCCGACCACGGGGTTGGACCCCATCACCACGGACTACGTGGATGAGATGATCCTGGCGGCGCAGAAGGGGCTGGGCGTGACGAGCGTGGTCATCAGCCACGACATCTCCTCGGCGTTCAACGTGGGGGACCAGATCGCGTTCCTCTCCAAGGGCGTCATCGTGGCGCACGGCCCTCCGGAGCAGTTGCGCGAGTCCCAGCACCCGGCGGTGAAGGTGTTCCTGGAGACGTGGTTCGGGAAGAACTGAGGGCAGGGGCCCCGGGAGGCTCCGCTTTCAGGAAAATGTGGCACTCCAGATGCAAAACGTTAGAGTCGCGCCCGGCCGGTAGCCCTCGGAGTCACATCAGGTGAAGAAGCTCGTTACGCCCTTCCGTGTTGGCCTGCTGGTCATCGCCGCGGGGGCCTTTTTCGTCACCTTCGTGCTGTTCGCACGCGAAGGCGGCCTGAGCGACAGCGACTCCACGCGCGTGTGGGCCTATTTCCGGGACGCGTCTGGCCTCGCGGTGCGCGGCCGGGTGCAGATCGCCGGCATCCGGGTGGGAGAGATTGACGACATCATCCTGGAGGGCACGCGGGCGCGCGTCGTCCTGAAGATCCGCGAAGACGTGGACCTGCGCGAGGACGCGGTCGTCACCAAGCGCTCGGAGTCGCTCCTGGGCGACTACCTGCTGGACTTGAATCCCGGCACGGAGAACGCCCCCAAGCTGGAGAACGGCGGGCAGATCCGCCGGGTCATCGACACGCAGGGCATGGAGGCCATCTTCGAGTCGCTGTCGCAGATCACCTCCGACATCCAGCAGGTGACGGGCGCGCTGCGCGAGGTGCTGGGCGGAGAGCGCGGCGCCGGCTCGCTCCAGCGCATCGTCGAGAACCTCGTCCGTCTGTCGGACTCCGTGGACGCGACGGTGCGCCGCAACGCGGACCGGCTGGACGTCATCCTCGCGAACTTCGAGGGGGTGTCGACCGACGTGCGGACCATCACCCAGAACAACCAGGCCGACGTCGGCCGCATCGTCGACAACATCGAGTTCATCACCCGCGACGTGCGCGAGGTGCTCGCCAGCGTCAAGAACATCGTCGGGAGCGGGGAGGGTGACTTCAAGGAGAGCGTCGCCAGCCTGAAGCAGACGCTGACCAAGCTGGACAGCACGCTGGGCAACCTGGAGGAGATCACCCGCAAGGTGAAGGACGGGGAGGGCGCCGCGGGTGTGCTGCTCACCGACGAGAGCGTGGGCCGCGAGGTCCGCGAGACGGTGCAGGACGTGGCCCGCTTCGCCGCCAAGCTCACCGACCTCCAGACGGAGGTCGGCATCCAGAGCAGCTACCTGGCCGCCCAGGGCCGCTCCAAGAACGTCTTCTCCGTGCGGCTCATCCCCAAGCCGGACAAGTACTACCTGCTGGAGCTGGTGGACGACCCGCGCGGCACCGTGACGACGGAGACCGTGCAGACCAATCCGCCGTCCGAGGGCGACCCCGTCATCCAGACCCGCAAGGTGACGAAGGAGAGCCTGAGGTTCAGCGCGCAGTTCGCCAAGCGCTGGTACTTCACCACCCTGCGCGTGGGCCTCATCGAGTCCACCGGCGGCGTGGGCGCGGACCTGCACCTGTTCGACGACGCCCTCACGCTGAAGATGGACGCCTTCAACTTCGCGGCGGACGAGCTGCGTTATCCCCGGCTGCGCGCCACGCTGCGGGCTCAAGCGTTCGACCACCTGTTCGTCGTCGCGGGCATGGACGACATGCTCAACGCCCAGCAGCGGGACACGGCGACGCAGCGCCTCATCGCCGGCCGCGATTTCTTCGTGGGCGGCGGCCTGTTCTTCACCGATGACGACCTGAAGGCCATCCTCACGGCCACGGGCATCCCCACCCCCTGATCGGGGTTTTCACGGCTGCGCGGCTTGACGCCAGCCGTGAAACCGCGTACCCGGCACGGGCACGGGGTTCCTGGCAGGGCACCGTGCCCCCCTCTGTATTTCCAGGAAGCTCGCAATGTCCCTCCTTGTCGTCGGCTCCGTCGCATTGGACTCGGTGGAAACCCCCTTCGGACAGAAGGAGGACGTCCTCGGCGGGTCCGCCACCTACTTCTCCACGTCGGCGTCGTTCTTCACTCCCGCGCGCATCGTCGCCGTGGTGGGCGAGGACTTCCCTGAAGCTCACGTGAGCTTCCTCAAGGGGCGAGGCATCGACCTGGAGGGCCTCACCCGCGTGCCCGGCCGCACCTTCCGCTGGAAGGGCCGCTATGGCTACGAGCTGAACGAGGCGAAGACGCTGGACACCCAGCTCAACGTCTTCCAGACCTTCTCGCCCGAGCTGCCCGCGGCCTACCGCGACACGCCCTACGTCTTCCTGGGCAACATCCACCCGGAGCTGCAGGCGCGCGTGGTGGATCAGGTGCGCTCGCCCAAGCTGGTGGCCGCCGACACGATGAACTTCTGGATCCAGGGCAGCCGCGAGGCCCTGCTCAAGACGCTCCAGCGCGTCAACCTGCTCTTCGTCAACGACGCGGAGGCGCGCCAGCTGGCCGGTGAGCACAACGTCGTGAAGGCCGCGCGCGCCATCCTTGGCATGGGTCCGCAGCGCGTCGTCATCAAGCGCGGCGAGTACGGCGCGCTCCTCTTCGAGAAGGACCACGTCTTCGCCTGCCCGGCCTTCCCGCTGGCGGAGGTCTTCGACCCCACCGGCGCCGGTGACACCTTCGCGGGTGGCTTCATGGGCGCGCTGGCCACGGCGACGTCGGACATCGACTCGACGGTGCTGCGCCGGGCCATGGTGATGGGCAGCGTCATGGCCTCCTTCACCGTGGAGAAGTTCAGCCTGGAGCGCCTGCGCGAGGTGACGCATCCGGAGATTCGCGCTCGTTTCGCGGAATTCAGGAAGCTGACCCATTTCGACGACCTGGGCCCGCTGGAGCGTTGAGCGCCTGGAGGGTGAGGTGGGGTCCCAGCTCACCCACGAACTTGACGGTGGATTCAGGCCGTCTCTAGGCTTCCATCCTTTGGTGCTCGGGAAGGAAGAGGGTTGAGCGATAACCGAAAGTCCGCACGGGTACCCACCTTGCTGCGCTGCTGGTGCGAGGGAGACAACGTCACCCTGTATGCCCGCATCACGAACCTGAGCGAGGGAGGTCTGTTTCTCCGGACGAGCACTCCGCTGGCGCGAGGTGCGCGAGCGGTCCTCCGGCTGACGCCCGCGGAGGATCCCGAAGTACAGGCGGCGGCCACGGTGGTATGGCTGAGGGAAGAGGAGGACCGGGCCTACCCGCCGGGGATGGGGCTCCAGTTCGAATCGCTGGATGCGGAAACCTTGGGGCGGCTCCGGCGGATTATCTCGCAGCAGCAGAAGAACCCCGTGAAGGCGGTCTGGGCCGGCTGAACGCGGCGCCACCGACCGAGGCATCCATGCGCATCGCCGTCATCTCCGACATCCACTCCAACATCGAAGCGCTCACCGAGGTGCTCCGGGTCTCCGAGCATCAGAAGGTCGACCGCATCGTGTCCCTGGGGGACATCGTCGGTTACGGCGCGTCTCCCAACCCGTGCTGCGAGCTGGTTCGCTCGGTGGCGGAAGTCACGCTGCTGGGCAACCACGACGCCGCGGTGGCGGGGCGGATGGACTACTCGTACTACTACGACGCCGCCCGGCACGCGCTGGACTGGTCCGCCAACGTCCTCACGGACGAGAACATGGCGTGGCTGCGCAGCCTTCCGTACACGTACCGCATCGGCGAGGTGGGCTTCTGCCACGGCTCGCCCATCGACCCGAAGGCGTACGAGTACATCTTCGCGCTGGAGCAGGCGCGGGAGCTGACGCCCTACGTGGAGGAGCTGCCGGAGGTGACGTTCATCGGCCACAGCCACCTGTGCCGGGCGTTCGCCATCGGCAATGGCGAGGTGAACGACGTGGTGGCCCAGAAGTTCGGCATCCGCAAGGGCTACAAGTACATCATCTCCGTGGGCAGCGTGGGTCAGCCGCGCGACTACGACAACCGTGCCTGCTTCGTCATCTGCGACACGGATGCGCGCACGGTGGAGTACGTCCGGGTGGAGTACGACATCGAGACGTCCGCCCAGAAGATCTTCGACGCCGACCTGGCGCTCAACTTCGGCAAGCGCCTGTTCCTCGGCGTTTGACGCGGCGCCTTCTGAAAACTGGGCACGGCGGGGGGAAATGAAATAAACCGGGTGCGTGCGCCCCCAGGTCCTCCGAGCATCCCTCCGGCCCTTCGCGGCCCTTGTTTCCGCCCTCCTGCTGGTGTTGTCGGCCTGCCGTCGCGAGCCACCACCGCCGTCCGCTGAGTACGAGCAGGCCACCCGCCAGTTCCGCGAGCTGTACGCGCAGAAGCTGGATGACGCCTATCTGGACCCGCAGATGGGGTCCATCGAGGCGAAGCTCCAACGCGTGCCCCAGGACAGCCTGGATGCGCCCTCCGCGCAGGAGCTGCTCCAGCGCATCCAGAAGAACCGGGCGCGCATGCAGGAGGCCCTCGTCGCGAGGCAGAAGGCCGTGGCCAGCGCCCACGAGGTCGTCCCGAACGCGCCCTCCACCACGCTGGCACCGCCGCCGCCTCCTCCTCCCGCCGAGGCCGTGGACGCCGGTCCTCCAGACGCTGGCCCGGTGAACGGCCCCCAGACTGGCACCCCGGCGAACGAGCTGGTCGCCGGCTTCCGAGGCTGCTTCAAGCGTGGCACCCCCATCAACGTGGAGGGGCGCGGCATCCGGGACGCGTGGGAGCTGACTGACAGCACGGCCTGCCGCCTGGAGTACCCCGGACATCCCGACACGGTGCTGATCGTCGAAGAGGGACGGGTGTTGATGTTGTTGCCCAAGAGCTCCGTGCGGACGGTGACGCGGACGCTGGATGCCGGGACGGAGCCCCCCGCGGGGACCGACGCCGGCCGTTAGTCAAAGACGCCCCATGAACGAACAGACCTTCATGAAGTTGATGCGCGTGTTGCCCAAGTCCGCCCTGTCGACGGCGGTGGGCATGGCCACGCGAGTGCCCATTCCCGCGCCCGTCCACCAGGCGGCCATGCGGGCGTTCGCCAAGTCCTACAACGTGGACATGGCGGAGGCCGAGCACCCCATCGAGCACTACCCCACGTTCGCGCAGTTCTTCACGCGCGCCCTCAAGCCGGGCCTGCGCCCCATTGACCCGGACGAGAAGGCCGTGGTGTCCCCGGTGGACGGCCGCGTGTCGCAGGTGGGCTATTCCGAGCACGGCCGGTGCCTGCAGGCCAAGGGCATCGAGTACACGGTGGATGAGCTGCTGGGGGACGCGGAGGCGGCGAAGCCCTTCCACGGTGGAGCCTGGACGACCATCTACCTGTCGCCGCGCGACTACCACCGCATCCACTCGCCGCTGGCGGGCACCATCACCGGCTATGCGTACATCCCCGGTGAGTTCTGGCCGGTGAATCCGGCGTCGGTGAAGAACAAGCAGTCCCTGTTCTGCGTCAACGAGCGGCTGGTGACCTACCTCCAGACGGCGGCGGGGCAGTGCGCCGTGGTGAAGGTGGGCGCCACCTGTGTGTCGCGCATCAAGGCGTCCTACGAGGACATCACCACGCACACGGGCCAGCCGGGCAAGGTGCACCGGTATCAAGAGGGCTACAAGGTGGAGAAGGCCGGCGAGCTGGGTCGGTTCGAGATGGGCTCCACCGTCATCCTGTTGTTCGAGCCCGGCCGCGTGAAGTGGGAAGCGAGCCTCCAGGAAGAGGCGGTGCTTCGGCTGGGGCAGCGCATTGGAGTCATCCCGTGAGTCAGACGCTCAGCGCCGTCAAGGGCATGAACGACCTGCTGCCAGGCGAGATTGAGATCTGGCAGCACGTGGAGGGCCTGGCGCGAGAGCTGTTCGGTCGCTTCGGTTATGGGGAGATCCGCACGCCCATGCTGGAGGACACGGCGCTGTTCGTGCGCAGCGTGGGTGAGGAGACGGACATCGTCGGCAAGGAGATGTACACCTTCACCGACAAGAACGACCGCAGCCTGTCCCTGAGACCCGAGGGCACGGCGCCGGCGGCGCGCGCGTACATCGAGCACTCCATCGTGAACAAGGAGCCGCTGACGCGCTGGTTCTACACGGGGCCGATGTTCCGGTACGAGCGGATGAAGACGGGCCGCTACCGGCAGTTCTATCAAATCGGCGCGGAGGCCTACGGTTCGAAGGAGGCCGCCCAGGACGTCGAGGTGATGGACATGGTGGCCCAGTTCCTCCAGAAGCTGGGGCTCCAGGACATCACGCTCAACCTCAACTCATTGGGCGACGAGACGTGCCGGCCCGCGTACCACGCGAAGCTGGTGGAGTACCTGCAGGCCCACCGCGAGGAGCTGTGCTCCGACTGTCACCGGCGCATGGAGAAGAACCCGCTGCGGGTGCTCGACTGCAAGAACCCGACGTGTCAGGCGGTGGCCGCCAAGGGCCCCAACGTGCTCGAGTTCCTGTGCGAGCCGTGCCGCGCGCACTTTGATGACGTGCAGCGCAAGCTGACGGCGCTGGACATCAAGTTCGTCGTCAATCCGCGCATGGTTCGCGGCCTGGACTACTACACGCGCACCGTCTTCGAGTTCATCGCCTCGCACCCCGCGCTGGGCACCGCCAGCACGGTGGGCGCCGGTGGCCGCTACGACAAGCTGGTGAAGAGCCTGGGGGGGCCGGACGTGCCCGCCGTCGGCTTCGCGTGCGGCCTGGACCGCCTGGTGCTCCTGCTCAAGGAGAGCCAGCAGAAGTTCGGCGCGACGCCGGACCTGTTCATCGCGGTGGCGGATGCGGGCTCGCATGACGCGGCCTTCACCCTGGCGAGCCGGCTGCGGCGCGAGGGCCTTCGCGTGGACTTCGACACGCGCGGCGGCACCCTCAGGAGCCAGATGAAGCGCTCGGACAAGAGCGGGGCGCGCTTCACGCTCGTGCTCGGAGAGCTGGAGCGCACCAGCGGGCAGGCGAAGCTCAAGCCGATGGCCGGAGGGGAGCCCATCCCCGTGGCCCTGGACGACATCGCGCGGACGGTGCGGGCCCACTCGGCCGCCCCCCGGGCGGACGCCCCCAGCGCCTCCTGAGTTTGTAGTCGAGGGAATTCAGGACTCCCCGCGATTCAGACCAACCCGGAGGGGTCTTGTAACCTCCGGGAAATTCAAGGGGAATCCAAAGGGACTCATTCGCGCCGCCCTGGCCGGTGGAGTAGACTGGCTCGGAAATGTCGGGTGAGTCCCCCACCTCCGCTTCGCCTTCGGCCTTTCGCTGGATTCCCGTACGGGGAGACAGCATGTGGCCATCGTTGCGGGCAGGGGACTTCGCCGGTGTGGAGCCGCTGTCTGGCGAGCCTCGGCCGGGTGAGGTGGTGCTGGCGCGGTTCGACGACGCGCTCGTCCTGCATCGGGTCCGCGCAGCGGGGAAGGGCGTGCTGTCGCTGCGCGGGGACAATGCGCCGGCGGAGGACCCGCCGATTCCCGCATCGCGCATCCTCGGGCGCGTGACGTGTGTCCGGCGAGGCGCGGTGGAGCTGGGCGCGGGGTGGGACCGGGGGCCGTCGCGGCTCGGTCGGGTGCGCGCGGTGGTGCGGGGCAGGGTGGCGCGGTGGCTGGGACGGGGAGGGCGCCCATGAGCGGCGACTTCTCGGCGGACCATCTTCCGCGGCGACGGGTGGGGGCGGAGGGACAGCGCTTCGGCGCGGACTTTCTCCTGCTGGACGCGGAGGGGCGCACGTTGCGTGGCCTCAACGCGACGGCGGTGCGAATCTGGGAGCTCAGTGACGGGACGCGCTCCGCGCGCTCGGTGGCCGACGTCGTGGCCCGCGAGTTCTCCATGGACGTGGGCCAGGTGCTCACGGACACGTTGCGGTTTCTCACGGACCTGGCCCGACTGGGCCTGGTCGACGAGCTTCAGGAGGTACGGTGATGCGAGCGCGCATTGCGGCGGGCTGCTCGGCGGCGGCGCTGCTGCTGACGGCCTGTACGGAGAGCGGAATCTCTCCCCGGGTGTTCGACTGGACGGATGCACCCGCGGAGGGCACGCCGCCCGCCGTGGAGCCCGTTGCTCCCACGGACGTGTTGGGCGAGGAGAGCGAGGCCGCCCGGCCTCCGACGGCTGAAGCCGCGGAGGGAGAGCCGATGCCGACGCCCGTCTCAGGACACGCGGAGGTGGTGGGGCTGGACGCGCATGGCCTGTCGGACGTGTCCCAGGTGGACGTGGACCTGACGGTGAGCGGCGTGCGTGGCAAGGGCCGCGTGGAGGTCGAGTTCGTGTCGCCCTCGGGCCATCCGTACGAGCGTCGCACCTCCGTGGTGGAGGCGAAGCCGGACGTGACTCGTACCGTGCGCTTCTCGCTGCCCGTGGCCGGAACGACGGTGGCCACCTCCGGCATGAGCGGGACGTGGCAGGTTCGCTTCTTTCTCGACGGCGCGCCGCTGACCACGGCCGCCTTCACCCTGGAGCCGTGACGTGAGGCCTTCCGCCATGATTCCCACGCTGAACGCCCGCCTCGCCGTGCTCGTCGCGGTGCTCGTCCTTCCTTCCGCCGCGCTGGCCCAGAGCACGACCCGCGCCGCCGTCTTCACGACGCTCGCGGAGCCCGGGGAGACCCAGGCGACCGTGGTGATGGATGAGGTCTCCGAGCTGCGCGTCGAGGTGCGCAACAACACCCGGAGCACCTCGCCGCAGTTCCGGCCCATCAACCAGGTGTCGTTCACGCTGCCCACGGGCTACACGCTGCTGGAGAGCCCGGCGCCCACGGGTTGGGTCGCGGACCACTTCATCGCGGCGCGCCTGGTGACGTACAACATCCCGGTCAACTGCGCGCAGGCGGACGCCGGCCTGATGCAGAACCAGACGGCGACCTTCACCCTGCGGATGATTCCGCAGGTGGGCAACACGAACGCCGCGGACCAGCGGTTCACGGCGCTGACGGCCCACGAGTCCTGCGGAAACTCGTCCTTCGGCACGAACCGGACGGCGGACGCAGCGGAGTGGCGGCGCGTGGGATTGTCCACGCGGGTCGACATCCAGCCACGGGTTCTTCCCGTGGGCGACGACCTCACCGCGCGCCTCGTCATCGAGAACCGGACCAGCCAGACGGCCGCCCAGAACAACATCACGGCCGAAGGCCCCAGCACCGGCGTGGGCGGTGTCTCGTTCGAGGTCGTCGAGGTCCAGCCCGCCAACTTCCAGGTGAACATTCCCCTGCGGAACGCGGCCATCCTCTCCGCTCGAGCCACCACTGAGACGGGCGGGACGATGGTGGCCAGCGTCCGCGCCACCAACGGAAGCGGATCGGTCACCTCGGCCGTGGCCGACACGCCCATGGTGAACGTGGGTGTGCTCGCGGCCTCGGGTGACGTGGACAACGTCCACGCCTTCGTGGGTGAGACGGTGAAGGTGCGGCTCAGCGTCACCAACACGTCCACCACCGCGTCCTATCTGAACGTGACGCCTCGTGCCCCCATCTTCGTGGGCACTGCCGTGGCGGCCCTCGCTTCCGGCCCCAGTCCCGCGAGCGTGTCGCGCCTGGCCCCCGGCGCTTCCGCGCACTTCATCTGGAGCTACACCCTCACCGGCGCCGAGTTCTCCGACTTCGCCTTCGATGTGCAGGCGGATGCGACGTTGAACGGGAGCGCCGCGACGACCCAGGTCGTTCGTTCGGGACAGGGCCGCATCGTGACGCACCGCCTGAAGGCGAATCCGTCCGTGCTCGTTCCGGGCGTGCCGAACCAGACGGTGGTCTACACGGTGCAGAACCGGGGGACGCTGCCGCTCGAGCAGGTCACGCTGCTCCGGCCCGCCGTGAACTTCTTCCCGTTCGTCAGCGGCAGCCCGGCGGCTCCTGCGGGGTGGTCCATCTCGAGCAATGCGACGAGCTTCACCTGGACGGCGAACAACAACCCCGCGCGCATCATGCCCAACCAGGAACGCGCCTTCACCGTGACGTACGCGAATGTCGGAAACGTCACCGCGCCCACGGCGTTCCGCCACCGGATGCATCTGCCTCTCGCGTACGCGTCCGAATCGGCCGCGCGTATCGAGACCCCGGTGACCATCGCCACGGGCACGGCGCCGGAAGTCGAGCGACTCACCGCGGTGGCTCGAGATGCGAGCGTGACGGTGACGTGGGACAACCCCGCAGTGCATAGCGGAGTGCTGGTGCTTCGCGCCGCGGGGGCCGCGCCCGACACGCTGCCGGTCGCCGGTCGGACCTACGCCGCCGGCTCGACGCTGGGCAACGCCACCGTCGTCGCCTCCGAAAGCTTCACTTCGACGGCGTCCATCACCGACACCGCCGTCGTCAACGGCACCACGTACCACTACCGCGTGTTCAACACGGATGACGTGGGGCGGTACTCGGCGGGCAGCCGGCCCACGGCCTCGGCGGCGCTCATCGCGACGCCCCAGGCCCGCGTCGGTGCGGCGCCGTTGTGGTGCTACTCGGTGGGCCTGGATGCGCGCCTCCAGCCCATCACCGAGTTGGGCGTGGGCATCTTCAGCTCCTTCAACGACTCGGTCGTCGCCAACCTCACCAATGTCACCACGCCCTCGGCCGACGGTGCCGAGCGCTGGCGTCCGCTTCCGCTGTCGGGCCTCATCGGCAGCCGCTTCCCGGTGGTACCGCTCAATGGCCTGGCCGGGCAGTACATCCTCACCGCCGACCAGTCAGGCGTCGCCTACGCGCTCAACGCCACCACTGGCACGGAGCTGTGGCGCTGGGACAACACCGGCGCACCCATTGGCACCATCCAGTCCTTCCCCGTCACGCAGCTCCACGACTACGCGAACACCGCGTACAAGGCCGCGCGGCCGAACCTGGACCTGGCGTTCTTCGCGACGCGGTTGGCGAACCCGGCCCTGAATCGCGTGGTCGCGCTCAACGCGCGCACGGGCACGCCGGTCTTCACCTACCAGCCCGGAGACCTGGGCATGGTGAGTGGTGGCATGGTGGTCGACTACACCACCAACCGCCTCTTCATCGGCTCGAAGACGCATGGTGGAACAACGGCGTCGCTCCGCGTCCTGGACACGCTGACGGGCACCGAGGTGACGCGCCTCTCCCTGGGCGACCTGGAGCACAGCCTGGTGCGCAACGCCGTGGCGAATCAGATCTTCGTGACCAACAGCGATGGCGTCGTCCACGCCATCGACGCGGGCACCCTGACCTCTGTGTGGAGCGCGAATGTGGCGACGCGCCCCTCGCCGAGCACGCCCGCGTTCACCAGCTTCGTGCGGCCCCTGGGCGGAGGCTTCGTGGCCAGCCTCGCGAGTGGCAGCGTGGAGTTCTGGGACCACGTGACGGCTGGGGAGACGGCACCCTCTCAGGTGTGGACCACGCCCATCGCGAATCCCTCCGGCACCTTCACCCTCAACTCCAACGGCGTTGTCCGCATCTACGTGGGCAGCTCCGACGGGAAGGTGCATCAGCTCGAGATGATTGGCGGCGTGGACTCGCAGCAGGTGTCCATCGGCGACACTCAGCTCATCGGCACTCCGACCATCGACACCACCGTTTCCCGACTGCATGTGGGCTCTCAGGACGGCCGCATCTGCGCCTTCCCGGTACCGTTCCCGTGAAAAATCCCTCGACTCCTTCGTCCTCTCCGTCGCCGTCGACGGAGGTTCCTCGGACTGCTTCCACCGAGGCCGTTTCGCGCTACGAGGCTCCCGCCATCCTGTGGGAGCAGCCCTTCGTCGCGCTCGCGGCCATGTCCCAGTGCAACATCCCCGGCGAGTCGGAGTGCACGCCCTGAACGCGTCGGGAGCCGGCCCGTCCGGTCCCCAGCGCTCCGGCGGTTCCGACGAAGACGGCCTGGAGACGTCAGGCCCATGGCTCTCCATCGCTGGATGGACCGTGGGCCTCCAGGTGCCAGACTCCCGTGTCCGGGAGCTGCTGCACCGCTCCCTGGCGGGCTTCGTCATTGCTCCACCCTTGGCCGGTGTCCGAGTCTGCCGGCTGCGCGTCGCGGCCCCCTCCGTGGCCCGCCCCGAGCCGACGACCCGCGAGCTGCCCCGACCCTGGCGCGAGCAGGATGGCTCTCTCCGACTGGAAGGGGAGGACTACTCGGCGAGACTCGACGCGGACGGCCTCCGTGGTGAGGTGGTCGGCGCGGGTCGCTTCCCCGTGGAGGTGGTGCTGCGGGTGATGCTGGCGGCGGACCTGGCGCGTCGCGGTGGCCTGTTGGTGCATGGCGTGGCGCTCGTGCATGGCGACGGGGCGGCGCTCTTCACGGGGCACTCGGGCGCGGGCAAGAGCACCCTGGGTGGGCTATGGATGGACGCTGGCGAGGCGCTGCTCTCGGATGAGCTGGTGGCGGTCTGGCCCGATGCGATGGAGGGCTCATGGCGGGCCGCGGGGACGCCGTGGAACCTCGGGTTCCCACGTGAGGCCCGGCTTCGTGCCGTGGGGACATTGGCCTGGGATTCGAGCTCGCGCTGGGAGCGCCAGCGTGCCGGGGACGTGGGCCGGGTGCTGGTGCACAATGCGCTGTTGTCGGAGGCCTCCTCCGAGGGACGCGGTGCGCTGCTCGCCTCGGCGGGGAGGTTGCTGACGGACGTGGAGCCGGTGCGGCTGGTGTTCTCGCGAGATGCGTCCGCCGCCACCGTGGTGCGTGAGGCCCTGGGAGTGTCGGGACATGGGTGAGGCACAGGAGGGGAGACCGACGTTGACGGTGCTGGCCGGGCCGACGGCGTCGGGGAAGACGTCGCTGGCCATCGAGGTGGCGCGTCGCCTGGGTGGGGAGATCGTCAGCGCGGACTCGCAACAGGTGTACCGGCACTTCGACGTCGGCACGGCGAAGCCCTCGACGGAGGAGCTGGCCGAGGTGCCGCATCACCTCGTGTCCGTGGTGGACCCGATGGAGACCTTCTCCGCCGCCGAGTACCAGCGTCGAGCGGACGCGGCCATCGCTGAAATCACCGGACGCGGTCGGCCCGTGGTCGTCGTGGGAGGCACGGGGCTGTATCTGCGCATCCTGCTTCACGGCGTGGTGGACGCCCCGGGAGCGCTCCCGGAGCTGCGCGCGGAGATGGATGCGCTCGCGGCGGAACAGGGGCGCGAGGCCGTCCATCGCCGGCTTGCGGAAGTGGACCCGGAGACCGCGGCGAAGCTGCCCATTCAAGACCTGGTGCGAGTGGTCCGCGCGCTGGAGATCCACGCGCAAACGGGCGTGCCCGCCTCCGAGTTCCGCAAGGCCCATGCGTTCGCTCCGGACCGGTATCCCTTCCGGTTCTACGTGTTGGACCCGCCGCGAGAGGAGCTGTACGGCCGCATCAACGCGCGCACGGAGGCCATGTTCGCGTCCGGGCTCGTGGAGGAAACCCGGGCACATCTGGAGCGTGGCCTGGGTGATGCCGCCCCGATGAGAAGCGTGGGCTACGTGCAGGCGCGTGCGGTGGTGGAGGGCCGCCTGTCCGTGGACGAGGCGATTCGAGACACCGCGCAGGAGACGCGGCGGTACGCCAAACGCCAGCTCACCTGGTTCCGCAAGGAGCCGGGCGCCGTCTTCATCCAGCCCCCGTATGCCTCCCTGCGCGAGAGCACGCCGAGCGCACCGGGCTGAAGTCACCCTCCAGGGAGGGGCGGGGAGGGGAGGAGCGGGAAGTGAGGCCGTTGTCCCCGTGCTCCGAGGCACCCATGTTCGCCGCTGAATCTTTCCTCCAAGGGAGGCGGACCGACATGGACACCAGTTACAAACGTGAACCCGCGACAGGTGACAGAAGCAAGGCCGCCTCGGCGGCCTGGGGACCGCCATTCGTCCTGGGGCTCTTGATGGCCGTCCTCGGCTTCGTCGCGCTGGGGGCCTCATTCCTCACGAGCCTGGTCTCCGTCATCCTCTTCGGCGCGTTGCTGGCCGGAACAGGCATCGCGGAGATTGTCTCCTCGTTCCGTGTCCGCAAGGCCGGCGGGCCCTTCTGGCTCTATCTGCTGAGCGGCGTGCTCTCCACCGTGGTGGGCTTCTTCGTGCTCGTGTATCCGGCGGCGGGCCTGGGGGCGCTGACACTCCTGCTTGCTGGCTACTTCTTCGCCAGCGGCCTCTTCCACGTGGTGACCTCGCTGATGGACCGGTATCCCCAGTGGGGCTGGGACTGCGCCTATGGCGCCATCTCCATCGCCCTGGGTGTCATTGTCATGGCGCAGTGGCCGGTCTCCGCCGTGTGGTTGGTGGGTACCCTGGTGGGTATCTCCATCCTCATGCGTGGCATCGCGCTCATGGCCGGCTCGCTGGAGCTGCGCCGCGGCCTGCGTCGCATCGCCACGTAAGCGGGCGCTCGCGGAACGAACGAGGGGCACGGCGACCAGGAGTCCCCGTGCCCTTCCTCGTGGGCGTGCGGCGTCGCGCGCGTCACCCCGTCACGCCTCGGTGCGGGCACGGTGAACTGAAAGGCACCGTGCCGAGCGCCGCTCCCTAGGAAGCGGCGTAGCGGTCCGAACCACCCGCATCGGTCGGCTGTCGCGTCGTCGCGTCAGCCGTGGTGCTGGGCGAGGCCAACCGGCCGGTGAGGATGCGCAGCAGTCGCTCCGGATCCACGGGCTTGGGCAGGAACGCCTCGGCCCCCGCGTCGAGCGCTCTCTGGCGGACGTGCGGACGATTCAAGCCGCTCATCACCACCACGCGCGTGCTTCGCGTGAGGGGGTGTTGCTTCAGGCCTTCGCACAAGCGCAGCCCGTCCACCCAGTGCAGCACGACATCGAGGATGATGGCCGTGGGTGGCCGTCGCGCCACGGCGCAGAACAGCGCCAGCTCGTCCGCGAACGACACCACCTTGGCGCCCGTGCTCTCCAGCAGCGCCGTCAGCGCCTCACGCGCGTCTGGGTCATCGTCCACGACGTAGTACAAGTCGGGCTCCAACTCCGGCACCGCCATGGGCACGGGCTCCATCGTCGTGCGCAGCCAGGAGCCCACCACCTCACGCAGGCCCGCCCAGCGCATCGCCCCCAACAGGGCCAGCGGCGTGGGAGCACTCAGGCCCAGCACTCCACCCCCGTAGACACCGGACGACGTGCGCCGTCCCTTCGCCGCGACGAAGGCCCCAGGCGCTCGCTTCCCGGCGCGCCGCAGCCACGACGCCGCGCGGGCTCCGGCCGCCGCGTCCTCCATCAACTCGCACAGGCCCTCGCGGACGTAGCGACGCTCCAGGGCCGAGCCATCCAGCCCACCATCCAGCAGCGCCACCGCCGCCCGGCTGCATGAGGCCAGCGTCTCCGACAGCCCCACCTGGAGCGGATGTCCGAACGCGGCGGGGCCCACGGCGATCTGTCCCGGCGCCACCAGCGTGCGCCCCGGCCCGTAGGGCAACCGGGTCGGCTCCAGCGCGGCCAGCTCGAACCCTTCCTCCAGCAGTCCATCGCGCGCGGCCATCATCAGCGCCTGGCACAGGTCGGCCGGCGTCACCGAGGGGCCAAAGGCCAGCGCATAGACGGAGTCCGCGCCCGGCAGGAGGAACAGCCCATCCACCGTGGGAAGCGGCGCCACCCACAGCCGTGCGACGGGGGCGATCTCCAGCCGTGGCGAGGCATGCCGCAGCCGTGCCTGCACGGCCGCCACCGTGGGCGCGGGGCGGAAGCCCGGGAAGAACGCGTCACCCATCAACGGCCCCGCGCCACTGGCCAGGGCCACCGCATGGAAGCGCTCGCCGCCTCCCTGCGCTCGGACCACCAGCGGCCCGGCGCCTCTCACGGACGCGGGCGCATCCGGGGCCGCGGGTTGACGCTCCACCCGGTCCACGTGCCGCTCGAGGAAACGTGCGCCCTGGGCGCTGGCCGCCGTGGCAAGCACATCACGCACCTGGGCCAGTCCGCCTTCTCCATGGGGCCAGCCGTCCACCACCCAGAGGCCACCGGGGGAGGCGGTCAGCAGCTCGCGACGTCCCTCGGCGATGATCTCCACGCCCCGCAGTTCGTGGGCGCGCCACTCGGTGGGGATGCGACAGCCCAGCGCGGCCAGGCGAGAGCGACACTCGGGTGTCAGCACCGCGGGAGGCGCGGTGCGCTCGGACAGTCCCCCGGAGTAGACGCGCACATCGAGCGTCAGCCCCCGTGCCCTGCCGTTGAAGAGCAGCGAGGCCGCCAGCCCCGCCCCCGCGATACCGCCCCCGACGACCGCCACCCTCGAACCGCTCGTCAGCCTGTTGCCCAGAATCATCCGCGCCCTCTAGCTTCCCGCCGTCGCCTGCTTCGTCCCGCCCCGCGCTCAGTGTCGTTGCACGGGCGGCGCGAGCGCCGGACGGCCGAACACCACGACCCGGTCACGCCCTTCGCGCTTGGCCTCGTAGAGGGCCGCGTCCGCCGCCTTCATCAGCGCATCCGTATCGTCCCGGGGTGTTTCCAATGTGTGGTCGGCGATGCCGACACTCACGCTCAACCCGAAGGAAGCAGGGCGGCCGTCGCTCTTCTGCACGCCGACGGAATGCAGCCCGGTGCGGATGCGCTCGGCGAACACCGCCGCTTCCAGCGCCGTCTGGTGGGGAAGGAGCGCCACGAACTCGTCGCCGCCAAAGCGCGCCGCGAAGTCCGACTCGCGCAGATTGCCCTTGAGCTGGTTGGCCAGCGCGAGGATGGCCCGGTTGCCCACGTCGTGCCCCATCCCGTCGTTGATGGCCTTGAGGTGGTCCAGGTCGATGACCACCACGCTGAGCGGGTAGCCGTAGCGCTGGGCCCGGCGCAGCTCCTCTTCGAGCCGCACGGTGAGGGCCCGGAAGTTCGCCAGCCCCGTGAGGGCATCCGTCTGGGCGAGGATCTGAAGCCGCCGCTGCTGTTCGCTCTGCCGCAGCGCCCGGTCGATCCGTGCCATCAGCTCCCTCGCGCTCGCCGGCTTGTGGATGAAGTCCACCGCCCCCATCTCCAGGCAGCGCTCCAGGGTGGCCTCGTCCGCGTCCCCGGTCAGGAAGATGACCGGCGTCGACTCCGTGCGGGAGTCCCGCTGCAGCGCCTCCAACACCGCCAGCCCATCCCCGCTGGGCAGGAATCTGTCCAGGAGCACCAGGTCGGGACGATGTTCGCTCGCCAACTCCAGCCCCACGCCCGCATCCGCCGCGCCCAGGACATCGAAGCGCGAGGCGAGCAGGTCCGACAGGCTCTCCAACACGCTCGCGTCATCCTCGATGACCAGGAGGAGGGACCGCTCCGAGGTGCGCCCTCGCCGTTGCATGAACCTCTCCGCTTCGTTGATCTCCCGATGATTCGCGGTCCAGAGGTCTCGGATGCCACGCCCCACCAGGTGCTCTCGCCGCCCCTGCGCCCCACGCGCATCCGCCACCGCCCGGTCCTGCGAGCACCCATCCCCACCCGCAACCTTCACCCGAGACCTCCGGCCGCCAGGCCCGACTGCTGTGCGCGGCGGGTGTCATCCCCGTCGGCGCGCGTGGGCGAAGAGCAAGCAGCATGCCCTTGGAGCAGGCATGCGGCCGGGAGTCATTTCAGGGGGTTGCGATGCGAACGCTTCCTCGCGACAAAGGCGGATCGGAAGTCGTTCCAGCGTCAGGGCAGGGGAGGCGGTAGGAATTCCCGGGCGAAGGAGGGCGCGCACGCCCCCCTCGCTCCTGGGATCAACGTCGGGTAACGAACTGCATGCGGCGTCCACCACCGCCCATGGGCGGCATCGTCGGCGGGGCCTCGAGCCCGAACTGCCACCACAGCGGCTCGTAGGGCTTCATCTTCAGCCGCTTGTCGTTCTGGAGCTGGGCGAGGCTGGCCTTGAGCTTCTCGTCCTTCGGGTTCTCCTCCACGCCCCGGCCGAGCACCTTGAGGGCCTCGTCCTTCTCCTTGTTCTGCAGGAGGCACCAGGCGTAGACGGCCCAGACGATGGCTTCCTTCTTCCCGCTCTTGGTGGCGGACTCGAAGGCGGTCTTCATCCCCGCGAAGTCCTTGCGCTGGTAGCGCAGGGCACCCTCCATGGCCTTCGCCATGTAGTTGCGGGAGCTGCCCTTGCTGAAGGCCGCCTGCGCCCCGTCATGGTCCTTCACCATGTACTTCAGCATCCCGATCTGCGCGTGAATCTCCGGACCCACCATGAACTGCCACTTGTCATAGACGAGTCCCTTCTCGAGCGTCTTCACGGCCCGGTCGACCCGGCCCTGCGCGTCCTTCTGACTGGTGGGCTGGGACTGGAGGTCCTGTTGCACCGTCGTCATGAGTGCCTGGATGCGGGTGGCGACCCGCCGGGCCAGGAAGATGAAGGTACCGAGTGCGGCGATGAGGCCGGGCACCAGGCCCGCCCAGATGGAGAAGCCGGCGAACTTCACCAGCAGCGCGACCACGATTCCCACTGCCAGCGAGATGAGCAGGTTGTACATGCGGGGGCCCTCATAGCGATGTGCGTCCGGCACCGCAATCTTCGGATGCATACGGGCGACCGTCGCGGTATACGTCTGGCCGCTTCCGTAACAAACGGCCCTCTGTCGAAATTGGTAGACGAGGCGGACTCAAAATCCGCTGCGGCTGACCCCGCGTCCCGGTTCGAGTCCGGGGAGGGCCACTTCCCGAAAGGGGTGGGTGACTGGCAGGGCATCGCCGGTTCCCCCGCCTGGGACCGTGGAGGACGTGCTCCGGTCAGGGGCGTTGGAGATACCCCGAGATGAAGGTTCTGCTGGTCGAGGACGACGCGAGCCTCCGGGAAGGCATGGGTGAGCTGATCTCCGACCTGGCGGAGGTGCGCTCGGTCGGCGAAGTGAGCTCGGCGCTGGCGGCCCTCGGCCAGGAGCGCTTCGACCTCGTCGTCACGGACCTGCGCATCGGCGGCGGAGAGTCGGGCGGGCGCTCGGTGCTGGAGGCGGCCCGGAAGGGGCGCCAGGCGGTGGCCATCGTCAGCGCGGCGTCTCCGGAGGAAGTGGCGCGGGCCCTGAGGCCCTTCGTCCCGGATGGCGTCCTGGTGAAGCCCTTCCAGATCGAGGACATCCTCGGGTTGGTGGAGCGCTTCCTGGCCGTGCACCGGAACGTGGAGCTGGCGTCGAGGGGACAGGTTCCCTCCGAGAGTGACTGGGTGGAGTGCGCGCCGGGTGTGCACCTGGCCTCGCCGGGCGGCAAGGCGGCGGGTGCCATCTGGGTGCGGCTGGCGGCGGCGGGGCAGTGGGCCTGGTCGGCCCGGCCTCATGGGCGGGAGGCGGCCCTGTTGCTGGAGGGCGAGCTGGAGATCGAGGGGACACGCTTCGTGGCCCCGGCGACGTTCTTCGTGGGTGCGGACGAAACGCCCGAGGTGCGCACGCCCACCGGGTGTCTCGTCATCACGCTCGGCCTGGACGGTTGAAAGGGCAGGTTGGCACCCGTGGACACTGTTTGGCCTACAACTCCGCATGATGCGGCACGTCTCGGTCGTCCCTCGCGGAGGGCGGCGACGGCGGCGTTGGAAGCGCACATCGCGGTGCTGCGGGGAGATCCGCTGAAGGCCGCGCTGGCCAATGCGCTGAGGGACGCGGATGGGCTCGGAGGCCAGGAGCGGCGCTTCGCCGCGCTCGTCGTTCGCGAGCTGTCCCGTCATCAGCGCCTCTTGGATCTGGCGGCGAAGCTTTTGGGCCACCCGCCGGGCAAACTGGTGATGGTGGAGGATCAGGCCCTGGTGCGGTACGCGCTGTGGCGGCGCATCTTCTGTGGTGAGACCTGGGCGCGCATCGGCCCGGAGGTGCGACTGCCGGGCCCCATGAGGCCGCGCACCCTGAAGGACGAGGTGCTCCAGAAGGTGGTGGAGTCGGAGCTGCCCGAGGCGCCGCTGCCGGACTCCCACGCGGAGCGGCTCGCCATGCGGTACTCGTTCCCCAACTGGCTGGTGCAGAAGCTGGCGCAGGCGTACCCGGACGAAGCCACGCTGGAGGGACTGCTGTCGTCGCTCGACGAGGAGCCCGGCCTGCACTTCCGCGTCAGGCCTCCGGGCACGCGGGATGAAGTCCTGGCGGCGCTGGTGGAGGAGGGCGTCGCGGCGGAGGCGGTGCTCGCCGCTCCGGACGCGGTGCGCGTGGTGGATGCGAGCCATCGCGTCTTCGAGACGCGGATGATGAAGACGGGGCGACTGCAAGTTCAGGACGTGGGCAGCCAGCTCATCTCAGAGGTCTGCCGTCCGGTGGGCGGCCCGCTGACGGGCCTCACCGTCGCGGATGTCTGTGCGGGCGCGGGCGGCAAGACGCTGGCGCTGGCGGACTTTGTCGGTCCCTCGGGACGGGTGCTCGCGGGAGACCGCTCCCGACGCCGGCTGGCCGAGGCGCGTGAGCGGGTGCGTCACTTCTCGCTGCGGCAGGTGGCCTTCCCGCATCCCTTGCCCCTGTCCGACGCGGACGTGTTGCTCATCGACGCGCCGTGCAGCGGCACGGGCTCACTGGCGCGCGAGCCGGATCAGAAGTGGAAGCTCACCGCGCAGGAGATCGCCAAGTACCAGACGACGCAGTCCGAGCTGCTGGAGGAGGTCTCCCGGCAGGCGAAGCACGGAGCGCTCATCGTCTACGCCACCTGCTCGGTGTTGCCGGACGAGGACGAGGCCGTGGTCGAGGGCTTCCTGGCGAAGCATCCGGAGTTCACCCTGGAGCCTGTCTCAGACGTGCTCGGAGCGGAACGGGCTGCGCTGGCGGCCCACGGGCCGTACCTCAAGTCCCTGCCGCCCAAGGTGCCAGGGGGCGGATTCTTCGCCGCGAGGCTGCGCCGGACGACGGGGCAGGGTTGACAGTCCACGAGCCCACACGCTACGCCAGTATTGGTTCTTCAAGGGGTGTCACCCACGTGGCGGCCGACGCGAAGCAGTCCGAGGTGGTGAAGCAGATCAACGAGGCCTTCCAGGCGGCGCAGGCCCGTCTGGCGCAGCTGCGCGAGGCGGTGGAGCGCAACACCGACCTGGCCCGCGCGAACGCCAGGGCCACCGTGCTGAAGGACCAGAAGGACCGTGCTCTCAAGGAGCTCGGTGACCTGGTCTACCGGCAGATCCAGAAGGGCAGGCTGGAGCTTCCCGCGGGCTTCGCGTCCGCGCTCAAGGCCATCGAGGCGGCCGAGCAGGCAGCCGAGGCGCATGCTCGCGAGCTCACCGATATCCTTCGGGAAGGTGAGGAAGTCGCCGAGCGGTTGAAGGTTGGAAAAAACGCACCGAAGCCTCAAACAGTTCTTGGCCCTGGGAACAAGAAACGGTAGAAGGCACGCACTTTCGACGTCGGGCCGCAACCCAAGGCGGCCAGCAGCAAAAGACGGGGCTATAGCTCAGCTGGGAGAGCGCTTGAATGGCATTCAAGAGGTCACCGGTTCGATCCCGGTTAGCTCCACTCTGAAGTAGAAAGGCCCGCCCGGGAAACCTGGCGGGCCTTTTTCATTTCCGACAGGCGGTCGCGAGCGATGGACCCGGTTTCGCGCCGGGCCCTCACGCGGCTTCCTCGGGTGCGTGACCGACGACTCCCCGGAGCTGCTCCGCGCTGGCGTCCCGTCCTCCGCATTCTTCCAAGCACGATTCGAGGTCTCGGCGATGTCGCGACGTGGTGAACGTGGCCCCTTCGACGCTACTCACTGTGGCGCGGCACGGGGACATGGGGACGCGATGGACGAGGACTCTCGACAGCGGACGAAGTTGGTCGGTGACTGTGCCCTGGCGAAGGAAGATGCTGCGACGTCGCGGGCTTCTCGGATATGGGGGCCCGCGAGAGGCCGAGCAATGCGCAGACACCTGGATCGAGGCGTGGCAGTGGCGCTGGTGCTCGCGGGTGGGCTGTCGGCCGCCCAGCTCACCCCAGGCTCGGCGGGGCAGGGCGGTGGCTCGACGCCGGGAACGACGGGGACCTCGGGCAGCTCGACGCCGGGGACGACGGGAACCACCGGCAGCGGTCAGTCCGGGACGGGAACCGGGACGACGGGAAGCCCCACGCCCACGCCCACTCCCACTCCGAGCACGGGGACGCCGACGCCTGGCGCCGCCGCGCCGCAGGCTCCCGCCACGTCGACGGGCTCGACGGGAGGCACCACGCTTCCTCCAGGTCCGCCGACGATTGCGCCCGAGACGGTGGACAGCTCCACGAACCCTTCCGGGGGCCGCACGGTGTCTCCGGCGCCCATGCGAGAGACCGCGCGCGAGGCGCAGCAGGCCAAGGAGGGCGTGGCGCAGGTACCGGATGCGGACGCCCCGCCCGCCAAGGCCGCGCCCCTGACGTTGGGGCAGTTGGTGGAACGGGCGCGCGCGACGGACTCCCGCGTGGAGGAGGCGAGCGCGGAGCTGCGCAAGTTCCAGGCGCTCTACAAACAGGCGAAGTGGGCCTGGTTCCCCAAGTTCGAGATCTCCGTGGGCGCGGGAGGCCCGGTGCCCGAGGCGCGCAATGACGGCGTCGGCGGCCCGCCCACCACCGAGGCGTCCTACGAAGGAGACTGGAACCTCGGCAGGGTCGGCATGACGGTGTTCTCCTCTGGAAACGCGGTGCTGCCGCTCTACACGTTCGGCAAGCTGACCGCGCTGGAGAAGGCGGGCGCGCAGGGTCCCATCCTCGGCGCGGCGCTGCGCGAGCGGGCCCAGGACGAGGCGGGCTTCCAGGCCGCTCAGGCGTACTTCAGCTACCAGCTGGCGCGCTCCGGGGTGCAGCAACTCGAGGAGGTCTCCAAGCGACTGGAGGACGCCGCCGAGCGCATCGCCGCGCTCCTGAAGGAGGAGTCACCCCAGGTGACCCAGGTGGACACGTACAAGGTCCGCTTCTTCCGGCAGATCGTCGAGGCCAAGAAGGCCGAGGCGATTCAAGGGCGCGCGCTCGCGCTGACCGCCATCGGCGTGCTGGCCAACGCCACTCCCGGCGCGTCGGTCGACGTCGTGGAGGAAGAGCTGGCGCCCGAAGCGGAGGTGCAGCCCCCCTCGCTGGAGCGGGCGGTGGCGTTGGCCGAGCAGTACCGGCCGGAGTTCACCGCCATCGCCGCGGGCATCGTCGCGCGTGAGTCCGAAGTGCTCATCCGTGAACGGAGCTACTTCCCGGACCTCGGGCTCGCGGGATTCTACGACGTGCGATTCACCACCAGCGCCACGCGGCAGCGCAGCCCCTTCGCGTATGACCCGTACAATGATCGCACCGCGGGCCTCGGCCTGGTGATGCGGGGGACGTTCGACATCCCCATCAAGGACGCGCAGTTGGATCAGGCGCGGGCGGAGCTCGACAAGCTGCGCGCCCAGGAGAAGCAGATTCGCGCCGGCATCCGCCTGGAAGTGGCGAAGGTGCATGGCGAGCTGGTGGCCGCATGGTCTCGGGCCCGGGCGTATACGGACGCGGAGAAGAGCGCGCGTCGCTGGGTCACCTCCGCGTTCGCCGCCTTCGACCTGGGGACGGGCGAAACGCGCGATTTGGTGGACGCCTTCACGGCCTATGCGCAGGTTACAGGCGACCGGTCGAAGAGCTGGTTCGACGTCCGGTTGGGAATGGCGGCCCTCGCCCGAGTCACGGGGACGCCACCCGCCCCGGGTGAATAATCGGGGCGCCGCGTCTGTCCGCTGTACCGTCCTCCTTCACGGAGTCGAAAAGCCATGATTGCTTCCCTGCTTGCCGCCACCCTGATCGCCGCGGCGCCTGGTCCCCTCTCGGTCGTCAAGTCTGGGAACGCGGATGTCCAGAAGGCCGCCAACGCTCCCGGCGCCACCGTTGAATCCCTCGCCAGCGTCGTCGAGAAGTTCGTCGACTTCCAGGAGCTGGCGAAGCGCGCCCTCGGAGACAAGACGTGGGCCACGCTCACGCCCACCCAGCGCAAGGACTTCTCCGAGACGATGACGGGGCTCCTGCGCGCCTCCTATGCCCAGAAGGCCATTGGCCAGGCCCAGGCCGAAGTGAAGTACGGCAAGGAGTCCATCGAGGGCACCGAGGCCACCGTCAACAC
Organism: Myxococcus sp. CA056; assembly: GCF_013336715.1. NCBI lineage: Bacteria > Pseudomonadati > Myxococcota > Myxococcia > Myxococcales > Myxococcaceae > Myxococcus > Myxococcus sp. CA056. The sequence continues at coordinate 584,814 of NZ_JABUMT010000005.1, forward strand.
GACGCTCACCCTCAAGAAGGACCAGATTCCCGTCGACTACCGCCTGTACAAGCCCAACGCCAAGAGCGACTGGCGCATCTACGACGTCGTCACCGACGAGGTGTCCCTCGTGGACACGTACAAGGGCCAGTTCCAGAAGCTGCTGAGCACCAAGGGCTTCGACGGCCTGCTCTCCACCTTGAAGACCAAGCGGGCGCAGCTCGAGAAGGAGAACGCGGCCAACTCGGCCAAGGGTTCCACGGGCGCAACGGGCTCGGCGACGGGCGGCTCGGCGGGTCCGACGAAGTGAGCTGACGCGAACCCCGCGTCACCGAAGCACTCCAGGCCGGGGCTCCCACGCGAGGGGCCTCGGCCTTCGTCTTTTCAGGTGCGCGCGAGCTGCTGGTACGACGCGAGGGTGCCGACGAGCCCCTCGGCCAGGGCAATGGTGGGCAGGAAGCCCAGCTCACGCGAGGCGCGCTCGGTGGTGCAGGTCCATGCCGCGGCGGTCATCTCCCGCACCTTGTCGCGGTTGAGGATGGGGGTGATTCCGCGCAGTCGGGCGATGACCTCGGACCCCAGGCCAATCATGTAGCCCACGCTGTCGGGCACGGGCAGCACGGTGGGGGCCTTGAGGCCCAGCGCATGGGCCACCGCCGCGCACAGCTCTTCCCAGGTGTACTCACGTCCATCGGAGACGGTGTACACGCCGCGCGCCGGGTCGGCCTTGTCCAGCGTGGGGCCTCGCTCGGCGGCCGCGAGCAGCGCGGTGTTCAGGTCATCGACGTGGATGAGCGAGTAGCGCTTGGGCCCGAAGCCGCTCTTGAGCGCCAGCCCTCGCTCCGCCATGGGAATCACGGAGGGGATGAACTCCACGTCGCCAGGGCCGTAGACCATGGGGGGCCGGACGATGACGGAGGGCACCCGGTCCGCGAGCTCGCGCACGGCCTCCTCGCCCCCCAGCTTGCTGCGGCCGTAGACGGAGACGGGCGCCGGAGGGTCCTCCTCCCGGCGCGGACGCTCCGGTGTGGACGGCCCCGCGGCGGCCAGCGACGAGCAGTAGACGAGCCGGGGAGGGCGGGGCAGTGACGCCATGGCCTCCGCGACGCGGCGGGTGCCATTCGCATTGCCCTCGAAGTAGCCCGCGGGCTCCCGGGCCTTGGTGACGCCGGCCAGGTGCAGGACACAGTCGACGTCGCGCACGGCCTCCGCCAGGCCCTCGCCCGTCGTCAGGTCTCCCACGGCGAACCGGGCACCGAGCGCCGCGAGCGCGTCGCGACGAGAGCTGGAGCGCACGAGCGCCGTGAGCGAGTCACCCCGCTCGACAATGCGGCTCGCGAGCCGATGGCCGATGAAACCAGTGCCACCGGTGAGGAGGAAGCGCACGAGGAGACTCCAGGAGGATTACAGCGGGCGCTGGTAGATGCGGTACGCCTTGGAGCGCTGGCCACCCATCGACTCGATGGCGCGGTTGACGAGGTGGTTGTCCTCGAGCGTCCAGGAGATCTCTCCACCGGAGTACCCGAGCCGGTGCGCGGTGCGCAGCGTGTCCAGGTACAGGATGGCGTCCAGCCCTCGGCGTCGGTAGCCCTCCTTGATTCCGAGGGTGATGAGGCGCAGGCGGCGGATGCTTCGCGAGGCGAGCGCCAGCTTCACCAGGCCAATGGGCAGGCCGAACGTCGTCAGGCGCCCGTTGGCGGCCTTGAGCGCGTGGTTGGCGTCCGGCAGCGTCATGGAGAAGGCGACAGGCTCGCCCTTCACCTCGGCGATGAGCACCAGCTCCGGCCGGACGATGGTCTTCATGTCCTTGGCCAGGTGGTCGAACTCCCGGTCCGTGAAGGGCACGAAGCCCCAGTTCTTCTCCCAGGCCGAGTTGTAGATGTCGCGGATGCGCTCGACCTCGTTGGCGAAGTCCTTGAGGTTCACCGCGCGCACGGTGATGCCCTCGCGCTGGCGCATCTTCTCCGCGATGCGCACCACCTTCTCCGGCGGCTCCGCGGACGAGGACAGCTCGTAGGCGAACAGGTCCTTGGCCTTCACCAGCCCGCACGCCTCGATGAGCGACGCGTAGTAGGGCGGGTTGTACGGCATCATCACGGCCGGCGGCGAGTCGTGCCCCTCGATGAGCAGGCCCCAGTCCTGGTTGGACGAGAAGTTGGCCGGCCCGAGCATGGCGTCCAGCCCGCGCTGCTTCAGCCACGCCCCCGCCGCGTCGAGCAGCAGTCGCGCGACGCCCGCGTCATTCACGCACTCGAAGAGGCCGAAGAAGCCCTCCTTGGTGCCGTGAATCTCCTGGTGACGTGGGTTGCGGATGGCGGCGATGCGGCCCACCACCTCCTGGCCCCTCCGGGCGAGGAACAGCTCCACCTCGCCATACTCGAAGAAGGGGTTCTTCTTCGGGTCCAGGAAGTCCTTGCGCTCCATCTCCAGCGGGGGGACCCAGTTGGGGTCTCCCGCGTACAGCGAGGCCGGGAAGCGGATGAACGTCATCTGCGCCGCGGCGCCCCGCACGGGCGTCACCAGGACGTCGAAGGGGAGGGGAGGAAGGGCGGGCTGTGTCGCGGGTGGCTCGGCGGGCAGGGCCATGGGGGATCAGGTCCTCTCGGCGGGGTTGCCGTCGGTGCCGTTGCGCATGAAGAAGTGCGCGCCCTTCTCCAGGAGGAGGCCGGGCAGCGTGCCGCGCTTCTCCCACAGCTTCATGGGCGCGGAGCGCAGCTGACGCAGGTCCTCCGGCTGGAGGTTGGCCGCGCGCCAGGTGAGCTGCTCCACCGCGTCGAAGATCTTCCCGGCCACCTCGCGCGACGACATGCGCTGCAACTGCTCCAGGGTGATGCCGCCCTTGTCCGCGAGCAGACCGGCGGAGCCCGCCGCCCACTTCTCGCTCGCCTTGTTGGAGCGCACGGACGTGCCCGGGCGGGCGATCTGCACCGGCTCGTACACCGTGGGGCGCGTCTCCGGAATCACGCCCAGCTTGCGGCCGATGGTCTCGAAGGTGTCCAGCACCCGGTCCAACTGCGCGTCGGTGTGCGTGGCCATGTACGACGTGCGGATGAGCGCGTGGCCCGCCTCCACCGCCGGCGGAATCACCGGGTTGGCGAAGACGCCCGCCTCATGCAGCGCGCGCCAGAAGCGGAAGCACTTCACCTGGTCGCCGATGTGCACCGGAACCACGGGCGACACCGACACGCCGGTGTCGAAGCCCATGGCGCGGAAGCCGTTGTGCATCTTCTCCGCGATGTCCAGCAGGCGGGCGCGGCGCTGCGGCTCCGCCTCGATGATCTCCAGCGCCTTGAGCGCCGAGGCGATGGACGCCGGCGTCATGGACGCGGAGAAGATGACCGAGCGGGACTTGTGGCGGATGTAGTTGATGACGTCGAACGGACCGGACAGCACGCCGCCCAGCGACGCGAAGCTCTTGGAGAACGTCCCCATGACGAGGTCCGTCTCCTTCTCCAGGCCGAAGTACTCCGAGGTGCCCCGGCCCTTCTCACCCAGCACGCCCATCGCGTGCGCGTCATCCGTCATCACCCGGGCGTTGTACTGCTTCGCCAGCTCCACGATGCGCGGCAGGTTGCAGACGTCTCCCTCCATGGAGAAGACGCCGTCGGTGATGATGATCTTCCCCGCGTTCGGATCCGCCTGGGACAAGAGCTGCTCCAGGTGGTCCATGTCGTTGTGGCGGAACTTGCGCTCGGTGGCGAAGGACAGGCGGATGCCGTCCACCAGGGACGCGTGGTTCTGCCGGTCGCTGAAGACGATGTCGTGGCGGCCGAGAATCGACGCCAGCGCCAGGTTCGTCTGGAAGCCGGTGGAGATGACCAGCGCCGACTCGCGGTTGAGGAACTTGGCCAGCCGTCCCTCCAACTCCTCATGCAGCGCCAGCGTGCCGTTCAACAGCCGCGAGCCCGAGCACGTCGTCCCGAACTTCTCCGTCGCCTTGATCGCCGCTTCCTTCACGCGCGGATCCGCCGACAGGCCGAGGTAGTTGTTGGAACCAACCATGATCACCCGCTTCCCCTCGATCTCCACTTCCGTGGCGCCGTGCGACGCCTCGATGACGCGGAAGTAAGGGTAGAGGCCGGTGGCCTTCGCGATGCGGTAGTCCTTCCAATTGCTGCACTTGTCGAAGACGTCGCTCATGGTGTTCTGTGGTCTTTCTGTATGTCTGCGTCGGGGGAGGGTTTGTCGCCTGTCAGGCGGATGCATCGCTCCGGTCGCCACTCACCATGCAGGGCTCGTTCCCGAGCCGGGGGCAACCTTGCGTCCGTCGACCTCCCTCGGGGGACGCGGGGCGGTGAATAAAGAGGCCGAGAGGCAGTGTCAAGGCGCGGACTGTCGCTTGAGTCCCATGCGAGAGGCCCTTTGACGCCCGTGCCTTGACAGCACTGGCTCTTTGGTGGCACCCCGCCGCATCGCACCGTCTTCCAGTGGATACTGGAAAGTACCGTGTGTACTCGGCTGCACGTCCGGCGGCACCTGAATGACCGGCGGAAGGCTTTCCAGCCGCCCGTTGTTTGGGGGGGCTACGAATGGCCGGGAATTTGCTATGCCCGGCGTTCATCGAGGAGTGGACGGTGGCCAGGTCTCTGCGGGAACGGTGGTTCGAGGGGTTCATCCAGACGGCGGTCTCCCGGCCCTGGTACGTGCTGCTGATCTGCGCATTGCTCGCCGCGGGCGGTATGGCACTGGCGTCGCGGTTGGAGTTTCGTGGTTCATTCGTGGAACTACTTCCCCAGGGAGCCCGTGAAGTCCAGGACCTGACACGCGTGTCGCAGAAGGCCGGCGGGGATGGGTACCTGGTCATCGTCGCGAAGGGGGACACGCCGGAGCGGCTGAAGGCTTACGCGAGCGAGCTGAAATCGCGACTGGAGGCCCTGCCGGAGGTCCGCTACGTCGAGCACAGCTACGACGTGGAGTTCTTCCGCCGTCACGGGCTGTTGCTGCTGCCGGCGGAGAAGCTGGTGGAGTTGCGCACGGAGCTGGCGGCGCGGGTGCGCTACGAGCGGCAGCAGGCCAACCCCTTCTACATCGACCTGGGGGCCACGCCTCCGCCGCCCACGTTCGAGGAGATTGCCCGCAAGCACTCGCCCAACGCGCCGGTGCACGAGTACCTGGCCAACGCGGATGGCACCGAGGTGTACCTCATGCTCAAGCCCATGGGGACGGCGGGAGACCTCTCCTTCGCGCGCCGCTTCGTGGAGCTGGCCATGGGCACGGGCCGGACGCTGGCCTCGGAGCGCTTTCCCGCCGTGACGCTGGAGGCCACGGGCAACTTCCAGAACCGCATCGAGGAAGACGCGGTGATGCGGGGCGACCTGTCGCGCGCCGGCATGCTGTCCGCGCTCATCGCGGTGGGGCTCATCCTGCTGGCCACGCGACGCATCGCGGCGCTGGCCGTCGTCGGCGTGCCCGTCGTCGTGGGGCTGCTGGTGACGTTCGGTGTGGCGCAGCTCGCCATCGGCCACCTCAACGTGGTGACGGGCTTCCTGGTCGCCATCCTCATCGGCCTGGGCATCGAGTACGGCGTGCACCTGTGCATGCGCTACTGGGAGGAGCGGCGGACGCGCTCGTCGCGCGACGCGCTGGCCACGGCGGTGCGCGGCACGTTCAGCGGCGCGCTCACCTCGGCGGTGACGAACGCGGCGGCCTTCTTTGTGCTGCTCCTGGCGCAGTTCCACGCCTTCAACCAGTTCGGCTTCCTGGCGGGCCTGGGCGTGCTGCTCGCCGTCATCGCGGCCTATGCGCTGGGACCATCACTGCTCGCCATCGCGGAGCGACTGCGCCCCGCGCGCAAGGACGGCGCGCCCGCGTCGGCGGAGACCGCCACGTCGGCGGCACCCCCGGCTCCGGCGCGCGAGTGGAAGCGCTGGCCCACGCCCGTCATCGCGCTGTTGGCTCTCTTGGTGGTGGGCTTCGCCGCGTTCTCCGTCTCCATCGCCCCGCGACTGGGGTTCGAGACAGACATGCGCAAGCTGAAGGGTGACTCGCCGGCGTCGCGGCTGGATGACCATGTCACCGAGCAGTTGGGACAGCCGCTCAACCCGGCCATCTTCCTGGTCGACGACCTGGCCCAGGTGGCAAAGGTGGAGCAGGTCATCGCGGAGGTGAAGCAGCGCAACGGCGCCGACTCCGTGTTCCTGCGCACCACCTCCCTGAACGACCTGGTGCCGGGAGACCTGGAGCGACGGGAGAAGGAGATCGCCGGCATCCGGGCGCTGCTGCAGGGGCTGCCCGAGGCGGCGCACGAGGACCCGCGCCTGAAGGACTTCGAGCAGATGGTGGAAGCGAAGCCCTACGGTCTGGACTCGCTGCCCGTGGAGGTGCGCCGTCGCTTCCTGGCCACCGACGGCCAGGGCACCTTCCTGCTGCTGTTCCCCTCCGTGTCCAACTACGACACCGACGACCTGAAGCGCTGGGCCGCGCAGATCGACCAGGTGGTGGAGACGGCGACGGCGCGGGGCGTGGAGATGTCCGTCCTGGACAGCAACCGCATCGCCGCGCGCATCTTCGCGCTGGTGCGCGGAGACGGACTGCTCATTCTGTGCTCCGCGGCGGCGGTGGTGTTCGTCGTCATCCTGCTGAGCCTGCGCAGCCTGAAGCGCGCGCTGCTGGTGACGGGGCCGCTGTTCCTGGGCATGACGTGCCTTGCAGGTGGCATGTACCTGTTCGACGTGCAGCTCAACTTCATCAACGCCGTGGTGCTGCCGAATCTCCTGGCCATCGCCGTGGACAACTCCATCCACCTGTATCACCGGTACGAGGAGGAGGGCCCCGGCTCGCTCGGCAAGGTGGTGCGGCACACGGGGCTGGCGGCCGTGGTGGCCACGCTGTCGAACGCGGCGGGCTACGGCGCGCTGCTCGTGGCCAACCACCAGGGATTGCGCAGCATCGGACAGATTGCGCTACTTGGGGTCGTGTGCACCTTCTTGGGGACCACGGTCTTCTTCCCCGCGCTGCTCGCCCTCCTGGAGCGCTGGAAGGAGAGGAAGGGCTCGGTCGCTCGGGAGGGTGCTGTCGTCCGGAGCCTGGAGCTCGACATGGCCGGTCAGGACACCGCGCCATCGGGGGAGCGGAAATCGGCGTGAGTCTCGTGACCTTCCAGAGCTTTCGTGGCTCCGTCCCCATGAATGGCCCTCGTGATGCGCAGGTCCGGCTGGGGGCGGTGGACCTCATCATCGTCATCGCGTGCTCGCTCGGGGCCTTTGTCCTGCTCGGGCCGGGACGCTGGGCGCCGCAGGCCATCCCCAACGCGGGGCTGTTCGCCTCCATGGCCGCCGGTCCGCTGGTGCTGCGGACGTTGGAGTCCTGGTTCCCTCGCCAGCGCTGGTTGACGGTCATCGCCGACTTCTGGTTGCTGCCCGTGGCGGTGCTGACGCACTCGTGGCTGTCGCCGGTGGTGGACACTCTCAACCCGTTCCTGCGCGACGCGCAGCTCGTGGCGGCGGACCAGCGCATCTTCGGGTTCCAGGCGGCGGTGGTGCTCGCGCACGTCGTGCCGCCGTGGCTCAACGACGTGTTGATGGTCTGCTACTACGGCCACTTCGTCTGGCCGTTGGTGCTGGGCATCGGGCTGTACTACCGGGCCCGGGGCGCGTCGGCGGAGTTCGACGAGTACCTGCTGGGACTGGGCCTGCTGTTCATCCTCAACTACTCGGCCTACTCGCTGGTGCCCGCCGTGGGGCCGCGCTACTTCCTGGTCGACGCGTTCAGCGGGCCGCTGCAGGGCACGTGGACGCCGATGCTGGACTCCATCATGCGCAGGCCCCTCTTCGGTCGGGACTGCTTCCCGTCGGGCCACACCGGCACCACGCTGGTGGTGCTGTTCTACTCGTGGCGGTTCTCCCGGAAGCTGTTCTGGGTGATGTTGCTGCCGGGCCTGGGGCTCATCGTCGCGACGCTGGCCGGGCGCTTCCACTACGCCACGGACCTCTTGTGCGCGGTGCCGCTGGTGATGGTGGTGGTGGGCATGTCCGCGGCCCTGTCCCGAGCGGCCCGCCAGCGCGAGAGCGAGAGAGCCGCGCGTTCCGTCCCGGTGGACGCTATCTTGCGCCCCTGAGCCCGGTCCGGCGACTGACGCCGGCCGCCAGGAGCCCCCATGTCCAGGCCCGTGTTGTCGCAGCGCGTGTCCCGGTTCGGCACCACCGTCTTCTCGGAGTTCAGCGCCCTGGCGCAGAAGCATGGCGCCGTGAATCTGGGGCAGGGGTTCCCCGACTTCGACGGGCCTGACGCCGTGAAGGAGGCCGCTCAGCGGGCCATCCGCGAGGGCGTCAACCAGTACGCCATGAGCTCGGGCGCCCGGGACTTGCGGGTCGCCATCGCCGAACACGCCGCGCGTTTCTACGGGCAGACGGTGGACCCGGACACCATGGTGACGGTGACCAGCGGCGCCACCGAGGCCATCCTCGATGTGCTGCTGGGACTCGTGGACCCGGGCGACGAGGTGGTGGCCTTCGAGCCGTTCTACGACTCGTACGACGCCAACATCACCTTCGTCGGCGCCACCGCGCGCTGGGTGCCCTTGCGTCCACCGGACGCGGCGCATGCGCAGTGGTGGTTCGACTGGGACGAGCTGCGCGCGGCCTTCGGTCCGCGCACGCGGCTGCTCATCCTCAACACACCCCACAACCCCACGGGCAAGGTCTTCACTCGCGAGGAGCTGGAGCGCATCGGCGCGCTGTGCGCCGAGCATGACGTGAAGGTGCTGTCCGACGAAGTCTACGAGCACATCACCTTCGCGCCCGCCCGCCACGTGCGCCCGGCCACGGTGGCGTCGCTCGCGGACCGGACGGTGACGGTGAGCAGCGGCGGCAAGACGTTCAGCCTCACGGGCTGGAAGGTGGGCTGGGTCATCGCGCCGCCCGCGCTGCGCGATGCGATTCAGCGCGCGCACCAGTTCGTCACCTTCGCGACGGCGTCTCCCTTCCAGGCGGCCATGGCGGCGGCGCTCCGGCTGCCGGATGCGTACTTCGCGGAGCTGGCGGCGACCTACCTGTCGAGACGGGAGCGGCTGCTCGCCGGGCTGCGCGAGGCGGGACTGCCGGCGTACACCCCGGATGGCAGCTACTTCATCCTCGCGGACATCCGGGGCTTCGGCTTCCCGGACGACGTGGCCTTCTGCCGGCACCTGGTGTCGGAGGTCGGCGTGGCGGCCATTCCCCCGAGTGTCTTCTACGGGCCCGAGCATCGGCACCTGGGGCACGGGCTCGCCCGCTTCGCGTTCTGCAAGACGGACGCGGTGCTGGATGAGGCCGTGCTCCGACTGCGCGCGAAGCTGTCGACTCGACGCTGACGGCGCCGTGCCCGCGCGCGTTGCGAGCCCCGGACGCGGTTGCTACATCCCCTCGCAGGAGGGCGGCCCGGCACTTCCCGGCCGCCACGGGCGCGCGTGGACTTCTTCGGCGAGCTGTACCTGCGCAGCACGCTGCCGTTCCTCTCCGAGTCCGTTACGGCGAGGGAGGTGGACTACCTCGCGCGCGCATTCGCCGACCTCCCCGGCCCGGGGCCCGTGGTGGACCTGGGCTGCGGGCATGGCCGCCATGCCGCGCGGCTCCAGGCCTCGGGGCCCTTGGCCGGTCGCGTCATCGGCCTGGAGAAGGACGCGCTCTCGCTGTCGATGCGACGCCCGGGCTTCCCCGTGGTGCGCGGAGACTTGAGGGCCTTGCCCTTTCGGGAGGGGAGCCTGTCCGGTGCGTACGCGTGGTATTCCACGCTGTTCGCCTTCACGGACGAGGAGCACGTACACATCCTCCGTGAGCTGGCGCGCGCCATGAGACGGGGAGGGCGGCTGGTGTTCCAGACGGTGCCACATGAACGACTGGCCGCGTCACCCGACGCCGCGTTCCAGCGAGGGCTTCCCGGTGGTGGCGTGCTGGATGAGGAGAGTCACTTCGACGCGGCGACGGGACGTGACGTGGGGCGACGAACGCTCACCCTCGTGGACGGGCGCGTCCTGCATGCGTCCTACGCCATTCGTTACTATCCCCTTGCGGATCTCGCCGGGCTGTTGGAAAGCACGGGGTTTTCAATCTCCTGGGTGCATGGCGGGCTCGATGGCGAGCCGCTGACGCATCTGTCGGCCGACCTGATTGTGGGAGCGGTGCTGCGAGATGGCTGAGAATTCACGAGCGCGTGGAACCCTGCTGAGCCAGCTGCCGAAGCGGGTGGACGTGTACGAAGTCGGCCCTCGGGACGGACTCCAGAACGAGCTGCGCACGCTGCCCACGCGCGACAAGGCGCGGCTCATCGACGCCCTCGTGACGGCCGGCGAGAAGCGCATCGAGGTGACGTCGTTCGTGTCGCCCAAGTGGATTCCCCAGCTCGCGGACGCGGAGGAGTTGCTGCGGCTGGTGGGGCGCCGCGAGGGCGTGGTGTTCTCCGCGCTGGTGCCCAACCTCAAGGGGCTGGAGCGCGCGAAGGAGGCGGGGCTGCAGGAAGCGGCGGTGTTCATCTCCGCGTCCGAGGCCCACTCCAAGAAGAACATCAACAAGAGCATCGCCGAGGCCATGGCGGGCGCTCGCGAGGTGACGTCCGCCGCGCTCCAGGCCGGGATGCGCGTGCGCGGCTACCTGTCCACCGTGTGGGGCTGTCCCTACGAGGGCCACGTCCCGGTGGAGCGCGTGGTGGACATCTGCCGCTACCTGGTGGACGCGGGCATCTACCAGCTCAGCCTCGGCGACACGATTGGCGTGGGCACGCCCCGGCAGACGGAAGAGATTCTGGAGGCGCTCCTCCAGCACATTCCGGTGGAGAAGCTGGCGCTGCACCTCCACGACACCCGAGGCACCGCGCTGGCCAACTCGCTGGTGGGCCTGTCCGCGGGCGTGACGACGTTCGACGCGAGCATCGGCGGGCTGGGCGGCTGCCCCTATGCGCCCGGGGCCGCGGGCAACCTGGCCACCGAGGACGCCGTCTTCATGTTCCACGGCATGGGCGTGGACACCGGCATCAACCTGGACCGGCTGGTGGAGGCCGGGGAGATTGCCCAGGAGCTCATCGGCCGGAAGCTGGCGGGCAAGTACCTCCAGGCCGCCCTGGGTGAGCGCGAGAAGAAGGCCTCTCGCCGCGCGCAGACCTGAGCCATTCCCACGGATTTCGCCTGGAGCGGCTCCGTGGGTCACTCCCTCCGTGAGGGGTGGCAAGTCTGTAAAATTTCGACAGTGGTTCCGATACGAGGGCACCACTGCTAGCCTGGGTGGGAGTCGACCCTGTACCCCCCACCTGGACTTGCTTCATGACCCACACGGTCGACGCGACGGCCCTCGCGAACCGCTCGTCGGACATCTTTGACGCGCATCAATCTGCCCTCCACCGCCGCACGGACCGGATGTTCGCCGTGCTGATGGGACTTCAATGGTTGGGGGCGCTCCTCACCGCGCTCGTCTTGTCGCCACGGACGTGGGCGGGGACCTCGAGTGAAGTGCACCCTCATGTCTGGGCGGCGGGCGTGCTCGGACTCGTGGTGGCAAGCCTCCCCGTGTCACTGAGCCTGCTGCGTCCTGGGGGCGTGTCCACGCGCTTCTCCATCGCGGTGGCGCAAGCGCTGACCTCGGGGCTGTTGATCCACATCACCGATGGCCGCATCGAGACGCACTTCCACATCTTCGGCTCGCTGGCCTTCCTGGCCGTCTACCGGGACCTGCGCGTGCTGTTCATCTATTCGGGCGTGGTGGTGGTGGACCACCTGGCGCGCGGGCTGTTCTGGCCACAGTCGGTGTTCGGCACGGACCTGGTGAGCCTGTGGCGTCCGCTGGAGCACGCGGGCTGGGTGGTGTTCGAGAACGTGTTCCTCATCCTGACGTGCCTGAGCGGACGAAGGGACTTGCGGGAGCTGGCGTCGCGGCAGGCGCGGCTGGAACTGGCGCAGGGGGAAATCCAGGCGAGGGTGGTGGAGCCCCTGATGGACTCCGCTCGGGAGCTGACCGAGGCGATGCTCTCCCTGACCATCACCACCGAGGACCAGCGCCGGATGCTGTCGCGGCAGGCGCAGGCGCTGTCCGAGACACAGGTGACGGCGACGGAGATTCAGCGCACGTCGGAGGAGACCTCACGGCAGGCGGAGGTCATCATGGAGTCCACCACCCAGGCGGGCGATGCGGGCACCACGGCCCAGGCGATGATTGGCAAGAGCATGCTGGGACTGGAGGGCATCCGGTCGCAGGCGTCGGAGCTGTCCGGTCAGCTCGAGAAACTGGGCGCGCGGGCACGCAAGCTCAACGACATCGCCGCCACGGTGAAGGACCTGGCGGACCAGTCCAACATGGTGGCCGTCAACGCCGCGATTGAGGCCGCGCGCTCGGGGGAGACGGGCCGGGGGTTCGCGGTGGTCGCCACCGAGATGCGTCGGCTGGCGCGCCAGTCCCAGCAGGCCACGGGCGAGGTGCGCGTCATCCTCGACGAAACGATGAAGTCCATCCAGGCGGTGATGACCGCGAGCAAGCGGGGCTCCGAGCGGATGTCGATGGACCTGGAAGTGGTGCGCGAGTCCGGCGAGAGCCTTCGTGGCCTCACCTCGATGATGGAGAACAGCACCGACAGCGTGCGCCGCATCTCAGCGGCGGTGGGGCAGCAGGCGGCGGGCGTCTCGCAGCTCTTCAGCGCCGTGAATGACCTGTCCGCGATGATGACGGAGACCCTGGGCCGCTTGGATTCCGCCGCCTCAGCCACCGTTGCCCTCCAGTCCGTCACCGACCGGGTGCAGCGGGTCATCCAGACCTATCAGCCCGAGTCACACCGCCCCTCCTGAGCCCTCGGGCCCAGGGCTGGATTTCACTCCCAGTAATCATACTCGGAGTGTGTCTCGCCGGATTCCCGGAGGGGCGGGCTCGGTGGCCCGCCCCCTGCCGTTTCAACGGTCGCTGATCATCGACGCCAGCTTCTCCTGGAGGCCCAGGTGGCCCGCCGCGGACTCCAGCATGCGGCGCTCCTTGCGGTCGATGCGGCCATCCACCAGGGCAATCTCGACGATGTTGCGCAGGAAGACCTCCGCCTCGGGGCTGCCCCGGGCAACCAGTCGCTCGAAGAGCTGCGGCCCCGCGTTGAGGGCCATCTCCACCTGAGACCACTCGACGTCCCAGCGTTCGGCGCACAGCTTCAGTAGCCGGCGTTCGGCGGGAGTCACGGTGCCGTCGGAGGCGGCGATGGCGGCCATCATGTAGAGCAGCCGATGCCGTTCCTGGACATCCAGCACCGCGTCCGTGCCGTTCCCCGACGAGGCCACCGCGGGCGCACCGTTTGACGGCCGAGCCACCGGCGCGCGGGCAGGCGGCGCCCGGTAGCTGCTCGCTCCCTCGCGGACATTCCACGCCTCGAAGGGCAGCGCGGACGCGAGCACCCAGTCCCGCTCACCATTGGCGAGCTGAGTGCCGCAGAACTCGCACGCCGTGGCGGCGCTGTCGGTGAGCGGCGCGTTGCACTGAGGGCAGCGGTCCGTGGACACGCCGTTCGCGGTGTTCGTCCGCGCGCCATGCTTGCGCACCAGCGTGAAGACGAAGCGCTGGGGCAGGGTGGGGATCTGCGGAGGACGCTCGTTGACGGGGCCCACACCCATGCGCGCGCTCCAGCGGATCTCCACGTGCGCGCGGTCATACCCTCGCGGGTCCACCTCCAGCAGCCGCACATCCACCGAGCCCACCGCGCACTCCAGGAACACCCTCCGCCGGCCCTGGCGACGCAAAGCGTCCAGGTCGGAGTTCAGCGTCCCGAGTGCATCCGGCGTGGCCACCTTGGACAGGCCGTTCGTGTCGCCCCGGCTCTGTGCGTCGATCCACTTCCAGAACAGCAGCGACGCGCGATCCTCCAGGACCTCCAGGTTGAGTGCAGGGTCGTCCTGCCGCGCCTGCATCAGCCCGTCCACCGTCCGGTGGTAGCGCGAGTGCTCCACGCCCTGCGTTATCTCCGTGAGCGTCCAGTCGTAGTTGCCGGAGTTCACCACCGCGTTGCAGAACTCGCAGCGGTTGGCCGCACCGCCCTTGTACGGGGCGCCGCAGTTGGGGCACTTGCCCTGGAACAGGTCCGCGCCGATGCGCGTCTGCACGCCCGGCTTGCGCACGAAGGTCCACACCTCCGTGAAGGTCTCCATCCGAGCCCTGCGCGCGGCTTCGACCGCCTGCGCATCCGTGTCGTTCGCGGACACGTCCGTGTCCCGCATCCGCGCCTGGACGCGGACCTGGATGCTGTCGAACCACTCGCTCTGCTCCAGACCGATGAGCTGGACGTCGAGCACCTCGATGTCGGTGATGGCATCGCGCATGCCCTGCGCATCCAGCAGCTTGAGCTGCACGCCGAAGCGCTGCCACGTCGCGTCCGAAAGGAAGGGCCGCACCGGCGTCATGTCGCGGCGGAACCAGGCCTGCTGCAGGTCCATGAACAGCCGGCGCACCTTGCCGAGCACGGGCTCCAGTTCGAACGCGGGGTCCTTCAGCTTGAGCGCGTTGACCCAGCCGGACACGTCGCGCGAAGTCACCTGGGTGCGCTGGTCCGCCTCGTACTGGTCCAACGCCTTGCGCGTGGTGGCCGTCGGGTGGAGGTTGCGCTTGTAGAGCCAGTACCCGACGCCGCAGATGACCAGCAGCGGAATCATCACCTTCGGGTAGCGGAACACCAGCCGGAACGCCTCGAAGAGGATCCAGATGGGAATCCCATCGCCACCGCCGTCGCGGTCCGAGGAGGGACGCGTGTAGTGCTCGCCACCACCGCCCCGGGCCAGGGCGTCCAGGGGAACGAGGGCCAGGGCCACCAGGGCGAGGGCCGAGGGCCACCAGGAGGCCCACGGGGCGAGCTGTCGGAGCACGGTGCGCGGCGAAGGCATGAGGGGATGCTAACCGTTTCCGCCTTGCCAGACCCGCCTTCCCGCCGCACTCTGCCGCGTCCCAGAGCGGCCCGCCGGGCGGGCCCTGGAAGGGGAGCGGATATGCCGGAATTCAAGGTCGACGCACGCGGTGCCATCGAGATCTGGACCATCGACGGCGAGGGCCGCCGCAACGCCATCAGCCGCGCCATGCTCCAGGAGCTGGGCGCGCTCGTCGCTCGGGTTTCCTCGGGGCACCAGGTTCGCGCGGTCGTCATCACCGGCGCGGGCGACAAGGCCTTCTGCGCGGGCGCGGACCTCAAGGAGCGCGCGGGCATGGCCGAGGACGAGGTGCGCGCGTTCCTCGACGGGCTGCGCAAGACGTTCCGCGCGATTGAAAAGAGCGACTGCGTCTTCATCGCCGCCATCAACGGCGCGGCCTTCGGTGGAGGCACCGAGCTGGCGCTCGCCTGTGATTTGCGCGTGGCGGCCCCGGCGGCCGAGCTGGGGCTCACCGAGGTGAAGCTGGGAATCATCCCCGGAGGCGGCGGCACGCAGCGGCTGGCGCGACTGGTGGGCCCGGGGCGCGCCAAGGACCTCATCCTCACCGCCCGGCGCCTCAACGCGGCGGAGGCCTTCGCCGTGGGGCTGGTGAACCGGCTCGCGCCCGAAGGGCACCTCCTGGAGGTCGCGCACGGCCTCGCGGAGTCGGTGGTGGACAACGCCCCCATCGCGGTGGCCACGGCCAAACACGCCATCGACGAGGGCATGGGCCTGGAGCTGGACGACGCGCTCGCGCTGGAGCTGCGCAAGTACGAAGAGGTCCTCAAGACGGAGGACCGGCTCGAGGGCCTGCGTGCCTTCGCGGAGAAGCGTCCCCCCGTCTTCAAGGGGCGCTGAGAAACACACGAAGGGCGGCGGCCCGCGACTCGCGGACCCCGCCCTCGTGACCCTGGTCGGGTCGGACCCTCGCGAACGAGTGGCCCGCGCGACGAGGCAGTCTCACTCGCTAGGCGCTGGCGCTCTTCTCCGGCGCCAGTCCGATGTTCTGCTTGTTCATGTAGCCCATGGCCTTGTCCTTCACCTGGCTGCGCAGGTCGTCGCCCGTCTTCGGGGTGAGCAGCAGGGCCGCCACGCCGCCCGCCACCGCGCCGATGAGGAACAGACCCAGGCTGCCCAGCCCGGCGCGGCCCGGCTTGTAGGTCGTCAGACCCACGTGCCGCAGCGCATCATCCGGCTCGAAGTCGTCCCAGCGATTCCGGGCGACGCGGGGAAGCTCGTCGAGGAGCTTGTGCGCCATCCACTTGCGGTACAGCTCGCTCTTGGCCAAACCCTTCGCCGTCCACTTCGCCTTCTTCTTCGCGAACATGCATCCCTCCTGGGCCAGTGTTGGTCGGGGACGCGCCGCGCCGCGGAGCGTCTCCTTCGAGCGTTGAAGGTAGGCAGGGGAGCCCGCGCCGCCACCCCCCGGACCCTGGGGTTCGCTCGGCGCGTCATCGGCTGGACGACAGGGTGCGTCGAGCCCTCGGTGAGAGAGCAGCCAGCCGTGGACCTTTCTGCTATGTCGCCCGGGCCATGTCCCAAGACACGAAACTGCTCGAGAAGATCGCCCAGGTGGAGAAGGGTGGCGCGCCGAAGTACCACGCGAAGAACCAGGAGGCCGGCAAGCTGTTCGCGCGGGAGCGCATCCGCCTGCTGGTCGACGAAGGCTCCTTCGTCGAGGACGCGAAGCTCGCCAACAACCTGGACGGGGAGCTGCCCTCGGATGGCGTCGTCATCGGCCTGGGCAAGGTGGCCGGACGCACGGTGGCCATCATGGCCAACGACTCCACGGTGAAGGCCGGCAGCTGGGGTGCCCGCACGGTGGAGAAGATCCTCCGCATCCAGGAGACCGCCCGCTCGCTGCGCTGCCCGCTGCTCTACCTGGTGGACTCCGCGGGAGCCCGCATCACCGATCAGGTGGAGATGTTCCCCGGTCGCCGGGGCGCCGGACGCATCTTCTACAACGAGGTGCACATGTCCGGGGACGTGCCCCAGGTGTGCCTGCTCTTCGGACCTTCCGCCGCCGGTGGCGCGTACATCCCCGCGTTCTGCGACCTGGTCATCATGGTGGACGGCAACGCCTCCATGTACCTGGGCAGCCCGCGCATGGCGGAGATGGTGATTGGCGAGAAGGTGACGCTCGAGGAGATGGGCGGCGCGAAGATGCACTGCTCCATCTCCGGCTGTGGCGACGTGCTGGTGAAGACGGAGCAGGAGGCCATCGCCGCGGCGAAGAACTACCTGAGCTACTTCCCGGAGAACTGCAGCCAGCTGCCGCCGCGCGCGGAGTCCAAGGCGCCCAAGGCCAGCGGGAAGAAGGTCGAGGAGATCGTCCCCGTCGACCAGAACAAGCCCTTCGACATGCACGCCCTCATCACCGAGCTCATCGACGAGGGGAGCTGGTTCGAGGTGAAGAAGCTCTTCGCCCAGGAACTCATCACCGGCCTTGCCCGCATCGACGGTCGTCCGGTGGGCATCATCGCCAACCAGCCCAAGTACAAGGGCGGCGTGCTCTTCGTGGACAGCGCGGACAAGGCGGCCCGGTTCATCTGGCTGTGTGACGCCTTCAACATTCCGCTGCTCTACATGGCGGACGTGCCGGGCTTCATGATTGGCACCAAGGTGGAGCGCGCGGGCATCATCCGCTCCGGCGCGAAGATGATCTCCGCGGTGTCCGAGGCCAGCGTGCCCCGCATCTGCCTCGTCGTGCGCAAGGCGTACGGCGCCGGTCTCTACGCCATGAGCGGCCCGGGCTTCGCGCCGGAGGCCACCCTGGCGCTGCCCGGGGCGATGATCGCCGTCATGGGCCCGGAGGCGGCCGTCAACGCCGTCTACTACAACAAGATTCAAGAGCTGCCCGAGGCCGAGCGCCCCGCCTACGTCCAGAAGCTGCGCGACGAGTACAAGGCGGACGTGGACATCTACAAGCTGGCCAGCGAGCTGGTCATCGATGACATCGTCCCCGGTGAGCGCCTGCGTCACGAGCTGACCCAGCGCTACGGGCTGTACGCCTCGCGCCAGACGCCTCGTGCCGAAAAGAAGCACGGCGTCTATCCCGTTTGAGTAGAGAATCTTGCCCTACCCGGAAGGCCCGCTGCCTTCCGGGACCCTTTGCTATAGATCCTCCCGACCATGGACTTTGAACTCCCCGAAAGTCATCGCGCCCTCCAGTCCTCCCTCCGCGACTTCTGCGAGCGCCAGGTGAAGCCCTTCGCCGGCCAGTGGGACAAGGAGGAGAAGTTCCCGATGGAAGTCGTCCGGGAGCTGGGCCAGCTCGGCGTCATGGGCATCCTCGTCTCGGAGAAGTACGGCGGGGCGGACATGGACTCGCTCGCCGTGGCCGTGGCCGTGGAGGAGATCGCCCGCTACGACGGCTCGCTCGCCCTCACGGTGGCCAGCCACAACGGCCTGGGCACCAGCCACCTGCGCGTCTTTGGCAACGAGACGCAGCACGCGAAGTACCTGCCCAAGCTCGCCTCCGCGGAGGCCCTGGGTGCGTGGGGCCTGACGGAGCCCGGGTCCGGCTCGGACGCGTCCGGCATGAAGACGACCGCGGTGCGCCAGGGCAAGAACTGGGTGCTCAACGGCACCAAGATGTTCATCACCCAGGGCACCGTGGGCGACGTCTTCGTCGTGCTCGCGGTGACGTCTCCGGACAAGCGCCAGAAGGGCGTCACCGCGTTCCTCCTGGAGAAGGGGATGCCCGGGTTCAGCCAGCGCGCCATCCACGGCAAGCTGGGCATGCGCTCGTCGGACACGGCGGAGCTGGTGCTGGAGAACGTGGAGGTCCCCGACGAGAACCGCGTCGGAGAGGTCGACCACGGCTTCATCGACACGATGAAGATCCTCGACAAGGGCCGCATCACCATCGGCGCGCTGGCGGTGGGCCTGGCCCGGGGCGCGCTGGAGGAGTCGGTGCGCTACTCCAAGGACCGCACCGCCTTCGGCCAGCCCATCTCCGAGTTCCAGGCCCTGCGCTGGATGATGGCGGACATGAAGACGGAGACGGACGCGGCGCGGCTGCTCGTCCACCGCGCGGCGCGAATGGCCGATGCGGGCCAGCCGTACTCCAAGGAAGCCTCCATGGCGAAGCTGTTCGCGTCCGAGGTCGCCATGCGCGCGGCCTCCAAGGCGGTGCAGATCCACGGAGGCTATGGCTACACCCGCGAATTCCCCGTCGAGCGCTACCTCCGCGACGCCAAATTGTGTGAAATTGGAGAGGGAACGAGCGAGATCCAACGCACCATCATCGCGAGAGAGACCTTCAAAGGGGCTTGATGGACACGGCACGGCTGGAGGGACTCGGGCTTCAAGTACGTGAGGATGTGGCCGGCATCGAAGCGGTGCTGGACCTGGAGTCGTCTCCTCTCGTCAATCCCGTGACCAAGGCGTTCATCGCCGAGGTGACCTTCCAGGTGATGGGGGACCGGCTCATCCCCATCTCCCCGGCGGCGGTGGTGGGACTCGCGCCCATCCTCGTCGGCGCCCTCAGCGACGTGGCGGATATCGAAGCGCTGCTGTCGGACGCCTTCAACGAGCACATCTTCCATGTCCAGCGTCGTTCGGCGGAGCTCCAGGTGCTGGGGCTGGTGCCGCGCGTGGACCAGGACACCCTGGAGCTGACCACCGAGGTGGTGGAGGGTGACCTCTCCGTCCTGCTCGCGGCGGACCGGCTGGGCAACTTCCGCATCGCCCGCGCCCAGCGGGACGCGGGTGAGGTCTCCGGGGGGGCGGGGCACACGCTGGAGCTGTCGGAGTTCCGCGAGCGCGCCGCGCTGACGGGGTATCTGGCGGCGCTGCTGGGTGAGCCGGCGAGCCGTCCACAGCCTTCGCCCGCGGGCGCGGGGCTGGTGCGTTTTTCAGACATCGTGGAGAAGTTTGGCGCGGAGTCGTTGGTTCCGCCCCGGAGCAGCCTGGAGCTGCTGGCGCAGTTGCAGGTGGAGGGCCGGCCGTATCGCTTCGCCGCCGCGAGGGTGGCGGGACGCACCTTCCGGGGCCTGCTGGCGGGGGCTCAGGGCAAGGTGTGGGCGGGCCGGTTCGAGCTGGATGAATTCCCGGGCATTGTCCGGATGGTGGCGGCGCTGCTGAAAGTTCGTCCCGAAGCCGTGAGGCTGGTCGGACCGGACGCGCCTCAGGAGTGAAAGACGTCCGTGGAGAAGCTGACTGTGTCGGAGCGGGTGGAGGCCCTGGAGAAGCGCCTGGGCCTGGGGTTCTCGCGCAGGGAGATCGCGCTCGAGGCCCTGACCCACAAGACCTACGTCAATGAGACGCGGGACAAGGACCTCAAGGACAACCAGCGGTTGGAGTTCCTGGGCGATTCGGTGGTGAACCTGGCCGTCAGCCACCGGCTGATGGAGCGCTTCCCAGGCATGCCCGAAGGCGACCTCACCAAGATGCGCGCCCGCATCGTCAACGAGGACGGCCTGGCCCGGGTGGCCCGCACCATCCCCCTGGGGGACCTGCTGCTGCTGGGCCGGGGCGAGCTCCTGTCGGGCGGCCGCGAGAAGAACTCCGTGCTGGCGGACGCGCTCGAGGCCGTCTTCGGCGCTGTCTACCTCTGCGCGGGCCTGGAGCCCGCCGTGGCCCTGGTGGACCGGTGCTTCGCGGAGCTGCTGGACGAGGTCTCCAGCGGCCAGGGGAGGCTGGACTACAAGACGCTCCTCCAGGAGATGGCCCACGAGAAGCTCAAGCTGTCGCCTCGCTACCGCGTGATTTCGGAGGCGGGCCCGGAGCACTCGAAGGTGTTCGAGGTGGAGGTGACGCTGGGCGACGCGCCCTTCGCCCGGGCCTCCGGCCGCAGCAAGAAGGAAGCGGAGCAGTGCGCGGCGCAGGCCACCCTGGAGCGCATCAAGCAGGACGCCGCCACCGCCGCGAGCGCCGCCCCTCCGCCCCCCGAGGGAGGGCCTCCCCCGGTGGAGGCGCCCACCCCGGAAGTGCCACCGGACGACACCTCGGCGTGAAACCCCTTGGTGGGGAAGGGGGTGGGGAATAAGGTGCCGCGCCCATGCGCCCCTCCTCACCCCTCCGTCTGACGTTCGCGCTGGTGGCCTGCCTGGTGGCGGGTACCGCTGTCGCCGCGGCTCCCGGCAAGTGGACGAAGAAGGTGACGGCCGGCAAGGACCTCTACGCCACGCTGAAGACGAGCGAGGGCGACATCACCGTCCGCCTCTTCTCCAAGGACGCCCCGAAGACGGTGGCGAACTTCGTGGGTCTGGCCACGGGTGAGAAGGAGTGGAGGGACCCCAAGTCCGGAGAGATGTCGAAGCAGCCGCTGTACAACGGGACGGTGTTCCACCGAGTCATCCCGGGCTTCATGATTCAGGCAGGGGACCCGACGGGGACGGGCTCGGGCGACCCGGGCTATCGCTTCGAGGACGAGTTCAACAACGGCCACGTCTTCGACAAGCCGGGGCAGCTGGCCATGGCCAACCGGGGACCGGGCACCAACGGCAGCCAGTTCTTCATCACCACCAGCGCGCCTGACCACCTGACGAACAAGCACACCCTCTTCGGTGAGGTGGTGAAGGGCTACGACGTCGTGGAGAAGATTGGCGCGGTGCCTCGGGACAACCGCGACCGGCCGCAGACGCCGGTGGTGCTCACCCGGGTGGAGTTGAGCGACAAGGCGCCCGCGGGCGTCGTCATCCGGAAGGGACCGGCGGCGGATGCCCCGGTGAAGCCCCCGGTGACGCCGAAGCCCCAGGGCGCTCGGCCCGAGTCCTCCCGGTAGGTTGGCGGGACTTTAGGGCAGTGGACGTGAAACGGACCCGCTGCTTCGGCGGGTCCATCAAGCAAGACGGGAGGGCAGCATGGGAATGACGGACGAGGCCCGCGCGGGCAATGACCTTTACGCCACCTTCGACACCACGCAGGGGCAGATTGTCGTGAAGCTGTTCCCGAAGGACGCCCCGGATTCGGTGGCGAGCTTCGTGGGCCTGGCGACGGGGGAACTGGAGTTCACGGACCCCAAGACGCAGGAGAAGACGAAGCGCCCGTTCTATGACGGCACCGTGTTCCACCGCGTCATCGACAACTTCATGATTCAGGGCGGCTGTCCGCTCGGCTCCGGCCGCGGCAACCCCGGCTTCAACGTGAAGGACGAGTTCCAGTCCGGCCGCACGTTCGACAAGGTGGGCCTGCTGGCGATGGCGAACATCGGCCGGCCGCACACCAACGGCAGCCAGTTCTTCCTGACGACGTCGAAGCCGACGTACCTCAACAACAAGCACACCATCTTCGGCGAGGTCGTGAAGGGCTACGACATCGTGGAGAAGATCAGCAAGGTGGCCCGGGATGGTGATGACCGTCCCCGCACGCCCGTGACGGTCAACAAGCTGACCATCTCGACGACCCAGCCGTAGGCCGCCCGCCTGACCACCGCCCCGGGCAGATGCCGGGGGTGGTGGTCTGTTATAGGGCGCTGTTGGAAGTTCCCCCTCAGGGGCTCCCAGCCACACAGGGACTCCCAGACCACCTTCGAAGCAATGGCCTCTCCCAAGAACCACCGCAGCGGCTTCGCCGCGCTCATCGGACGCCCCAATGTGGGCAAGAGCACCCTGCTCAACGCGCTCACCGGTGAGAAGATCGCCATCGTCTCCGGCAAGCCGCAGACGACGCGCAACCGCATCCTCGGAGTCGTGACCCGCCCTGAAGGGCAGGTCGCATTCCTCGACACCCCCGGCATCCACCAGGCCAAGGGGGAGCTCAACCGCTACATGGTGGAGACGGCGATCCAGGCCGCGGAGGAGGTGGACCTGGTCCTCTTCCTGATTGAACCGCCCGCCGGCGAGAAGCCCGAGGTCAGCCCGGGCAACCGCATCATCCTCGAGCGGCTCCAGAAGCTGGGCAAGCCCACCTTCCTGGTCATCAACAAGATCGACTCCATCCCCAAGGGAGCCATCCTTCCGCTCATCGACCTGTACCGCCAGGAGTTCCCCTTCGCGGAGGTGGTCCCCATCTCCGCGCGCGAGAAGGACGGCGTGGAGCGCCTGTTCACCACGGTGCTGAGCCACCTGCCGGAAGGCGAGAACCTCTTCGACGAGGACATGCTCACGGACCAGCAGGAGCGGACGCTGGTGAGCGAGTACATCCGCGAGCAGGTGCTGCGGCACTGCCGCCAGGAAATTCCGTACTCCACCGCGGTGATGGTGGACATCTTCGACGAGTCCGAGCGCGAGCCCCGGCCGGGAACTCCTCCGGGCCAGCTGGGCGGACTCATCCGCATCGCCGCCTCCATCTTCGTGGAGCGCGACAGCCAGAAGGCCATCATCATTGGAAAACAGGGGCAGATGCTGAAGACGATTGGCACGGACGCGCGCAAGTCCGTGCAACGCCTGCTGGGCGCGCATGTGTACCTGGACCTGCGTGTCCGGGTGGAGCCGCGCTGGAGCGAGCGCCCCGAAGGCCTCAAGAAGCTGGGATACGACTGAGATGAAGCCCCTGGTAGCCATTGTCGGACGCCCCAACGTGGGCAAGAGCACGCTGTTCAACCGCCTCATCGGTCGCCGCATCGCGTTGGTGGAGGACCAGCCGGGCGTGACGCGGGATCGCCACTACGCGGACGCGAAGTGGGGTGGACGGGCGTTCACCTTCATCGACACCGGCGGCTTCGTCCCCGGCGAGAAGGACTCGCTGCTCAAGCAGGTGCGCGAGCAGGCCCAGCTGGCCGTGGAGGAGTGTGACGTCATCATCTTCGTCACCGACGGCCGGGAGGGCGTGACGGGCGCTGACGAAGCGGTGGCGAAGTACCTGCGCAAGAGCGGCAAGCCGGTGATTGTCGCGGTGAACAAGCTGGACACCACCAGCGGGCAGATGCAGTCGCTGACCGCGGACTTCTACAAGATGGGCCTGGGCGAGGTGCACGCCATGTCCGCGGAGCATGGCCTGGGCGTGCCCGGGCTGTTCGACGAAGTCGTCGAGAAGCTGCCGCCCAAGGAAGAGGGCGAGGACGCCGAGGCCCCGCCGGACGACGGCATCATCCGCGTGGCCATCATCGGCCGGCCCAACGTGGGCAAGAGCACCCTGGTCAACGCCATCCTGAAGGAGAAGCGGGTGGTGGCCAGCGAGATTCCGGGGACGACGCGGGACCCCATCGACTCGCCGCTGACGTACAAGGACCGCAAGCTGCTCCTCACGGACACCGCGGGCATCCGGCGCAAGAAGACGATTGCCCACCAGATCGAGAAGTACTCGGTCATCGCGGCGCTCAAGGTGATGGAGCGCAGCGACGTGGCGGTGCTGCTGATGGACGCCACGGAGCCCGCGGTGGACCAGGACGCGAAGCTGGCGGGCCTGGCCGAGGAGCGCGGCCGGGCGCTGGTCATCGTGGTGAACAAGTGGGACCTGATCGACGCGGATCAGCGCCGCCAGGAGGCGTTCCGGGAGTCGCTCCGGCACTCGCTGAAGTTCGTGGGCTACGCGCCCATCATCTTCACGTCCGCGCTGACGGGCTCCAAGGTGGAGAAGGTCATGGACGCGGCGGTGGAGCTGGCCGAGCAGTTCCGGTTCCGGGCCCCCACGCCCCAGCTCAACCGGCTCCTGGAGTACATGGTGGACAACCACCCGGCGCCCATCGTCCGGAGCAAGCCGCTGCGCCTGTACTACATCACCCAGGTGACGTCGGCGCCGCCGACGTTCGCCCTCACGTGCAACCATCCGGAGGGCGTGCCTGACATGTACAAGCGGTACATCACCAATCAGCTCCGGAAGACCTTCGACCTGCGCGTGCCCATCCGGCTGGTGTTCCGGGAGCGGCCCGGACAGGCGAAGCGGGCGGCTCGAAAGAGGCCGAGCCATCAGGGGAAGCACTGAAGCGTCCGTGCGTTGACACTCGCGGCGCGCGCTCCGTACAGTGCGCCGCTCTTCCGCTCTCCGACAGGGTAGAGCACCGAAGCGCAGAGAGAGGTTGACCGACGTGGCTGGAACCAAGACCGAGAAGATTCGCCAGCAGGAGCTTCGTCAGCCGGACACCTTCCAAAAGGTCGGCGCTGACGCGCGTGACTGGCTCATCCAGCGGCAGAAGCTCATCGGCATCGCCGTGGCCGTCATCATCCTGGGCGGCGTGGGTGTGGCCATCGCCAGCGAGGTGTCCAAGCGCGGCGAGGCGCAGGCCGGCCAGGCGTTGGGCCAGGCGCTCGCCGTGCTGGATCGTCCCGTGGAGGGCGTGCAGCCCGCGCAGCCCGGCGACACCGAGACGCCTTTCAAGAACGTGAAGGAGCGCGACGAGGCGCTGGTGACGGCGCTGTCGGACTTCCGCAAGGAGCACGGTGGGACGCGGTCGGCGACGACTGCGGCGCTGTCGCTCGGCGAGGCGCAGTTCCGCCTGGGCCGCTTCGCGGACGCGCAGACCGCGTTCAGCGACTTCCTGAAGGGCGCCGCCCAGAACGACCCGCTCCGCGCGGGCGCGCTGGAGGGACAGGGCTACGCCTTCGAGGCGGAGAAGAAGTACGACGAGGCCATCAAGTCCTTCGAGCAGATGGGCGCGGCGGGCGGCGGTGAGTTCCTGGCCGGCATGGGCGACTACCACAAGGGTCGGATGCTCATCGCGCAGGACAAGAAGGACGAGGCCGCGGCCGTGCTGTCCAAGGTGTCCACGGACCACGCGAACACCACGGCGGCGCGACTGTCCAGCGAGCGGCTGGCGGTGCTGGCCTCGCAGGGCGTGAAGATCCCGGCCCCGGCGCCCGCGCCGGCCGCCGTCACTGACGCGGGGTAGCGCGCACGTTATGAAGAAGCAGCTCGTGAGCTGGAGGCGTTGGCTGGGGAGTGCCGTGGCGGTCGGTCTCCTGGGCGGTTGCAGTACCCTGCCGCGCTACGGCAATCCGGAGCTGCCCCGCACGGAGCTGGCGCCTCCGGTGGACTACTTCTCGGTGGACTGGTGGGCGCCACTGGTGGCGCCCACCCTGCTGGAGTACGCGCCGCGCGAGGTCGCCTCGCCAGCGTACGACGCGAAGAGCAAGACGGTCATCGCGCTCACGCGGGATGGCGTCATCCGCGGCGTGGGTCCGGACGGTCAGATCAAGTGGTCCAAGCGGACGACGACCCGCTTCGCGGCGGGGGCCCAGGTGAGCGACGGCGTGGCCTTCGTTCCCGGGGGTGACGGCACCCTGTACGCGCTGGACGCGGCCACTGGAGATCAGAAGTGGCAGTACGCGGCGGGTGAGTCGCTGGCCACGGTGCCGGTGATCGCCGAGGGCCTGGTGTTGGTGGCCTCGGAGAGCGACACCCTGTTCGCGGTGAAGGTCGAGGACGGGGTCTGGGCCTGGCAGTACCGCAGGGACCCGCCGTCGGGCTTCACGGTGCGAGGCGCGTCGACGCCGCTGGTTCGCGACGGCAATGTCTACGTGGGCTTCTCCGACGGCTACATCGTGTCGCTGAACATGAAGGACGGCGGCGCCAACTGGGAGAAGTCGCTGTCGGGAAGCGGCTCCGAGTTCCTGGACGTGGACACCGCGCCCGCGCTGGATGACCACGGGCAGCTCTACGTGGCGTCGTACAAGAATGGCCTCTTCGCGCTGGAGGCGGAGTCCGGAGAGCTGGTCTGGACCAGCTCGGTGTCCGGCATGACGGGGCTGCTGGCGAAGGGGCAGATGCTCTTCACCGTGGGCGACGGCCGCGTGGACGCCTACCTGGCGGAAGACGGACGGCTCCTCTGGTCGCACCCCCTGGGCGAAAGGTCGGGCCAGACGCCCGTGTTCTCCAAGGGAATGCTGATTGTTCCCATCCAGCGGTCGCTGCTGTTCCTGGACCCGAAGACGGGCCAGGCGCGCGTGTCGTGGAACCCCGGTGACGGCGTCTCCGCGACGCCGTTCGTGGCGGGCTCGAAGCTGTTCGTGCTCTCCAACAACGGGTGGCTCTACTCGCTGGACTTCAACGGGCTGAAGGGGTGACCACGGTGGCGACCCGGACGGTCCGCGTGGTGGCGGCGCTGATTCCAGGTCGCCTCGACGCCCAGCGCTTCCTGGTGCAGCAGCGGCTTCCGGGTGGAAGCCGCGCGCTCCTGTGGGAGTTTCCCGGTGGCAAGGTGGAGGCTGGCGAGACGGACGAAGCCGCGCTCGCCCGGGAGTGTCGCGAGGAGCTGGATGTGGAGCTCTCCGTGGGCCGGCGACTGTGGGAAGGCCGCCACGAGTACCCGGACCTGACGGTGGAGCTGGTGCTCTACGCGGCGCGGATGCTCTCTGGTGAGCCGAAGCCGTTGGGCGCGAATGCGCTCGAGTTCCGGACGCCCGGGGAGATGCAGTCCCTGCCTTTCTGCGAAGCGGACATTCCGCTCCTGGAGGAACTGGTGGCGGGAAGGTTGGGCGCGCTCGATTGATGCTCCAGCGGACGTTCCAGCACATCCCCGGCGTGGGCCCCTGGCGCGAGAAGGACCTCTGGGCGCGCGGCTTCAAGACGTGGGACGACTATCCGGCGGCCGGCGAGGGTGTGGCCATCACCCGGAAGACGGACGACATCGCGCGGGAGCGACTCGCGCTGGGTCGTGAGGCGCTGGAGCGGAGGGATTTGCGCCGGCTGGCGGAGCTGATTCCGCCCCGTGAGCATTGGCGGCTGTATCCCGAGTTCCACCAGGACGCCGTCTACTTCGACATCGAGACGGATGGCCGCGAGGCCCAGGCACCCACGGTGGTGAGTCTGTTCGATGCCACGGGCCTGCACGTGTTCATCCAGGGCCGGAACATGGACGCGCTGCCGGAGGCCATGGCGGCGCGGCGGCTGTGGGTGACCTTCAACGGGTCCACGTTCGATGTGCCGGTGCTGCGCAACTACTTTGGCGCGGGGCGGTTTCCGGTACCGGACGCGCATATCGATCTGCGCTTCGTCACGCGTCGGCTGGGACTGGGCGGCGGGCTGAAGGAGATCGAAGGAAAGATTGGCGCCGAGCGTCCGCCGCACATGAAGGGCGTCAACGGCTACGACGCCGTGCTGCTGTGGCGTGCGTATACGCGGCGCGGTGACGTGGAGGCGTTGCGGTTCCTGGTGGAATACAACCTCTACGACTCCTTCCAGCTCCGGACGCTGATGGACGTGGCCTACAACCGCGGCGCCGATGACTTGAATCAGGACGTGCCCCGGCTGCCCGTGTTCGAGCGTGGCGAAGTGCTGTACGACGTGAGCCGGATCATCCTGGAGCTGGGCCCCACGGAGCGGGACCTTCAGACGCTCGAGCGCGTCCGGGCCGAAGAGCAGTTTCCCTGAGTTCCTGAGCAGGGCGGGCAGGGTGCCTCGGCGATTCGCCCCCCTGGGACTCTCTTCCGGTGAACAACCGGCCTCATGGGTTGCACCGCGCCCGTGGAATGCGTCCAGGAGTCGTTTGTAGGGTGAACCGAACCCGAGACGGAGGACCGCAACCCATGAGCGACCCGATTGACCCGACAGAGAGCTCCGAGGTTCCCCAGCGAGGCTCGGCTGGAAAGAAGGCCGCGCTGGTGGGCGGCGCGCTGGTGGCGGTGGGCGTAGGGGCCGCCGTCGCGCTGGGCCTCTTCGAGAAGGCGCCGCCGCCCGTGGTCGCGGTGGCTCCGATCATCGAGGACGCAGGTGTGGCCGCGCCGGCAGCACCGACGGCTTCGCTTCCGGAGAGTGACGGCCGGGTCCGGGAGATGGCGAGCCGGATGTCGGAGGAAGCGGAGCTCCAGCGCTGGCTCCAGGAGAAGGATCTGGTGCGCCGGGTGACGGCGGCCGTGAACAACATCGCGGAGGGCGTGAGCCCCCGGATGGTGCTGGGTTTCCTGGGCCCGGCGGATGGATTCCAGGTCGTCGAGGGCAAGGACAAGTCGGTGACCATCGACCCGCGAAGCCATGCTCGCTACGACCTGGTGGCGCGAGTGTTCGGCACCTTCGACGCGCAGGTCGCCAAGAGCATGTACCGCGACTTGAAGCCGCTCATCGACCAGGCGCATGGCGAGATTGCTCCGCCGGGACAGACGTTCGATTCGACGCTGAGCCGAGCCTTCCAGCATCTGCTCGCGGTTCCGGTTCCGGAGGGCGCCGCGCTGGAGGTCCAGCCGCAAGGAGCGCTCTATGTCTATGCCTCGCCGGAGCTGGAGGGCCTGAGCCGGGCGCAGAAGCACTTGCTGCGGATGGGGCCCCAGAACATTCGGGTCATCCAGGCGAAGCTCCGGGAGCTTCAGGGCGCGCTGGGACTGCCTCCGGTGGCCGCCGAGGGCCCGTAGCGAGCCCGAATGTTGATGGGCGGCCGGGCTCTGGATGGAGCCCGAATATTCGCGGTAGCGAGCCCGAATGTTCAGGGGCGACCCGGGCAAGCCGGGGCCCGAATGTTCGCGGCCAGGCTGGAATGTTCATGCGGGCCCAGGCCGCGCGGCCTGGAACATTCGAGGCGGCACCGGGAACATTCGGGGCCGCCATGAGGCCCAGGACTAGCGGCGCTTTTTCTTCTTGGCCGGCGCTGGAGGCGGTGCCGGCTTTTCCTTTTCGCCGGCGATCAGGAACGTGGTGCGGAGTTCCTCGACGTCGCGGCCCAAGGTGTCCGTGAACGCGGTGCCGGTCTGGGCATCGACGACCAGGGTGTACTCGAAGCCGGTCTTCAGGGGCTGGGGCAGGACGATGCGGTAGACGAGCCCGGTGTCGGATTCCTCGGCGACGTCGTCGGAGACCATGGCGCGCTCAGCGGCGTCGAAGAGCCTGACCCGGTAGTTCCGGAGGCCTCGTGACGCGGTCAGCTCCAGCGTCGAGGTCTGCTCGATGACCGGCTTCTCGCCAGGGTCCAGGGAGATCTCCGCGAGGCCCGCATCGGGAACCTGGGAGCGAAGCGCGAACGTGGTCGGCGGCGGGGCCTTGGGCGCCTCGGGAACTTCGGCGACGCCAGAATCCGGCGACGGACCCGAGGTCTTGTCCGGGCATCCCGTCAGCGCCAGCAGGCCGCAGCAAAACGCGGTGGTGACCGCGGTTCGTTGGAGGAAACGCATGCCAGGCACGGTACGCGGCCACGGTGGCCACGAGAAGCGAGGACTCGATGCGGGCATCCAGGCAGCCAGGCCCACGGTTCACCCCTGTCCTCCCTCTATCGGAACGTCCGATAACATGCGTTATGTAAACTAAGCGAAGGGGAAACCAGGGGTCGTTTTTCCAGGGTTCTTCCCCGCTGTTCCCGGGCCATCGGCGCGCGGCGGTCGGCCAAGATGCGGGCCTTCCAAACCTCCACCACGGCGTTCCCGGACCGGCCCCTATGAGATTCCTCGACGACCTGCTCGCGGATGCGCGCTTCGCGTTCCGCACGTTCCGACGTGCGCCCGGCTTCGCGGCCGCCGCCATCCTCTGCCTCGCCCTGGGCATCGGCGCCAACGCCGTCATCTTCAGCGTGGTCCACGGCGTGCTGCTCCGGCCTCTCCCGTACGCCGAACCCGAGCGGCTCGTGTCGCTCGTCGAACTGCGCGCCCAAGGCTCCGGCGGCCCGGTCTCCTGGCTCACGTTCTTTGACTGGCGCGATCAAGCCCGGGCCTTCGAGCACATGGCGGCGTTCACCGTGGGCGGCTCGATTCTCCGCGCGGACGACGATTCCGAGCGCCTGGAAACAACCCGAGGCACCGCCGACTACTTCACCGTGCACGGCGTCCCCCCGTTGCTCGGCCGGACTTTCGCGCCCGGCGACGACCAGCCCGGCCATGAGCCCGTCGCGGTGCTCAACGAGGCGCTCTGGCGACGCCGTTTTGGCGCGAATCCCGCCGTCCTTGGCCGCACGGTGCTCCTGGACAATGTCCCGCATACCGTCGTCGGCGTCATTCCCGAGTCGTTCGCCCCGGACATGGACGTCTGGCTGCCGCTGGTGGCTCCGCCCGATGCCCGTGGCGGTCGCTATTCCACGGTGCTCTCCGTGCGCGCCCGGCTGGCGCCCGGAATCACCCTGAACTCGGCCAACGAGCAACTCAAGGCCGTCACCGCCGGAATCGCGGCCGCGGGCCCGGATGCCCTCAAGGAACGCACCGCCCGGGTCGACTCGCTCGCCGAGGCCCAGACGCGGCTCTGGAGCGGCCCACTGAAGCTGCTGCTCGGCGCCGTGGCCCTGGTCCTCCTCATCGCCTGTGCCAATGTCGCGAACATCCTGCTCGCGCGCGCCGGTGCCCGCCGGCAGGAACTCGCCGTCCGCGTGGCGCTCGGCGCGACGCGCGCCCGCGTCATCCAGCAACTCCTCGTCGAAAGCCTCCTGCTCGCGCTCACGGGCGGCGCCCTGGGCGGACTGCTCGCGCACTGGGGCCTGGACGCGCTGCTCGCCGTGGTCCCCGAGTCGATGCCACATCGGGCCGCGGTCTCCCTCGATGGGACGACCTTCCTGTTCCTCGCCGCCATCTCCATCGGGAGCGGCCTGGCCTTCGGACTGCTTCCCGCGCTCCAGGTCTCCCGGCTCGATCTTCGCGGGGCCCCCATCCAGGGCGGCCGACGCCTCCGGTCCACGCTGGTCGTCGTGGAGCTGGCGGTCTGTCTGGTGCTCCTCGTGGGCGCGGGCCTCCTGGGCCGGGGCTTCTTCCAGCTCCTCGGCACGTCCCCCGGGCTCGCTCCGGAGCAACTGCTCACGCTGCACATCGCCATCCCCGACAGCCGTTTCTTCACCGATCAGGGCCTGGACGGAAACGTGCCGAGCACCCTGCTGGAGCCCATCCTCGACGAGGTGCGAGCGCTGCCCGGGGTGAGCGCCGTGGGAATGACGTCGCTGCTGCCCATCCAGCGTGCATGGAACAACGCCCGCTATGTCATCGAGGGCGAACCGCCCCCGGAGGCCGGCTCGGAACCAAGGGCCGAGCGCCGCTCCACGAGCCCCGGCTTCTTCGCCACGGTGGGAATCCCGCTCAAGCAAGGCCGCGACTTCACCACCGCCGACGCGGCCCCCGGTCAGCCCGCCACGGTCATCATCAACGAGACGCTCGCGCGCCGGCACTTCCCGGACGGCAACGCCCTGGGCCGCCAGCTCCGACTCGGCACCGGGGCCCACACCATCATCGGCGTCGTGGGCGACGTGCGACAGGCCGGCCTGGACAAGACGCCGCTGGCCGAGCTCCACGTCCCCTACGGCCGGCCCTGGGGCGACGACAGCCTGGTGCTCGTCGCTCGAACCTCGGTGCCACCGGAGACCTTGCTGCCCTCGGTCCGCGAGGCCGTGCGCCGGGTCGACTCGAGCCTGCCCGTCTTCCGCGCCCTCACCATGGACCAGGTCATCTCCCAGTCGCTCGGCTTCCGGCGGCTCGTGCTGTGCCTGCTCGGCGGCTTCGCGGCGCTCGCCCTCGTGCTATCCACCTACGGCCTCTATGGCGTCATCTCGCTGCTCGTCTCGCAGCGGACGCGGGAGCTGGGCATCCGCATGGCGCTCGGGGCACGGCCCGGAGACGTCCTCCGACTCGTGCTCGGCCAGGGCGCGAGGCTCGCGGGAGTGGGCATCGCCCTGGGGCTCGTGGGCTCCCTGGCGCTGACCCGGTTGCTCGAAAGCCAGCTCCACGGAATCACCGCCACGGACCCCCTCACCTTCGGCGCCGTGGCCACCCTGTTCGCCCTCGTCGCCCTGCTGGCCTGCTGGTTTCCCGCGCGCCGCGCCACCCGCGTGGACCCGCTCGTGGCCATGCGCACCTGAGTCACGGCGACCCGACCCGGAGCGGCGGGTTCTCGACGCGCTGCGATAGCCAACCCTGGGGAGCGGTCATCCGCTCGAATCGTGCAATCACGGGCAGCGACATCTCGTAGGACTCCTCGCACTGACGAGGAATCCCCAGGCCGCCTGGATGTTCCAGGGGTTGGGAATTCTTCCCAGCTTTTTTCCCGGTTGACCGAGGCAGTGGGTTACCGCAGAACCGCGACACCCCCGGCCCTGGAAAGGACCTGTCCAATGAAACGGTTGTTCCTGATTGCCACCCTTGTCGGCGCCGCTCCCGCGCTGGCCGACGAAGGCATGTGGACGTACAACAACTTCCCGTCCGCGAAGGTGAAGGAGAAGTACGGCTTCGAGCCTTCGCAGGAGTGGCTCGACAAGGCCCGCCTGTCCTCCGCGCGTCTCGCGGGCGGCTGCTCCGCCAGCTTTGTTTCCGCCAACGGCCTGGTGATGACGAATCACCACTGTGCTCGCGGCTGTATCGAGCAGCTCTCCGGCGCCAAGAAGGACTACATCGCCAACGGCTTCTACGCGAAGACCGAAGCCGAGGAGACGCAGTGCCCGGCGATGGAGATCAACCAGCTGGAGCAGATCACCGACGTCACCGAGACGCTGAACAAGGCGACCGCGGGGCTGTCCGGCAAGCCGTACAGCGACACCCTGAAGGCGAAGATGTCCGAGCTGGAGCAGGCGTGCTCCGCGGGCGACGCCAAGGTGCGCTGCGACGTCGTCACCCTGTACCAGGGCGGCAAGTACAACCTCTACAAGTACCGCCGCTTCCAGGACGTGCGCCTGGTGATGGCCCCCGAGCACGCCATCGCCTTCTTCGGCGGCGACCCGGACAACTTCGAGTTCCCCCGGTGGGACCTGGACGTGACGTTCCTGCGCGTCTACCAGGACGGCAAGCCGGCCAAGACGGAGAACTTCTTCAAGTGGTCCGAGAAGAGCGCCAAGGAGGGTGACCTCACCTTCGTGTCCGGCCACCCCGGCCGCACCTCGCGCGGGCTGACCATCGCGGAGCTGGAGTACCAGCGCGACGTGGCCATGCCGAAGATGCTCTTCATGATGTCCGAAGTGCGCGGCATGGTGACGGAGTTCCAGAAGCGCGGCCCCGAGCAGAAGCGCATCTCCAACAACCTGCTCTTCGGCGTGGAGAACGGCCTGAAGGCGACCAAGGGCCGCCTGGAGGCGCTGCAGGACAAGAAGTTCTTCGGCCAGAAGGTCGCCGCCGAGCAGGAGCTGCGCAAGAAGGTCGACGCCAACCCGGAGATGAAGAAGAAGTACGGCGCGGCGTGGGATGAGATCGCCAAGGCGCAGAGCCAGCTCGTCAACGTCCGCAAGGACCTGGCCTTCGTCGAGCAGGGCAACGGCCTGTCCTCCAGCCTGTACAGCATCGCCAAGACGCTGGTGCGCGCCTCCGAGGAGCTCCCCAAGGAGAACGGCCAGCGCCTGCGTGAGTTCAACCAGGCCAACGTGCCGGCCCTCACGGCCCAGTTGCTCAGCCCGGCGCCCATCTACCCGGAGCTGGAGATCATGCGCCTGTCGTTCGGCCTGACGAAGATGCGCGAGGAGCTCGGCTCCAACCACCCGTTCGTCAAGAAGGTCCTGGGCAAGGAGTCCCCCGAGAAGCTGGCGGCCCGGCTGGTCAAGGGCTCCAAGCTCTGCGTCCTCAAGGACGTGAAGGGCTCCAAGGTCTGTGACGTGGCCGTGCGCAAGGGCCTGCTCGACGGCGGCAAGGCGGCGATTGCCGCTTCGAAGGACCCGATGATCCAGCTGGCCCTCGCGCTCGACGCGGATGGCCGCGCGGTCCGCAAGAACTACGAGGAGAACATCGACGCGGTCATCAAGAAGAACGCGGAGCTGGTCGCCAAGGCGAAGTTCGAGGCCTACGGCACCAACCAGTACCCGGACGCGACGTTCAGCCTGCGCCTGTCCTACGGCTCGGTGAAGGGCTACATGGAGGACGGCAAGAAGGTGGAGCCCGTCACCCAGATGGCCGGGACGTTCGAGCACGCCACGGGCGAGGAGCCCTTCGCCCTTCCGCCTTCCTGGCTGAAGTCGGAGAAGCTGCTCGACGGCGCCACGGCGATGAACCTGGTCACCAGCAACGACATCATCGGCGGCAACTCCGGTTCCCCGATGATCAACAAGGACGCGGAGATCGTCGGCCTGGTGTTCGACGGCAACATCCAGTCCCTGGGCGGTGAGTACGGCTTCGACGAGTCCGTCAACCGCACCGTGGCCGTGCACAGCGACGCCATCATCGAGTCGCTGAAGAAGATCTACGGCGCCACCCGGGTGCTCGAGGAGCTGCGTCCGGGCAGCACCAAGATTCCCTCGGTCCCCACGAAGCCGGCCGGGTGATTCACCCCGCCTGAAGGGGCCCGGGCTCAACCCCCGGACCCCTGAAGCACGAAGAGGCTGCCTGGGCACGTTCGCCAGGCAGCCTCTTTCGCGTTTCCAGCGGGCACCCTACTCCCGGCTCACTCCCACTCGATGGTGGCCGGGGGCTTGGAAGACACGTCGTAGGCGACGCGGTTGATGCCGCGCACCTCGTTGGTGATGCGCGTGGAGATGCGCTCCAGCACGGGGTACGGCAGCCGGGCCCAGTCCGCGGTCATGCCGTCCACGCTGGTGACGGCGCGCAGCACGCAGGTGGACTCGTAGGTGCGCTCGTCGCCCATGACGCCCACGCTCTGAACGGGCAGCAGCACGGCGAAGGCCTGCCACAGCTCCTTGTAGAGCCCCGCGGCGCGAATCTCCTCCTGGACGATGGCGTCCGCGCGGCGCACCAGCTCCAGGCGGGCTTCCGTGACTTCGCCCAGCACGCGGATGGCCAGGCCGGGACCGGGGAACGGCTGGCGGTTCACCATGTCCTCGGGCAGCCCCAGTTCGCGGCCCAGGGCGCGGACCTCGTCCTTGAACAGCTCGCGCAGCGGCTCCACCAGCTTGAGCTTCATCGTCTCCGGCAGGCCGCCCACGTTGTGGTGGCTCTTGATGGTGACGGAGGGGCCCTTGTACGAGACGGACTCGATGACGTCCGGGTACAGCGTGCCCTGTGCCAGGAACCCGGCGTCCTGGATGTCGCGCGAGGCCTCCTCGAACACGGCGATGAACTCACGGCCGATGATCTTCCGCTTCTTCTCCGGGTCCGTCACGCCGGCCAGCGCGTCCAGGAACCGGGCCCGCGCATCCACCGTCTTCAGCGGGACGTGGAAGCGGTCCACGAAGAGCCCCTCCACCTGGGCGCGCTCCCCCTGCCGCAGCACCCCGTTGTCCACGAAGATGCACTGGAGCCGGGGGCCGATGGCGCGGTGGAGCAGCAGCGCGGCCACGGAGCTGTCCACGCCGCCGGACAGCGCGCAGATGACCCGGCCCTGCTCACCCACCTGGCGGCGGATGGTGGCCACCGCCTCGTCGATGAAGCCCTTCATCGTCCACGAGCCGCTCACCTTGCAGTCGTTGAAGAGGAAGGCGCGCAGCATGGCCTTGCCTTGCGGGGTATGTACGACTTCCGGGTGGAACTGGAGGCCGTAGAAGGGCTTGGTCTGGTGGGCCGCCGCAGCGAAGGGCGAATTGCCACTGCGACCAATGGCCTCGAAACCGGGCGGAAGCTCCTCCACCCGGTCTCCGTGGCTCATCCACACCTGGACCCGGTCTCCGGGTTTGAACTCCGAGAAGGGCCCGCGGGGCGCCAGGACCTCGACCTCCGCGTTGCCGAACTCACGGTGTGCGCCCCGGTCAATGCGCCCGCCCAGGAGCTTGGCGGTGAGCTGGAGGCCGTAGCAGATGCCGAGGACGGGCACGCCCGCCTCGAAGACGAACGGGTCACACCGGGGGGAACCAGGCGCCTCCACGGACGCCGGGCCTCCGGAGAGGATGATGCCCCGGGGGGCATAGCGGCGGATATCCTCCGCCGGGAGGTCCGGGCGGTGGATTTCGCAATAAACGCCCAGTTCGCGCACCCTCCGGGCGATGAGCTGGGTGTACTGACTCCCGAAATCGAGGATCAGGATCTTCTCGGCGTGCAGGTCCACCGGAGGTTCTCCAAGGGGCGTCGTTGACGGCTGGGGGCCCTTATCGCTACAAACTTCCGGAAAGCAACGCCCAAGTCCCCTCAATTGTTCGAGGTCCGGATGCTCCGCCGCCTGTCCGCTTCCACTGCTGCGACCCTCTTGTTCCTCTCCGCCTCTGGATGCGTGAAGGAAATCTCCTCCGACGAGCGACTGGACCGCGAGACCCAGAACCTGGCTGTCAAAGACACGCCAGGGGTCTCCGATCTCCAGAAGCTCACCTGTGACGACACCACCGACGCACTGGGCAAGGCCCGCAACGTCAATCGCCCCGAGACGGACCGCCTCGTCGACTACATCGAGCTGTACTCCTCGCTGCGCAAGCGGACCACCACGTTCGAGGAGGCGATGAACCGCAACCCGGACCTGAGCTACCGCGAGGGCAGCCAGCAGATCGTCAATGCACGGGACACCTGCATCCAGCAGACGGCCGACGTGAAGGTGGAGTTCGAGACCTACATGCGCGAGCTGGTGATGGTGCCCACCGTGCAGGAGATCAAGGGCGGCAACACCGTCACCATCGCCCGGCTCGACTTCAACACCCTGCGCCAGGCCATTGAAACGCTGGAGCCCGACGACAAGGACGCCCTGCTCAGCCGCGTGGCCGGCGCCGAGGGGAAGATCTCCGCCGCGTCGCCGTCCTCCGAGGACTCCGGCTCCGGCGGTCGCAAGGGCCGCAAGTAGCCGCCTTCCCGGCCGAAACAACCGAGGGCCCCGCCGCCTGGCGTGGGCCCTCTTTTCGTTCCAGGAGCCGCCCGTTCTGACGGCTACTCCACGCGGTAGTTGGGGGCCTCTTCGGTGATGATGACGTCGTGGACGTGGCTCTCCTTGAGGCCCGCCGAGGTGATGCGCACGAAGGTCGCGTTCTTGCGCAGCTCGTCGATGGTGCCGCAGCCCACGTAGCCCATGCCGCTGCGGATGCCGCCCAGCATCTGGTGGACGTTCATCGCGAGCGTGCCCTTGTACGGCACCCGGCCTTCGATGCCCTCGGGAACGAGCTTCACCGCGTCCACGTCCGACTGGAAGTAGCGGTCCTTGGCGCCCTGCTTCATCGCGCCCAGGCTGCCCATGCCCCGGTAGCTCTTGTAGCTGCGGCCCTGGTACAGGATGACGTCTCCGGGGGCCTCCTCGGTGCCGGCGAAGAGCGAGCCGATCATCACCGTGCTGGCTCCGGCCGCGAGCGCCTTGACGATGTCGCCCGAGTACTTGATGCCGCCATCCGAGATGATGGGGATGTCGTGCTTCTCCGCCTCGCGGCAGCAGTCATCCACCGCGGTGACTTGCGGCACGCCCACGCCGGCGACGACGCGGGTGGTGCAGATGGAGCCGGGGCCGATGCCCACCTTCACCGCGTCCACGCCCGCCTGGATGAGCGCGCGGGTGGCCTCGGCGGTGGCGACGTTGCCGGCGATGAGCTCGAAGCCCTTGAAGTTCTTGCGCGTGTCCCGCACCCCGTCCACCACGCCCTTGGAGTGGCCGTGCGCGGTGTCGACGACGATGACGTCCACGCCCGCCTTCACGAGCGCGTCGATGCGCGCCTCGCGGTCCGGAGACACGCCCACGGCGGCGGCGCACAGGAGGCGCCCCTTGCCGTCCTTGGCCGCGTTCGGGTTCGTGCGGCGCTTCTCGATGTCCTTGATGGTGATGAGGCCGCGAAGCTCGAAGTCGTCGTTGACGATGAGCAGCTTTTCGATGCGGTGCTCGTGCAGCAGCTTCTGCGCATCCCCCTGGATGATGCCCTCGCGGCCGGTGACGAGCTTGCGCGTCATCACCGCTTCGACCTTCTGCGTGAGGTTGGTCTCGAAGCGCACGTCGCGGCTGGTGACGATGCCGACGAGGCGACGCCCCTTCACCACGGGGATGCCCGACACGCCATGGTGCCGCATCAGCTCGATGGCGCGGCCCAACGGGGCCTCGGGGTCGATGGTGACGGGGTCCACCACCATTCCACTTTCGAACTTCTTGACCTTGGTCACCTCGAGCGCCTGCTGCTCGGGGGTCATGTTCTTGTGGATGACACCGATGCCGCCCTCTTGCGCCATGGCGATGGCGGTGCGCGACTCCGTCACCGTGTCCATCGCCGCCGACAGGAGCGGGATGTTCAGGCGAAGGTTGCGCGTGAGGCGGGTCGACAGGTCCGCATCCTTGGGGACAACCGAACTTTCGGCGGGCACCAGGAGGACGTCATCGAAGGTGAGTGCGAGCCGGATCTCGGGGTTCAACATGGGCGGCGCTCCCGGGGCGAAGGGCCCACGAGGCACCAGCGCCCCGAGGGTGCGGTTCCATACGAGGTACGTTGTCCCCACGCAACCTGGAAGGGTGGACTTTTTGACGCCCGTTCACTCGCACTTCAAGCGATAATCCGACCGGGCTTTTCACTCACGTCTCAGGAACCGGGCTTTGACGGAATCGAATCAGGCGGCGGTCGGGTTGGTCGTGAAGCTGCCATTCGCGACGCCGGAGGAGTTCCTGGCGAAGTATGGCGGCAACGTCACCCGGGGTGGCATCTACCTGCGCGCTCGCGCGGTGAAGCCTCCTGGGACGGCCGTCACGCTGGACCTTCGGCTGGCGAGCGGCGAGCGGCTCATCCACGCGCAGGCCGTGGTCCACTTCGTCACCGGGCAGGGAGGCCAGGGCGTGGTGGGCATGGGCCTGCGCTTCCTGGGGATGGACCCCCAGACGCGCCGGTTCCTCGACTCGGCGGTCGCCGCCCTGCCCCACGCCCAGTCGGACGTGCCCCCGGTCCCCACGGGCGTGGGTGCTCCGGACTACACCGTCCCACCTCCGCCACGGCAGGCGAATCCCCAGGTCGTCGCCGCCCAGGTCGCCCCCCCTCCGGGCGGAGTCGCCCCGGTGCCCGCGACGATGATGTCGGACGCGGCGTTGGACCTGAACACGGCGGAGCCCAA
The DNA here is from genome assembly GCF_013336715.1 of Myxococcus sp. CA056. NCBI lineage: Bacteria > Pseudomonadati > Myxococcota > Myxococcia > Myxococcales > Myxococcaceae > Myxococcus > Myxococcus sp. CA056. Next base: position 624,189 of record NZ_JABUMT010000005.1, read on the forward strand.
GCGCGCGGGTGTGGTGATTGGCATCGACCTGGGCACGACGAACTCGTGTGCCGCCTATGTGCGCAACGGCAAGCCCGGGGTGCTCAACAGCCGCGAGGGCCACAACACGGTGCCCTCCATCATCGCCGTCAACACGCGCGGCAAGCTGGTGGTGGGCCACCCCGCCAAGGGGCAGATGCTCACCAACCCCCGGCACACGGTGTACGGCGCCAAGCGACTGGTGGGGCGCGCGTACGAGTCCGCCATCGTCGGGTCCATCAAGGACAAGTTCCACTACGAGATCACCGCGGGAGAGAACGGTGACGCGGGCGTGAAGCTGTCGGACCGCGTCTACACGCTCCAGCAGATCTCCGCGCTCATCCTGCGCGAGGTGCGCGAAGTCGCCCAGAACCAGCTGGGCCAGCCCGTGTCCCGCGCCGTCATCACCGTCCCGGCGTACTACAACGACAACCAGCGCCACGCGGTGCGCGAGGCCGGCAAGCTCGCGGGGCTCTACGTCGAGCGCATCCTCAACGAGCCCACCGCCGCGGCGCTCGCGTACGGCTACGGCCGCAAGCTCAACCAGCGCGTGCTGGTGTACGACCTGGGCGGTGGCACGTTCGACGCGTCCGTGCTGGAGCTGGCCGACAACGTCTACGAGGTCATCTCCACCGGCGGCGACACCTTCCTGGGTGGCATCGACTTCGACAACGCCATCGTCGCGTACCTGCTGGAGGAGTTTCAGAAGAAGACGGGCCGGGCCTTCCAGGGCGACCGGGTGGCCATGCAGCGCATCAACGACGCGGCGGAGCGCGCGAAGTGCGCGCTGTCGGAGCGCTCGGAGATGCGGGTGCATGTGGCCTTCGTCACGATGATCGAGGACAAGCCGTACGACCTGGACGTCACGCTCACGCGGCAGAAGCTCATCGAGCTGACGGAAGGGCTCGTCGACCGCACCGTCCAGGTCTGCGAGGAGGTCCTGCGGGTGAAGAACCTGGGCCCCAAGGACATCGACGAGGTCATCCTCGTCGGAGGCCAGAGTCGCTTCCCGCTGGTGCACGAGAAGATCACCCGCTTCTTCGGCAAGCCGCCGAGCAAGGGCGTCCACCCCGACGAAGCGGTGGCCCTGGGGGCCGCGCTCCTGGCGCACAGCCTGGGGCAGCTCGAGGGCGTGGTGCTCATCGACGTGCTCCCCATGGCCATTGGCGTGGGCCTGCCCGGTGGACGCTTCAAGCCCGTCCTGGAGCGCAACACCTCACTGCCCTCCACCAAGAGCTACACCCTCTCCACGCACCGCGACGGCCAGACGGAGCTGGAGCTCACCGTGTTCCAGGGTGACTCCGACAAGGCGTCCGACAACGAGTACCTGGGCACGCTGAAGCTCGCGGGACTGCCCAAGCTCCCGCGTGGCGCCGTGCAGGTGTCGGTGACGTTCGAGGTGAACAACGAGTCACTGTTGAAGGTCACCGCGCGCGAGTCCTCCTCAGGGCGCGAGGTGACGAGCACCTTCTCCACGCGCGACACGCCCGACGCCGTGAAGGCGAAGCTCGCCCAGTTGGACGCCGAAGGAACCGCCGCCGCGGCACAGGCGACGGGCTCCACGCCGACGCGCACCGTGAGCACGACGGGAACAGGCACCGCCAGTCCGGCGCCGATGAGGGCTCCTGCGGGCGTGACAACTACCTCGGCCCCACGAATCGCTCCTCCGAAGGTCACAGCCGCGCCGCAATCCAACGTCCACGCGGTACCGGCCTTGGTGAGCGCGAAGTCGCGAGGCTTCGTGCGATGGCTCAAAGGCTTGTTCGGTAGGGCCTGAGTCTCGATTTCTTGCTGAGAGTGGATCAGTCCTCCTTCCACTTTCACGCTGGGAATGAAGATGCATGTGGGTAGGCGTTGAGGCCCGCGATTGTCGGCCTCGCCTGTTATTAAGCCGCCGGCCGCAATCAGCCCGGACGAGCTCCACACCCCATGCATGCTCCCTTTCGAATCCTCAATGACGCCCTCCGTGTGCGCGCAGTCGGAGAGTCGTCGCGGCAGCCGCTCTACACCTTCCTCGGAGAGTCGGACGGCGACGAAGCCGCGCTGACCGCACCCGAGCTGGAGCGCCAGGCACGTCGCATCGCCGCCGCGCTGCAAGCGCGTGGGGCCGTGGGCCAGCGAGTGCTGCTGCTCTATCCGCCGGGGCTCGACTACCTCGCGGGTTTCTTTGGCTGCTTGTATGCGGGCGCGGTGGCGGTGCCCGCCTATCCGCCGGACCCGACGCGGCTCGAGCGCACCCTTCCCCGCTTGCGCGCCATCATCCAGGACGCGGAGGCGACGGTGGTACTCACCACGTCGGGCATCCTGGGCCTGGCGGACTTCGTCTTCGAACAGGCGCCGGACTTCCGAGCGCTTCAGTGGTTGTCCACGGATGACCTGCCCGTGGGCGGCGAGGACGCGTGGCGCGAGCCCGACCTTGGCTCCGACACGCTGGCGTTCCTCCAGTACACGTCGGGCTCCACGGGGACGCCCAAGGGCGTGATGCTGTCCCACGCCAACCTGCTGCACAACCTGGGGCTCATCTCCGGTGCGTTCCAGGTGCGCCGCGACAGCGTGGGCGTCATCTGGCTGCCGCCGTACCACGACATGGGGCTGATTGGCGGCATCCTCCAGCCGCTGTTCGGCGGCTTCTCCGTGGCGCTGATGTCACCGATGTCCTTCCTCCAGCGTCCCATGCGCTGGCTGGAGGCCGTGTCCCGCTTCCGGGGCACCGTCAGTGGAGGCCCGAACTTCGCCTTCGAGTTGTGCGCGCGTCGCGCCACCTCCGAGGACGTGAAGGCGCTCGACTTGAGTTCGTGGGAAGTGGCGTTCTGCGGAGCGGAGCCCATTCGCGCCGCCACGTTGGACCGCTTCGCGGAGGTGTTCGCTCCGGCGGGCTTCCGTCGCGAGGCGTTCTATCCCTGCTATGGGCTGGCCGAGGGCACGCTCATTGTCACGGGTGAGCAGAAGGGCCGCGTTCCTCGCGTGCACGTGCTCGACGAGGCTTCGCTGTCTCGTGGCACCGCTGTCCTCGCGGCCCCGGAGACCCCGGGCGTCCGCGCGCATGTGAGCTGCGGTGCGACGCTGGCCGAGCAGCGGCTGCTCATCGTCGATCCCGAGACGAAGGTGCAGCGGGCTCCGGGTGAAGTGGGCGAAATCTGGGTGTCCGGCGGCAGTGTGGCGCTGGGCTACTGGCACAAGCCCGAGCAGTCGCAGGAGACGTTCCAGGCACGCCCCGTGGGCGCCGAGGACGGACCTGCCTATCTGCGCACGGGGGACCTGGGACTGCTCCTCGATGACGGGCAGCTCATCGTCACCGGGCGTCGCAAGGACCTCATCATCCTGCGGGGTAGGAACCTGTACCCGCAGGACGTGGAGGCCGTGGTGGAGCGCGCGCATCGGCGCGTGCGGCCCGGTGGCGTGGCGGCCTTCGGAATCGAGACGCCGGAGGGTGAGGCCCTCGCGGTGGTCGCGGAGGTAGCGCGCGAGCTTGCGGAGTCGGGAGACACCGAGGCGCTGACCGCCGTGGCGGACTCGGTGCGGCAGGGCATTGCCCGTGAGCTGGAGGTCCAACCCAGGACGGTGGCACTGCTTCCGCCCGGCTCCATCCCGAAGACGTCGAGCGGGAAGATCCAGCGCTTCGCCTGCCGTGCGGGCCTGGCCTCGGGCGAGCTGCCCGTGCTGTGGCGCTCGGACCTGAACCTCGGGGGCGCACCTGGGACGACTCGGGATGCAACCGCTGGGGTCGTTGAGAGGGAGCCTCGAGCAACCGGGTCGTCGCTGCTGGGCACCGCTTCGTCCGTGAACGTTGGTGGGACCGCGGACGCTCAGTCCGGCACCGCGTCGACGATGGGCGTCGGCGTGGCCGCACAGTCCGGAACCGCATCGACGGTGGGCGTCGGCGTGGCCACTCAGCCCGGCACGGCATCGACGGTGGGCGTCGGCGTGGCCGCGCAGTCCGGCACCGTGCCGTCCGCGAGCGCCGATGTGGCGGTTTCCGCTGGCGCGCTCGTGGAACCATCCGCGAGGACTTCGGGCTTGTCCTCCGCGGATCTGGAGCGCGCGCTTCGCGAGGAACTCTCCGCCGTACTGGGTGCCTCCGCTGGCACCGTGGACCTGGATGCTCCGTTGACCCGACTGGGGATGGACTCCCTGGGCGCGGCCGACCTTCAGGTGCGCATCGAGAAGCGCCTGGGCGCGCGCATCTCCGCCGCCACGCTGCTTCAGGACGTCAGCCTCCGGGGACTCATCACAGAGGTGTCGACGGGGGCCCAGGGATCGCTCGCACCGCGTTCCGGTCCGGTGGCGCGGGGCAGCGCGAACACAGGGCCCCTGCCGGCCTCCTTCGCGCAGCAGCGACTCTGGTTCATCCAACAGCTCGAACCGGCCTCGACCGCCTACCACATCCCCCTCGCCTTCACGTTGCGGGGACACCTGGACACGGCCGCGCTGGAGCGCGCGCTGAACGAACTGGTCCGTCGCCACGACGTGCTGCGGACCACGCTCACCTCGAAGGACGGTGAGCTGCTCCAGCACGTCCACGCACCGACGCCCGTGGCCATCGAGCGAGTCGTCACTGACGCCGATGACCTCGCGGACCGCGCCTCCGTGCTGGATGCCGTGGCCGTACGAGATGGCCAACGTCCCATGGACCCGGCGACGGGTCCGCTGCTTCGCTTCAGCCTCGTGTGCTTCGCGGCCGAGGACCATGCCCTCGTCGTCTCCGTACACCACCTGGTGGCCGACGGCTGGACCGTGGGCCTGATGGCGCGCGAGCTGGCCACCCTCTACGGGGCCTTCAGCGCGGGACAACCTTCGCCCCTGTCCGAGCCGGCGCTCCAGTACGGAGACTTCGCCGCGTGGCAGCGTGAACACCTCACGCCCCAGGCACTCCGGAAGGAGCTGACGTGGTGGAAGCAGGCGCTCGCGGAGGCCCCCTCTCTGCTCGCCCTTCCCACCGACAGACCTCGGCCGCAGCGCCTCTCGTTCCACGGTGCGCGCCGCTCGCGGCTGTTGCCCGCGGCCCTGATGGCGAAGTTCCATGCCCTGGGCCGACGTGAAGGCGTCACGCCGTTCATGAGCGTGGTCGCCGCGCTGTCCACCGTGCTGCATCGCTGGAGCGGACAGGCCGACTTCGTGCTCGGCTCCGCCATCTCCGGCCGCGAGGTCCCCGGCATTCGCGGGCTGATGGGCGACTGCACCAACTTCATCCCGCTGCGCGTGCGGCTCCCTTCCGAGTCCACCGTGACGGGGCTGCTCGCGGCGGTGAAGCAGAGCACCCTGGGCGCGCTGGCCCACGGGCATTGCCCGTTCGACCACGTGCTCGCGGCCGTGCAGCCCGGTTCGCAGCGGCGCGAGCTGTACAACGTCGCCTTCGTCCTGGACGACTACGACATTCCGCGCGACCTGGCCGTCGGCAACGGCCTGACGCTGGGCGTGTCGCTGCTGGACAACCGCACCACCGAACTGGACCTGACGTTCGAGGCCGCGCACGGGCCCGACGGCCTGCTCATCGGCTGCAAGTACGCGTCGGACCTCTTCGATGCGGAGACCATCGACCGGCTGCTCGGCCATCTGGAAGTGGTGGTGGGCGGCATGGTGGACGCTCCCGGCCAGCGCATCGCCGAGCTGCCCTTGATGACGGAGGCCGAGCGTCAGCACGTGCTGCACGCCTGGAACCCCCGCACCGAGTCGCCGAGCGACGGCACGCTGGTGGAGCGCTTCGAGGCGCAGGTGGACCGCACGCCGGACGCCGTCGCCGTCACCTTCGAATCCAGTCACTTGACGTACCGCGACCTGGATTCACGCGCGAACCGGCTGGCCCAGGTGCTGCTGCGCCATGGCGTGGGCCCCGACGTCCTCGTCGGCGTGTGCCTGGAGCGCGGGCTGGACCTCGTCGTGGCCCTGCTTGGCATCCTCAAGGCTGGCGGTGCGTACCTGCCGCTGGACCCGTCGTATCCCCGGGAGAACCTCGCGTTCATGCTGGAGGACGCGCAGGCCCCCGTCCTCATCACGCAGACCTCGCTGGAGGACCGCGTGCCCGCGCCCGGTGCCGCCGTGGTGCGTCTGGACACCGAGCCGTCCGACTCCACCGCGGCGCCCCGTCCGCCGCGCTGCAACGCCCCGAGTGACCTCGCCTACGTCATCTACACCTCCGGCTCAACGGGGCGCCCCAAGGGCGTGATGGTGCGGCACGACAACGTCGTGCGCCTCTTCACCGCCACCGACGCCTGGTTCCACTTCGGACCCGAGGACGTGTGGACGCTGTTCCATTCCTACGCGTTCGACTTCTCGGTGTGGGAACTCTGGGGCGCGCTGCTCTACGGCGGCCGGCTGGTGGTGGTGCCGTACTGGGTGAGTCGCTCACCCGAGGCCTTCCATCGGCTGCTCGTGGACGAGCGCGTCACCGTCCTCAACCAGACGCCCACCGCGTTCCGCCAGCTCATCCATGCCGAGCAACAGGCCGCCGCGCGCGGTCCGCTCCCCACGTTGTCCCTGCGCTACGTGGTCTTCGGCGGTGAAGCGCTGGACATGGCCGCGCTGCGTCCGTGGTTCGAGCGGCACGGCGACGCGCGTCCGACGCTCGTCAACATGTACGGCATCACCGAGACGACGGTCCACGTCACCTACCGTCCCGTGCGGATGGAGGACGTGGAGCGCCCCTGGTCCAGCGTGATTGGCGCGCCGATTCCGGACCTTCAAATCTACCTGCTGGATGCGCTCGGCCAGCCCGTGCCCGTGGGCGTCCCGGGAGAAATCCACGTCGGTGGTGCAGGTGTGGCCCGTGGCTACCTGCGGCGTCCCGAGCTGACCTCCGCGCGCTTCGTGGAAGACCGCTTCGGCCCCGTGCGCGGACGCAGGCTGTACCGCGCGGGAGACCTGGCGCGACGCCTGGCCAATGGAGACTTGGAGTACCTGGGCCGCATCGACAACCAGGTGAAGATTCGCGGCTTCCGCATCGAGCTGGGGGAGATCGAATCGGCGTTGAGCACGCATCCCTCGGTGCGAGAGACCGTGGTGATGGCCCGCGAGGACTCGCCGGGAGACAAGCGCCTGGCGGCGTACGTCGTCCTCGGGGACCTGGACACCTCGGGCACCGTGGAGCAGACGGCTCAGTGGAAGGCCGTCTACGACGAGACCTACGCCCAGGGGGAGCGCAGCGAGGACCCCACCTTCGACATCTCCGGCTGGAATGACAGCTACACCGGTGGGCCGCTCCCCGCGCCGCAGATGCGCGAGTGGGTGGACACCACGGTGCGGCAGATCCTCGCCCTGCGTCCTCGCCGGGTGCTGGAGCTGGGGTGCGGCACGGGCCTCCTGCTGTACCGGCTGGCGCCTCGGTGCGAGGCGTACTGGGGCGTGGACTTCGCCCGGCCTGCGTTGGATCGCATCGAGCAGCAGAAGGAACGACTGGGCGACTCCCTTCGCTCCGTCTCCTTGCTGCATCGAAGCGTGGATGACCTGTCCGGCATCGAGCCCCACTCGTTCGACACCGTCATCCTGAACTCCGTCATCCAGTACTTCCCGAGCGGCGACTACCTGCTCCAGGTCCTGAGCGGAGCGGTGAAGGTGCTCAAGCCCGGGGGCCGCATCTTCCTGGGCGACGTGCGCAACCTGGAGCTGTTGGAGTCCTTCCGTGCCTCGGTGCGCCTGCACCGCGCGCCGCCCAACCTGTCGACGCCGCAACTCCAGTACCGCGTGCAGCGAGACGTGCTGGCCGAGGAGGAGCTGGTCCTCTCGCCCACGTACTTCACCTCGCTGCCCGCGCGGGTGCCGGGCATCTCCCGAGTGGAGGTCCTGCCCAAACACGGTCGCTACGACAACGAGCTGAGCCGCTTCCGCTACGAGGTCATCCTCCACGTGGGCGAGGCCGCCGCGGCCTCGCGTCCTGACTGGGTGGATGGAAGCAACCTGTCGCTGGAGCCTCTGCGCCAGAAGCTCGAAGCCCAGCCTTCGATGCTGGCCGTGCGCGGCCTGCCCAACGCCCGCGTGCTCGATGACACGCGCCTGGTCGCGCTGCTCTCCGGATCCGGCCGGCCGCCGCACGTGGGCGCGCTGCGCGAAGTGCTCCGCGACTGGCCCGGCTCACGAGGCGTGGAGCCGGAGGACCTCTATGCCCTGGGCGGAATGCTCGGCTACGACGTCCGGGTGAGCTGGGCCGGCGCGCATGCGGACGGCGCCCTGGACGTGGTGTTCTCACGGCCCGGTGAGGCCACTCGACTCGACCTCACCCCGGAGGCGGCCGGTGACCTCGCGCCCGTGTCGCGACTCGCGAACGACCCGCTGCGCGGGGCCCGGAGCGCTCGCGAAGTGGCGCGCATCCGGCAGTCGCTCATGGAGCGTTTGCCGCCGCACATGGTGCCGTCGGCCTTTGTCGTGCTGCCGTCGCTGCCGCTGACTCCCAGTGGCAAGGTGAACCGTGGCGCGCTGCCTGCTCCGGAAGCGGACCGCTCCGTCATCGAGGACGAATACCTCGCGCCGAGAAACCCCACCGAGGAGGCCATCGCCCGCATCTTCTCCGAGGTGCTGGGGCACTCCCGCGTGGGTGCCCGGGATGACTTCTTCGCGCTCGGCGGACACTCGCTGCTGGCCACGCAAGTGGTGACGCGGCTGCGCGCGCAGCTCGGCGTCTCGTTCTCCCTTCGTGCCCTCTTCGAAGCGCCCACCGTCGAACGGCTCTCCGAGCGCATCGCTCCGCTGCAAGGTGGGGCTCCGACACCGAGCGAGAGCGTGCCCCTGGAGCGCCTGACGCGCTCCGGAACGGTGGACGCGCTCGCCGTGTCCTTCGCGCAGCAGCGCCTCTGGTTCCTGGAGCAACTCCAGCCCGGACAGGCCGCGTACAACATCCCCGTGGCCCTGCGGCTGACGGGACGACTCGACGTCGAGTCCCTGCGTCGGACCTTCGCGGAGGTCGTCCGTCGGCACGAGCCCCTGCGGACGACGTTCGCCTCGCGCGATGGCCAGCCCGTGCAACTCGTCCATCCATCGCCCGAGGCCTGGCCTCTGGAGGTCGAGGACCTGAGCACTCTGGAGTCCTCCGCGCGCGAGGCTGCCGTGGAGCACCGCGTCTCCGAGGAGGCGCACCACGCGTTCGACCTGGAGCACGGCCCCCTGCTGCGCACGGCGCTGCTCCGACTGGGAGCCGAGGAGCACCTGCTCCTGCTGTGCATGCACCACATCGTCTCCGACGGCTGGTCCATGGGCGTGCTCGTGCGCGAGGTCGCCATGCTCTATGCGGCCGTCTCCTCGGGCCGCGCGGCCACCCTCCCCACGCTCCCGGTCCAGTACGCCGACTACGCGGCCTGGCAGCGGCGCGTGCTGGAGAACGAGACCGAGAACACCCAGCTCGAAGCCTGGCGCGCGCACGTCCAGGGGACCCCCGTCCTCGAACTGCCGACGGACTTCCCGCGTCCCGCCGTGCGCGGCTCGCGCGGAGCGACAGAGTTCTTCACCGTGCCGGGCGACCTGGTCTCCCAGTTGGAGAAGCTGGGCCAGTCCGAGGGCGCCACGCTCTTCATGGTGCTGCTCGCCACCTGGCAGACCCTGCTCGCGCGGTACTCCGGCCAGACGGACTTCTGCGTGGGCACCCCCGTGGCCCATCGCACGCGTCCGGAGCTGGAGGGGCTGATTGGCTTCTTCGTCAACACGCTCGCGCTGCGGGCACAGCTCGCGGGCGACCCGACCTTCGTGGAGCTGGTGGGCCGGGTGCGCGAGGAGTCCCTCGCTGCCTTCGCGCATCAAGACGTGCCTTTCGATCGACTCGTCGAGGCCCTGGGCGGAGAGCGCGACCTGTCGCGCACGCCCGTGTTCCAGTCGGTGTTCGTGCTCCAGAACGCTCCGCTGCAGCCTCCAGCGCTGCCGGGCCTGAGCGTGGACCTCCTGCGGACGGCGACGAACACCTCCAAGTTCGACGTCACCGTTTCGCTGATGGAGCGCTCGGGCGCCCTGGAGGGACAGCTCGAGTACAGCCTGGACCTCTTCACCCCGGACACCGCGCGGCGACTGGTCGACCACTTCCAGCGCTTGCTGCGCGGCGTGGTGGAAGACGCGCGACGCCGGCTCTCCGCACTGCCGCTGATGTCCGAGGCCGAGCGACACCAGGTGCTCGTCTCCTGGAATGACACCCGCGCCGAGTACCCGTCCGAGAGCACGCTCCACGAGCGCATCTCCGCGCACGTGCGGGCCAGACCCGACGCCGTGGCAGTGGTTCACCAGGGCCACGGTCTCAGCTACGCGGAACTCGAGGCACGCTCCAACCAGCTCGCGCGCCACCTCCTGGCCCGGGGACTGGGGTCGGAGCCTCGCGTGGGCCTGCTCCTGCCGCGAAGCACGGAGCTCGTGGTCGCCATGCTCGGTGTCGTGAAGGCTGGTGGCTGCTACGTGCCCCTGGATCCGGCGTGGCCCGAGCAACGACTCGCCTTCGTCATCGCGGATGCCGGCCTCTCCACGGTGCTCACGCTGGAGGCTGTCGCCTCGGTGCTCCCGTCCGTCGCGCCTTCGCGCGTGTGCCTGGACTCCGAGTGGGCGCACATCGCGCGCCAGTCGACAGACGAGGTGACGCTCTCGACGAGCCCGGACCAGCTTGCTTACGTCACGTACACATCCGGATCGACGGGCATGCCCAAGGGCGTGGCCGTCACCCACCGGGCCGTGCTGCGTCTGGCGTCCGGCCTGAGCCTCGCCACCGGACCCGAGGACGTCGTCCTCCAGATTTGTGCGCCCACGTTCGACCCGCTCGCCCTGGAGGTCTGGACCACGCTGCTGTCCGGCGCACGGCTCGTCGTGTACCCGGCTCAAATGCCCGAGGTGACAGAACTCGCACGCATCCTCGTCGAGGAGCGAGTGACCGCCGCCTTGCTGCCCACCGCGTTGTTCGACGTGATGCAGCAGCATCAACCGGAGGCCCTGGCCCAGGTGCCTTGGCTGATCGTGGGTGGAGACGTGCTGCCCGTGCCCCGGGCGCGGGAGCGACTGGCCCAGGGCCGCTCGCTCATCAACGCCTATGGCCCCACGGAAGTCTCCGTCGCCACCACGCAGCACCCCCTCAACCCGGGTGACACGCTGGGCGACTCGATTCCCATCGGTCGCCCCCTGGCCAACACCCACGTCTACGTCGTGGACCCGAGCCTTCGGCCCGTGCCCGTGGGTGTTCCGGGCGAGCTGCTCATCGGTGGAGCGGGACTCGCTCGGGGCTACCAGGGCCAGCCCGCGCTCACCGCCGAGCGCTTCGTCCCGAATCCCTTCGCCTCCACGCCCGGCGAGCGGCTGTACCGCTCGGGAGACCGCGTGCGCTGGCGTCCGGACGGCACCCTCGAGTTCCTGGGGCGCATCGACTTCCAGGTGAAGGTGCGTGGCTTCCGCATCGAGCTGGGTGAGGTGGAGTCCGCCCTGCGCGCGCACGCCGAGGTCGGTGAGGCCATCGCGGTGGTCCGTGAGGACGTTCCGGGTGACAAGCGACTGGTGGCCTACGTCTCGCCGGCCACCGTGGACACGGAGTCGCTTCGCGCCCACCTGCGCCAGCGCCTCCCCGAGTACATGGTGCCAAGCGCGTTCGTCGCGCTGGAGTCGTTGCCCCAGACGTCCCACGGCAAGGTGGACCGCAAGGCCCTGCCAGTCCCTGACTTCGCTGCGGGAGCCTCCAGCTTCGAGGCACCCCAGACGGAGCTCCAGCGGCAGCTCGCGGACGTGTTCCGCGAAGTGCTGCGCGTGGAGCGTGTGGGCCTGCATGACGACTTCTTCCTGCTGGGCGGGCACTCGCTGCTCGCCACGCAGGTGGTGACGCGACTGCGTGCGCGGCTGGGGAGCACGCTGTCGCTGCGCGCGTTCTTCGAGGCGCCCACCGTGGCGCGACTCGCGGAGCGACTCGAAGCCTCGCTCGCGGCGTCCGCCTCCGAGCTGCCGCCCCTGGTCGCCCTGCCCCGCGCTCCAGAGGGAATGGAGCTGTCCTTCGCACAGCAGCGGCTGTGGTTCATGGACCAGCTCCAACCGGGCCTCGTCGCGTTCAACATGCCCGCCGCGCTGCGACTGCGTGGGACGCTCCAGGTGGACGTGCTGCGCCGTGCCTTCCAGGAGGTCGCCCGTCGTCACGAGACGCTGCGCACCACCTTCACGTCCCGCGAGGGGCGGCCCGTGCAGTACGTCCATCCCGCGCCCGAGACCTGGGCGCTGCGCATCGAGGACCTGAGCGCGCTGGAGCCCTCCGCGCGCGAGGCCACGGCCGAGCGACGCATCAGCGAAGAGGCACACCGTCCATTCGACCTGGAACGCGGCCCGTTGCTGCGCACCGCGCTGCTGAAGCTCGGGGAGCAGGAGCACGTCCTGCTGCTGTGCATGCACCACATCATCTCGGACGGCTGGTCCGTGGACGTGCTGGTGCGCGAAGTCGCCGAGGTCCACACCGCGCTCCTGGAGAACAAGAGCGCGGCGCTCCCGGAGCTGCCGGTGCAGTACGCCGACTACGCGGCGTGGCAGCGGCGAGTGATGGAAGACAGCGCGGTGAGCGCGCAAGTCGACTGGTGGCGTTCACGGCTCCAGGAGGCTCCCGTGCTGGAGCTTCCCACGGACCATGCACGTCCCGCGTCCCGCAGCTTCAGGGGCGCCATGCACTCCTTCTCGTTGCCCGCGGAGCTGGTGTCGGCCCTGGAGGTCGTCGGTCGCGAACAGAGCGCGACGCTGTTCATGGTGCTGCTGACCGGCTGGCAGGCGTTGCTGGCGCGGTACTCGGGGCAGCGCGACTTCACCACGGGGACCACGGTGGGTCACCGCGAACGGCCGGAGCTGGAGGGGTTGATCGGCTTCTTCGTCAACACCGTCCCGCTGCGCTTCCAGTGGGACGAGGACCCCACCGTGGCCACCATGGTGCGGCAGGTGAAGGAAGTCGCCCTGGCGGCCTTCTCTCATCAGGACGCACCGTTCGACCGGGTGGTGGAAGCCCTCGGCGGTGAGCGAGACCTCTCGCGCACGCCGCTGTTCCAGACCCTCTTCGTGCTCCAGAACACGCCGATGCGGGCGCCGTCGCTCACGGGCATGCAGGTGGACCTGCTTCCGTGCACCACGGACACGGCGCGCTACGACCTCACGCTCTCCCTGATGGAGCGGGAGGGCGCGCTGGAGGGACAGCTCGAATACAGCACCGACCTCTTCACCGAAGCGACGATCCACCGGATGGCGGAGCACCTGCGCGTGGTGCTCCAGGCGGTGGCTCGCGGAAGTCTGGAGCAGCGCCTCAGTCAGCTGCCCCTGATGACCGAGGCCGAGCGTCATCAACTGCTGCGCGACTGGAACGACACGCGGGTGGAGCTACCCGCCGTGGCGACGATTCCCGCGCTGTTCTCCGCGCAGGTCGCTCGCACGCCGTCGGCCGTGGCCGTGGAGCATGACGGTCGGACGCTCACGTACTCGCAGCTCGACGAGCGGTCCAACCAGCTCGCGCACCACCTGCGCACCCTGGGCCTGGGCGCCGAGTCGCGCGTGGGCGTGTGCCTCCACCGGGGACTGGAGATGGTGGTGGGGGTGCTCGGCATCCTCAAGGCCGGGGGTTGCTACGTGCCCCTCGACCCGTCGTATCCGGCGCATCGGCTCGCGTTCCTGTTCGAGGACTCGGGCGTGGCGGCGGTGCTCACGCAGGCGTCGCTGGAGGACGAGCTCCCCTCGGGCTCGCAGCCCCTGGTGAGCCTGGACTCCGAATGGAGCGTCATCGCGCGGCAGCCCACGCACGCGGTGAACGCGGACATCGGACCGGACCACCTCGCGTACGTCACGTACACCTCCGGTTCCACGGGAACGCCCAAGGGCGTGGCCATTCCGCACCGAGGCGTGGTGCGCCTGCTGACCGGCGCGCGCTTCGTCGACCTGGGCCCCAAGGAAGTGGTGCTCCAGCTCGCGCCGTTGGCGTTCGACGCGTCCACCCTGGAGCTGTGGGGCGCGTTGCTGCATGGCGGACGGCTGGTCATCTACCCGCACGCGACGACGGACCTGGAGGAGCTGGGCCAGGCGCTCGTGCGGCACGAGGTGTCGCTCCTCTGGTTGACGGCCGCGCTGTTCGACCAGATGCAGCAGCATCAGCCGGAGGCCCTGGCCCGGGTTCCGCAGCTCCTCGCGGGCGGCGACGTGTTGCCCGCGCAACGGGTGCGCGAGCGACTGGCCAGTGGCCGGGGTCTGGTGAACGGGTACGGCCCCACCGAGGGGACCACCTTCACCGCCTGCCACCGGATGTCACCGGGTGACGAGGTGGGGACCTCCGTCTCCATCGGTCGGCCCATCGGCAATACCCAGGTCTTCGTCCTCGACGACGATCTTCAGCCCGTGCCCGTCGGTGTCCCGGGTGAGCTGTTCATCGGCGGAGACGGTCTGGCCCGGGGCTACCTGGGGCAGCCTGCCCTCACCGCGGAGCGCTTCGTTCCTCATCCGTTCTCCTCCACTCCGGGCGCTCGGCTGTACCGCTCCGGAGACCGGGTGCGGTGGACAGAGGACGGCACGCTCCGCTTCCTGGGCCGCACGGACTTCCAGGTGAAGGTGCGGGGCTTCCGCATCGAGCCGGGCGAGGTCGAAGCCTCGCTGCGCACCCATCCGGGGGTGCTCGAAGCCACGGTGGTGGTGCGCGAGGACACACCGGGCGACAAGCGACTGGTGGCGTACGTGGTGCCCGCGACGCTGGAGAGCGGCGCGCTGCGTGAGCACCTGCGTCGTCAGTTGCCGGAGTACATGGTGCCGACGGCGTTCGTCGCGCTCGACGCCCTGCCCCTGTCCCCCAACGGCAAGGTGGACCGCAAGGCGCTGCCGACGCCGGAAGTGTCCTCGTCCTCGCCTGTCTCCGAGGATGCCCTTCCCCTCCTCCAGCAGCAGCTCGCGGCCCTGTTCCGCGAGGTGCTGAAGGTGGACCGGGTGGGTCCGGACGACGACTTCTTCGAGCTGGGTGGCCACTCCCTGCTGGCCACGCAGTTGGTGACACGGGTGCGCGCGCGGCTCGACGTGGACCTGCCGCTGCGCGTGTTGTTCGAGGCCCCCACGCTGGCGGGGCTGGCGCAGCGAATCGAGGCGCTCATGCTGCACGCCTCGCGCACGGCGATGCCGCCGCTGCTGACGGTGGCCCGTGACGAGGCGATGCCCCTGTCCTTCGCCCAGCAGCGCCTGTGGCTCCTGGAACAGCTCCAGCCGGGCCAGGCCGTCTACAACGTGCCCGTGGCGCTGAAGATGTCCGGCGCGCTCGACGTGGACGTGTTGAGGCAGACCTTCGCCGCGCTGGTCCTCCGGCACGAGGTGCTCCGCACGACTTTCCTCGCCCGTGAAGGCCTTCCGTTCCAGCGCATCCAACCCGCGCCGACGCGCTGGTCCCTGCCAGTGGAGGACCTGAGCACGCTGGCTCCCGCCGCGCGCGAGACCGCGCTCCGCGCTCGGATGGTCGAGGAGGCGCATCACCGGTTCGACCTCCAGAACGGTCCGATGCTGCGCACGGTGCTCGTCCGCACCGAGCCCACCGAGCACATCCTGTTGCTGTGCATGCACCACATCGTCTCGGACGGCTGGTCCATGGGCGTGCTGGTGCGAGAGGTGGCCGCGCTCTACGAGGCCATCGCCGAGAGCCGTGAGCCCACCTTGCCCGAGCTTCCCGTGCAGTACGCGGACTTCGCGGCGTGGCAGCGGCAGTGGGTGCGCTCCGAGGGCATCCAGGGACAGCTCGAAGCCCTGCGCGCCCGCTTCGTCGGGGCTCCCGCGCTGGAGCTTCCGGCGGACACCGTGCGTCCCGCGACGCGGACGATTCGGGGTGGCAGCCACTTCTTCACGCTGCCCCCGGAGTTGGTGGCGGAGCTGGAGAAGCTGGCTCGCGCCGAAGGGGCCACGCTGTTCATGGTCTTGCTCGCCGCGTTCGAGGTGTTGCTGTCGCGCTACTCCGGGCAGCAGGACTTCTGCATCGGAAGCCCCGTGGCCCAGCGCACCCGCGCAGAGCTGGAGCCGCTCATCGGCTTCTTCGTCAACACGCTGGTGCTGCGAGCCCGCGTCGACGGCAACCCGACCTTCACGGAGCTGGTGGCGCGAGTCCGTGAGGAGTCGCTGGCCGCGTACGTCCACCAGGACGTCCCGTTCGACCAGCTCGTGGAGTCGCTCGGCGGCGAGCGCGAGGGCCGCAGGTCTCCGCTCATCCAGGTCATGTTCGCGTTGCAGAACGCGCCCATGCAGCCTCCGGCGCTGCCCGGCGTCCGGGTCGACGTGTTGAAGACCGCGACGAACACCGCGCGGCTCGACCTCACGATGTCCCTGATGGAGCAGCAGGACGGCGGACTCGACGGCGCGTTGGAGTTCAGTCTCGACCTGTTCTCCCCTGCTTCCGCAGAGCGGCTGGGCCGACACTTCCGCGTCCTGCTGGAGACCGTGGCTCGCGATGCGAAGAGCCCCATCGGACAGCTTCCGCTGATGGGTGAGGAGGATCGGCGACAGGTGCTGGTGGAGTTCCAGGGCCGCACGGAGGCCTACCCGCGCGATGTGTCCCTGCACTCGCTCATCGAGGCCCAGGTCCTTCGTTCTCCCAACGCGGAGGCCGTCCGCTTCGAGGACTCCTCCCTCTCCTTCTCCCAGCTCGACTCTCGCGCCAACCAGCTCGCCTGGCACCTGCGCTCTCTCGGTGCTCGCCCCGGCGTCCTCGTCGGTGTCTGCCTGGAGCGCTCCCTGGACCTCGTCGTCGCGCTCCTCGCCGTCCTCAAGTCCGGCGCCGCCTACGTCCCCCTGGACCCGGCCTACCCCCGCGAGCGCCTCGCCGGAATGCTGGAGGACGCGGATGCGCCCGTCCTCGTCACCCACGAGCACCTCAAGTCCGTCCTGCCTCCTCACGCTTCTCGCGTGCTGTGCCTGGACTCCGACGCGACCGCTGTCTCTCGTCAGCCCTCGACGACTCCCTCGCCCCTGGCCGGCGCCGACTCGCTCGCCTACGTCATCTTCACCTCGGGCTCCACCGGCCGCCCCAAGGGCGCCATGAATGCCCACTCCGGCATCGTCAACCGCCTCCTGTGGATGCAGCAGCAGTACGGCCTGTCTCCCGACGACTCCGTCCTTCAGAAGACTCCCTTCTCCTTCGACGTCTCCGTCTGGGAGTTCTTCTGGCCCCTCATGACGGGCGCTCGCCTTGTCCTCGCGAAGCCGGGCGGACACCAGGACCCCGCCTACCTCGTCCGCCTCATCTCCGAGCAGCGCATCTCCACCCTGCACTTCGTCCCCTCCATGCTCCGCGCCTTCCTGGAGGAGCCGGGACTCGAGAAGCTCTCGGGCCTGCGTCGCATCGTGTGCAGTGGTGAGGCTCTCTCCTCGGAGTTGGTGGCCCGCGCCCACTCGCGCCTGCCCGCCTCCGCGGAAGTCCACAACCTCTACGGCCCCACCGAGGCCGCCGTCGACGTCTCCTTCTTCCACTGCGCTCGCGGCTCCTCCCGCTCCTCCGTCCCCATTGGCAGGCCCGTCGCCAACACCCGCCTCTACGTCCTCGACTCCCAAGGCCAGCCCACTCCCATTGGCGTCCCTGGTGAGCTCTTCATCGGCGGCGTCCAGGTTGGCCTCGGCTACTGGCGCAAGCCCCAGCTCACCGCCGAGCGCTTCCTCCCCGACGCGTTCTCCGACGCGCCCGAGGCCCGCCTCTACCGCACCGGCGACGTCGCTCGCTGGCTGCCGGACGGCACCCTCGAGTACCTCGGCCGCTCCGACTTCCAGGTCAAGCTGCGCGGCTTCCGCATCGAGCTCGGTGACATCGAAGCCGCTCTCCTTTCACACCCCTCCGTCCGCGACGCCGTCGTCCTCGTTCGCGAGGACGTCCCCGGCGACCAGCGCCTCGTCGCCTACGTGGTCCAGGAGTCCGCGTCGTCCGACACGACCGGGCTGAAGGACCACCTGGCGACCCGACTCCCCACCTTCATGGTGCCCTCGGCCTTCGTGAGCCTCCCCGTCTTCCCCCTGTCTCCGAGCGGGAAGCTGGACCGGAAGGCGCTCCCGGCCCCGGTGACACCGACCACGGGAGGAACCACCGTGCCCACGGCACCTGAGCGACTCACGCCCTTCCAGCAACGGGTCGCCAGCGCCTTCCGCGAGCTGCTCCGTGTCGAGCACGTGGGGCTGCATGACGACTTCTTCGCGCTCGGCGGACACTCGCTGCTCGCGACCCAGCTCGTCTCTCGCATCCGCACCACGTTCGGCGTCGAACTCCCCGTGCACGCCCTCTTCGACGCACCCACCGTGGCCCGCGTCACGGAGCTTGTCGAAGAGGGAATGCTCTTCCGCTCGACACCGTCGCAGGTGCCGCCGCTGCGTCCCATTCCTCGCGACGGGGAGCTGCCGCTGTCGTTCGCGCAGCAGCGGCTGTGGCTGCTGGACCAGGTCCAGCCGGGAGGCACCCAGTACAACGTGTCCGGCGCGGTCCGACTGGAAGGCGCCTTGAATCCCGAGGCGCTGCGGCAGGCGCTGGACGTCCTCGTCTCCCGTCACGAGCCCCTGCGCGCGACCTTCGCGCTCAAGGACGGCCAGCCCACGCAGACGTTCCATCCGCACAAGCCGTGGACCCTGCCGCTCGCCGACCTCACCGATGTCTCGCCTTCGGAGCACGAGGCCGCGGCGCGCAAGTACGCCGCCGAGGAGGCCAGCCAGCCGTTCGACCTGAGCACCGGGCCGCTCCTGCGCACCGTGCTGGTGAAGCTCGACTCGGAGCTGCACGTACTGGTGCTCGTCATGCACCACATCATCTCGGACGGCTGGTCCCTGGCGGTGATGGTGCGCGAGGTGGCGTTGGCCTACGAGGCCTTCTCCGCGCAGAAGGCTCCGGCGCTGTCTCCGTTGCCGGTGCAGTACGTCGACTTCGCGGCGTGGCAGCGCCAGTGGCTCCAGGGCGACACGCTCGCCAGGGAAGTCGCCTGGTGGAAGCAGCGACTCGAAGGCGCGCCTCACGTCCTCGATCTGCCCACCGACCTGCCGCGTCCCGCGCTGCGCACGCCGCAGGGGGCCTCGCACGCCATCCAGCTTCCTCGCGAGCTGGTGAATCGCGTCGTTGCCCTCGGACGGCAGGCAGGGGCCACGCCCTTCATGACCTTGCTGGCCGCGTGGCAGACGCTGCTCTCGCGCTACAGCCGGCAGGAGGAGCTGCTCGTCGGCTCGCCCATCGCGGGCCGCCGCCATGGCGAGCTGGAGGGACTGGTCGGGTTCTTCGTCAACACGTTGGTGCTGCGCGCACGGGTGCGTCCGGAGGACTCATTCCGCGCATTGCTCGCCCAGGTGCGTGAGACGACCCTCGCGGCGTATGAGCACCAGGACCTGCCCTTCGAGCGGCTCGTCGAGGAACTCCAGCCCCAGCGAGACCTGGGACGCACGCCGCTGGTGCAGGTGGTCTTCGCGCTCCAGAACACGCCCGCCACGACGATGAACGTGCCCGGCCTGACGTTGCGCCAGCTCGACGTGGACAACGACACCGCGCGCTTCGACCTCGGCCTCGTCCTCGTGGAAGAGGCGGATGGGCTGCGTGGCGTCATCGAGTACAGCACGGAGCTGTTCACCGCGCCCACGGCGGCACGCCTCGCGAGCCACCTGCGAAACCTGCTCGAAGCCGTGGTGGCGACTCCGGACCGTGCGCTGGGGACGCTGGACCTGCTCTCGTCGGACGAGCGCCGTCAGCTCGTGGTCGACTGGAGTGACACCGTGCGGCCCTTCCCGGCGGATGCCACGTTCGTGGACGGGTTCTCGCGACAGGCGAACCTGCGCCCCGATGCCATCGCCCTGGAGTCCGGCGAACAGAAGCTGACGTACAGGGAGCTGGAGGCACGGGCCAACCGCCTCGCGCACCTGCTGCGTTCTCGCGGTGTGGGGCCCGAGGTCCTCGTCGCCGTGTGCCTGGAGCGCGGCTTCGACATGGTGGTCACCATCCTCGCCGTGATGAAGGCGGGTGGTGCCTACGTCCCGCTCGACGCGGCGTACCCGGCCCAGCGCCTGGCCTTCATGGTCGAGGACGCGCGGCCGAAGCTGCTCGTCTCCTCGCGCGCGCTGCGGGAGCGGCTGTCCCTCCCTGACTCGGGGCTGGAGAGCCTGAACCTGGAGGACCTGAAGCTGGACTCATGGCCCACGACGCCACCGAGCTCCGGCGCGGGCCCCCGCAACCTCGCGTACGTCATCTTCACGTCCGGCAGCACGGGGCGGCCCAAGGGTGTCGCCATCGAGAACCGGGGCTTGCTGCGCCTGTGCCACGCGGATCGGTACGCGCGGTACGGAGCACGAGAGACCAGCATCCTGCTCGCGCCCATTTCGTTCGATGGCTCGGTGTTGGAGCTGTGCCCCTCGCTGCTGCATGGCGGCCGAGTGGTCATCTACCCGGCCAACGCCGTCCCCAGTGACCTGGACACGCTGGGCGCGGTCATGGAGCGGCATGGCGTCACGTTCACGCACCTGCCCTCGGGCCTCTTCGCGCAGCTCGTGGAGCACCGCCCCGACATCCTGGAGCGCCTGAAGGAGATTCACGTCGGCGGTGAGGTCCTCTCGGCGCCCCATGCGCATCGCGCGCTGTCCACGGTGCGCGGCTCGCTGACCAACGCCTATGGGCCCACCGAGGTCTCGGTCATCGCCACGGCCTTTTCCATCCAGCGGCCGATGCCGTCGGGCGTGTCGTTCCCCATTGGAACGCCCATCGACAACACGCAGGCGTATGTCCTGGATGCCCGGCAGCAGTTGGTGCCCGTGGGCGTCCCTGGCGAGCTGTACCTCGGTGGCCTGGGCGTGGCTCGCGGCTACGTGTCGCGTCCGGACCTCACCGCCGAGCGCTTCGTCCCGAATCCCTACGGCAACCTCCCGGGAGATCGGCTCTACCGCACCGGTGACGTCGTCCGCTGGCGGGCCGAGGGCGTGCTGGAGTTCATCGGACGCACGGACCAGCAGGTGAAGATCCGTGGCTTCCGTATCGAGCTGTCCGAAGTGGAAGCCGCCCTGGCCTCGCAGCCCGCCGTGCACGAAGTCGCCGCCGTGGTTCGCGAAGACGTCCCCGGTGACAGGCGACTGGTGGCCTACGTCTCCGCGCGGGAGGGCCAGACGCTGGACACAGCCGCCCTGCGCGCGGGGCTGCGCCAGCGGCTGCCCGAGTACATGGTGCCGTCGGTCATCGTCACGCTGCCCACCCTGCCGCTGAATTCGACGGGCAAAGTGGACCGCAAGGCACTGCCGAAGCCGGATGCCGCGTCCACGGGACGACAGGGCCGCTTCGTCGAGCCCGCGAATCCACTGGAGCAGCGCATCTCCGCCATCTGGGCGAAGGAGCTGGGCACCGAGCGCGTCGGCATGCATGACCACCTCTTCGAGGAGCTGGGCGGCACGTCGCTCTCCGTCGTGCGCATCGCCGCGCGTTTGCGTGAAGAGCTGGGCCAGCCGCTCCCCGTGGTGTGGCTGTTCGAACACCCCACCGTCCAGGGGCTCGCCCGTGCCCTGGAGAAGCAGGGCGCGGAGGCCGCCGCCACGGCGACGCCTCACGTCGAGCCCGAGCCTCAGCGCCCCGTGTCCAAGCCCTCCACCTCGGGGGCCGTCGCCATCATCGGCATGGCGGGACGTTTCCCCGGCGCGAGGTCCGTGGGCGAGTTCTGGCGCAACCTGCGCGGAGGCATCGAGTCCATCACCTGGTTCAAGCCCGAGGAGCTGGAGCGCATGCCCGGCCTCCCCGAGGGCATCGACCTGAGCCAGCACCCGGCGTTCGTCCCGGCGGGGGGCGTGCTCGAAGGCGCGGACCGCTTCGACCACGCGTTCTTCGACATGTCCCTGCGCGAGGCGCAGTGGTTGGACCCGCAGCAGCGGGTGTTCCTCCAGTCGGCCTGGACGGCGCTGGAAGACGCGGGCATCGACCCTGATCGCTTCCCGGGGGCCATCTCCCTGTACGCGGGGGCCATCGACTCCGGCTACACGGAGGCGGTGCGCGCCACGGTGCCGCTGGATGGCGCCGCGCTGTTCGAGCTCTACGGCACGGCCACCCACGAGAGCCTGGCCACGAAGACGTCCTTCAAGCTGGGCCTCACCGGTGAGAGCGTCCTCATCCACACCGCGTGCTCCACGGGGCTGGTGGCGGTCCACCTGGCCTGCCAGAACCTGCTCGCGGGAATGTCCGACGTGGCCATGGCTGGGGCGACGCGCCTCTCGGTGCCCCAGCGCACGGGCTACGTGTACCAGGAGGGAATGATTCTCTCGCCGGACGGGCACTGCCGCTCGTTCGACGCGGCGGCGCAGGGCACCGTCTCCGGCAACGGCGTGGCCTGCGTCGTCCTCAAGCGCCTGGAGGACGCGGAGCGGGATGGCGATGCCATCTACGCGGTGATTCGCGCGACGGCGACCAACAACGACGGGCGCGACAAGTCGGGCTTCACCGCGCCCAGTGTGCAGGGACAGTCCGCGGTCATCCGCCAGGCGCTCGCGCGCTCCGGCGTGCCGGCCTCGGACATTGGCTACGTGGAGGCGCACGGCACGGCGACTCCGCTGGGAGACCCCATCGAGGTGACGGCGCTCCAGCGCGCCTACGGCCTGGGCCCCGAGCACCGAGGCACCATCGCCCTGGCCTCGTTGAAGTCCAACGTCGGCCACCTGGACACCGTCGCCGGACTCGCGGGCCTCATCAAGGTCGCGCTGTCGCTGCGGCACGGGGAGATTCCCCCGAGCCTGCATTTCGAGCGCCCCAATCCGCAGATTGATTTCGACGCCACGCCCTTCTTCGTCAACACCACCCTTCGGCCGTGGCCGAGGAGCGAGACCCCGCGGCGCGCCGCGGTCAGCTCCTTCGGCATTGGCGGCACCAACGCCCACGCCGTGCTCGAGGAGTCCCCGATGTCTCCGAGCGGCAGCAGCTCCCGCACGCATCACCTGTTCGTCCTGTCCGCACGCACGCCCGAGGCGCTGGATGCGGCCTCGAAGCAGCTCGCCTCCCATGCGGAGGCGCATGCCGAGGCCCTGCCCGTGGCGGATGCCGCCTTCACGCTCGCCGTCGGGCGCAAGGTCTTCGAGCACCGCCGCGTGGTGGTGGCTCGCGACGCGGCCGAGCTGACGCGACAGCTCCTCAAGCCCTCCACGCCGACGAAGGTGAAGGACACGGAGGCCGCGCGTCGGCGCCGCATCGCCTTCATCTTCCCGGGCCAGGGGAGCCAGCAGTTGGGCATGGGACGAGAGTTGCTCGACACCGAGCCCACGTTCCGCGCCCATGTCGAGGCGTGCCTGGCGCTGCTGACTCCGGCGCTGCGGGCCCAGGTCCGCACGCTGCTGACCTCCGCACCGGGACAGGAGGCCGAGCACGCGACGCTGCTCGCGGACACGCGCGTCGCGCTGCCGGCGCTGTTCACCGTCGAGTGCTCGCTCGCGCGGATGTGGATGGACTGGGGCCTGAAGCCCCATGCCGTCCTGGGACACAGCTTCGGTGAGTACGCCGCGGCCTGCGTCTCCGGAGTGTTGTCGCTGGAGGACGGCCTGAAGCTGGCCGTGGCCCGAGGCGAGCTGATGCACCGGATGCCGCCGGGAGCCATGCTCGCGGTGGCGCTGCCCGAGTCACAGGTGCAGCCGCTGCTGTCGGGCCGGCTGTCCCTGGCCGCGGTCAACGCGGTGGACCGCTGCGTCGTCGCGGGCCCCGTGGCGGAGGTGGAGCAACTCCAGGAGACGCTGAAGCGCCGGGACGTCGGTGTGGTGCGGATGCCCGCGCCCCATGCGTTCCACTCGGCGGATGTGGAGCCGCTGATGCCCGAACTCTCGCGGGTGGTGGCCTCGCTGCGCCGCTCCGAGCCGACCGTGCGCTACGCGTCCAGCGTGACGGGCACGTGGGCACGGACCGGGGCGCTGGCCGAGCCTCGGTACTGGGCCGACCAGATGCGCGAGCCGGTGTTGTTCGCCGACGCGGTGGGAGCGCTGCTCGAAGAGGGATGCAGCGTGTTGCTGGAGGTGGGCCCTGGACAGGATTTGACGCCGCTGGTGCGCGCATCACTGGGCCAGGACAAGGACCGGGTGAAGGCGCTCGCCACGCTGCGGCGGGGGACCTCAACGCCCGAGCACGCGAGTCTCCTCGCGTCCGTGGGTGAGCTGTGGACCCAGGGTGTGGAGGTGGAGTGGTCCGCCTTCTTCGCGCATGAGCAGCGCCACCGACTGCACCTACCCACGTATCCGTTCCAGGAGAAGCGCGTCTGGGTGGAGGCAAAGCCCGGCGCTGCACCTGTGCAGCCCCTGGTCGTCGCGGAGTCCGTGCAGATGAGGGCCGCGTCCGGAGCACCAACGCCGGTCGCGCATCCTCCGTCTGTCACAGCCATGGCGTCCGGGACGGAGCCCGGGCGTCCGACGACGACGGGGCTCGTGCCCCCGCCGGCGTTGGTTGCTCCGCCGGAGTCGTCTGGGTACAGACCTGCTCACGTGGTACCAGCGGAGGCCACTGGCGTCCGGCCCGCCCACGGAGTCCCGGCCGGGTCCCCAGGCTCACCGCCCGTGCACGGACTCCCGTCCGAACCCGCTGGCTCACGGCCCACTCACGCCGTCCAGAGTGAGTCCGCGGGCTTCCGCCCTGCCCACGTGGCGCCGTCGGAGACCTCAGGCTTCCAGCCAGCCCAGGTAGCGTCGCTGGAACCCTCGGGATTCCGACCCGGCCACGTGGCGCCAGTGGAGGCACCTCGGTCGCCACCGGTAACTCCCGAGCCGGAGGCCATGGAAGTCACGCCGACTCGCGAGGACGCACCGCGCGGTGCCATCGAGGAGCGACTCGCGGGACTCTGGCGTGAGCGTCTGGGCCTGGAGTTCGTCGGCCGCGACGACGACTTCCTGGAGATTGGCGGCAACTCGCTGATGGCCGCGCAGCTTCTCAACCAGGTCCGAGAAGCGTTCGGCGTGCAGCTCCCCCTGGCGGCGCTGTTCGAGGCGCCCACCGTGGCCGGCATCGCTCAGCGCATCGAGCCGATGCTGCGGCAGGCCCCCGTCGCCGCGCCGACGCGCGAGCTGCCCCTGGTCCCCCTGCCCCGCACAACCGAGCTGCCGCTCTCCTTCGTCCAGGAACGTGTCTGGCGGCTGGAGCAGCACCTGCCCGGCCTCTCCGCGTACAACATCCCCTTCGTCCTGCGACTCGAAGGAGATCTGGACGCGGCCACGCTGGCGCGCGCGGTCCAGGAGGTCGTCCGACGGCACGAGGCCCTGCGCACGACGTATGACGTGGTCGACGGCCGACCCGTCCAGCGGTTCCACAACGACGTACACATCCCCCTCCCCATCGTCGACGTACACGGAGCCACGCCCGAGCTGCGCGAAGCCGAGGCCATGCGCCTGGCGCGCGAGGAGGCGATGCTCCCGTTCGACCTGGTGAACGGGCCCGTCATCCGGACCTCACTGCTCAGGCTGGAGCCTGGGCACCACCTGCTGCTGGGCAGCATCCACCACGTCGTCTGCGACACGCTCTCCACCGCGCTCTTCATCAACGAGCTGGTGCAGCTCTACGGCGCCTTCAAGCAAGGCCGCCCGTCGCCCCTGCCTCCCCTGCCCATCCAGTACGCGGACTTCGGCGCGTGGCAGCGCGGGGGCATCCGCGAGGGCCGCTTCCCCGAGCAGGAGCAGTGGTGGCGTCAGCGGCTCGCGGGAATGCCGCGTCAGCTCGAGGTGGCCACGGACCGCAAGCGCCCCGCGAGTTGCCCGCTCACCTCCGTGCGCCTGCCCGTGGAGTTCCCGCGAGCCCTGGCCCGCGAGTTGGGCGCGTTCGGTAAACGCGAGGGCTTCACGTCGTACATGCTGGTGCTCGCCGCGTGGCAGACCTTGCTGCACCGCTACAGCGGACAGACGGACATCATCGTCGGCACACCCCTGGGCAATCGCACCCGGCCGGAGCTGCTGCCCCTCATCGGATACGTGGCGCACTCCGCCGCGTTCCGCACCAGCTTCGCGGACGACCCGACGTTCCGTGAGCTGCTCAACCGTGTGCGCCAGGAACTCAACGAGGTCCAGTCCCGTCCGGACGTGCCCTTCGAGTACCTGGTGGAAGCACTCGTCCCCGGCAAGGACATTGGCCGCGGGCGCATGACGGACACCGTCTTCGTGTTCCACAGCGGCATCAGCGGCGGAGCGGCGGCCCTGGAGATGACCGGGGTCCGCGGCTCCATCGTCGAAGTCCCTGACGGCCCCGTGCAGTGGGGCACCACGCTGTCTGACTTGACGCTCGTGCTTGGTGACGAGTCGGGCCGCGTCCACGGCGCGCTGGAGTACGCCACGGAGCTGTTCGACGCGGCGACCGCCGGTCGGATGGTGGACCACCTCCACGTGCTGCTCGCGTCCGCGATGGCTCGTCCGGATGAGCGCGTCTCTCGCCTGCCCCTGGCCACCGAGACCGAGCGCGCCACCTGGCCCGCGCCGCGTCCCGTGCGTGTCTCCACCTGCGTTCCGGCCCAACTCGCTGAGCGCTCGAAGCGGAACCCAGGCACCGTGGCCGCCATCATCGGGGACCAGTCCTGGTCCTGGGCGGAGCTGACCCGGCGCGCGGAGAACGTCGCCGCGCGACTGCGTGCCACGGGATTGAATCCCGGAGCCCCTGTCGCGGTCTGCCTGCCTCCGTCCCCCTCGAAGCTGGCGGTCCTCTGGGGTGTCCTCGAAGCCGGAGGCGCGGTGGTGGCCCTCGGCGCCACGGACCTGGGTGGGCTCGCGGCCTATGCGCCCCAGGGCGCGGCAACGCCCCTGCTCATCACCTGGCGAGGGGTCGTCACCTCCTCGAAGCTCGATGCCGCGCGCACGCTCTACCTCGAGGATCTCCTCGATGCATCGGTTCCCGCGAGCACGGGCGCACGTGGAACTCGCGCGGATGCGGCGGCCTGGCTGTTGCCTTCGGGCGCGGGCCAGCCGGCGTGGACGTTGGACCATCACTCCCTGGCGGAGTTGTTCACCGCGCTGGATGAGCGCCTGCGTCCGTCGGAAGGCGGCACGTGGCTCGCGGCGGTCGACACGTCGGCGGAGCGTCCGGAGCTGGAGATGTTGTGGGCGCTCTCGCGCGGTCTGCGCGTGGCGTTCCCCTCCGAGCAGGTCTCCGCGCGACTGGTGCGACTGCAAGGCGGCGGTCCTCGCACCCAGGCGATGGACATGAGCCTCATCTACTTCGCCAACGATGAGGACTCGATGACGGGTCCCAAGTACGAGCTGCTCGTCGAGGGCGCGAAGTTCGCGGATGCCCACGGCTTCTCGGCCGTCTGGACGCCCGAGCGGCACTTCCACTCGTTCGGCGGTCTCTACCCGCAGCCGGCGGTCGTCGCCGCGGCGCTGGCCACCATCACCAAACGCCTGCAGTTGCGCTCCGGCAGCGTGGTGCTGCCGCTGCATGACCCCATGCAGGTCGCCGAGCAGTGGTCCGTCGTGGACAACCTCTCGGGCGGCCGCGTGGGCCTCTCGGTGGCCACGGGCTGGCACGTGGCGGACTTCTCATTCGCTCCGGCCAACTTCGAGGACCGCCGCAACATCCTGATGAAGCACCTGGCGACGCTGCGCTCCCTGTGGCGGGGCGAGAAGATGAAGCGGCTGGGTGGCGGCGGCGTGACGGTGGAGGTGGGGCTGCGTCCGAAGCCCGTGCAGAAGGAGCTGCCCGTCTGGCTCACGGCCGTGGGCAATCCGGAGACGTTCCGACTGGCCGGCGAGGTGGGCGCGGGCGTGCTCACCGGTCTGCTCGCGCTGTCCATCGACGAGCTGAAGCAGCGGGTCGCCCTCTACCGGGAAGCGTGGCGTCGCAACGGCCACCCGGGGCGAGGACACGTCACGGTGATGCTGCACGCCTTCATCGGCGACGATGAACAGGAAGTCCTTCGCACGGTGCGCAAGCCGCTGCTGGGCTACTTCCGCAGCTCGGCGGAAATCACCGCCACGCTGCTCGCGGCCCAGGGGCACCAGGGTGAAATCGACAAGGTCTCCGAGGAGGACATCAACACCCTCCTGGAGCACACCTTCGAGCATCACGCGAAGGGTACGGGCCTCATCGGCACGGTGGAGAGCGGCTTCAAGCGCCTGCTCGACGTGCGGGTGGCGGACGTGGATGAGATCGCCGCGCTCATCGACTTCGGGCTCGAGACGCCCGTGGTGCTCAAGGGACTCGAGAAGCTCTCCGCCATCCGAGACCGCCTGGAGCAAGAGGCCGCCACGCGCCACGAGCAGGTCTTGGTGGAAGGCGACCAGGGCGTAGGCGAGGTGCTGGAGCTGGCACGGCAGTCAGGCCAGGTCCTCCTGCACACGTCCGCGCGCCTCGCGCGCACGCTGACCGAGCTGCCCGGCGCCCGTGAGGCGCTGGGGCCCGTGGGAGCCCTGGTGCTCGATGGGGCTTCGCCCGAGCTGGCCACGACGCTGCATCAGAGCTCGGGACTCCAGGTTTTGCTCGCGGGCGGCGCACGAGAAGGCGCGCTGGTTCCCCGAGGCCCCGAGGAGCGCATCCCCGCGGGCCTCCGTCCGTGGATTCTCGACGGCGCGGGCCACCCCGTGCCCGTGGGAGTCGTCGGAGAGCTGGCGCTGGAAGGCGCGGGCCTGCCCTCCGGACTGTGGCGCTCCGAAGAGGAGGAGCGCCGTCGTCTGGTGGCCCACCCCATGGGAGGCGCGTCCCAGGTGTTCCGCACGGGTCGCCATGCGCGACTGCGCGCGGATGGACGCGTGGAGAATGTCCAGGTCTCCGTACCCAAGCCCCCTGCCCCCGTGGCCAAGGCGCCACCCGCGAAGGCCGAGAGCCCCGCGCCCCGTGCGGCCACGGTGCCCACCGCGCCCATGGGGATTCCGAGGGCACGGCGCGACAGGCCGTTGCCGCTGTCCTTCGCGCAGCAGCGCCTGTGGTACCTGCAGCAGCTCGACCCGACGAGCACCGCGTACAACAACAGCTCCAGCTTCCGGCTCGTCGGACCGCTGGACACCGACGCGCTCCAGGCCGCGCTGAACACGTTGGTGCAGCGTCACGAGGTGATGCGGACCACGTACCAGCTCACCGAGAACGGAGCGGTGCAGATCATCCACCCCAAGGGTGGCCTGCCCATGCCGCTGGAGGTCGTGGTTGGAGCGACGTCCGAGGAGCGCGAGGACGAGCTGATGCGCCGCTGCCAGGAGAACGGCGCACGGACGTTCGACCTGGAGCAAGGTCCGGTCATCCGCGCGGTGTTGCTGCGCATGGGGCCGCAGGACCACGTCCTCAACATGGTCATGCACCATGCCATCTCGGATGCGTGGTGCTCGCTGGTGCTCGCGCGAGAGATGTCGGTGCTCTACGCGTGCTTCAGCGCGGGCATCCCCAACCCCTTGCCCGAGCTGCCCGTGCAGTACGCGGACTACGCGGTCTGGCAGCGGGAGTGGCTGGAGGGCGCGGTCCTCGACGGACAGATTCGCTGGTGGAAGGACCAGCTCATCGGAGTGCCCGCGCTGGAGCTGCCCGTGGACCGGTCGCGTCCGGCGGTGCAGTCCTACGACGGTGGCAGCCTGCGCTTCGTGCTGAGTCGCGAGGTGACGGAGCCCCTGCTCGCCCTGGGCCGCAAGGAAGGCGCGACGTCGTTCATGGTGATGCTGGCGCTGTACCAGGCGTTGCTGGGCCGCCACGCGGGACAGGACGACTTCGCCATCGGCATCCCCATCGCGGGACGCACGCAGCCGGAGACGGAGGGCCTCATCGGCTGCTTCGTCAACACCCTGGCCATGCGCTCCCAGCTCACGGGGACGCCGACCTTCCGCGAGCTATTGGGCCGCGTGAAGAAGCAGTCGCTGGGGGCCTTCTCTCGCCAGGACGCGCCCTTCGAGCGATTGATTGAAGTTCTCCAGACGCCGCGAGACCAGAGCCGCACGCCGGTCTTCCAGGTCGTCCTCAACGTCATCAACACGCCTCCGGCGGAGACCACGCATCAGACGCTCAAGCTGAGCCAGCTCGACGTCGCCACGGGGACGTCGAAGTTCGACCTGAGCCTGGAAGTCGTCGAGGGACAGGGCGAACTCGCCTGCCGCTTCGAGTACGCCGCGAAGCTCTTCGATGACGCCACGATGGAGCGCCTCGTCGAGCACCTCACCGTGCTCGCGCGCACCGTGGTGGCCTCACCGGACCTGCCGGTGCAGCGCCTCCCGCTGATGGGTGAGGAGGAGCGGCGACAGGTGCTGGTGGAGTTCCAGGGCCGCACGGAGTCCTACCCGCGCGATGTGTCCCTGCACTCGCTCATCGAGGCCCAGGTCCTTCGTTCTCCCAACGCGGAGGCCGTCCGCTTCGAGGACTCCTCTCTCTCCTTCTCCCAGCTCGACGCTCGCGCCAATCAGCTCGCCTGGCACCTGCGCTCTTTCGGCGCTCGCCCCGGCGTCCTCATCGGTGTCTGCCTGGAGCGCTCGCTGGACCTCGTCGTCGCGCTCCTCGCCGTCCTCAAGTCCGGCGCCGCCTACGTCCCCCTGGACCCGGCCTACCCCCGTGAGCGCCTCGCCGGAATGCTGGAGGACGCGGATGCGCCCGTCCTCGTCACCCACGAGCACCTCAAGGCCGTCCTGCCTCCTCACGCCTCTCGCGTGCTGTGCCTGGACTCCGACGCGGCCGCTGTCTCTCGTCAGCCCTCGACGACTCCCTCGCCCCTGGCCGGCGCCGACTCCCTCGCCTACGTCATCTTCACCTCGGGCTCCACCGGCCGCCCCAAGGGCGCCATGAATGCCCACTCCGGCATCGTCAACCGCCTCCTGTGGATGCAGCAGCAGTACGGCCTGTCTCCCGACGACTCCGTCCT
>NZ_JABUMT010000005.1:654968-658787 GCF_013336715.1 Myxococcus sp. CA056
CCTACGTCATCTTCACCTCGGGCTCCACCGGCCGCCCCAAGGGCGCCATGAATGCCCACTCCGGCATCGTCAACCGCCTCCTGTGGATGCAGCAGCAGTACGGCCTGTCTCCCGACGACTCCGTCCTGCAGAAGACTCCCTTCTCCTTCGACGTCTCCGTCTGGGAGTTCTTCTGGCCCCTCATGACGGGTGCTCGCCTCGTCCTCGCGAAGCCGGGCGGACACCAGGACCCTGCCTACCTCGTCCGCCTCATCTCCGAGCAGCGCATCTCCACCCTGCACTTCGTCCCCTCCATGCTCCGCGCCTTCCTGGAGGAGCCGGGACTCGAGAAGCTCTCGGGACTGCGCCGCGTCGTGTGCAGTGGTGAGGCTCTCTCCTCGGAGTTGGTGGCTCGCGCCCACTCGCGCCTGCCCGCCTCCGCGGAAGTCCACAACCTCTACGGCCCCACCGAGGCCGCCGTCGACGTCTCCTTCTTCCACTGCGCTCGCGGCTCCTCCCGCTCCTCCGTCCCCATCGGCAGGCCCGTCGCCAACACCCGCCTCTACGTCCTCGACTCCCTCGGCCAGCCCACTCCCATCGGCGTCCCTGGTGAGCTCTTCATCGGCGGCGTCCAGGTCGGCCTCGGCTACTGGCGCAAGCCCCAGCTCACCGCCGAGCGCTTCATCCCCGATGCGTTCTCCGACGCGCCCGAGGCTCGCCTCTACCGCACCGGCGACGTCGCTCGCTGGCTGCCCGACGGCACCCTCGAGTACCTCGGCCGCTCCGACTTCCAGGTCAAGCTGCGCGGCTTCCGCATCGAGCTCGGTGACATCGAAGCCGCCCTTCTCTCTCACCCCTCCGTCCGCGACGCCGTCGTCCTCGTCCGGGAGGACGTCCCCGGCGACCAGCGCCTCGTCGCCTACGTCACGGGAGACGCGGAGCCGTTGACGGCGGAACTGCTGAAGACCCATCTCCAGCCGCGCCTGCCCGAGTACATGGTGCCGTCGGCCTTCACGCACCTGGGCGTGCTGCCGCTGTCTCCGAGCGGCAAGGTGGACCGAAAGGCCCTGCCCGCTCCTGAGGCGCCCGTCGCGCAGCCCGGCAGGTACGTGGCGCCCCGGACACCGCTGGAGGAAACACTCGCCACGCTCTTCGCGCAGGTGCTCGGCATCGAGCGCATCGGGATTCACGACGGCTTCTTCGAGATGGGCGGCCACTCGCTGCTCGCCACGCAGGTGGTCGTCCGCGTCCGGGGCGCGCTGGGCATGGAGCTGCCCCTGCGCACGCTGTTCGAGGCACCCACCGTGGCCGCGCTCGCGGCGCGTCTGGATGCCCGATCCCAGGGCACGAGCCCGAGCGGGGAGCAACCGCCCCTGGTTCGCGTGGACCGCACGGGACGACTCCCGCTCTCCTTCGCGCAGCAGCGTCTGTGGTTCCTGGATCAGCTCCAGCCGGGCATGGCGCTCTACAACATGCCCGTGGCGCTGCGCCTGTCCGGACGTCTGGAGCACACCGCGTTCCAGCAGGCCGTGGACGAACTGGTGCGCCGCCACGAGTCCCTGCGCACGACGTTCCGCGTGGTGGAAGGCGAGCCTCATCAGGTCATCCACCCCGCCCTGCCCGGAAACCTCCGGGTGGTGGACCTCTCGGGCCGGTCCGCCGAGCAGCGAGCGGAAGAGACGACGCGGCTCGCGATGGAGGACGCGAGCCGTCCGTTCGACCTCGCCTCGGGTCCCCTCATGCGCACCACGTTGCTGGTGCTGGAACCGAACGAGCGCGTGCTGCTCTTGTGCATGCACCACACCATCTCCGACGGCTGGTCCCAGACGGTGCTGGTGCGCGAACTGGTCCAGCTTTACGAGGCTTTCCGCCAGGGCCTTCCGTCGCCCCTGCCGGAGCTGCCGATTCAGTACGCGGACTACTCCCTCTGGCAGCGCGACTGGCTCCAGGGTGAGACGCTCCAGACGCAGCTCGACTGGTGGAAGGGCCGGCTCTCGGGTGCCCCGGGCATGCTGGACCTGCTCACCGACAAGCCTCGCCCGGCGGTGCTCTCGCACCAGGGCGCAAGCATCCCCCTGAGCCTGTCACCCGCGCTCAGCAACGCACTGGAGGCCCTCGCTCAACGTGAGCGCGTCACGCCCTTCATGCTGTTGCTGGCCGGCTTCCAGACCTTGCTGCACCGGTACTCGGGGCAGGACGACATCCTCATCGGCTCGCCCATCGCGGGTCGCCACCATGCCCGGACGGAGGGCCTCATCGGCTTCTTCGTCAACACGCTGGTGCTGCGCGCCCGCTTCGCTCCGGACCTCTCGTTCCGGGGCCTGCTGGCCCAGGTCCGCGACATGACGCTCGGGGCCTACGAGCACCAGGACATCCCCTTCGAGCGGCTGGTGGAGGAGCTTCAGCCGAGGCGTGACTTGAGCCGCACTCCGCTGTTCCAGGCCCTCTTCGCCCTCCAGAACATGCCGACCGCGGAGATGGCACTGCCGGATCTGACGCTGCGAAGCGTGGACGTGGAACACACCGCCAGTCGCTTCGAGCTGGAGCTGGCCCTGACCCGAACGACGGAGGGCTACAGCGGAATCCTGTCCTTCAACACGGAGCTGTTCGAGCGCTCCACCGCCGAGCGCTTCGTGGCGCACCTGCTGCGCCTGCTGGAAGCGGCCGTCGCCGAAGCGGACGCGCCGCTCTCCGCCCTCTCGCTGATGACGGAGGCCGAACGCCAGCGAGTCCTCGTCGAGTGGAATGACACCCGCGCGGACTACCCGTCCGAGGCCACCCTGCCCCTGCTGTTCTCCGAGCAGGTCCGGCGCACGCCCGAGGCCATCGCCATTCAGTTCGAGGGCCAGCACCTCACGTACGCGGAACTCGACGCGCGCTCGAACCAGCTCGCTCGACACTTGCTGTCCCTGGGCTTGGGGCAGGAGCCGCGCCTCGCCGTGTGCATTCCGCGGAGCCTGGAGCTCTACGTGGCGCTGCTCGGCATCCTCAAGGCCGGCGGCTGCTACGTCCCGCTCGATTCGAGCCATCCGTCGCGGCGCATCGCCTTCATGCTCGAGGACTCCAGCGTCGCAGGTGTCCTCACCGTGAGCGCGGTCCAGGGCGTGATTCCCTCCGGGCCCTGGCCCGTGGTGGTGCTCGACACCGACTCTCCCCTCATCGCGAGTCGGTCCTCGGATCCGCTCTCCGTACCGCTCTGCTCGGACAACCTCGCGTACGTCACGTACACGTCAGGCTCCACCGGCACACCCAAGGGCGTGGCCATCACCCATCGGGGCGTGCTGCGACTCATCTTCGGCGCGGGCTTCGCGTCTCGTGAGCCTGGCGAGGTCATCCTCCAGGTGATTCCGCTGACGTTCGACCCTTCAGCGCAGGAGATCTGGAGCGCGCTGCTTTCGGGAGCGCGGCTCGCCGTGTATCCGCCGGGGACGCCAGAGGTGACGGAGCTGGCCCGCGTCATCGACGAGCACCACGTCACCACCGCGCAGCTCGCCAGCGCCCTCTTCGACGTCATGCAGCGGCATGAACCGGAGGCCCTGTCCCGACTGCCCCGGCTGTGGGTGGGAGGCGACGTACTGCCCGTCCCCACGGCTCGCGAGCGGCTGGCTCGAGGGCTCTCGCTCACCAACGTATACGGCCCCACGGAGGCCACCGTGGTGACGACGCTGCAGGTGCTGTCACCGGGCATGCCCCTGGGCGACTCCATCCCCATTGGCCGCCCCATTCCGAACACCCAGGTCTACGTCCTCGACGCCTCGCTGCGGCCCGTCCCGGTGGGCGTGCCCGGCGAGCTGTTCATCGGAGGCCCGGGCCTGGCACGTGGCTACCAGGGACGTCCCG
>NZ_JABUMT010000059.1:0-417 GCF_013336715.1 Myxococcus sp. CA056
CATCACCCTGCAGGTCAACCTCGCCTTCTGACGCGGCGAGGACGACTCGTGGCTTCCCGCGCGGTGAGGCCCTGCTTCACCGCGCGGCAGCCGCCAGCCGGCTCCTACTGCCGGGACATCGCGATCTTGAAGAGCTCCTGCGGCGAGACGAAGTGGTCGAAGTCCTCCTTGCCCTTGTCGAGCTGCACCCACCTCACCCGGCCCGTGAACTTGCTGTCGCCGTTGTGGAAGCCCTCCGCCACGGGGGAGCCATGCTCCAGGCCCACGTCGGCCGTCTCCTCGGAGAGCACGTAGGCCAGGGTCTTCTCCACCCGGCCGCGCCCCACCTTCTTGCCGTCGACGAACAACGTCACGTCGCCGCCCCTGCCCAGGCCTCCGCCGTCGTACTTGAACTCCATGCGGACCTGGTGCGTACCC
>NZ_JABUMT010000060.1:0-416 GCF_013336715.1 Myxococcus sp. CA056
GTCCGAGGGCACGAACGGGTCCCACGTCTGCCGCACGAAGTAGAGCTGGCTCAGGTCACGACTCAGCGTGGGGTGGAACTCGTCCTTCTCCGTGTTCACGGAGGGCCCCAGGTTGGCGGCGGGCGTCCAGGTGCCCGCGACGTTGAATCTCACGTACAGGTCTCCCAGCCCGTAGCCGCCGGGGCGGTTGAGCGAGGCGAAGACGAGCACCCGTCCATCCGGGGACACCCACGGGTTGTATTCCCACGAGTCAGGGGAGTTGACCGCGGGGCCCAGGTTCTCCGGCGCGGTGTAGTGATTGCCCTGGCGACGGACGCGGTACATCTCGAAGTCCGTCTCGAACGTGCCGCTCGCGAAGTAGACCGTCCCGTCGCGCGTCACGCTGGGGTACAGCTCCTCTCTCTGCGAGTTCACGA
>NZ_JABUMT010000061.1:0-412 GCF_013336715.1 Myxococcus sp. CA056
ATTCTCTCTTAATTGTTCCGTCCTTCCGAATCGTTCTAGACCGATTCGTACTATGACTTCTGCTGACTTCTGATGGCTCAGCTACTTATCACTAAGTAGGTTATGAAGAGTACTTCACGTATCCATCAGATCTCCCCGGGTAAGGATCTAATCTTTCCTTCCATCTATCCGCTTCATTTACTCTGTATCACCTTTGGCAGAAAGGACTTTGTTTTGTTTTGCAAACTCATCCAATGATACCTAGCCTTATATGAAGTTCGTATTCCTCGGACCGGAAGTTTGTCGCCCGCTTCCTTCAGATTCCGCGTCACCACGGACACCCTTGCGTTAAGCTAACCACTACTTCTGCCTTCGTGGCTCGGGACTCTCACCCTAGAGATTACACCCATGCCGGGCGCACAAAAAGAAAAAC
>NZ_JABUMT010000062.1:0-400 GCF_013336715.1 Myxococcus sp. CA056
GCCGGCAGCCCTATCGCGGCCAGCAGCTGCGGCAGGGTAAAGGTAGGGGGCACCGCCCCGGCCGCTTGGCGCAGCTTGCTGTTGTGCTGGCCGTAGAAATAGTAGATGAGCAGGCCCGCCACCAGCCACACGTAGAGCCGCACCCAGGTGGCGAGGGGCAGGCTCACCATCATCACGAGGCAAGTGACAATGCCCAGGATGGGCACCACCGGCACCCACGGCGTGCGGAAGCTGCGCGGCGCGTCGGGGTTGGTGCGGCGCATGATGAGCACGCCCAGGCACACCATCACGAAGGCCAGCAGCGTGCCGATGCTCACCATTTCGCCCACCACGCCAATGGGCACGAAGCCCGCAAACAGGGCGATGAATACGCCCAGCAGCAGGTTGGACTGCACCGGCG
>NZ_JABUMT010000063.1:0-398 GCF_013336715.1 Myxococcus sp. CA056
ATAGTGTTTTCAGCTTCATTCGCATAATAATTAGATCCGCTTCCTCAACTACCACAAGAATGAAAGTTTTGCTTCTAAGGAAGCTTGCCAGGATCATCAGCAAAGATGTCTGCATCTGTTTGTTGTGTAGCCAAAATCTTATTGGGGAAAAAAGAACATGAATATCACTTTCAATTGGACCACTAACCTTAATGCTGATTGACTTTAATAATGATGTGACATCAATTCCTCTAAAAGTCTTTAAATAACTGAAATGCCAATTAACTTTGCATGTTCTTTGGTCTTAATGCGTGTCTTGGAAAAGTTATCCCACACGGATGCAAAAATTGTGCCTACCTAGCTTTATTGGTAAGTTTTGGAAGAAAGATATAGGTTTTGACCTTTCTCAGTATGATTTG
>NZ_JABUMT010000064.1:0-398 GCF_013336715.1 Myxococcus sp. CA056
CACTTCCCCTCCAGCTTCGTGCTGCCCCTGGACACCACGCCGGCTCCGGCCGTCCAGCATCCGCTGGGGCCGCTCGGTGGAGCGGGCCGCGTCGCGCTGGGCCATGTCGTGTCGTTCCTGGACCGGAACCGGAACGGGGCGCTGGACGTGGGAGCGGAGCGCGTGCTCGCCACGTCGCTCGACTCGGGGTTGGCGGTGCACTTCCTGGATGGTGCGCCCCCTGGCGAGCGCACGGGGACGTGGAGCGCGTGGCCGCGCGAGCTG
Source organism: Myxococcus sp. CA056 (assembly GCF_013336715.1). Taxonomy (NCBI): domain Bacteria; kingdom Pseudomonadati; phylum Myxococcota; class Myxococcia; order Myxococcales; family Myxococcaceae; genus Myxococcus; species Myxococcus sp. CA056. Next base: position 265 of record NZ_JABUMT010000064.1, read on the forward strand.
CCCCAGGGATTCAGCTTCCTGGGGGCGCGCTCGACAGAGGGCGGGGCACGCGAGCTCACCGTGCTGCCGGCGCAGACCACCTCGCTGTCACTGGAGGCTTCGCGGCACGTATGCCCGTGAGCAGGTGAATGGAA
>NZ_JABUMT010000065.1:0-397 GCF_013336715.1 Myxococcus sp. CA056
TGAATGGCCGACGTCTTGCTTCATGGGACGGCGGCGCAGGGCACTGCACCGAACAGGCCACCCATCGAGAATGATGGGATTTCACTCTGGGAGCGGGCTCCGGAAGGCACTCACGGAGAAGTTGCTGTAGTCATTCTTGTTACAAAACAGAGCCGTTTGTAACGTAGACCGCCACGGTCCTCATTTTGTGTTTCACCATGCCCGGGACTGGAGCACACGCCCCCAGTCCCAGGCACGTCCCGGAGTGCTACGGGGAGAAGAGGCCGAAGGTGTCGACCTCGTAGTACAGCGTGGTGCCCGAGCGGTCCGCCGTGTCCGTGTACGTCTCGAAGCCGCCGTTGGGGCCGAAACGCCGCACGAAGGTGACCTCGTCATTCGTCACCGACGCGGTGGAGAT
>NZ_JABUMT010000066.1:0-395 GCF_013336715.1 Myxococcus sp. CA056
TCCACCTCGAAGGTCGTCATGTCCACTCCCCCAGCGAGCCGCGTGAGGCTCAAGCTCACTCGAACTCGAGCGCGCGCTGGAAGTCGGCCGGGTTCGAGGCCGCGCCCTGCGCGACCTCCAGGGTGATGATGCCCTCGCGGTAGAGCTGGGTGAGGTGCTGGTCGAAGGACTGCATGCCGAACATGTCGCGGCCCTTCTCGATGACGTCCTTCAATTCGTTGGCGCGGTCCTCGCGGATGTACTGCTCCACGGACTTCGTCTGCGTCATGATTTCCAGCGCCACCGTGCGGCCCTTGCCCGTCGCGCGGGGCAGCAGCCGCTGGGAGATGGTGGCCTTGAGGCAGTCCGCCAACCGCATGCGGACCATGACCTGCTCCTCGGCGGGGAACACCGAC
>NZ_JABUMT010000006.1:0-449664 GCF_013336715.1 Myxococcus sp. CA056
CGAAGGGCACGAGCCCTGACGCACTTCCCTCGCCGAAGCAATTGGCATGGTTGTGCGTGAAGAGGCCCTCGGAGTTGACCTCCGCGGAGACCGCGACGTTGGCGCGCATTGAGCAGGACGAGGAAGCGTCGCGTGTCGTCGCATTGACCCGGCGGTTCTGCGAACTCGTGCGCTCGCGGGGCGTTTCACAGCGAGCAAGGCCACCGAGGTCCTGCAGGCCCTTCGAAGCGTGGTTGGGCGAGGCTCGTGCGTGCGGAGTACGCGCGGTGGAAACCTTTGCGGAGGGCCTCGAACAGGACGGCGATGCCGTCCGGGCTGCCCTGACCTCTCCCTGGAGCAACGCCCAGGCCGAGGGTCAAATCACGAAGCTCAAGCTCCTCAAGCGTTAGATGTATGGCCGCGCCAACTTCGACCTATTGCGTCGTCGAGTGCTGCTCACCGTCTGAACCAAGGGTCCACACGAAGTGCGGGAGAGCCACGAAACCGGGGCAACTTCAGGTGAAGGAGCTTCACAGTCCATCCACCGTGGGATGGGTGAGCGCAATCGCTGGCGGCGTTGTCATCCCAGCCATGAAAGCAAGCGCTCCCTGTGCTTGGCGCGGGCATGTGAGTTTCGTGAGGCACTCACTCCGTGAAACAAGGCGAGATTGAAAGCGCGGGACCCCGAGATAGCCCCTCCAGTGTGTTCTCATTAAATGAGAGGTCGGAAGTGTTTCGCGCCTGTTCTGCGCCGGATCTTCTTCCCTTTGCCAGGGAATGCCTGACTTCGAGTCTCGTCACGCTTGCTCGCTTGTTTGGTGGTCGAAAAGGCCACTGCCTTTGTCTATAAGGGAGTGAACGAACATTCATTCACCGAGACCTGTGGCCCTCGGCGAACCCATCCGGCCCGTTGGGAGCTGTCCCCTGAAGCGCGTACACACCTTGGTCTTCCCCACGCCGGCCGTTTACTGGCTCGTGGCGGGCTGCATCCTCATCTACGTGGTGGTGGCGATAGTGCTCGCGCCCATGTCCATCCACCTGCTGCCACTGTCGATGGTGAAGGACCTGCTGCGAGGCAGCTTCGGGTTCATCCTCCTCGTCCTGGGGCTCCCCTGCGGCATCTACCTGATTGCCTGGCGCGCCAGCGACCTGTTCGTCTGGCTGCGCTCCCCTGAATCACTGGTGGTGGACTCGCTGCGGCTCACGTCCGGTGACACGACGCTGGCCTGGGGGAACGTGGGCAGCATCGTCCGCCAGCACAACCATGACCGCCTCTTGCTTCTCCACCGCGGCGGCAAGTACCGGCTGCGGCTGAACCTGTGGAGCGACTCGGACGAGCTTGAGGCCGAGGTGACGGACCGTGTCGTCGCCGCGCTCCTGGACAAGGTGCGCCGCCAGGTCGCCTCGGGTCATTCCGTGGCCTTCGGCCCGCTGACGCTCAGCTCCGAGGGACTGACGCACAAGAGGCAGCTCATCCGCTGGGATGACATCGAGAGCATCCGCTTCCAGGACGGGCACGACCAGGGTGTGTCGACCCGGGAGCTGATCATCGCGGCGCACGGGAGGTTCCGGAAGATCGACGAGGATAAGATCGTCAACGCCCCGGTGCTCCTGGCCTACCTGACCGACCGTCTCGAGCAGTGACTTTTTCCCCCAACCCCGAACAGGCATCACCTCATGGAAATCTATAGCTCTGCCAAGACGAAGGCGAAGTCGGACCAGCCGCACGCGTTCTACTACTCGCGCACGAAGCTCATCGTGGGCGCTGTCATCTGGACGCTGTCCACGGCCTTCTTCGGCGCGCTCACCTATCGCTCCATTGGCGAGACGGGCGTCATGGCCTTCTGCGGCTTCATCACGGCGACGTCCATCTGGATGATCTTCAACTGCGTCAAGCCGCTGGGAAGTCTGGACACGCCTGTGCTGACCATCGGCCGGGATGGCATCCTCTTCCCGGATGGCGTGCTGATTGCCTGGGACGACATGAAGGAGAACACCTACGTCGACCAGTCGTACATGGGCATCCCCATCGGGAAGTCGGTGGTCGTGAAGACCACGCTGAAGAAGCCCAAGGCCAAGCAGCTGCGCGTCGCCGCCGTCCAGATGTCGAGCGACGAGTATCTGGCCATCTGCGACCGCTACAGCCAGGCCGCGTGACCCACTGCTGAGCCGCTCCTGCGTCAGGCCCTGCCAGGCCCGGCGCGGGAGGTCTCCTCCCAGTGTCGCGAAGTCACAGTGACACCGGGCGGAGACCGATGAACGAGTCCCGCGCGGACGCGGGCCGATGTGGCCCCTGCGATAGACTCCCGAGCGCCATGCTGCAGCCGTGAAGTTTGCGAGGCTCGGTCGAGATCAACCAGGAGAGGCATGTGACGCCGCGACTGAGCTCCTGCCGCATGTTGCTGCCTCATGAAGGACGAGCGGTGGGCGTGGACTGGAGCGGTGCGGCCCAGGCACACCGGAAGGTCTGGGCCGCGACCCTGAGCTTCAGGGGCGGCCAGGGGCACCTCGTCCAACTCCAGCGGCCTTTCACTTCACGAGGCGCGAAGGCGGTGTCGGAGGGCCTGGGCCCGTGGCTGGCGGCCCAGGTCGCCGACGTGGTGGGACTCGACTTCTGCTTCAGCCTGGAAGCCAGCCAACTGGTCGCATTGGGTCTTCCCGTCACGGGCCCTCGAGAACTGGGACAGGCGATCGGCGAGATGTTCACCTCGGCGGAGTCGTTCAGGGCCGCCGTCGGGCCAGAGAAGAAGCGCGTCACGGAGGTGGAGTGCTCCGCGCCGTTCGCCCCCACCAACCTGCGCATGTACAAGCAGACCTATTGGGGCCTGCGGGCACTTGGTTCCTGTCGCGGCGCCTTTCCTCCCTGGAGCACGAGTCCCGGGCCGGCCCTGGTGGAGGTACTTCCCGCCGAAGTCGTCCGATGGCTCGGCCTGCCCAAGACCTACAAGGGCCGAGGCTTCGAGGAACGCCGGCGAGAAATCCTCCGGCGCGTCCGCGCATCCACGGACCTCCTCATCCCCGACAGCGACCTGCTCACGATGGTCTCTGACGCGGACGGAGATGCGCTCGATGCACTGCTGGCCGCACTGTCTGCCGCGTCGGCGTGGGCCTCGGGTTTCACCGGCGCCCCTCCCACGTCGGCAAGCACGGGGGAGGGGTGGATCTACTCCGTGAGGCAGCGACCCGTGTAGTAGCGAGAATCGACTGCTCAGTACGTCCCGATGTCGTAGACAGTCGACAGCCAGTTGCCGCAATTCCAGCCAGTGCCCGTCGACAGACACACCGGGTAGCGCGCCCAGGAGCGGTGGACCTGGACGACGTCGGTGCGCCCATCGCCGTTGACGTCCGCCGTCATGAACCGCTGCTCGGAGGACCCCGAGTTGTAGATGGTTGCCGACGAGTTGCTGCAACTCCAGCCCGAGCCCGTGGAATAGCACGTGGGGATGCTTCCCCAGCCACGGTAGGTCTGGATGACGTCCGTGCGCCCGTCCCCGTTGAAGTCGCCCGTCAGCATCTGCTGCTCGTGCGAGCCCGAGTTGTAGAACGTGCCCGACGGGATGTTGCAGGACCAGGTTGCCGAGGCCAGGCCGTAGCACAGCGGCATGGCATTCCATCCGCGATAGGACTGGAGGATGTCGTCCCGCCCGTCGCCGTTGAAGTCGCCGGTGAGGAAGTCCTGCTCGGCATTGCCCGCGTCGTACATGGCTACGCTGGGGTTGCTGCAGGACCAGGCCGTGCCCGTCGACAGACACACGGGCTGCGTCAACCAGCGGCGATACGCCTGCGCGATGTCATCCCGTCCATCGCCATTGAAGTCTCCCGACAGGTAGCGCACCTCGGGAGAGTCCGTCGTGCGGAGCGTGGCCGCCGGGTTGTTGCAGGACCAGCCGGTGCCAGTGGAGCGACACACGGGCAGCATCGACGAGTCGTGGTACGCCTGCGCGATATCCGTCTTCCCATCACCGCTGAAGTCGCCGGTGATGAAGCGCTGGCTCCCGGTTCCCCAGTTGTAGATGTCCGCATAGGGATTGGCGCAGGACCAGGCCCCCAGGCCCGTGGAGTAACAGACCGGGTAGCTGGCCCAGAAGCGATAGGTCTGCACCAGGTCCGTGCGTCCGTCGCCGTTGAAGTCACCCGTGACGTACCGCTGCTCCGGAGAACCCCAGTTGTAGACGGTCGCGGAAGGGTTGGTGCACGACCATCCACTTCCCGTCGAGCGGCACATGGGAATAGAACCCCAGCCCCGGTACGTCTGGAGGATGTCCGCGCGGAAGTCGGAGTCCACCTTGGCCACGTGGAACTGCTGGTCGGCCCCGCGAGGCTGCCCGTAGAACTGCCGCACGCCCTGGATGTCAGTGGTGCTGAGCTGCCCGCCGTTGTTCCAGGTCGGGCTGCAGTAGTTCATCACCGACATCAAGTCCCACGCGCCCACGTAGGTGTCCCCGTCACTGCCCTGGGACGGAGTGGTGCAGGTGGACGGTGTGTCTCCGCGGTTGTGCTCGTGCGCGAAGCCCAGGGCGTGGCCGAACTCGTGAACGCCGATGGAGCGGATGCAGTGCTCACGCTGCGCGGCGCTGGAGGCACAGGAAGGGCTCCAGTTGGCGAACGTGAAGTTGAGCACCATGCCCTCGTTCTCGTCCTCGATTTCAGTGCCCAGGCCCTCCGTATGAGGCCCTTCGTCGCTGATGGTGATGCGGATGTCCGCGGAGCTGGGGCAGGCGCCCCAACCGGAGAACACCAGGTTGCTCTCCTTCTCCCAGGTGTCGCGGATGGAGGTGCGCACCCACTCCTTCTCGGTGGCGAAGCCCGGCGTGTCCCAGCACACCGTCAGGTTGGGGCGCCCCCAGACTTCGTCCGAGTCGACATACAGCGACTGCTCCGACGTGCCGATGGCCACGAGGGATGCGTCGGTAGTCGGAGTGGAGTCCATGGGGGCGCCACATGCGACGAGCAGTCCTGCGCCCATGGTGAGGAGGAGCCCTCGGGCTCCAGTGAGCCCGGTGTTTCGGTGCCTTGATGTCTCGATGAACATGACTTTCCCTTGGCGGACGCGAGGCGCCATCCAGAGGGACAGGCGCCTCGCGCAGGAATCGAACGCGAGACACCAGGATTCTTCGCCCGGGTCCGTTCAACTCGGACGCTCCGAGACGCTGATATGTCTTTGTTGGCGGAATGCGGAGCGCCGCCCCACGTGCTGGCACGGCTCCCGAATTCCGCCGTCGGCGCCACTCGTGGCTCAGCCCGGCCCTCGGAGGAGCCGGGTGGCCTCCTCGCTTTGGGGTTGCGCATCCTTCTGCCCGATGAGCTGGGTGGGCTCCAACTCGGCAGGCGCGGAAGTTGGCGCACGGGTCAGGAGGGCCTGGACCTCTTCGGGCGTGGGGTCGCTCAGCTCTGACAGCTCGCGCTCATGCGACCAGCGCTCCGGGTAGTTCTCTCGCAGCCAGCTCGCGAGGTCGACCACGGGAAGCGCCTGCCGCACGGGGAGCAGCGCTTGTTCCAACTCCCTCGCGTCCGAGAAGCGCTTCGCGGGCGTCAGGTGCAGCGCCTTCTCCACAATCCCACGAAGCAGCCGATTCACGGCGGGAGCCTCCGGGCCTTCCCACCGTGCGCGCTGTTGCAGGCTCAGGCTGATGCCCGGAAGGTCTCCCCAGAGCAGCTCATGGAGGACGCAGCCGAGCGCGTAGATGTCACCTGACGTCGTCGCCTCCGCGCCCGCCCTGCGCTCCGGCGGCATGTACGCGAGCTTGCCAATGACATCTCCGGCCTGGGTGAGTCGACTCACGGGAGGCAGCGACGCCGTCGACCGCGAAGCCAGATGCTCCTGGGGACTGTCCACCCCATGCGCGATGCCGAAGTCGACGACCTTCACCACTCCGTCGAATGTCACCACCAGGTTGTCCGCGCTGATGTCGCGGTGGATGACGCCTCGCTCGTGCGCGTAGGCGATTCCCTTCAGGGACTGCAGGCAGAGCTCCACCACGACCTCGAGCGGCACCTCGCTCCCGCGCCGCACCAGCCGCGCGAGCTTCAGTGCGTTCACCCCGCTCAGGTACTCCATGACGATGAACCACGCGCCGTCCACCTGTCCCAGATCATGCACGGACACGATGTTCGGATGGTGCAGGCGCGCGGCGGTGCGGGCCTCTCCAATGAAGCGGTGGAGCCGGACGGCCGGGTCTTCACTGTCCTCGTCGACCATCCGCTTGAGGACCACCAGCCGATGAAACCCCGCGCGGCCCGTGCGCACCGCCAACCAGACCTCGCCCATGCCGCCACGTCCGAGGCGCGAGAGCCGTCGGTAGCGATGAATTCCCGTGCCCAGGTCCGCGCCCCTCAAGGACCGAGCGGTGAGGATGGCGAGCGAGGTGGTGGCCAGGAGCAGGAACGGAAGACCCACGAGCGCGAACAGGGGCGGACCTGAAATCCACCCGACGTCCACCGCCAGCTCTCGCCCCAGGATGCCCAGCGCGAGCAGGGCGGCCCCAAGCACCGCCGCGGCCATGGCGCCCCGACGCTTCAGTGTCAGCAAGGCCTCCAGGGCCCACGTGCCTCCCACCGTCACCGCCAGCAGCCAGAACATCGGCAGCCCCAAGCCCACCGTCGCGCGGGACAGGTCCTCGGACGTCATCCGGGGCCCCGACGTCGCCAGCACGGACCCGAGCACGTCCGCGACCCGCATCGCTCCGAAGGCCACCGCCACACCCAGCAGCACCCGCCGCGAGCGCGTCAGTGGCACGTCCAGCAAGGCCCAGAGGACTCGCAGCAGCGTGTAGGGCAGGGGAATGGAACACAGCGCGCCGAGCAACAACCATGGACGGGTGTCCACGAACATCCACCCGACTTCGTGCCGAGTGGCCCCCGCGGAGAGGCTCAGCGCCGCGAAGCCCAGGAAGCTCGTCGCGAGCCATAGCTGGACACGTTGGGAGCGCACCGCCGCCCAGGTCGCGAAATGCACCAGCGCGAGCACGAAGAATGCCCCCGCGAGCGCCAGGTGCAGCATCGTGTAGGGCGTCACGGGCGGGAGCCTAACCCAGACACCTCGGTACTCGCGAATTGCAGCCTATCCAGGAGGATGGGGCCGCCGTGAGTGCCCCGGGGATGACGCGAGGTCTGCTCGCGTCATCGACCCGGCGAACAGCTACTTCTTGCCCGCGACCTTCGCGTAGGTGCCCTTGAGCGTCACGCCGACGGCGAAGGTGCCGGCATGGCACTCGATTTCAGAGGCGTTCTGCAGCTCGTTCCTCTTGTAATAGCTGACGATGTTGACGACGGCGTTGGCGCCGCGCTTCTGGGCGCCTTCCTGGAGCGAAATCAGCGCCGACAGGATGGCCCACTTGCAGCCCTCCTCGTCGGACTTGCCCACGCCGCTGGTCTTCTTGTTGGAGACGTCCTCGCCCAGTTCCTTGGTGACTTCGGGCGTCTTCGCGCCGGCCAGGTAGAACTTCACCGTGCCATCCAGCTTCCCCTGGGCCTGCGGCATCGACAGGACGGAGGCGAGCGGAATCATCGTCACGGTGTCTCGCGCCAGCGCGGGGCTGGAGACGGTGAGCGCGAGCAGCGACAGCAGCATTGCCTTCTTCATGGGGTTCTCCGTCACTGCCACCGGCGGAAGATCAACGACGTGTTGATGCCGCCGAAGGCGAAGTTATTGGTCATGACGACCTCGGTCTGGATTCTTCGGCCATCTCCCACCAGATAGTCCAGCGGAGCGCAGCGCGTATCCACCGAGGCCGCGTCCAGATGCAGCGTCGGAGCGAACCAGCCCGAGCGCATCATCTCGATGGTCATCCACGCCTCCAGCGCCCCGCAGGCCCCCAGGGTGTGCCCCATGTAGCTCTTGAGGGAGGAGATGGGCATCCGCTCACCGAAGACCTGCTGCGTCGCCGTGGTCTCCGCCACGTCGCCCGTGTCGGTGGCCGTGCCGTGGGCATTCACATACTCCACGACGCCTGGCTCCAGGCCCGCGTCCTCCAGCGACAGGCGCATGGCCTGGGCCATGGTCTCCGCGTGGGGCTGGGTGATGTGTCGCCCGTCGCTGTTCGTGCCGTAGCCGACCAGCTCCGCGTAGATGCGCGCGCCTCGGGCCCTGGCGTGCTCCAGCTCCTCCAGCACCAGCGTGCATGCGCCTTCGCCGAGGACCAGGCCGTCGCGCTGCGCGTGGAAGGGTCGGGGCGTCAGCTCGGGCGTGCCGTTGTTCTTCGTGCTGGTGGCGAACAGGGTGTCGAACACCGCGGCCCCCGTGGCATCCAGCTCCTCGGCGCCGCCCGCGAGCATCGCCACCTGCCGGCCCATCTTGATGGCCTCGTACGCGTACCCGATGCCCTGGCTCCCCGACGTACACGCGCTCGAGGTGGTGATGATGCGGCCCGTGAGGCCAAAGAAGACGCCGATGTTGACCGCGGCGGTATGGGACATGGACCGCACGTAGGACGTGGCGGTGATGCCCTCGGTGCTCTTGGCCACCAGCATCCGGCCGAAGTCACCGATGCTCGGCGGCGAGCCCGTGGACGAGCCGTAGGACACGCCCATCTTCCCGCTCGACAGCAGCGGGTCTCCCAACAGCCCGGCATCGACGAGCGCCAGCTCACTGGCGCGCGTGGCCAGCAGCGCCACCCGGCCCATGCCCCGCATCGTCTTGCGCGAGTACGTCTGCGGCGGCAGCACGAAGGGCGCGGCGGGGGCACCCACCTGCGTGTTCAGCCCCTCGTACTGCTTCCAGTCCTCGATGACCTGCACCGCGTTGCGCAGCGACTTCAGCCGCGCCTCCACTTGCGGCCAGTCGTGACCCAGGGGGCTGAGGGCTCCAAAGCCCGTGACGACGACGCGCCTCATCCGAACAGCCCTCCGTTCACGGAGATGACCTGCCGCGTGACATAGCCCGCGTCCTCACTCATCAGGAAGCTCACCGCGGCGGCGACCTCCTCGGGCCGTCCCAGGCGCTTGGCTGGAATCAACTTCAGCGCCTCCTCCACGATGTGCGGCTCCACCATCTCCGTGTCAATCAAACCGGGCGCCACGCAGTTGACGGTGATGCCCCGGCTCGCCAGCTCCACCGCGAGCGCCTTCGTGGCGCCGATGATGCCGGCCTTCGCCGCGCTGTAGTTCACCTGGCCCCGGTTGCCGGTAAGCCCGGAGACGGAGGACAGCGTGACGATGCGGCCCGGCTTGCGCCGACGGACCATCGGCATGGAGAGGGGGTTGAGCACGTTGTAGAAGGCGTCGAGGTTGGTGTGAATCACCGCGTCCCAGTCCTCGGGCGGCATGGCGGGGAAGGCGTTGTCCCGGGCGATGCCCGCGTTGCACACCACGCCGTAGTAGCAGCCGTGCGCCTCGACGTCGGCGAGCAGTGCCTTCTCCGTCTCGGCTCGGTTCGCCACATCGAAGCGCAGCACGCGGGAAGCCCGGCCCAGCTCGCGGACCTGGGCGGCCACCGCCTCCGCTTCCTCGACCTTCGCGCGGCAGTGCACCACGACGTCGAAGCCGTCGCGCGCCAGCCGCAGCGCCACCGCGCGGCCAATGCCCCGGCTGGAGCCCGTCACCAGTACCGTCTTCTCACTCATCCGTGCCCGCCTTCATCACGTCCATCGAGGCCGGGAGCTGGAACACCGTCAGCGCGGCCGTGGCCACCGTCTCGCCTCCAATCCCGAGCGTACAATCGAACTGGCTCATCCCGTTGTCCGTCCAGAACTGCCGGCGGACCTCGATGCGCAACTGCTCGCCCACCTTGAACGCGGGGCGGCTGCACTCATACCGACGGGTGCCGAGCAGGAAGCCCATCCGCTGGGTCTCCCCCTGCAGCCGCTGACGCCAGCCCGCGTAGGCCGCGATGGCCTGGGCCATGAACTCGATGCCCACCCAACCGCCCACGGCGCCGGACTCCTGGAACAGGCAGTCCTCGCGCAGCGTCACCTCGGCCACGAGGCTCTCCTCGTCGCCCTCCACCGCGCGGTCGATCAGCCGCATGCGGTCGGCGTGGGGCACAATCTCGGAGATGTCGAAGGCAATGGGCGTGCGCATCAGGCCCTTCCCAGGATGAGGGCGGCATTGCTGCCACCGAAGGCGAACGAGTTGCTCAGGACATAGCGCGGCGGGCGCCCGAGCGCCTCACCGGGCTTCACCAGCGCGAGGGCGGGCAGTGACGGGTCAGCCACTCCATCCCACCAGTGCGGAGGCAGCCGCCCCTGGGCGTCGTCCGTGAGGGTGAGCCAGCACAGCGCCGCCTCCAGCGCCCCCGCGGCCCCCAGCGTGTGGCCCGTGAGCGGCTTCGTGGAGCTGCACGGCACGTTGCCCCCCAGAAGCGCGCTCACCGCCCGGCTCTCCATGGCGTCGTTCTGCGGCGTCGCGGTGCCGTGCAGGTTGACGTAGCCCACGTCGGCCGGGGTGATTCCCGCGCGCCCCAGCGCCGTCCTCATGGCGATGAGCGCGCCCCGGCCCCCGGGCTCGGGCGCGGAGAGGTGGTGCGCGTCCGAGGACTCGCCCCAACCCGCGAGCCGCACGGGCCCAGGCTCGCGCGTCATCAGGAACAGGGCCGCGCCCTCGCCGATGTTGATGCCCCGGCGGTGGACGCTCATCGGGTTGCAGCGCGCGTCGCTCACCGAGTCGAGCGACGTGAAACCCGCGATGGTGAAGCGGCACAGCGCGTCCGCGCCGCCCGTGATGACGGCGTCTGCCGCGCCGGAGCGCAAGAGCCGCGCCGCCGTGGCCAGGGCCTTGGCGCTGGACGAGCACGCGGTGGAGATGACGAACGAGGGGCCCTTCACGCCCAGCACATGGTTCAGCGCCATGGCGGGAGAGCCCAACTCTTGTTGACGGACATCGAAGTTGGAGGGGAGCTGGCCAGTGGCCGCGCGCGAAACGATGGCGGCCTCGCTCTCCCCGATGCCGGAGGTGCTGGTACCCAGGACCACGGCCACGCGCTCCGGGCCATAGCGCCGCATGGCCTCGTCCACGGCGGGACGCACCTGGGAGAGCGCGGAGAGGAGGAGCGCGTTGTTCCGGCTGCGCAGCGGCACCGGCAGCTCGTCCGTGGGGGGGAGCGGCTTGGTGACGTACCCCACGTGGAGTGGCCGGTCCGCGAAGTCGAAGCGCTCGGAGACGCCCGTGGGCCTGTCACCGAAGAGGGCCGTGGCCACCTCGAGCAGGCCTTGTCCCAGGGCGCAGACGAGGCCGAGCTGATTCAGGAAGACGGGCGGAATCATGAGCTCATTCCTCCGAGGGGCGTGACTCGATGGTCAGCCGGTAATGCTCCGCCAGGTTGACCAGCTCCGCGCGGCCCACCCAGCGCGGCTCTCCATCATAACGCACCGTGAGCCAGTCCTTGTCCGCGTGGCGCAGCACGCGCATGCCCGGCGAATCCTCCAGCGTCCAGTCCGGCGGCAGGGCCGCGCGCACCGCCGGGGCCGGCCAGTAGACCAGCTGGAGGTCCCGCAGCACCGTGCGCGACTGGAGCTGCTCGGGCACGCGAGCGTCCCGCTGCTCGTCCAGCTTCGCGCCGTCCCACTGCAGGGTGAAGACGCGCTGGCCCAGCGCGAACCCCGCCAGCTGGAGCGACGACGCGTCGATTTCGACGAGCGCCTCCAGCGAGCGAGGTCCGCCCGGGTCCGCGTCATGCGCGAAGCTCAAGCGCTGCGACAGGCTCACGCTGCCTCCGAACGTCGCCGGAGCCAGCGTGAGCGTGGGCAGGGCCACCTCCGGCGCCACCCGCCGAGGGGGCGGGGTGACGCAGGAGACGAGCCCGAACAGGACGACGATGGGAATCAGGCGGCGCACAGCTGCTCGAGTACGCCGAGCCGTCGCCGGCTGTCAGCCACGAAGGGGTTCTCCTTGTCCCAGGCGTAGCCGGCCAGGATGGCGGAGATCATCCGACGCACCTCGGGGGACGCGTTGGGGTGGAAGATGACGTTCTGGAAGCCGCCCGCGTACCAGGACTCGACGAAGGTGCGGAACGTGTCCACGCCCGCCTTGAGCGGCACCGCGTAGTCGCGCTCCCAGTCCACCGTCTCGCCCGCGAACACACGGCCGATGCACTTGGACGCGAGGCTCGCGGACTTGACGGCGATGGTGACGCCCGAGGAGAACACCGGGTCCAGGAACTCGCCAGCGTTGCCCAGGAGCGCGAAGCCGTTGCCCCACAGCGACTTCACGTTCGCCGCGTAGCCGGTGATGCTGCGCGCGGGCGTGTCCCAGACGGCGTCCTTCAAGAGCTTCGACAGCGTCGGGTCATCCGCGACGATGGCCTTGAGCCGCTCGGTCTCGGTGCCCTGGAACTGCTCCAGGTACTCGCGCTTGGCCACCACGCCCAGCGAGCAGCGCCCGTTGGAGAAGGGGATGGTCCAGTACCAGACGTCCACGTGCTTGGGATGCACGGTGACGCGAATCTTGCTGCGGTCGAAGTTGCCGCCGGACGGCACGCGGTCCTCCACGTGCGTGAAGAGCGCGCCGCGCACCGGGAAGTTCGACGGCGTCTCCAACTGGAGCAGGCGGGGCAGCACACGGCCAAAGCCGCTGGCGTCGAGCAGGAAGCGCGCCTGCACGCGGTAGGTCTCGCCCTCGGGCGAGCGCACCGTGATTTCGGGCTCCGCGCCGGTGACATCCACGGACTCGACGGTGTGGCGGAAGCGCAGGGTGGCGCCCATGCGCTCGGCGGCGAGCGCCAGCACGTGGTCGAAGGTTCCACGCTGCACCTGGTACGTGGTGCCCCAGCCCTTGGAGAACTTGTCGCGGAAATCGAAGTCCGTGTACGTCTCGCCGCGCGCGAAGGCCGCTCCATTCTTGAACTGGAAGCCCGCCTCCACCACGTCGCGAATCATCCCCGCTTCCTCGATGTACTCCATGCTCTGCGGCAGCAGGCTCTCTCCGATGGAGAAGCGAGGGAACTGCTCGCGCTCCAGGATCAACACCTGACGACCCTGCTTGCGCAGAATCCCCGCGGCCACCGAGCCAGAGGGGCCCGCCCCAATGATGACGACTTCTGTCTTTTCTACCTTCACGACACGTCCTTGCCAGGAGGCAGTCTGCAACAGGGCGTGAGCAACCAGATGGTGACTTCGCCCAGTAGCATGGTGAGACCAAAGGAGCGCAGGGCCGGAGTGGCCGAGAGCCCCAGGAGACCGAATGAGAGGAGGGTGCTCACGCCCGCGAGTGCCACCGCGAGCCAGGCGGAGCCCTCACCCGGGTGCTCCAACATGAAGATTCCGTAGTCCACGCCCATGCCCAGCAGCAGCATGAGGCCCAGCACGCTGAAGAGCTGGAGCGGCTCGCCCACCCAGCCGAACACCGCCAGCGTGACGAGCGTGCCCACCACCGTGGGCAGCCAGGCCCGCCACGCCTCGCGTCGGAAGCGCACGACGAGCAGCAACAGCACCGCGACATAGCCCAGCAGGATGAGCCCGCCCATGAGCCGGCGGTATCGCTCCAGGAGCCGGGAGATCTCCTGCGTCTTGTCCACCCACCGCACGCCCTCCAGCCCCTGGGCGGCGTCGGCGATGCGCGGGAGCACCGACGGGTCATTCAGCCCGCGCAGCATGACGATGCTGAAGTGCTTCTCGCCCAGGCGCCCCAACCACTGCTGCCGGATGGCCGCCGAGGCGGGACTGGCGAGCAGCCGCTCCGGAGTGAGCACGTCGTCCGCGAAGCGCGCGCGGGTGGGCTCCTCGCCCGTGGCCTGGGCCACGGCGGCCACCGCCTGCGCTTCCGCGCGGGCGCTCAGCTTCGCGTCCGAGCGCTGCTGCTCCGCGCTGGGCAACCAGTCCGACACCGCGCGATAGCCCGCGAGGACCTTGTCCGTCACCAGCGGGTCCAGGCGCGCCTTCAGCGAAGCCTCGCGCGCGAGCACCTGCTCCTCGTCCTGGCCTCCCACGAGGAAGAACTGGGCGGGGCTGGGCAACCCCAGGAGCCGCCCCAGCTCGCGCTGGTCGGCGATGAGATGCGCCGGCGCGCCCTGCAGCTGTCGCACGTCATCGCGCGTCCGCACGCGCCACAGCCCTCCGATGATGAACAGGACGAGCGCCGCGGTCCCCACCCACCACGCGCGGGTGGAGGCGAAGCGGGGCCAGCGCGCCAGGGACGTGGCGAAGCGCGTGGAGAAGGACGTCACGGGCAGGGCGCCGGTGTCCAGCGTCGGGAACCAGCAGGCCACCGTCAGGAACGCGCCCACCAGGCCCGTGGCGGAGAACAGCGCCATCTGCCGCAGCCCGGGGAAGGGCGCCACGCCCAGGGCAAGATACGCCACCACGCTGGTGAGCAGCGCCATCACCATGCCCGGCAGCAGGCTGCGCATCAGCGGCCCGCGCTCGGAGGGCGGCTTGCCCTGGCGCGCGGCGAAGTAGTGGAAGCCGTAGTCCTCCGCCACGCCGACCAGGCTGGAGCCAAAGACGAGCGTGAGCAGGTGGACCCGCTCGAACACGAGCGCCGTGACGCTCATCGCCACCGCGCAGCCGATGCCCAGCGACACACCCACCAGGATGATGGGCCGCACCGAGCGGAACGTCAGCCACACCAGCACGAGCACCGCCACCAGCGAGCCGATGCCAATGGTGGACATCTCGTTGCTGGCCTGGGACGCGGCGGCCTCCGCGTACAGCGGCACGCCCGCGGCCACCACCCGGCTGCCGGGCACCTGCGTCGTCACGGCGGCCCGCGCGCGGTCCACCACGGTGGTGATGTTTCCGTCGGCGCCCAGCGCGAAGGCGGAGACCTGGCTGTGCCACGCCAGGAGCACCCACTCGCGGCCTTCGCCAGACAGCCAGAGGCGACCGTCGCGCGGGCGCGCGGTGCTTTCGGAGGCGCGCGCCGCCCACCAGTCCGGCCACAGGCCCAGCGGGTCCGCCTCCCAGTCCGTCAGGTGGGGCCCCGCGGGCTGGTACAGCTTCATCAGCGCCGTGCCGCCCAGTTCCTCCGGTGTCGCCCGCGAAAGCCACGTGCGCTGCGCGGGCGTCAGCAGCCTGTCTCGATAGGGACGGTACAGCTCCAGCGCCGCATCCAGCGAGGACGCGTCCAGGGCGGAGGGGCTCAGGAGCGAGGTGTCCTTCGAAAGCTCCGCCGTGACGAGGTCCGCCGCGCGCTGGGCGGATGCCCAATCCGGCGCACCCACCAGCAACACCAGCTCCCGGCCCGCCTGGTCCGCGAGCTTGCGCGTGGCGGCATCGACCTCAGGGGCCTGCTCGTCCTCGGGCAGGAGCGCCAGGACGTCGGTGTCCAGGCGCGCCGAGCGCCAGAACTGGACCTGGTGCACACCCACGGCCAGCACCACCAACAGCCAGAGGATGGCGGCCTTATTTCGCAAGACGCCCGGCTTCCGCGTCACTGGGGGCGGGTGTCTGGCTCAGCTTGTCGAACTGGATGACGCTGGTGTCGCCGCGCGCCTCGTCCAGCTTGACCTGCCGCACGTACGAGTCTCCCTCCAGATGGATGCTCTTGAAGACCCGCTTGAGGCCCTCGTCCGTGGGCGTCAGGGTCAGCTTCCAGCCCGCCGTGCCCACCAGCTCGCCCTCGACGCGAAAGCGCTTGGACAGCGCGGCCACGTCACCGGACAGGAGCGCGAACATCACCTCGTTCACCGCCGCGAGCCCCGGCTCCTTGCTCGCGTCCAGGCGATAGGCCGCCGCGCCCGTGCCCTGCTCGGCGCTCAGCGACTTGCGCGTCAGCGTGAGCGTGGACGCGAAGGGCACCCGCGTGTCCCACAGCACGCCGTGCTCCCGCGACAGCAGGAACGCCCCGCGCGAGACGAGCGGCTTCTTGAAGCCGGCCACCGTCTTCTTCTGCTCGAAGTCCCCCCGCAACAGCGGCACGTCCGCCAGCCGGGCTCGGACCCCCGCGACGATGTCGTCACCGGCGCTGGCCGTCGAGCCCACCAGCAGCATCACCAGCAAGAGCGCGCGCTTCATTCGGGCTTCACCCCCAGCCGCTGCCAGAGCACCGGCGGACAGATGTACTGGAGCTCCTTGGTGGCCATCGACACGGCGACCTGGACGGTGTGGGCCTGGTTCACCTTGCGGCCCGTGGAGGCGTCTCGAATCACATAGTCGATACGGAGCCGGTTCTCCCATTCGGTGATTTCGGCGCGAATCTTCAGCGTCTTTCCGTAGAGCGCGGGCTGCACGTACTTCAGCCGCATGTCCACGACGGGCCACGCGAAGCCGGACGCCAGCATCTGCGGGTAGTCGTAGTCGAACTTCGCCAGGAGCGCGCACCGCGCCAGCTCCAGGTACTTCACGTAGTGGCCATGCCAGACGACCTCCATCAGGTCGATGTCATGGAAGGGCGGCGACAGCTCGATTTCATGGCTGAGGTCAGGCCTCATAGAGCCCCCACTCGCGGGCGCGGATGGCGCCCAGCAGCCCTTGCAGCTCCTTGTCCAACGCTCGGTCCTCCACCACCAGCGGGATTCGCTGCTCCAGATCGGCCTGCATCGACGCAAGAGACGGCGCCAGATTCATTTCTTGAGCAATCCGGCCTCGCAGGGTGATTCCCTGACGCGCCGCGATGAGCATCGCCGCCACCACCTGCTCGGACAGCTCCAATACCCGGAGGCAGTCGCGCGCGGCGATGGTGCCCATGCTCACCTTGTCCTGGTTGTGGCACTCGGTGGAGCGGGAGAACACGGACGCGGGCATCGTCTGCTTGAGGGCCTCCGCCGTCCACGCGGAGACGCTGATCTGCACCGCCTTGAGCCCGTGGTTGATGGCCGCGCGGGGGCCCGTGGAGCCGGAGAGGTTGGAGGGCAGCCCGTGGTTGTAGCGGGTGTCCACCAGCAGCGCGAGCTGCCGGTCCATCAGGTCCGCCACGTTGGCCACGGCCGTCTTGAGCCCGTCCATGGCGAAGGCGATGTGGCCCCCATAGAAGTGGCCGCCGTGCAGCACCCGCTCGCTGTCGGGGTCGATGAGCGGGTTGTCGTTGGCGCTGTTCAGCTCGTTCTCGATTTGCGCCCGGAAGAAGGGCAGGGCGTCCTCGAGCACGCCAATCACGTGAGGCGCGCAGCGCAGGGAGTAGCGGTCTTGCAAGCGCTGCTCGTTGCGGCTCGGCCGGTCCGTGGCCAGGTCCACGCGCAGTCGCGCGGCCACGCGCTGCTGTCCCACGTGCGGCTTGAGGGCGAACAGCGCCTCGTCGAAGTGGTGCGCGTTGCCGGCGCTCGCCACCACGTTGAAGGCGGTGAGCCGGGTGGCCAGTCGTCCCAGGTACTCGGCGCGCTCCCACGCGAGGCAGGCCAGGGCGGTCATCACCGCCGTGCCATTCATGATGGCCAGGCCTTCCTTGGGGCGCAGCTTCAGGGGCTTCAGGTCGTGCCGCGCGAGCACCTCCGCGGCGGGACGTCGCTCGCCCCGGTACCAGACCTCTCGCTCTCCGCAGAGCACCGCCGCCACATAGGACAGCGGCGTGAGGTCGCCACTGGCGCCCACCGAACCCTCGGCGGGAATCAGCGGCAGGATGTCGTGGCGCAGGAGCAGCTCCAACTGGGTGAGCAACCCCAGCCCCACGCCGGACACACCCTGGGCCAGCGAGGCCAGCCGCGCCGCCAGCACCGCGCGCGTCTCCTCGGGCGTCAGGAAGCGGCCCGCGCCAATGCCGTGGTACGCGTAGAGGTGGTGCGGCAGCTCGGCGATCAGCTCGGGCGGAATGGAGACGGTGCACGAGTCTCCGTACCCCGTCGTCACGCCGTAGATGTTCCCGTCCTCCGCCAGCAGCCGGTCCAGGAACTCCGCGCCCCGGGTGATTCTGCGGCGGAAGTCAGTGGAAGTGCTCAGCTCGGCGTCACGCTCCCGGCGCGACAGCGCGGACACGTCTTCAATGGCGAGCCGGCTCCCATCGAACCGGACCGCACGCTCATTCTTGATTCCTGGCGGAGGCATTCGCCTGATCCCAAAAGGGAAAGAAGTTGAACCAATCGAACGGAGAGCGCTTCAGCAGCGCCGTCACCCGCTCGGCATAGTGTTGGGCGTGGCCCGTCAACGCGGCCGCGCGCTTGCCCCGGGGGAGCTCGACACGCTCGGCCAGGGTCTCGAAATGGATGGTGTATCCGTTGTTCTCGTGGATGCACCCCAGCAGGTACAGCGGGCACTTGAACAGCGAGGCCAGCACGTAGGGCCCCACGGGGAAGGCGGCCTTGTGCCCCAGGAAGTCCACGTCCACCGTCTGACTGGCGCTCACCGGCACCCGGTCTCCGGCAATCACCACGAACCCGCCCTCCGTCACGTACTTCTCCAGCGCGACGGCTGTCCCAGGCCCCATGTCCGTGACTTCCACCAACTGGAAGCCGCTGTCCGGATTGAGCCGCTTGAGCAGGCGGTTGAACTGCTCGGCATGGCGGGTGTGCACCAGGATGTGGAGCTTCACTTCGCCACGCTTCTCCGCCATGGCGCGACACAGCTCCAGGCAGCCCATGTGCGCGGTGACGATGATGCCGCCCTTGCCCGCCTTCACCACCTCGTAGAACTGCTCGCGCCCCTCGGTGTGGACCTGCTCGAAGCGGTATCTCCCGCTGACGGCCAGGAGCTTGTCGAGCATCGTCTCCGCGAAGGTGACCATGTGGCGCAGGCTGTCGCCTCGCCCGGGTTTGCGCCCGAGCGCGCCGGTGGCCTGCTCCACCCGCGAGAGGTACTGGAGCGATGCCTTGCGCACCACGGGGCGGGCCAGCCAGTGCACCAGGACCACGGGGTACAGACAGAGGCGGAACGGCCAGCGCCCCAGCAGCCGGTGGACCCAGTACAACAGCCAGATGCCGAGCACGAAGGTGCTCTCGCCCATCTCCGCCCAATGCCGCGGCTTCATGCGGAGACCTTCCGCCACAAGAGCAGCGGCAGCCGCAGCAACATCCCGAAGAAGAGCCGGGCGTGCATGCGGGAGATGCGCACGTTGTCCCAGAGCACGTCGAAGTGGGAGATGCCGTCGGTGGGGTAGCGCACCTGGGTGGGCTGGTTGAGGATGCCCACCCCTCGCCAGTACAGCCGCACGATGACTTCCACGTCGAAGTCCATGCGCCTGCCAATGCTCACCGTGTCGATGAGCGCGAGCGTGGGCGTCAGCGGATACACGCGGAAGCCGCACATCGAATCGCGGATGGCCAGTGACAGCGTGTTGATCCACACCCAGATGTGCGTGGCGTAGCGGCCGTACAGCCGGCCCTTGGGCACCGACTCGTCGTAGATGGGCGTGCCACAGATGATTTTTTCCGGGGCCGAGGCCGCCAGCTCGACGAAGCGGGGGATGTCCCGGGTGTCGTGCTGGCCGTCGGCGTCAATCTGCAGCGCGTGGCTGAAGCCGGAGGCCTTCGCCGCCCGGAAGCCCGCCATCATCGCCCCGCCCTTGCCCTCGTTCCGGGGCAGGCGCACCAGCTCGATGCCGGACCTGTCCGCCTCCGCCAGCGTGTCCAGGACCTTCGCGCAGCCCGGCTCGCTGCCGTCATCCACCAGCAGGCACGGCAGCCCGTGCGCGCGCACGGAGTTCACCACCGCGCCCACCGCCTCGCCGTGGTTGTAGACGGGAATCACCACGCAGAGCTTCATCCGCGGACCTCACCGAGCAGGATGCGGCCGCTCCCGTGGGTGCCGGCCTCGGACGTGTACTTGAACTGGAGGCTGCCCTTGGCCTGCGTCCAGGTGAGCTCCAGGGTGAGGAGCGTCTCGGGGACGATGAGCTGCTGGAACTTCACCGCCTCCATGCGGAGGAACTCCGGCGGGAGCGTGAACAACTCCCGGCCCAGATGGAGCGCCCACTCGATTTGCGCCACGCCGGGCAGGATGGCCTTCTCCGGGAAGTGGCCCTTGAAGTACGGCAGGCTCGCCGGTGTCTCGATGCTCAGCACGGCGCGGTCCGCGGTGTGCTCGAGCACGCGCAGGGGCGGGCGGCGGGAGTCGAAGAGGGCGACGAGCGCGGCCTCGGTGGATTTGCCCTGGGAGTTGACTGGCATCGCCTCCAGATACCGGAATCGACGCGGAAGGACACTGGGCTCGAACTGGGAAGACAGGTGCTTTCGGATGGCCCGGTTCAGGAAGGGCTTTCCACTGTCGGCGTGAAGGTGCCGGCCGGTGGGCCCCAGCACGGCCACCACCCCCAGAACCGAGCGGTTTCCCTCGGACAGGGGCACCACCCGCGCCTCGCGGACCAGGTCACTCTCCAGCAGGGCCCGCTCCATGGCGCTCAAGGAGACCCGCTTCTCCTCCAGTTTGAGCAACCGGTCCATGCGCCCCAGCAGCTCGAAGCCCTCCGGCAGCAGCTGGGCGCGGTCCTCCGTCTGGAACCAGGTCCCGTCCGGCAGGTGGGGGGAGCGGACCGCCAGGGCATCCTCCGTCAGGCGGACCTCCACGCCGGGCATCGTCCTCCAGCTCAGCGCCTCGTCCTGGGTGCGCTGGCGCCAGGCGATGCCCCCGGTCTCCGAGCTGCCGTAGACCTCCACGGGCGCCTGCCCGAGCAGCCCGCGACAGGCGTGCAGCGCGTCGGTGGACAGGGGGCCCCCCGAGGAGAACACCGAGCGCAGGTTCCCCCGCACGCCCGCCCAGTCCAACGTGTCCGGCAGCCGCTTGAGGTGGGCGGGGCTGGCGATGAGCGCCGCCGGCCCGTGCGAAAGCTCGGCGACGATGTCCTCGGGGTACGGCAGGCTCCGGGCCAGGAACGGCCGGCCCGACGTCAGCGGCCAGAGGACCCGGAACAGCAGGCCGTAGATGTGCTGGTGCGACACCGTGGCGAGCACGCGGCCGGGACTGGGACCGAGCCTGTCATCGAAGAGGTCCGCCAGCGTGGCGACCTCCCGGGTGAGCTGCCCCAGGTGTTTGGGGATGGCGGCGGGCTCTCCGCTGGAGCCGGAGGTGTAGACGACCAGCGCCTGGGCCTCCGGGGAGAGCGGCGTCCACTTCGCGCGCGCGCCCTCCTGGAACTTCAGGAGCGGGGTGGACGAGGGAATCTGGCCGGCGAAGCCGTCCACCTCGCCGCGGAGCTTCTCGCGCGTGGTGGGCTGGATCTCCGAGGGAAGATAGACGCACCGGCCCGCGTGCCAGGCGCCGAGCAGGGCCGCGGCGAACTCGAAGGTGTCCTCGAAGGAGAGGGCGAAGCGGTGGCCCCCGTGCCGCTCATACGCGGCGCGCCAGCCGGCGGCCCGGGCCTCGAAGTCCGCGAAGGTGAGCACCTGCCCCTCGCGAAACGCCACCGGAAAGTCGGCGGGGCGTCCACGGCTGAGGAGGTGTTCGATGGCGATGCGCTCAGCCATGGGCGTGGCTTGCCTTCACGCGTCGGCGCACCAGCCACTCCCCGGCGAAGAGCACGCCCATCAGCCCATAGGCGATGAGCCCGTTGTACAGCGCCCACGTGGCGTCACTGGCCCACAGCGCGGTGCCCAGCGCGATGCTCCCGTTGACGACGAAGAACCCGCACCACACCTGCGTCACCCGCCGCGTATAGGCCACGCCGGACGGGGGGAGCTCGGGCTCGCGCAGCCGCGCCAGCCGTTCGATGACGCTGGGAGGGGACACGAGGCTGGTGGCGAAGACGGTGAGCAGCATCGTGTTCACGAGCACCGGATAGAGCTTCAGCGGCAATGCGTGGTTGCCCAGCAGGCTGGTGCTCGCGAGGACCAGGGCCCCCGCGGCCGTGACGAGCCAGACGCGCTCGCGCGTGGCCACGGCCCGCACGACGGCCATGCCCGCCAGGGGCACCGCCATCCAGCGAGGCTCGAACCGGCCCAGGCCCCAGTACACCAGCAGCGGATACGCGAGGCTCAGCACGCCGAGCAGCGCTGGACGCAGAAGCTTCACGCCGCCACGGACTCGTCGAGCAGGCTGTGCAGGGCGTCGACGACGTCCTGAATCGTCCGGACCGACTTGAAGACCTCCGGCGGAAGCCGCTTGCCCGTCACGGGCTTGAGCTTCACGAGCAGGTCCACGGCATCGATGCTGTCGATGTCCAGGTCGTCGCGGAGGCGGGCCTCGGGGGTAATCCGGGCCGGGTCGATGTCGAAGGTGTCCTGCAGGAGCGTGCGCAGGTTCTCGAAGAGCTGGGTCTTGGTCATGTGCATATCCCCCTCGAATGGGTGGTGCGGGTCCTCAGGACTTGCGGTGGGCGCTCACGAAATCCGCGAGGGCGCGCACACTGGCGAAGTGACGGCGGTTCTCCTTGGAGTCGCTCGCCAGCGCTACCCCATAGGCCTTCTGGAGCGCCAGGCCGAGTTCCAGGGCATCGATGGAATCGAGCCCCAGCCCCTCGACGAACAGCGGCGCCGCCGGGTCTATATCCTCCGGCTTGAGGTCCTCGAGGTTCAGCGTCTCGATGACCAGCTTCTTGATTTCCTGCTCAAGCGCCTGCATGGCGTTGTGTCTCCGTGGAGAAGTAGTCGTGCAATCTCTCGGTGAGATGGCGGGCCGCGAGGGCCTCTCCGTGCGCCTCTTCGACCAGCGACGACACGCGAATGTCGTCTTGAACCACGATGTTGAACTTCATCCGGGTGGGGGCCACGCGCCACCACGGCATCCCCTTGGTGAGCGCCATGGGCGCCACCTGGATGGTGACCGGGGTGATGTCGCACGGGCCTCGCACCGCGATGTTGGCCGCCCCGCGCTGCAGCTTCATGGGGCCGGACAAGGGCGTGCGGGTGCCCTCCGGGAAGATGATGAGGTTGTTGCCCGCCTTCACGGACGCGATGCAGGCCTCTACGAGCTCCGGGCCGGAGTCATTGCAGAGGTAGCCGGTGGCCTCGATGGGGCCGCGCATGAAGGGGTTGTTCGCCAGGCTCGCCTTGACCACGCAGTCCGCGTTGGGCACCAGCGAGATGAGGAACACGACGTCGATGAGCGTCGGGTGGTTGGCGAGGATGAGCAGCCCGGGGCGCGCCAGCTTCTCCACGCCCTCGACGCGGTAGTCCAGGCACCCCAAAAAGTGCATCAGCCCGACGAAGAAGCGGAACGAGTGGTGCACCGCCAGCCGCGCCAGCCGGGTGCGGCGCGGCCTGTCGCGGACCAGGAGCGACAGCAGGGGGAAGAACAGCAGGCGCAGCGCCAGCCCCCCCACGCCGAAGGTGGCGAAGGAGATGCCCGTGGCGATCACCCGCCAGCCGCGATCCAATCGCTCAAGCATCGCGGTGCCACCGCCAGAGTCGGGAGCCCGTGTGGTGCTCGAAGCGCGCCTCGCCGGAGACGAGGAAGCGCAGCACGGAGAGCTCCTCCGGCAGCGGGTCCACGGACGTCCGCTCCGGTGCGCCCTCCGAGGCGCCGCAGGTGAGCTGGTAGGTGGGGCCTTCTCCGGCCGCCCGCACGCTGCAGGCCCAGGCATGCGGGAGCGCTACCTGCTCGGGGAAGTGCGCGAAGGGGGCGGGGCGGGGCTCGTCATAGACGACGACGAGGACCTCGGGGGCGCCCTCGGCCAAGAGGCCGCACGCCTCCACGAAGGCCGCCTCCACCGTCTCCGCGCCCGCGGCCACCGCGCTCTGCGCCGTCAGGTCACCCCGGGCGATGGAGTACAGCGCGCCAATGGCGTTGTGCACCGACAGGCTGAAGGACGTGGGCGACAGCGGGGTGGCCTGGGCCAACTGCTCCAGCAGCTCCACGGAGCGGCCCATGTCCCCGTAGCGCGACGCGAACACCATGGGACACGGAGGCGCGTCCGCCTGGCACGAATAGGCCGCCTGCAGCGCGATGCGACCCAGCCGGTCCACCCGACGGCGCATCATCGCCGGCATCTCGGTCAAGGGCGGGGTGCCCTCGGCCGGAAGCGGATGCGGCTGTGAGAGCCAGGACCGCCAGGCGTCTTGCCCGACAAGCCCGGGAGCCCACGCGGCCCAGTGGTGGACGGAAAAAACCATGATGGCAGGGAAAAAGGCGGATGCTGCGTGCGGCGGTCCTCTACCAAAGCATCATATACGAGACAATTGGCTCCAATGAGGATTGCCTCGGAGGACGAGCCAAGGGGCCTCCGTATTCACTCGGCCATGCTACGCCGCGCCCGCACCGGGCCGAGAGGGGTGGGGCGGCGGCCGCGCTCGCATGGCCGGAGGGGAAGAAGCCGCGCGGCGCTGGGATTCGGAGCCGTGACGCCCGCGATTCCACCCGGAACGCAGCGCTCATTCGCACGTGGCGTATGCGGAGCGCCAGGGTGCAGCAACGCTGGGTGGTAGGGGGTGGGATTGGCCTCTCGCGGATTCCCCCCGGTCGGTTCCTACCCGGGGCGGAAGATGGATCTCCGGGCAGGTGCTTCGTGGGGGCTCATCGCTTCCGCCAGGATGGAATCGCGATGGGGTTGTGGCCCGTGAGGCAACGGACCGGGCCAACGGGTTGTCCTCGGGGCCACGCGTGAGTGCTCGCGCGGGAGTGATTCGCGAGGCCGCTCGTGGGGGAGAACGCCGCGTCGCGTCCCTGGTACGCCGCTTGAAGATTGTGGGCGGGAGCCGTTCGTCCCAGGGAGCGCAGGTGATTCGCCGGAACGCCGGACCGGAGGTAGCCGCGAGGAGGCCCGACTCAATCCCGGGCGTTGAGAATGTGTTGGAGGAGCTGGCGGGAAATCTGGAGCAGCTTCGCGGCGCCGCGCACGCTGCCTCCGGACCTGGCAAGGGCCTCGTCCACGAGGGTGTCGCGGACCAGGCTCTCGAAGTGATGCAGCGGCACCTTGCCGGCGCTCGCCCTCAACGCGGGGCCCAGCTCCGGAGGGCCTGACAGCGTCTGGGTCCACACGGCTTCCAGCCGCGCGAGGTCCAGCGGCTTGGGGACGAAGGCGCGCACGCCACTGGCGGCCAGTCGGAAGGCCTGCTCGGCCGTCGCGCTGCCGCTGATGGCAATGACATACGGCAGGGGCTCCACCGCGAGCAGGTCATCCAGCAGGGAGTCGCTGGTGCCGTCCGGAAGGCTGACGTCCAGGAGCACCGCGTCGGGAGGTTGGGTTCGCAGCACCTCGCGCGCGGCGGCGAGGGTGGTGACGTGCGTGATTCGTTCAGCGCGGGATTGCAGGACGTCTTCGAGCACGCGCGCCAGGCTGACCGAGTCCTCTATCAGCAGGAGGTGTTGGACCATGGCCATACAGGAAAGCATAACACGCAAGGTCCTCACCGATGCGTCCAACGACGGCGAAGTGCTGGTGAGCGCGGTGCGCATCGTCTTCTGCGCGCTGGTCATGGCGCGCTTCCTGGCGTTGGGAGGCGTGGCCGCGGATGGGGGCTGGCCGGCCGCGGTGCTGGAGCTGGCCTTGTTGCTTTCGGGCATGACGCTGTCCGTCGTCGCGTTCTGGGCGGGACGGCGGCGACTGTTCGGTCCGAGGCTGCTGGTGGCCTCCGCGCTCCTGGATGCCGTGGTCGCCCAGGGCACGCTCCTGTCCACGTTGTTGTGGCATGGCGACAGCTACACCGGCCTGTTGCGGATGCCGGACCCCTCCGCCGTCATCGCGGTGGTCTTCATCACCGCGTTGCGACTGTCACCTCGTGTCGCCTGGGTGGGCACCGGCGCGAACCTGCTGCTCCTGGGGGGACTCGTCGCCCTCGACTTCCGGTTCAATGCCAGTCAACTGACGTATGGCGTTTCGGAGGTCGCGCTGCTCGTCATCTTCGTCGGCAGCGCGGGGAGCGTGGCCGCGGTCGCGTGTGGCGTGGCGCGCCGGATGGTCCTCAAGTCCGGTGCGGAGGGGGTGAGGATTCGCCGGGCGCGCACGAACCTGAGCGTCATCCTGCGCGAGCACCACGATGCGCGGACGCTCCTGTCGGCGGCGCGGCTTCGCGCGGACCTGCTCCTGAGAGACCCGGGAGGCGCCTCGTGCTCGCGGCATGTGCAGGGGCTGGCGTCGGACCTGCGCGAGCTGTGGGAGTTCGTGGAGAGCGTGAAGTCACGCGCCCTGGGCGAGCTGGCGATGATTGACGAGGCGACCCCCGTCGAGGTCTCCGCCACCCTGCGCAACGCGGCCGCCGTGGTCCAGACGCGCTACTCGCATGTGCGAATCCTGCTCGGGCCCGGGGCACCGGAGGGACAGGGGCCGCGCGTCTGGGTGGTGGGCGGCGAGCGGGGGCTGGCGCACGTGGTGACGAACCTGCTCGTGAATGCGTGTGAAGGGGATGGGCAACGTGGCGCCGGCACCGTCCAGGTGAGCGTCGAGCCGGAGGGCGGCACGCGGAACATCCTCCTGCGGGTGAGTGATGACGGGCCGGGCTTCCGGGCGGGGTTGCTGGACGGGGCGCGTCTCACGGGAGGCACGACGAAGCCGGAGGGCTCGGGCCTGGGAATGCGGCTGGTGGGCGGGCTCATCGAGGCGAGTGGAGGGTCGCTGCGCGCGTCGAATCTCCCGGAGGGTGGGGCTCGGGTCGAAGTGATGCTCCTCGCCGGTGGGTGAGCGTCTGGGGGGCCCGCCACCGCTTCACGTGGACGAGCGCCAGTCCGATGTTCGCGGCGAGCAGGACGGTCATCGGCTCGAGCGTTTCCTGGTGTGACGTGGGCGACAGCTTGAGCAGCACCGCCAGCAGGGAGCCGAGGGTGAGCACGCCGACGCAGTGACGTGCCCGGCGCTCGGCGCGCTCGTTCCCCCAGGCGATGCCCAGGCCGAGCGGGAGCAGCGCGAGTGAGAGGGGATGGGCCAGCCACTGGTTCTCGTTGAGGCCGAAGTAGGGGTGCTCGGAGCCGAGCATCAGGACGAAGCCGATGGCGCCCGCCGTGCCGAGCGTCGCGCCGATGAACGCGTGGTACAGGCCGAAGGTGACTCGGAAGGCGCGACGGTGCGTATGCGCGCGGGGCACCGCGAGCAGGACCATCGCGCCCGCAACGAGGAGGGCGAGGAGCCCTCGCGTCAGCGAGGTCGGGCCCGGGGCCAGCGGGGGAGGAATGGTGGTGGTCAGGTGCTCATCGTGGCTTCGCCTCACGAGCGGAGTCGAAGTGCCCTGTCCGCTCATGAAGGAGAACTCCGCGAGTGCCCGGGCCAGCTCCAGGGGAAAGGCGGCCTCCTCCCACCGGGTCATCGGCGCGTCCACGTCGTCGTTCAGCCAGAGCATCAGCGCCCACTGGAACAGCGGGGTGTCGCGGGTGTAGCGGCGAAGGTGCTCGCGGTGGGTCAGCGCGGCGGGGCCCGCGAGCCGGGCGTGCAGCGCTCCGCCCAGGGCGTCGTCCAATGCATCGCGCAGGCGCGTCGCGCAGTTTCCCCGCAGCGGGTCATACGCGTACTCGCGCGTCTCGGGATTCACGTCGCGTTCGAGGCGCGCGAGGAGTCGGCGCCGCTGCTCCACGGACAGGTCCAGCTCCTGGAGGAAGATGGAGCGCCCCCGCGCGCGATAGAGGAAGAACGAATGCTCCACCGAGAGCCGGGCGGCCCAATAGGTGGGTCGCTCCAGGAGGTAGCGCACCTCGGCGGCGGGGCCGTGGGAGGTCACGCCATAGCTGTAGAGCGCGACCTCACGCAGCCGCGTATCCTCGACCCAGAGGGCGCTGTGTCCGAAGCGCTCCTGGACGTATGTGCCGGGACCGAAGGTCACCACCTGGATGCGCAGCGCCTCCGGCTGTGCGCCGAAGTCCTCGGCCGTCGCGGCGAGCAGCGGTGTGCTCCAGAGCAGCCCCAGGAGCAGGGGGAGTGTCGCGAGTCTTCCCATGCTCGCGAGGGTTCCACTTCGCCGTCATCCGGGGCAGGGCAAGAAATCTGGCAGTGGGCAGGTTCCTGGCTTCGCGGCACCTTGGCTTCGCTTCGTGAGCGACGTGGCCCCTGGGGCCGCGCCATGCCCACGAGTGTGACCCACCCCTAGAGGAGACGACGATGACCGCTGCCCTTTTCCCCACTGCGATGACGCCTCGCTTTGGTTCGAGCCTGATGGCGATGCTTGCCGCCGCCGTGCTGTTCCTGCTGCCCGGAATGGCGCACGCCGACGATGGACTCCGTTCCGTCACCCGGCTCCGCATCACCGTCGCCACGGGCGGAGACGACCTGCGCAATGCCAGCCACGCGGTGGCCGCGATCAAGTACGTGGGGCTGTCCGGCAACCAGCTCACGGCCAGCATCAACCTGAACAACGGCGCGCGCTGGCCTGACTGGACCTCGCACACCGTGACGATGGTGACGCCCACGGGCATGCTGCTCGCCAACCTCGTCGAGTTCAGCATCCAGTTCACCTCCGGCCAGCCGGACATCTTCGCCACGGGTGACAACTGGAACATGAACGCCATCACCGTGACGGCCGTCCTCGATGACGGGACGGAGGCCGTCATCATCCAGCAGGCCGACAATTACCTGCACCGCTTCTGGAGCGACCACGACACGCGTTGGGCCACCGCGCTCTAGCGCGACCCGGGCCAGGGCCATCCTGGCCGCGCGCGACGCCGGACCTCCCCAGGACTTTCGGGGGGGCCGGCGTTTTTCCGTCGTCGGGCCCTGGCGCGGCGTCCGCGTCGAGGTGCGGGGCCGCGTGCGGGTCGCTGGCCCGCGGTGACGTGTCTCGCATCAGGTAGAGAGGGTCCCTCCGGGGTGCATTGCCGCTCCGAGGCCTCGACGGCAGCTTGGCCGCTCTCATCAGCCGGCATCGGCTGCACGGCCCCATGCGGGCAGGAGCGTCACGCCATGTTTCAGGTCCTCGCAGGCATTCTGGCCGCGGCGGGTGTGGCCGGGTCGAACCCGGTCCCCGATGCCGCCCCGGACGCGTCCGCCGATGCCGAACTCGCCAGGGCTTGCACCACGTTGACGGCGCCGGGCGGCAGGAAGGCGAGCGTGTGCAAGACGTGGACGGCCACGGGCGGCGGCTACTACAAGGGCACGTGGTCCACCAGCAGCCACGGCAGTGGCGTCAAGCTCCAGTTCTACGCCGATGGGTGGGTCGTCAACGCCGCGTGGAATGGGAGCTACTCGGGCGTCGCGCGCTTCCATCTGCGGCTGTGCAACACCAGCTCCGGGCAGTGCTCGGCCTGGTTCTAGCCACGCCCCCTTCCTCATGAGCAGGCGGTCCGCTCTGGCCACCACGAGCACGTCTGGTCGCCAGCCATGGTGCCCAGGCCCTGTCTCTCCGCTCGCCCCTGCGAAGCCCCCGCGGCCGTTGTGAAGCGCCCTGTCCCTCCCCACCTGTACGCGAACCCAACGCACGGAGGTTGTCGCATGGCTCAGGTGGAATCCCAGAAGTTCCAGATGCAGCCGTTCCTCGTCGGCGCGAACAGTCAACTCACGGATGACATGCGCGCCTGCATCAGCAACTGCATGTCCTGCGCGGCCGTGTGCCTGCAGACGATGACGTACTGCCTCCAGAAGGGCGGGAAGATGGCCTCGGCGGACACCATCCGCCTGCTGGAGGACTGTGTGCAGATGTGCAAGACGAGCGCGGACTTCATGCTGCGTACCTCGCCGCTGCATCCGCAGACGTGCGCTGTCTGCGCGGAGGTCTGCGAGCGGTGTGCCGTCGCGTGCGAGCGCATGGCGGACGACGCGGTGATGAAGGCCTGCGCGGAGTCCTGTCGCCGCTGCGTCGAGTCCTGCCGACGCATGGCGAAGATGTCCTGACGTCGCGTGCATCACGGGCCGGCCGCGCCGCTGTCGGGGCGCCGGCCGGAGCCCGGAGCGGCGGGCTACGCGGAGGGCTCGCTCCAGTCCCAGGCGACGATGGCCCACTCGTCCGTCGCGTCGCGGTAGGTGTGTAGCGGCTTGAACCCCACGCGCTCGTGGGCGCGCAGGGAGCGGGTGTTCCGGGTCGCGACCTCCGTCACCAGCACGTCGAAGCGCTCGCGGTACAGCTCGCGATGCCCGGCATAGAGCTGGTCGAACAGCCCCACGCCCCGGTGGGCCTTGTCGATGCAGATCTGCCCCATGACATAGAAGCGCTGCTCACCCAGCGGACGGCCCTGGTAGTCCAGCGTGTCCAGCAGGTCGAACATGGGGACGAGCACGGGCATCAGCGAGCGGCACTCCCGGGGCATCGTCAGCGCGTAGGCCACGAGCTCTCCCGCGTGGCTCGCGATGACGCTGGGGGCCAGGGCGTGCATCCGCTCCAGGGCCGCCACGTCATGCTCCACGGTGACGAATCCCTGTGCGCGCATCTCGTCCGCGCTGATGGCTTTGGGCAGGTTCTTGCGCTGGAGGTCCAGGATTCGCGCGAGCTCCGAGGGGCTGCGCACCGGTGTCACGTCATAGGGGCTGGCCATGCGCCGGAGGATAATGGGGACCGGGTTCGCGTGTCTCGGCTTCGCTCGGAGCCTGGCGGGGGCCCGGCGCGCGATGGGTCGCCAGCCACTGTTCGACTTCCTTGACCTGCCGGGCTCGGGGCTTGGGGAAGCGGTGGTTGTATTCCTGCGTGGCGGTGGCGAGCTGGCGGGCCCGCTCCAGGCCGTTGGACGTGCTCATGAGCGCACGCGCGAGCGAGAACCGGGCATCCGCGAGGAAGTCGTCGTTCTTCGTCGACGTCTGTTTCTCGTAGACCGTCACCGACCGCTCGAGGAAGGGAATCGCTTTCTTCGGGGCTCCGAGCCCCTGGTAGTCATCGCCGATGCCGAGCAGGTCGAGCGCCACCATGGAGTGTTGGGGGCCCAGGCTCTTCTCGTTGATGAGCAAGGCGCGCTGGTGATGCTTCAAGGCCTCCTCGAAGTGCCCCAGGGAGGCCAGCGCGGTCCCGAGCCTCGACAGGGAGGAGGCGACCTCGGGATGCTCGGGGCCCATCACCTTCTCGCGGATGCGAATCGCCCGCTGATAGTGCTGGATGCTCTCCTCCGTGCGCCCCAGCTCCAGCAGGAAGCCGCCGATGTTGTGAAGCACGCTGGCGGCGGGCTCGCTCTCCTCGCCATAGGCGCCCTGGTGGATGGCCAGGGACTCCCTGGCGTATTTCAGCGCGCTCTCGGAGTCGCCGACCCGGATGCTGAACACGGAGAGGTTGCCCAGGACGGTCGCCAGATAGGGATGATTGGGGCCGTAGGTCTTCCGGTAGATGGCCTCCGCCTCGAGCAGGTAGCGCAGGCCCTCCGCGTGGCGATTGAACTCATGGAGTGCGTGGCTCATCGTGAGCAGCGCCGTCCCGAGCTCGGGTTCGTTCGCGGTGTAGACCTTCCGGGCGAGCTCCACCGCCTTCTCGCTCGCGGCCAGCGCCTCCGCGGGGCGGCCTCGGGTGCGGTGCAGGCTGGCGAGGTTGCGGAAGTACATCGCCTCGATGCGTGCGTCTTCGCCCAGCCGCTTGAGGGCGGCTTCCGCATGGGCCGGGGCCACGCCATCGGGGTCCACTTCGGGCCCCACCAGACTGATGAGCCGGATCATCCCCGCCCAGGACTCGGCGGCCTGGCGGTCGTGGCGGCTCGCGGTGGCGACCTGGATGGCGTGGTGCAGGGTCTTGATGGCGTCGCGGTAGGCGAGGTTCTTTCCCTGGGATTCGGCGACGAGGTCCAGGACCTCGGCCTCCAGGGGCCCGTAGCCAATCTCGTGCGCCTCGCGTGCCACCTCGGTCGCGAGCGCGAGGGCAGGGGCCAACTGGCCCGCGGTGAGCTTCGCGCGGACCTGCGCGCGCTGAGCGCGCACGGCCTCCATGTGTTTCTGGCTCGACTCGTCGGTGGGCGGAGGCTCCGGTGCGGCGAGCGCGGAGAGGTTCGCGCAGACCGAGAGGTTCTCCAGGCCGTGCGCCATGCGCGGCGAGTTCTGGATGACCTGCGTGTCCGCGGTCGCGAGCGTGTCCACCACGGCGCCCAGGTCCTTGAGTCGCTGGTCCAGGCAGATGACGCGCCGTTCGAGCAGGCGTTCGGTCTGCTGGCCCTTCACGCGCGTGGCGACGCAGGCCTCGTGACTCGCCGCCACCCAGTTGCGCGCGAAGCCGTCCAGGGTGCGCTCCACCTCGCTCCAGGCTCCGGCGGCGTAGGGGAGGGGGCTGCTCTTGAAGACGGTCTGGACGGTGGCCTTGCGGGAGGCGTCCCAGATGCCGATGAGGGACTGCTCGCTGCCCGCGCAGGGGTCTCCGGAGGTGGAGCGGTGAAGGGCCGCGCCACCGGCGAGGAGCAACAAACCCGCGCTCGCGGCGAGCACCGCGCGCCGCCATTTTTCTCCCGGGGCATGGCCGAGCCTGCGCAGCAGCGCCTCCATGGAGTCGTGGCGCGCGTCGGGTGATGCGGAGAGTCCCTGGAGAATCACCTGATGCACCCATGCGGGAACATCCGAGCCCTGCGGCGGGCGCGGCCCTGGCTCGGGAAGGGGGGCCTCCGGCGTGGCGTTCACCACCGCGGCGGGCCTGGCGAAAGGCCGCTTGCCGTAGAGCGCTTCATGGAGCGCGACGCAGAAGCTGTACTGGTCGCTGCGCGCATCGGAGGGCTCGCCGCGCTTCTGCTCGGGAGCCATGTACGCGGGAGTTCCCAGCACCATGTCCGAGCGGGTGTGCCACTCGGAGCGCAGGGGAACGGGAGACGAGGAGCCCGGAGGCGTGGGCGTGTCGTCGATGCCCTCGACGATGCGCGCCAGTCCGAAGTCGGTGATGCGCACGCGGCCGTCCTTGCCGACGAGCGCGTTGTCTGGCTTGAAGTCGCGGTGGACCAGTCCCTGGGCATGCGCGGCGGCGAGACCGCGTCCCGCCTGGATGAAGAGGCTCAGTGTCTCGCGCCAGTCGTTGCGTCCCTTGCGAGCGCGGATGTGCGAGCGCAGGGTGGTGCCGTCCACCAGCTCCATGGCGAGGAAGACGTGCTCCCCGAAGCGGCCCACGTCGTGGATGGTGATGACGTTGGGGTGGATGACGCGCGCGGTGGCCTGGGCCTCGCGCAGCAGTCGGGCCTGCGCGCGCTCCAGGTGGGCGGGGGTCGTCGAGTCGATGCGAATCAGCTTGAGCGCGACGCGACGGTCCAGCTCCGGGTCATATGCGGCGTGGACGACGCCCATGCCGCCCGCTCCGATGCGCTCGAGCACGACGTAGCGGCCCAGCAGCGCGCCGCGCTCGAGCCAGGAGAGCGGGGGGACCGACGAGGAAGGGGACGGAGTGGACGAGCCTGCTTCCCCGTCCTCCGTGCGGGCCGCCTCCCCTACGAGTGCTCGACAGGAGGCGCAGGAATCAAGATGCTGCTCCACCTGGTGCGCGGCTTCTGCGTCCAGTTCACCCTGTGCGAAGGCGAAGAGTCGTCGCGTCTCGAGGCATTCCATGACGCGAGGACGATAACCGACGTGGGCGGTCATGACGATGAATGGCACCGACCATGAAGTAGACGTGTCTTTCGCGCGAGCCTGCGCTCGCGGTGATGCGCAGGCCCTTGCGGAGTTCGAGGCCCGCTACGTCCCACAGCTCCGAAAAGCGTTGCTGCACCGAGGAATGGAAGTCTCGGTGGTGGACGAGGCGCTCCAGGTGCTGCGCGTGAAGCTTTTTCTTCCCAGCGGTGATCGCGCTCCGCGAATCGCGGATTACGAGGGAGAGGGCACCCTCTTGGCGTGGCTCCGTGTCGCGGCGCTGCGCACCGCGCTCAACCTGATGCGGGAGCGGAGGATTTCGTTCGATCTGGACGACTCCAAGCTCGCGGAAACGAGCGTGCCGGAGGTGGACGCGGACCGGCGGTTCATCCAGGAGCACTATCGCGAGGACTTCGCGGCGGCGTTCCAGGAGGCGCTCAAGGCGCTGGAGCCGCGCTCACGGACGCTCCTGCGCCTGCATCTGGTGGAGGGGTTGGGGACGGCGCAGATTGCCCGCGCGTATCAGGTGGACCGGTCCACGGTGAAGCGGTGGCTGGCGCAGTCGCGGGAGCGGCTGCGTGATGATGTGCGCCAGCGCCTCGCGGCCCGACTGGGCGAGGACACCCAGGGGCTCAGCAGCCTGCTTCGCGTGCTCCAGAGCCAATTGGACCTGAGCATCCGCAGCGTCATGCGAGACGCGACGCCCACCTGAATCCCTTCAGGGGACTTGCTGGCGAAAGCGCTGGGAAACCAGGGGGTTGTGGCGCGGGTGGAGATTCTCTCGCGAGAAATGCGCCACCTGTTCGCGGGCCGTGTCTTCCAGGAGATGCACCCCGGAGCGTGCCTTGCTTCCTCACACCCCACGCGGTGCGGGTCCGGGGCGGGATGACCGTTGCGGTTGGGATTCGACGGGAGCGTGGAGCCGACCCGCGGGGGGCGGCTCCACGCTCCATGTTCGAACGCGGCGGACGGTTCGTCAGGGCGCGGGAGTCGCGCCGAGCGCCCGGCGAATCGCACGCGTGACGGGAAACTCGTCACCGTCGTTGCTTTCGAGCGTCCTGGGCCCCGAGGGGAACAGTGGAGGCTGGGCCATGAAGCGTGGCCGCGTACCCCGGTGGGGCTGCGCCGCGTGCACGATGAAGGGGTGGCACAGGTAGACGGTTCCCGCGTCACCGGTGGCCAGCGCTTCAGGACAGTGGGTGGTGGTGTCGAGCCTGCTCGCGATCTCCATGAAGCTCAGTCCCGCGGCGCCTTCCGGGGCGAGGAGTCTCGCGATGTCCCAGTGGGAGCCGACGCGGATGCGCGTGGGGGCGTCGTGCTCTCCGACGTCGGAGAACAGGAACAGCATCAGCAGCGCGCGCCCCTGGGAGGCGACATTGGCGCGCCACTCGAAGAAGGAGCCCGTTCCTCCATCGGGAGGCGGGAAGCTCGTGTCGACGTGCCAACCGTCGTCGCCGGGGTTCTCGGCGCTGGGGAAGCGGATGGGAAAGCTGCCCAGGCTCATCCGGGGAGCCCATCTCCCGGGACCGACGAGCTGGTCGTACGCGGCCCTCAATCGTGGAGTGTTGGCTGCTTGCCGAAAGGGCTCCTGGACGTACTCACCGAGCCGGATGACGGGACGTGTCCAGGTGGGTGGGTCTTCCGGGGAGCAGCCCGTGTCGCGCCAGAGGATGTCGCGCGCGGCGTCCGCGACCTGTCTGGGAAATGCGTCATCGAGCCGGACGAAGCCTTCCTCGATGAACTGTTGGACCTGGGCATCGCTTAGAACAGACAGGGGGGCAGGGTGGGGAGGGGTCATGGGAATCGTCCTCGGCTCAATGCCTATCGATGGATGAAGGCCAGACCGCCCAGGGTGAGCGGTCCTACGTGGAGGGCGCCACGGCCGGCGACACCTGCTCGCGAGGCGGAAAGATGGCCTGTGCGGCACCGGAGACCAGCGGCGACACGTCCTGCTGGAGCCGCTTCAGCCGGCCCAGGCGCTCCGGCGTCCATCCACGCCCCGGCGCCGAGTCGCGCACCAGGCACCACACCGCCACGCGCCGTGCCTCCGCGCTCCCGCTCATGGTGAGTCGGGCCTCCACGGCTTCCAGGTCGCCCACGGGCAACGTGTTCACCGCGGCACGGCACGCCTCCAGCGCATCCGCATGCAGATGGCCCGCCTCGCCCATGTGGACCAGTCGCTCCGCCAGCTCCCGAGGCGCCAGCGCCGCCGTGGCGCACCGCACACGCAGCGGCGCCAGGCGGCTGTCCTGGGAGAGAACCTGCTCGGCCGCACGCGCCGCCAGCACGTAGCTGGCGCGGGACTTCACGTCGAGGCGCAGGAGCTGTTCCAGCGCCACGGTCAACGCGCGCCGGTCCGGGGCCACTGCTTCCAACATGCCCTCCAATCGCTCCAGGTCATGCTCATTGGAGCGATGGAGTACGGCCCGCATGGCCGCGCCCCCCTCGTCATCGTAGGGCGACGCCAGCCGAGCCCCACAGGCGGAGAGGAAGGTCCGCTCGACATCCTTCACGCCGAGCCACGCCGCACGCTGGAGCAGTTCAATGCGCGCCTCCGGCTCGGGCCGCGCCAGCACCCGTCCGAGCAGCGCGGACAGCTTGCGGTCAGAGTCCTCGGTGAGCCGGTCCGCGGGAACGTCGCCCAGGCGCGCGGCCATGACCCAGTCGGCGTCCTCCACCGCACGGGCGAAGACAGTCCAGGTGGGCTCGCGCTCCAGGTGGTCCCAGAGCGCGCGCAGCATGGCGATGCGCACATCCCGATGCAGGCGCATTCCATCCAACTCCAGGAGTCGCTCGTAGGCGGCGTCCGCGCGCAGCTCCCCCAGCAGGCGCACCACCTCCTTGGCGACGGTGACCTTGGTGAGCGGGACGCTGGCCAACAGCGACAGCACACGCCCGGGAGGCATGCCGTTGAAAGCACGTCGCAGTCCGTAGATGGCGACGCGCGCGCGGGCATCCTCCAGGCAGCGCAGCAGCGTCGGCACCCCCTGGCCCTGGTCGCACCGCGACAGGACCTGGATGGCCTTGTCGCGCACCGCGAGCCGCGCGTCATCCACCAGCGCGCACAGCCCCTCCATCGGCGCCCAATCCACCGCCGCGAGCGTCGCGACGCCCCAGAGCAACGTCGGCGTGTCGCGCTCCAGGTCCTCGACCAGCCGCCCCACCGCGTTCGAGTACAGGGCGCTCTGCTCCGACGTCCACCGATGGAAGCCGTTGGCGTTGAACGCCAGCAGCCAGCCGGTCTTCGCCGTCGCGAAGCGGCCCGTGATGACGGGCGCGCTCAGGTAGGGCGTCAGCAGCTCCTGCCTGCGGCGGTGCAGGTACGTGTGAACGACGGGGAAGCAGATGACGCTGGCATCAGACCGCAGCAACCGAGGCAGCAACCCGTCAAAGGCCATCCACGCCCTGGAGCGGAGCACCGTCAAGGCGGAGTGAGCCTCCTTCCCCATGTGGAGCGCCACACGCTCCAGTGCGGAGACGAGCTCGGAGTGCAGCGGCCGTGCCTCCTCCTCCGAGTGGGCCAGCGCGATGATTTCGGAGAACCAACCCCGGTCGTGGAAGCGCCGGACCACGGCGCCCACGGTGGACTCGAAGCCCGCCCGGTCGTACTTGGACTGCCACTGGGCCAGCCCCAGCGCCAGCAAGGACCAGGGCGTCTCGTCGCGAATGGATGCGGCGAGCTCGGGCAGGCCCGGCACCAGGCTCACACGCTCGCCCAGGCTGTTCACCAGCGCCAGCATCGGCCCCCCACGCTCGCGCTGAGCCCATCCCCGGGCGATGCCCAGGAGGTGGGGCGCGGCGGTGCGCACCTCGTCATCCGTGAGGAACTCGCCCAGGCGCGTGTTGAAGAGCTGGCCGCGCTCCTTGAGCAGGGTGGCCAACCACGTCGCGCCCCAAGCGGGAGCCTGGGCGAAGGTGCGCAGCAGCAGCGTCTCGGCGAGCACCGCGGTCCGATGGGACAGGTCCGCCGCATCCAGCGCGTCGCGCAGAATCCGGCCCACGGCCTCGGTGTGCTCCGCGCGCCACACACGGCGGGGCCACAGCACGAGCGCACCCAGCATCGCCATGCGCACGGGGTCCTGCTCGTTCTTGCGTGCCAGGACCAGGGGTAGGGCGCGGTCCACCAGGGCCGGCTCGTCGGCGCGCAACCCGGGGATGGCCAGCAGCGAAGCCAGCGCCTCGCCGCGGATGTTGCCCTCCGGGTGGCCCAGATGGGACTTGAGGAGCGCTTCTGCCTCGTCCCACGAGAGCAGTCGCGCGTACTCCATGCGCGGCAGGGGGCGGGTGCCCAGGGCGACGACCTCGTGGAGGTGTCGGCGCGCCTCGCGCTCACGCAAATCGTTGGGCAGCGCGGTCAGCGTGGCGGGAGGGATGATGCCCTCCGGATTCCTCGCGGCCACGCTCCAGCGCGCGTGGACGCGGTCTCGCTCGTGGGTGTCGGGGATGGAGCGGAGCAACTGCGCGCCCCAGTCCGGAGCCACATCCACGGCCGCGCACCACGCCTCGACCACGGCGCGACGGGCGGACTCGGAGAGCCGGGGCAGCAGGGTCCTGGCGTCCCCCAGCGTGATGGGCGCGCGGCGAACGAGCCACACGAGCGCCTCCTCGCTCAATCGCGGCGCGGCGCGGGCGAACTGCTTCTCGAAGACAGGGGCGTGCTCATGCCGCTGGAGCAGCGCCACGGCGGCCTCGGGCCGATGAAGCACCAGGCAATGCCAGTCATAGGTATCGGGGTGGATGTGGCGGGAGAGCAGCAGCTCGAACACTTCCAGGGCCGCGTCGGGAGCCTGATCGGCGATGCGAGGCAGGTACGCCCGGAGGTACATCCTCGTCACGGGGTCGGGCTCGCCCGTCACCGCCTTCAGTCGCGCGGAGAGCACCTCCGCGAGGATGCCGGGGGCGTCGTGCGCCAACCGGTTCCAGAAGCGCATGCTGGGGCGCGTGAGTGCTCGGGGGAGGTGGCGGCGGATTCCCTCCGGGGTGGCCCAGGGGACGGCGTCAGCGAAGTCAGGCACGTCCGCACAGGAGGCCAGCCCGTCGAGATACGCATCGATGACGCCCCTCCGCTCGGTCCGCACGAGCCCTCGGAGGAGTCCATCCTGCCGGCGAACGACGCGCGCCATCTTCAGCGCCTCCAGCGCCTGCGTGTCGTCACAGGCCAGGGGCACCAGATGGTAGGCCAGGGACCGGACGCGAGCGGACACGTCGGTGGTGGCGGAGAGCACCTGCCGCCCATCGCGCCAGCTGTACTGGGCGAAGAGCGCGAGCTGCCGGTCATGGGCATCGCCCTGGGACAAGTGCCCAAGGACCTCGCGGACCTCGGAGTTCGTCGGCGCGAGGCGGCCCAACTCGACCATCCTGGTGACGCGAGCATCGTGGTGGGTCGCGGACAACTCGGCGCGCAGCTCGGTGAGGCGAGTCTCGTGCATGGACGCGGGAGACTGGCCGACGTTCCCGGGCCTGACAACCCCTCCCGGGGGGAGTGGAATGAGCGACGGCCCCTGTCCGCGCATTTGGGCTGCCCAGGCAGCGGAGGCAGGACTCGGCGTGGAGCCGCTGGGGCGAAGCACGCCCTGTGCTGGCGTGCATCCGTGAATCCACCTGTATGAGAATCATGCAGTGCGCTGCACACCTTCTCGGGAATACACAGCCGGCGACGACCAGGATTTGCCAGGGCTCCGTATCTCTCTCGGCTACCTCAGTCGATGTCCCTTCCAGGAGAGAGAAGCATGTTTGGAGCCGTGCGAATTTCCAAGCTCGTGACAGCCCTTGCATCCGCCATCGTCGCACTGGTCTCGGTCCCGGCTTTCGCCGGGCCTGTATGGTTCGACACGACGGCCGCGATGCGGAGCGCGGCAGGCTTTCCCATCACGAACCGCAACGACGTGGGCTGGGCCTACGCGAACCGGAGCGCGGAGGCGGTGTGTGCCTATTATGGTTACGCGCGAGGGATGTACACCGGCGACCAGGACGGTGAGTTGATGGGCATCCATTGTTTCACCTCGGACATGGTGACCTGGCAGGATATCCCTGGCGGCGATGCGCGGGCGTGGGCCCTGTGGCAGGGCAGCTCCATCTCGCTTGATTCGCAGGCGGCCTACAACGCGGGCGCCATCGCGGATAACGAGTGTGGCTCCTTCTACAACACGGGGTTCTTCACGGGCTTCGCGGACACGTCGGCGGATCTCTTCGGACTGGTCTGCGTCCCGAGCACCCACGTCGCGGTTCGCGGGGTCGACACCAATGACTCTCGCTTCCCGTTCCTCAGTGGCATGAACCCGCCGTTTGCTTCGTGGTGGCACCTGCGCGGGTCCATCAACCGGGTCTGCCAGTACTTCGGTTACACCACGGGCACGATGGACAGCTACGCCAACACCGGTGTCCCGTTCGTGCTGAACCTCGGCCTCAAGTGCATCTACTGAGCTGGGAACACGTCCTCGCCATTCGCATCGCGGACGGTGGTTGAAGTGGAGAGGGGGGCCCTCGGCGTGAGCAGGGGCCTCCTCTCCACGAAGAACACGCCCAGGCACGGGGCGGCGGACCTCCTGCCCGGGCGCGGTGATGCGGTCTTCATGATTCAGGTTGTCTTTACTTCAGACAGGACCCGAGGTTGGTGGAGATGCTCCAAGAGGTCGTCTCGCCAAACTGGGCGAAGTAGCCGCAGTTGCAGCGAGCCCTCCCCACGGGGATCGTGTAGAGGATGTTGGAATAGTAGAAGGTCTCCCAGTTTCCAAAGCAGTAGTCCGGGGACGGCTCACCCGGGCCTGGCCCGCCTGCGTCGGGTCCTCCGGCATCCGGCATGTCCCTGTGCTCGACGCCCAGGTCTGAGTCTCTCTCCTCATCGAGAACCAGCGCTCGCTCGCTGTCGCCGAGGAGAGTCTCCTCGTGCTCGAACGAGAGTTCGTCAGGGGCGCAGCCCGTCAGCATGAGGATGGCCACCCCCAGTGCACCGCAAAGACTCCGTTCTGCTCGCATGTATTCCTCCCGGGTTGAGAGGGAGCGTGCCGGAGTCAGATGAGGCGAGGCAATCCCAGATATGTGGGGTGATTCGTCGCGATGCTGTCACGGCCCGACGCGCCGGGGGGCGCGATGTTCACGCCCCCGGAGCCCTGCCTCAGAGCTGGTTGATCATGATGAGGTTTCCGCAGGTGTCGTCGAAGATGGCCCCCATGACAGGCCCCATCTGCGTGGGCTTCTGCCGGAACTCCACGCCAAGTGCGCTCAGCCGCTCATAGTCCTTCTGGATGTCCGAGGACATGAGCGCCGTGGCGGGAATGCCATCCGCGAAGAGGGCCTTCTGGTACGTCGTCGCCGCAGGATGCCCATTGGGCTCCAGGACGAGCTGGGTGCCGTTGGGGTCCTCGGCGGAGACCACGGTGATCCACCGCGCGCCTCCCGCGGGAACGTTCACCTTCTCCACGAAGCCCATCTTCTCCGTGTAGAACTTGAGCGCCTTTTCCTGGTCATCGACGAACAGACTGCAGAAGGGGATTCGCATCGTTCCCTCGGGAGGTGATGGAGTCGCCACGGGGCATCCGGACGACGTTCAACCACTTTGTTGAGCATAGCGGCGACGAAGTGACAGTCAACCACCTGGTTGTGAGTATGCGGGACGCGCTTCACTCAGTCGCCCGTCTCCTTCGCGCGAGCGCGGACCTCGGAGGCGAACAGCTCGGCGGCGGGAGCACGAGGCGCGCCCTTGCGCCAGAGGAGGGCGGCCAGCTCGGAGCGTGGCGCGGGCGCCAGCCGCTTCACCACCAGTCGTTCCACGTCCGCGAGCCGGGGCTCGGGCAGCACCGTGACGGCCAGCCCCGCGCGGACGATGGCCAGCACCGTGGCGACCGCGTTCGATTCGAGCGCGATGCGCGGGGACAGGCGCAGCGTGGCGAAGTACGCATCCACGCGGGAGCGCACGCGCAGCCCCGGAGAGAGCAGGGCGAAGGGCTCGCTCGCGAGCTGCCGGGCCCCGACCGACTCCGCTGACGCGAGCACATGCCCGCGCGCCACGACGAGCGCGAGCCGGCTGTCGAACACGGCCTCCGTGTCCAGGTCCGGCGAGCGCGCCGGCGCATAGCCCAACCCCACGTCCAGCTTTCCATCCGCCAGTCGTCGCTCCAGCCGCCGCACCACCGCTTCCTCCGCGCTCAACACCAGCCCTGGATGGCGGCGCAACACGGCGGCGAGCGCGGGCACGACGAGGCCGCGCATGCTGGGCGGATAGCCCACGCGCAGCGAGCCTGTCGCCAGGCCCCGCAGCGCGCCCACCGCCATCCGACCCGCGTCCACGTCCTCCAGTGCCCGCGAGGCGTAGGTGCGAAACAGCTCCCCCGCCTGCGTCAGCCGCACCCCGGTCCTGGCCCGCTCGAAGAGGGGTGTACCGAGCTCCTCCTCGAGCTGGCGGATCTGCTGGGACAGCGTGGGCTGGGAGACGTGGACCCGCCGCGCGGCCCGGCCGAAGTGCAGCGTGTCGGCGACGGCGGTGAAGTAGCGCAGGTGCCTGAGCTCCATGGCGCCATCATAGATGGCGCCTATCGACTCCATGCGAACAAACGAATGTACGAATCGAGCCCGGACCGTAGAACTTCCCTTGTCACGGAAGGAAGGACTGCGATGAAGGCCTCGGACCTGTTCGTCAAAGCACTCGAAGCGGAGGGCGTGCGCTGCGTCTTCGGACTCCCCGGAGAGGAGAACCTGGACCTGCTGGAGTCGATGCATGCCTCCGGCCTGCGGCTGGTCGTCACCCGGCATGAGCAGGCGGCCGGCTTCATGGCCGCGACATGGGGGCGGCTGACGGGGCGCGCGGGCGTGTGCCTGGCGACGCTGGGGCCGGGCGCCACCAACCTCGTCACGCCCGCCGCGTACGCGCAGCTCGGCGCCATGCCCATGGTGATGCTCACCGGGCAGAAGCCCATCAAGGCGAGCAAGCAGGGCCACTTCCAGATTGTCGATGTGGTGGGGATGATGCGCCCGCTCACCAAGCAGACGCGCACGCTTGTCTCCGCGGAGCACATCCCGTCGGCGGTGCGCGAGGCCTTCCGTCGCGCGGAAGAGGAGCGGCCCGGCGCGACGCACCTGGAGTTGCCCGAGGACGTGGCGCGTGACTCCACCGAGGCCGCGCTCCTGGCCCCCAGTGCCTGGAAGCGGCCCGTGGCGGATGAAGGCTCCATCGCGCAGGCCGTGGAGACCATCGCCTCCGCCAAGCGGCCCCTGCTGATGATTGGCGCGGGCGCGAACCGGAAGCTCACGTCGGAGATGCTCCGCGTCCTCGTGGACCGGGTGGGCATTCCCTTCTCCAGCACGCAGATGGGCAAGGGCGTCGTCGATGAGTCCCACCCGCTGTGGATGGGCACCGCCGCGCTGTCCGACGGCGACTTCGTCCACCGCGCCA
Organism: Myxococcus sp. CA056; assembly: GCF_013336715.1. NCBI lineage: Bacteria > Pseudomonadati > Myxococcota > Myxococcia > Myxococcales > Myxococcaceae > Myxococcus > Myxococcus sp. CA056. The sequence continues at coordinate 42,392 of NZ_JABUMT010000006.1, forward strand.
TCGAAGCCTCCGACTGCATCATCAACGTGGGCCACGACGTCATCGAGAAGCCGCCCTTCGTCATGCGCGACAGCCGCCGCGCCGTGGTCCACCTCAACTTCTCCTCGGCGGAGGTGGACCCCGTCTACTTCCCGAAGCTGGAGGTGACGGGCGACATCGCCAACGCCGTCTGGCGCATCGCGGAGGGATTGGGCTCGCGCACGAACTGGGACTTCACGCCGTTCGAGAAGGCTCGGGCGGGATTGGAGGCGCAGCTCGCGAAAGGCTTCGCGGATGACCGCTTCCCCATCTACCCCGCGCGACTGGTGGCGGAGGTGCGCCGCGCGCTGCCGGACGACGGAATCGTCTGCCTGGACAACGGCATGTACAAGCTGTGGTTCGCCCGCTACTACCGCACGCGGCGGCCCAACACGCTGCTGCTCGACAACGCGCTGGCGACGATGGGCGCGGGGCTCCCGTCGGCGATCGCCGCCAGGATGGTGCACCCCCGCCGCAAGGTGGTCGCGGTCTGCGGAGACGGTGGGTTCATGATGAACTCGCAGGAACTGGAGACGGCGGTGCGCCTGGGCCTGGACCTGGTGGTCATCGTCGTACGCGACGATGGTTACGGAATGATTCGCTGGAAGCAGGGGGAGATGGGCCTGCCGGACTTCGGCATGGCCCTGGGCAACCCCGACTTCGTCCGCTACGCGGAGGCCTACGGTGCCAGGGGTCACCGGCCCACGAGCGCGTCGGAGTTCGGCGCCACGCTGGCGCGCAGCCTCGATGCGGGCGGCGTCCACGTCATCGACCTGCCCATCGACTACTCGGACAACACCCGCGCGCTCGGCGTCGGGGACAAGGAACTCGAGGTGCTCCATGCTGGCTGAACGCTACCCGTACTATCTGGCCAATCGTCCTCGCCAGCCCAACTCGGACCTGCCCGTCGTCGACAAGTACTCCGGAGAGGTGGTGACGCGAGTCGCGCTCGCGGACGCCGCCGCCGTGGAAGAGGCCATCGCCTCCGCGGTGCGCGCCGCCGAGCCCATGCGCAAGCTGCCGGCCCACGCGCGACAGTCCGTCCTGGAGCACTGCGTGCGCCGCTTCCAGGAGCGCGCCGAGGAACTGGCCCTGGTGCTCTGCATCGAGGCGGGCAAGCCCCTGCGCGACGCACGCGGTGAAGTCACGCGCCTCATCGAGACCTTCAAGGCCGCCGCCGAGGAGGCCGTGCGGGGCGGGGGCGAAGTGATGGACCTGGAGGTGTCGCCGCGCGCGGAGGGCTACCGAGGCTTCACCCGCCGCGTGCCGGTGGGGCCCGTGTCGCTCATCACCCCCTTCAACTTCCCGCTCAACCTCGTCGCCCACAAGGTCGCCCCCGCCATCGCCGCGGGCTGCCCCTTCATCCTCAAACCGTCGGACCGAACACCCGTGAGCGCGATGCTGCTCGCGGAGGTGCTCGCGGAGACGGCCCTGCCCGAAGGCTCCTTCTCCGTCATCACCCCCTCGCTTGCGGACATCGGTCCGCTCATCGAGGACGAGCGGCTCAAGCTGCTGTCGTTCACCGGCTCGGAGAAGGTGGGCTGGGACCTCAAGGCCCGCGCCGGACGCAAGAAGGTGGTGCTGGAGCTGGGTGGCAACGCGGCCTGCGTGGTGGACCGCGAGCCCGGCGCCTCGCTGGACGTCATCGCGGACCGGGTGGCGCATGGCGCCTTCTTCCAGTCGGGGCAGAGCTGCATCTCCGTGCAGCGGGTGCTCGTGCATGCCTCGCACTACGAGGCGCTCAAGGAGCGGCTCGTCACGCGGGCCCAGGCCTTGCGCGCGGGCAACCCCCGGGACGAGGCGACGACGCTCGGCCCCATGATTGATGAGCCCGCGGCGCGGCGACTCGAAGGCTGGATTCAGAGCGCGGTCGCGAAAGGCGCTCGCGTGCTGACGGGCGGTGGTCGCAAGGGCGCGCTCTTGGAGGCCACCGTGGTGGAGGGCGTGCCCGCGGACGAGCCGCTCTGCGCGGAGGAGGCCTTCGGGCCGGTGGTGTTGCTCCAGTCCTTCACGTCCTTCACCGAGGCCCTGCGCACGGTGAACGAGGGCCGTTACGGCTTGCAGGCCGGCCTCTTCACCAATGACCTGTCGCGCGCGATGCGGGCGTGGGACGAGCTGGAGGTCGGCGGAGTCGTGGTGGGTGACGTGCCGAGCTTCCGCGTCGACACCATGCCCTATGGCGGCGTGAAGGGCTCGGGGCTGGGACGGGAGGGCGTGAAGTACGCCATCGAGGACATGACCGAGCCGAGGCTGCTCGTGCTGCGCCAGCGGGCGTCGAGCGACGACTGAGCTTCAAGAAGCAACGACGGTTCGACAGCCGGTGGCATCCCCTGTACGTCGAGGGCCTTTCCCGGAAGGCCCTCCATGCTCAAGTCGATGCTCACCCTGCTGGTCCTCGCGCTGTCGTCTCCTTCGGTCGCCGCGTCCCCGAGCGCGGATGAGAAGGCCGTGCTCGACGGGCTCCACGCCGCGTGCGAGGCCTTCCAGAAGGGCGACCTCGCCTTCCTGGAGGGCTTCCTCGCCGACGGCTTCACCCAGATGGACTCGGCGGGAAACGTGACGGACCGCGCGGCCACCCTGGCCGAGGTCCGCGCGAAGGAGCCTCGCTACGAGGTCTTCCGCAACCACGACATGAAGGTCCGCCTCTACGGCGACACGGCGGTGGTGATTGGCATCACCTCCGTGAAGGGCGTCTCCGGTGGCTCGCCCTTCGACGTGGACTTCCGCTTCACCGACACGCTCATCAAACGCGACGGGCGCTGGCGGATTGCCGCGAGCCACATCTCGCGACTTCCCAAGGCCGCGCCTCCCGCGACGACTGGCAAGAAGTAGCCCGCCAGCCGTCAGCGGGACGGTGCTCAGCGGATGACGGTGTAGCCGGCGTGGGCGTGGTCGCTGACGCCCTCCGTCTTCACCTGGGCGCTGGTGTCGGTGTCCAACCCGCCCGATACCCAGACCTGGTCGAAGTTGTCGCCGTTGGCCTTCTTGCCGCCCACCACGCGGCGCAGGCCCGCGCCCTCCAGCGCGTCGCCCACGTTCTTCGTGGAGTCGTTGAAGTCGCCCATCACGACCAGCTCGCGCGCTGGAGGGCCCTTCGCCTCCGCCCGGGCGATGTCGGCCAGGTACGCGAGCTGTTTCGCGCGCAGCCCGCTGGACTCGCTGCCCGCCGCGAGGTGCACGTTGATGATGCTCTTCTCCCGACCGTCCGGCCCCACCACGCGCGTCACCAGCGCGGTGCGCGGCTCGGAGGGGCTGTTCTTGCGCAGCGCCTCGTTGCGCTGACCCAGCTCGTTGCGTTCCGCGTTGGTGACCTTGCCGTCGCCCAGCGCCGCGAGCTGCTCCGGCGAGGACACCGTGGGGCCGCCCGACTCGGCGGCGGGCAGGGTGATGGTGTACGCGTCGACGACCTTGTCCGGCGCGCCCACGTACACCGCGTTGCCGTACGTCGCGTCCGCGCCGCTGTCGCCCTTGATGTTCCGGTCATCACCGGAGAAGGACTCGCCCGTCACCAGCGTGCCCTCGGGCGTCTGGTAGAGCGTGGTGCCGTCGTTGCCCTTGCGGATGGCCGTCGCCGGCGCGTCCTCGCCGATGGGCACCGTGGGCACCGTTCCGGACTTGAAGGCCTCGAACGCCGGATTGAGGTGGGTGACGACACTCAGCGCGGTGTTGGCGTTGCCGCTGCGGTCGACGTTGATGTCCACCTCCTGGAATCCCGCGATGTTCGCGCCCGTCTCGCGGATGAGCCGGGCCTGGTCCTCGCGGTTGTCCTCCGTGCGGTACTTGGAGCCCGCGCCGTTGGCCAGGTTCAGCGTCAGCACGCCAGAGCCGTTGCCCACGTCCGGCAGCTCGTTCGCCTTCACCGGCTTCGAGTACCCCTCCGGTGGCGCGGGGTTCAGCTCCGGCCGGGTGGGACTGGGGCCCGGCGACGGCGACGGCGTGAAGGAATCCTTCGGCGTCTCCGCGGCGCTTCCATTCTTCGCCCGGGCCTCGTTGCCGACAGGGGCGGCGGCCGGCTGCTGAAGGACGTTCCGGGCCCAGCGACCCGCCACATTCCAGATGCTCATCGTCGACTCCTCGCGTTCCATGAGGGAGCGCACGGCCAGGCGCCGCGCGCCCCGAGGGCTCTCTGCACGAACCCCGAGTGTCGCTCAGCCCCGCCATCCCAGGAAAGCACGCCGGGTCGTTTGGACCCCGGGAGTCGCTGTCCCCGAGCTGACGCCTCGTGGGCCGCAGGGCGTCCGGGCTCGGAGAAGTTCATGGACGCGGCCCACTCATACCGCTAGTAGGTTTGACCTCAAACATTCACCCGAGGGTGGAGGCACCCGCCAGGGCACACCGTCCGGTGCGCGCTGGCTCGCACGCGTCCCGCCACGAGAGGCCCGAGACATGGTTCGTACAAGCTCCCTGCAGTCGCTGCTGTTCGCCCTGCCCACCGAGGCCTCCGGTGTGGAAGGGGCCGCGCCGCCCTTGCCCGTGCCGGTGCCGGAGGGCGCCTGGGGTGGACTGGAGCTGTGGCAGTGGGCGGGGCTGGGCGTGTTGGTGGCGGGAGCGTGGCTGTTGGGGCGGGGCGTGGAGTGGCTGGTGATGCGGCTGGTGGACCGGGCCACGTCGATGACGAAGTCCGGCTGGGATGACCAGCTGGCGGCGTCGGCGCGAGGGCCGGTGCGCTACCTGCTCTTCGTCGTGCTGGTGGCCTCGGGGCTGTGGGCGTTGAAGCTGCCACCCGTGGCGAAGCACGGCGTGGAGCTGGTGGCCCGCTCGGTGGGGCTGGCCGCGGTGGGGTGGTTCCTCCTGCGCTTCGTGAAGCTGGCGGCGGGCTTCGTCGAGCAGACGGTGGCGCGCGAGGAGCAGGGCGGCAACGTGGCCCGCGCGCGCGGATTGCGCACGCAGCTGTCGGTGCTGCGCCGGGTGATTGAAGTGGCGGTGGTGCTCATCTGCGCGTCGCTGCTGCTGCTCCAGTTCGAGGCGGTGCGCAACGTGGGCGTGTCGCTGCTGGCCTCCGCGGGCATCGCCGGCCTCTTCATCGGCCTGGCCGCGCAGAAGTCCATCTCCACGCTGCTCGCGGGCATCCAGCTGTCCATCACCCAGCCCATCCGCATCGGCGACACCGTCATCGTCGAGAACGAGTGGGGCTGGGTGGAGGAAATCACGCTCACCTACGTGGTGGTGAAGGTGTGGGACTTGCGGCGGCTGGTGATTCCCATGGGCCACTTCCTGGAGAAGCCCTTCCAGAACTGGAGCAAGGTGTCGCCGGAGATCATGGGCACCGCGGAGCTGTACGTGGACTTCCGCACGGACGTGCCCTCGGTGCGCGCGGAGCTCAAGCGCGTGCTGGAGCAGGAGTCCAACGGCCTGTGGGACGGCAAGGTGCAGGCGCTCCAGGTGACGGACCTCTCCGAGCGCACCATGAAGCTGCGCGCGCTGGTGAGCGCGTCGGACTCCGGCAAGGCCTTCGAGCTGCGGTGCATCGTCCGCGAGAAGCTCATGGCCTTCCTTCGCGGGCAGCCCCACGGCCTGCCCATGGTGCGCACCGAGGCGAGCCTCGCCGAGTCCGATTCGCCCCTGGCCGCCGTGCGCCCGGGCCTGGGCGCCCTGGCCGCACGGTCCGGCGACTGAAGGCCGCTTCCACGAATGGGGCCGGTGTCGGTCCAGGAGGGTGACGCAGCCGGGCAAGGGGCTTCTGTTGACGGGTGAACACTTCCCTCCCGTGCTCAGGGGAGGGGTGTGTTGCCGGGATTCACCGGAAAAACGGAAAGTACGGGTCCGTCTCCGTCGACGCGCGCGGGTTGGCGTTGCGCACGTCCTGGGGACCACACGCGGAGGCCGTGCGATGCGGCCGCCCGCGGTGATCCGCGTCGCACCACCCACCCACCGAGGAGCGCTGCCCATGAAGCGGTTGATTCCGTTTGCCCTGTTATTGCTGAGCCCCACCGCGGCCTTCGCTGAAGCCGAGGACAAAGAGCTGTGGATTTCGCTGGGCTCCGACGCCCTGGCCCCCGTTTCGGAGGCCTTCGCTCGGGAAGGCTGGAGCGTCCCCGCGCCCTCGCTGTCGAAGGAGGACGTGGTGGTGATTCCCGTGCGCGAGTCGCAGCTGTCGCGCATCGCCGAGGTGATGCACGACCGGTTCAACCGCTGTGCGGGGTTCGTGACGTTCGAGAGCCGTGACGAAGCGGAGCAGTCGCTGGTGCCCGCGTCCGACGCGTCCACGCGCGACCTCATCACCTACACCATCGACAACGCCGCCACGGCCAACTGCCTCATCGGCCAGATGACGGAGGCGAACGTCCGCAGCACCATCAACTCCATGGCCGCGTACACCACGCGCTACTACACGTCGAGCACGGGCGTGAGCGCGGCGAACTGGCTGCGCAGCCGCTGGGCGACCCTGGCCGCCGGCCGCACGGACATCACGTCCGAGCTGTTCACGCACACCGCCTGGGCGCAGCCCTCCGTCATCCTCACCATCCGGGGCACCACGCTGCCCAACGAAGTCGTCGTGGTGGGTGGCCACCTGGACTCCATCTCCTCCGGCAGCACGGCGCCGGGCGCGGATGACAACGCCTCCGGCATCGCCTCCTTCACGGAGGTCATCCGGGCGGCGGTGGCCTGCAACTACCGGCCGCAGCGCACGGTGAAGTTCATGGGCTACGCGGCCGAGGAAGTCGGCCTGCGCGGCTCCAAGGAGATCGCCGCGTACCACAAGAACAACGGCATCAACGTGGTGGGCGTGCTCCAGCTCGACATGACCAACTACCGGGGCACGTCAGCCGACGTGGGCATCGTCACTGACTACACCAACTCCGCGCAGAACACGTTCCTGCGCAACGTCATCAACACCTACGGTGCCGGCATCACCCACGTGAACACCACGTGCGGCTATGCCTGCTCGGACCACGCGTCGTGGACGAACGCGGGCTTCGCGGCCTCCATCCCGCATGAGGCTGTCGTCAGCCAGGGCAATCCCTACATCCACACGACGGGCGACACCATCGCGAAGTCCGGCAGCACGGCCAACCACGCGCTCAAGTTCTCCAAGATCGCCGCGGGCTTCGTGGCGGAGCTGGCGAAGGGCCCGACGGGCCCGACGGGCCTCTAGCTTCGCAAGCCCAGGCTCCCCGTTCCATCGCGCCGCCTGTCTCGAGGGCGCGGTGGGACGCGGGGGCCGCTGTCGTCTGTCGTCGCGCACGAGAGGGTGAACCGGTACGCTCGTCCGCCATGGCCTACTCGGCGGAAATCAGCCGCACCGCGCCCGCATGCATCCTCCTCTTGATTGACCAGTCCGGGTCCATGGATGACCCCTTTGGTGGGCCGGGTGGCTCGCGGAAGAAGGCCGAGGGCGTCGCGGACGTCACCAACCGGCTGCTCCAGAACCTGGTGGTGCGCTGTGCCCGCGAGGAGGGCATCCGCGATTACTTCCACCTGGGCGTGCTGGGTTATGGCGAGCGCGTGGGCTCCGCGTTCTCGGGCCCGCTCGCGGGTCGGGGGCTGGTTCCCATCAGCGAGATTGGCCACGCCCCCGCGCGGCTGGAGGAGCGCACGCGGGAGCGGGAGGACGGCATGGGCGGGCTGGTGCGGGAGAAGGTCCGCTTCCCTGTCTGGTTCGAGCCGGTGGCGCACGGCCCCACGCCGATGTGCGAGGTGCTCTCCCGCGCATCTTCCCTGGTAGGGGACTGGCTGCGCGAGCACCCAGAGGGCTTTCCTCCCATCATCGTGAACGTCTCCGATGGGCAGCCCACGGATGGAGACCCGACCGCTGTCGCGTCGTCCCTGCGTGCGCTGCGAAGCTCCGACGGCGCGGTGTTGCTGCTCAACGTGCATCTGTCGTCGAACCCGGCGACGCCCATCCAGTTCCCCGACGCGGAGGTGGGGCTTCCGGACGCGCATGCGCGGCTGCTCTTCGACCTGTCCAGCCCGCTGACCCCGGGCATGCTCGCCGCCGCGCGAGAGGAGGGGCACGCGGTGCGCGAGGGGGCCCGGGGCTTCGCCTTCAACGCGGACATCGTGTCGCTCATCAAGTTCCTGAACATCGGAACGCGCCCCAGCAACCTGCGGTAGCCCTGGCCAGGACGTCGTCACCGTGAGAATCCAGCTCGAGGCGATGTGGGTGCAGAAGGCGGGCAACACGCCCTCCGAGAACGAGGACGCGTGCGCGCCAGAGCAGACGTCCACGTTCGAGGGCGAGGTGCTGCACGTCGCCGTCGCCGATGGTGCCACGGAGAGCCTTTTCTCGGGCCTGTGGGCCCGGCTGCTCGCGGGGGAGTTCGCCGAGGGGCGGATGGGTGAGTCCTCCGCGCTGCTCCAGGCCCTGCCCGTGCTGCAGCGGCGATGGCACGCGGACGTCGGGAGTCGGGAGCTTCCCTGGTACGCACAGGAGAAGCTCCTGGAGGGCGCGTTCGCCACGCTCTTGGGGGTTCGCCTGGAGGCCGCGCGCGGTGGCGACGCGGTGGGCACCTGGACGGCGCTGGCGGTGGGGGATTCGTGTCTCTTCCAGGTCCGAGGAGACCGGTTGCTGCGGTCCTTTCCCCTGGAGGCGGCCGTGTCGTTCGGCTCGCGTCCGTTCCTGGTGTCCACGCAGTCCGGTCAGAACGCGCGCGTGGGCGAAGCGGCGCGATGCGAAGCAGGGGACGTGCGACCCGGGGACCTCCTGTTGCTGATGACCGATGCGCTGGCCCACTGGTTCCTGGCCGAGCACGAGCGGGGCGGGGCGCCCTGGCTCGCGCTTCCCACGGGGACGTCGGAGGACCTCCCGGTGTCCTTCGCGCGCTTCGTGGATGGCCTGCGGACAAACAAGGTCATCCGCAACGATGACGTCACGTTGCTTCGCTTGACGGTGGGGGCGTGAGGTCGTGATTCTCCCTTCGGACAGCGACTACCAGACGGCGCTCCAGCATCCTCGGCAGGCGTTCGCCGACCCCGAGTTGAGAGAGGGCGTCGTCGAGCTGGGAACGGGCGCGATGGCGAGCCTGCCCCGGCCGCGCGCGGGCAACTTCGCGACCATCTACAAGGTGACGTGTGGCGAGAAGGTCTACGCCGTGCGTTGTTTCACCCGCCCATTTCCCTACGACTTGCAGTCCCGCTACCTGGAGATCCAACGTCATCTGGAGCAGCACTGGCTGCCGTACATGGTTGGCTTCACGTTCCTTCCCCGAGGCATCCACGTCCGAGGGCGGTGGGTGCCCATCGTCAAGATGGAGTGGGTCCAGGGAGAGTCCCTGGAGCGCTATGTCGGGCGCCACCTGCATGAGCCCGCGAAGCTGTTCCAGCTCGCCGCCGAGTGGTTCGACCTGGTGAAGGCGCTGAGCCGCGCCGCTGTCGCGCATGGTGATCTCCAGCATGGCAATGTCATTGTCACCGACTCAGGACTGCGGCTCATCGACTACGATGGAATGTGTGTGTTCTCGCTGCGTGGGCGCGAGAGCCATGAGCGGGGGCACGCCAACTACCAGCATCCAGCGCGCGACTCGGGCTCGCTCAACCTCCAGTTGGACCTCTTCCCGGCGTGGGGGGTATGGCTCTCGCTGGTCGCGCTCGCGCACGACCCGTCGCTCTGGGAGCGGTTCCAGGGGGGCGACGACTGCCTCCTGTTCCGGCGGAAGGACTTTGTCGAGCCGACCCGTTCTCCATTGCTCCAGGCGCTACTGACTTCGCCTCATGCTCGAATCCGCGAGTACGTGCCGAGAACCCTGTTGTCCCTGCTGGCACTCGCGCCCTCGCGCTTGCCGGAGCTGACCCTGGACGAAGGACTGGACAAGCGACTTGTTCCGGAGCCCGGACCGCAGCCGACGCGCGCGCAAGCCCACGCGCGGGCGCTGGCGCGCTTCATCGCTCCCGCTTCGCTGGCCCCCCGCGAGTTTTCTCGTGAGGACTCGTTGGAGCGCGGCATGACCGGGGGCGTGCTGGTCACCGCGATCCTGGGGCTCATCCCGGGCGTGGTGTTTTCTCCGTGGTGGTTGGTGGGATCGGGGCTCGTGGGTGGACTGGGGCTTTCGCGCGCGCTCTTGCTGTATCGGAAGGAGCCCGTGGCCCAGGAACACCTGCGGTTGGAAAGGCAATGGGCCGAGTCCCGTGCGTCCCGAGGCGATGTGGAGGCGCGACTTCAACAGCTTCGAGTGGACCGACCGGCCGTGGCGCAGCGCGCCCAGGCGGCCCACGCTCGACTCCTGGGTGAGCAGGAGTCGCTCCATGTCTGGATGGAGGAGGTTCGCGAGCGCAACCACGATGTGGATCGCTCGGCGCTCGACCGCGTCGACGGACGGCGTGTCCAGGTGGACCGAGAGGAACTCAACGCTCGAAAGGACCTGGAGGCCGAGCACAAGGGCTGGGAGGAAGACGCGGCGCTCCAGTCCCGGCTCCCCGACGAAGAGAAGAGACAGGTGCGACTGCGGTTCAAGCGCGAGGCCGAAGAACTCGCGGCCCGCTTCGACGCGCGGCGTGAAGCCCTGGAGTTGGAAGAAGACTCCGCGGCGGTCCAGATGCGAGCGGATGGCATCCTGTCGAGGGAGTTCCGCAAGGCCCTGACGCATGCCGAGCAAATCATCGACCAATTGAGGGAGCACCATGTGGAGCTGGTCGAGGTGGACCAGGAGATCGCCCGCCTCCGGCGCGAGTGCATCACCCTCTGTTGGAGAGAGCTGGAAGCGGAACGGGCCGTCTCCTCGGGCGACTCCCTCAGCTTCACGCGCTTTCTCGCGCGGCTCTTCCACGAGACTCCCGAGAAATCTTGAAGCAGGGCTGTCGTTGTCACCCGGGAGTCACCAGTGACTGGACACACGCTCGGACGGGCGGGTTACGTCCCCGGCTTTGGTCGTGGTGGCGCCGGTGTGTCCCTGGCGGGCGTGGTGGACTTCGACTACGAGAGAGCGTCCCGGCTGGGCGTCGCGGATGCCCTGGGGGCCTTCGTGGCGGGCTCGGCGGCTCCCGCGGGGGGCAGCACTTCCTGGAGGACGATGATGACAACGTGGTTCGTGCCGCGTGGTTGGTTTGGGGCCTTGGCGCTGTCCTGGCTCACGATGGGAAGCGCCCTGGCGGCGGCTCCGGCAGCAGGGGCTCCGAAGCGCGAGGCACTTCGGTCCGTCGTGGATTCGCTGGCGGCGGAGGCCGCGCGCCTGGCTCCGGGAGCGGACGTGGCCATCGCGGTGAAGGACCTGCGCACCGGAGAGTACGCGGGGTCTTCCGACACGGTGCCGCACATCTCAGCCAGTTCGGCGAAGGTGTTCTGGGTGGCGGCGGCCTTGAAGAAGGCCGAGGAGTCGAAGGTGGCGCCGCTGGCGGAGAAGGTCTTCCGCACCTCGGACAACGAGGCCTCGGGCGCGGTCATCGACCTGGTGGGTGGGCCGGACGCCATCAATGACTATCTGCGCTCGCTGGACGTGAAGAACACCGCGCTGACGAAGTGGAACTACGGCAAGCCGCGCCGCGCGACGAACTCGCCCCAGGCGATGGGGAATGACAACTACCTCTGTGCTGCCGACGCCGTGTCTTTCCTGCATCGCTTGAGCGCGGGCGAATTGCTGAAGCCAAAGCCCACCTCGCGCATGCTCGCGTGGATGGAGCTGACGCCTCGCGAGGGGTGTGGTGGTTGGCTGGGGACGCTCCTGCCCGCGAAGGTCCGGGCCTCGATGCGCCACAAGGCGGGCTGGCTGCCTCCAGGGTGCTGCTCGGATGACTCGCGCTACAATGTGCTCAACGAGGTGGGGTTGGTGCGGCTGCCGGATGGTGGCCACTACGCGGTGGCCATCCTCGCGGCGCGCGGACCGGACTGGCCGCGACAGGCGTTCTTCGTCGAGCGGGCGTCGTGTGTGCTCTATCGCACGCTCTCGGGAGAGGCCTCGCTGGACTGTGGGGAGTCGCTCGCGAAGCAGGGCGGACCCGCGCCGGTGCCCGTCGAGGACGGCGGCACGCCTCCGAACTACGACTGCTGAGCACGGCTCGATGGAGTTCCTCGCCACGCGTGTGGAGGGGCTCGGCGGAGGGAGGCACGCCTCCGAACCACGACTGCTGAGCACGGCTTGGTGGAGTCCTCAGGGGTTGAATGCAGGACCCCGAGCCACGAGCGCGGAGGGGTTCGATGGCCCTCCCGCGCTTCGGGATGGGCTGTGCCGTCCGTACCTCTTTCCCGCCGCGAGACCCTGGCGCTGGAGGATGTCGCCCGTTCTTCCTCCCACCCACGCTAGATTGCGGCGGCAACCGGCGTGGGAGGACTGTCATGGGCTTTGGTTGTTGCCACTACCAGTCGGTGGGCGAGGGGTGTGACTCCGCCTTCACGATGGATGCGTCGCGCGTCACCTTCGGTCGAGGCTGTCTGTCGGAGGTGGGCGAGCGGGCCCGGGCGCTCGGCATGAGACGCGTGGCGCTGTTCTCGGATGCGGGCGTGGCCCGACTGCCGCACTTCGAGAAGGTGCGCGCCTCGCTGCTCGCGGCCGGACTCGAGGTCGGCGTCTTCACGGACGTTCGCGTCGAGCCCACGGACCGCTCCTTCCTGGAGGCGGTGCGGTTCGCCGCGGACCTGCGCCCGGATGGCTACGTGTCACTCGGTGGCGGCTCCGTCATCGACACGTGCAAGGCGGCGAACCTCTATGCGACGTGGCCCTCCGACTTCCTGACCTACGTGAATGCCCCCGTGGGCGAGGGCAGGCCGGTGCCCGGTCCCCTCAAGCCCCACATCGCCTGCCCCACGACGTCGGGAACCGGCAGCGAGGTGACGGGCATCACCATCTTCGATCTGCTCTCGTTGGGCGCGAAGACGGGCATCGCCTCGCACGCGCTGCGTCCCACCGAGGCCCTGGTGGACCCGGACTGCACCGCGACGCTGCCGGGCGAAGTGGTGGCCGCCAGCGGCCTGGACGTGCTCTCCCACGCGCTGGAGTCCTATACGGCGCGACCCTACGTCCGCCGCCCCGCGCCTCCGCGCCCCAGCCTGCGGCCCATGAGCCAGGGCGCCAACCCGTGGAGCGACCTGGGATGTCGAGAGGCCCTGCGGTTGATGGGGCTGTATCTGGAGCGCGGCGTGAAGGATGCGGGAGACCACGAGGCACGCGAGCAGTTGATGTGGGCGGCGACGCTGGCGGGCATCGCGTTCGGCAACGCGGGCGTGCATGCGCCCCACGGCATGGCGTACGCGGTGGCAGGGCTCGTGCGCGAGTTCAGGCCCACGGGTTATCCCCAGGACGAACCGCTCGTACCCCATGGAATGGCGGTCATCCTCAACGCGCCCTCGGTGTTCCGGTACACGGCGGAAGAGAGTCCGGAGCGGCACCTGGAGGCCGCGACGTGGCTGGGCGCGGACGCGCGCGGCGCGGGGCCGAAGGACGCGGGCGAGGTGCTGGCGGACAAGCTCATCCGCATCATGCGCGCGGTGGGGATGCCGAACGGACTGGGCGGAGTCGGGTACACCGAGGCGGACGTGGCGGCGCTGACGGAGGGGGCCTTCCCGCAGCAGCGACTGTTGCAGAATGCTCCCCGCGAGATGTCGAGGCCCGTGTTGAGCGGGCTGTTCCAGCAGGCGCTGGGGTATTGGTAGCCATGGGGAGACTGAAGCCGTGAGTGACGTCGAGACCGCCGAGCGCTATCGCTACTTCCTGCCCATCACCACACGGTGGATGGATAACGACGTCTACGGCCACATCAACAACGTCACGTACTACAGCTACTTCGACACGGTGGCGAACCACTTCCTCATCCAGGAGGGCGGGTTGGACATCCACGGCAGCTCCGTCATCGGGCTCGTCGTGGAGTCGAAGTGCCACTACCGCGCGCCGCTCGCCTATCCAGACGCGCTGCGGGCGGGGCTTCGGGTGGACAAGCTGGGCACGCGCTCGGTGACGTATGGGATTGGCATCTTCAAGGAAGGGGCGTCGGAAGCGGCGGCCCACGGGCACTTCGTTCACGTCTTCGTGGACCGCCAGACGCGCAAGTCCACGGCGATCCCCGAGCGACTGCGCGAGGCGCTTTCGCGACTGACCCTGGCGACTTAGGACAGCGGCCATGCCCTCGTCCTTCCTCGACCTCCTGGTCAAGACGCATCCCTGGGGAGCCACGCTCCTGCTCGTCGTGGGGTTCGCGTTGGCCCTGCGCGTGGCGTCGTGGATGAGTGGCTGGCATGGACTCGCCAGGCAGTTCCGCGCGGACGGGCCCGCCCCGAGTGACATGCGGAACTTCACCACGGGGAAGATCGGCTGGATCGACTACAAGAGCTGTCTTGCCGTGGGCGGCGATGCGCAAGGGCTCTACCTGGTGCCGAATCTCATCTTCCGACTCTTTCATCCCCCGCTGCGGATCCCCTGGTCGGAGATTCATGACAGGGAGGTCACGTCGTTCTTCTTCGTGAAGCGCGACACGTTTCGGGCGGGGGAGCACTCCACCCGGATTCGGCTCCGGGCCGCCGTGACGGAATCCCTCGACTTCTACCTGCCCCCGGCGAACTGATGGAAACGCTCAGCATCACCTTCGACGCACGGCATGAACTCACAGGCGAGGTGGGTTCAGTGAAGTGTGGCCTCTGTGGAGAGGCCGCGCGGGGTCGGATGCTGGACCAGGGTGGATTGGCTCGGGGCTTTGGTTGGGATTGCCCGTGTGGCGCGTTGGGGATTCATGCGCCGCTGTATGACCTGGATGAACTGTACCGTGACATCCTCGAGGCCTGGGGCTTGAAGCCTCGTGACCCGGACGTCTCGCCGCCGGCTCCGGTGGGCGAGTCCGGGCTGTTGTCCGCGGTGTATGTGGATGGGCCAGCGCTGCTCCGAGGCTTGTTCGTGGAGGCGCGGAGTCAGGGCGCCCAGGTGGCCTCCACGGAAGTGCTGGTCCGGCTCGTGGTGCCTGGGTTTTCGTCCCCTGCGTCCATCTGGGATGTGGTCTGGGCACGCGCGCCTCGGCAGGGAGAGTGACGATGATGGAGACACCCTCCGTGTTTCTGCTGGCCGCGACCTCCATTCCGCTCTGGTTGGGCATTCCGCTGTTTGTGGTGGGCCTGCTGGCGTTGGCGCTCTTCTCGTCGCTCAAGGGGGGCTGGTTCTGGCTCGCGCGGAGGTTTCGCACGGACGAACCCATGCCGAGGGGCGCCATCAGTGGTGTCACGGGGCGGATGGGTTGGGTCCATTACAGGAACTCGCTCACCGTGGGGGCGGACGAGGATGGCCTCTACATCTCGATGATTCCCGTCTTCATGCCCTTCCATCCTCCCCTGTTCATTCCCTGGTCGGAGATTCGAGAGCGAAAGCGGGAGACGCCGTTCCTCTCCGTCCTCACGAAGTTCGACAGGCTGGAGGTTGGCCCGAAGCGCACGGTGGTGCGCATCGAGAGCCTGGTCATGGACGGGCTCGGTCGATACCTGCCGCTCCCGCGCTGAGCCTCTCTTCCTCGAGAGGCCCAGCCCGCTCACTCAAGGGCGTGTCAGGCGTCCCGCGCCGCATGCACGGGAGGCCGGCGCACGGACCACGGACGTGCCTCCTCCAACTGTCCCGCGAGGCGGAACAACGTGGCCTCATCCGCGAAGCGGCTCACGAACTGGACGCCGATGGGCAACTCCTGCGCGTTCCAGTGCAGCGGCACGGACATCGCGGGCTGTCCTGTCACGTTGTAGAGCGCGGTGAAGGGAATCATCGAGAACACGTGGCGGTACCACTCGCCAGCGCTCATCGGCTTGTTGGAATCCATCGCGCCCAGCGGGTAGGGCGGCACCGCCGCCGTGGGCGTCAGCAGCAGGTCATGGTCCACGTAGAACGCGCCCACGGCGCGGCTGACCTGATTGAACACTCCCAGCGCTGCCTGGAGATCCGTCGCCTTCAGCGAACGGCCATGCTGCACCGCCGCCCAGGTGGTGGCCTCCAGCGTGTCCGGGCCCACGGGACGTCCCAGGGCCCCGCCCAGCATCCCCGCCAGGGCCGCGTTGGTCGAGGACCAGACCGTCACCATCGCCTCCACCAGCGCGGCGTCGTCATAGACGGGCGCTGCCTCGACGAGGTCGTGCCCCAGGGAGGCGCATAGCTTCGCGGCGTCCTCGACCGCCGCGACGTTGTCGGGGCTCACGGGCCCTCCGGACGCGGGCCTCCTCGAAATCGCGATGCGCAGCCGCCCCGGCTCCCGCCGGACCTCGTTGAGATAGGGCCGCTCCGGCGGCGGCGCGTAGTGCGGGTCGCCCACCGCGGGACCGTGGGTGGCATCCAGCATCGCAGCGCTGTCGCGGACCGAGCGCGTCACCACATGCTCCACGCCCAGGCCGTTGATGGCCTCTCCTGAATTGGGCCCCACGGAGTTGCGCCCGCGCGTGGGCTTCAGGCCGAACACTCCACAGAGGGCGGCGGGAATGCGCAGGGAGCCGCCGCCATCATTGCCATGGGCCACCGGGACGATGCCCGCCGCCACCGCCGCCGCCGAGCCTCCACTGGAGCCACCGGAGCTGCGTCCCAAATCCCATGGGTTGCGCGTGGGGCCATGCAGCACCGGCTCCGTCGTCGCGTTGTTGCCGAACTCCGGCGTGTTCGTCCGGCCCAGCAACACCACGCCCGTGCGGCGAAAGCGCTCCATCAACACGGAGTCGAACGGCAGCATCAGTCCGCGCGTCAGCCGACTCCCCAGGTCCGTCGGGACGCCCGCCGCATGCAACGCCAGGTCCTTGATGAGGAAGGGCACCCCGGTGAAAGGACCCTGGGGAAGCCCCGTCTGCACGGCGGCCCGCGCGTCCGCTTCCCGGACGTCGATGACCGCGTTCAGCTTCGGATTGACGCGGGCGATGGCCGCGAGCGCCGCTTGTGTCAGCTCCGTCGGAGTCACTTCCTTGCGACGCACCAGCTCCGCCAGCCCCATCGCGTCGTATCGCGTGTAGTCGTCCAGGTGCATAAGCCCTTGTGGCGCACCGGACCGCGGAACGCGTTCCAGGTGCGGCGCACGAGGATACCGCCTTGCCTCGGGCCGCCGCGAGGACGGCCCAAGGCACACCTCGACTTCAGTACCGACAGGCGCGGGCTTCGCAGTAACCCTGTTGCCCCTTGCACACGCAGTCGGCGTCGTCGCTGCACCGCGTCAGCTCGCACCACGGGCCTCCACCGCCGCCACCACCACCAGGAAGGGTGTAGCGACACCCATTGCTGACGCAGCTCACGCTGCTCGCGCCGGGGCACGCGGCCCAGCACTCGCTCACCGTCGAGCACCGGACCGCGACACAGACCAGACTCGCCGCGTCCTGGGGTTCGCTGGACTCGGGCGCGAGAACCTCGGTGGTGGCCGGCTCGGCGAAGGCGGCCGTGGTGAAGGACAACAGGAGGGCGAGACTCCACGGGAGGGCACGGCGCAGGGACATGACTGCTCCTTCGAGACCCCGGCCGACCTCGCGCCAGTGCGGGACGCCATGGGCGAGGACAATCGTATCAGCATGGCTCTGGTAGCGCGGATGTGCGCCCGACCTGCCGCACTGTGTCTGTTGTTCCGCTCCACGCCGTCAACCGGGTTCAGACGCGCCTGTCATTGGACCGACACCCCGGCGCCCGCCGCTTCCAGGCCGGCGACTCCTCGTGACGCACGGAGACGTCCCCTGAAACCACGGTCTCGAGGTGGGCGTGGATTGCTCGATATGCCCGTCGTGCGGGGAGTATCCTCCCGGGCGCGAAGGCGGAGCCGTCCGCCCCTGCATCCCAGAAGGAATCCCCCTCCATGTTCATGTCTCAGCACCGTCGGCGCCAGGGAGCCCTGGCCCTCCTTCCTCTCACCCTCTGTCTCGGGCTCGCGTGCGGCCCCGTGCAGGAGGGTGAGGCTCCCGTCGAGGTCGCCACCGAGGCCCAGACACAGCCCCTGGCCGCGCCGGGCTTCGCGGAGCTGCACCACCACATGTTCGCGGAGGAGGCGTTCGGCGGCGGGTGGTTCCACGGCAGCCACACCGGCTCGCTGGTGAGCTGTGACGGTGGCCTGCCGGAGAGTGACCATGCCCGGGTGCGCATGGACCTGAGCAACCTGCTCAACCTCTGCCCCGGGGTGGACCTGAGCGGCAACCCGTTGCTCGCGGCGTTCTTTGGCCTGGGCGGCGCGGTGGGCTCGGAGTTCATCGGGAAGATCGAGGGCACCGAGGGCGACACGGGCATCCACCTGGGGCGCATGTCGGTGAACACGCAGTGGCCGCGCTGGGACACCATCGCGCATCAGCAGTCGTGGGAGGGGTGGCTGCGGCAGGCGCACCAGGGCGGCATGTCCCTGGTCATGGTGTCGCTGGTCAGCAACGAGTTCCTCTGCAAGGCATTGCCGTACCAGAACATCTCCCGGCCGTGTGACGAGATGGTGGACGTGGAGCTGCAGCTCCAGATGGCGCGGGCCTTCGACGCGCGCACCGACTGGGTGGAGATCGCCCTGACGCCGTCGCACGCGCGCAGCATCATCGCCTCGGGCAAGCTGGCCATGGTGCTCTCCATCGAGACGAGCAAGCTGTTCGGCACCAAGGACTGGCGCCTGGAGCTGGACCGCTTCCACGCCCTGGGCGTCCGCTCGCTCCAGCCGGTGCACCAGCTGGACAACCGCTTCGGCGGCGCGGCGCTGCACAACGCCATCTTCCAGGCCGCGCAGTTCACGGAGAACTGCCACATCGACACCGACTGCGGCGTGACGACGGACACGATGACGCTGGGCTTCGACGTGTACCGCGACGCGGCCGGCAACTGCCGCAACACCAAGGGCCTCACCGCGGACGGCAAGGCGCTGCTCCAGACGATGATGGGCAAGGGCATGCTCATCGACGTGGCCCACCTGTCGGAGAAGGGCCTCCAGGACGCCTTCGCCGTCGCCCAGGCGAACACCTACTACCCGCTGGTCATCTCCCACGGCCACTTCCGCGAGGTGATGAACCCGAAGCTCGCCGACGACGAGAAGACGACGCCCGCGTGGGTGGTGCGCTACCTGCGCCAGACGGGTGGCATCTTCGGCCTGCGCACCGCGCATGACGAGACGCGCGCGTACACGCACTCCGGCGTCGCCAACAACTGCCATGGCTCCACGCGCTCGCTGGCCCAGGCCGTCGAGTTCGGTCGCCAGGGCCTCAAGGTCCCCATGGCCTTCGGCGCGGACCTCAACGGCTTCATCCAGCAGACGCGTCCGCGCTTCGGCAACAACGGCGCGTGTTCCGCGACGTTCCAGGCGGAGGCGGATGCGCACCTGCGTCAGCAGAACGTCTCCGGTCCCGCGCGCCTGGGCACGGGCTTCGACGAGTTCGGCCTCGCGCACGTGGGCTACCTGCCTGACTTGCTGAAGGACCTGGGCCGCGTGGGCGCCAACACCACGGGGCTGTCCGGCTCGGCGGAGGCCTTCCTCAAGGTGTGGGAGCGCGCGTCCAACCCGCGCACGGGCATGGCGGACGCGGCGGCGGACATCGACACCGCGGGCGTGGCCACCTACGTGGACAAGGGCACGCGCGAGGCCGCGTACCCGGTGCTGTGCGGCGAGCACTACGCGCCGGACTCCAAGGCGGTGGGCGAGTCCTGCCGCTTCAAGGAGGAGTGCGTCAGCGACGCATGCACCGCGTCCGGCTGCAACAGCGCGGGCACCTGCATCTGCGACCAGGAGACCGACTGCGCGAGCACCCAGTACTGCGGTTGGGGGCTCAACAGCGGCAAGTGCCAGCCGAAGAAGGCCAAGGGGGCAACGTGCCTGTATGGCAAGGAATGCCTGTCTAATACCTGCCGTTGGACGCTGACCTGCGGCTGAGCGAGGGAGCCGGGGTGCGCATCGCCGTTGCGCGGCGCACCCCGGGGGCGTAGGGAGTCGACACTCCCATGTCCGCATTCGCCAAGCTGCTCGAAGCCGTTCGGAAGGAAGCCCGCCCCGGTCTCTGGTCCAAAGGCGTGGGTCTCGCCCGTGACGGGGCCGTGGTCCTCCAGTCGAAGACGGACAGCGAGCTGGAGCTGAGGGTCCGCTCGGCGGGGCGCCCGGTCCCCTTCACGGTGGCCCTCTATCCCGCCGACGACGCCTGGGAGTGTGACTGCCCCAGCCTCGTGGACCCGTGTGAGCATGTCGTCGCGGCGGCCATCTCGCTCCAACAGGCGGAGCGGGAGGACGCGCCCATGCAGACGGCGGCGACCCGCTGGTCTCGCATCGCCTATCACTTCACGCGCACGGGGGACGGCCTCCAGCTCAAGCGCACGCTGGCCCACGCGGACGGCAAGGAAGAGGCGCTGGAGGGCAGCCTCACCTCGTACATCGCGAAGCCCGCGCAGGCCGCGAAGCTCCAGGTGGAGCAGGCGGACCTGCTCGCCGACCGCATCCTGGAGCAGCGCCGCACGCGCGGCACACTCAACCCGGAGACGCTCGACGCGTTGCTCAAGGTGCTGGTGCAGGCGCGCAACGTCCTGTTGGACGGTCGCCCCGTCGCCATCCCCGACGAGGTGGTGGTGCCCCGGGCGCTGGTCGAGGAGCGCGGCGGGCAGCTCGTGGTGACGGTGGCGCGCGACTCGCGCGTGTCCGAAGTCGTGAGCCCCGGCGTGGCCCGCGTGGGAGACGCGCTGGCCCGCATGGGTGAGACGGGCATGACGGGGCCGTGGCTCCAGAACCTCCCCATCGTCCGCACGTACAGCGCGGAGAACCTCGGCGAGCTGACGTCGAAGGTGCTGCCGGAGCTGGGCCGCCGGATGCCGGTGGAGGTGCGCACGAAGCGTGTGCCGTCCATCGACCGCGAGCTCAAGCCGCGCATCCTGCTGGAGCTGAACCAGCTCGAGTCGGGCCTGTCCGTGCTGCCCACGCTCGTCTACGGCGCGCCGCCGACGGTGCGCATCGACAACGGGAAGATGGTGTACCTGCGCGGCGCGGTGCCGCTGCGCGACGAGGCGGTGGAGCAGCGGCTCATCCACGACCTCCGCGAGGAGCTGAACCTGGTGCCCGGACGTCGGGTGACGGTGCAGGGCCCGGAGATGGTGCGCTGGGCGGACCGGCTGCGACGGTGGGGCGGAGACCTGGCCGGTGACGGCGCGTCCGTGGTGAGTCCGGATGTGCGGCTGCGTCCATGGCTCTCGGTCGAGTCCGCGGGGGATGGCGCGGGAATCCCGCAGGTGCGCTTCACGCTCGAGTTCCAGGTGGAGGGGGGCAAGGGCGGCGAGGCCCGCTCGGTGGACGCGGCGGCCGTCGTCCGGGCGTGGCAGGAAGGACTGGGGCTGGTGCCGCTGGTGGGAGGGGGCTGGGCGCCCTTGCCGCGCGCGTGGCTGGACAAGCATGGTCAGCGCGTGGCGGACCTGCTCGCCGCGCGTCAGCCGGACGGCCGCGTCTCCAACCACGCGCTGCCGCAGCTCTCCTCGCTGTGCGAGACGCTGGAGCAGCCGCCTCCTCCGGGCCTGGACAAGCTGGCGCCGCTCGTCGAGGGCTTCGAGAAGCTGCCGCCGCCCGTGTTGCCTGAGGACCTCAACGCGTCCTTGCGTCACTACCAGCAGACGGGTGTGAGCTGGCTGGGCTTCCTCAAGAGCGCGGGCCTGGGCGGCATCCTCGCGGACGACATGGGTCTGGGAAAGACGCTGCAGACCATCTGCGTGCTGGGGCCGCGCTCGCTCGTCGTCTGTCCCACCAGCGTGCTGCCCAACTGGGTGGCGGAGCTCAAGCGCTTCCGTCCGTCGTTGAGCGTCTGCGTCTACCACGGCCCCGGCCGCGAGCTGGACCCGGCGGCCGACGTGACGCTCACCACGTACTCGATTCTGCGACTGGACGCGGCGGCGCTGGGCGCCAGGGAGTGGGCCGCCCTGGTGCTGGACGAGGCGCAGGCCATCAAGAACCCGGAGAGCCAGGTCGCGCGCTCCGCGTTCGGCCTCAAGTCCAACTTCCGGTTGGCGCTCAGCGGTACGCCGCTGGAGAACCGGCTGGACGAGCTGTGGAGCTTGATGCACTTCACCAACCCGGGCCTGCTCGGGGGACGGCGGCAGTTCGAGGAGAAGGTGTCGCGCCCCATCTCCGAGGGCAACGCGGCGGCCTCCGCGGACCTGCGCCGTCGCATCCGCCCCTTCGTGCTGCGCAGGCTCAAGCGGGACGTCGCGCCGGAGCTGCCCCCGCGCATCGAGTCGGTGATGCACGTGTCGCTGGATGAGCGCGAGCGCTCCATCTACGACTCGGTGATGGCGGCGACGCGCAAGGAAGTGGTCGCCCTGCTCAACGAGGGCGGCAGCGTGCTCAAGGCGCTGGAGGCGCTCCTGCGACTGCGACAGGCGGCGTGCCACCCGGCGCTCGTCCCCGGTCAGAAGGCGACCTCGTCGTCGAAGGTGGAGACGCTGGTGGACGCGCTCGATACCGCTGTGTCGGAGGGCCACAAGGCGCTCGTGTTCTCCCAGTGGACCTCGCTCCTGGACCTCATCGAGCCGGCGCTGAAGCAGGCGGGCATCGGGTTCGACCGGCTGGACGGCACCACGGTGAATCGCGGCGATGTCACCTCCCGCTTCCAGTCGGAGGACGGCCCGCCGGTGTTGCTCATGTCGTTGAAGGCGGGCGGCACGGGCTTGAACCTCACGGCGGCGGACCACGTCTTCCTGGTGGACCCGTGGTGGAACCCGGCCGTGGAGGCGCAGGCGGCGGACCGCGCGCACCGCATCGGTCAGGAGCGGCCCGTCAACGTGTACCGCCTGGTGTCCCAGGGCACCGTCGAGGAGCGCATCCTCGGACTCCAGGACAAGAAGCGCGCGCTGATGGAAGCGGCCTTGAGCGAGGCCGCCGGCGCCGCGGCCATCACCCGTGAAGACCTGCTGGAGCTGTTCTCGTGAAGTGGCTCCAACTCACCACCCTGGGAGTTCTCCTGATGATGTCCGTGGATGCCGAGGCGAAGAAGCCGGACGCGGCCAGCACGCTGCGTGCCCTCATCGAGCAGGATTGGCAGTACCAGCTCGAGCACAGTCCGACGTACGCGTCCGTGCAGGGCGACCGTCGCTGGAACGAGCGCTGGGATGACCTGAGCCTCGCGGCCATCCAGGCGGACCACCAGCACTCGCGACAGGTGCTGGAGAAGCTCAAGAAGGTGGAGCGCGCGCGGCTGTCCGCCGAGGAGCAGCTCAACCTGGACCTGTTCCGCAGGGACCACGAGACGTGGGTGGAGGAGCACCGCTTCGGCTGGTATCTGCTGCCCACGAATCAGATGGGAGGCATCCCCGAGGGCATCAAGCAGCCCCCTGGCGTGCAGACGGCCTACCAGCTCGCGGACACGCTGCGCTTCGAGACGGTGAAGGACTACGAGGACTGGCTCGTCCGGCTCCAGGGCTTCGGCACCTATGTGGACCAGGTGGTGGCGTTGATGCGCGAGGGTCTGCGCCAGAAGAAGGTGCATCCGCGCGTCATCCTCCAGCGCATCCCGCCTCAAATAGAGCGGCAGCTCGTGGAGGACCCGACGAAGAGCGGCTTCTACAGCCCCTTCCTGCGCTTCCCCGAGAAGCTCTCCGCCACGGAGCAGCAGCGTCTGGCGGAGGCCGGCCGGAAGGCCGTGCGCGAGGGCGTGGTGCCCGCGCTGCGGCGCTTCCACCAGTTCCTCACCGCCGAGTACCTCCCGGGCGCGCCCGAGGCCGTGGGCGTCTGGCAGCTTCAGGACGGCGTGGAGATGTATGGCTTCTTCGCGCGCAAGTACACGACCACCGCGCTGACGCCGGAGCAGATCCACACCCAGGGGTTGGCGGAGGTGAAGCGCATCCGAGGGGAGATGGAGGCCATCATGAAGCGGACGGGCTTCCAGGGCTCGCTCGCGGAGTTCTTCCAGTTCCTGCGCACGGACCCGCGCTTCTACGCCCGCACCGGCGACGAGCTGCTGATGCGCTACCGGGCCCTGTCCAAGCGGATTGACCCGCTGCTGGTGCGCCTGTTCAAGACGCTGCCGCGCCAGCCCTACGCGGTGGAGGCGACACCGGAGGCCATGGCCCCCGACGTGACGACGGGCTTCTATTACCCGGCGGCCTCGGACGGCTCGCGTCCCGGCACGTACCTGGTGAACCTCTACCGTCCGGAGACGCGCCCGCTCTGGGAGATGGTGCCCCTCACGCTGCACGAGGCGGTGCCCGGACATCACCTCCAGACGGCCCTGGCCACCGAGCAACTGGGGCTGCCTGAGTTCCGTCGCTACGGCTACTACGTGGCCTATGGCGAGGGCTGGGCGCTGTACTGCGAGACGCTGGGGGACGAGCTGGGCCTCTACGTGGACCCCTACGACAAGTTCGGCCAGCTCTCCTATGACATGTGGCGCGCCGTCCGCCTCGTCGTGGACACCGGCATGCATGTGAAGCAGTGGACGCGCCAGCAGGCCCTCGACTACTTCATGGAGAACGCGCCCCGCCAGGCGTTGGACATCACCAACGAGGTGGACCGCTACATCGCCTGGCCCGGGCAGGCGCTCGCGTACAAGGTGGGGCAGCTCAAGATTCAGGAGCTGCGCACGCGCGCCGAGCAGGCGCTGGGCTCGCGCTTCGACGTGCGCGAGTTCCACGACGTGGTGCTGCTCGGGGGCTCGCTGCCACTGGACGTGCTCGAGCGCAAGGTCGACGCGTGGGTGGCGGGACAGCAGCCCCCCGCCGGAAAGAAGGGGGCTTCGTCCCACGCACCAGCGCCGTAGCTACTTGCCGCGCTTCACCGTGGCCCGCACCAGCTGTTTGATGGCGCGGTGGGCGCGCGGGCCACCGGCCTTGATGAGGCGGTCATTCAGGTCGTCCACCAGCCGGTGGCGCAGCGGGGGCTCGGTGGTGAGCAGGGCCTCGTAGCTGGCCCGCAGCTCCTCCTCCCGCTCGGCGAAGGCGCGCAGCTCCTGCTCGCGCGCGGCGAGCTGCTCACGCAGGGAGAACAGCTCCTCCCGCTCCTCCTCGCGCGCGGCGAGCCGTGCCCGCAGGGTGTGCAGCTCCAACTGCTCCGCCTCCCACCGCGTACGCTGCTGCTCCAGCTCCCGCAGCCGGGCCTCCGTGGCCTCGCCGCGCTCGAGCAGTGCCTGGTGGCGCATCTCCGCTTCCCTCGCGGCGGCCTGGGCCGCCTGGGCATCCTCGGCCCGCTGGAGCCGCGCCTGCTGGAGTTCCTGGCGGAAGTCCTCCATCCACAGGGACGCGCGCGACACCCAGCTCACGTCCGGCGTCGGCAGCTCCAGGCTGACCGCCAGTCGCTCCAGCCACTCGCGGCGCAGCGCCCGCTGGCTTTCGATGTACTCCGTGCCTCGGGCCAGGGACTGGCTCCAGTCGCTCGCGAGGAACTCCGCGAGCGAACCCTCCGTCTCCGCGAGCCCCGCCTTCTTCTGGCGGTAGTAGTCGTTGAAGGCGAACAGGTGGGTGGGTACTCCGGCGACCTTGCCCAGCAACGTGACGTGGTAGGACGAGGCGAAGAGCACCTCGCCCTGCTGGATTTGCTCGACGGCCTGATGCAGTCGTCCCTGGAAGAGCAGGCCCACCAGGTCGATGACGTCCGCGCGAGGGAAGTACTCCGGGAAGGACGTCTTGCGCATGGCCGCGACGCTGTCCTCCACCACGGGCCGCTCATCGATGTACGCGTTGAGGACGACAGGCGAGGCGTCCTCTCCGAACCGTGTCCGCAGCGCCTGGAGCTGCCCGTTCATCAACGTGGTGGGTGTGGGCATCAGCGCCGGGTCCTCTCCCACGTTCGTGTAGACATACGTGGAGAGGTTCATGTGCAGCGCGAAGCGTCCGGCGCCAGGTGTGCGGGGTTCGCCGCGTGAGGCCTGCGCGCCCGCGCGATCCAACTCCTCCAGCGCGTCGTCTCCAGACAGGCGCGCTTCCAGGCCGCAAGCGACGAGGGCCTCGGTGGACTCCGGATCCCTGCAACCGACGAGCGCCGGCTGCCACTGCCGCGCATGCGCCGCGAGGCGGCTGGCGAACTCCGGCCCCACCTGGAGTCCCGACAGGACGTAGTGGCCCGGCAGCCACGCGCGGAGCACCGTCTCGATGAGCTCCAGCATGGAGTCCCCCCAGCGCCCGTTGAAGTACCCGCCGCCATAGACGTGCAGGCGGCAGGGCCCCCGAAGCAGGAGCGGGGACACGGGCTCCAACCCCAGGCTCCTCGCCGAGCGGTCCGCCTCCTCCCAGGGCGCGCCCGAGAAGAAGACGAAGTCCTCCGTGCCGAGCACCGCGGGAAGTTGTTTCAGGGACTGCGGGTCCGTCACCCTGCCCAGCTCATGCAGGGAGGCGACGACCGCTGACTCCTGGCGCGCGCGGTGCCAGCGGACAACCCCTTGCAGCATGAGGATGTCCCCGAAGTTCCAGTAACCGTTAAATCCTCCAGCGAGGAGGACTTTTGGCAGCTCGGGGGAGTTGAGCTTCTTCAGGGTGGTGGGCGTCGCGAAGAAGGAGAAGCGCATCCTCGTTTCTTAATCACGGACGTCACGACGTCGTCACGCCCAACCGACGTGTCGACAGATGACAGTGTTCCGTTTCACAGAGGCCGAGGCTCGGCCGTCCGCCTGTCTTGAATGTTTCGCGCGCACCTCCGAGCACACTCCTGTCTCGGGCCTGGACTCATCGGCCGGATTTGCCTGCCGGGGGCCGCTTGGATTTGGGCGCGGGCGTGAGCCGTCCGTATTTCTTCAGGGCCTTCACCAGTCCGTCCGGGGGCAGGCCGTAGACGCGGATGTTGTCCGCGCCCGTCATGGTGTCGGAGGCGAGCATCGCGTTGAGGATGGCTTCCTGTGTGGCCTGGACCGTGGCCTCGAAGAGGGGATTGAGTCTGTCGTTGCTGAGCACCGCGACGTTGGCGGGACGCTCCTGGGCCGCGGGCTTGAGGCTCTGCGTGGAGAACGCGAGGAAGATGTCTCCCGAGTAGTTCTCACCCAGTCCGCCCATCTTCGCGATGCCCAGCGGCACGCGCCGCGCGAGCCGTCCGAGCTGGTGGGGCAGCAGGGGGGCATCCGTCGCGACGATGATGATGATGGAGCCCGCGCCCTCGAAGGGAGTGGGCACCGCGGGCGGACCGCCGGTGGCGCCGCAGGACGTCAGGGAGCTCATCATCGGGCTGCCGGGCTTCTGCGTGCCGAGATAGCAGGGCTTGTGGTCCGCCAGTTCCTCGCCGACGGGAACCCCTTCGACGGAGAAGAGGCGTCGCGAGCCGTAGTTGCACTGCACCAGCACGCCCAGGGTGTAGCCGCCCGCGGACTCCGGCAGCTTGCGCGAGGCGGTGCCGATACCGCCCTTGAAGCCGTGGCACACCATGCCGGTGCCGCCTCCGACGGAGCCCTCCAGCATGGGGCCCGGGCGTGCGGACTCGAGTGCCTGGATGGCGTGCGACGGCTTGACGTGGAAGCCATAGAGGTCGTTCAGCATCCCGTCCCAAGTCTCCGCCACCACGGGCAGCCCCAGGTCCCACGCGAGGTCCTTGCCCATCGCCCAGGAGATGACGCCCTCGCGCACCGCGCCGATGTCGTTGGTGTTGGTAATCATCACCGGGCCATTGAGTTCACCGGACTCCTGAATCCAATGGGTGCCTGTCATCTCACCGTTGCCATTGAGGGCGTAGATGGCGGCGAACACCGGCTCCGCGACGCCGTCCCTGCCACGGGGCAGCACCGCCGTGACACCGGTGCGCATGGGGCCCTTTCCGGGCTCGATGCGCCCCTCGCCGGAGATGAGCGTCGTATGGCCCACCTCCACGCCGGGCACATCGGTGATGGCGCCGAGCGGACCTGACTGGCCACCGAAGGTGATGCCCAGGTTCCTGGCGCGGGGGCGGGCGCGCTCGGTCTGGGCGGCGCCGAGCGAGGGAGTCACCAACAGGCAGAGCAGCACGGAGGAGAGCAGGGTGCGCATGCCCCGCTTCCTACTCCTCCCCGCACCGTTCGTGTAGCCAGGATGCGAGAGCGCCCGGGGATTCCCGAGCGCCTTCGCGGTGCGTCAGAACGCGGTGCCGTCCGCGCGCAACCCCGGGGACGAGGTGAGGCCGGAGGGCAGCGACGTGTGCCGCACGAAGGCCCCGTTCGGGTCCGCATCCGGGGAGCGGTTGTCGGACACATTGTCAGCGGGAGAGACGTAGCTGTACGTGTCCACGTCGGTGTTGTCCGCCTTGCGCAAGCGCACGGTGTCGCCATCGTTGCTCAGTCCGAGCGCTCCACTGGAGGCCCTCACCGCGTTCGTCCTGCCCGGAGGGATGCCCGCGGCCCCTCCGAAGACGACCACGGCCTTGCCCGCGCCCAGCGTGGTTCCGGCCGGGAAGACATGGCGCGAGAGGGCGGAGTCCCACACGCTCCATCCCGAGATATCCACGGCGACGGCGCCGACGTTGACCAGCTCCACGAACTCATAGGCGGGGTTGTTGTTGCCGTTGACGGCGGGCTCGTTGGCGAGCACCTCGTTGATGATGACGCGGCTGGCGCCCTGGACGATGGTCACCGGCGAGTCGCTCTCGTCGAAGAGGGTGGCGTTCGACGTGTCCACCACCCGCACGAGCGTGTTCGTGGAGGAGAGGGCGGGCAACGTCCACGCATGACTGCCCTGGACGGCGGGCACCGAGGCGGCCAGCACGCTCCACGTCGTGCCACCATCGGTGGTGGCTTCCACGCGCACGTCACCGACACCCCAGGCATGCCACCGGATGGGGAGCACGGAGCCGGCGAGGAAGGTGCCTCCGTGGGGGTCCTTGAGCCGCACGAACGGCTCCGTCGCGGAGCTGAACGCATACGTGCTGACGACAGGGCGGTGGTCGCTCAAGGTGTTCAAGTAGTCGGGCACCCACTCGTCCGCGTAGATGACCTCGGCGGAGCTCGGGACATAGCGGGCGGCCACCTCGTTGCTGGCCAGCGTGTGGTCCACCATGTTCTCGAAGCCGATGGACGTGTCGTCGCCCGCCAGCGACAGCTCACGGGTGATGAAGGTGTAGCCGTTCGGGTCCGACACGAAGTTCTGGTACGGCGTGGGCATGGGCTGCTGGGTGCCGGGGTCCAGGGTGATGGACTCGTCCACGTCGTCGTTCCAGTCGCCCAGGACGAGCACGTGCTCGTTCGGCAGGTTCTGGTCCAGGTACTCCTTCAGCGCGGCGCTCGCGCGCTCACGGGCGGCGCGGGGGCTGGTGTCGACGCCGTTCTCCGCGCGCATGTGGACCACGATGACGACGAGCGGCGTCTGCGTGCCCTGGATTTCGGTGGTGAAGTTCACGCGCAGGGGCGGGCGGTTTCCGAAGTCGCTCTCGCTGCCCACGCGGAGCAGCTCCGCGCTCTGGAAGGTGAGCGTGCTGTCGTAGAGGATGCCCAGCTTCTGCGTGGTGCCGCCGTACGGAGAGGTGCTGCCCGTGACGTAGTTGGCGTTGTTGGAGAGAAAGCCGCTGAAGCCCGGGAGCTGGGCCTTGAGGGTGTCGAAGTCGACGACGTCGACCATCTCCACCATGCCCCACAGGTTGGCGCCCGCCTGGAGCATGACGTCGCGCGCGGAGGCAATCTGCAGGTCATCCAGCGCGCCGCCCTGCGACGTCGAGTTCACGGGACCCTGCGTGTCGGAGCCGAAATAGGTGAGGTTGTAGTGGCCCACCTTGAAGACCGGCGGGCTGAAGCTGGAGATGGTCAGCACCAGGCTCCGCGAAGCCGTGCGGTCCGTGGAGTCCGTCGCCGTGACGATGAGGTCGAACGTTCCCTGCACGGTGGGCGTCCCGGAGAGGACACCCTCCGAGGACAGCGTGAGGCCATCTGGCAGCGCGCCCATCGTGACGGCCCAGCTCAGGGGCTCGACGCCTCCGGTGGCCGCGAGGGCGGATTGGTAGGCCGCATCCCGGGTGGCTCCGGGCAGTGAAGCGGTGGTGACGCTGAAGGCGGTGAGGACGGTGAGCTGGGTGGCATACTGCGCCTGCCTTCCATTGGCGTCCGTCGCCGAGACGACGAAGCTGAACTGGCCCGCCTCGGTGAAGGTTCCCTGGAGGAGTCCCTGCGCCGACAGCGTCAGGCCGGGCGGCAGGTCTCCCACGCGCGCGAAGGTGATGGGGGCCTTGCCGCCGACGACGGTCAGCGTGAGCGAGACGCTCTCGCCGACTTCATGGGATGAGAGCTGGAACTGCACGATGCGAGGACGCGCGTAGACGGAGAGGGCGAGGTCGGCGGTGTCGCTCGCGCCCGAGGCGTCCCGCACGCGCACGGTGAAGGTCGCATCACCGGCCGCCGAGGGTGTGCCGGCGAGGGAGCCGTTGGTGCCGAGCGTGAGGCCCGCGGGCAGTGCTCCGGCGGTGACGTCCCAGGTCAGGGGCGCGAGTCCACCGCTCGCAGACAGGGCGAGCGAGTAGGGATCACCCGTGTATGTGTCCGCCAGGGTCTCCGTGAGGACGACGGGAGGCGTGGTCGAGCCACCGTCCGTGTCGGGGCCCGCGTCCGGAACGAACCCACCATCCAGGTCGGGGCCGCTGTCTGGAGTGAAGCCGCCATCCGTGTCGGGGCCGCTGTCTGGAGTGAAGCCGCCATCCGTGTCGGGGCCACCGTCGAGCGTGGGGCCCGCATCCGTGTCGGGGCCACCATCCAGGGGTGGGCCACCGTCAGGGTCTCCGTCGTGTCCAGGGCCGGCATCCGTCTTGGTTCCGCTGTCCACGGGCCCGGGTGTGGGGTCGGAATCCGAGCAGGCGGTGAACAGGAAGAGGACGAGCAGCGGCGCGACTGCGCGATGCGACAACATGAAGGACTCCGAAGCAGGGAACGAAGCGCGCGGGGGGGCCTGGAATCCTAGCGCAGGAGCCCGTCGCGCATGCGGGTGGGTTGATGGGAGAGGGCGTCAGGTCGTCTCCGCGCCCGGCGTCCGACGCCTCGAAACCGGCCCCCCGGCACACGGTTCCTGGAGCTGGCCCCTCGGCTCCCTGCGCGAAAGAAACCCCATGACCGAGCGTGAGTTGACGCATCTCGAGGTGCCGTGTTTCGTCGACTTTTCCGAGGCCCTCTCGGGTCGGGAGTTGATGGCCCAAGGCGTCGGACCCGACTTCGACCTGTGGCTCCTGGCCCTGGAGGGAGAACGGGATGACCGGGAGAAGGTCGCACCGGGCCTCCCATCCTTCGCGAAGTCGCTGGCGGATGTGCCGCAGACCTACGAGGTCCTGCGCTTCTCTTCGCCGGATGCTCCGCCCGAGTGCGTCCGCTTGCCGCCCAACCGACGCAACTTCCATTTCGTGCAGCCCCTGCCGGAGGGCGAGCTGCTGCTGGTGGGCGGCCGTTGCGGCTACCTCGACAAGGACGCGCACGAACGCAACGCGGTGGTCTATTCCCGCGACGGGCGTGTGACGCGTGAACTCACCCTCGGCGATGGCATCCAGGACGTGCAGGCCACCGCCGACGGGCGCCTGTGGGTGAGCTACTTCGACGAAGGCGTGCTCGGCAATCGAGGGTGGGGGCGCGGGGATATCGACAGCGAGCCGATTGGACGAAGCGGGTTGGTCCTCTTCGATGCGCGGGGCCAGCGCCTCAGTGAGTACGACGCGAAGGCCGTGGGCACCGATGTCATCGTCGACTGCTACGCGCTCAACGTCGCCTCCAATGACGAGATGTGGCTGTACTTCTACACGGACTTTCCCCTGGTCCGCCTGCGCACGGAGGGCCGGCCCGCTGTCTGGAAGACGCCTGTCACAGGGGCGAGCGCGCTCGCAGTAGGGGCGACGCACGTGTTGTTCGGAGGCTCCTATTCGGCGCGCTCAACCTTCGAGTTGTTCGTCCTGCACGGTGGCCGCGAGGAGGCGCTGACTCCGGCGGGCACCTTCGTCTTCGTGGACCCGGACGGTACCCGGTGGCAGCCGACCTGGATGTGCGGGCGCGGTCCCTGGCTCTACGGTGGAGAAGGCACTCGCGCCTTTCGCATCGACCTCGACACGCTCATCGCCTCGACCCGGGTCTGGCACTGAATGCTCCTGCCACTCTCGACGACCCATTCCCCCGCGACAGACCTGGGCTCCCTGCTGCACAAGAGCCCGCGTGTGGCACCTGGAGACGCTGGCGAAGGTGTGTCGCGCGGACCCGGATTGGCTCATGGCGACGTCCCATCGCGTGGTGTCACTGAGTGACGCGCGGGCCGTCGAGGACGCGACGCGCTGGTGGGAGTCGCTGACCTCGCGAGGCGGGGAGGGCATGGTGGTGAAGCCCCTCGCGTACGTGGCCCGAGGCCAGAAGGGAGTCCTCCAGCCGGCCATCAAGTGCCGGGGCCCGGACTACCTGCGCATCATCTACGGTCCGGAGTACACCGCGCCGGAGCACCTGGAGCGTCTGCGCAAGCGAGGGGTGTCCACGAAGCGCTCGCTGGCGTTGCGGGAGCTGGCGTTGGGGGTGGAGGCACTGGAGCGCTTCGTCCGGAAGGAGCCGCTGCGGCGCGTCCACGAGTGTGTCTTCAGCGTGCTCGCGCTGGAGAGCGAGCCGGTGGACCCCCGGCTGTAGCCGGACCGGGGCCGCTTCCTTCACGCGGAGGGCCCAGGCACCAGGTGCCGTGCGTGCGCCCTCCGAGGCCCTTCACTCAGTGAAGGCCAGGCGCCGACTCGGGCGTCATGCCGGACCGGGTCGACTTCGTGGCTTCTCGCTGCGCGTACTCCGCCATGCCCTCGAAGTCGACGCAGAGGCAGGGCTCGTTGCCGATGACCCACGCGTCGTGTCCCGGTGGGATGATGGCCACGTCCCCAGGACCCATTTCGTTCTGGTCCCCGTCATCCATCTTCACCACCATCCTCCCGCTGACGACGTAGATGGAGTGGGCCACCTGGCAGCTCTCCGTGCCGGCGATGGGCTTGACGTCCTGGGACCACTTCCAGCCGGGCTCGAAGACGCCCATCCCCACCGTGCGCCCTCCGTCGAACTGGAGAACGTCCGCATGCCCGTGCGCCT
Source organism: Myxococcus sp. CA056 (assembly GCF_013336715.1). Classification (NCBI taxonomy): domain Bacteria; kingdom Pseudomonadati; phylum Myxococcota; class Myxococcia; order Myxococcales; family Myxococcaceae; genus Myxococcus; species Myxococcus sp. CA056. The sequence continues at coordinate 75,129 of NZ_JABUMT010000006.1, forward strand.
CGAACGGCCGGCGCTCATCGGGTGTCGAGAATCGCTTGATGATGAACTCGCTCATGATGTTTCCCTCCGCGAGCCAGAGGAGGGAGGAGCGCCGCGCGCCCCACACGCCCCGGGCCCGCCCATGTTTCCCAAGGGAAACCTAGGGACGTTCCCGGCGGACGTCAGTGCTCAGGTCATCAACTCCAGCGGCATGGACAACCCCGCCTCGAACCCCGGCTCCTTGCGAAGTTGCTCCAGCACGCCGCGCGTGCAGTGCAGCGTCACCAGGGGAAACAACCCCGGCTCGCTCACCCAGCGCACGGCGCTCATCAACTCCCGCGCCCGCAGGAAGCCCAGCACCGTGTCGCGGAACTGCTGGCTCTCCTCGCCCGCTTGCCGATGCACCGCCGCTCGACTCCTGGCGGGCGCGGACGCGGCTGGTCGCTTGCCACCCTGGCGAGAGGACGGCCGGGACGCAGTGGGCTGCTCCCGGGGCATGACGATGGCTTCAATCCACATCGTGTCGCCCTCCTCGTGGCGTGGCGATTCCAGACCTGCTTGAAGATTATCGGACAAGGGCGTGGTCCAGTTGTGTCCCCACCTCGTCGAACAAAAGGGTGGGGCGCCTGCACCCCCATCGCACGGGTTCGATTCGGAGCGCCGCTGCCCGCCCCGTGGAGTCAGCTGGCGCAGAGGGGCCTGGTCGCTCGGCTGCCCCACGGGGGGACGGCCGTCCGCCGCGCGCCCGACAGGCCGCTCTCAGGTGCGGAGCTTGTCAGGCTCGCACGCGAGGGGGCCTGACTGGCGGCGCATCACTTCCTACCTTGTCGCTCATGAAGGACTCCAGTCGCCAGCTGCCGGTCTACGTTCCCGCCCGCACGGTGTGGGCCGTGGGGCTGCAGGTGCTGCTCCTGGCGATCTGCTGGCTGGTGCTCCGGCGGCTGTATCCGCTGTTCACGCTCCTGGCCGTCGTGCTGCTGCTCTCCCTCGCGCTGGATCCGCTGGTGCGCCGGCTGGAGCGGTGGGGCCTGAAGCGAGGGTTGGGCGTGGCCGTAGTGGCGCTGGTGCTCCTGGGGTTGGTGGGCGTGCTGGTGGGCACGCTGGTGCCCGCGCTCGTCCAGCAGATTGAGGGCCTGGTCCAGGCGATGCCGGGGCTGCTGCAGCGGCTCTCCGAATCCCAATGGGTGAGGGAGCTGGGAGCTCGCTACGGCTTCGAGATGCATCCCGAGGAGCTGCTGCGCTTCGAGCCGATGGACCTGGCGGGTCGTGCCGTCGGGGTCCTTTCCTCCACCCTGGGACTGCTGGCTGCGGGCATCACCGTGGTGGCCCTCTCCGTCTTCAGCCTGCTGTTCGGCAAGGAACTCTACGAGAGCATCCTCCAGTGGGTGGTGCCACGCCGGAGGCACCACGTGCGCGGGCTGGTGGAGCGCATGCGCGCCGCGGTGAGCAACTACGTCGCCGGCACGCTGCTGGTGATGACCATCGGCGGCACCGTGGCCGCCACTGTCGCGCTCGTCCAGGGCGTGCCCTTCTTCCTGGCCCTGGGGCTGGCGGTGATGGTGCTGGGGGTCATTCCCTATATCGGCAGTGTCATCAGCGCCGTGCTGGTGAGCCTCACGACGCTGGCCACGGTGGGGCTGCGCGCGGCCGTCATCGCGCTGGTCGTCTTCATGGTCTACCAGCAGATTGAGTCCAACGTGCTGGGCCCCATGGTGCAGCGCCGGGCCATCCGGATGAACCCGCTGCTCATCTCCATCGTCGTGCTCTGTGGCGGCGCGCTCGCGGGCCTCCTGGGCGCGGTCGTCGCAGTGCCCCTGGCCGCCGCCGCGCAGGTGCTCGTCCAGGAGCTGCTCCGGGCGCGGCAACTGAACTGGAGGCGCGTCCACCGCCGCGAGAATGCCCGGCGACAGGCGGGGCGGGGCGCGGTGGAGGAGGGGCTGCTGTTCGCGGGCCCCATGGACGACACGTCCGAGCACGGGGGGCCGCCTTCGGAGAGCGACCGCCACTGAGCGGCGTGGCGCCCGGACGTGAAGAAGGGCTCCCGGAGTGTGTCCCGGAAGCCCTTCTCGTTCAGCTCAGGCTGACGACAGCGCCGCACCTCCGACCTGGGAAGCGTGGAGGCGTGGCGCCGGGCTTCAGCGGCCCGCGGGGGCCGAGCGGCCCTGCGACGTGACGGACTTGCCGCTGTCCGCCGCGGCCACGGACGTGCCGACCGAGAACACCAGGTCGTCACGATCGTTGTAGGAGCCGCTGGTGCACGCGCTCGCCGTCCCGTTGAAGCGGAACTGCGGACGGATGGCGTGCGTGCCCGCCGTGGCACCCAGGTTGAACGTGTGAGTGAAGGTCCTCGCGACCCCCCCCGCGGTGCAGGCCACGTTGGTGGTCAGCGCCGTCCAGGACGGAGCCGACGCGTTCGTCGTGTAGTAGAGGTCGAAGAAGTCCGTCGTCCCCCAGCACCACACGGTGACTTCCACCGTCACCTGCTTGCCCGTGGCGAACGCGCCCTGGTCCGTCGTCTTGATGACCACCCGGTCGATGCTCTCATCGGTGTGGTAGACGCCGGAGACGCCGTCCGCGCACGAGTCGTTGATGGTGTTCGGCTGGTTCAGCTCGGCGCCGCCAGACAGCGTGCCGCGGCCGTTGACCAGCGTGGTGCCGGTGTCGCAACCGCACACGTTGCCGCAGGTCGGAGCCTGGAGCGTGGTGTTGAACGTGGCCACCGCGGGCGTGCAGACCGTGCTGGTGGTGAAGCTGCGCACGGTGCTGTTGGGGCTGGCACCGCAGACATCCGCCGCGCGGGCACGCCAGTAGTACGTGGTGGCGCTCGTCAGAGCCGGAGTCACCGTCCAGTTGCTGGCCGACAGGGCGGTGCCCGTCCGGACGATGTTGGTGAACGCCGAATCAGAGGCCACTTCGACCACGTAGTTGGCCGCGCTCGGCACGTCGGACCAGTCCAGCGCCGCCGACGTCGCGACGCCCGTGGCGCCGTCCGCCGGAGACGCGAGCGTCGGAGCCGACAGCGGCGTGCAGCCGCGCGTGGTGTAGCTGAACGCGGTGGACCAGGCCCCCACGCCGCCGCACGAGTTGTTCGCCCGCACGCGCCAGTAGTAGGTGGTGTTGACGTTCAGCGCCGGGGACACCGTCCACGTGCTGGAGACCAGCGAGTTGGCCGAGGCCGTCACCGTCGCGAACGTCGGGTCGGTGGACACCTGGACCTCGTAGGTGGAGGCACCGGACACGTCCGCCCAGTCGAGCACCGCGGCCAGCTCCGCGCCGGTGGCACCGTTGCTGGGGCTGGACAGGGTGGCGAGGCCCGGCGCGGTGCAGGCCGGCGTGGCGCACGAGCACGCGCTCGCCGCGCCGTAGCACGCGTTCGAGGACGCGGGGACGATGGAGTAGCAGTACTCGCGGCCGTTGGCGACCTCGGAGTCCGTGTACGTGGTGCCCGTGACGGTGGCGACCTTCGCCTTGCCGAAGTTGCAGCCCATGCCCTCGGTCTTCATCACCCAGTACTCGCTGGCGCCAGCGGAGGCCGTCCAGTTCAGGGCAATCTGACCGTCACCCGGGGTGGCGGTGTGCGTGGGCGCCGCGGTGGGGCCGGCCGAACAACCCGAGTTCACCGGGGGGGTGGTGTTACATGCGATGTTGTGACGGTTGAACGCGGCGTGGATGGCCGTCATGTGCGGCGTGCCGTCCGCCAGGTTGCCGTTGTCGTCGTCCGCCGCCAGCCACTGCATGTAGCCGTTGGTGGAGCCGCAGCCGTCGGACGTGCCGCCGGTGCAGTTACAGGAGTGCCACGCGCCGACGTTGCCGCTGCCCTGGTAGAACAGCTTGTTGCCGACGATGAACGCCGTGTTGGAGTCGTAGTTGAACGGCGCGCCAGCCAGGTCGATCTTGACCAGGTCCCAGGCGGCCTGACGGGCAGGCGAGGCGGCGCAGTGAACCTGACGGCTGCACGGGCCCGTGCCGGAGCTGCAGTTGGGGCACACGAAGTTCTGCGGGGTGGCCGGGGGCGCGGGCACGCCGCCGTAGGTGGCCGCCTGCCAGTCCGCGTCACGCACGCCGGAGCACCGGGTGTTGCACCACGGCGTGCCGACCTGCGACTCGTTCTGGTTCTGCCCCGTGCCGTCCGGCGTCACACCGCAGCCACGGCTGCCGGTCTGGAAGAAGCCGTAGCCCACGCAGGACGTCTGCAGACGATAGATGGCCGCGATGTCCGCGTAGCCTTCGCTGGAGTTCGACAGCACGCCGTTCGAGTCGAAGTCATCCATGCCATGGCCCCACTCGTGGTCGAACACGGCGCCAATCTCACCGGTGTTCCGGCAGCCACCGCCGCTGCGGTAGAAGTTGACCGACGTGCCGTTCCAGAAGGCGTTGCAGGTGCTGTTGATGTTGACGTTCGCGAGCAGCTGCGTGGACAGCCAGGTGTTGCCCGGCAGGTAGCCGCGGGCCTGCTCGGCCAGCTTGTTCAGCTCGTAGAAGCTGGAGCGCGACGCGGGGGAGTTGCCCGCCTGGCCGGTGATGCAGTCGTGGTCGTTGTTCGCGCCGCCCATGGCGATGTTGCCCGTGGTGGAGCTGACGTTGATCGCGCCGCAGGTGTCCGCCACGCGGACGTAGCGGCCGGACAGCGTGGTGGCGGCGGTGCCAGTGCTATAGGCGAAGATGCCCGCGCCATCCGTGAAGTTGTTGGGCGAGGCCAGGCCCGTGTTCGCCCAGGGCATGGGCGAGTTGGGCTTCATCGTGCCGCACACCGTGTTGTCCACGCAGGTGCCGATGTTCGTGGACGGGTAGATGCCGCCCTGGATCTGCGCGTCGAAGTAGTGGTTGTCGTCCTCGATGGCGAGCGTCTCGCCGGAGTGCGCGTCCACCGTCACCTTCCAGCGCTGGTGGGCGTCCGGGTCCTGGAAGCCGTAGGCGTAGACCAGGCGATGCTCGTAGCCGGTCCCCACGGCGCCGGCAAAGGACTCACCCTGGGGCGCCATGGGGGCGACCTCCAGCGTGGGCTGCTGCCAGAGCTGCTGCGGGCTGGCGTTCAGGCCGACGAAGCCGTTGCCCGCGACGAGCGCGTCGTTCGGCGCGAGCGCCGGGCGCGTGTCGATGCCCACGTTGGCCCACGCCTCGGTGCCGATGAGGATGAGGTTGCCGTGGCTGATGGTCGCGGCGATGCGCGCGTGGCGCACCGGCAGGCCATTGACCACCTGCTGGATGTGGACCTGCCACAGGTTCTCGTTGACCGCCGTGATGCGGGGCGAGCCCAGCTGCATCAGGTCGATGTTGAACGCGGCCTGGTTGTCCGCGATGAACTTGAAGACCAGGTCGCCGATGACGGACTCGTCCACGGCCGCCACGGAGCGGCCAATGGACTCACGCACGCCGTCCAGCGTCACGTTGTTGCGGAAGCCCTTGCCGGGGATGAGGGGAATGGAGCCCTCGATGCCCGACGGGGTGCCGGTGCGAGGGTCGATGTGGACGCGGAAGTCCTTCCCGTTGCGGGCGAAGAAGTCATCCCAGCCCGTGGCCGTGTCCTTGGCCATGGTCCGCATCGCCTGCTCCAGCGGTGTGTTCTGGATGGGCAGGTAGAACTCGGGCTTGTAGAACGCCTTGCTGGCGATGGCGCTCTGCCCCTGTTCGGGGGGTTGCACCGCCCAGCTCGTCGCTGACATGAGCAAGGCAAGACATGCTGCTGACACCTTGGTGTGGCGCATGCGGTTCTCCTCTAAGGGGGTCCCGAGGGGCGGACCCGAGGTGGCTCCAAGACGGAGCCCGCAGACGCCTTACTGATGCCTCACCAAAAAATGAATATGCCTTATTCCCCGGCTACCAATCGAAACTGGATCCCTAGGAAAAACAAGGCCGCGAAGTGTTCACTGGCCAACGCCATAACGCACTGTAAGTAAATCCCACCATGGCTCTGAGCGCGGAAGTGTGCCACTGCCACCAAAATTTTATTGACAGGGTGTTGCGGGCTAGCGCGGCCAGATGCGCACCCAGTCATCCTGGATGAGCTTGCCGCTGGTCCTGTCCGTGCTTCCGCTGGCCATGAAGCCTCGAGGCGCGCCGAGCGCCAGCGCGCCGGCCTCCACCCACAACAGCAGCAGCAGGGCCACCACGAGTGCGGGCACGCGCGTGGCCAGTGCGGGGCGGCGCGCGGTGAGGACGACGAGGGGCAGCAGCAGCAGCGGAACCAGTGCGGGGAAGATGGTGAGCAGGCCGCGCGTGTAGCCGAAGAAGGCGACGGTGATGAGCGCGCGGTGCAGGACGACCAGCGTGAGCAGGCTGAGCTCGCGCCAGGGGCGGGTGAGGGACAGCGCGGCGCCCGCGACGAGCAGCACGAGCAGCGGCCACTTCAGCCACGTGCCCTCGGGGACGAAGAGGTCCACCGGGGCGCGCGCGCCGCTCAGGCCGGAGGGGAGGTTGGAGGCGCCCAGCCCCAGGCTCAGGCCGTCCAGCCAGCGCGACAGCTTGGTGCTCCAGAGGCGCGCGGCGTCCGCGGGGTGCTCGCGCATCCACTCCAGGCCCACCGCATAGCCATGCAGCAAGAGCTTGCGCTGCGCGGGATTGGCCACGTCCAGGTGGCCTTCCTGGCCGAGCTGATTGACGGAGTCCGGAGTGAAGCCGCCGGTGGCGCGCGCGTGGTTCGCCATGGCGAAGTTGATGGGGCCATAGGCGGTGACGGGCGCGAGCACCGGCAGCGGCTCCAGCGTCGGAGTGTTCGCGTTCAGATCGCCGAGCACCTTCGCGTTGCGCACGGCCCACGGCGCGAGCACCAGTCCACAGACGAGCACCGCGGCGCCCCAGCGGATGGCGAGCGCGGGCAGCGGCGTCGAGCCCCGGTAGAGCCACGCCCACGCGAGCAGGAAGGGCCACAGGTAGAGGTGTTCGGCGCGGGTGAGCGAGCCCAGGCCCATGACGAGGCCCAGGAGCGCGGCGCCGCCCCAGGTCGGCCCCGCCTTGTGCCGCAGGACGAGCGCGAGCGTGGCGGACAGGAAGAAGGCGTAGAGGACCTCGTTGCTGTACGTCGTGGAGAGCACCAGCCAGCCGAAGCTGGAGGCGAAGAGGGCCGCGCCCACCAGACTCCACGCGGTGCCCAGCAGCTTGCGCCACCAGGCCCAGGACAGCGCCACCGTGGCCGCGCTCAGGGCGGCGAGGCACAGTTTGTATGGATAGGCATTGCCCTGGGGCTCCCCCAGCACGCGGTACAGCACTCCGAGGAGCCAGGGGAACAGGGGCGGATGGTAGGGCAGGGTGGCGGGGCCTTCCGTGCCGCGCACGTGCTCCAGCGCGTACGTGTGGAAGAAGCGCGCGTCCCCGTAGAAGAAGATGGAGAAGGGCCACGCGCGGTCCGGCGCGGACTGCAGATACAGCCAGCGCAGCAGCAGGCTGAGCGTGAAGGTCACCGAGAGACCGAGCGCCACCGGGTGCCGTTGCCACAGCTCCCGCGCGCTGACGAAGAACCGGCGCATGCCACCCCCAGGAATCGGCGCAGGCTAGCACCTCGGGCGCGCGCGGGGCCCAGGCGTTCAGAAAAGCGCCCTTGCCATGAGTTGTGGATGGCGGGATGCGCGACGCGCTTTCTAGAGTCCCGGCGCCGCGGCGTTGGCGGCATCACGCAGTCCGGCTCGGAGGGCCGAGTGTCCCAAGCAGGCGAGAAGTCCATCCTGGCCATCGACCTGGGCACCTCGGCCGTGAAGCTGGCCGTCGTCACCCTTCGCGGAAGGATTCTCGGCGGCGAGGTGGAGCCGCTGGCGCTCGACCTCCTGCCCGATGGAGGCGCGGAGCAGGACCCGGAGGCGTGGTGGAGCGCCGTCGTCCGGGGCACGCGTCGCCTGCTGGCGTCGGGGCGGGTGGCCGCGCGTGACATCGTCAGCGTCAACTGCAGCTCCCAGTGGTCCGGCACCGTGGCCGTGGACGCGCAAGGCAAGCCCCTGCGTCCGGCGCTCATCTGGATGGACTCGCGCGGCGCCCCCCACGTCCGGCGCGTGGCAGGCGGGCTCATTCCCATCGAAGGCTACGGCGCGGCGCGGCTGTTGACGTGGATTCGCCTGACGGGAGGGGTGCCCAGCCTCTCCGGCAAGGACCCGGTGGGCCACATCCTCTACCTCCAGGCCGAGCACCCCGACATCTACCGCGACGCCTACAAGTTCCTGGAGCCCAAGGACTGGCTCAACCTGCGGCTGAGCGGACGCTTCGCGGCGTCGTTCGACTCCATCACCCTGCATTGGGTGACGGACAACCGCGCGCTGAACCGCATCGTCTACGACGAGCGGCTCTTGAAGATGGTGGGCCTGCACCGCGACAAGCTGCCGGACCTGGTGCCCGCGGCGAGCGTGCTGGGGCCGCTGAGCGCCCGGGCCGCGAACGAGCTGGGGCTGAGCGAGGACGTGCGCGTGGTGACGGGCGCGCCGGACATCCTCGCGGCGGCGGTGGGCTCCGGCGCGGTGAGAGACCACGAGGCGCACCTGTGCGTGGGCACGTCGTCCTGGCTGTGCTGCCACGTGCCCTACAAGAAGTCGGACCTGTTCCATCAGATGGCCTCCGTCCCCTCCGCGCTGCCGGGGCGCTATCTGCTGGCCAACGAGCAGGAGTCCGCTGGCATCTGCCTCACCTTCCTCAAGGACAACATCCTGTATGGCCAGGGGGGCGGGCCCGGAGCGGAAGAGGACTCCGCGGAGGTGTACCGGCTGATGGAGCGCGAGGCGGGGAAGGTGCCCGCGGGCAGCGACAAGCTCATCTTCATGCCCTGGCTCAACGGGGAGCGGAGCCCCGTGGACGACAAGTCCCTGCGCGGGGGCTTCTTCAACCAATCCCTCAAGACGACCCGTGCGCACCTGGTGCGGGCGGTGATGGAGGGCGTGGCCTACAACTCGCGCTGGCTGTTCACCTACGTGGAGCAGTTCGTCGGCCGGAGGCTGGACTCGCTGCGCATCATCGGTGGCGGCGCCAGGTCCGCGCTGTGGTGCCAGATTCACGCGGACGTGTTGGACCGGGTGATTCAGCAGGTGGACGAGCCGGTGCTCGCCAACGCGCGCGGGGCCGCGTTCCAGGCGGCGGTGGCGCTGGGCGAGCTGACGGTGGAGGAGATTCCGTCGCTCGTCCCCATCGCTCGCACCTTCGAGCCCGACCCGGCGAACCGGGCGATGTACGACGAGTTGTTCCGCGAGTTCGTCAATCTCTACAAGAGCAACAAGGCCATCTTCGCGCGCCTCAATCGCGCCCGGAGCGCCTGACGCCAAGGAGTGAAGATGGCCCTGCCAGACCCGAAGTCGCTCAAGCTGCTGAACCACGTCCCGCCCCGGTTGCTGTCGGCGGCCGAGCGCTACCTCAAGGCCGTGCCGCTGGTGCGGGACTTGTTGTCGAAGGAGACCGACACGCTGCTGTCCGAGCTGGAGGGGAGCCTCAAGCCCTACCGGGGGAAGATGACGGCCTTCGGGCGGCTGCCGGTGACGGGCCGCTCTCGCGAGGAGGTGCTGCGCGAGCTCCAGGCGCTGGAGGCCCAGGAGGAGGAGCGCTGGCGGGAGGGCAAGGTGTCCGGTGCCGTCTACAACGGTGACCAGGAGCACATCGACTTCCTCAACCGCGTCTACGCCCTGCACTCGCAGAGCAACCCGCTGCACGCGGACCTGTGGCCCAGCGCCACCAAGTTCGAGGCGGAGGTCGTGGCCATGGCGGCGAGCATGCTGGGCGCCGATGCCGCCAACGCGGGCCGCGTGCCCGACGAGCACGTCTGCGGCTCCATGTCCTCGGGTGGCACCGAGAGCATCATGCTCGCGGTGAAGACGTACCGGGATTGGGCCCGGGAGACGAAGGGAATCACGAAGCCGGAGATGGTGGCGCCCTCCAGCGCGCACCCGGCCTTCGACAAGGCGGCGCACTACTTCGGCGTGAAGATGGTGCGTGTGCCGGTGGGGCCGGACTACCGCGCGGACGTGGCGGCGACGCGCAAGGCCCTCAACCGCAATACCATCCTCCTCATCGGCTCCGCGCCGGGCTTTCCCCACGGCGTCATCGACCCCATCTCCGAGCTGTCGGAGCTGGCGCGCAAGAAGCGCCTGGGCTTCCACACGGACGCGTGCCTGGGCGGCTTCGTGCTGCCCTTCGCGCGCGCGCTGGGGCGTCAGGTGCCGCCCTTCGACTTCCGGCTGCCGGGCGTGACGTCCATGTCCGTGGACACGCACAAGTTCGGGTACGCGGCGAAGGGCTCGTCGGTGGTGCTGTACCGGGGCACGGCGCTGCGCTCGCACCAGTACTTCACGGCCACCGAGTGGCCCGGGGGCATCTACTTCTCGCCCACCTTCTCCGGCAGCCGCCCCGGCGCCCTCATCGCCGTGGCCTGGGCGTCGCTGGTGAGCATGGGCGAGCAGGGCTACATGGAGGCCACGCGCCGCATCCTGGAGACGGCGGACACCCTGAAGCAGGGCATCCGCTCCGTCCCCGAGCTGCACGTGCTGGGAGACCCGCTGTTCGTCATCGCCTTCGGCTCGCAGACGCTGGACATCTTCAAGGTGATGGAGCGGATGGGCGAGCGCGGGTGGAGCCTCAACGGACTGCACAAGCCCGCGGCCGTGCACCTCTGCGTCACCCTGCGGCACGCGCAGCCGGGCGTGGCCGAGCGCTTCCTCGCGGACCTGCGCGAGGCGGTGGAGGACGTGAAGGCCCACCCGGGCGAGAAGGGGACGATGGCGCCCGTCTACGGCATGGCGGCCGCCGTCCCCTTCAGGGGCCTGGTGAGCGACTTGCTCAAGAAGTACATGGACCTGCTCTACAAGGTCTGAGCGTCCGGCCCTCCGCCGCGCGGCCTTCAGTGCGGTCGCGCGGCCCACTCCCATGTCGTGCCCTGGTGCAGCGCCGCGTAGATGTCATCGCGCAGGACGTTGCACTCGTCATGCGTCAGCGTGCGCTCCAACGCGCGCAGCACCACCCGCAGCAGCACGTTCTTCTGGTCCGGACGGAGGGCCAGGCGCTTCACTGCGCTGGGAGGGAGCGCGGAGTACGGAGTCTCCGTCACCACCTCCACGCTCTCCACCAGCTCCGCCCGCTCGCCGAGCGCGGCGCGCACCGCGTCCCCCAGCTCCTCGGACGTCCGGCCTTCGTCGATGACGAGCGACATGTCCCTGCGCACCGCCGGCATCAGCGACACCGGACGGTAGGGTTCCAGGTCCAACAGCTGGGTGGAGATGCGCGCGTCCGTGGAGCGCAGGAGCCGGATGTCATCCAGGCCCTTGCGCAACATCAGGATGCGGTCCAACCCCAGGCCCATGGCGAGCCCGGTGACGGGGCCCGCCTCCAGGCCGCTCTCCGCGAGCAGCGCGGGCAGTGCCAGGCCGCACTCGCCAATCTCCACCCACTCCTCCCCCTCGCGAACATCCACCTGGAGCCCGTCCGTCGTGTACGGATGCACGGCGTCGGTGAGCCGCACCTCGCGCCCGGGCAGCAGCGCGCCCACCACGGTGTGAATCATCTGTCGCAGGTCCGCGGAGGTGAGGGGCGGTCCGCGTCGCACGCGCCAGAGGTCCATCTGGTGCGGCTCGCCGGTGTGCAGCCGGTCGATGCAGTCGCGGCGGTAGACGAGGCCTGGACAGGCCAACAGCACGTCCTCGGGTGGGGACGCCGCCAGCTTGCGCAGCACGGCCGGAATCATGGCGGACGTCTGTGAGCGCAAGAGGGCCGTGTCACAGACATACCGCGTGTAGCGCGCGTCCCGGGCCACTCCTCCCGGCGGGTAGTGGAGCCGGTCGTAGTTGTCGGCGATGGAGACGACGGGGCTCTGTCGGTGGATGAGGACGTCGCAGCCCCAGGCGGAGCGCAGGGCGTCCAGCGCGGAGGCCACCAGCCGTTGCAGGGCATGCGGGCCGGAAGCAGGGTCGGTCAGGTCACGAACGGAGAGCGCGCGCCGAAGCTCCTCGGCGCTGAGGATGGAGACGGAAGGGGACGACATGGAAACCTCTCGGAAGCGGTGGAAACGCAGGGTCTCCGGCACGCCGAGCGAGAAGTCCGCCAGGCGCCGCCGGCCTCGGATGCCCCCCCCGGCGGCTTCGGGTGGGCGTCGCGCCTGACGGCGTTTCACCAACGAGAGGTTCGTGCGCTCAGTGCGGCACGCCCTCCCGACACCCAAAGGGAGCCGGGGGGCTGCTAAATCGACGAGCACTGACGACCAGAACCATGTCGCTACGAATAACGCCGGCCGCTTTCAAACGCAAGCCGGGGCCCTCGCCCTCAGGTGGAGAGGGTGCGGCCGAACACGTCGAACAGCTCGCGCCAGTGCTGCTCGGCGGCGTCCTTGTCGTAGGTGGCGGAGCCGTCCACCGCATAGCCGTGTCGCGCGCCGACGTGGAGTCGGGACTGGTGTCGGACGCCCGCGTTCTTCAGTGCCGTCTCCAGCCGAAGGATTGCGTCGGCCGGCATGGAGCTGTCCTGGTCCGCGTGGCCGAACACGAGCTCGCCGCGAACGTCACCCACGCGCAGGTGGGCGCTGTCCGGGGACTCCGTCGCCAGCCTGCCTCCATGGTTGGACACCGCCGCGGCGATGGTGTCCGGAAAGTCCGCGGCCAGGCGCACGGCGATGGAGCCACTCATGCAGTAGCCGGCCACGCCGACCTTGGGGCCGCGCACCTGGGGCAGTCGCGAGAGGAAGTCGAGCTGTGCCGCGCCGTCGTCGCGCAGCCGCTCCGGCGTCAGGGTCGCGATGAGCGCGTAGATGCGCTTGCGGAACGCCTCGTCCGCGAAAGTGCCGTTCAGGTCGAGGCTCGCGGCGCGGCCCTCGCGGTAGAAGACGTTCGGCAGCAGGACGACATAGCCGCCGTCCGCGAGTCGTTGGGCCATGTGCTCGAAGGCGGGGCGGATGCCCAGCGCGTCCGTCAGCAGGATGACGGCGGGCCACGGGCCGCGCCCCTCCGGCTGGAACAGCTTCGCGTCCATCGCTCCCTCACGGGTCTGAAGCTCGATGTCTTCCATGGGCATTCCTCGAAGGTGTGGGGCGGCTCGCTACAGGGACCGGGTGGCGATCTCCGTCAGCTCCGCCTCGGTGAGCGTCAACGGATTGGCCTTCATGCTGCTCGCGGCGCGCGCTTTCGTCACCAACTCTGGCAGTCGCGCGGGCGTCAGCCCGTAGGTGGCGAGGCCGGGAATCTGGAGCTCGGCGCGCAGCGACTCCACCCACGCGAGGGCGTCCTCCTCGCGAGCATCGGGCCGGCCGGTGAGCATCGCGGCCAGCTCACGGAAGCGGAGCAGGGAGGGGTGCTCCGGTGCGCGAGCGCGAAGGGCGCGCAGGTTGACGTCGAGCACGGCGGGAAGCAGGGCCGCGCAGACGGCGCCATGGGGCGCGTCGAACATGCCGCCCACTGGCGCCGCGAAGCCGTGCACCGCGCCCAGCCCGGAGTTCGCCAGGCACAGGCCGCCGAAGAGGCTGGCCAGCGCCAGGTCCTCGCGCGCCTCCGCGTCCGGCTCCGTCAGGACGGCTCGACGCAGCGAGCGCGCGGAGCGGCGCAGGCCCTCGCGTGCCAGGGCGTCGGTGAGGGGGTTGGCGCGCGCGGAGAGGAAGGGCTCGATGAGCTGGGACAGCGCATCCATGCCGCTGGAGGCCAGGACGGCGGGCGGCGCGCCGATGAGCAGGTCCGGGTCCACGAGCGCCACGCGCGGCAGCAGCTGTGGCCCGCGCAGGCTCGCCTTCACCTGGGCCTGCTTCGAGCCCAGCACCGCGTTGCGCGTCACCTCCGAACCGGTGCCCGCCGTGGTGGGAATGGCCACGAAGGGCAGCGACGCCCGGGTGAGCGGCTGGCCCCGCCCGATGACCTCCAGATAGTCGAGTGGATCTCCCCCCTGTGTCGCCAGCGCGGCGAGCGCCTTGCCCGCGTCGAGCGCGCTGCCTCCGCCCATCGCCACGACGACGTCACAGCGAGCCTCCCCGAGGATGCCCAGGCCCTGGCGCACGAGCTCCACCGTGGGCTCTCCCTCCACGGCGAAGGACTCCACGGTGAGGCCGAGCGCCTCCAGCGACGCCTTCAGGCCGCGCGCTCGCGCGGGGGCCTTCCCGGTGACGAGCAACACCCGCTGACCGCCGAGCGAGCGCACCAGTTCGGGGGCCTCGGACAGCCTGCCCGGGCCGAAGATGACGCGTGTCGCGGTGGCGAACTCGAAGGCCGTGGGACTCACGTCACCACCCGGCGTCTTCGGGGAACAGGTTGACGAACTTCCGGCTGGCGCGCGGCTCCGCCATCATCGGCGCCACGGTGTCGCGCCAGGTGAGGTAGTGGGCCGTCTCCTTGTGTTCGGCGGGAGCCTGGGCCGTCCGGTAGACCTCCACGAGCACGAAGCGCGTCGCGTCGTCGGCGTCCTGGATGACGTCGAAGCGGGCGATGCCGGGCTCCTGGGCGCTCGCTCGCGCGTTGGCGAGGGTGGCTTCGCGGAAGGCGTCCACGTGCTCCGGCTTGACGTGGACCTGGACATGGACGACGCGCAGGCTGTTGGGCATGTCCGGAAACTACTCCGGGCCGAGGCCGCGTGGGGACGCGACCCCGGCCCGGATGAGGGCACGGTGTGGGGTGCCGTACAGCCGTGGCGTGCCTACGGGGCCTTGATGACCGCCGTGGGGTTGAGCACGTCCTCGAGCTTCCGGGCCATCAGCCAGCCGTCGTGGTAGACGATGCCCGTCTGGGTGATGGTGTCGTTCCGGTACAGGCCAATCTTCAGGTAGTTGACCTGGCCGGAGTACTGGGTGGCGATGTAGCGCTTGGGCATCACCAGCTTGCCGTCGAGGTACAGCTCCACGAAGCCCACCTTCGAGTCCGCGGACCAGCGCACGTGGAAGATGAAGTCCATCCACTTGCCGCGCGTCAGCGGGGCGCGCCAGACGATGGTGCCCGGGTTGCCGCCGATGTTGAGGCGGACCTCGTTGCCGTAGACGTAGAACTCCACCGGGGGCGAGCCGCCCACGGTGTCGCTCTCCTGGTGCCACTGGGTGAAGAGCTGCCACGTGTTCACGTTGGGGAACGTGGAGTCGAACATCGTGCTCCAGCGGTAGTAGTACTCGGAGCCCGACGGCTCGCGCGTCATCCGCACCAGCTCATTGCGGTTGCCGCTGGAGTTGATGGGGTCGTCGCCCCGCTTCACCGTGGCCTTGAGCGCGTAGCCACCCTGGCGCTTCGGCGAGGACACCATCGCCAGCCGGTCCGCGCTCACCATCTGCGCTCGCGTCCACTGGCTGATGTTGTTCGTCTCGAAGTCACCCACCCACACCACGCTGCTGCCCGTGGGGGGAGGCGTCGTCGGGGGCGGCGTCGTGGTCGCGGCGGAGCAGGCCCGCGCCTCGGCGATGGACGCCCAGTCGTTCAGGGTGCTGCCCATGAAGGTGATGCGCACGCGGCGCGCGGAGACCTTGCTGAACGAGTACGTCTCCGCGGAGGACGACTTTCTGCTCGTGCCGCTGTACACCTGCGTATACGTGTAGCCATCCGGCGAGACGGACACCGTGAAGGTGTTGGCCCGCGTGGTGCCTTCGTGCCAGGCGATGGTGACGCCGGAGATGGACTTGCTGGCGCCCAGGTCGTAGTCGATCCATCCACCCTTGCCGAGATAGCTCCAGCGGGTGCCCAGCTTGTCATCCATCGTGTTGGCCGGCACGTTGCCGTCATGACCCTTGGCGATGACGGACGCGGCCGTGAGCTGCGTACAGCCCGTGGCCGTCAGCGCGGCGGCGGAGACGGACGTGGCGTACTCCGTGGCATCCAGCCCGGCGGGGGCCTCGCCCAGCTCGGTGACGTCGTCCTGGGGACCACAAGCGGTGGCGCTCAGGCCGAGCAGTGCTCCAGCCAGCAGAAGAGACTTCTTCATGTAGGGACCTCTGGGGATTCAAAAACAGACAGACGGGGAGTGTGTCCGGCGGCCATCTCACGACGGGCCGGTTCCTGGTTTCAGCTGGGGGGGTTCTCCAAGGTCACGGCGGGGGTTCGCCGCGTTGCGACGGAGACAACCATCGACCAAATTTATTTCGTATTCAACAGTTCTCGACACGCCTGCCTGCCCTCCAAGAAACGGGGCGGAACATACTGCGGGTGAGGGCTGGGGCGGTGGGGCTGGAAACGTCTGTCATTGGTGGCGGATTGGCGCGGATTGTGAGGGTTTGAGCGCACCCCCAGAAGCGCCGAGGAGGCGTGCGGTGGCTTGGAGGGCAGGGCCACAGGCGAATTCAATACACACGCACAACCCCTGGGCGCGAGGGGCGCGAGGGGCCGGGAGCGTTAGAGGTTCGGGCTCTGGAGGTGCTCATGACCTCGTCTTCGGGCGTGTGCCTGGCCTGCGGGACACGACTTTCCCCTGGCCTGTCCACCTGCCCGCGCGTGTCGTCACGGGTGTCCCTGGCTGAAGGGGTTCGCCGGTGGGGGACGGGGGCCTGTCAGCCGCCGCTCGTGGGGCGGACCGCGCTGCTGGAGCGGCTGAAGTGGTGCGCCGAGGAGGCCCGCAGGGGGCTGGGGCGCGCCGTCTGGCTGGTGGGCGCGGAGGGCATGGGCAAGTCGCGCCTGAAGGACGCGCTGGTGGAGTCGCTCACGGCCAATCGCTTCGAGGTCTGGGAGGGCAGTGGCCTGGCGCTGCCGGGGACTCCCGCGGGGCCCTTGCTGGAGCTGCTGGAGGCCACGCGGGGCCTGCGGCCCGTGGCGGGCGTGGGGAGGATGTCGAGCGCGGAGGCGGAGCGCGTCGCGCACTTCCTGGAGGGACGCGAGTGGCAGGGCATCCCCGCGAGCCTTTCCTCGGAGAGCATCGCGCTGTTCGATGCGCTCTGCCACGCGCTGCTGCCGCACCGGGGACCGCGCATCCTCATCCTGGAGGACTGGCAGCACGCGGACCCGCTCAGCCGGGCGCTCGTCGAGGTGCTGGTGTCGCGGCTGGCGCACGCGCCGGTGCTCGTGCTCGTGTTGGAGCGCACGGGCGGCCCGGGGCTCGTGCCGCCGACCGCGGAGATGCTGGAGGTGGGCCTGCTCAATCCGGAGGATGCCCAGGCGCTGGTCGCGACGCGACTGCGTCCGGGCTGGCCCAGGGACGCGTTGCTCCAGGTCGGCGCGGGCCATCCGCTGCACCTGCTGCATGCGCTCGCGTTCCACGAGGAGCACCCGCTGGTGCCCCTTCCTTCGTCGGGCCCGGCGGTGCTGGCCGCGCGCCACGAGGCGTTGTCACCCGCCCGGCGCGAGGCGCTGCACGTGAGCGCGGTGCTGGGGCCCTGTTTTCCCCGGTCGGTACTGGGGGCGCTCGTCGGTGGCTTCGGAGCGCTCGCGGGGTTGGAGGCGGGGGGCTGGCTGAGGCCCGTCTCGGGGGGGCGGTACGCGGTGGGGGCTCGGCCACCAGGGCCGCCTGAGGTGACTTCGTCGGACGTGGAGGAGCTGGCGCTGCATCGGCGCGCGGCGGAGGCGTACGAGGCCCTGCCCGCGGAGTCGCGGCGGCGGGCCTGCGCGGAGGTGGTGCGCCACTGGCTCGCGGCGAAGGTGCCCCAGCGCGCGTTGCCGCACCTGCTGGAGGTCGCCGCGTGGAACCTCGCGGCGTTGGAGCCGGCGGCGGCGCTGGGGGTGTACCGCGTCGCGCTGGACGTCGCCGCGTCGCTGTCGCTGGACGCCGCGCGCCAGTGGTCCCGTGTGCTGTGGGAGCGAATCGGGGACGCGCACCGGCTGGCGGGAGAGCGAGCGGAGGCCGAGTCCGCCTGGCGCATCGCCATCTCGCTCGAGGATCCTCGCGCGGTGCTGGCGACGCCCGAGCACCTCCACTGTCTGCGCAAGCTGGCCGCGGTGGTGTTGTCGCTGGAGCGCTACGAGGAAGTGGTGTCGCTGGGGCAGGCCGTGGGGGAGCTCGCGGCGGGCCCGGACGCGCTGGTCTGTACGGCCTCGTTGGACGCGCTGTGTGCGCTCGCGCTGTGTGGGTTGGGGCGCTTCGAGGAGGCGGAGGCGCGCCTGGCGAGTGCTCGGGCGAGGTTGCTCCAGGCGCCGTACCAGGAGGGGCCGGGGCGGGCGAGTGTGGAGGCGGCGCTGCACCGGGCCATGGGGACGCTGCTGATGGGGCAGGGGCGTCCCGGACAGGCGACGGCGGAGTACGCGGCGGTGCTGCGCTGGACGGAGCGCGCTGGGGACACGTGGGAGCACTCCACGGCCCTGTTCAACCTGGGGGATGCCTACGCGCGCGCGGGAGACAGGGAGCGGGCGGTGCACTACTTCCAGCTCGCGCTCGACTTGAAGGCGCGCATGGGGGACCGGGGCGGGATGGCGTACACCCACCATGGGCTCGCGCTGCTGCACAGCCAGGCGGATGCGCCCGAGCTGGCGAAGGAGGACGCGGTGCGAGGCCTCCAACTCGCGGGGATGCTTGGGGACCGGAAGCTGAAGTCACTGCTGCGCTGTGCGCTGGGGCGGGCCCACCTGCGACTGGGAGAGCGCGAGGAGGCGGCGCGGCAGCTCCAGCTCGCCGCCCAGGACGCCGCCGCCGCCAATGCCCGCCCGGAGCTGCTCCAGGCCCAGGCCGCGCTTCGCGCACTGGAGGCGCGGCGCTGAGGCAGTGAGCTGGTGAGGCGCCGCGCCGGAAGAAACGCGGGAGTTGACGGAACGGTCCGCGAGCGCCGAGTGTCCACCGCGAGTGACTTCCGCCGCGCCGCGCTCCTGGTTCCCGTTGCTGTGCCTCGCCTGGGTGGGCCTTGCCCAGGTCGCGACCGCCTCCACGCCGGATGTCTTCGAGTCGTATCTTCGACCCGAGCACGCGGCGGCGGAGGGCTTCGCGCCGTGGCCAGACGTCGCGCGCGCCAGGCCGGGCAGCGAGGTGCGAGCACTGGCCCGGGGCCGCGTGCTATCCGTCGGCGCACGAGGTGACAGTGTCACGCTGGAACACCTGTATCACGAGAACCATGAGCTGCTTCGCGCCCGCTCGGAGTACTCGGGGCTGAAGTCCGTGGCGCTTCGTCCCGGCGCGCTCGTCACGAAGGGGCAGGTGCTCGGCCAGGTGGGCGCGTCCGAGCGGCTCACCGTGTCGCTGCACACCGGCCGCCTCCTGTCCGCCGACGAGTCCCGGCGCTTCACCGCCGAGCATTCCCGCCTGCCACAACCCGCGAGCGAGCCGGTGCTGGTGCTCATCTCCCACGCGCAGAATCAGCTCCGGCTCTACGAGGGCGGTGTCGAGCGGGCCCGTGTGGAGGTGGGGTTTGGCCAGGAAGCGGGGCCCAAGCAGCAGCGAGGAGACAACCGCACGCCCGTCGGCATGTACTTCATCGTCCAGACGCTGCGCGGGGACATCCCCGGGCCCTACGCCGCGTTCTACGGCGGCCACTGGCTGCGGGTGAACTACCCGAACCCGTGGGACGCGAGCCGGGGTGTGAAGCAGGGCTGGCTCACCGCGAAGACGCGCGAGCGAATCGTCCGGGCCTGGGAGGCCCGCGCGGCGACGGACGCCACCACTCGACTGGGAAGCGGCATCGGCTTTCACGGGTGGGCAGGAGAGTGGTCCCTGGAGGCGAGCGGAGGTCGGCTGTCCTGGGGCTGTGTCGTGTTCCACCCCCGCGATATCGCCGCGCTGTATGAGCGAATGCCGCAGGGCACCATGGTTGTCCTCTTCTAGCCGGCCCCGAGGCATGGAATCCTTCGCGGGTGATTGAGCTAGAGACTCCCGAGGCCTTCGAGCGGCACCTTCGCGATGGCAGCAGCCTGGCCAACGTCGTCATCCAGGGACTGGACCTGCGGCGCTACACGCGCGAGCTGAGCACCGCGGCGCTCGCCGGGACGGTGTTCCTGGGGTGCGAGCTGGAGAAGGACGCCCTGCAGGCCGCGCTCGCACATGGGGCGCTCGTCTTCCCTCCCATCACCGGCGTGCCGTACCAGCCCTACCGGGGCGGCCTCTACTCTCCCGAGGAGCTGTACGCCGGCTTCGACCCGATGCGCCCGGAGACGTACGAGGACACGCTCGACGCACGCATCTATCGACACTGGGAGGCTCACGGCCGTGGCACGCCGCCCACTCTCTTGGAGACGCTCGCGCAGCGACTGCATGACCACGCTGTCACGGACGCGATGGAGGACCTGCTCGCCGCCTCCGGACCTTCCCGGAAGGTGGTGGCCATCATGGGCGGACACTCCATGAAGCGCGGCCAGCCCGACTACCGCGAGGTGGCGATGCTGGCCCGGGAGCTGACGCGCGCGGGCTTCTTCCTCGTCAGCGGCGGCGGTCCGGGAGCGATGGAGGCCACTCACCTGGGTGCCTGGTTCGCGGTGCGTTCGGGGGCCGAACTCGACGGCGCGCTTGCCATCCTCTCCAAGGCCCCCAGCTACACGGACCGGGATTGGCTGGGCCGGGCCTTCCAGGTGCGCGAGGCCTTTCCGCTGGAGCCCAAGGACGTCTTCGCCTGCTCCAGCCTGGGCATCCCCACGTGGCACTACGGCCACGAGCCGCCCAACCCCTTCGCCACGCACATCGCCAAGTACTTCGCCAACAGCGTGCGCGAGGACGGGCTGCTCACCATCGCCCGAGGGGGAATCGTCTACGCGCCCGGAAGCGCCGGCACCATCCAGGAAATCTTCCAGGATGCCTGCCAGAACCACTACAACAGCGTGGGCGTCATCAGTCCGATGATCTTCGTGGGCCGCGAGTTCTGGACGCGGACGCGCCCCGTCTATCCCCTGCTGGCGCAGCTCGCGCAGGGACAGGAGTACGCGCGGCACCTGCTGCTGACGGACTCCCGGGAAGAAGTCCTCGGGGCGCTGCTGGACTACGACCGCGCCTCGCGCATCGCGAGCTGAGACGCCGACATGGGACGCAAGCGCCACTACGAGGACAAGAAGTGGATGAACAAGCCGAAGGCCTTCGGGAAGTATGGGCCCGTGCGGCCGAAGGCCCTCTTCTTCGACGTCGATGACACCCTGGTCGACCGCGAGGCCGCGTTCGGGCGCTACTTCGAGCGCTTCATGGCCCGGTTCCCCGAGGTGTTTCCCGAGCACCGTCGCGCCGAGGACCTCGCCACGCTCCGCTCTTTCGACGAGCGAGGAGGCCGCGACAGGGAGGCCTTCTGCGCCGACGTGACGAAGACGTTCGAGACGGGGCTCGACGCGAAGGCGCTCTGGGCGGACTTCCAGTTGAACCTCGCGGACTTCGTGGTGGGAGACCCGAAGCTGGCGGTCTGGCTCAGGGAGTTGTCGAAGCGCCAGCCCGTCGTCGTGGTCTCCAATGGCTTCTCCGGCACTCAGCGCAGGAAGCTGCTTCACGCGGACCTCTACCACTCCGTTCCAGAGGGCTTCTATTCGAGCGAGGTGGGCGTGGAGAAGCCAGACCCGGCCATCTTCAAGGCGGCGCTGGCGCACGTGAATCGCGAGCCGTCGGAGGTCCTCCACATCGGGGATGACCCGGTGCGGGACATCGTCGGCGCCACGCGGATGGGGTTCGCCACGTGCTGGGTCTCCCATGGACGGGAGTGGCCCGCCGCGCTGGCGCCGCCGACCTTCACGGTGGAGCGCATCACCTCGCGACACGAGGCTCTCGTGGAAGTGCTCTCGCAATGGACATGAACGCGGTGGTCGGCTCGCACGACCTGCTCTTCATCACCCTGGACACCCTGCGCCACGACGTGGCGACACGGCTGGCCACCGAGGGACGCATTCCCCACCTCGCCGCGCTGATGCCGGGAGGACAGTGGGAGGAGCGCCACTCGCCCGCGAGCTTCACGTACGCCGCGCACCACGCGTTCTTCGCGGGCTTCCTGCCCACCCCCGCGCGCCCTGGCAGGCACTCGCGGCTGTTCTCCATGCGCTTCGAGGGCAGTGAGACGACGGGGCAGGGCACCTGTGTGCTCGACGCGCCGGACCTCGTCACGGGCCTGTCGGCGCGCGGCTACCACACCGTGTGCATCGGCGGCGTGGGCTTCTTCAACAAGCTCAACCCCCTGGGCAACGTGCTGCCGGGCCTCTTCGCGGAGAGCCACTGGGGCCCCGAGTTGGGGGTGCGCGAGCCTCGCTCCACCGAGCACCAGGTGTCCCTGGCCGTCGAGCGCCTGGAGGCTCTTCCTCGAGAGCAGCGCGTATTCCTCTTCCTCAACGTCTCCGCGCTGCACCAGCCCAACCGCCACTACCTGGCCGGGGCCTCCGAGGATTCCGTCGCGTCCCACGCGGCAGCCCTGGAATACGTGGACAGTCAGCTTCCACCCCTGTTCGCCGCATTGCGGCGCCGGGGGCCGGCTTTCTGCATTGTCTGTTCGGACCACGGCACGGCCTACGGCGAGGACGGCTATAACGGTCATCGCGTGGGTCACCCCGTCGTCTGGACGGTGCCCTACGCCGAGTTCACCCTGTCGTGAGAGTCCTCACCATGACGCGCCTGGAGCAGATGCTGGGAGAGACGCCTTACGTGGCGTACCTCTATGGCTACCCGCACAAGACGGCCTACCGGCCCTTCACGCCAGCGCTCTCGCTGGAGTCGGTGTGGGCCGAGGAGCGGCGTGATGCCCTGTTCCTCTACTTCCACGTCCCCTTCTGCGAGATGCGCTGTGGCTTCTGCAATCTCTTCACGGCGGCGGGGCCGAAGCAGGACGTGGTGGACGGCTATCTCGGGGCGCTGGAGCGCGAGGCGCACCGGGTGAAGGCGGCGCTGGGCACGGCGAGCTTCGCGCGGCTCGCGGTGGGCGGAGGGACGCCCACGCTGCTGGACGTCGCGGGGCTGCATCGCGTCTTCGACCTGGCGGAGAAGGTGCTGGGCGCGGACCCGGATCACATCCCCGTTTCGGTGGAGGTGTCGCCGGAGACGGTGGACGCGGAGAAGCTGCGGGCGCTGCGTTCGCGGGGCACGGACCGGGTGAGCATCGGCGTGCAGAGCTTCATCGAGGCGGAGGTGGCCGCGGTGAAGCGGCCTCAGCAGACGGCGCAGGTGGAGGCGGCGCTGGACCTCATCCGCTCCACGGGGTTTCCGACGCTGAACCTGGATCTCATCTACGGCATGGAGGGCCAGACGGTGGAGACGTTCCTGTACTCCATCCGGCAGGCGCTGCGCTTCACGCCCGAGGAGATCTACCTCTATCCGCTCTACGTGCGTCCGCTCACCTTCCTGGGGAAGAAGGCGCGCGCGTGGGATGACCTGCGAATCGCGCTGTATCGCGCGGGCCGGGAGTTCCTGCTGGCACAGGGCTACACCCAGGTGTCCATGCGCATGTTCCGCGCGAGCCATGCGCCGGACGCGGGGGGCCCGGTGTATCGCTGCCAGGAGGACGGCATGGTGGGGCTGGGGTGCGGGGCGCGCTCGTACACGGGACAGGTGCACTACTCGTCGGAGTACGCAGTCGGCTCGCGCGAGGTGCGCTCCATCATCGCGTCGTACAGCGCGCGCACGGCGGAGTCCTTTGGCGAAGTGGGGTATGGCTTCCGCCTGGACGGTGAGGAGCGGCGGCGGCGGTACATGCTGTTGTCGCTGCTGGCGGAGGGCGTGGACTTCTCGACGTACCACGAGCAGTTCTGCACCGACGTGCTGGAGGACTTCCCGGAGCTGCTGGAGCTGGAGGCGCACGGGCTGGCGCGGCGGGACGGACAGGCGCTGCGGCTCACGCCCTCGGGGGTGGAGCTCTCGGATTTGATTGGCCCCTGGCTGCACTCGACGGGGGTTCGTGAGCTGTCACAGGAGTACTCCTGGCGATGAAGCTCACCGTGCTCTACCGAGGGCCGCTGTCGAGCTGTAACTACGGCTGCGAGTACTGTCCTTTCGGCAAGTGGAAGCACACCGACGAGGAGCTCGCGAAGGACCGCGCGGACCTGGAGCGGTTCCTGGCGTGGGTGGAGGCGCGCACGGGGGACACGGTGTCCGTGTTCTTCACGCCGTGGGGCGAGGCGCTCATCTGGCCCTGGTATCAGCAGGCGCTGGCGCGGCTGACGCATCTGCCGCATGTGGAGCGCGTGGCGGCGCAGACGAACCTGTCGTGCAAGCTGGACTGGGTGAAGGACTGCCGCGCGGAGAAGCTCGGCATCTGGGCGACGTACCATCCGGAGTGGATGAAGCGCAGTCGCTTCGTGGCGCAGTGTGAGACGCTGACGGCGCTGGGTGTCCGGCACAGCGCGGGCATGGTGGGGTTCCTGCGCTTCGCCGAGGAGGCGGAGGCGCTGCGCCGTGAGCTGTCCGACGACACGTACCTGTGGATCAACGCGGTGAAGGACGGGCAGGAGGAGCCGTACTCGCCCGAGGACGTGGCGCGCTTCACGGCCGTGGACCCGTTGTTTCCCGTGAACAACGTGCGGCATCCCAGCCTGGGCCGCGCGTGCCGGGGAGGGGAGTCGGTCATCTCCGTGGACGGGGAGGGCACGGCGCGCCGGTGTCACTTCATCGATGAGCCGATTGGGAACATCTACGCTCCGGACTTCGACCAGGCGCTGAGGCCTCGGCCGTGCGCGAAGACGACGTGCGGGTGTCACATCGGCTACGTGCACATGGACTATCTGGAGCTGGACCGGGTCTTCGGCTCCGGCATCCTGGAGCGGGTGCCGGTGAAGCCCCTGTGGCGGCGGCAGGACGTGGCCCCGCGGGTCTCGCCGCGCGAGTAGAGCGGACTGCCGAGGTCAGGTCGCGAGGGGGCGGGATTCCGGTGCGTCCTCCGCGCCCGAGGCCGACTCCATCCGCGTCACCTCTTGGCGAAGGTGCTCCAGCCATTCCAGGAGCCGTGCTTCCGGGAGGTGGTGTGAGCGGCTCTTCCAGAGGGCTCGCTCCAGTCCGTGAGGTGGCCGCAGGCGGGCTCGCAGGGCCTTGTGGACGTGAGGGTCGGGATAGGCACGCAGGAAGGCCACCGCCAACGGGAGAGCCTGCTCCCGAGTCGCGCGTCCGCCCAGGTCGAGCAGGAAGACGAACAGGTCATCCGCGTGGCGCTCGGCGGTGGCGAGGTGCGGGTCGTGTTCGGTCTCGAAGTCGATGAGCCACGCGCGCTGTCCGGCCTCGTCATAGAGGAGGTTCTTCAGGTGGGCATCGCCGTGGGACCACGGGCGCGAGGCGTGGGGTGGCGTCAGAGCATGTGCTCGATGCAGCTCGCGCGCGGCAGCCTCGACCATGGTTTGGGTGAGTCGGCCTTGCGCGAGCAGTCGGTCAAGGCGCTCACCGGGAAGGGCTTCCAGTGCGACGGCGCGGCCCCCGCGTGCCTCGGCGGCGCGGTCCGGGTGGAGGAGCGCGAAGGAGTCCAGCTCCCAGTCCCGCCATCGTTTCGCCGAGGGAAACATCCGGATGTGGCTGCGAGACAGGCGCAGGAAGACATTGCCCGCGGCTATCACCGCGCCCATGCCGGGTCGGCGTTGCTTGTGCCAGAGGGAGACCTCCGGTCGGACCTCCAGCGCCACGGTGTTGACGCGCACGGCGTCCACTGCGATGGCGATGCCGCGAGTCCAGAGCTCCGTGAGCTTCACGCGCGCAGGTCCTCGTACCAGTGCACCACCGCGAGACAGCCCAGGCACCAGCAACGGACCCAGCCGCGACCGACCAGCCCCCCGAGGAGCATCACTCCCGCCAGCATGAGCACCGTACCCACGGCGCCCGGAGTACCGCCTGCTCGGCGGAGCAATGCGCGTCCGCTGCGCCAGGGGTGCTCGGCGCCATCCATCAGCAGGGGGAAGAGGAAGAGTCCCTGGACCTCGGCGGCGTAGAACGCGAGCACCGCGAGCACGAAGCAGAGCGCGTGCGGCAGTCCGAGGACGACGGCGAGCCCCCAGCAACAGAGGGCCGCGAGGAGTGCCCCGCCGTACTTGAGCGCGCCCCACCGGCCCGCGTGTGGCAAGTCGGCGAGGACGGGCCGTCCTCGAACCTGGGCGAGTGCCTGTGCCATCCACGTCGCGCTGCTGGCGAAGCCCCCACGCCACGCTCCTCGGGCCTCGTGGGCGAGCGTCGAGCCCGGCGCGTCGTAGAGGTGGGCGGCGCGTGTCAGCAGCTCGGTGCCGCGTCGCCATGGGGAGCGCGGGCGGTCAGCCATGAAGGCCCTCGCGGACGAAGCAGAAGTGCGCCCAGGCGAGGAACGCGGTCGCATGGCCGCCGAGCAGGGTCCGATGCAGCAGGGCCTCCCAGGCATCGCACCGCCGACGATGGAAGACGAACTCGTCGTAGCAGATGAGGACCACCGTCCCGATGAGGACGATGAGCACGGGCAGCAGGAACGCGAGCGGGCGGTGTGCCACCGAGGCGGCGCACATCAGCAGGAAGAGCGGGAAGCCGCCACCCGCCAGGGCGAGGAACTCCGCGCGGTGCTCGTTGGGGCCGACCCGCAGCTGGGCCACGCGGTGGTAGCGCCAGTCCGCGACCCCAGCCACCGTCGCTGTCGTGCCGGCGAGGGCCACCACCCAGAGCTCCCAGGGGTAGCGCAGGGGCTCGGTGAGCCAGCAGAAGCGCGGCTGGCTCGACACGAGCACCAGCGCCACCGCGAAGAGCGTGCCGGGCGCGAGCGAGGCCAGCAGGTTCGCGGCGTCGCGCAGTCGTGCCAGGGGGGCACGTGGCTGGAGGACGGTGAGCTGGGAGGCTGCGTTGGCCATGGCGGACCGCCGGGTGCACGGCGACGCCTCAAGAGCGCCGACGCCCGCGATTCTCGGCCCAAAGCATGCGGAGACGCCAGGAACAGCCACGGACCGCCGAAGCAGGCCCGCTCTTCATGGGGCGTTGCATCCCTGGGGTGATTCAAGAACCGGGGGCCTCACTCCCACGCAATCTGCTCGAAGATCGCGCGAAGCCTGGCTCCCCGAGTGGGGTTGAGCTGAGAGACCCAGGCCACCCGGCCGAGCAGGTGCGCGCGGAACTCGGGATGGCTCCCGGTGTTCTGGCTCGCGGGCCCTCGAGTGCGGCACAGGTGAAGGATGGCCTTCAGTCGGTCGTAGTCCGCCCGAGGCACGGAAGGGTGCTCATTGACCACCACACCCGCCAGTCGTTGCTGGCGACCCCGGCGCATCACGCGAGTCTTCTCGGTGCGCACCGTGAAGCCCTCCTCCCGAACGATTCGCGCCACGCATCGCAGCAGTCGGCCGGTGCTCCGCGCCAGGGCCTCGCCTCCCGAGAACGCAAGGTCGTCCGCGTAGCGCGTGTAGCGGGCCCCCAGCGCCGAGGCGAGCGCCGACAGACGAACATCCAGTCGGTATGCGGCGAGATTGGCGAGGGCAGGTGACGTAGGTGCGCCCTGGGCGAGGTGCCGGGACTCGAGCCTTCGTGCCAGTCGCCAGCGAGCGGTGAGCGCTTCTCCATCCGTCGACCGACGGGCCTGCTCCAGCACTCCGCTGGGCGTTCGGGTCGTGCAAAGCCCCGCGAGGGTCGTGGCCACGTCGTCGGGATAACCCGCGGCGCGGAACACCCCCCAGACGCGCGCTGGCTTCACGGAGAGAAAGAAGTCCTCCAGGTCCACGCGCACCACGACGGCCTGCCCCACGTGGGGCTCTGCGAAGCCGCGGACGCCTCGGCCCGCGACGAACCCGTATGCGGCCTCATGGGACGGAATGATATCCAGGATGCCGTGCAGCACCTTGCGTTGGAGCCGTGAGAGGTCCAGCCCGGGTTGTTCCAGGAGGCGCTCACCGCCGCTGCGCTTCGGAATCCAGGTGTAGCGGTAGCGCCGCCACTGCCCTGGCGGAGTGATGCGCTCGAGTCCGCGCGCATCCGCGAGCCATCCCAACTGCGCGTCGGTCATCCCGAGCCAGCCTGTGAGCTCCGCCTGGGTTGGGAGTGACGGAACGGGCCACGGTTGGCGGCCCATTTCCGGCTCGGTGGCGACCCAGTGGAGAATCTTCACGGGAGCGTGGGGATTGCCGCAGGCCCGCTGAAGGGCGGGACGCGTGGCGAGAATCTCCGCGAGCAGTTCGAAGCGGGCGTGCGGTGGCCGAGGGAAGAACCGTCGTGTGCTCCGTACGACCGAGAGGAGCCACGGCGTCCGGCCACCGATGACTTCGGCTCCGCGTTCGACGAGTCCCGCGGTCGTCCAGGGCCCGGAGAGGAAGGCGGATGCGAGCGCATTCGCCACGGCGATCCGTTTGCTCATGCCTCACTCGTGCGCCATGCGGCGGTTGGGACCCACCTGTCCCGTCTGGCGTGGCCCGCACTGCGGCTCGCCGCAGTCCCGGCCTCGCGTGGGGCTGTGCTCCTCGAAATCATTCCCCGGGGGTACCCCGGAGAGGCAGCGGACCGTGTCACCACGGACCGTCTACCCGCTGGGTATCCAAGCCGCCGCATGGCAGATGGCACCCTACAAGTCCCAGTGGTGCGGGGGAAGCGCGTTATCGCGCAGCTTTCCAACCCGAATGCATCACTTGGGTGGTGGCGTGCTCGGCGTGACAGTCCTGGGCAGGGGTGCCTGGGCCGAAGCGAGGGTGGCGTCCATCATGGCAACTCCTCTCATCCGAAGGAGTCGCACATGCGCATGTCTCGCCTTGCCATCGCGGTGACCACGTTTTCTTTCCTGTCCCTCGCGGCCTGTGGAGGTGTGGAGGCCGCCGCCGATGCACCGGACAGCACGGCGCCTGTGAGTGTGGAGCAGGGCATTGGCATTCCACCCAACTGTCCGAACAATGACCTCGTGTACTGGCTGGAGAACGTCCAGGCCTGTGTCGCGAAGTGCGGCACGACTCGGAAGAACGGGCAGCCCGCCACGCTGTACGCGGGTTGCCAGTCGAATCTGACGCAGACGCGCACCCTCATCGATGTCAGGTACTGCGTCCCAGATTGCGAACTGGCGTGACAGACACTGTCCGGTCAAGCGCTGCAAGCACTCGAATCACTCAGCGGGTCTCTTGCAAGGAACTGGAGCGGCGTGGACGGCAATTTTGATATTCTTGCAATGCAGTAACTGTAGTCTTGACCGCTCCGGAGGGGCGCGAGCCCAGGACGTTCGAGGAACGAGGGACTCGCACTTTTGTGCGAGTCCCTTCCTGCGGTCATCCCGAGATGTCAGCCGCAGGTGCCCATGCCACGGCGCTGACAATCCGCCGTGTTGATGCAGAACGAACCGTCGACCGAACATCTGCCAATCAATCCCGCCTGCTCGCCTGACGTGAGCGTGGCGGGGTCCTCGGCAAACGCGCCGCCTACGGAAGGCGGTGGAGACTGCATGGACGTGGTGGCGAACAGGCCCGTGGTGAGGGCCATCATCATCGCTCCTCCAGCAACCAGCTTTCGCATCATCAGTCACTCCTGGGGTGTGAGGCGGCGGGAATGATGCGCCCGAAAGGCGTCAATCCAAGACAGGAAGCTTCCAGGGACTGTCGCTCGACCGACAGCGCATGAAGGGATTGCTGGAGGGTTGTGTGTGGGTGTGATCCGAAACTGCTGGCTCCTGGAAACATTTGCACCTGAGTTGTAGTGGTTTCCCTGGTTTCGAGCGGTCGACTTTCGCCATGGGTTCGGGTTGTGCAGACTCAGGGAGGATTCAGGCGCTCATCGAGGGAGAACACCATGCGGCTTGGAGTGATTGCGCTGTCCATCGCGATGTGGACCGTCGCCTGCGGAGGCGGCGTCGAGGATGAAGGGTTTGAACAGTGGGGCGCGCAGTCCGCGAGGCTCGTCATCACGACCGAGGACCAGGTCGTGGCGCGACTGCCCGCGAGCACAGGGGCGATTTATGGCTATGCGGAGTACCTGCCGCCCGGCTACCTGACCTCCCCCAACACTTCGTATCCGGTCATCATCCACTTGAATGGCCTGACGGAGTTCGGCACCTCCACCACGGAGGCAAACCTGCTGGAGGTCGTCTCCCGGCATGGGGCGCTGAAGAAGATTCGGACCACGAGCGAGGGCAAGGCGTACTTCGGCCAGAAGCAGGTGATGGTCTTCTCGCCTCGCGCGCCGACGAACTGGGTGCCAGCGGACCTGAACGCCTTCGTCGACTTCCTGGTGGCCAACTACCGCGTGGACCCGACGCGCATCTACCTCACGGGCCTCAGCTATGGTGGCTACGGAAGCTGGAAGTATGCGTATGAGTACGGCCACCGGCTGGCGGCGCTCGCACCCATGGCTACCAACATCGGAGCTCCGGGCCCCACCATCACCAAGCTGTTGAACGTGCCGGTTTGGGCGGTGCATTCGTATGCGGACGGCTCGTCGCTGTCCGCCGAGCGCTCCTGGATGCAGGGCGTGACGAAGAACTACGGACAGTTCCAACTGGTGGCGGTGGCGCAGTCGACCACGACGCAGACGTACCTGTTCCCCGGCGCATCCAGTCCCACGTGGACGTCACAGGCTGGGGTGGTGGCGACCGGAACGGCCATCGGTCGCCTCACCGTGCTGCCGGGCTCAGCCCACGACTGCTGGACGCAGCAGTACAACAACTACGCGTTCTGGGATTGGCTCCTCGCGCAGCAGCGCGCTCCGGTGCCCTGAGTCCGTGAAGCTCAAGCGGCTGACTGCGCGCGCTGGACCTGTCCCAGCATCAGGGTGGACAGCTCGCGCAGGGAGGGGCCGCTCACCACTTCCATCGTGGAGACCTTCACGCCCAGCTCGCCTTCGATGGCCGTGACGATTTCCAGGGCCATGATGGAGTCCATTCCCAGTTCACGCAGTGGCTGGGCCGTGTTCAGCGCCCCGTCCTGCGTGCGCATAACCCTCGCGACGATCCGAGACAGCGTCCGGGTGATGAACTCGCGGCGGGCCTCGTCATCGAGCCCCCCGAGGGCGCGCTCGATGAGCCCGCCACTCCGCTCCGCGTCGGCAGACGACTCCGGCGTCTCCAGCAGTCCAACGAGCCGGCGTGAGCCGCTCCAGGGAACGAGCGCCGCGCCCAGGCGATTCCAGTCCACGTCCGCGATGGCCAGTTGCACGGGAGGGGCGTCCAGGACGCGTCCGAGCGCCTGGAGCGCGGCGTGGGTGGACAGGCCTCGCAAGCCCAGGTGTTCCAGGTGCTGGGCCACGTGGGCATTGCGCGCGACGAGCCCGGCTTCACCCAGCGCACCCCACTGAATCGCCGTCGCCGCCAGTCCTTGCTTGCGGCGGTACACCGCGAGTTGGTCCAGGAAGCTGTTGGCCGCGACGTAGCTCCCCTGTCCCGCGTTGCCGATGAGCGAAGAGATGGAGGAGAAGAGAATCAGGTGGTCGAGTGGCAACGCTCGGGTCATGAGGTGCAGGTTCCAGGCTCCCTGTGCCTTGGCGGCCATCACCCGTTCCAGCGAGGCCCGGTCCAATCGCTCCAGGGGCTTGTCGTCCAGTGCGACCGCGCAATGGAAGACACCTCGTAGTGGCGGCAGCTCGGCGTGGAGCCGCGCGAAGATCTGCTCCAGGTCCGCATACCGGGCCACGTCCGCCGCGAGCGCATGGACCACCACTCCCTGAGCACTCCATGCGGCAAGGGCCTCGCGTGCTTCTTCGGACTGGGCCCCCCTGCGGCTCACCAGCACCAGGTGCCGCGCTCCTTGCTCCACGAGCCAGCGCGCCACCTCCAGGCCAAACCCTCCGAGGCCACCGGTGACGAGGTAGGTGGCGTCCGGTGCGAGTCGCTCGCGCCGCGCGGGCTGACGCACACGCAGCGCCGGGTCCTTCAGGGAGATGCACACCTTGCCGATGTGCTTGCCGCGCGCCATGGCGCGGAAGGCTTCTTCCACCTGACTCGCCGGAAAGGAGCGCGAGGGCAGGGGACGGAAGCTCCCCTCCTCGAAGCGTTGCATCACCTCCTGGTACAGCTCGCGCACTTCTTCGGGTCGGCTCTCCAGGAGTCGGTCGAAGTCCACGGCCGCGTACATCAGGTTCTCGTTGAACGGGCGCAGACGGAGCAGCTCATCCTGCTCGAAGCTGGCCTTGCCCAGCTCGATGAACCGGCCGAACGGCGCCAGACAGTCGAGGCTTCGCGTCATGACTTCGCCGGGCATGAAGTTCAGCACCACGTCGACTCCGCGCCCGCCCGTCCAGGCGCGCACGTCCTCCGCGAAGCTCACGTCCCGGGAGTTGCTGATGTGCGTGAGGCCATGCTCGCGCAGGTACTGACGCTTCTCTTCGCTGCCGGCCGTCGCGATGATGTCCGCGCCACACCACCGGGCCACTTCGATGGCCGCCAGGCCCACGCCACCGGTGGCGCCATGGATGAGGATTCGCTCGCCCCGGCGCAGCCGGGCCACGCGCACCAGGGAGTGATACACGGTGAGGAAGACGATGAGGTTGGCGCCCTGTTCGAACGACAGGTGCTCGGGGAGCTTCACCACGTGGCCCGCGGGCAGCACCACGTGTGACGCGACGAAGCGCGGGGCGACGCCGTAGACGCGGTCTCCGACAGCGAAGTCCGTCACTCCCGCACCCACGGCGCTGATGCGTCCTGCGCCCTCCATGCCGATGGCGTCGCCGATATAGGTGTTCTGCTTCACGCGCGCCGAGAGCAGGCCCAGGGCCTTCATGATGTCCTTGAAGCCCAGGGCGGTGGTCTCCACCTCGATTTCGACTTCACCGGCATCGGGAGCGCGGCGCGCTCTCGCGACGAAGCCGAGCGTGTCGAGTCGGCCTTCCTCTCCCAGCACCAGCTCATGGCCCATGCCCTCGGGGACCGGCTCCAGCGGTTGGGTTCGCGAGAGGGCGGGGGACGTCATGAGAGAGCCGCGCACGAGGCGCGAGGCGTGGAACAGCCCACCGCGCTCGGCGACCTCCTGCTCCGTGCCCAGCCCGCTCAGGCGGACCAGCAAGGCCTCCACGCTCGACGGAGTCGCGTCCAGGTCCACCCAGGTGAGGCGAAGGTCCGGCCGCTCCGTCATGGCGGTACGGGCCAGCCCGAGCAGTGGTGCGTGTTCCAGCGAAGGGAGGTCCGACGGTGTCGGCGCAAAGGGGCGAGGTGTTGCGCCGAGCGCCATGCCTGCCGCCGAGCCGAACTCCGGCCGCTCCGTCATGGCGATACGGGCAAGACCGAGCAGTGGCGCGTGCTCCAGCGAAGGGACGTCTGGCTGTGTCGGCGCGACGGAGTGGATTTCGGAAACCCGTGAGGCTGCCTCCGCTTCGTCGAGCACGGACTCGGCGCGCGTCGTGACCAGGTAGTAGCGCTCGACCCGCCCTGGGCGCAGCGATTGGAGCACGCGCAGGAGGGCATCCGCAGCATCCGTTCCGCGCGTCACTGGAGCCTCGCTCTCGGGCGCTGAGTCCAGCCAGCGCAAGTCCACGAGCCGCACCCGCTCTTGCTCCATCCGCGCACCGAGAACGGCCTCCAGTGCCGAGGTGTCAGTGGCATGGTGCCAGCCACGCGCCCCTGACTCGGGCAGGGAGCCACCGAGCACCACCCACGTCACCTCTTCACGCACCTCCGGCTCCGAGGGCTCGATTCGCTCCCACCGCCGCAGGTACACCGAGCGCTCCAGGAGCGTCTCTTCGTCCGAAGCGGCCCGGGGCAACAGGCGGCAGGTGAAGCCAGTGACCTCGGCCACGACGGTGCCGTCCTCGTGCATCAGCGTGATGTCACCGCGCAGGGTTCCTCCGCTCACGGACAGGAGTCGCCCGTGGGCAATCAGCTTCCGACCCGGGAGTGCGAGCAACTGGATGCGCTCGATGCCCGTGGGAACGATGTCGTGGTGCGCATCCTCCGTCGCTCCCGCGATGAGGCTGTGGAACGCCGCATCGAGCAACACGGGGTGCAGGTGGTAGCCGCGCTCGTCCACGGAGTCGGGGAGGGCAAGTCGCGCGAGCACCTCCCCCGGCGCGCGGTGCAACGCCACCACGGCGCGGAAGGCGGGGCCGTAGCGCAGCCCTCGGCGCTCCAGGGACGCGTACAGCGCCTCGGGTGTCGTCAGGTCCGACAGCCTGGCCTGGAGCGTCGCCACGTCCACGGTCCGGCTTCCCCGCCCCGAGGAGACGAGCTTGCCTCGCGCGCAGACCACGGGCTGCTGTTCCTCGTCCTGTCGCTGAACGAGGAAGCGGGAGGTCTCCGAGGAGAAGCTCAGGCGCACTCGCGGGTTCGCGGCTTCCCGGAGCAGCACCGCCGACGCGAGCTCCAGCTCCTCGATGCAGCAGCGCGCATCCCCCGTGAGCGCGTGCCGTGCCGCCAGCGCCAGCTCCACATGCCCCGCGCCCGGAAAGAGCAGGCTCCCGGCCACCTGATGGTCCGCGAGATAGGGCAGTGCCGCGAGGCTCAGCTCCGACGTCCACGTGGGTGACGGGCCGGGCTCGGAGTCCACCAGCATCGGATGTCCCACGAAGGCGCGTCGCCGGCGTGAGGAGCGGAGGCTCTCCTCCCAGTAGACCTTGCGCTGCCAGGGCGTGCGCGGGGCTCCCGCGAACGCTCCCGCTCCGAAGTAGCCCTGCCACGAGACACCCGCGCCCAGCACATGGAGCCTCCCCAGCGCGGTGGCCATCGTCTCCTGCTCGGGAGTCTCTCGCACGAGCGACGCGAGGACCTCTCCGCGGGCCTTCGACGCGCTCAGCACATCCCGGATGGACGAGGCCAGGACAGGGTGCGGTCCCACCTCGACGAACGTTCCATGCCCGTCCACCACGGCCTGCTGGAGCGCCTCCGCGAAGCGCACGGAGCCTCGGACATTGTTCCACCAGTACGTCGCGTCATGGCGCTCGGTCTCCACCATGAGTCGCCCCGACACCGTCGAGTAGATGGGAATGCGCGGCGCGCGGGGGCGCAGCGGAGTCAGGGCGGTGAGCAGCTCGCCCTGAAGCGGGTCCATGAGGGGGCTGTGATACGGCACCTCCACCTGGAGGAAGCGGTGGAATCGCTGGGTGGAAGCCAGCTCCGCGGCCACGCGCTCCAGCGGTGCTCGCTCCCCCGCGAGAGTGACAGAGCGCGCGCTGTTGATGGCCGCGACGGCGATGCCAGGACCATGGCGCTGGACCTGGTCGAGCGCTTCATCCGGACCGAGTCCAACGGCCAGCATCGCCCCCTGTCCCGCCATCCGCTGCTGGAGCCTGCTGCGGTGAAACGCGGTGAGTAGCGCATCCCTCAAGTCCAACGCCCCGGATGCCCAGGCCGCGCCGACCTCTCCGATGCTGTGTCCCACCACGGCGTCGGGAATGATTCCCCATGAGGCCCACAGTCGAGTGAGCGCCACCTGCAGCACGGCGTTGGCGGGCTGGGCCACCTCCGTGCGGGTGATGCGCGAAGATGCCGCGTCCCGCGTCAGCTCCTCCGCGATGGACCTGCCGGAGATTTCGCGAAAGAGGGCGTCGCATTCCTCCACGGCGTCACGGAAGACGCGCTCGGTGGTCAGGAGCTGTCGCCCCATCGCCCACCACTGCGGGCCCATCCCCGTGTACACGAAGAGGAGCTTGCGTCCCTCGGGCGGCTCCGCGACGAAGTCCAATCCGGGCACATCGCGCTGGCCGTTCGCGAAGGCACGCAGTGTGGCCACCAGGGCTTCCCGGCTCGTGCCTCGGACGGCCAGGCGATGGCGCGGGTGCGAGCGGTGCACGGCTGCGTCGCGGCAGAGTTGTTCCGGTGTGCCGCGTCCCGCCTCCAGCCAGCCGGCGTAGCGGCCCGCGAGCTCGGCAAGGGCTTCGGGCGACTTCGCGCCCAGTGGCAGCAGGTGAGGGCGTCCCTCGGCGCGTCGGGGTGTCAGGGTGGCCAAGCGCGGGGGCGGCTCGGCCAGGACGACGTGGGCGTTGGTGCCTCCGTAGCCAAAGGAGTTCACGCCCGCGACACGTGGCTCCGTCCCGCGAGGCAAGGACTCCGGACGCGTGGGGATGTGCAGCCCGAGTGCATCGAGCGGAATCCGAGGGTTCACCTTCTCCAGATGCAGGTGGGGTGGGACGGTGCCGTGTTTGAGGACGAGGGCCGCCTTGATGACGCCCGCCACTCCCGCCGCCGCTTCCAGGTGGCCCAGGTTCGTCTTGACCGAGCCCATCCGGCAGCGCTCTCCATCCGTGCGGCCCACGCCTGTCACCGTGCCGATGGCGTTCGCCTCGATGGGGTCTCCCACGGGCGTGCCCGTGCCATGTGCTTCGACATACGAGACGCGCAGCGGGTCGACGCCGGCCTTCGCGTACGCCTCGCGCATCACCGCCACCTGGGCTTCCGCGTTGGGCACGGTGATGCCCGGAGTCCGTCCGTCCTGATTCACGGCCGTGCCAAGGATGAGTGAATGGATGGGATTGCCATCGCGCAGCGCGGCGGACAGGGGCTTGATGACCAGCACCGCGGCGCCCTCGGCACGCACGTAGCCGTCCGCCTGGTCACTGAAGGCGTGGCAGCGTCCACGCGGGGACAGGAACTTCCCCTTGGACATGGTGACCTGGGTCTCTGGAAGGAGGAGAACGTTGACGCCGCCCACGAGCGCCGCTTCGCTCTCCTTCGCCCACAGGCTCTGACAGGCCAGGTGCAGCGCGACGAGCGAGGACGAGCAGGCCGTGTCCATGGAGACGCTGGGGCCTCGCAAGTCATAGAAGTACGACAGCCGATTGGAGAGCATCGTCAGCGTGCTCGCCGTCGCCGAGTGGCTGTCGAGCCGCTCCCGGTTGTCCGGGCTCGCGTGCAGGATGAGGTTGTCCATCATGAAGCCGCCGACGAAGACGCCGGTGCGGCTGCCCGCCAGCGCGCTCGGGGGCACCCCCGCGTCCTCGAGCGCCTCCCAGGAGACCTCCAGCATCAAACGCTGCTGTGGGTCCAGGGCGTTGGCTTCGCGCGGGGTGATGCCGAAGAAGCCGGGCTCGAACTCGCGAAGGT
Source organism: Myxococcus sp. CA056 (assembly GCF_013336715.1). NCBI lineage: Bacteria > Pseudomonadati > Myxococcota > Myxococcia > Myxococcales > Myxococcaceae > Myxococcus > Myxococcus sp. CA056. The sequence goes on from NZ_JABUMT010000006.1 coordinate 111,655, forward strand.
CCTGCTGGAGCAGGCCCGCGCGCTGGACATAGCTGCGCCCGGGGGCCCGGCCCGAGGCATCGTGGAACTTCTTCGGGTCCCATCGCTCCTCGGGGATGTCGACGATGCACTCGCGCCCCTCCATCAGCACCTTCCAGAAGCTGTCCGTGTCCTCGATGCCTCCGGGAAGCCGGCAGCCGATGCCGACGATGGCCAGGGGCTCGCGCGAGGCTCCGGGTACAACGGCGGCACTTGCGCGAGGCGGGTTCAAACCGAAGCGGCGGCGCAGCTCCTCGGTGGGCTCCGGGCTGCGGGCTTCATGTCCCAGCACACCCTGGATGATTCGAGAGGGAGGGACGGTGCCCTTCGCGTCGCGGACGACGGCGCGCACCTGGGCGGTGGCCACCGGGCGGTCGGGCTCCGAGGGGCGTCGGAACTCCTGCTGGAAGTAGAGCCATTGCTCGTCCCACGCCACCAGTCGCGTGCCGAGTTCGTACTTCTCGAACAGGCGCAGCGAGCCCCGGAACTGGAGCGACGTCTCTCCGACGGGGACGACCCAGCGGTGTTGAAGCAGGTCCGACAGGAGGCCCGCGCGCACGAGCAGGTCCACGCGGCCCAGGTCCATCATCGCCAGATAGCGGCTGTTGTTCATGTGGCCAAAGAGGTCCAGGTCCGTGGGCAGGACGCGCCACTGCGTGACGCTTTCCTCCAGGGGGCCCAGCCGTCCTCGGGTCTGTCCGCGCAGGAGGGTCTGGAGCAATCGGAGCGAGGGCTTCATGGTGAGTCCTTTCGGGCGAGGCAGGGGCGTCCGGACATGCGCCGGCGCGGCGGTCACCCGGTTCACGGGTGCCGTCAGAAGAGGTGGAGGGAGGAGGCGTCGCGACCGTCAGGCCGCGCGGAGCGAAGAAGACTGGCGGACGATGTCGCCCAGGACGTTGCGTCGCAGGATGACGGAGGCGGCGAGGACGCCGGACATGAGCGATGCGCCCACGCCGACGGAGACGGCGTCCTGTCCCACGAGGAGCAGGTCGCGGATGGGAAGCCGCGAGCGAAGCCAGGGCTGCCGGAAGCGCTCCGGGCTGTGCTCCAGTCCGTAGATGGAGCCCTGCAAGCGATTGGAGAAGTGCGCGGTGCTGAGCGGCGTGGACAACTCCTGGTGCTCCACCCTCCCGCGCAGCCGAGGGAACTGGGCGAGGACGACGGAGAGCAGTCGCTCGGAGAGCTGGGCTTTGAGGGCCTCGTACTCGGGCCCTCGCCGGTGCCAGCGCGTGCCCTCCCATTTCTCGAACCAGGCGTAGGGCACGGGACACAGGGCGGTGAGCGTGGAGCGCCCCGGGTGGCGCTGAGCCCACGAGGGGTCCCTCGCGGACGAGGAGCTCAGGTAGACGACGGGAAGCGGCGCCGAGGCCTCAGCCCTGAACGCGCGCAGGTTCGCGTCGTGGTCATAGCCGGCATGGACCCACACGTTGGTGGCGGGCAGGCCCACCTCCTCGGGTGTGCCTCGGAGGCCCAGGTACAGACCGAGGTGTCCGATGGACTGGGGAATCCGTTGGAGGGCTCGCACGGCCTCGGGAGGTCGCCAGGCCTCCGGGAGCAACACCCCCAGCGTCTGCGCCGCGCCCGCGCCGCTGACGACATGCCGGGCCAGGAGCTCTTCGCCGCTGGCGAGGCGCACGCCCAGGGCACGACCGTCTCGTACGAGGATCTCCTTCACCTCGGCACGGACGCGAACCTGTCCCCCGGCGCGGGTGATGACCGGGGCGATGTGGCCCAGGATGCTTCCGGCGCCACCCACGGGATAGCAGCCGCCCTCCAGGTAGTACTCGGCCATGAGGGCGTGCATGGCGAAGCTGCTGTCTCCGGGAGGAAGGGCGTAGTTGCCCCACTGGCCGGTGAGGACACCCAGCAGGCGCGAGTCCGACGTGAGCGAGCGCAACACGTCCCGCGTCGTCCGGTTCGAGTGGCGGCGGAAGGGCCAGCCGAGCGCGGGATAGGTGAGCGGCGTCAGCCAGCGGGGGAGGACGTGCTGGATGAAGTAGCGCTGGGATGCTCGCTCCACGCCGCGCAGCAGCTTCAGGTACGTGGCGATGGCCTTGCGTTCGGCGGGGAAGGCGCGGCCCAGCTCGGCCTCGAACGCCTCCGCGCCGGTGACGAAGTCGTAGCGCTGGTCGTCGAAGACGAGCCGGTCATAGACGCGGTCCATCCGCGCCCAGCCGAGCGCTCCGTCGGTGACGAAGTCGAACACGCGTCGCAGCGGGGCGTCGGGGTCATGCAGCTTGCCCAGGCAGTGCACGCCGACATCCCACTCGTAGCCCTTGCGTTGGAAGGTGTGGGTCATTCCTCCGGCGACGGAGTGGCGCTCCAGCACGAGCACCTTCAGGCCGTGCCGCGCGAGCACCGCCGCCGCGCCCAGTGAGCCGATTCCCGAGCCGATGAAGATGGCGTCGAAGGACGCACCCCTCGCGGGCGCGTCAGCGCGTTGAGAAGGAAGTGTCATGGAGTGAACCTTTCAGTCCCGGGCCGGCGCGGGAGGTGTCGCGGTGGCCAGACGCCAGAGCAGCGCGGGGAGGCCGACGACAGGCCTCAGGAAGAAGTGACGCCGCTGCTCCGGGGTCAACAGGCGGCGCAGGAAGAAGTGCAGACGAAGCTGCTGGTACCAGGGCAGCGCGGGCGCCAGGTGATGCGCCAGATGACACGGCTGTCCCCAGGGCCCGCCTCCGAGGAGCAGCCCCCAGAACCCCAGGCCCAGCTCTCGCGTTCCATTCACCCGGTCCAGGGGCATGAAGAGGTGCTCGGTGCTCTCGCGGAGCCGGTCCAGGACGAAGCTGAGCCAGCTGCCGACGAGGAACAGCGCCACCCCGGTGAAGAGAAAGCCATGCAGCCAGGTGGCCAGCACCGCGCAGAGCGCGAGGTACGCGTTGGTCAGCGCGACGGAGAGCTGGCGGCTGCGAGTGTGTTCCTGGGGCCGCCACGGGAAGTAGTCCGAGTGGCTGAGCATGGGCGCCAGCGGGAGCAGGCTGCCCAGGAGCCGACGGAAGCGGACGAAGTGGGTGAAGGAGCCGTCGTCGGGCGTCCCCAGGCTCCGGTGATGACTCGCATGGGCCTCCGCGTAATGGAGCGGGTCCGCGAGGAAGAGCCGACAGGCATTGTTCGCGAGCACCCGCAGCCCCCGCGCCACGCGGCCCCTGCCGAGGATGAGGAGGTTGTGCGCGGCGCCCTCGTGGACGCTGAAGGTGACGATGCCGCACACCAGAAAGCCATGCACCGCGCCCGACACCATCCCCGCCAGCACCGTGCCGCCAGGGGTCGACAGGGGCCACGGCAGGAGGGAGGGCAGTAACGTCAGGGATAGCAGGTCCGCCGCGAACAGCCCCAGGAGCAGGAGCACGTTGACGGTGTCATGAAGCGCGGGGTGCGCGCGGAACTGTGATTGATAGTCGCGGGCCCGGTTCCGGATGGCGTCGAGCTGCGGCTGGGTGAGGACGGGAAAGGCTCCGAGCGCGAGCTGCTGGTACGCGGCGGCCCGCTGCTGGTCATCGGGATTCAGATTCATGGAGTGGAGAGCCGTGGCGACAAACGCTGGAGGTGCAATCAGGATGTATTTGATTGCACCCCGGCTCAACTCGCATGGCTGCTCACATTCGCGTCTCCGAGGGGAACGGGGGCCTCGGAGCGTGCTCCACGGGCCTATTGCTCATATTTTTGTCGAGGCGCGGTGGACGTGTGCGGCGGGTGGCTGAGTGCCGCGGGCTCCAGGCGGAGGTAGCCGAGCACGAGCGCGCACAGCTCCTCCGGGAACGCTTCGTTCGTGAGGTAGTCGGGGCGGTCCATGCCCGCGGAATGGCAGAGCGCCTCCAGCGTGTGGACGATGATGAAGACGGCCATGTCCAGCTCACGCGGACGGATGTCCTCCAGTCGCGCCGCGAGGAAGGTTCTCACGAGACGGGAGAGCTGTTGCTCGAAGGTGTCCACGTAGCCCAGCGGACGCAGCACCGGCAGCAGGACATGCCGGAGCGGATCAAGCTGGGAGCGCAGCCGCTTGCTGGAGAGGATCTGCTGGATGATGGCGCGGACCGCGATGTTCAGCGGCGCCGAGGCGAAGTCGCGCAGCGCCGTCTCGAGCTCCGCGAGCCACCGCGTGCCGTGGTGCTCCAGCACGGCGAACACCAGCCCCTCCTTGTTCGGGTAGTACTGGTAGAGCGAGCCGATGCTGACGCCGGCCTCCTGCGCGATGTGGTTGGTGGTCGTGGCCTCGTAGCCGTCACGGATGAGGAGGCGGGCGGTGGCGGTGAGGATGGCATCGCACGTGGCCTGGGCCCGCTGCTGGCGAGGGTGCTTCCGACGAGAAGAGGGGGTGCGCGGCATCACGGCTCCTTGAGCTGTCCCCAAGCATTTCAAGGAGCGGTGCTCACGGTCCAATCGGGATTTCCAGCGCCTTGTCAGACTACCGGGGGCACTTTCGTAAGTGTCCAGCGATTTTCGCCCCGTGGGGTTCGCTCCAATGTTCGTCAGGTTTTGGTGGCAGGAACCCACGCTTTCGATAGAGGAAGGGGCGCGCTGATGGCTGGCGCCCTGTTCCCATCCCCGCTCCCGAGGTTTTCATGTGGTCTCGCTCGCGCTCGCTCCGGCTGGCGCTCGTTGGAATGTCGTCCTGCGCCGCGCTGCTGGCCGCCTGTCAGAAGGCAGCCCCGCCGCAGGAGTCCTATGGGCCTTCCCAGGTCACCGTCGTCACCCTGAAGGCGGAGTCCGTACTCCTGACCCGGGAGCTGCCGGGTCGTACCAATGCCTTCCTCGTCGCCGAGGTGCGGCCCCAGGTCAACGGGCTGGTCCAGCGCCGGCTGTTCACCGAAGGGGGCGTGGTCAAGGCAGGCCAGCCGCTCTACGAGCTTGAGGACGCGACCTACCGCGCGGACTACGGCAGCGCCAGGGCCGCGCTCGAGCGTGCCCAGGCGACCTTGACGTCAGCTGCCCTGACCGCCAAGAGGTCGGCCGAGCTGACCCGGCTGGAGGCCGTCACCGCGGCGGACAACGAGAAGGCGATTGCCGCCCTGGGCCAGGCGGAGGCGGACGTGAAGGCCGCCCAGGCCGCGTTGCAGCGAGCGAGCGTGACGCTGAACTACGCCCGCATCACCTCACCCATCGCCGGGCGCATCGGCAAGTCGTCGGTCACCCAGGGCGCGCTCGTCACGGCCAATCAGCCGACGGCGCTCGCGGTGGTGCAGCAGTTGGATCCTCTCTACGTCGATGTGAGCCAGTCCAGCGGCGAACTGCTGCGGCTGCGCAAGGAGCTGAGCGCTGGGACGCTCAAGAGCACCGACAGCACGCCGGTGACCATCCTCCTCGAGGACGGCAGCCGCTACGAACACCCGGGCTCTCTGACGTTCTCCGACGTGACGGTGGACCCGGGCACGGGCAGCTTCGCGCTGCGCGTGACGGTGCCCAACCCCGACCAGTCCCTGTTGCCCGGCATGTACGTCCGCGCCCTCGTGGGCAACGGGCTGCGCCAGCAGGGGCTCCTCGTGCCTCAGCAGGGCATCGCCAGGGACCCGAAGGGAAACGCCACCGCCCTGGTGGTGGGCAAGGACGGCAAGGTCGAGCCGCGCGTCGTCCAGGCCAATCGGACGGTGGGCGACCGGTGGTTGGTCGACAGCGGCCTGGTCGAGGGTGACCGGGTCATCATCGAAGGCCTCCAGAAAATCCAACCGGGGATGCCGGTCCAGGCGACCGAAGCCCCCTCGACTGTCGCGAAGCCAGGGGAAGCCGAACCCCTGGTCCCCGCGAAGTCCCAAGAGTGACCGGACCTTCACATGGCACGATTCTTCATTGATCGACCGATCTTCGCCTGGGTTCTGGCGATCATCATCATGATGGCCGGCGCGCTGTCCATCACCCAGCTTTCCATCGCGCAGTACCCGGCCATCGCGCCCCCCACGGTGACGGTGAACGCCGTCTATCCCGGTGCCTCCGCGAAGGCCATCGAGGACTCCGTCACGCAGGTCATCGAGCAGAGCATGAAGGGGCTCGATGGGTTGCTCTACATGTCGGCGACGAGCGAGTCGAACGGCTCGGCCAACATCATCCTGACGTTCCGCAACGGCACCGACCCGGACATCGCGCAGGTGCAGGTGCAGAACAAGCTGCAGCTGGCGACGCCGTTGTTGCCGCAGACCGTGCAGCAGCAGGGCATCTCCGTGAGCAAGGCGAGCACGGGCTTCCTGCAGGTGATTGGCTTCGTCTCCGAGGACGGCAGCATGTCGGGCGACGACATCCAGGACTTCGTCGCCACGAACATGGTGGACCCCATCTCCCGCGTTCCCGGAGTGGGCGCCACCCAGGTGTTCGGCACGAAGTACGCGATGCGCATCTGGCTGGACCCGAACAAGCTGGACACCTACACGCTGACGCCGACCGACGTCATCGGCGCCATCCGGGCCCAGAACCAGCAAGTGGTGGTGGGGCAGCTGGGTGGAACGCCCGCGGTGCAGGGCCAGCAGCTCAACGCGACGGTGACGGCGCAGGACCGCCTCCAGACGGCGGAGCAGTTCCGGAACATCATCGTGCGCGGCAATTCGGAAGGCTCCCTGCTGCGGCTCGGGGATGTGGCCCGGGTGGAGCTGGGCTCCGAGGACTACAGCGTCATCAGCCGCTACAACGGCAAGCCCGCCACCGGCGTGGCCGTGTCGCTGGCCACGGGCGCCAACGCGCTGGAGACGGCGCAGGGCATCACCGCCGCGCTGGAGGAACTCAAGCCGCTGCTGCCGAAGGGAATGAAGGCGGTGGTGCCGTTCGACACGACTCCGTTCGTGCGAGTGGCCATCATGGGCGTCGTCTCGACGCTGCTCGAGGCCATCCTCCTGGTGTTCCTGGTGATGTACCTGTTCCTCCAGAACTTCCGCGCGACGCTGATTCCGACCATCGCGGTGCCCGTGGTGCTGCTGGGGACGCTGGGGGTGCTCACCGCGTTGGGGTACTCGGCGAACATGCTGACGATGTTCGCGATGGTGCTCGCCATCGGTCTGCTCGTCGATGACGCCATCGTCGTCGTCGAGAACGTCGAGCGACTGATGAGTGAGGAGGGCCTGTCTCCCCTGGAGGCCACCCGCAAGTCGATGGATCAGATCACCAGCGCGCTGGTGGGCATTGGCGTCGTGCTGTCCGCGGTGTTCGTGCCGATGGCGTTCCTCGCGGGCTCCACGGGGGTCATCTACCGGCAGTTCTCGGTGACCATCGTGACGTCCATGGCGCTCTCGGTGCTGGTCGCCATCGTGCTCACGCCGGCGCTCTGCGCGACGCTGCTCAAGCCGATTGCGAAGGGACACCACGCGAAGGAGACGGGGTTCTTCGGGGCGTTCAATCGCGGGTTCGACAAGAGCAATGCGCAGTACCAGCGGGCGGTGCGCGGAATCCTGTCGCGGAGCAAGCGCTTCATGCTCGCCTTCGTCGCGATGGTGGCGGTGATGGTGGTGTTGTTCCTGCGCCTGCCGAGCTCTTTCCTTCCTTCCGAGGACCAGGGCTTCCTGTTCGCGATGGTGCAGACGCCCGTGGGTGCGACGCAGGAGCGCACCATGAAGGTGATTGAGCGGGTGGAGCGGCACTTCCTCGAGAGCGAGAAGGACACCGTCAACGCGATGTTCAGCGTGCAGGGCTTCAGCTTCGGTGGCAGCGGCCAGAACGCTGGCGTCGCCTTCATCAGCCTCAAGGACTGGGCCGAGCGGAAGGCGCCCAATCTCGGCGTCAACGCCGTGGCGGGCCGGGCCATGGGGGAGCTGGCGCAGATTCAAGATGCGCTCGCCTTCGCCTTCCCGCCTCCCGCGGTGGCGGAGTTGAGCACCTCCGCGGGCTTCTCCTTCTTCCTGAAGGACAACGTCGGTCTGGGCCACGAGGCGCTGACCGCCGCGCGCAACCAGTTCCTCGGCGCGGCGTCGCAGAGCAGCCTGCTCGCGAACGTGCGCCCGAACGGACAGGAGGACACGCCCCAGTTCCGCGTCGACGTCGATGTCGCGAAGGCCTCCGCGCTGGGGCTCGCGACCGCGGAGATCAACAACACGCTCTCCGTGGCGTGGGGTGGGCAGTACATCGACGACTTCATCGACCGGGGTCGCGTCAAGCGGGTGTTCATCCAGGCCGATGCGCCTTTCCGGATGGCCCCCGAGGACTTCAACCGCTGGTCGGTGCGCAACATGAAGGGTGAGATGGTTCCGTTCTCGGCCTTCGCGAGTCCGCGCTGGGGTTCGGGTTCGCCTCGGCTCGAGCGCTTCAACGGCGTGTCGGCGATGGAGATGAACGGCGAGGCCGCTCCGGGCGTCAGCTCCGGCGTGGCGATGGCCGAAGTGGAGCGGCTGGTCTCCCAGCTTCCGCCCGGCGTGGGCCTGGAGTGGACGGGGCAGTCGTACCAGGAGCGCGCGGCGGGCGCGCAGACCCCGTTGCTCTACACGCTCTCGCTGCTGCTGGTCTTCCTCTGCCTGGCGGCGATGTACGAGAGCTGGACGATTCCCACCGCCGTGCTGCTCGTGGCGCCGCTGGGAATTCTCGGGACGGTGCTGGGAAGCACGCTGCGGGGCATGGACCGCGACGTCTACTTCCAGGTCGCGATGCTGACGACCGTGGGACTCTCCAGCAAGAACGCCATCCTCATCGTCGAGTTCGCGAAGGAGAACCTCGACAAGGGCATGGAGTTGATTGAGGCGACGTTGAGCGCGGTGCGCTCGCGTCTGCGGCCCATCCTGATGACGTCGCTGGCGTTCGGCTTCGGCGTGACGCCGTTGGCGATTGCGTCCGGCGCGGGCTCGGGTGCGCAGCGGGCCATTGGCACCGGCGTGCTCGGTGGCATGATTGTCGGCACGCTGCTGGGTATCTTCTTCGTGCCGCTGTTCTTCGTCGTCGTGCAGCGGTTGTTCAACCGACGCAAGCCCGTGTTGGACACGCCTCCCGAGGCCTGAGTCGAAAGGCTTCCAGGCTGGAGTCCGCCTTCGTGGCGGGCTCCGGCCGGGGGCGGGTTTTTGTGGAAAGACTCACGTCAGGGCATTCTGGCGATGACGTCGATAACACCCTCAGGGGCCGGACTGAGCACGTAGAGGAGCAGTATGACTCCCTTTCGTTACTCGCCACTCCTGGCCACCGGTTTGTTCCTGCTCTCCACCGCCGCGCCTGCCTCGACGAATGAGGCGGGGAAGGCGACGGTTGGTATTCGCGGGCATCGGCATTTCATTCACCACACGTCCGAAGGCAAGCAGAAGGTCCCCGTGGACCTCTCCTCGGTTCCCATCGAGGCCTGGGCTCAAGGCGCCGATGGGAGCTTCTTCCATTACCCTGGCACGGGCGCTTCTGATGGAACCTTCGTCGTTCCAGGCATCCCTCCAGGCGCCACGTATACCCTTCGTATCGGGGATGAGCTGCCCTGGTTCTCCAGTGTCGAGCGCCGACTCGACCTGAGCGAGCACAAGCTCGGGCGCGTGGGCCAGCGGACTCCTGACTCCTCCACGCACCTGGTGTTCGACGTAGGGGCCATGCGCCCGTGGCTTCCTGGTGACCTGCTCCAGCTCATCTCCGCCAACGCGGGGATGGTCGTCATCGACTTGCATGGGGGGTTCGACGAGGGCGCGCCGACGGCAGGCGACACCGAGTTGGCCCAGGCCTCATTCAACCTCGCCTGGTCTTCGGAGAACCGGCTGGTGGATTCAGCCCAGGGTGATTCCGCGATGCTGACCCACCTGGCGACCTCCGCCACGGGCGACTCCCGGTCGCTGACGGAGGTCTTCATTCCGGCTCCCTTCACCACGCCGGAGGGGCAGAGCACCCTCTTGCAGGGAGGTTTCACGGAGGTTGCCCAGACGGAGCAGCTCTCCTACGAGTTCCACGAGGCGGCCTTCACGCCCGCTATCGCGGATGTGCATCCCCGGGCCGAGAGGACTCCAGGCCGCCAGCCGGAGCTCGGTGTGAGTGTCCTGCCCGCCGGCAAGGGCCCTGGCTTCTTCTCCAGCATCCCAGACCTGCTCGAGGCGGACCTCCACGAGGGCTCGCCCGCGCTCCCGCTCCGTTATGGCAATCCCTTCCCGCGGGAGTGGCCGGCGGTCGTGAGTGTCGTCTATCCCGTCAGTGTCACCTTCGCGCTGGCAGGGACGCAGCCCACCCGGCAGAGCGCGGGCGTGTCGTATACGAACCTCCTGTGGAAGGTCGAGGGCCAGCCCCTGGCTCCGCTCCTCACGCCCGTGCGGAGCCTGAGCATCGATGGTGCCGTGGCCACGGTGGACCAGACGATGACATCACTCACGCCGACGCTGAGCTGGTCCGCTCCCGCTGCCGGAACTCCGTCCGCGCATGAAGTCTCCATCCGGCGGCTCTTCGTGTCGGGTACGCGCACCGTCGCGGCACTCGGCGTCAGGATTCGTACCGCCCAGTCTCACGTCACGCTGCCTCCAGGCGTGCTCGTCCCCGGCGCGTCCTACATCATGAGCGTGCGGGCCTTCCGTCAGGGCGACCTGGACCTCTCGCGCCATCCCCTGCGCACCGCCTTCCCGGTCGCCAACGCCACGGCCTTCACGGGAATCCTCACGACGCCGTAATGAGATGACCGCTCCTGGGGGACGCGTGATTCGGCGCGTCTCCCAGCCCGGTGCCACGGGCCAGTCCGCGGGTTCTCTCATTGAGAATCGAAACAGGACCTCCGCAACTCTCTGGAGTGTCGTGGGTTGAGAGGGAATGCGCTCCCTCCTCCTGCTGCTCCCCGTCGTCCTGACCTGTGCCGCCTGTGGTGGGGCGGAACCTCGCCATGCGCCCCTCTCCGAGGAGGGCACCACGGGCCCAGCGCTCGAAGCCGTGGCGACGGCGTGTGTGCCTGGAACCTCGGTATCCTGCTCCTCGCTTGCGTCCGCCTGGTCCGGGGGAACGGCCACCTGTCGGCCCTCGGGCAATGGCTACAACGTGACCGCGTGTACTCGCGCCGGCAATCCCATGCGCCGGTTGACGGAGACGGTGCGCCCGGCGCTTCGGGACGTCCGCTGGACGGATGCCCGGTGCAACCTGGGCGACGAGTTCGTCCTGGAGGTCACCTTCCCCCCAGTTCCTCCGGGAGGGGCTCTTCCGACGCAGTGGGTGCTGCGCCTCGAAGGCGGTGGCTTCTGCGCGTTCGACAGCGAGAGTCCGCTGGGGGGCTGCGGCAATCGAGCCATCGACCTGGTGTCGTCGGTGAACCTGCCGGCGGACCGGGCGCTGCGTGAGCGCGAGCCCGCGAGCCCCGACGACTTCAGTGGCGCCATCGATGTGCTTGGCCATTACTGCTCGAGTGACTTGTGGACGGGTACGGCACTGGATGCGCCCGACATCACCTACAAGGGGACGCAGCGGGATTGGCGCTTCATGGGGGCCTACAACGTGGAGGCGATGCTCGCCGTGCTCGTCGAGCGGTATGGCCTGGACGACAACAAGCCGCTGCGCGTGTTGTGGCGGGGCGGCTCGGCGGGAGGCTTTGGCGCCTTCAACAACACGCATCGCGTCGTGAAGCGACTCCCCAAGGCCGCGAAGGCGGGACGGCTGCTTGTCTTTCCGGGCGCCGGGTACCTGCCGCTCGACTGGAATCATCCAGACTATCCCGTGCTGGGGATTGGCTCGGGGCTGGAGGCCTTCGAGCAGTTGACGAGCATCTGGAAGTCTTCGCTTACTCCGTCCTGTGTGGCCGCGCGGACGCCGGGGGACCCCGTACATCCTCCGCACGAGTGCATCAGTGGTCCGGTGCTCTACGACATCATCACCGCACCCGTGTCGGAAGGGGGCTTCGACCTGCCCACGCTTGTCTGGCAGAACCGCCAGGACCAGCTCTACATGTCGAACACCGGGCTGCCGTTCCAATCGACGACCAACACCCCGGCGGAGCGCGCGGCCCGTGCCACCTGGGTGGAGTCCATGAACCGGGCCATGGGCATCACCGGAGACAACACATCGTCGCGCATGAAGTGGCTCTTCGCGCCGAGCGACCCCGTCGTGCTCCGTGCCAACGGCACCACCGAGCCGAACGTGCATGCGGCACTGCTCTACAACAGCGACCCGCCGACGGGGCCCGCCAACTCGCTCACCTCGGTACTCTCGCGGTTCTGGAACACGATGCTCGACTCGGCTCCAGGGCGCGGTCGCGCCACTGGCGAGGTGCACACCTTCGATTGCAACTGGGTGCCCTCTCGCGACGCCACGGGCTGCGACTGACGCCGGTGAGCGTCACGGGCTGAGAGGAGAGGCATTGGCACGAGCCAGTGCCAGTGCCTCGCGAATCTCCCACTCGTAGACGCTGAATCCCTCGCGCTGCAGGCCGGGCAGCAGGTCGCCGAAGGCGTTCGCCTCCACCACTCGGTGCCCGGTGAAGTGCTCCTCGAACATCAGGTCGATGCCCACGTGAAGGCAGTCATGGGCCCGCGCCACCACGCGGCAGCTCTCCATCGCGGCCTTCCATTCGTTGCGCGGAACCGCTGCTTCCAGCTCCTCCGGCTCTCCACGCCAGCCGCCCAGGTGCAGGTTGGTGATGGGGCCTCGGCTCTGGCGCACCACCGTGAAGGCGGGCTCCCCACCCACGGTGAGCACCCGACAGTCGAAGGTGTCGCCGCCCAGTCGCGCCTTGGGAATCGAGCGCTCCACCTGTGAGCCCTCGCGCAGCAGGAAGCCCAGCACGTCCTCCACGCGCTCCGGCTCCGTGATTCGACGCACCTTGAGCGAGTTGTACCAACCCGTCGGTGCCTGCTCGATGGTGGTGACCAGCGACTCCCGCTCGCGGTGTCTGCGGAAGATGGCCAGACACGACGCCGACGAGCCGCAGGACACCTTCACGAAGACCTCGCGCCAGTCCTCGTCGTCCATCCGCTCGCGCAGCGAGGCCACGTCCGTCACTCCGTCCAAGGGCTCCGGCACGGGCACACCCAACGCCGCGTACCTCCGCGAGGTGATGCGCTTGTCGAACAGGTCGGCGATGCTCGCGGGCGACTGGAGCACCCTCCAGCGAGGCCGCTCCCGGAACACCGCCTCCAGCTCGGAGAGGACTCGCAGAAAGCCCAGGTGTCCCTGGCGTGGAGCCAGGATGCGCCCGTGGTCCTCGACGAGCGCGTCCACGTCCTCCGGCGCGAGCACCTGACAGCCATGCTCCAGCGCGTCTTCATGGCCGCGCTTGAGCAGCGCCTTCTCCACCTCCCAGCTCTCCCCCGCGGCGTCGATGCGGACGAAGGCGTCCGTGTCGGGCAGCCGCGCGAGGAGGGCGGGGTGCTTCACCAGCTCCCGCCAGGGCACCACCCTCGCGGGAGGAAGGCCCTGGCGGGCCAGCGCGTCCTGGAACAACGTGACGCGCCGGTTCTCGGCGTTGCCGATGAGGATGAAGTCAGGCACCGCCGTCATGGAGTGCTACTCGCCCACCGCCGCGTAACGGTATTCCTCGTCGTAGTCACGCTGGCTGCCCGCCGCCACCGTCGCGGCCAGCTTCGCCACCAGCTTCTCGCCGGCCTTGGTGAGCGTGTTCTCCGTCACGTCCAGGTGCTTGAGGTGCTTGAAGGCCGCGGCGTTGTCCGCGAGCGTCTGCGCGCCCGTGTCCGACAGACAGCCCATGGACAGGTCCAGCTTCTCGAGCTGGGGGAGGATCTTCGCGGTGGGCAGCGCCTTCGCCAGCTCGTCCGTGAACTCCGAGTTGCGCAGGCCCAGCACCTTGACGTTCGACAGGCCCCTGCCGTCGAGGATGGGCTGGATGTCCTCCACGCCGCCCTCCGCGCCGTAGTTCTCCGAGCCGAACCAGACCTCCAGCTTCTCCAGCTTCGGCCAGTTCGCGCTGGCGATGGACTTCACCGCGCCCAAGGGCAGGCCGCCCGTCTCCATCGAGAACTCACGCAGCTCCGGCAGGTCAATCTTGCCCAGGTCCGCGTCCGCGCCGCGCAGCCGCAGCGAGCGCAGGTTGGGCAGCACCTTGTAGAGCCCCGTGACGTCGTTGATGTACGACCAGGAGATCTCCGTCTCGTCCGGGTACTCGAAGTCGCCGAGGAACAGGCTGCGCAGCGTCGGCATGCCCTTCGTCTTGACGATGGCCTCGACGACGCCGGCGTAATAGTTCTCGCCCTCCATATCCACCATGCCGATGGTGAGCGACTGGAGGAACTTCGCCGAAGGGTGCGCGAGCAGCTTCACCAGCGTCTCGGGGACCTCCAGCTCGGAGTCGTAGTCCTTCTTGCCCAGCCGCGCGTCGCGGATGAAGCCCAGGTGCCACTCCACCTTGAGCTCCTCTTCGGACCAGGCCTTGGCCAGTCCACCGAGCAGCAGCGCCTTGTGCTTCTTGATGTGCGCGGTGATCTGCCGCTTGAGGGTGGAGGCCTCCGTGCCCTCGGCCTTCGACACCGCGTGCTGCAGCGCGACCAGCTCGCCGCGCGGGTCGCCCTGGCTCTGGAGCCAGTCGCCGTAGACCAGGTACGCGTCCACGTTGGCCGGGTCCTTCTGGATGGCGGCCTCCAGCTCCGGGTTGGACTTGCCCTCGACGCTCGGCGACTCGTCGTCCCCGTCGTCGCCCCCTTCACCGTCGCCCACCAGCTCGTAGCCCTTCTTCTCCTTCTCGCGGACGAGCTTGTCGTACTCCTTCTGCGCCGCCTCGGGAGAGTCGAAGGACTGCGTCTTCTCCTGGCCGTCGGTATCGATGCGGCCCCATCGCGTCGTGAAGGACTTTCCTTCGAACGTGATCTCCCAGAACTTGTTGGAGCTGCCTTCCTTGAACTCGTACCGCGGCATGGCCCGTCCTCTCCTGCGCCAAGCGTGGCGCTTCCCGGACCGGACGCTAGAGAAGCCCTCGCGCAAGCTCAAGCGTCGTTCCGGTCCAGGCCTCCCATGGCGTCTCGGGAGGGCCTCCCTCGGCGCCAACTTCCGGGATTTCACGCGCGGGTGAAGAAGTTCCCCGGCCCGGCACATGGAGCCTCGGGCTCGGCTCGCTCAAGTCCAGGTGATGCACCCCCACGCGGGCGGGCACCTTCGTCGTGTCGAGCCGCGTTTGACGGGTCGCGTCGAGCAACAGCACGTCCACCCGGGCCCGCTTCGCCTGCACTGCCGCGTTCGCCAGCACCTCGTCGGAGTCTCGTGGGGTGAGAATCTCCGCGGTCCCCCGGGCTCGCCACTCGCGCAGCAGCAGCTCGCACAGGCCGCGCTCCGCCTCCAGCGGGTGGGGCCCGTCGCCACCCCAGGGGAAGGCGACCTGGAAGCGCAGGTCCTGGTCTCCCAGCCACACGGACAGCCGGCGCACCAGGCACAACACCAGTCCCATGGCCACCACTGCGCGCTGCCACCGCACGCCGGTGTCCTTCACCCGCGCGTCCGCGAGGCTCGGCGGGAGGACGAAGGTCACCACGCGGCGACGACGCACGGCGAGGCTTTCGTCGCGGGTGTAGTAGAGCAGCTCGCCCTCGACGTAGCGCACGTCGAACAAGTCCAGCGTGGGCTCATCCTCCATGTAGACGAGCTCGGAGGTGACCAGGTTCTCCAGGCTGCCCACGTTGGAGACGGAGGAGAACCCGCCCTGCGGAAACGCGGCGTCATCCTCCATCGCGGTGGGCGCGGGGCCGGTGGACACGGGGCGTGCGCGGAGGCGGGGCGGAAGGGCGCGCGAGAGGGCCTCGGCGGCTTCCACCGCCTGCTCCAGCGCCAGCCGCTGCGCCTTGCCCTGGAGGTGCTCCAGGTTCTCCAGCGTGAAGGCTTCCGCGTCACCCAGCAGGGCACTCGCGCGCCGGGCCCCGGTGCTGAGGGACTCGTAGCCCTGGGCCAGTTGCTCCAACGCGGGGCCGGGCTCGCGCAGGGAGATGTATCCGGATGACAACAGTTCCCCAGGTGGACGTTCCAGGACGCGCCGCGCGAGGGCGGGGCTCACGGAGGTGCCGGCGGTGAAGCCCATGCGGGAGAGGAGGCGGGCCACGAGGAAGGCCACGCCTCGGGGCCGCAGCGGCTCCGGCAGGCGGGCGAGCGCGGCGGACACGGCCTCCAGGTGAGGCTCGGCGGCGAGCCTCGCGAGGACATGGTCGTCGTAAGCGCGCACCGCGGCGCGAAGGCGGGGCAGGGTGTCGGGGATGGGCAGGGATGGGGCCAGGGGATGGCCGGCGACGAGCCTTCCCAGGTCCGCGACCAGCGCGGGTGGCGGAAGCGTGGGTGTCTCCGCGAGCGTGGCCAGGAGCCAGGGCACGCTCGTGGCGAGGGACTCCGCGTCGAGGCCTTCTTGTCGCGCGAGGGTGAGCCCGGCGCACAACCAGCGTTCCGTGTCCTGGGGGCCTCGCGACTCCACTGCTGCCATGCGTCCTTTCTGTATCACTTCCGAAGGTGCCCGATGGAGGGGCGTGTCGGCGCGCGGAGGTGATTCTGGGGACTTTCGGCAGGGGGCCCAGGGGCCGAGCCCTGTCTTGCGATGGACAGCCTGCTCGGACCGAGGGGCAGTTGCTCCGTGCTTCCCTGGTTCCCACCGTCGCAGCCCGTGCTCCGAGGGGGAGGAGACACCATGCGCGCGAAGTATGGCCTGGCCGTGTTCTGTCTGGGTGGATGGGGGTGTGGGGGTGCTCCGGAACTGGAGCCCTCTCCGCTGGAGTCGCAGCCGTCCCAGGTGGCCACCCTGGCCTGTTCACCCGAGGGGGCGCGGCGAGTGAAGGTGGTCGTGCCGCCCGGGACGCCCCAGTCGCCGACCTTCACTCCCATGCCCACGGGCATCCGGGACGTGCAGGGCACGGCCTACTTCTCCGTGAACCTTCGCGATGGAAGCGCCACGCTGTGGAAGAGCCAGGGGACGGAGGCCAGCACCGCGCCGGTGAAGGCGTTCTCCGCGACGTCGCCTGGGAGGAACATCTCTTCGCTCTCGTCCCTGGACAGTCGCTTCCTGTTCCAGGTCTACACCGAGGAGTACGGTCGGGAGCCGTGGATCACCGACGGGACAGAGGCGGGCACGCAGGTGTTGAAGGACCTGACGCCCGGGTCCGCGGGCTCGGCTCTCTCCCAGTTCGCCTCCTACGGTACGTTCGTCACGTTCTTCCGCACCTGGCAGGTGATGGACCCGCCGAGGCTCCAGGTGGAGCTGTGGCGCACGGATGGCTCGGCCGAGGGGACGACGCAGCTCGTGAACCTCGGCGTCCTGAGCACCCTGTCGCCGAGCTACGTGCGGACCTCCCATGGTCATCTGTTCTTCCTGTCCAGCCCGGAGCACGGCACCGCGCTGTGGCGCACGAATGGGACGTCCGGCGGTACGGTCTTCGTCAAGCGACTGGATGCCAACGTGGTACCCGTGGTCGATGCCGGAATCACCGAGGACGGGAGCACGGGACTCTTCACGCTCCGGGACGGGGTGAACACGGAGGTGTGGAAGTCGGACGGCACGGCCTCGGGCACGGTGCGGCTGGAGTCTTTCGGTCGTGAGATGCGGATGCTCGGCTCGCTGGGCGCGCACGTGTACCTGACGAACGCGGACCCGGTGACGCAGCGGATGGGGCTGTATCGCGTCGCGCTGGCGGGCGGAGGGAAGGCCACCGTCACCGTCCTGGAGAATCCCTACGCGGACCAGGAAGCTGCGTTCCCGTCTCTCCAGTCGTTCACCCGCTCGGGAGGAAAGCTGTACTTCGCCGTGGCCATCAGCACTCCGGGGCCCGCATATCGCGTGGTGAAGCTGTGGGTGACGGACGGCACGGCCGCGCAGACGCGAGCGATGCCTGGCTCGCTGAGCGTCTCCGACGAGTTCTCTTCGTCCGTCCATCCCATCGACGGCGGCGGGGTCATCTTCGCGGGAGCGGATTCGGCGGGCTCCTACACGAACCCCTGGGTGAGCTACGGCACCAACGCCACCACGGCGGAGGTGACGGCGACTCCGTCATTGGTGACGTCGTCGCCAGAGGGCTTCGCTCGCGTCGGCGGCAGCATCTACTTCACCGCGATGGATGACACGGGCTGGTACCAGCTCTGGGCCGCGCCCGCCAACGTGTCCTGTACTCCGTAGCGACTGCTCGTGACACGGGGACCTGGAGGTGTCGCTCCAGGTCCTCGTTGCGTTCAGAGGATGCGCATCACGTCAGGCCGAGAAGTCGAGGCACCTTCTCTTCGAGCAGGTCGATCTCCTCCCGCGTCTCTCCCAGATAGGAGAGGAGCTGGAGGTCCTGACGCTCCACCGCGCCACCGTGGAAGATCCACGCACGAGTGCGCAGCAGCCGGTAGAGCTTCACCAGCTTTCGGTCGCTGATGAACACGCCGTCCTCGCGCGTCAGCGTCTGCACCACGCGGCGGAACTCGCGCAGCAGCTCGTCGCGGAAGAACAAGTCACGGTCCTTCAGCTCGCGCCCGTCCGGCCCCATCTCCTTGCGCCCCATCATCAGCGTCAGGTAGCGGTGCGCCTTCAGGAGGTCTTCCAGCGTCGCGTGTCCTTCCGCCCACGGCTTCTGGTTCAGCTCGCGGTGTGTCTGGGACTCCAGGCCGGAGTCGAGCAGCTCCAGGAAGTAGCGGTCCTGCACCGGGCGACACGCGGCCTTCAGGCAGAAGCGGTCCTTGAGCGCGCCCAGCTCCGCGTGCTCGGGCAGCTCGTTCGTCGCCGCGAAGAGCACCTTGAGCTTCACCGGCTGCGGCGCGCCGTCCTGGTAGAACTTGCGCTCGTTGATGACTGTCAGCAGCGCGTTGAGGATGGCCGAGCTCGCCTTGAACACCTCGTCCAGGAACACCAGCTTCGCGGTGGGCAGCTTGCCTCCCTCGCGCCGGATGTAGCGGCCCTGGCGCAGGAGGTTGATGTCGATGGGGCCCAGGACTTCGGATGGCTCGGTGAAGCGCGTCAGCAGGTATTCGAAGTAGTCCTCGTTGGGGATGCGCAGCGCTTCGCGGAATTTGAGGACCAGGTCCGACTTCGCCGTGCCCGGTGGGCCCACCAGGAGCAGCGGCTCCTGCGCCACCGCCGCCACGGTCATCAGGTCCACCAGCGTCTGCTTGCCCACGAAGTGTCGCCCCAGTCCCTGTCGGAACCGGTTGAGCCGCTCGCGCAGCCCCTGCGCCTCGCGTGACAGCGCGTCGAACGTCAGCGCGGAGATGGGGTCGGCGACGGGCTCCTCCCGTCGGGGAACACTGCTCATGTACGGTCCTCCAACTCCTGATGGATGCGTCGCCGCACCAAGAACTCATCCTCGTCCAACCAGCTTCGTGCCCGCTCGCTCGCGCCCTGCGCCACTTCCACATGACCCAGCACCAGCGCGTCCGCCAGCTCCACCACGGACAGACAGAAGTGGCTGTTGGTATTGAAGCTGTCCGTCACCGTGGCGAGCCCCTCCGACAGTCTCGCCAGTCCCGGCAGCGCGACGTTCGTCGGCGTATGCGCCAGTGCTCCCGCCAGACTTCGCGTCAGGGCCATCCGCTCAGGGGGGGAGCCCTTCGCGGCGGCCAGCGCATCGAATGCCATGTTGAACACCGGCAGCGCTTCGTCCACATGCCCGAGCATCGCCATTCCCGACGCGACACCCAGTCGCGCCGCCACGGGCGCCTTGGCCCGGGTGAGCAGACCTCGCGTCGCCGCCACCATCTCGCCCGTCTCGCGAGACAGGCCGACGCGACGCAGGCCGCGCAGGCTGGCCTCCAGGATGCCCGCGCCCCACGCGGGGGACTCCGGCGCAAGTCCGGCCAACACCAGCCGCAGCCGCCCCGCCAGTGACGTCGCGCGGTCCGCCCGGCCGAACAGCGCCGCCAGGGTAAGCGCGTCACCCAGGAGTTGGGCCTGGGACTCTCCCGGGAGCCCCTCCATCGCTGAGACGAGTTCATCCAGCAGCGGCAGCGCCCGCGCAGGGGCCAGCCGAGGCAACGTCTCCAGCAAGCCGCCGATGAGGCGCAGTCGCTCGGGCGCGGGCAGGCGGGCTCCCGTGGCGCGCCTCACCAACTGGACCACCTCGTGCGTCACCGTGGCCGCGTCGCGGATGTCTCGCAGCGCCGCGAACTCCTCGCCTCGCAGGTCGCGTGTCCCGCGTCCAAAGGCCCGGGCCGGGTCCAACCGCTCGCTGGGCTCCAGCAGCGCGGAGGCCTGACGCAGCCGGTCCACCTTGTAGCGCTGGAAGGTGGCCAGCGCGTTGAGCTCCGCGGAGATGTCCGCGGGCAGCGGAGTCTCCAGCGGCTCGCCCTCCAGCGCTTGCGCCACGCGTGCGCCATAGGCCCGCGACAGGAACCCATGGATGGGCTCCTTCGTGTCGAGCGCCGCCGTGGCCGAGGCCACCAGCGCCCGCGCGCGGTCCGCTTGTCCCAGCCTCGCGAGGCCACAGGCGAAGACGAGGCGGACATAGGCCTGGGTCAATTCGGCGGGCGCCTCCACGGAGGAGCGCCGACGCGCGGTGCGCTCGAAGCGGTCCAGCAGCGCGTCAAGCTGTGCCGCGAGCCGAGGAAGGGCCGACGCATCCGTGCCGCCCCGCAGGAAGCGCGGGACATCGCGCGAGAGGGAGAGCCCGCGCTGGAGCATCTCCAGCAGCCGGTCCCCCGTCCTCGCGAGGCTCAGCGGGTCGCCCCCCGCGAGCGTGTCCAGCGCGGCGCGCGAGAGCCACAGCGTGCGCACGTCGAGCGCGGTGTCGTGGCGATCCAACCAGCGCTGCAGCGCGGGCATATCCCCCGGTGGCGTCCGTGGAGACGTCAGCGCACCCAGGACGAGCCCGCTGGCGAAGCTGCGCACGTCGTCCTCGGAGGGCGTGGCGCGGGTCAGCAGTTCGGCCCGCGAGGCACCCGCGCGGGACTCCGCCTCCGCCCAGCGCACGGCCAGTTCCGTGGCAGCCGGGCCCGAGGCGTTCCAGAGCGCGCGCGTCCAGCACAGCGCCGCATCGCGCCCTCGGCCGAGCTGACCATTCAGCTCCGCCATGTGAACCCAGAGCGCCTGTCGCTCGGGGGCATCGGCGGGAACCTCCAGTTCGAGGAAGGACTTCTCCGCGACCGCGAGGGCTTCCTCGGCGGCACCGAGCTGCGCGGGTGTGAGTGGCTCTAGGAGGGTCCCCGAGCCTCGGGACGACGAGCGCTTCGTCGTCGCTGGCTGCGCCGGCTCAACGGGCTCCGGCACGGGCGCCTGCCCTCGTCGCGTGCGGCGGGTGCTTCGTGTCGACGTGTTCGGGTCCTCGCTCTCCCCGGTGGGAGCGGGGCCCTCCGCACCGGGCATCCACTCGCCGTCCGCGGATTCGATGGCGCCGAAATCGAACGTGGCCCCCTTCACCCACGGCTCCAGGGCCGCGGCGGCGGTGTCCACCACGTAGTCCACCCAGGACTCGAGTGGCTGGAAGGCCTGCTCGGGGATTCGCTCCGCGCGGAAGCCGCCGGCGCCCGTGGGGTGCAACCAGGTGACGGTGTCCGGCACGGGTGCGAGGAGCGCACGCAGACGGTCTCTGCGCACGGGAGGCTCCAGCAGGCCGTCACAGGGCAGGTAGAGGTCCGCGAGCTGGGGCAGCGGCGAATAGGCCATGGCGGACAGGCCCAGCTCCGGTGGCCGCTCACGGCCATGCCGTGCTCGCAGGATGATGCACGGCGCGTCGGCGGGCCCGGTCACCGCGAAGCGAAGCTGCGCGAGCAGGGCTTCCGGCAGCGTGTGGACCAGTGACTCGACCTGCGCCACGGCGTTCTCGCGCAGCACCCAGAGACTCGCGGCCTCCGTGCGCGCGGCCCGGGTGAGCCTCATGTGGACGGAGAGCCGGCCCGGCGCGGCCGAGGGCGTCCAGTCCTCCGCGGGCTCGGGGAGCCGCAGGTCCGTGAGCTGATACAGGTCCGTCCACGGCCCGTCCGGCGCCGTCAGCCACGGGCCTTCGCCGGGAATGAGCAGCACGGTGCCAGGCGCGGGCAGGAGCGTGCGCGCGAGCGGATGCACGTGGCCCAACTCCACCCAGACGGAAGTCTGCCCTGGCACCGCGGGCACGAAGGCTCGCAGGCCCCCCGCGCGGTCCATCGCGCCGGTGAGCGTGAAGTAGGGCGGGGCGGAGGCGCGAAGCAGGGCGCGCTGGCCCTTCTTCTCCTCGGCGAAGCAGACCTCCTGGCGGTCACAGCCCAGGCGCAGCAGCTCGCCCGCGAGCGACAACAGCCCGTTGCCATCCACGGGCAGGAACAACACCGCGCCCAGGGGCGCGCTCTCGACGGGGACCCGACGCGGGGCCAGCAGCTCCGCCCAGCACAGCACGGAGTCCTCCGCGCGAGGTGCCTTCGCGTCGGCCTTGATGCCGAAAGTCGCCAGCTCCGCGAGCACGGCCTTGGACAAGGGCGCCTGGGACGTGACGTGGAGCACACCCTCGGCGGACCGACGGTAGCGGGCCGGCGTGGCCTGGACTTCGGGAGGGACGAGGCGGGAGGTCAGCGCGAGGTGGAGCGCTTCCTCGGTCGGAAACACGAGCGTGGACATCAGGCCTTCTGGCTCACCTTTTCGGCGGTGCTCTCGGACGTGGACTCGGGCTGGGCGGCCTGTCCGGACGGGGTGTCTCGCTGGACGATGATGCGTCCCACCTCAGAGGCCTTGAGCGCGCCCCCGGCGATGAGCTGGTCCACGAGGCGACGGTGCTCCTCCTCGTGCTCCATGGGAAGCGCGTCGGAGTCGCTCTCGTACTGGATGACGATGTCCTTGCGACCCGTCTGGGGATTCACCAGGAGACGGAGGATGAGACTAGCCATGGGCCGGCTCCTTCTGCGACGCCAGCGTGGGCGCCAGGTGGACGAATGCCTCGCGGTCCAGCACCTTGCGCTCGAGCAACAAGTCCCGAAGCGCGACGAGGCGAGTCTTCTCCCGGTGGAGGATGTCGCGGGCCCGGGCGCGCTGCACCTCCAGCACCTCCTGCACCGCGGCCTCCAGCGTGCCGCGCGTCGCATCGGAGAGCGCATGCCGCTCCGCGTCCCGTCCCGGGGCGTCGAACCGGCGCACGGGGATTCCGTCGCCACCCATGCCGAGCATCTCCACCAGCTCGCGGGCAATCTCGGTGGCGCGCTCCAGGTCATGGGCACTGCCGATGGACAGGTCCTCCAGGAGCAACGCCTCCGCCTCGCGTCCGCCAAAGAGCATGCAGATGCTGTCCAGCAACTGGCTGCGCGTGACGACGTAGCGATGCGCGGGGTCCGCGTACTGCACGAAGCCGAGCATGCCGGCCAGGTCTCCGCGAATGCTGATGCGGTCGATGGCGGGAGCGCTGGGACAGAACAGCGCGCACACGGCGTGGCCGGCCTCGTGAGTGGCCACGACCTTCTCCTCGGCGGACGTGAGCTCCGGCCGGTCCAGGAAGTCCGTGAGGGCCTTCTCCACGTCCACAGGCTCGGTGGGGGTCTGCGTTGCATCCCTCAGCCGACGCCGGGCCAGGGCCCGACACAGCGCCTGGATGTGGTCACCGGAGAAGCGCGTGCCCGTGCCCTCGACGCGGTCTCCGGTGCGCTTCACCGCGTAGTCGAGCGCCCGCTCCGTCATGCCCAGGGCCAGCTTCTTGTCGTAGATGGACAGGATGGCCCGGCGGTCCGTGCTGTTGGGGTAGGGGATGCAGAGCTGGAACTCGAAGCGGCCCGGACGCAGCAGCGCGGGGTCCAGCGACTCCACGAAGTTGGTGGTGCCCACCACGAAGACGAGCTCCTCCTTGCGGAAGCCGTCCATCTCCGTGAGGAGCTGGTTCACCATGGAGTGCTCCACGCCGGAGCCCGTGTACGTCCCTCGCGCCGCCGCGAAGGAGTCCAGCTCGTCGAAGATGATGATGCTGGGCGCGGCCTGACGTGCGCGGACGAAGATCTGCCGGAGGTTCTCCTCGCTCTCGCCCACCCAGCGGCTCTTCAGCTCCGGGCCGCTCACCACCAGCACCGCGGCGCCCAGCGACGAGGCCATCGCCTTGGCGAAGAGCGTCTTGCCGGTGCCCGGCGGGCCCCAGAAAATCATCCCCCGGGGCAGCAGGCCCTCCACGCGCTTCACCGCCTCCGGGTCCGACAGCGTCTCCTTGTGCGCGAGCACGTCGAGAATCTCTCGCTGGAGTCGCTCCTTGACCTTCGCGTAGCCGCCAATCTCCGTGTGCAGGTCAATCTCCGGCACGTTGAGCGAGCCGCTCAGCGTGGCCGAGCGGAGCTGCGCGAAGGCAGGCCTCGCGTCGCTGGGATAGTCCTCGCCGGTGATGGCCCCGAGCAGCCGCCGCAGTCGCACGGCATTCACGCCGGACACGTGTTTGTAGAGCGAGTAGGGCTGGAGGCCCCGGCCGAACTTGCGACACTCGCGCTGAGTGACAAGGTAGCGCAGCCGCTCGCGACTCACGCCGAGGATGCTCTCCTTGTGGGGGAACAGGTTCTCGATGACCCGTGGCAGCGGGAACGACGGGTCCTTGAAGCCCACCCAGAGCATCTCCGGGTTTTCATACAGCAGCGGAATCACCTCGCGCGCCTCGGACGTGAGGCCGCCGCTGCTGGTGGTGAGCAGGTCGAGATGGGGCAGCACGACGATGCGCTCGCGCACCGCGCCTCGCACCGCGTCGCGCAGTTGGCCGATGAGCGTGGCCATCATGCTGGGCGCGGGCATTCCGGGCGGTGGCTCCGTGGCGGCGCGGCCATCCAGGTAGAGGAACTGCTTGCCGTCCTTCTTCAACCTGTCCCGCAGGCACTTGTAGAAGTACGGCGTCAGCTCCTTGTCCGCCTCCACCATCACCGGGAGGCCTCGCAGCAGCGCCTCGCACAGGCGGCCCAGCTCGGCGGGATACGCGGCCTCCACCGCGGCGAAGGGTGTCAGCTCCGTGGGGAGGGACTCCTCGGGGATGCGCTGACTCATACGCGAACCTTGATGGTGAGCGAGCCCGTGGCCGCGTCCTCGTGAATCTCCTCCACCGTGCCCAGCTGCGACGCGCGCACCTTGAGGGCCTCGCCCGTCACCTTGTTGGCGATGGAGTCCAGCTCCGACTTGAGGTCCCGGAGCCGTCCTTCGAGCCGCCGGGTGATGTCCTCGCGCAGCGACTCGGTGGCGTCCTGGGTCTGGTCCTCCAGCTTCGCCCGCGCCTTCTCACGCGCGAGCTTCTTCGTCGCCTCGGATCCGTCCGGGGTGTGGGAGAGGACCTCGCCCGTCGCCCTCAGCTCCACCGACGCTTCGTCCGACAACGTGACGCTCACCTCGCCGGTGGTGACGTCCACGGCCACGCGTACGCCGTCGGCCTCGACGCGCACCGCCACGTCGCCCTCTTGCGTGAAGCCCCGGTTCGCCAGCTCCGAGGCAAGCAGGCCCGCCGTCTCCTCGCGAGACAGCAAGGGCAACAGCTCCAGCTTGGAGCACACGCCGTCCTCGGCCTGGACGATGCGGTTGAGGGATTCGGAGACGGAGATTCGATAGGCGCGGCTCATGGGGCGCTCTCGGAGGAAGGGAGGGGAAGGGTATCCGGAATCGTTTCGACGGGAGCCGCCAGGTCCGTGGTCAGCTCACGCTCCCGGTCCGAGGCGAGGCGGAAGCCGGGCTCACCGAAGGACGCCCAGGCGGAGAGCAGCAACTGCGCGCCCTCGTAGCCGTCGTCGAAGAAGCGCACCGCGCGGTGCTCGGCATCCCAGCGCGCCATCCGTCCGAGTGCGCGCAGGCTCGCTCCCGCCGCCCGGCGTGCCTGGGCCTTCACGCTCAGCGATGCGCGAGGAGACAGGTTGGACACCCATCGCGACGCGGGCTGGTCGACCAGGGGCCGCAGCGCCTCCAGCACGAAGCCGGCCAGGTCCCGGCGGCCCGCGCGGTCCACCGCGTCGAGAAACCCGTCCAGCACCTGCTCCTGCACGGTGCCCAGGTCGACCAGTTGCTTGGGCTCGATGAGCCGCGCTTTGCTCTCTTCCAGTCGGCGCCAGCGAAGGGCGAGCTCGTCCTGGAGCGCCTCCAGCAGCCAGCCTCCCTCCGCGAGCAGCGGCGCGAAGCCTTCCGCGTCCACGCGTCCGAGCGAGGCGCCGAACAGGTCCGGAAACCCGAGCCGACAGAGGATGGAGCGCTGGAACTGGGGCTGCAGGGCGATCGACAGAGCGCAGGGGGTGCCCGCCACCAGTCGACAGGACAGGTAGAGGAACAGCTCGTCGGCGAGCGTCGGAGGCGCGTCCACATCCAGGGGCCTGTGGCCGAAAATCGCGAGCGGCTGTTCCACGAGCCAGCGCAGGGTGTGGAAGCAGAGGACGGAGAAGCGCAGCGCGGGAGGACCGTGTCGTTCCCACAGGCGCGAGGGGCCTGACTCGGAGGACAGGTGACGTCGCTGGCGTGCCCCACCGCAGCGGGCCAGCGCGAGGACGGTGCCCTTGGCCAACGTGTCACGCAGCGAGCGCAGGGCGCCGGGACTCAGTCGCGCGGGCGTGGTGTGGCGCGCACGAAGCAGGTCCTCGACGGGCGCGTACTGCCCCAGGCCCATGATGGCGCGCGCGAGCGTGAGCAGCGAATGCTCGGAAGGCGAGACGCGGGTCATGGACGGAGGCGGTCCGCGAGGTCTGGCCAGCCGTTGATGATGAGCCGGCCTTCGACGAGGTGCAGCTCCGCCGTGTTGGGCGCGGTGAACGTCGGGTCTTCCGGCGAGTAGCGCGGGGTGAGGAAGTGCATGACCTGGTTGCTGGAGCCAATCCACCGCCGGCGCGTCTCCGGCTGGTCCTTCTCGTAGCGCCCATCCACCAGCAGGTCCAGGCTGGCGAGCAACCGCTCGACGTCCGGGTTCGTCTGGGCCTTCAGCTCCGCGAGCGTGTAGCCGCTGAAGACCATGGTGCTGAGACCGCCCGCGCGCAGCCGCTCACAGAGGTCCGCGGCGGGGCCGGGCTGCGCGAAGGGCTCGCCCCCGAGCAGCGAGAAGCCCTCGATGCCGGGCGTCGCGAGCACCCGGGCCGCGAGCGACTCCACCGTCACGACGGTGCCACGCTCCATCGCGAACATCTCCGGGTTGCAGCACCCGGGGCAGCGCAGCGGACACCCCTGGATCCAGAGTGCGAAGCGGCGCCCGGGGCCCTCCGCCTCGGTGCGGGGAACCTGCTGTGCGACCCGGAGCACCGGGCCAGGAGAAGACGCGTCCGCGGTCGAAGACATGGGAGCCGTCCGCAGCATGCCAGGAACGGCGGGGACCGCCCATCATCCCAGCCGGGAAGGGGCCTTGCCGCCGTCGCGCTGGATGCCTGGTTCCATGCGCGGAGCGCTGGAGGTCCCGGACCCGAGCGCCCCGCGAAGCGCGTCCCGCATCCGCCCCCCGAGCCGCAGGTCCACGGCCTTGGCCACGGGCACGTCCGCGCGGCACCTGGGGCAGCGCGAGGCCTCCTCGCGAATCTTCGCCCCACACCCGGTGGGACACGCGCGGCGCGAGCGCGCTTCCAGTCGATAGGCGACCAGTCCCGCCGCGCCGCAGGCCAGGGTGAACAGGAGCACGAGCGCCAGCGACAGCGGCGCCCAGAGGATGGCCACCGCCGCCAGCCCCAGGCCGAAGACGTCCTCGGTGCGCAGGAGCCACCGCCGGGGATGCAGAACCTCCGTCTCGAGCTGGTCCACGCGCGTATGCACCCACTGGCGCACCGACAGCGTCGCGACGGCGACGAAGGCGCCCACCGCGCCCACGGCCCAGGGAGGAAGCTGCTCCGTCCCCACGCCCATTGATGCGAGCGCCACCGTGGCGCCGCTGCCCGCGCTCAACGCGAACTGCGCCAGGCCCAGCACCATGCGCAAGTCACTGTCGCGCTGCGTGTACATCTCGAACGCGAGCAGCGCGACGAAGGCCCCGAGCGCTTGCGGCGTCGCGAGCCACCCGAGCTCCGGCGGCAGCGACAGGTATTGGTAGTGCGCGGCGAGCGCGAGCAGCAGCAGGCTGCCGCCCGCGCGCGTTCCCGAGGCTCCACTCAGGCCGATGACCTGGGAGGCGAGGGCGAAGGAGAGCATGGCTCAGCTCCCTCCCATCGGCGCGGCGAGGAAGCCCTGCACGAGCCCCAGTGACTGGAGCACGTACAACACCAGCAGCACCGACGCGGCGGTGAAGGCCAGCAGCATCAACATCCAGCCCACCAGCAGGCCCATCTCCCAGAAGGCGACGGCGACACCGCGTGCCTCGCGCTCGGTCTGCCATGCGAGGTAGCGGCGCGCGAAGAGGCCGGCGAGCGCGACTTCGCCGGCGCTCAGCGCGACCTTGACCAGCGCGCCGAAGCCGGGAATCAGCGTGAGGAGTTCGAGCACGAGGATGGACAGCGCCACGAAGCAGCCGGCCGCGAGGCGCAGCGTCCACCGGGAGACCAGCCGACGCTGGGGCGTGAGCAGTTGGAGCGCGGGAGTCACCAGCGTCACGCGCAGCCACACCAGCGCGGCGACCAGCAGCAGGGACGTGAGCAGGGGCACCCAGCTGGCGACCAGCGCGGCGAGCGCCACCACCGCGACGGCGATGCCCAGCCGCACCGTGGCTCGCTCGGAGGCGAGTCGGTGGAGGACCTCTCGGTCCGTGGCGCTGGGCAGCGTCTGTTCGTCGCACCGGGGACAGGGGCGACCGCGCAGCGCCGTCCCTCCTGGAATCCGCTCGGCACACCTGCGACAGCGTCCGCTCAACAGCAGCGCGAGCTCATGCTCCTCGCTCCGAGCGCTCCGAGCATTCGCGGTCATCGTCAAAGGCATCGTCCCCCTCATCGAAGTGGCCACATCATGCCCCGAGCGTGCGGGCGAGTCAGGTACCGTCAGGCCCTGCGTCACGGGCTCCCCCTCGTCGTTCGCGAAGGACCTTCTCATGCGATTCCAGCCGGTCCAGTTGATGCTACGTGACGGTCGCCCCGGCCTCGTCCGGGAGGCGGTGCGAGAGGATGGGCCGGCGCTGTTCGAGCTGGAGCGCGCGATTGTCCAGGCCCGTCAAGGCATCGTGAAGCACCCGGAGGAGCTGCCCGTGGACGCGGCCACCTTCACGGCCCAACGCGATGGCGCGGGGCTGCACCGGCAGGATGGCACCGCGTTCCCCCTGGTCGTGACGGACTCGCACGGAGCGCTGCTGGGGGAAGCCTCCATCCTGCGCCTCTCCTATCGGATGCTGCGTCACGTGGGCGTGCTGGGCATCGGCGTGCATCCTTCGGCACAGGGGCTGGGCGTCGGCCGGGCCTTGATGGACCACCTGCTCGCCTGGGTCCGCGCCCACCGCGACCCGGACGGTGGCGCCGTCACCCGAGTGGAACTCTGCGCTCGGGCCGACAACCCGAGGGCCCTCGCGCTCTATCTCTCCCAGGGCTTCGTCCTTGAGGGCACCCGTCGCGCCTTCCTCCGCCTCGATGACGGCTCCTACGTCGATGATGTCCTCATGGGCCTGTTGCTCCACGTCCCAGGGCCCTGAGTCGACTCAAACCCGCTGGTTTGCCCGTAGACATATTTCGCCAGGGCCAAGGGGAGTGGACGGTGAAGGATCTTCTGGCGCCGCAATTTCCCAGCAAGGCTTCATTGGTGCAGTAGACTGCGAGGGTCATGACGCGGCCTGTGTCCGCCTACGCCCCTCGAAGCGAACGCAAGCCGTTGTACGTGAAGGTGGTGACGCAGCCCGCCCTTCCGGGGTGCTGGGCCGTCAACATCAGCGAGACGGGCATCGGCCTCATCGCCACGCCGCGAGGGCCCCAGGAGGGGCCGCGCGAGGGCGAGTCCGTGGAGCTGTCATTCTCCCTGCCGGACTCGAACGAGCACATCCGCGCGAGAGGCGACGTGCGCTGGCGGCACGAGTCGGGTGGCGCGGTGACGGCGCTCGGCGTCTTCTTCCACTCCTTCGAGGGCTCCGACGGGGTGAAGCTGGCGCGCTACCTGACGACGGCGCGGCTCCAGGTGGTGGTGGTGTTCGCGAGCGAAGAGGAGGCGCGGGATATCCGCGCGGCGCTGGAGGGGCAGGCCGTGCCGCACTTCGCCGCCAGCGCGGAGGAGGCGCATGCGCTGCTGGCGCGCGGTGACGCGGCGGCGCTGCTCGTCTGTGGCCAGGAGGAGGCGCGGGCCCTGACGCTGGTGGAGGGCCTGGCGACGGTGAGCACGGACGTGGAGCTGTCGGGCGCCGTGCCTCCTTCGGACCTGGCCTCGCGCATCATTTACTGCGCGCCCGCCGCGCCGGAGCGACTGGTGGCGCTGTTCAACGCGGGCCTCGTCTTCCGGGCGCTCGGGGAGTCACCCTCGCGCGAGGCCGTGAGGCAGGCGGTGCTCCAGGCCGGACGCGAGCGCGGCGTGCGCACCGAGCAGTGGCGGATGACGCTGGAGTTGGAGCGCAACCTGCTGCGCGAGCGGGCGCTGTCCCAGGCGCGGCCAGCGGAGCCGGGCGGGCGGGGCGAGGAGGAAGTGGGCCTGCGCAGCGCGGCCATGCAGCGGGTGATGGAGATGGTGCGCCAGGTGGCGCCCCACCGCGTGGCGGTGCTGCTCCAGGGCGAGACGGGCACGGGCAAGGAGGTGCTGGCGCGCATCGTCCACCGCCTCAGTGGCCGGGGAGAGCTGCCGCTGGTGGTGCAGGACTGCGGCGCGCTCACGGAGACGCTGCTGGAGAGCGAGCTGTTCGGCCACGTGAAGGGCGCCTTCACCAACGCGGTGGCGGACCATCCGGGGCTGTTCGTCCTGGCCAACGGCGGCACCATCTTCCTGGACGAAATCGAGAACACGACGCCCAACCTCCAGGCGAAGCTCCTGCGCGTGCTGGAGACGGGCGACGTCCGTCCGGTGGGTGGCACCCAGGTGCGGCACGTGGACGTGCGCGTCCTGGCCGCAAGCAACAAGGACCTGGGAGAGGAGGTTCGCGCCGGACGCTTCCGCTCGGACCTCTTCTATCGCCTCAACAGCTTCACCATCGACATCCCCCCGCTGCGCGAGCGGCCCGAGGACGTGCCGGAGCTGGCGCGCTACTTCCTGCACGTGTTCAACCGGGTCTTGCGCCGCTCGGCCAGCGGCATGTCCCAGGACGTGGAGGACATGCTGCGCTCCTACCCGTGGCCGGGCAACGTGCGCGAACTGCGCAACGTGCTGGAGCGCGCCGTGCTGCTGTCGCGTCCGGGGGAGGTGGTGTCGCGCCGGCTGCTGCCGCCCTCGCTCGTGACGGTGTCCCCGGCGCGCAACGAGCTGACGGGAGATGGCTCGCTGCGCGCGCGGCTTGAGCGGGTGGAGCGCGAGCTCATACGCGAGGCCCTGGAGCGCCACGGAGGGGTGCTGCGGCGCGCGGCCGTGGCGCTGGGCATGGACCCCGTGACGCTGGGCCGCAGGGCCCGGCGCCACGGTCTCTGGAAGTCGGACTGAGTCCGGCTGTCGCTAGTGGGCGCGCACCCACTGGAGGATGGGCTGCCACACGCGCTGCGGAGCGGTGTCCGCGAGGAACAGGTCCGCGTGCCCGAAGTCGAGCGCGCGCGCGGCCGTCGGCAGGTCGCGAACGACGAGTGACGAGACGTCCTGGCTGCCGAGCAGCGTCGTGGAGTGAACGCCGTACTCACCCACGCCGCCGCCCGCGCCCACGTAGAGCACCGGCACCGTCACGCGCTGGAGGTGGTCGTCGTAGGGCACGTCCAGGCCACACGTCCACGCGTCCGACTCCACGACTTCGTTGAGGCTCTGGTAGGGCGCCGCGCGCTGGGCGTACTCGTAGAGGTAGGGCTCGGAGGTGTACGTCATGCTGCCCGGCAGGCCCGTCGCGTCGGGGATGCCCGCCATCAGGTGGTAGCCCGGGGTGAGGGCCGGCAGCGGCGCCAGCAGCGCGCCCGTGGCCGCCGCGGAGACGATGGCCGCACGGCGGTTGGTGGGCCGGCCGGTGCCGGGGCCGAAGACGTCATCCGGCAGCAGCGGGGAGGGCGCGTCCGGGGCCGTGGCCGCCAACAGTCCGATGTACTGGAGGGTGATGCCGGGCGCGGGGCCCAGGAGGCCACCCTCCGTGACGCCCGCGTCGCGCCGGACCTTCAGCGCCGTGTGACGCTCACACGCCCATGCCTGCTGCTGCGCGAACTGGGGCGCGTGGCGCACCGCCATGTCCACGGGGATGAAGCCGTCCACCTGTCGCTGCAGCCGGGGCAGCCGCGCCTCCGAGTTGAGATAGGCGAAGGCGACCATCGCGCCCCGGCTCCACGCGAGCAGGTGCATCGAACCCACGTTGCCGCCCGCGAGCCGCAGCGTCCGCGCCAGCAGCAGGCCCGTGCCCACGTCCTTCGCGTGCGTGCCCAGGTTCCACCCCGCCATGAAGCCGAAGTCCTGCGTCCCCGCGGGCACCCCGACCCAGCGCATGTCGATGCCCCACACGTCCACGTTCTCCTGGGCCAGATAGGCCGCGATGGAGTGGTTCGCCGGCACATGCGCGGACCCCACGCTGGAGAGGAAGGCCGCGTCGAAACCCCACGCATCGCCATGCACCAGGAACACCGCCCGGTTCGCCCTGGCGGGCACCCACGGCGCGCGCTCCTTCACCACACGGTGCACGGTGACGGTGTCATGCGCTCCGGGACCCACCTGGAGCTCGAACCGGTAGTGCGCGACGTCGCCGAACACCGGCTCGCGCGAAGCCCACCGGGTGGAGGCGCTGCTGGCGACACCTTCCAGCGAGGAGACCCCGGAGACCAGCGCCTCCGTCGCGCTGTCGCGTAAGTCTTCTGGGGTTGAGGGCGTCTCGGAAATTCCACAGCCCAACGACAGGAATGTCAGACAAACAGAAAGGCTGAACCACGAACGCATAGAAACCTCGAGTCGAAGAAGAAGGGTTCGGGGGACGCTGCGTGTTGACGGGTCGAAGCTCCCCCGTGCCGTGTCACCCGCAGAGCAGAATTCAAGCCAGGCAATGAACACGCGAAAGCCTTGGAGTGCCTTCTATCTCTGGACTTCACGCTTGTTGTCCACTGTGAAGCAACCGTCTGACATGCCCTGGTGGGTGTGGTTCCGGTGACCCGCTTCACGACTGAAGCAGGTGCATCACGGGTGTGGCTTCCGAGGGGCACGCGGCGGTGCGGGCTTGCCGGACCGAATCACGCGATGGAAGACGTCTGGAGTGCCCTGCGGCGGACAACGTCCTTCGGGGAGGGGGAGTGCTGAACACCTGGGTGTTCGCCACCCTCCCGGGTCCGAAAATCGAGGACCACATCCACATCTCCCGGCGGGGCGGAGGACGGCGCGCGCGACGAGCACCTCGGCGCCTCGTGGGGAGAAAGTGGAGGCGTCATGGTGGAGCCCCGTTTCGAGCGCAACCTGGGCGTCATCGGTCCGGAGGTGATGGAGCGGCTGGCCCGCACGCACGTCCTGGTCGCGGGAGTGGGAGGCGCCGGAGGCCAGTGCGCGGTGGACCTGGCGCGGCTGGGGCTGGGGTGCCTGACGTTGGCGGACTTCGACACCTACGAGCGGCACAACATGAACCGCCAGGCGGGCTGCTTCGAGAGCACACTCGGCCAGTCCAAGGTGGAGGTGGTGGGGCGCATGTGCCTGGACATCCACCCGGAGCTGCGGCTGCGACGCGTGGGGGCGGGCATCACCGAGGCCAACGTGGAGGACGTGCTGTCGGGGGGCGAGGGCCTGCCGCCAGTGGACTACGTGGTGGAGGTCATCGACATCGCGGGCGCGGGGGCGAAGCAGGCGCTGCACCGCGCCTGTCGTGAGCGCGGCGTGCCGGCGATGACGGGGCTGATGCTGGGGTTTGGCGCCGCGTTGCATGTCTTCCAACCGGATGCGCCGCTGTACGAGCAGCTCTACATCCTCCCGGATGGCCGCGTGGACCTGCCGGCCATCATTCCCCACCTGGGGAGCTACCTGTCACAGGACGCGATGGACGCGTGCTTCGAGGGCCGAGGCCCTGCCCCCACGTGTGTCGTCGGAGCGACGACGGCCGCGGGGATGATGGTGAGCGAGCTGATGCGCGGGGTGATGCTCGGCGCGCGCGCGATGGTGTCGTGGCCGGAGTACCTCTACGTGGACCTGTTCGACCACCACTACGTGCGGGCCGCCGTCAGGCCCACGAAGCTGCCGGCGCGTCAGCCCATGTCGTGAGAATGGCGGGCCGACGCGCCCTCGCCCGTCTCACACCACGCCGCGCTTGCGGGCCTCCTCGATGACCTTCGAGCCATCCACGCCCAGACTGTCGGAGAGCAGCGGGGCCACCTGCTCGGCGCGCTGGTGGACGCGCTGGAGCGTCTCGTCGTGGGTGCGCGTGACGATGTTGATGCCGGCGATGATGACGCGCTGAAGGTTGTACTGGAGGTCGTTGCCCTCGACGATGGCGTGAATCTGGGTGAAGAGCGGTCGCGCGTCGGACTGGAAGGCGGAGAGGTTGTTGCGCTGCTCGCTGTTGGGCACCGCGGACCTGGATGACAGGCTCGCCACCAGGACGAGGGGCGGCTTGAGCCGCTCATGCGTTTCGCGCATCTGCTGGAACACCGCTTGGATGTCCTCCCGGTTGGGGGGCGCCTCCCAGCGCAGGAAGAAGACCCTGTCGATGATGGCTGTCTTGTAGACGGGTGTCGTCATGGCGAACCGCCGCTCCTTCGCAGAACCGTTGCCCCCGGGGCCGTTTCACCGCGTGACGCCATGCGGTGCCGGGCGGTCTGCCAG
The DNA here is from genome assembly GCF_013336715.1 of Myxococcus sp. CA056. Taxonomy (NCBI): domain Bacteria; kingdom Pseudomonadati; phylum Myxococcota; class Myxococcia; order Myxococcales; family Myxococcaceae; genus Myxococcus; species Myxococcus sp. CA056. Next base: position 146,051 of record NZ_JABUMT010000006.1, read on the forward strand.
GGCATCCTGGGTTCGCATCGCCGGAGCGGTAGCCTCCCGACAGGGCGGGCATCGCCGGGCGGACAGAGGACTTCCCTTCCGGGGCCCCAAGTGTCCGCGCGAAAGCAAAAAGCCCCCGCCGGAGCAGGGGCTTGGGACTGCTCGGGGCTCCCCTTCGTGAGAAGGGGAGCCCCGGAGGACGTCAGTTGCCGGAGATCTTCTTCTCCTCCACCTTGGTGGCGGCGATGGCCTCCTCGGTGAAGACGATGGGCCGCCACTGCTTGTTGGAGAACAGCTCCGTCTGGTCGGAGAAGTACGGCGAGTTCTTGTCGCTGGACTCGCTGTAGGTCAGCACCGCGCGGCCATTCACGCCCGTGTCGGTGAACTCCATGGCCATGATGAAGCTGCTGCCGTTGTTGATGACGTAGCCGGTGTTCGTGAGGTTGGTGCGGGAGTTGAGCAGCTGCGCGCCGCGCACCGCGCTGAAGTCGGAGTCGGGCGTGGTGGACTTGAGCGTGCCCCACGAGACGACGTTCGCCGTGCCGTCGTAGGAGCCGCCGCCGTGGATGGGGATCTTCTTGCCGTCCACGCGGGTGGTGTACTGCGAGTCACCCAGCGGCGCGTCCACGGGGATGCCGGCGACCTGGAGGCGGTACACCGCCGCGGCCAGGGCGAGCATCGTCGGGTCGGTGCCCGCCGCCGGCTCGGCGGCCAGCGTGTTCGGCGTGGCGATGGGCTGGGCCACGTTGAACGGGTTGGCGAACAGCGTGCCCGTGCCGCCGTTGGACAGGGCGCCCATGCTGAAGTGGCCGCTGAACTCGCGCCACAGGGCCGCGCCCCTGCTGCCCACGTCGTAGCGCAGGTCCCACGCGGCCAACGCCGCGCAGCCCTGGCGGATGTCCACGAGCGTGGTGTTGTACTGCACCGTCGTCTTGCCCGTGCAGCGCGCGACGAGCTGATCCCTCAGCAGCTCCGCCGTCATGCCGCGGTTGCCGAGGATGGCGTTCTCCAGCTCCGCCACGGTGAACTTGTAGTCGGAGCCGGACGCGCCGTTCTCCTCCGTGAGCAGGACGGCGTTCATGCGCGTGCGCGGCGTCTGGCCCACGCCTTCCAGGCCGTGCAGGGGCGAGAAGCCCGTGAGGGGCTGGCTCGGGTTGGCCAGCCAGTAGCTGTCGTTCGCGTTGAAGACGAAGTCGCGGCGGGCCAGCTTCGGAACCCCGCTGAAGGGCACGAGGCCCGGCCCGCGGGCGCCCGCGGCGTCACGCCACTCGTTCTCCGGGTTGCTGCCGTCGAGGAGCACCAGGCCCATGCTCTGCCAGATGGCGGTGGTCGCCGGGTCCAGGCCGCTGGAGGCCGCGCGCCACGTGCCGATGGCCGTGGCCGTGAGGTTGGGGGTGGGCGTCGCGTCCGTGTACCAGACGTTGCCGGCCCGGTCCGCCGCCATGGTGTTGACCCAGGGGATGCCCTGGACGTTGGCGTAGACGTTCTGGAACTCCTCCAGGCTCTTGGCCCGGTTCATTCCGACGAACTGGGTGACGAGCTGGGTGTTGTCCAGGTTGGTGTCGCGGAAGCTGAGCACCGACTGCGTGGTCCACGGGGCGGTGCCGGGGATGACGATGACCGGGCCGTAGTGGCTGCTGTAGAAGCGCTGGGTGATGTTGGTCAGCGAGCCCTCCGGCAGCCGCACCAGGATGGTGATGTCGCGGGCGGTCATGTCCCGCTCCTCGGTGCCGTACTTGTAGCGGGTGGGCTTGCCCGGCACGAGCTGGAGCCCGTAGAGCGTCATGCGCTGGCCCGAGGAGAACGTGTGCGTCCAGGCCACGTTGTCGTTGAAGCCGATGAGCACCGCGGGCACGCCCAGCAGGCCCACGCCGTACACGTTGAGCTGGCCGGGCACGGTGAGCTGGCTCTCCCAGAGCTTCAGCTCGCCTTCCCAGGGGAAGTGCGGGTTGGCCACCACCATGCCGTGGCCGGACGCGGAGCGGTCCGCGCCAATGGCCCAGCCGTTGCTGCCGACCTGGCTGAAGTCCGGACGCTCCACCTTGAAGCTGCCCGGCACCGGACGGCCCTCGGAGCCCGCGCCCGGGATGGGGGGCGAGGCCGCGGCGATGGCGAGGATGAGCTGGTAGGCGCTGCCCGCGAGGCCCACGCTGATGTCATAGGCCAGGAGGTCCACGCCCTGGATGGGCTTGACCCAGGGGGCGTTGGTGCAGGGCGCGGGGAGCTCCGCCGCCGGCGTCTCCGACAGGTACTTGTTGAAGCCCGCCGCGTAGCCGTTGAACATCTCCTGGATGTCCGCCGGCAGGGTGGGGAAGGCCGCCTGGGCCTTCTCCTGGAGCTGGAGGACGCGGTAGCCGAAGTCGCTGCCCGCGTAGGTGTTGCCGGGGCCCGCCCCCAGGTAGCGCGCGCGCTCACCGCGGACCTTGAGGATCTGGTCCGACAGGATGCAGACATGGTCCTTGGCGAACGCGTAGCCCTGTCCGTAGGACAGGCTGCCCATGTCATTGGCGATGATGTGAGGGATTCCGTGCGCCGTGCGCCGGATGGTGGCCTCGTACTTCGGAGGGCCTTCCACGGGTGGCGTCACCGGGCCTCCGTCATCATCCTCACCACATGCGGTGGCGAAGGCGAGACTCAGGCCGGCGAGAAGGGGGAGGTGCCAGCGGGAGCGCCCGGACTTCCAGGTCGCCCCCCGCGAAGAGGACACGGATTGGTTTGGAGGCATGGATGGGCGCGAGCGTAGGAAGGGGCTGATCCACACGTCAAAAGTTTTCTGAGGTTTGACTTTTCCTGGGAGCCTGGAGTCAGACGCACTGCGGCAAGAAACGCGGCAGTGAGGGACGGGCAGTGAGGATTCACTGTGCTAGGAGAACGCGGATATGACGACCGAGCAGCCGCGTGCCCGCCGCCCACGCCGCCACTTCTCGATGATTCGCACCTTCGTGCTCGCCGACTTCGTGACGCTCGGCAACGGCTTCGCGGGCGCGGGGACCATCCTCGCCGCGATGCAGTACCTGGCCACGTGGCGCGTGGGCTTCCTGTGGGTGGCCTTCGCGTTGATGCCGGTGGCGCTGGTGATGGACGTCCTGGATGGGCGCATCGCCCGGTGGCGCTACAAGAAGTCGCCGCTGGGGGCGGACCTGGACTCCCTGGCGGACGTCATCTCCTTCGGCATGGCGCCCGCCGCGCTGGCCTTCGCGGTGGGGATGCGGGGGGCGCTGGACGTGGCGGTGCTCCTGTACTTCGTGGCGTGTGGCATCAGCCGGCTGGCGCGCTTCAACGTCACGTCGGCGGAGCTGGCGGACGCGACGGGGAAGGTGAAGTACTTCGAGGGCACGCCCATCCCCACCAGCCTCGCGCTGGTGATGGTGCTGGCGGCGGCCACGTGGATGGGCCGCATTGGCGACACGCTGCTGGGGGGCGCGTGGGACGTGGGGCCGGTGGTGTTGCATCCGCTGGTGCTGCTGTATGCGGCCAGCGGCAGCGCGATGATCAGCAAGACGCTGCGAATCCCGAAGATTTGAAAGTGAACGGGGCGGGGCCCCCTGACACCGGGATTGTCCTTCGTGGGTGGTTGCCCGCCCATGGGTGGGTGCCTAGTTTCGCCAACTGATCCGCTCCAGCGCCTCGTTTGAGGCTGTGGGCGGACCTGGGCGATGGGCGTGGGGAAGGGGTGGAGGCCATGACGGGGCGCTGGGGCATTTGGGCCCTCGCGGTGTTGGGGCTGGTGGCTGCGGGGTGTGCGGATCGCGAACGGTCGTCCCTCGCGGACGGGCGTCTGACGGCGACCCCGGGTGGGATGGACTTCGAGAAGGTCGCCCTTTTCGATGCACGCGAGACGGAAATCTCGCTGCGCAACGTGGGGCGGGCCCCCGTCGATGTGAACGAGGTCTGGGTGGAGGGTCCTGAAGGGGCCTACCGGGCGGAGTTCACCCATGAGGGGCCCCACAGCCTGGCGCCAGGCAGTGCGTGTGCCCTGCGCGTGCGCTTCGCGCCCATGATGGCGGGCGGCCAGGGGGCGATGCTGGTGGTGCGCTCGGACACACGCATCGAACCGCTGTTGCGCATCCCCCTGACGGGCCTGGGCATCGACGCGTGGGCGCGGGTGTCGCCCCGGGTGCTGGACTTCGGGCGCATCGAAGCGGACTCGACGAAGACGCTGGCGCTGACGTTGGAGAACCCCACGGAGCTGCCCGTGGAGGTGACACCCCGCCTGGTCGGCGCGGACCGCGACGAGTTCGTGGCGGGGCCCATGGTCGTCGCCCCGGGCGGCCGCGCGGAGCTGTCCTTGACGTTCAACCCCGTGCGCGTGGGCCGCAAGCAGGTGGTGCTGGCGGTGACGCCGTGCCGGGGGTGCGCGGACGTGCCGGTGCAACTGATGGCGGAGGCGCTGGAGCAGGCGGTGGTGGCGGAGCCTCCGGTGCTGGACTTCGCGGCGGTGCCGGTGGACCGCGACGCCATCCGCGAGTCGCGCATCCGCAACATCAGCACCGAGCCGATGACCGTGACTTCGCTGACGCTCGACGGGCTGGACGCTTCCTACTCGCAGGCGAACGCGGGCTTCCCGCTGGTGCTCCAGCCGGGCGAGGTGCGCGGCTTCAACATTCGCTACAGCCCCGGCCACATGGGCCCCGCGGAGGATATGGCCCGCTATCACGTGGTGAGCAAGCGGCACCCCACCACGGACGTGAAGCTCAAGGGCTTCGGCGGCGCGGCGGAGCTGTGCGTGTCCCCGGTGACGTACGACTTCGGCAAGCAGCCGCTGGGCTCGAAGACGCGCGTCATCGTCAACGTGAAGAACTGCGGCTCCTCCAACGCGGGCGCGCTCACGCTGGAGACGCTGGCGTGGCAGCCGGACCCTTCCGGCGCGCCCCAGTTCAACCACACCCCGCTGGCCATGCCGTACACGCTGCAGCCGGGGCAGGAGGTCAACATCCCCGTCTTCTACGAGCCCACGCGTCCAGGCTCGTCCGCGGGCGTGCTGGTGATGACGACGAACGCGTACTCGGCGGCGACCGTGGAGCTGGACTTCCAGGGCGAGGCGGAGGAGCACGCGCCCTGCGACCTCACGGTGACGCCGCTCGCGGTGGACTTCGGCACGGTGCCTCCGGGCCGGGGCGCGGTGCTGGGCGTGAAGCTGGAGAACAAGGGCACGGACCTGTGCCCGGTGAAGAACATCCGGCTGCGCGACAATGGCGGCGGCAGCTTCCGCATGCCGGGTGGGGACCTCTTCGGCGTCATCATCTATCCGGGTGACTGGTTCAGCTTCCAGGTGGCCTTCCAGGCACCCCATGCGGGCGGAGACTTCACGGGCATGCTCCAGGTGGAGCAGATGGACCCGGCGAATCCCGTCATCCTCGTGCCGCTGCTGGCCCACTCGCAGGCGACGTGTCTGATGGCGTCGCCCTGGTACGTGGACTGGGGCGTGGCGCGGCGCGACTGTCCTCCCGAGCCGCGCGAGGTGAACTACCTCAACGCGTGCACCATGCCCGTGTCGGTTTCCAACGTGTGGATTGGCCCTGGCACCACGGATGGCGAGTTCACCGTGGGCGGCGTGCCCGCGCCCTTGCCCTTCACGCTGCAGCCGGGCGAGGCCTTCACGGTGGACCTGGACTACGCCGCGCAGGTGTACGGCATGAACCTGTCGCCGCTCTTCGTGAGCTCGTCCGATTTGCCGGCGCCGCTGCTGGTGCCGCTCATCGGCGAGTCCTCCAAGCGCGTGGACAAGACGGACACCTTCACCCAGCAGGACGTGAGCAAGGTGGACGTCCTCTTCGTCGTGGACAACACCGCGTCCATGGTGGAGGAGCACCCGCGTCTGGTGTCCGCCATCCCCTCGTTCGTGGACGCGGCGCTCGCCAAAAAGGTGGACATGCACGTGGCCGTCACCACGACGGGTATCACGGCGGTGTCGGGGACGTGCCCCGGCGGCGCGCAGGGCGGCGAGGCGGGGCGCTTCTTCCCGGTCAACAACGCCCGGCCCCGCATCCTCACCAACGGCATGGCGAACCTGACGGCGCTGCTCCAGCAGAACGTGCAGGTGGGGCAGTGCGCCCAGGTGGAGCAGGGCTTCGAGGCGATGCGCCGCGCGCTGTCTCCGCCGCTGGTGAACACCGCGGATGACCCGCGCACGCCCGTGCCGCAGGACGGCAACCTGGGCTTCCTGCGCGACTCGGCGGCGCTGGTCGTCGTCTTCGTGGGTGACGAGGACGACCACTCGCCGGACGCGGTGGACACCTACGTGCAGTGGGCGCAGCAGCGAAAGGGGCAGAACCAGCCGCAGCGCGCGACGTTCTACGCCATTGCCCCCACGGCGACGGCGTGTGGCACCGCGGGCGGCTCCGGCACGCGCTACGCGGAGGCGACGGCGCGCACCGGCGGCGAGGTGATGAACGTGTGCGCGGCCAACTACGGGCCCCTCCTGGCCGCCGTGGCCAACAAGGCCTTCTCCGCGCAGGACCGCTTCCCGCTCAGCGACGCGCCGGAGCCGGGCAGCGTCACGGTGACGGTGGACGGCGCCCCGGTGACGACGGGCTGGCGCTACGACGCCCCCACCAACAGCGTCATCTTCGCCAACGTGCCGGCGCCGGGCGCCAAGGTGGCCATCTCCTACCGCCGCTCCTGCGACGCGGGCTGAAGCGGGGCAGCAGGCTCGATGTGTGAGCCAGTCGAAGGGCCGGTCATCCGGCCCTCGACGTTCATGTCGGTCCCGGGTGCTACAGGTCTGCTTCCGCCTGTGCGGATGACCAGAAAATTGGAGGGCTCCTCACGGTGTGTACCCTGAGGTCGTACCCGCGCCCGCCGAGGAGGCACCCGGTGATGTCCCCAGACTCCGAAAACACGAAGACGACGAGCGCGGGTCGCGCTTCCCCGGCGCGCGCCCCGGGCCTGCGGGTCATCCAGGGTGAGGGCCGCCGACAGCAAGAGCCGCTCGCTTCCCGGGACGCCGTGGCCCGCGCGCTGATGGAGGCCGGCGCGGACATGCTGCTCCGCCGGATTACTCCGGCTCGAGCCCAGGAAATCGAGCGTAAGGTGGACCGGGTCCTGGACCTGTTCGACCGGGTGGACGCGGCGCCGGTGCTGATGCCGGTGCTCAAGCGGCACCTGGACGAGTTGGAGGCGCTGATGCGGGAGTCGCGCGAGGTCCGTGCCGCTCGGAGGTAATCGCGGCGCCGTCGGTTCCGCCGTGCCTACAAGGGTTTGACCCCCCTGTCCTGTGCGCTTACGCTCCGGGCTTCGCCGCGCCCGGATCCCGGAAGGCCACGGGCCGTGGGTTTTCCCCGTGGGGTGCGGTCAGGTCGCCGTGACCATTGAAACGTATGGCAGGTACCAGCTCCTGAAGCGACTCGCCATGGGCGGGATGGCGCAGCTGTATCTGGCGCGCCAGCCAGGTCCGGAGGGCTTCGAGAAGCTGGTGGTGGTGAAGCGAATTCTTCCGCACCTCGCGGAGAACGACGACTTCGTCAAGATGTTCCTGGACGAGGCGCGAATCGCCGCGCGGCTCAATCACGCCAACGTCGTGCAGATCTTCGACCTGGGCGCGCAGGACGACTCGTTCTTCATCGCCATGGAGTACATCCATGGCGAGGACATGCGGCGGGTGTGGAAGCAGTCGGAGGCCGTGGGGCAGCCGATACCCGTGCCGCTGGTGTGCCGCATCCTCATCGAGGCGTGCTCGGGCCTGGACTACGCGCACAAGCGCACGGACCCGACGTCGGGCCGGCCGCTGGACATCGTCCACCGCGACGTGTCCCCGCAGAACATCCTCGTCACGTTCGAAGGCGGCGTGAAGGTGGTGGACTTCGGCATCGCCAAGGCGGCGGACCAGGCCACCGTCACGCGCTCGGGCGTGCTGAAGGGGAAGTATTCGTACATGTCGCCGGAGCAGGCGGCGGGGCAGCGCGTGGATTGTCGCTCGGACATCTTCGCGCTGGGCGTGGTGCTGTACGAGTTGCTCACGAGCACGCGCCTGTTCAAGCGCCCCAGCGACATCCAGACGCTGGCCGCCGTGGCCGAGTGCAAGGTGGCGCCGCCGTCGCAGGTGACGCCGCGCGTGCCGCAAGATCTGGACGCCATCGTCCTCAAGGCGCTCGCGAAGGACCCGGCGGAGCGCTACCAGGAAGCGGTCCACCTGCAGCTGGCGCTGGAGGACTGGCTGACGGAGCGTCGGTTGCCGTCGTCGACGGCCCATGTCGGCGCGTACATGAAGGAGATCTACGCGGAGCGGCTGGCGTCGGAGGCGCGCTCGGGCGAGCTGTTGATGGAGGACTCGGATCCGGCGTCGGGCTCCGGGCGGCAGGACGCGAGCTCGCGGCGTTCGGGGCTGCGGCCCGCGCTGTCTCGCGCCAGTGTGGCGCCGGAAGGGGAGACGGCGGCGCTGCGCCCTCGTGGCACGGGGAGGACGGGGCGCATCGAGCTGGAGTCGCCCAGCTCCCGGATGACCGGGCAGCGCCGCGCGGTGGAGTCCGCCCCCCCGGACAGGACCTCGCGTTCGGGCCTGGGCGCGGTGCCGGCGGTCCATCGGGTGGAAGAGGACGCGCCGACGATGGATGGCCGTGCCGCCGCGCGCGCGACGCTGACGGATGTGAAGGCCGCCACCGAGCCGAAGCCCGTCGAGGGGCGTGCCGCTTCGCGCGTGTCGAACCCGCAGGCGCGGGAGCAGGAGTCGCACGGGGCGGAGGGGCGCGCCGTCACGCGGCCGATGCCCGCCGTCGTGCATCACGTGGAGGAGGACGCGCCGACGCTGGCCATGCCGGAGATGGCGGGACCGCTGCCCAGGCCGTCACGACTGGCGCTGCCGCTGCCTCGGGGCGCCGCGGCCCTGGACGCGCTGGAGGAGCAGGAGGAGGACGCGCCTACGCTGTCGCTGGGGATGTCTCGGCCCGGGCGCAAGAAGACCGCGGCGGGGCGTCAGGCGGAGACGCCGCCCCCGGCCTCGCGGCTGGGGTGGTGGATTCCCACGGTGGGGTTGGGGCTGGTGGTCCTGGTGCTGCTGTGGGGCTGGCTGAAGCCGGGGCCCGCCGCGCAGGCGCCCGCGCGCGTCGAGTCCGTGCCCACGGGGGCGCGGGTCATGTTCGATGGGCAGGAGCTGGCGGAGCGCACGCCGGTGACGCTGCCCGCGATGCCCGAGGGGCGTTATTCGCTCGTGCTGTCGCGCGAGGGCTACCAGGAGCTGCGGACGGAGCTGGAGGTCCAGGCCACGGGGCCGGTGCCGCTGGGCGTGCTGCGGCTGGTTCCGGTGGTGCAGCAGGCGCATGTGCCGGAGACGCCGCCCGTGGCCGTGGAGAACGCACCGCCGGCCCAGGAGCCCGCGGCCGTGGCGAAGGTGCGGCTGCGGGTGGAGGCGCAGCCCGCGCAGGCCGTCGTCATCGTGGATGGGCGGCCGCAGGGCGCGGCGCCGGTGATGCTGGAGGCCGCGCCGGGGGTGGCGCTGGCAGTCCGGGTCGAGGCCGCGAAGCATCAGCCGAGTGAGCGCACGGTGACGGTGGGCTCGGGGCCGGAGCAGGTGGAGCGCTTCACGTTGCATCCGGAGGCTCGGGTGGCGCCTCCCGTGACGCCGCCGCGTCCTCCGAGGCAGGAGTCGCGGGCGGAGACGCGCACGGCCAAGGTCCGCTTCGCGGTGCGGCCGTGGGCGGAGGTGACGTGCGGAGGGAAGAAGCTGGGGGAGACGCCGTTCGAGGCGGTGGAGCTGCGCGTCGGCACCTATGACTGCAAATTCTTCAACCCCGACCTCAAGAAGACGCTCAGTCGACGTATCGAGGTGAAGGCCATCGACCTCAACGTGGTGAGTGTGAAGTTCGAATAGCGCATGTTCCGGAAGCCCTCTTGACGCTCGTCGCCGGCATGCAGATCGGCAAGTACGTCGTCCGCCGCAAGCTCGCGGAGGGCGGGATGGCGGAGATCTACCTGTGCACCGCGCGGGGCGCGGAGGGTTTCGAGAAGGAAGTCGTCATCAAGCGGGTGCGTGCCTTCCTCGCCAGCGACCCGGAGTTCGTGGGGATGTTCATCGCGGAGGCCCGGCTGGCCTCGCGGCTGAACCACGAGAACGTGGTGCAGATCTTCGACTTCGACAAGCACGAGGACACGTACTACCTGGCCATGGAGTACGTGCGTGGCTGCTCGTTGTGGGAGCTGCGGCGGCGGTCCAAGGAGATGATGGACCCGGTGCCTCCCATGCTGGTGGCACACATTGGCGCGGAGGTGGCCCGGGGGCTGCACTACGCGCATCGGCTGAAGGTGAACGGGCAGCCGCTCGACCTGGTGCACCGGGACGTCACGCCGCACAACGTGCTGCTGTCGTACGACGGCGCGGTGAAGCTGACGGACTTCGGCATCGCGAAGGCCGGCAAGAAGCTGACGCAGCCCGGAGTGCTCAAGGGCAAGTTCGCGTACATGTCCCCGGAGCAGGCGCGAGGGGAGGCGGTGGACTCCCGCACGGACCTCTTCGCGCTGGGCGTGGTGCTGTGGGAGATGCTGACGGGCGGGCGGTTGTTCGACGGGGACTCGGAGCTGGCGGTGCTGCGCGCGGTGCAGCACAGCGCCATTGCTCCGCCGGCCCGGCTCAACCCGGAGGTGCCCCCGGAGCTGGACGCGGTGGTGATGCGCGCGCTGGAGCGCGACCCGTCCGCGCGCTTCCAGACGGCGGGTGAGCTGGAGCGGGCCCTGGCCCAGTGCGTGTTGAAGCACGCGACGTCGGTGGACGACACGGACCTGGGAGCCTTCCTGCGGCGCCTGTTCCCCGGGAGCCTCACGCAGGCGATGCCCACGGTGCAGGAGCGCACGCACGTGGTCCAGGGGACGCCGGTTCCCGACGACGATGATGACGATGTGCCAGCGCCGCGCAGGGAACCCACGGCGGTGATGGCGGCGGGACGCGTGGGGGTGGCGGTGCCGTCCTCGCCCGATGAGGACGTGGATGCGTCCACGTTCGTGCTTCCCCGTCGGAGTGAGGACGTGGAGGCGCTGTCCGTGCCGCTGCCACCCATGGCCACGCCGATGATGCCGCTGCCCGCGGTGGCTTCGTCACCCGTGCCTCGCGCGAACGCGCCGCTGCCGCCGTTGGCCGCGCCCATCGCCACGGTGCGCCCGAGCCGTCCCGAGGGGACGCCCGCCGTGGCTTCGTCGGAGGAGGGGGGCGGTGGAGGTCCGCGCTCCGACGTCACGCCGGTGCCCACGAAGACGCCGAGCCGTTCGGGTGGGCTGTCGCCCGTGGCGAGTGGTTCTCAGGGGGAAGGGCTTCACCCCGACAACACATCGGCACCCACGAAGGCGCCGAGCCGTTCGGGCGAGCCGGCGTCCGTGGCGATGAACTCATCGGGCACTGGCGATGGGCTTCGCGCCGAGAGCACGTCGGTGCCCACGAAGACACCGAGCCGTTCGGGTGGGCTGGCGCCGGTCGCCACGCAGGCACCCGCCGATGCGTCTCCGCGAGGCGCCGAGTCGGAGCGCTCCTCGCTGCGTGGCGACGAGGAGGCGCGCGGCGACGTCGAGCCCTCCGGACAAAACTCCGAGTCGGGGCAGGCCGTGCGGCCCTCACGTGATGCCGACCCGATGAGCCCGGCGAAGCAGGGGAGTATCGGGGCTTCGTGGGAAGACTCCGAGGAAGACGGCGCCTGGGAGGAGGATCTCCCGGTGAATCCTCGCGAGCGGGACTCCTCCGATGCGCTGACGCCCGCCTCGGAGATGGCCCTCCCGTCGAACTCCGGGCGTGCCGATGTCGTGTCTGCGTCCGTGGCTCCTGAGCTGTCGACCGCCTCTCACGAACAGCGTGACTCCAAGGAGCGCGGTGCTGGGGCAACCTCCAGTGGGCACGCGTCGAGCGCACCTTCGACCCGAGCGCCCGCGCTGGATGCGCGAGAGGGGGGGCCTCAGTCCCTCTCCGGCAGCGAGGTCCCCACTGTCACCGATACCTCGCCGGGAAGGCCGAAGCCCTCGGTGTGGCTCCGGCCTCGTCGCATGTTGGGTCTCACCATGAGCCTGGGGTTGCTGCTCATCGTGGGGGCCGGGGTGATGAATGGTCTCCGAGGAGACCCGTCGACGGAGACGGCCACCACTGGCAACGGCCCCTTGGCCGCCGCTCCGAAGGACGGCACGCCCATCGGAGCCACCCCACCCGCGCCCACCGATAGCGCGCCTCCCGGGGGCGAGCCTGGCGGAAGTGTCGTGAAGGAGACGAACGGCCCGGTGCCCGCCGTGACGCCGTCCCAGGCCGAGCCGGGCTCCGTCGCATCAGGCACTACTCCGTCCGCCGCGAGCCCCGAGCCGGTGCCCTCCGAGTCGGATGTGGAAGTGGAAGGCCTGAAGCGAGAGGCCGTTCTTGGTACCGGCTCGAAGGCCGTCGACCCGGAGGTCCGCTCGGAATCCACGCCGCGAGCCGCGCCCAACGCGACGGGCCTGCTCCAACTCCGGGCAACCCCGTACGCGACGGTGTTCCTGGATGGGCGACGCCTGGGCGAAGTCTCGGGACGCGCCTCCTACAAGCTGGCTCCCGGCACGTACACGCTGCTGTTCAAGCACCCCTTGGGCGAGAAGCGCTTCGACGTCACCATCACCGCCGGCGCCACGGTGACGCGCGAGTTCCGCGCGCCGCGCGGCCGCTGAGCCCGCGCCACCTCGGCGCATCCCGCATCCCCCTGTCGACCCCGCGCTGACGCGTGCGTGCCCAACGGGCGCCGTCGTCTCGCCCGCGGTTCGTGCTGTTCGAAGCGCTCCGGGTCTCCATCTACCCCCGTCGTGACTCCGCGCCGTGACGCACGGACGCGTCCTCGCGCGCTCTTTCTCGAAACGTGAACCGGCCGACACTGCAACGGACCTGTAGCGGTCTGCCTTGACACCGAAGGCCTGTTTCTGGCACTCAGTGTCCTCCTCTGAGTAGCTTATATTCAATGGAACCGATGGACCTGCTGGCTCCCGACGAGATTGCTCGGATTGAGCGCGACAACGCGGGAGGACTTCCCGCGAGCGCGATTCTGGAAATCTTTCGTCCGAGGGGCGTGCGTCTGTCGGAAGCGACCTTCCGCAAGTACGTCCAGGCGGGGTTGCTACCGAGGAGCCGTCGGGTGGGGCGGAAGGGCAAGCACCAGGGGAGCCTGGGGCTCTATCCGGTGGAAGCGGTGCGCCGCATCAACGTCATCAAGAAGATGATGGCGGAGGGGCACACCCTCGAGGACATCAAGAAGTCCTTCGTGTTCCACAGCAACCACATCGACCAGGTGGAGCGGGACCTCGGCGGTCTATTGGATGGGCTGCGGGACGAGTTGGGAGAGCGAGCCTTCGGGGGAGAGCACCGACGTTCGCTCGAGGCGGAGTTGGCAACGCTGCGGCAAAGAGCGCAGGATCTGGTCCGGGACGTGGCCCGGCTGGGCAGCGCAGTCACCGCACGCGAAGACGAAACGATGAGTTCGCAATAAGATGCCGGCCCTGGAGCCGGTGGACCCGGTTAGACTGGCCTCACGTGGAGGGGACATGTCGGAAGTGAAGCAAGTGGAGGAGGGCGGAGACCAGGCGCAAGAGGACCTGGCGCAGGAGCGCCGACGGTCCAAGACGATGTCGCGCAAGGAGATGGCGCGTGATTTGCGCCGTCGACGGCTCACGGGTCAGGTGGACCCGGAAGAAGCGGACCTGCTCAAGCAGATGGACGACACGCGTCCGCGCACCCGCGCCGACTGCGTCAACGGTCCGCGCCCGTGCATGTTCGTTTCCTGCAAGCACAACCTCTATCTGGATGTGAATCCGGAGACGGGGTCCATCAAGCTCAACTTCCCGGACAAGGAAATCTGGGAGCTGGAGCACACCTGCGCCCTGGACGTGGCGGAGAAGGGCGGCATCACGCTCGAGGAGGTGGGGGAAATCATGAACCTCACCCGTGAGCGCATCCGCCAGGTGGAGACGCGCGGGCTGATGAAGCTGCGCGAGGCCACCGAGGCCGAGCCTCCTGTCTCGGCCCGCAAGCCTTGAAGTGACCGGCGGCTTGCTGCCGCCGACGTAGCGCCGACGTGTTGCGTTGACACCCCAGGGGGTGGTTGCTACTACCGCCGCTCCCCGCACACCGAGGCGCACACGTGCTGGCTCTCCTCAGCGTTTCCGATAAGCGAGGTCTGGTTCCCTTCGCCCAGGGGCTGGTTGGCCTGGGCTACCGTCTGCTGTCGACGGGTGGCACGTTGGAGGCGCTCAAGGGCGCCGGTATCGCCGCCACGCAGGTGTCCGAGCACACACACAGTCCGGAGATTCTCGGCGGACGAGTGAAGACGCTCCACCCGCGCATCCACGGCGGCATCCTCGGTCGGCTGGAGCTGGAGGCGGACCGCGAGGAGATGAAGGCTCACGGCATCGAGCCCATCTCCCTGGTCGCGGTGAACCTCTATCCGTTCCGCCAGACGGTGGCGTCGGGCGCGGCCGAAGCGGAGGTCATCGAGCAGATTGATATCGGCGGGCCCGCGATGGTGCGCGCCTCCGCGAAGAACTTCCGTCACGTGGCCATCGTCGTGGACCCGGACGACTACCCCGCCGTGCTCGCGGAGCTGGAGCAGCAGAAGTCGGTGGGCGAGGCGACGCGCCGCAAGCTGATGCGCAAGGCGTTCGCGCACACGGCGGCGTACGACGCCTCCATCTCCGCGTGGTTGTCCGCCGAGGCGGGCGAGCCGTTCCCCGGAGAGCTGTCGCTGTCGTTCCGCAAGGCGCAGGACCTGCGCTACGGGGAGAACCCGCACCAGCGCGGCGCCTTCTACCGAGAGCACTCGGCGCCCTCGGAGCCGACGGTGGGCTTCGCCCGGGTGCTGCAGGGCAAGGAGCTTTCGTACAACAACATCCTGGACCTGGATGCCGCGCTGGGACTGGTGCTCGAGTTCCCCGAGCACCCCACCGCCGTCATCATCAAGCACAACACGCCGTGTGGCGTGGCGGTGGATGACTCGCTGGTGAAGGCGTACCGCACGGCGCGGGCGGTGGATGAGATCTCCGCCTTCGGTGGCATCGTCGCGTTCAACCGCGAGGTGGACGAGGCCACGGCCCAGGCCATGGCGGAGACGTTCCTGGAGGCGGTCATCGCGCCCTCCTACTCGCAGGCGGCGCTCCAGGTGCTCGCGGCGAAGAAGAACCTGCGGCTCCTGGAGGCGGGGGCGGCGCTGGCTTCGCCGACCGCCCGGCCGAGGGCTCAGCTCGATGGCCGGAGCGTGTCCGGAGGGCTGCTCCTCATGGACCGGGACGCGGTGGAGCCGGAATTGAGCTGGAAGGTGGTGTCCAAGCGGGCACCCACACCGGACGAGGAGCGGGCCCTTCGGTTCGCCTGGAAGGTGTGCAAGCACGTCAAGAGCAACGCCATCGTCTTCGCCTCTGGCAGCCAGCTGCTGGCCCAGGGCGGCGGACAGACGAATCGAGTGGATTCGGTCCGAATCGCGATGCAGCGCGGCGGACAGGCCCTCCAGGGGGCCGCCGTGGCCTCGGATGCCTTCTTCCCCTTTCGGGACGGCCTGGACGAGGCGGCCAGGGCAGGGGCGACGTGCGTCATCCAGCCAGGCGGCTCTGTTCGGGATGCGGAGGTCATTTCGGCCGCCGACGAACATGGGATGGCCATGGTGGTGACCGGAGTGCGACACTTCCGGCACTGACTCATGCGCATCGTCTGCCAGAAATGCGCGGCTGCCTATGCCATCGATGATCGACTGATCACGGCGAAGGGTGTCCGCGCGCAGTGTCCCCGTTGCCGGAACTTGCAGCTCGTCCGGCGCGATCCTTCGGCCGTGCCCTCAGGGGACGTGCCGGCCGCACCGCCGCGTCCCTCGGCGCCCACCCCTGCGTCGTCCGCGCCACCTCCGGCGGATGACCTGTTTGGCGACTTCGGCAATCCGCCCGCCGCCGTGGAGCCGCCCGCCCCACCGGCCCGGCCCGCGAAAGCCGCGGCGCCGGAAGCGGACCTGTTCGCGGACTTCGGCGCGCTGCCTGCGCCGTCTCCCGCGACGGCGCCCCCCGTGGATCCCTTCGCGGCCTTGGGGCCGGCTCCCGAGTCGTCCAGCGGAGGGGATCCGCTGCTCGACTTCCTCGGGCCCGCACCCACGGCTCCACCCGCGCCCGTCGCGCGCATCTCGTCGGAGCCCGGCGCGGTGCCGGTCTCCGTGGCACCGCCGGCAGCCGCGGCGCCGCAGCGCACGGCGTCGGCTCCGGTCGCGGCCGCCGCGCCCAAGCCCGCGACCATGGGCTGCCGCACGTGCAACAAGCCGCTGCTGGATCCATTCGACCAGGCGCTCGGCATCTGCGACGACTGTCGACAGCGTGAGCCCGCGGGAGGGGCGCCCAAGGCGGCGGCCCCGGTGCCCGTCGCCGCGCCAGGGACGGCGGACTTCCTGCCTCCGCTCACCGCGCCGGAGGAGGGTGGAGCCGATTCGCTGGAGCTGATGCCCCGGGAGGGTTCGCGTGCTGCGTCCGGTGTGCCTTCGCTGGGCTCCGAGCCCCGCAGCAATCCCCGCGCGGCGTCGGGTGCGGCCCGGAGTCAGTCCAACGTTCGCTCCGGCTCCGCGGAAATGCCGGGCTCGCGCGGCTCCTCCGGGGGAGGACGCTGGGCGCTCGTCGGTGGACTGACGCTGCTCGTCGTCGGCACGGGCGTGGGCGGCTACTTCTTCGTGCAGCACCAGGAGCAGGAGCGTCGTCGGACGGAGTCTCCTCCCGTGGCGGTGATTCCCGAGGCCGTGAAGGCGGTGCTGCCCCGGTGGAAGCTGAAGTACCTGATGTTGGAAGGCACGAGCGCGGAGCGGCTCGCGGAGGGGCAGCAGCAACTCGCCCGCGACGAGCGCTCCTCCTACTCGGAGGCCGAGGAGTCCTTCCAGCAGGCCCTGCTCCTGGATCCTCGCAGCGACGCGGCCATCGCGGGCTACGTCCAGGCGCTGGCGCTGGGGCGAGGCGCCGGGCTGGATGAGTCCACCTTCTCGGAGGCGAGCGCGCTCATCGAGGCGTCGGAGTCGCGCGCGGGGCGCACCCCGCTGCTGCTGCTGGCGCACGCCAACCTGCTCCTGACGCGCTCTCGACAGTCCGAGCCGCTCGATAGGGCGAAGGCCCTGGCGAACGAGTTGCTGGTGCAGGCGCAGGCGACGAACGAGCAGAAGGCCGAAGCCAATCTGGTGCTGGGTCGGGCGTACCTGTCGACGTCGGGCGGGCTGGCACGCAAGCACTTCGACTCCGCGCAGCAACTGGCGCCGGAGTTCAAGCGCATCCAGTACTACCGCGCGCTCGCGCACGAGTCGGACGGTGAGTATTCGCTCGCGCTGGAGACGCTGCGCAAGCGCCTGACGGTGGACCCGAGGGACTGGGACAGCCTGGCGGCGACCTCGCGCATCTATCAAGAGGTGGGCGAGGTGGGCGAGGCGCGCCGGCTGTACGAAGCGCGCGTGAAGGCGGACCCCGGTGAGCTGCGCGCCCTGCTGCCGCTCGCGGTGCTGCGCTACCAGATGGAAGGCAATCCCGCGACGGGTGTGCGCGAGTTGCGCGCGCTGCTGAAGAGCCGCGACAGCCATGGTGGCCGCGATGTGGCGGAGGTGCTCGTCCATCTGGCCGCCGCGGAGCGCGCGGCGGGCAACAGCGAGGCGGGAGTGAAGTCCGCCGAGGAGGCGCTCGGGTTGGTGAAGGATCTGCCCGAGGCGCACCTGCAGGTCTTCCTCGTCGCCCTGGAACAGCGCGACGCGGCGAGGGCTCGCAAGCACCTGGACGGCATCAAGGGGCGGCTGGAAGACCGCGCGCTGGAGTTGGTGCTGGAAGGCCGGCTGTTGCTGCTGGAGAAGAAGCCCGCGGAGGCGCTGGAGCGCTTTCAGGATGCACTGACTCGGGATGAGCGTCGGCTGGACGCGCAGCTGCTGGCGGGCGTGGCGGCGGCGGGCGCGAAGCGGCGCGAGGACGCGTTCCGGGCGCTGAACCTGGCGCTGCGCGCGGACCCGCTGCGGCTGGAGCCCAGGCCCGTGGCGACGCGCTTCTGGATGCGGCCCTCGGAGACGGTGAGGGGCGTGGAGGACGTCATCCTCTCGCTGGCGGAGAACGCCGAGGACCCGGGGCCGTATCTCTACGAGGGCCTGCTGCGCTTCCACCAGGGAGACCTGGACGCGGCGGACCGGCACTTCCGCGACGTGCTGGAGTCGGACGCGAACAACGCGGGCGCGCTGTCGTACCGGGCGCTCATCGCGCTGCGGCGGGGGAACCTGGCGGAGGCGCGAGCGCTGTCGACGCGCGCGGTGTCCGCGGGGCGGCAGCTGCCAGTGGCGCATCTGGCGCAGGGGCTGGTGCTGGCGGAGAGCCGTCAGGTGGAACCGGCGAAGCGCTCGTTGCGCGAGGCGTTGGGGCTGTCTCCCACGTTGCTGTCGGCCAAGGCGCGGCTCGCGGAGCTGGAAGCGGCGCAGCGGCGTGACGACGCGCGAACTCAGTTGGTGAAGGTGGTGGGGTTGGACCCCGCGTACCTCCCGGCCAAGCGGATGCTCTACCTGTTGGAACGGTGAGGTGGATGTGAAGGTCCTGTTGCTGGGTTCCGGAGGCCGTGAGCACGCGCTGGCGTGGAAGCTCTCCCAGAGTCCTCGGCTCACGCGGTTGTGGTGTGCCCCCGGCAACCCGGGCACGGCGAAGCTTGCGACCAACGTGCCCGTGAAGGCGGATGCGCCGGACGAGGTGGTCGCGCTCGCCCGCCGGGAGTCGGTGGACCTGGTGGTCGTGGGACCAGAGGCGCCGCTGGTGGCCGGCGTGGCGGACGCGCTGGCGAAGGCGGGCATCCCCTGCTTCGGGCCCGTGGCGGGCGCGGCGCTCATCGAGGGCTCCAAGGCCTTCGCCAAGGAAATCATGGCCGAGGCGGGAGTCCCCACTGCGGCCTTCCGCACCTTCACGGACGCCGTCGAGGCGGAGGCCTACGCGGTGGCGCAAGGCCGCATCGTCGTGAAGGCGGATGGGCTGGCGGCGGGCAAGGGGGTCATCGTCGCGCACGACGTGGACTCCGCGCGAGAGGCGGTGCGCGCGGTGGCGGCCCTGGGCACATCGGGGCAGCGCATGGTGCTGGAGGAACTGCTGGAGGGCGAGGAGGTCTCCGCCATGGCGCTGTGTGACGGCGAGCGCTACGTCATGCTGCCCCTGTCGCAGGACCACAAGCGCGTGGGCGATGGCGACACCGGCCCCAACACCGGCGGCATGGGGGCCTACAGCCCGGCGCCGTTCCTCGACGCGGAGCAACTGGCCGACGTCGGGGAGAGCGTCATCGCTCCGACGCTGGCGGTGCTGCGCGGGCGCGGGCTGCCCTTCAAGGGGGTGCTGTACGCGGGGCTGATGCTGACGCGCAACGGACCCAAGGTGCTGGAGTTCAACGCGCGCTTCGGGGACCCGGAGACGCAGGTGTTGATGATGCAATTGGGTGAAGACCTGCTGCCGCTGGTGGACGCGTGCGCACGTGGACAGTTGCAGGCGCGCCCGCTGGTGGCGG
Organism: Myxococcus sp. CA056; assembly: GCF_013336715.1. Taxonomy (NCBI): domain Bacteria; kingdom Pseudomonadati; phylum Myxococcota; class Myxococcia; order Myxococcales; family Myxococcaceae; genus Myxococcus; species Myxococcus sp. CA056. The sequence continues at coordinate 165,465 of NZ_JABUMT010000006.1, forward strand.
CGCCTGGCGCGTCGGTGGGCGTGGTGCTGGCGGCGGAGGGCTACCCGGAGGCGCCTCGCAAGGGGCAGCGCATCGACGGGCTGGATGCGGTCCCCGAGGACGCCACGGTGTTCGTCGCGAGCGCGGAGATGCGGGACGGGGTGCTGGTGACGAGCGGCGGACGGGTGCTGACGGTGTGCGCGCGGGGCGATGACCTGGCGCGAGCGCGAGAGCGAGCCTACGCGGCGGTGGCGGCGGTGCGCTTCGAGGGCATGCACTTTCGTCATGACATCGGCGTGAAGGGGCTGAAGGCGGCACCGTGACGCGCATCTCCCGCTATCTCCTTCAGGAGCTGTTGGTCCCGCTCGGCGTGTGGGTGGCCTTCATGTTCCTGCTGCTGTTCGTGATGCAGTTCCTGCGGGGCACGGACGTGCTGCTGGGCTCGTCGGTGACGATTACGGACCTGGGCCGGCTGGTGGCCTATCTCACGCCGCACTTCCTGATGATGGCGCTGCCCATCGCCTTCCTGCTGGCCATCCTGCTGGGGCTGGGGCGACTGGGAGAAGACCGCGAGCTGACGGCGCTCCAGGCGCTGGGGGTGGGGCCCACGCGCCTGCTGTTCGCGCCCATGGGCGTGGCGGTGGCGCTCAGCGCGCTGATGCTGCTCATCACCTCCACCGCGCAGCCCTGGGGCCTTACGGGAGTGAAGGAGCTGGTGAGCGAGGTCATCCGGAAGAACGTCGTGGGCGACGTGAAGTCCGGCACCTTCTACGAGGACCTGAGCGACCTGACGCTGTACGCGGAGCAGGTGTCCCCGGATGGGAAGTGGACCAACGTGCTGCTGCACGACGACCGCGAGGCGAGCTCGCCGCTGTTGGTGCTCGCGCACCGGGGGCAGGTGGGGACGTCCAGTGGTGGCGAGGTGCTGCGCTTCGCCCTGGAGGATGGAGAGGTACACCGCTCCGGCCGAGCCTCCGAGGACTACAGCGTCATCCACTTCGACCGGGCGGAGATCAGCGTGGGCGTGGGCGCGTCCATGGGCAAGCGGGGTCGCTTCACCTCCGCGAAGGAAGAGCTGACGCCATCGGAGTTGCTCCAGGCCGCGAGCGAGGCGGAGGCGAGCGGTGGGGATGCGCGCGGCTTCAGGATGGCGCTGCACAGCCGACTCGGTGGCGCGCTGGCTCCCATCGCCTTCGCGCTGCTGGGCACGCCGCTGGCCATCGGCCGGCGACAGGCGGGCCGGGCGTGGGGCTATCTGCTGACACTGGGCGGTTACGTCCTGTACTACCTGCTGAGCCGCGCCTTCGAGCAGTTGGGGCAGCAGGGCAAGCTGCCGGCACCCCTGGCGGGACAGCTGGCCAACGTCGTCTTCATGCTGGTGGGTGCGGTGGCCCTGTATCGGGTGAGCCGCTCTGGGACGGTCCGGTGAGACTGACGCTCTTCGGGTACGTGCTGCGGACCTACGTTCGTTACGCGCTGGGAATCCTCGGTGGGTTGGTGCTCGTCTTCGTGGTGGTGGACTTCGTGGACCGCGCGAAGACGTACACCGGGCCGGGCTGGGTGACGGACGCGGCGAAGCTCTACGGGTACAAGGCGCTGATGGCGGTGCAGCAGCTCGGACCGGCGGCGTTGTTGCTGGCCGCGGGCACGACGGTGTCCGCGTTGCGCAAGCAAGGCGAAGTGACGGCCATCCGGGCGCTGACCTTCGGGCCCACGGCGCTGTACGCGCCGGTGCTGGCCTTCGGGTTGATGGCGTGCACGGGGCTCATCGCCTTCGATGAAGTCGTCGCGACGCATGCCGGGCGCCGCGTCGATGAAATCACCACGCAGCGCTTCAACCGCTGGGGTGACTGGCGCTTCTACTACACGCCGAAGCAGTGGTTCCGACGAGGCGACCACATCTTCTTCCTCCGCGCGGGCAGCGCGCAGGAGGGCTTCCAGGACGTGTCCATCTTCACGCTGTCGCGGGAGTTCAAGCTGCAGCGGCGGCTGGACGCGGCGCGGATGGAGTGGGTGGACGGGACGCGCTGGCGGCTGATGGGCGTGGTGGAGCGCGCCTTCACCGGGGAGAAGCACACCTCCGTGAAGAGCCTGGAGAGCGCCGAATACGAGCTGGGCATCGCCGCCTCTGCCTTTCGCATCCGGCCGGGACGTCCGGAGCAGATGCGGGTGCGGGAGCTGCGCGAGCAGATTGTCGCGCGCCGGGAGGTGGGGCTCGCGACGAAGCAGTTCGAGCTCGCGCTGCACAACCGCTTCGCCTATCCGCTGGCGGCACTTCCCGCGGCGCTGCTGGGGGTGGGGCTGGCGCTGCGCACGAATCGCCGAGGGCACCTCACCGCCGCCATCGTCGAGGGCCTGCTCGTCGCGGTGGCGATGTGGGGCTTGATGATGGTGTGCCGCACGCTGGTGCTCACCGAGCGGTTGACGCCGCTGGTGGCCGCGTGGACCCCCCCCGTCCTGCTCGTGCTGGCGGCCGGGGCGCTGTGGCTGCGACGCGAGGGCTTTCTTCACATGCCCCGCCGTTGGCTCGCGGTGAGGTAGCGTGAGTCCATCCATGGACCTTCTCGCCCAGCCCCGGCTGGACACATTCCTTCGTCGCGCCGTGGCTGGAGTGCTGCTCGCCTGGGCGGTGGGCCTGGTGCTGGCGGAGGTCGTTCTTCAAGTGGCCGCGTCCGCGGCGGTGCTACTGGCGCTGGTGCTGGCCGCGCGGCGCCACCTGAAGCTCGCCCCCGACGTGCGCGCCTATGTGCTGGCCAGCGTGGCGCTGTGCGCGTGGCAGGTGGTGTCTCCCGGGCTGGCGCTGCTGACGGGCGCTGCGAGTGGGTGGCCGCGAAGCTCGCGCTATGGACAGGTGCTGGACTCGGTGGCGGGCGCGGCCGTGGCGTGCGTGGGCACGGTGGGTGTGCCGTGGCTGGCGCTTGCGGGCACGGTGGCGGCGGGGTGGTTGTTCGCCGCGGCGCTGGGCATGTTCCAGAACCGGGTGCGCTGGCCCTGGGAGCCCTTCGCGTTCCTCAAGCTGAACCCGGGCCGGCTTCACGAGAACTTCGGCACGGAGACGTCTCCGCGCTACGCGGCCGGGGGCATCTTCTTCCACCGGCTGCGCTTCGCCCATGGCGCGATTGCCGCGATGGGCCCCGCGCTGGCGATTCTGGGCGGCTCCGAGGTAGCGCGGCGGCGGGTGCTGGCGGGCGCGGTGGTGCTCGGCATGCTGGTGTCCATCTACAACGCCTTCGCTCGCGCGGCGCTGGGCGCGGCGTTGCTGGTCAGCGTGGTGGCGCTGCTGCTGCTGGTCAGTGGAGTCGCACGCAAGGCGGGGCTGGGGCTCATCGCGGTGCTGGTGGTGGTCGTCCTGGCCTCACCCGCCTGGCGCGCCCGCATGGAGAAGGCCGTGGGCAACATCTACGGCGGTGAGCGTGAGCTGGCCATGACGGTGGGCTGGGGCCTCGTGCGCGAGCACCCGCTGGTGGGCGTGGGCTTCGGCAACCACAAGGCCGCGGTGCTCGCGCGGCAGGGGGAGTCGGGAATCACCGACCTGCTGGCCACCGACTCGCACAACCTCTGGCTGACGGTGTGGGCCGAGACGGGGCTGGTGGGCCTCCTGCTGACGCTGGCCATGCATGGCTTGCTGGGGCTGGCGCTCATCCGTCGCTATCGCGCGGGCTCGCTGGCCGCCACCGGCGCGCTCCTGTCCTTCGTGGGTTTCCACATCCTCGCGCTGGTGCACTACCTGCCATTCCACTCCAGCGTGCACCTCTCCTTCGCCCTCATCTGGGGCCTGGGGCTGTGCGAGGGCAGTGACGTGCTGCGCGCGCGTCCGGCGTCCCGCTAGCTGTCGCGGGCTCGGACCCCGCCTCCGTCAACGAGGAGAAGGCGGGTGGCTTTCGAGCACGCGCCGGTACACGGCGACCGTCTTGCGCGCGCACTCGTCCCAGGTGAAGCGCGCGGCGCGCTCGCGGCCCAGGTCCGTCAACTCCGTGCGCAGGGCCTCGTCCCGAAGCACGCGCAGCGTCGCCTCGCGCCAGGCCACCGGGTCCTCGGGGGAGAGCCGCAGCGCGGCGCCGCCCACGACTTCCGGGAGCGCCGTCGCGTCGGAGGCGAGCACCGGACAGCCCGTCGCCATCGCCTCCAGCGCGGGAAGGCCGAAGCCCTCGTACTTCGAAGGCAGCAGCAGCGCCGCCGCCGCCCCGTAGAAGAGCGGCATCTCGGACTCGGGCAGCTCCTCCAGGTCAATCACGTTCTCGTACAGCCCCAGTTCGTGCGCCACCGCGCCCTTGCCCGCGAGCAGGACGATGGGCACCGGCAGGTCCGCCGCGAAGTGCTTCAAGAGCGCCAGGTTCTTGAAGGGCTTCGCGTTGCCCACCGCCGCCACGTAGCGCGCGGGCAGCTCGTTGCGCTCCCTGAACTCGCGGGCCTCCGCCGCGGAGGGCGGCTGGAAGCGCGCGTCCACGCCATTGGGAATCACCTGCAACCGGTAGGGCGACAGCTTGAGGTGCCGCGCCAGCTCCTCGCGCGAGAACTCGGACACCGTCACCAGGGCTGCGGCCCGCTTCGCGCGAGGCCCCACCACCACGCGGTAGTACAGGCTCTGCGCTGGCGAATACTGATGGGCCAGCGCCACGTGATTTGCGTCGTGCAGCGTGGCCACCAGCGGGCCGCTCCAGAACAGGGGCAGGGCGAACGACGTGGCGTGGAAGACGTCGGGCGACAGGCGCGCCAGGTCCGCCGCCAGCGCGGGCTGCTCCACCGGGGACAGGAACCCCGCGAACGAGCGATGCATGGGCACGCGCGGCGCGAGCGCTCCCAGGTCCGAGGGCAGGCCCTCGGGGGGCACCAGCGCGGTGAAGCGCAGGTCCGGGGCAAGCGAGGGGACGCGCCGCGCCAGCTCGAGCGCATAGCGGGCAATCCCGTGCAGCCGGCCGCGCACCATGCGCAGGTCGAGGAGGACATGAGCCACGTGCTTGGCGTACCACACGCGCGGCCCTCATGGGGGGCGGGCAGGCGCCCGCTTCGCGTTGCTGTCGGCACGCGGCACGCCCGGTGCTAGAAGGCCCGCATCGTGAAGGTCGCCCTGGTCCACGACTGGCTCGTCACCCACCGCGGGGGGGAGCGTGTGCTTGATGCGCTCTGCGAAGTGCTGCCCGACGCGGATATCTACACCCTCATCCACCGGCCCGGCAGCCAGTCCCCGGCCATTGAAGGCCGCCGCATCTTCACGTCCTTCCTTCAGCGGATTCCCGGCATCCACGAGCGCTACCGGCACTTCCTGCCCCTGATGCCCCGGGCCATCGAATCGCTGCGCCTCCAGGACGACTACGACGTCGTCCTCTCCTCCAGCCACTGCGTCGCCAAGGGGCTGCGCGTGCCGGCGGGGCTGCCGCACCTGAGCTACGTGCACGCGCCCATGCGGTACATGTGGGACTTGTTCGACGACTACTTTGGCCCGGGGCGCACCCGCCTGCCGGTGCGCGTCGCGGCCCATGCCGTGCGTCCCTGGCTCCAGCGGTGGGACCGGGCCTCGGCCGAGCGCGTGGACCACTTCGTCGCCAACAGCCACCACGTCGCCGGCAAGCTCCAGCGCTTCTGGGGCCGCGGCGCCACCGTGGTCCATCCTCCCGTGGATCTGGAGCGCTTCACCCGGCTTCCCCTGGAGGGGGGCGGCCAGGGTGGCTACTTCCTGTGGCTCGGCGCCTTCGCGCCCTACAAGCGGCTGGACATCGCGCTGGAGGCCTTCCGCGCGCTGGGCGCTCCGCTGTGGGTGGTGGGCACCGGGCAGGAGGCCTCGCGCCTGGGGTCGACGGCGTCGTCGCCGCACATCCGCTTCCTCGGCAACGTCTCCGACGACGCGCTGCCGTCTCTGTACCGGGATGCTCGCGCGCTCATCTTCACGCCCGAGGAGGACTTCGGCATCACCCCGCTGGAGGCCCAGGCCACCGGTCGCCCCGTCATCGCTTTCGGCAAGGGCGGGGCGCTGGAGACGGTAAACAGCCGCACGGGACTCTTCTTCTCCGAGCAGACACCCGCCTCGCTCGCGGACGCCGTGCGGCGCTTCGAGACGTGGGAGGTCGGCTTCCGAGCGGAGGATGCCCGCTCACAGGCCGAGCGCTTTGGGCGCGCTGTCTTCCAGCGCGCCATGTTGTCCGAGGTGGAGTCCGTCCTCAGGGTGTCGAGGAAATCCCCACGTCGCGTGGCGGCGGTGTGACGCCGCTGTCATCCCAGGCTCCGTCTTTCATCAGCGAGTCGTGTCCGCCTCTTGTCACTGTCCACCCGGGGCAGGGGTAACTCGTTGGTTTCACGGGATTTTCCGTGCTACGACGCCAGCCTGTCAGAGGGAGTCGGGCAGGGCACGTGCTCGTTGTACCGGGGTGCGAGTCTTGCAAAGGGGTGGCGCCCCGTTGACCAGGTTACAGGAGTCCAGGCGTGTTCAGTCGTCTCCAGCGCTTCTACACGTCCATCAAGGTTGTCGCGGACATGGTGATGCTCGCGGTGGCGTTCGCCTTGGCGTACGCCACGCGGTTCTCCGGCATCGTCCCCGTCACGGAAGGAATCCCACCCTGGGAGGATTCGCTCGTCTCGCTGCTGATGGTGCTCGTCATCTTCCCGGCGGCCTTCAAGCAGTCGAGGCTCTACGCGACGAACCGCTCCCGGACGAACACGGGTGAGGTGTTCGAGGTCTTCAAGTCCACCATCACCGCGACGCTCATCCTGGTGGCCGCGACGTACTTCGCGCGAGAGCGTTACTCGCGCCTGACGCTGGTCATCTTCGTCGTCTACGCCTTCGTGCTGGTGACGTGCATCCGGCTGGCGTTCCGCTACGTGTTGAGCGAGGTGCGGCGCCGGGGCCACAACCTCAAGTCCATCCTCGTCATCGGCGCGGGGGAGCTGGGCCAGCGTGTCGTGGAGACGGTGGAGGGCCACCGCGAGCTGGGCTTCCGCGTGACGGGCCTTTTGTCGCTGCGGCCGGAGAAGGTGGGCCAATACGTCAACGGGGTGCGCATCATCGGCCACGTGGACGACGTGGAGCGCGTGCTGGATGCGCAGCCGGTGGACCAGGTCATCCTCGCGCTGCCGCTGGAGGACCAGGCGCACGTGAAGCGGCTGATGGAGCAACTGGCGCTGCGCACCGTGGACGTCAGGGTGGTGCCGGACCTCTACCAGTACATCACCCTGTACGGCGGGCTGGAGGAGTTCGGCGGCCTGCCCATCATCCGGCTCCAGGGTGACCCGATGGAGGGCTGGAGCCGCGTCTCCAAGCGCGCTTTCGACATCCTCTTCTCGCTGCTGGCCATCCTCGTCACCGCGCCGCTCATGGCGGCCACCGCGCTGGCGGTGCGGCTGACGAGCCGCGGTCCCATGCTCTACCGACAGGAGCGCATGGGGATGGATGGCCGCACCTTCCACATCCTCAAGTTCCGCACCATGCGCGTGGACGCCGAGCATTCCGGGGCGATGATGGCGGCCAAGGACGACCCGCGCCGCACCGTCATCGGCACCGTCCTGCGCAAGTACTCCCTGGATGAGCTGCCACAGTTCTTCAACGTGCTGACGGGGGACATGAGCCTGGTCGGCCCGCGCCCCGAGCGCCCCGTCTTCATCGAGGAGTTCAAGCGGCAGATTCCGCGCTACCACCTGCGGCACAAGGTGAAGGCGGGCATCACCGGCTGGGCGCAGATCAACGGCCTGCGCGGTCAGACGTGCATCGAGAAGCGCATCGAGTACGACCTGTACTACATCGAGAACTGGTCGCTCTTGATGGACCTGAAGATTCTCGTGCGCACCGCGCTGGGCGGCTTCCTCTCGAAGAACGCCTACTGAGGAGGCAGGCGTGCCCAGGCCACGGAAATCCGTGGCCCGGGCCCCGCGTCGGACACGGATTTCCGTGAGCGCGACGCGCGGTGGACCGCGGTCGCTACTGGATGTTCCAGACCACGGTGCCGCTGCACGTCGTATTGCTGTAGCAGCCGGCGCGAATCTGGAGCGTGCCGGACGTGGTGGCGGTGAAGCTCAAGCTGGAGCCTCGGCCGCCGCACGCGTCGTCATTGGCCGCGGACTGGGTGGCGCCGCTGAAGAGGCGCAGGTACGTGTCCCCGGTGAAGGACGCGCCCGTCGCTCCGCAGGTGGCCACGGTGAGGACCTGGCCGGCGGTGACGGCGAGGTCGCGGTTGGTGGTCGCCTGCTGGGCGCTGTTGGTGTTGCTCCCGCTGAAGGCGAACGAGCCGGACGTGGCCGGCGGGGGATTGCCCCCGGAGATTTCCCAGACGACGGTGCCGCCACAGCTTCCGGTGGAATAGCAGCCGGCGCGCACCTCGTACTCGCCCGCGGTGGTGGCGGTGAAGGTGATGCTGGAGCCCCGGCCGCCGCACGCGTCGTCGTTGGTGGCGACGGAAGTACCCGCGGGGTTGAAGAGCCGCATGTACGTGTCACCCGTGGTCTTCGCGCCCGTCAGCCCACAGGTGGCCACGGTGAGCTGCTGGCCGGCGGTGAGGGCCAGCTTCTTGTTGGTGGTGTTCTGCTGCGCGTTGTTGGTGTTGGTGGCCGTGTACGTGAAGGAGTTGGCCGGCGGAGGCGGCTCCTCCGGGGGCGGCTCGCCGTTGCCGTTGGGGTCCGGGCAGCCGGCGGTGGGCAGCGCGCACTGGGGCAGGTTGGCTCCCAGGTGGCTGACGACGGCCTGGATGGGCACGCCCCGGTTGGGGCAGTTCGCGCAGTGGTGCAGGGAGACGACCAGGTGGTCCGAGTAGCCCACCACGGGCGAGCCGGACGAGCCTCCCTGCGTGTCCGCGAAGTAGCCCACGTCATTGGGGCCGCCGGATTGGCAGGACGCCTCGTTCAGGCTGTAGACCTCCGCGAAGCCAGACTCGTCGGTGGAGTCCGTGGAGGTGACGGCGATCTTCTTGCCGTACCCCGCGGGGTGCTGGGGAATGTAGATGCGCTCGTTCACCACCGCGCCCGCGCCGCGCATCTGGAGGTAGCCGAAGCTGTTGGTGGGATTCACCGCGAGCCGCACCAGCGCGTAGTCGCGAGGCGCGTCCGCCTGCACCAGCGTGCCGCCGGAGATGACGTGGCCCGGACAGCCGAACCAGCTCCCGCAGCTCGTCGCACAGGTGGCGCCCTCGGCCATGAACTCGAAGTCGGTGTTCTGCGCATCGCTGGCGGTGCCGATGCAGTGCTGGTTCGTGAGGATGTGGCCCTGGCTGCCCACGAGCCAGCCGGTGCAGGCGCTGGAGCCACCGATGAGCAGGCGCGCCACGGGACGGGCGCGGCCATAGAGGGTCGGCTCGCTGGTGGCGTAGCAGGGGGCCCAGCCGGAGTCGTCCACGCCGCACAGGGCCTTGTTCAGCTCGGACGTGAAGCCCTGCTCCGCGTTGGTGTAGCCGCGCGCGAAGCGGTCGATGGAGTAGCCGTGCTGGTTGAGGATGCCTCGGCGCCCAGGGGAGTCGGTGCCGTGCAGCTCGACGATGGCGGTGTCGCCGGGGATGTGCATGGCCCAGAAGCCGTCGCGCGCCCCCGGGTGCGAGCCGTCATACCGCCGCGAGCGCGTGCCGTCCGGCGAACGCACCACGACGAAGTCTCCCTCCTCCAGCTCCAGCCGCTCGAAGTGCGCGGCGATGTACGCGGCCCCCGGGTGGGTGATGACGTCGGTGTGCAGCGGACCGCTCTGCCTGCGCAGCTCCGTGGTGGCGTAGGGATGTGCCGACTCGAAGCGTCGGTACACGTCCTCGCCGACCTTCGTGGCGCGCTGGGAAGCGGGGGAGGCCGCCGCCTTGCACACGGGGGCCGAGGCCAGCGCGGCCGGCGCGCTGAGTGTCAGCGCGGCGACGAGACCTGCGAGCTGGATTCGTTTCATCTGCTCTCCTGTGGGGATGGGACTTCGCAGCTTAGGCTGCACAGCCGGTTATAGCGGTTATCACTGACAGAGCCGCCTCGCTGTTGATGATTGAGTTGCAAGAGCAGGAGGATGTGTGGGGCCGGTGGCGTTTGTGCGGGGGAAGGGTTCTGGATGCAGAAAGGACACCGCCTCGCGGGGAGGGCGGTCGGTGGAGCCCCGTCTGATTTCACACGGAGCGCGATTGTTGCGGCCGGGTTGTGTGCGAGGTGCCGGGGTGGCGGGTCGAAATGACGCGGGGAGGGGCGGGGAGCCGGCCCCGAGGGGAGGCGAAGCCGTCTAGACTCCGAAGGGCATGGCGGAAAAGCTCGGAGCGATCCTGGTCCGTAAGGGCCTCCTCACGCAGGCGCAGCTCGACGAGGCCCTGAAGGCCCAGCTCATCTACGGTGGGCGGTTGGGGTCCATCCTCATCGAGCTGGACTTGCTGGACATCGACACGGTGGCGATGGTCCTGGGGGAGCAGACGCGCTACCCGGTGGCCCAGGAGGCCGACTTCGAGGTCGTCACCGACGCGACGCTGAGGTTGCTGCCGGCGGCGCTGGCGGAGAAGCACCTGGCCTTCCCGCTGGCCCAGGAGGGGCGCCGGTTGAAGGTGGCGATGGCGAGCCCCTTTGAAATCCAGCACACGGACGCGCTCGGGTTCATCACGGGCCTGCGCATCCTTCCGCACATCACTCCGGAACTGCGGCTGTTCCACTACCAGGCGCAGCGTTACGGCATCCGTCGCGAGTCGCGCTCCATGAGCATGGCCACGGCGCGGCGCGCGGTGCAGCCTCGGGGCGCGGTGGCACCGGGGCGCGGGGTGATGGTTCCCCTGCCCGAGGTGGCTCCGCCTCCAGCGCCCGTGCGTGCGGAGCCGGGCACGGAGGGGATATTCGGGGGGCTGGCGCCCGGACAGTTCCTGAGCGACGACGCCGAGGACGTGGCGGCGGAGGACGTGGAGTGGAGTGCGTCGAGCGCTTCCGGGGCCGGGATTTCCGGCGACGCGATGGAGCTTCGAGGAAGCGCTCGGGCCGAGGCAGGGCCTCCGATGCTGGCACCCTCGGGTCCACCGCAACTTGCTCCCGTGGCGGTGGCTCAAGGGGGGAACCGGATGGATGGGCCGCCCCGACTCTCGCCCGCTGCGCCGCCGCGGCTGTCTCCGCCCGTGGCTCCGCTGGAGCTGGAGGTGGCGGAGGAAATCGAGCCGGAGGAAGAGTTCGAGGCGGCGGAGGAGATCGACCCCACCGAGGAACTGGAGCTCGTGGACACCGAGGAGGTGCTCGAGGGCGTCATGGAGGAGGTCGTGGAGCCTCCCGCGCCGAGACCGCCGGTGTTCGCGGGGCAGGGCGAGCGAGGTGTCGTGGGGGAGGGGCAGGGAGGGATTGCCGCGCAGCCGCCCGGCATGGTCTCGCGACACTCGGGAGGGCAGTGGTCTCCGCATCAGCCGCCTGGGTTGAACCGGGCGCCGGGTGCTGGCGCCCCAGGAGGCGCGGGGGCGAGGCCGCCCGCGTCCGTGGTGGGACCGCCGGCCGCGCCTGGAGCCGTGGCGGTTCGGCCGGGCGCGAGTGAGGCGTCGACGATGGGGCCGCCGGCTGCGCCTGGAGGCGCGGTGGTTCGGGGCGCGAGTGAAGCGTCGTCGATGGGGCCACAGGCAGTATCGATGCGGCCGAGCGTGAGTGACGCGTCGTCGGTAGGGCCGCAGAGCGGACCTGGAGTTCAGTCTCTGGTGCCGGCGGGTGGAGTGCCTCCTTCGGGTGCTCCCGGGAATGCGGGTGCCGCGCGGCCAGCGGGGCCTGGACCATTCGCCGAACTGGCGGTGCCTCCTGGGATGGTCGCTCCGGGTGGACGGCCCCCTTCGGGGACGGGCCTGCCCTCGATTCCGCAAGGCGCGGGGCAGGTTGTCGCGGGAGCGCCGGGCGCGAGGCCCTCTCCGGGAGCGGGAATGGCTCCGGTTCCCGGAGGACAGGGAATGGGGCCTCTGGGCGTGCGCCCGCCTTCGTCCACGGGGACTCCTGCTGTCGCGGGACCGGTGCCTGCCGGAGTGGCGAGCACGAGGCCCTCGACTGCCGGTGTTCCCTCGGTGCCAGGGCCGCAAGGCGCGGTTCCGCCGGGGATGACGGGGGCACGGCCTCCATCGAGCGCGGGGGTTGTCACTTCGGTGCCTGGCGCGGTTCCGCCGGGGATGATGGGGGCACGGCCTCCGTCGGGCACGGGCCTGCCGTCGGTGCAGGGCCCGCCGGGCGTTGTTGTCGCGAGCAGCCCCATGGGGGCGGGACCTCAAGGCCCTGTTCCCCCTGGGATGACGGGGACACGGCCTCCATCGAATACGGGGATGCCATCAGCGCAGGGACCGCAGGGCGTTGTGGGCCCGAATGCCCCTCTGGCGCCGGGAGCACAAGGAGCGGTTCCGCCAGGGATGGCGGGAGCACGGCCTCCGTCGAGCACGGGCACGCCATCGATACAGGGGCCGCAAGGTCCTGGTGGTTCGAGTGCTGGACCCCAAGGAGCGGTTCCGCCAGGGATGGCGGGAGCACGGCCGCCACCGGGGGCGAATGTTCCCGCGGGCTCGCAAGGCGCGCCGATTCCGCCGGGGATGATGGGGGCACGGCCTCTGTCGAATACGGGCATGCCGTCAGCGCAGGGACCGCAGAGCGCTGGCCCGAATGCCCCCCCGCCGCCAGGATCACAAGGCACCGTCCCTCCTGGGATGATGGGAGCACGACCCCCATCGAGGACGGGAATGTCTACGGTGCCCGGAGCGCAGGGGGCTGTTCCCCCAGGGATGGGTGGCGTGGGTGCGCGGCCCGTCTCAGGGCCGCCGGGCGCGGTGCCGCCGGGCATGGCAGCGGGCGCGGTGCCGCCGGGGGCGGTGCCGCTGGGCATGGCATCAGGAGCAGCGCTGCCGGGTGTGGTGCCGCCGAGCATGGCAGCGGGAGCAGCGCCGCCGGGTGCGGTGCCACTGGGCCAGACAGCGGGATCAGTGCCGCCGAGTGCGGTGTCACCGGGCATGGCAGCAGGAGCCGCGTCGCAGGGCGCGATTCCGCAGGGCCTGGCCGCGGGAGCAGTGCCGCAGGGCATGCCAGCAGGAGCGCAGGGCGCGATTCCGCCGGGCATGTCAGCGAGTTCAGGGCCGTATGGTGCGGTGCTGCCGGGCATGCCAGCGGGAGCAGGAGCGCCGCCGGGCGGTATTCCGCCGGGTATGGCAGCAGGCACACGGCCTTCGAGCGCAGGGATGCCCGCCGTATCGGGTCCTCCGGGCACCGTGCCTCCTGGAATGGCAGGCGCGAGGCCGCCATCAGGGACGGGCCTTCCGTCGGCCCCTGGTCCACAGGGAGTGGTTCCTCCGGGCCTGAATGTGGCCGCTGGAGGACGACCGGCTTCGGTGGCGAGTGGCCCCGTGGGCCCGCCTCCTCCAGGAATGGCGCGTCCGCCGCAGCCTGGAGTTCCACCTCACGCGCACGTCGCGACCCCGTCGGGGGTCGTGCAGCCTTCGTTGGCGGAGTCGCCACAATCGCCCGGGCAACTGCGGTCCGCACCGCCCGGAACCACAGGGCCACAGCCGCCGGGTATGGCACCGAAGGGAATGGCGCCCTTCGTGGGAGGTGGCTCAGCACAGTTGGATCAGCCGAGCGAGACGCCAACATCTCCGCATGGAGTCGACGGCGTCATTCGGGTGTCTCCCGGTGAGCCGGCTCCGCTCGAAGTTGAGTGGGAAGGAACAACGCGTCCGGCGACGGAGTCTGTTCCCTCGATGTCGGACACAGCACCGGGAATCACCCCTCTCGCGAGCGATGGATTGGTCGGGCTGCCAGCACCTGCTTTCGCGAACGCAGGGGGCGCTGACGCGCGCGAAGTGCCTGCATCGGAGTCGCTGTCAGATGTGCCCGAGTCGTGGGGGCAACCGAGCGAGGACCGTGCATTCGCTCTCTCTGCATCGGTAGATAGCGCGCACGAAGGAAGTGATCCTGGTGCGGTGACGGAGCGACCCACGTCGTGGAGCATCGCGAGCGAAGGTTCCGCATTCGAAGTCGCTGCGCCCGTGAATGCCGCGCACGAAGGGAGCGCGTCTGGTGCAGTGACGGACGCGCCCACGTCGTGGAGCATCGCGAGCGAAGGTTCCACATTCGAAGTCGCTGCACCCGTGCATGCCACGCACGAAGGGAGCGCGTCTGGTGCAGTGACGGACGCGCCCGCGTCGTGGAGCATCACGAGGGAAGGTTTCACATTCGATGACACTGCATCGGTGAATGCCGCTCGCGAAGGAAGCGCGTTCGGTGCGGTGACGGAGTTGCCCACGTCGTGGAGCATCACGAGGGAGGGTTTCAAATTCGAAGTTGCTGCACCCGTGAATGCCGCGCGCGAATGGAACGTGTCTGGTGCAGTGCCGGATGCGCCCACGTCAGGGAGCATCGCGAGCGAAGAAGCTGCGGGCGATACCACTGCGCCAGTGTTTGCCGCACGTGAAGGCACTGCTGCCAGGGCCTCGGCTGATGTGCCTGCGTCGGCGAGCGTGCACGATGGCATCGCACCGGAGTCGACGGGGACGCTGCACGGAGGCATTGCGTTCGCGACGGAAGGCTCGACCACATCCGCGCCGACAGGCCTTTCGTCCGAGCCAGGTGCATCGACAGCGGTGGTGCACGGAGCCATTGCATCCGAGCCGACCGGTCCGAACGCAGACCTTCAAGCAGGGCTTGAACTCGAGCCGAGCGCGCTGACGGTGGGGGCGCTCGAAGTCATGGTGCCAGAGTTCGCGCCTGTCCCGGATGCATCCGCGCTTGTCACAAGCGAAGCCCTCGTGCTGGACCGCTCAGTGGCGCTGCACATGCCTGCGGTCTCTCAGGAAGAAGCCCACGGCGTTGAATCATCTGCTGAGGTCGGACAGGGCGAACATGGGCCGTCGAGCGTGCTCGAAGAGGTCCACTCGCTTGCTGTCCCAGCACGGGCCACTCCCGCGACCGAGGAGACCTCAACCGAAGTCGTGACGTCCGAGTCACAGACATCGAGTGGCCTCGATCTGGTCGAGGACGCAAGGTCCTCGTTCGCAACCCGGGATGATGATGTCCCCGAAGTCGGAACGGTTGCCGCCAGCACGTCGACTGGGGGCGCACTCGAAGAGGCTGCGCCCAAGTCGGCGGAGTCCGTGTCCAGCACGCCAGGGGGAGCTTCGAGCAAAGAGACTCCAGTCCATGCCGTGACGACGGTCGAGTTCCGCTCGGCCATGGGGGAGTCCAGCGAGCACGTTTCATTCGAGACGTCGCTGGCCCAAGCGTCCGGCGTCGCCGCATCCGAGGTTCCGTCCTCGAGCACCTCTACCGACCCGACGCCAGTCCACTCAACGCCAGGAAGCGAAGAGGTCGCGGAGGCCACTTCACAAACCTTGGAGGACCCAGGCGATGGGTCGCCCCAAACAGGGCTTCGAATCTCGGCATCCGCCGACCTGCCAAGTGACGCGTCGAGCGAGCCGGCCTCATCCAGCACGGAGCCATCCACGCTGTTCGTGCCGCCCACCGGCGCCTCGGAGTCGACGTCCGTCGCCTATCTGGACGCCAGCGAAGAGGCGGCTCATACCGGAATCGCGTCAACGCAGAGCGCACGTCCCGCCAGTTCAGCGGATTCCACGGCGGAGTCGCAAGGCACAGGGCACACGAGCGAAGGCGAGCCCTGGAAGCTCGTGAGGTCGCGACCGAGTGACGCAGACCCGCGCGGGCCCGCCACCTCGGATGACTCCATTCAGCCGAAAAGCCTCGCAGGTGATGAGGATGCCGGCGAGTCGCTCGAACTGGAGGCCGCCGGTGCCTTGCTCGCGTCGCACGGCGAGCAGTCCACACGCGTCGAGCCCACGACTCAGCGCGATGTCATCGGGACAAGTGATTCCGCGAGCGAACTCCCGGCTGGCAACGTCTCTCCACAGCGTGCGGTCACGGAGCCTGCGGCAGCGGCCTCGAACCTCCCTGATTCCAGCACCGCCACCGAGTCCAAGCAGGCGTCAGGCGAACCCGCCCCGGCTGCGGCTGTCACGTTCGACGCCCCGGAACCACTCTCGTCAGTGGGCGACTTCAAGTCCGCACGAGCCGCCACGGGAGAGTCCCACGATGCGGCCTCGGGAGAGGCCAGTCCGTCCCCCGAGGGCACCGTGGTCTCGCTGGACGCGGTCCGCGCGGCGAACGCGGAGCCCGCAGCCCTGGAGCCCCCCAAGCCCGCGGTGACGCGGCGCGCGCCCATCGAACTCGATGACCTGCCCGCCACGGATGACGCACCCATGCAGCTCGCCTCGACCTGGGAGTTCGTGGGGTGGCAGGGCTCCGAGGGCAACGGCACCATCGGTCATGTCGCGGAGCACACATGGGAGGACCGCGCGGTGGACCTCGACGGCACGGTGCAGCGAGCTGCGCCCGCGAGTGAGCTGCCTCTCGCCTCCGCCTGGGACTTCATTCAGCAGCCCTGGCAGCCCCAGGCGCGTGAACAGTCGGAAGCGTTGAGGGCGCTCCTGGCCGCGACCGATGCCCCCGTGGCTCCTGGGAGCGAGGGGCCCGCGGTGTCGGCGGAGCAGGTGCTCACGGCGCTGGAGGACGTGGGGACGCAGGGAGTGCTCGGCAAGGTGCTGCTCGCGTACTGCGCCGGACGTTTCCAGCGGGCCTTCCTGCTGGGGGAGAGCTTCGGGCTCGTGCGCGTCGGACATGCGTGGGGGCCCGGATGCGACAGTCCTCAAGTCTCCGCGCTCAAGGTGGACCTGGAAGCGCCGTCGCTCCTGATGTCCGCGCTGGAGCAGCTCGGGCCCAGCAGCTTCGACACTCCCACCTGTCCTCAAGACGAGGCCATCTTCTCCGCGCTCGGCGGCCCGTCGTCGCGTCTGCTCGTCGTGCCGATTCGCGCCCGTGGCCGTCCCGTGGCCTTCGTCATCGCGGACTCGGGTGGAACGCCCGTAGCATCCACGACGCTCGATGAGCTGTCGCGCGTGTCCGCCAAGGCGTCGGAGGTCTACGACCGTCTCCCCGCGTCCCGCGCGGACTGAGCCACGCCGCGGTGCAGCGCGAGGTCCGTCGTCCACGGGCCTCGCGCTCCCTCGATGCTCCACACCTGACGAAGCGTTCATCCGTGCGCCGAGGCGTGGTCGCCATGGCCTGTCTGTCCGTCTGTCTGTGGTTGGATGCGCCGGCCGGGTCGGTGGGCTTGTGTTCCCCCGGCACGGATGTCCTGAACGCATCGAGACGAACCAGAGAGGCGGAGACGCACGATGAGTCGCGAGCAGCCCTGGGAGTGGTCGTCGTTGCACCGAGCCGTATGGATCCTTGCCTGGATGTACACGGGCGCCGCCGGAGCCGTGACTCCGACAGGCGTGACGAAGGTCTCCCGGGTGACGGGGGCCACTCCCGCCGGTGAATTCCTCCCCAATCCCAATCAGACCCACGCGAATCACGAGGTGTATGGGACGGACCTCGGCATTGTCTGGGACAAGGGTGGGGGAGAGGTCTTCGTCCTCTTCGGTGACACGTTTGGCGCGGGGTGGTGTGGCAATGGCGGGTGTGGGACGGGCTGGCGGAGCAATGTCCTCGCGCGCTCGTCCGATACGAATCTCGCGGATGGGCTCACCTTCTCCTCGATGGTCCAGGACTACGCCCGGCACGCGAAGGAGGTCCTCTCCTCGAAGAAGATCAACAACGACGAAATCACAGTCATCCCCACGGCGGGCGTCACGGCGGGCTCGCGCCACTTCATCCACTACATGTCCATCCACCACTGGGGCGAAGCGGGCCGGTGGTACACGAACTACTCGGGCCTCGCGTACTCGGACGACAACGGACAGACGTGGGTGAAGCACGCGAACGCGCGCTGGTGGAACAACGCCTCCTGGACGAACAACTTCCAGATGGCCGCGCTCGTCAAGAATGGTGGGTTCGTCTACCTGTACGGAACGCCGAACGGACGCTACGGCAACGTCCACCTCGCCCGAGTGCCCGAGGGCGCGCTCCTGGATATCAACGCCTACCGTTACTGGGACGGCAACGGCTGGGCTGTGTCCCAGGCCGCATCCCAACCCGTGGCCATCGGCATCGCGGGAGAGCTGTCTGTCTCGTACAACGCGGCGCTCGGCCGCTTCCTCATGACGTACCTGAACGAGCACCGTCAGGCAGCCGTCATGCGGGACGCGGGAACGCCGGTGGGGCCGTGGAGCGGTGAGAAGATCCTCGCCCTCGGCAGCCAGTTCCCGGGCCTCTACAACGCGTTCATCCACCCGTGGGGCAGCACGGCGACGAGCCTCTACTTCGTCATGTCCCAGTGGACGCCGTACAACACGTTCCTGATGCGAGCGACGCTCGTGGCGGACGCGGACGGAGACAACCTCCTCTCCGAGCCCGGCTTCGAGTCCCAGTCCGCCACACCCGTGACGGCGCCCTGGTACCCGGTGGGCAATGCCGGCGTGGACCGCAACGTCGGTCAGGCGCGCACCGGGCAGGACAACGGCTTCGTGCGCTACGACTCCGGTTGGAACGCGCTGAAGCAGAGCGTCGTCGTTCAGCCGCACACCGACTACACGCTTCGGGGTTGGGTCCGCACGTCCGCGAACAACACGACGGGCTACTTCGGAGCACGCGGCCCCGGCAATGGCCCCATCCTCGGTGAGCGCGCCTTCGCCTCTCTGCCGGCGTACACGGAGCAGGTCGTCACCTTCAACTCCGGCCCAAACGCCATCGTCGAGGTGTACGGAGGCCTCTGGGCGACCGAAGACACCTGGCTGCAACTCGATGACGTGAGCCTCAAGCGGGGCACCAACCTGGTGGCGCACGCGGGCTTCGAGCAGCAGGCGTCCACGAGCGCGACGTCGCCCTGGTACGCGGACGGCAACGCCGGAATCGACCGGGGCGCGGGCTTCGCGCGGACGGGCGCCAACAACGCCTGGGCCCGGGGCACGCAGGGCTGGCACGCCATCAAGCAGGAAGCCGCCGTGACGCCCCACACGCGCTACACGCTGAAGGGCTGGGTGCGCACATCCGGCGCACACAACGACGGCTATTTCGGTGCCCGCCTGCCGAGGGGCGGCCCCATCCTCTCCGAGGTCCACTACACCCAACCGTTGTCGGGCTACACGCAGCTCTCGGTGAGCTTCGACTCGGGCGCCAACCACTCGGTGGAGCTGTTCGCGGGCCTGTGGGCGTCCGGCACGGACACCTATATCCAGGTGGACGATGTCACGCTGACCCGGGACTGACGCCCGCGCGGTACACCGCACATGGCAAGGGCCCCGGAACGCATGGTCCCGGAGCCCTTGTCGTCCTTCACGGAAGTCCGCGTCCGACGGCTTCAGCTGCAGCCGCTGGTGGCTCCGCAGTTGCCGCACTTATAGCAAGCGCCGCTGCGCACCATGATGGCGCCGCAGGTGTGGCAGGGCGGGGCGTCCGCCTGGTTGAGCCACGTCGCGCGAGTGTTCTGCGCGGGGAGCGACAGCGACGTCACTTGCGCGGGCAGGGCGGGCTGCGTCGCCGGCGCGTCCGCTGGGGCGAGGATGGCGTCCTCGACCGCGTCCTCGTTCGGCAGGAACTTCAGCTCCAGCCACCGGAAGATGTAGTCGGTGATGGACTTGGCGATGGGGATTGCGGGGTTGCCCGTGAAGCCGCTCGGCTCGAAGCGCGTGTGGCTCAGCTTGTCCACCATCACCTTCAGCGGGACGCCGTACTGGAGCGCCAGGGAGATGCTGGTCGCGAAGCTGTCCATCAGCCCGCTGACCACCGAGCCCTCCTTCGCCATGACGATGAACAGCTCACCCGGCGTTCCGTCCTCGTACATGCCCACCGTGAGGTAACCCTCATGGCCGCCGATGGAGAACTTGTGGGTGATGGAGCGCCGCTCGTCCGGCAGCCGGCGCCGCACCGCGCGAGGCTCGGGCTTCACCGCGGGCTCGACGACGGCGGCCACCGGGGCCTTGCGCGTGTCCTTCACCGTCTCCTTCGACGTGTTCAACGGCTGCGTGCGCTTGCACCCGTCGCGGTAGACGGCCACCGCCTTCAGGCCGCGCTTCCACGACTCCATGTAGGCCTTCTCGATGTCCTCCACCGTCGAGTCCGACGGCATGTTCACCGTCTTGGAGATGGCTCCGGAGAGGAACGGCTGGCACGCCTCCATCATCTGGATGTGGCCCATCCAGTGGATGCTGCGTGAGCCCTTCGCCGGCTTGAACGCGCAGTCGAACACCGCCAGGTGCTCGGACTTCAGATGCGGTGCGCCTTCAATCGTGTCCGCCTTGTCCAGGGCGCTGATGATGTCCTGGGCCTGCGTCTGCGGATAACCCAGCTTCTCCAGCGCCTGCGGCACCGTCTGGTTGACGATCTTCAGCATCCCGCCGCCCACCAGCTTCTTGTACTTGATGAGCGCGATGTCGGGCTCGATGCCCGTGGTGTCGCAGTCCATCATGAAGCCGATGGTCCCCGTGGGAGCCAGCACTGTCACCTGGCTGTTGCGGAAGCCGTGCACCTCGCCGAGCGCCAGCGCCACGTCCCACGCGGCCTTCTGCGCCGCGTGCAGCTCCGCCGTCACGCCTTGCGCCGGGACGTTGTACGCCGCCTTGCGGTGCTTGCGGATGACGCCCAGCATCGGCTCCGCGTTCGTCGCGTAGCCGGCGAACGGCCCCTGCTTCTCCGCCATGCGCGCGCTCATCGCGTACGCCTCGCCGCACATCAGCGAGGTGATGGCGGACGCGTAGTTGCGGCCCGCGTCGGAGTCATACGGCAGGCCCGACGCCATCAGCAGCGCGCCCAGGTTCGCGAAGCCCAGCCCCAGCGGCCGGTAGTCGTGGCTGTTCTTGCCGATGCGCTCGGTGGGGTAGCGCGAGAAGCCGACGATGATTTCCTGCGCCAGGAGGAGCACGTCCACCGCGTGCTTGAAGGCCGGCACGTCGAAGTCGCCGGCGATGTCGCGGAAGTGCATCAGGTTCAGCGACGCCAGGTTGCACGCCGAATCGTCCAGGAACATGTACTCCGAGCACGGGTTGGACGCGTTGATTCGCGCCGTGCCCGCGCACGTGTGCCAGTGGTTCACCGTCGTGTCGAACTGCATCCCCGGGTCGCCGCACAGGTGCGCGGCCTCGGCGATTTCGCGGAACAGGTCCCTTGCCCGGAAGGTCTCCAGCGGCTGGCCCTCGCGCACCGTGCGCGTCTGCCACGGCCCGTCCGCCACCACGGCCTTCATGAAGTCGTCGGTGACGCGCACCGAGTTGTTCGAGTTCTGGAAGAACACCGACGCGTACGCCTCGCCGTTGAACGACGGGTCATACCCGGCCTCGATGAGCGCCCAGGCCTTCTTCTCCTCGTTCGACTTGCACCGGATGAACTCGAGCACGTCCGGATGGTCCGCGTTGAGGATGACCATCTTCGCCGCGCGCCGCGTCTTGCCGCCGCTCTTGATGACGCCGGCGAAGGCGTCGAAGCCGCGCATGAACGACACCGGCCCGGACGCGGTGCCGCCGCCCGCCAGGAGCTCCTTGCTGCCCCGGATGGTGGACAGGTTGCTGCCCGTGCCACTGCCGTACTTGAAGAGCATGCCCTCCGTGCGCGCCAGCGTGAGGATGGACTCCATGGAGTCATCCACGCTGTTGATGAAACACGCCGAGCACTGCGGCTGCGCCTCCACGCCCACGTTGAACCAGACCGGCGAGTTGAACGAGGCCTTCTGCCGCAAGAGCAGGTGCGTCAGCTCCGCGTGGAACGTCTCGCGGTCCGTCTCGGCGGAGAAGTAACCCCCCTCCACGCCCCAGCGGGACAGGGTGTCCACCACGCGCGCCACCAGCTTGCGCACGCTCGTCTCACGCTCATCCGTCCCCGGCGTGCCCCGGAAATACTTCGACGCCACCACGTTCGTCGCCAGCATCGACCAGGAGCGGGGGACCTCGATGTTCTTCTGCTCGAAGACCGCCTTGCCGTCCTCCCCGGTGATGCTCGCGCCGCGGTACTCCCACGCCAGCTCGTCCGCCGGGTCCACTCCAGGCGTCGTGAAGTAGCGCTCCACGCTCAGCCCCGTCGCGGCGACCTTCGCCTTGCCGCGACTCGCCCGCCGCTCCTTCCCGCTCACCAGGGGCTTCGCACTCAGCTCCTTCTCCATGTCGCCACCCTCCAAAATACACTCTGGGTTGTGATGCAAAATTTTGCGAAACGCTAAGGGCGCGAGATTCCGAAGGTTCCAGGGACGTCACGCGGACAGCCGTGGACGACTCCGGAGTGGACTCGCGAAGTGTTTCGTGGCGGGGCTCGAGCCCCGGACCGCAGATGGGGAGATTGCCTGGCCGCTGGCCAGGCGGCCGGATCAATACGCGTTTGGGGGCGGCTGATCAAGAACAGCACTGACCCCACTAGTAGTGCTGGGAAGTGTCGCACACACTACTAAATGTGGCTCCGCCGGCGAGCCTCGGTGCGGGGGAAAGGCGTAGCGGCCTGTAGCACGACCAGCCAGGAGGGGCAGATTCGGGGCCTTTTCCGCGCCAAGTCAAGGGGGACTCTACGTTTGCTGATAACACTTGGCGAGGCATGTAGCGTCACTCCGATGCAAACGAGCGTGATCACTGGGGGACGTTTGCTGAAAGTCTGTGCATCATCCCTGTAGCTGGCCAGGGGCGACGTCCCGATTCGTCATCTGCCCGCCTGTTCGGTCCGTTGTCCGGCGGACAGGTGGGGGTCGATTTCGGGGAACCAGCGCGTTAGGAGGCGCTCATGCCTCCTCCGTTCCAGAGCCACGTCTTCGTCTGCACCAACCGCCGCCCGGATGGGAATCCCAAGGGCTGTTGCGCCTCCAAGGGCGCGGAGGAGGTGCGCGCGGCCTTCAAGGCGGAGCTCGACAAGCGCGGGGTGAAGGGACGGATGCGCGCCAACGCGGCCGGGTGCCTCGACACCTGCTCCTTTGGCGTCTCCGTGGTCGTCTACCCGGAGGGCACCTGGTACGGCGGAGTGAAGGTGGAGGACGTGCCCGAAATCGTCGAGGAGCACCTGATGCAGGGCCGCCCCGTGGCGCGGCTGGTGATGCCCTTCGCGCGCAAGGAGAAGGCGGAGAGCTGACGACTGTCGGCTCCCCGCCCTCGGGTGTGTAGCGGCCCGCGTGCGGGCTCACGTCGTGACAGCGGACGTCCGCTTCAGCGCACGAACTCCCACGCGTCGCCCCAGTGGCTGCCGGTGCCCGGGGCGTAGTACGGCGCCGAGCCCTGGCACCAGCCGGAGTAGGGGAAGGGCTTGCAGCGGTAGATGCTCCCGTTCGTGCCCTGGACGAGCGTTCCCGCCACGTAGTTGGAGATGCCATTCGGGTACGTGTACTGCGCGGGGTCTCCGCCACCGCCCGTGGGCTTCTCGATATCGAGCTGGAAGGTGTCGCTCGCCTCGCGCGAGTAGACGCGGTTTCCGGTGGCGCTGTTGACGGGGTTGACGACGCCCGTGGATTGCAGCTCGCCCACCTGCACGCGGCTGGAGCTGGCGTTCACCCGCTGGGCCAGCAGGTACATCCACGTGGCCGCGGGCGTGGCCGAGTCGAGCTGGAGCGGGTGCGTCTCCGCGTCACCCCCGCCGCTGTTGAACAGGCGCAGCGTCACCTTGCTCCGGGCCGGCAGGTCCTCGCGGGCCTGCACCGCGCCCAGCTCCTTCCACGACGTGGGCGGCGGCGGCGTGTTGCTGAACTTCACGTCGCTGCAGGAGTAGAAGGCCTCCGGGCTGTCGGAGCGCTGCCAGATGGCATAGATGACGTGCTGCCCCGTGCGGCCCTGCGGGAAGGGGCACGTGAAGCGGTAGCGGTTGTTCGACTGCAGGGCGTTCCCCGTCAGCGTGCAGAAGGGGGTGGCTTCCAGGTCGGACCACTTCAGCGGCAGCGCCGGGTTGTAACCCTCCTTCGTGACGTAGAGATGGAAGTAGGACGTCGCGTGCAGCGCCGTCGCGTGGAAGACGAACTCGAAGCGGTTGCTGGAGTCCGGGGCGATGAGCGTCGCGGGCCAGTCCGTGCGCGCCAGGTCCAGGCCCTTGTGGCTCTCGTTGGCGGCGCTGCACAGCTTGCCGTCCGCGATGAGCTCGCGGTGCCGGCCGTTGGCCGCGCCCTGTCGCACGCCGTTCCAGTCGTAGAGCGCCTGCGTGCCACCGGCCTGGATGGCGGCCTTGCAGGCCGCGGACTTGGGCGACTCCGGACCTTCCTTGAAGCAGCTGTAGACGCGACTGAGGGGGACCTCCATGGAGCCGTGCGCTGACGCCAGACTGGCGGACAGCAGGGACAGCACGACGAGTGATGACGCGAGGGGCCTGAACATTGCGGGTTTCCTCCTGTGCCCATGGATGGAGGAAAGAAGGCCGGAAATCGGGTCAACGCTCGAAAACGAAAAGCGGCGACGCGACCCGGGTGGGAGCGCGCCGCCGCTTCGTAAGGCCGGAACTGTTGACTGGTCGACTATCGACGGCGACCGAGCAGCCGGAGGATGGCGAGGAACAGGTTGATGAAGTCCAGGTACAGCGTCAGCGCGCCGACGATGCTCACCGTGGCGGCGCTGCTGTAGCCGGTGTTGGCGTGCATCTCCCGCAGCTTCTGGGTGTCGTATGCCGTCAGGCCGGAGAAGACGAGCACGGCCGCGCAGGCGCCGACGAAGGACACCATGTCACTGCGGACGAAGATGTTGACGACGCCGGCCAGCACCACGCCGATGAGGCCCATGAAGAGGAAGGTGCCCCACGCGCTCAGGTCCTTCTTCGTGACGGTGCCGTAGATGGCCATGGCGCCGTAGACGCCCGCTGTCAGGAAGAACGCCTGGGCGATGCTGCCCGCCGTGTAGATGAGGAAGATGACGGAGAGGGTCATCCCCGTGAGCGCGGAGTAGCCGAGGAACAGCGCCGCGGCGACCGGGCCCGACAGGCGCGGCGCGAGGAACGACAGCCCGAGCACCGCGACAAGCTGCACGCCGAACAATCCCAGGCGCCAGTTGATGACCGTGCGCAAAAGCGCCTCGTTGCTCAGCGTCGCCATGGCCATCACGCCGGTGACGAGCAGCCCCGCGAACATCCACCCATGCACGCGCGTCATGAACGCGCGCTTCGACTCCTGCACCAGCACGGAGTTGACCGAGTCGCTCTCGGCCGTCTGCCATCCGGAAGTTTCCCAGGCCATGAACCGTATCCTTTCGCGCCGGAGCTTCAGCCCGGCGGCGCCACTGCTTATAGCGTCTTCACCCGGGGCGTGCGCGGACCCCGTAGGACGCTTCCCTTAAATCGCCTTCCACGCGAGCAAAAGCTTCGAGGCGACCTCGGTGGTGATGAGTGGCAGCACGCCGCCGCCGCCCACGATATTCACGATTTCCGCCAGGGAGCCCCGACACACGCCCCCCCAGGCAGGCTGCTTCTCCAGCCCCACGGAGGCGTACGCCGAGTAGTCCACGAAGAACGATGCGGGGAACACCGTACCGTTCGGCTCGCAGAGCAGGTGGTCCTCCGGGGGAGAGTCCACGATTTCCTGCACCACGAAGCCGCCGCCCGTCGGGTCCGCCGCGGCGCGGGCGCACAGCTCCGGCCAGCCCAGCAGCTCGCCATACGCGGCCGTCACGCGCTCCGTGTAGGGCACCGTGCCCACCGAGCGACCGATGAAGACGGCCTTGCCGCCATAGTCCCAGGCCCGCTTGAGCACGAAGCGAGCGGGCGTCCTCGCCACCTCGGTGACCAGGTCGTCCAGTCGCCCTCCGTCCGGGCCCGAGGCGGGGCCGGCC
Organism: Myxococcus sp. CA056; assembly: GCF_013336715.1. NCBI lineage: Bacteria > Pseudomonadati > Myxococcota > Myxococcia > Myxococcales > Myxococcaceae > Myxococcus > Myxococcus sp. CA056. The sequence goes on from NZ_JABUMT010000006.1 coordinate 191,012, forward strand.
TTGAAGATGCGCGTCCAGGGAACCGAGGTGCGCACGGCCTCCAGCTCCTCGGCGGTGAGGCCCGCGGCCTCGGCGAGCGCGGGCTCCGCGAGCGCCTGGGACAGCCGCGCGAAGGTGGACTTCACCTCCACCTGCGAGGCGGGAGGGTTGAGGAACACGGCCTTCTTGCCGGGCACCGTGCCCAGGAAGTCCTCCACCCACGGGGACGGCGTCTGCTCCAGCCGCCGCACGAAGAGGTGGCGATAGACGAGGTCGTACTTCTTGCCGCGCACCTCGAAGGCGTCGTCGCCGGAGACCTCGTCCGGATGCACCAGGTCCGCGTCCGCGCCCATCTCGCGGAAGCGCTCACACAGCCAGCGCAGCTCGGAGATCTGCGCGTCGTTGCGGCGACACAGCAGGGCCACCGTGTCCGGGAACTTCCCGGGGCGCTCGGCCGCGTAGCCGTCCAGCAGGGCTCGGTACAGCGCCAGCGCGTTGCTGCCGTTGAGGGCCAGCAGCGAGGCGAGGGCCTTCTCCGGATAGCGGAAGTGCCGGGCCACCACCTCGATGAACGAGCGGGCCGCGATGTCCGAATAGCCCTGCATGGCTGGGATGGTCGCGTTGACCTCCAGCGCCCAGGGTTTCCCGCCCGACACGAAGTAGTCCACGCGGGTGGTGGCCAGGCGCGCGGACTGTCGCCACGTGCGCTCGGCGAGCGTTCGCTCGAGCGGGGACAGGGCGCCCAGCAGCTCCTGGGCGTCGGGCCCCTCGAGCGTGGCGCGTGCCATCTTCACCGTGGCGGAGGACAGGCGCGCGGACAGCTCCGCGCGACGGCGGATCTCCGCGGCGTCGAGGATGACGGGCGTCGCGGTGATGGGGATGGGGCGGGTGGTGCCGTCCAGCTGCGTCACCGCCAGACCCCGCTTGTATGCGAGCTGTGACAGCTCGGGCGCGAAGTGGCGTGCCTGGTGTCGCAGCACGTCGATGAGCTCTTGCACGGGTATTTCTGTCCCTCGGCTTGCCCGGGACGAGCCCGGGAGCTGGCGAACCTATTCTCCGAGGGGCCCACCGTCCATCGGCGCGAGTCTCCTGGACGCGGTGGTGCCCCGACTCAGCGGCCCGCCCGTTCGCCGGCCGGAGGCTCCACGCCCTCGTGTGACGTCGGTGGAGACACGCGCCGCGTGCGGGGGCACGGAGTGATGTGTGTGATTCCGTATGACTTGCACGCGCGCTTCGTCTGGCTTACAACCGCATTGCGTTTACCGCCGGAAATCCCTTCACGTGAGCCGCTCTCTTCGCCCAACGCCGTCGTGTCTCGCCCGGTCGCGCCTGCTGGCGCTGCCGCTCGTGGCCGTGTGTGCGCTGGCGTACATGGGGAACGTGCTGCACTTCGCGCTGGTCCAGCACGCGACGTGTCTGGAGCATGGGGAAGTGGTCCACGTGGAGGAGGGCGGCTCGCACCTGGCGCCTGTCGTCGAGGAGTCCTTCGACGACGTCCGGCTCGCCTCCCGTGAGGATGCTCCTCCGGGCCATGGCGCCGAGGCGCACTGTCTTCACACGTTGATCCGCCGGGAGGCCCCGCCTCCGGTGGAGGGCGGCCCCGTCCTCACCCGGGTGCCCACCCGTTCGGCACCGGCGCTGGCGGTGTTCCGCTTCCATGCGGAGCCTGTCGCCCGGCTGCATCTGGCCCCCAAGGCCTCTCCGCCTCGCGCCTGAGCCATCACCCAGGGTACGCGTCCCTCGCTCCCGGCACAGTCACGCCGTGAGAAGGCCGCGGTCCGTGGCCACTGACTGACGTCCGGTTCCAGGAAATGGAGCCGTGCGTCAGCGGTCGCGCGACGCGCCGCCGGATGGCCCGTTTCCCCTGCGTGCACGCTCTCGCCCCCCGTGTCGCGCGTGTTCCGCGCGATTCCCACCCCGCCTCCGGTGTCCGTTCTGGCTCCGCCTTCACCGGTGGGGTCCGTGGCGGCGTTGGTGGCTGGGGACCTGCTGTCCATCCACGTGGAGCTACACACATGAACAAGAAGCTTCTGGCCGCCCTCCTGATGTCCACCGCGCTCCTGTCCGCCGCCTGCGGCGACGACGAGGAGCCCGAGGAGTCCGTTGACGTCGAGGGGTGCGAGCACCTGCGCGAGGGTCCCGCCGTCCCCATCCTCGCCACCACCACGGGCACGCCTCCGCTGGTGGCCAACGACCACCGCCGCTACGACATCACCCTGGTGGATGGCTCGGGCGGCCGCACGGGCTCCGTCACGTTCGCCGCGTCGGAAGCCACGGACTACGTCCTCTACACCAGCGCGGACGTCCCCGTTTCCATCACCAACGGCAGCGGCGCGGCGGTGGAGATCGAGGAGAGCACCAAGAGCTCCGAGACGTGCACCGAAATCAAGGGACGGCACGTCGTCCCGCTGACGGTCGGCACGCACACCTTCACCTTCGGCCCCACGTCCGCGGCGTCCGTCAACCTCGTCATCGAGGAGGCGTCGCACGAGGGCCACGAGCACTAGCCGCGAGCCCGGGGCGGGTGCCCCGGCGCTTCACCCTGAATCCGGGGCCGGCTTCGTGCCGGCCCCTCCTGGAGACGAAGACCATGGGATCCTTTCAGCAGTTCCTGACCGAGAAGCAGATTGCCTCCGACACGCTGCTGCGCCTGTCGCGCCAGCTGGAGGCCCAGGCCGAAACGGACCGCACGCTCAAGCGCAAGCGCTCCGACAAGCGGCGCAACAAGGACACGCAGGGCAAGAGCTACACGGAGCTGTCGCTCGCCAAGCCGAAGAGTGGCAGGGGCGTGAGCGGGCAGCAGCTCCATGCGGCGCTCGCGGACCAGCCGCTGCCGCGTCGGGTGCGCGGCAAGCTGGTGCGGGCCATCAACGCGGTGCTCTCGAAGAAGGGGAGCGGCGCGGTGGACCCCAAGGCCCTGTTCGGCGAGGTCGCCGTTCGCTCCGGCCCCGCGAAGAAGTCCGCGAGCTGAGTCGAAAGGCCCGCATGTCCATCGCCGAAGCCCTACCGATTCTTCCTCACGACGTCCTTCGGGACGCGGACCGGTTGTTCGACGTCACCTTGTGGTGTCTCGGGCAGGACGTGCTCTGCCCGGAGGGCAACCTCCTCATGCGTCGTGGCCTCGTCCGCCACGCGCGGCCCGAAGGGGTGGAAGGTCAAAGCGCGTACTCCGTCGCGTTGCCGGACGGAGGTCGTCTGTCGCTGTGGGGCTTCGGCGCGTTGTGCGAGTGCGGTCAGGCCGTCTTCGTCCCACGGGACGGCTTCACCCCTCGCTGGCTGGAGCGTGCCCCGTCGGGTCCGACGTACCGGGCCTGTGAGCTGGGCACGTGGCGCGCTCCCGCCACCGTGGAGGAGCGACGCGAGGTCCGTCGGAGTCTGGCGGGGCTCGCCGAGTGGTTCGCCGGGCACGAAGACTGGGTGACCCGGGAAGTGGGACTCGAATGGAGGCGCGTCTGTGTGGCGGCTCGGCGCAAGGCGCCCGCTGTTCCACCGGAGACGCTGGCCGCCGCGTGGTGGCGGCTCGGCACGCGCATCCGCTCACTGGATTTGGGTTTCAACGCCTGTGGCGCCTCGGCTTCCGGGGCACTGGGAGGACATCATGCTGTCGCGACTGCTTCGCAACGATGAGCCATCCGTCTACGTCCAGGCCGCCTGGGAGGACGTCGGGGATGAGGCGCTTCCTCGACCGCCGCTTCGCGAGGGGCTGGGCACATCTCACCTGAAGGTGAGCACGCGCGTGCCGCTGGCGCAGGCCTACTTCGACCAGGGCTTGAGCCTGCTGCACCTGGGCTGGGGCCCGGAGGCGCGTCGCTCCTTCGCGGAGGCGGCCCGGCTGGACCCGGAGCTGGCCATGGCGTGGTGGGGCCTGGCGCTGACGCGGGGGGCTGGAGCGCGCTTCGCCGCTGCTCGGGCCGACGCGATGGCCCGAGCGCTCGCGTTGAGCGAGGGGCTGCCGGATGTCGAACAGCGCTACATCGTCGCGGCCAGCCTGCTCGCGGAGAAGGGACCGTCGAACGGGCGCCACGCCTTCGTGCGGGAGATGGAGAGCCTGGTCGACCGCTATCCGGAGGACTCTGAGGCGCGGCTGTTGCTGGCCGGCTTCCTGGCGGATGGCTACGAGCCGGATGGGCGTCCCGGCCAGGGGCAGCCCTATGCGCAGGTGATGCTGCGCGAGCTGCTGCGCACGAACCCCGACCACTCCGGCGTCCACTTCGCCTGGGTCTGCACCATGCTCCCGAGCGCCCGGCCCGAAGCGGCGCGGGAGAGCGCACTGCGGCTGCCGAAGCTCGCGCCCGGAGCCAGCTTCGCGCTGCTGGCCTCGGGACGACTGCTGGGCCGGCTGGGCGAGACGGATGCCGCCTACCGCGTGCTGGAGGCCGCGGTGGAGGCGGATGACGTGTACCTCGCGAGGGAGTCGCTGCCCGCTGTCTTCGCGCCTTGCGCGGAGCTGGCCATGCGGCTGCTGAGCCAGGGCTGCGCGGAAGCAGGGCAGTACAGTGACGCGCAGACATGGGCGCGGCGGCTGCGTCAGCGCGTGGAGTCGGCCGGAGGCGAGCCGCAGGCGCTGCTGTTCGCGGCGACCACGCTGGTGGCCACGCACCTGCGCTTCGGATTCTGTCGAGCGGCGGCGGATGTGCAGCTGGAGTTCGCCCGCGAGCTCACCACCGCCGAGCGTGTCCTTCGCGACGGTGTCCGACTGTATACGCGGGGCATCAACGCGCTGGATGGGGGACGGCTGTCGGACGTGGAGCGTGCATGCGTGGCGCTCGAGCAGTTGCAGCCATCGCTGTCCGAGGTGCGGCGCTCGGAGGGACGCGCGCTGTGCCCTCGCGATGTCGCGCGGGTGCTGGAGGTGGCGGAGAACGAGCTGCGTGGCTCGCTGGAGGCACGGCGGGGAGATGGAGGCCGCGCGGAGGCCACGTTGATTCGAGCGTGGCGCATGGAGCGCCGGCTTCGCGCGTCGGGACCCGCGCCGTTCTCCCGCCCCGCGCGAGAGACGCTGGCGAGAGCCCGGCTGCGCGGTGAGCGCGAGGAGAAGGCGCTGGAGCTGGCCCGGGCCCTGGTGGTTGAGCGACCGGGTTGCGGTCACTTCCGTCTGCTCCTGGCCGAGGCGCGGGCGGCCCTGGGAGACAGGGTCCTGGCGGTGCAGGACTTCAATTCCTTCCTCGACCGGTGGCGTGACGCGGACGCGCACCTGCCGGAGCTGCGGCGCGCGCGGACGTATGTCGACGGGCGTGGCCGCATCCTGCGACTGGTCCACACGACCGAGGCTCCGCTCCCGGTGCCTCCTGATTTCCGCCCGTTGGAGAAGGTGTCCTGTTGAGCTCTCTGGAACGAAGTCTCGCCGCGCCCTCTCGTTGGGATGGGGTGGGGCAGCTGCTCTCCGCGCTGTGTGTCGTCCACTGCGTGGTGCTCCCCGCCGTGCTCGGGCTCTTGCCCGCGGCGGCGGCGCGGTGGTTGGGCGGGGAGGGGACGCATCGATGGTTGTTCGCGCTGGTGTTGCTGGGCGCGCTCGCGGCCTTCATCCCGGGATGGAGGCTGCATCGGCGTGGGGTGGTGCCCGTGCTCGCCGGAGGTGGGCTGGCCCTGCTGGGCGCGGGGGCGTTCCTGGTCCCCGAGGGCGCGGGCGAGCGGTGGGAGATGGGGCTCACCCTGGGAGGCGGGTTGTTGATGGCCGTGGCGCATGGGCGCAACCGGGCCCTGTGTCGCGAGTGTTGCCCGCCCGAAGCCGGCTGAGCGAAAGCGTCGAGCCAAGGGCGTCCGATGCGCCCGCCGCTTGACGGGCCGGAGTCGTTCGCGCGAGGAGAGGGGGCATGCCCACCTTCCGTCTCACGCAGGACCAGGCCGCGTTGCTCGTCGTGGACATCCAGGAGCGCCTGTGCGCGGCCATGGACCGCGACGCGCTGGACCGGATGCTCGCGCGCACCAGCGCCGCCGTCGAAGGCGCCCGGGCGCTCGGCCTCCCCGTCATCATCACCGAGCAGTATCCCCAGGGCCTGGGGCCCACGCACTCGCTGCTGCGGCTGAAGCTGGGGAGCTTCAAGGCGGTGGAGAAGCTGGAGTTCAGCGCCGCCGTGCCGGACGTGCTCGCGCAGCTGGGGACGCGCAAGCAGGTGCTGGTGGCCGGCATGGAGACGCACATCTGCGTCTTCCAGACGGTGCGCGATTTCGCGGAGCGTGGCTTCACGCCGGTGTTGCTGGCGGACGCGGTGCTGTCGCGCTCGACGGAGGACCGGCGCGTGGGCCTGGACCTGTGCCGCGATGCGGGAGCGACGGTGGCCACGGTGGAGGCCGCGCTGTTCGACTTGCTCGGGCGCGCGGGCACGCCCGAGTTCAAGAAGGTCTCCACCGCGGTCCGTTGACGCCTAGAACATCGGAGGCTTGTCTCCATCCCGCAGCGGCGGCAGCGGGGGGCGAATGGGAAGCGGCGCCTCCTGCTGCTTGGAGATGGCGGGGAGGGACGGCGTCAGCGCTCCGACATAGAGCATGCCGTGGGTACCCTCGGGCGTCGGCGTGGCGAAGGACGTGATGAACGGCGACATGCCGGGGTGTGCCGCAACCCTGCCCGACGGTGTCGAGCCGATGAGCCCGCACTGAAGCTTCCCTTCGCGGTCCAGGTCGCAACCCCAGCGCGTCCCCTGGGCGTAGCTCATCTCCAGAACGACGAGGCGTGGGGACTTCAAGAGATGCGCCATGGGCGTGAAGTCCTGGTCCCAGGGGGTGCCGGTGACGGTGCGCGTATGCGTGTTGCCGGCGAGGATGACCTGGACTTCGAACTGTTGTGTCTCGCGGCGCTGGTTCCAGAAGGCGGCCTGCTGAGCGTCGCGTTTGCTTCCGCCAGCCAGGTCCGTGTCATACGCCAGGAGCGTCACGCTCAAGCCCGTCATGCGCAGAGCGCGGACGCGGTCGATGAGGTCCATGATGGCGCGGCTGCTGCGTCCATCCTGGTAGGGCCGCTGCCAGAAGCGCCCCTCTAGCAGCGCATCCTGGTCCGCGGGAGCGCCCGGGCTCGCGAGGTAGCGGTCCACTCGTTCCTGCTCGGAGCGGGGAATGGACAACCCCAGTGCGACGGGCAGCCCTGCCTCGGCGACCTGACACACCAGCTCTCCCACCACCGAGGGGGCTTCACGAGAGCCGAGCTGTTCTCCCACCAGCAGCGTCAGTCCGAGGTCCAGCACCTCCGGAAGCCCACGCATGGCCTCGCCACAGGGGCCTGCTTCGGCGGCCTCCTGCTTCCACCTCGTGAGGTAGAAGTCCGAGTCGCGCACGGCCTTGGGGCGCGGCTCCTCTCGCACGTTGCCGCTCACCACCTCCAACGACGGGGTCGACTCCAGTCTCAGCGTCAACTCCCGCTCGAGGTCCAGGTCTCGCGTGCCATTCGTCAGCGTGCGCAACTCGATGCGTTCGCTCCGCGCATTTCGGAGCGGTGGCCCCTGGTCGTTGAAGGGGCTCGAGTCGTGGACATAGTAGTTGTACTCGATCCGCCACCAGTTGGCCTTGTGGTTGACGTCGTTGCCCATGGCGTTGAAGTTCATCCGGAAGATGCGGACGACGGATTGTCGCGGGGCCACGGAGAGGCCCGTCACCACGAAGCGCGTGTAGCGGTCATTCCCCGTGTCGCCCCTGTCCTGGGTCTTCCACTTCGTGACGAACTGGGTCGGATCCGTCGTCTCCTCGATGGCGTAGCCTCGGGAGGCGAGCAACTGCCGGGTGGCGGCCAGCGCTTCCTCCAGGGGCTTCTGGAAGACGTGCTCGAACTTCGGCGTCTCGGGCTCCGTGGTGCGTGGGCGATGCACGCAACCCATGCTCGCCATCCAGAGCAGACACAGCCACCAGCCTCGCTGCCTCATGCGCACCCCCTCGGGAAATCCATCGTCGAGATGAAGGGGGAACGGATGTCACTCAGGCACATATCTGCGCGCCGGGGAATGTCGCTCACCCGGCGCGGTTGCTGCTCACTTCGCTCCGCGCTGGGCCAGTTGGATGAGTGCGCGCGCACCCATGGCCAGGCCCACCAGCATCGCCGCGACCACCGTCTGCGAGCCACCCACCGGGAAGTCGAAGAAGTAGGCGAACATGTAGCCGCCCACGCCGGAGACGATGCCCGCGAGCGTGGCCACGAAGAACGTCCAGGGCAGCCGCAAATCCAACATCAGCGCGGCGATGGCGGACAGCGTGGAGAAGGCGAACACCGGCAGCGCGCCGAGGGCTCGGGCACACACGCCGACCATGACGCCGATGGACACCATCAGCACGCCGTCCAACAGGCGGACGGGCAGGCCCTGCACCAGCGCGCCGATGCGGTCGAAGCTCGCGAAGGTGATGCCCCGGTACCACCAGAGGTGGATGACCATGACGAGGATGCTGGCGATGGCCACGGTGCGCAGTTGCTCGGGTGTCACCAGCACGGCGGTGCCGAAGAGGATGCCCTGGATGTCGTGGGACTCCTGGGCGATGCGGTCACCCACCAGCACGGCCGCGCCGCCGGACAGCGCGTAGGCGAGGCCCAGCAGGCTCTCCCGAGTCAGCCGCAGCTTCGTGGGGTCCATCATCAAGAGCAGCGTCGCCAGGAGCGCGAGCGCGGTGGCGCCGATGACGGGCTCCACCTCGAAGCCCAGGTGGATGCCCATGTAGAACGCCAGCGCCACGCCCAGGCCGGCGGACTGGGCCACCGCGGCGCTGACGAACACCATGCGCCGCAGCACCACGTAGACGCTCAGGAAGCCCAGCACGCCGCCGGCGAGGAGGGCGCACAGCAGCGGGTCCCGGAACAGCTCGAACCCCTCGACGAACTGCTGCCACTGGGACGGTTCAGCGAGCATCGGATCCACGGTGGGGTCCCTCGGGGGCGCGGTGGCAGTACTCGTCGCCGTACTGACGACGGAAGGCGGGGTGGCAGAACACGGTGCGCGCGTCGCCCACGACGAAGGCGGAGGTCTCCCGGTCCACGAAGAGCAGCACGTCCGCGTGCTCGGCGGCGACCTCCAGGTCGTGGCACACCACCACCACGCCCAGTCCTCGCTGCCGCGCGAGCATGCACAGCCGCTGCATCGTCTCGCGCTCGGCCACCGCGTCCATCGCGGCGGTCGGCTCGTCGAGCAGCACCATGTCCGCCTCGGTGGCGATGAGTCGGGCCAGGAGCGTGCGTTGCTTCTGTCCCTCGGAGAGTTCGCGATAGGGCCTGTTCGCGATGGCCTTGGCGCCGGCCGTCTCCAGCGCGACCTCCACGGCGGCCCGGTCCGCCTTGCGCGCGAAGGGCCACAGGAAGCTCCAGTTGCGCAGCCGGCCCCAGGCGGTCAGCTCCCAGGCCCGTAGCGGCAGCAGCGAGTCGATGCTGGATGTCTGTGGCACGTAGGCGCTGCGCATCTCCGGATGGCCCCGGGTAATGGCGCCCGACACCGGGTCGATCATCCCCAGCAGCGTCTTGAACCACGTGCTCTTGCCTGAGCCGTTGCGGCCCACCACCGCGACGAACTGGCCCCGGCGGATGACCATGTTGATGGGCGGCAGCATGGCCTTATCGTTGTAGCCGATGACCAGCTCGGTGCAGGTGAGCAGCGGCTCGCCGAGCGTGAAGCTCGGTGGCACCGCGTGGGTTGCGGCCTCGGGACTCACGGGCTCATCGGTCTTCACGTCGCACCTCCGCTTCGGGCTTCAGGGCCGCGAGCTCTTCCAGCAGGGCCTTGCGCGCCGCCTCGTTGGCGACGGTGCCCAGGTCCAGCACGCCATCCGCGCCGGGAGTCAATGTGGCCCAATCCAGTCCGTCGAACACGGTGGGCGGAACCTCGAGCGCCAGCGCCAGCTTCACGCGCGGCTCGTGCTCCCGGTCCGACGGCACGTCCACCTCGCCCGTCAGCGTGAAGAGCGGCGTGGCCTCCTCGCCCTCCGCGACGTCCTCGGACACCACGGTCATCCGGAAGGCCGTTTCCTGAAGCCTCGGCGTGGCGCGCGAGTCGCGCACCGTGCCCGTCAGCGTCACCGACGTCACTTCCCAGACACCTCGGGACACGGTGGTGCGGGGCAGCTCGCAGTCCGGCTCACACTCCACCGGAGTGGCCGCGGGGGTCAGCAGGTTCAGCTCGCCATCCACATGGAGCGCGGCGACGAGCGTGGTGGAGGAGCCGCCTCCACCGAGTTCCGCCTCGATGTCCTCGTAGTCCACGAGCCCGCCGCTGTCGCTGTGGCAGTGCCCGTTGTGGCACAGGCTGTAACCCGGTGGCGGATTGGCGGGGTCGAACGTCGTTGGCCCTCCGCCTCCCGCGCCCCCCACCAGCTCCACGTGGGAGATGCCCAGCGCGGCCGAGCCCAGGCTCACCTGATAGTCCGACGCGAGGCGCTGGAAGCCATTGCCCGCGTCACGCGACGCCACGGGGACGTAGCTCGCGGTGACGGTGGGCTCCAGCACCGCGAAGCCCTCGCCCGAGTCCAGCGCGCAGCCGGACAGGAGCAACACGGGGAGCAGCAGTCGAGTCCTCATGACTCAACCTCCCTTTCCGGGGGTGAGCGCCTTCTCCAGGTTGCCCACCAGCTCGTTGATGTGCTGGACGTAGGTCTCGCCCGAGCGGAAGTCCGTGCCGCCGTGGAGGACGACGACTGGCGCCGGAATCATGCCCGCGACCATCTTCGCCTCCCGGTCGTTGTAGTAGCTCTCGATGAGCACCATGCGGGCCTTGCGCTGCCGAGCCAGCACGAGGACGCCGGCCACGTGGGACGGGTTGGGAGGGATGCCCGGCTTGGGCTCGAGGAACGCGATGGGCTCGAAGCCCAGCCAGTCCGCGAGGTACGGCGTCGTCCGGTGGAACGCGACGATGGGCGCACCGCGAAGGCCCGCGAGGCGCTTCTCCCAGCCGACGCGCGCGGCATCCAGCTCGGCGGTCAGCTTCGCGGCGTTGGCGCGGTACGTCGCCGCGTTCTTCGCGTCGAGCTGCGCGAGTCGCTCGGCGATACCGCGAGCCACCGCCGCGCCCTGTCGCGGGTCATAGAGATAGTGGGGGTTGCCTCCAGGGTGGACGTCGCCCTCGCTGCGGTCCACCTTGGTGGCGGGGACCTCCAGCAACCGGACGAACTGCGAGGCATTGAGGAAGCCGGGGTTGCCCACCTGGATGCGCGGGTTGCGCGAGCCGGTCTGGAGATTGGGCAACCAGCCGATCTCCAGGTCGAGCCCCACGGAGATGAGCAGGTCCGCGTTGCGCAGCGCGAGCGCGAGGCTGGGCTTCGCGTCCACGCGGTGCGGGTCCTGGCTTCCCAGCGCCATGGACTGCACCTGGACCAGGTCTCCGCCCACCGCCTTGGTCAGCGCGGCGAGGTCCGGAAGGGTGGTGACGACATTGACGGCCGCGCGAGCGGGCGCGGCGGCGAAGAGGCAGAGGGCGGCGCACAGGGCCGCGACGAAACGAAAGTGGCGCATGGGGCAGGGCTCCCGTGAAAGAGGTTTAGAACGCATGAGCGCCGTGGGCGCCCGTCACCAGCTCGAGCGCGAGGAAGACGGAGTAGTCCGCCTCGTCGCGCCAACGTGCCCGGTCTCTGGCGGCCTGCACCCGCAGGCGGGAGAACTCGGTGGGCCAGAAGGTGAGGTTGGCGGAGATCCGGTCCCGGTTCTTGGTCCACTCCGGGTCCAGCGGATCCAACGCCACCGCGCCGCCTTCACCCTTCGCCGGTGTGCCGAACTCATAGCGCGCGGCGGCGGCCCAGCGCTGCGAGAAGCGCCATGCGAGCTGGGCGTAGGTGTTGATGTCCGTCAGCACGTCGTCGGGCACCTGGCGTCGGCGGTAGAGGGCCTCCACCTGGAGGGTGACGAGCGTGTTGCTGGCCTCGGTGATGGGGCGGTAGCGCAGGTACACGTCGGTGCCGAAGACATCCGTGCGGTTGCGATAGCCGGTGGGATTGGGGCCCGTGGCGCCGGACAGTCCCCACATCAGGGACAGGTCGTCCGACAGCGCGAAGAACTGCTTCAGGACGCCCGTGGCCTGGAGGTCAAGCGGTGAGAGGACGCGGTCATTCGATGCGCCCAGGAAGCTGCGCGCGGTGGCCTCGCCCGTGGCATCGGTGAGGCTGCCGGTCAGCTCCACGTACCAGGGCAGGGGCGTCAGCCAGGACAGCTCCACGCCCAGGCCCCGGTTGCCCTCCGCGCCGAAGACGCGGCTCATGGCGAACGGTTGATCCACGAAGTCCCACGCGTGCGGGTGCGTGGCATTCAGGCGGCCAAAGCGCGTGAGGAACTGGCCCGCACGCACCTGGAGGCTGCCGGGAAGGGCCAGCGTGGTGCCGTAGGCCTCTTCGATTTCGACGCCGAACTGGCTGTAGACGATGTTCGCGTCGAAGCGGAAGTACGGGTCCACCACCGAGCCGATGGACAGCTCCAACTGCTGGAGGTTGAAGCCGTTGCGCGTGGGGTCATGCGCGCCGCCCTGGAGCGGCTCCTTGGACGTGAAGGCCGCCGCGGCGAGATCCAGGATGAAGCTCATGTCCAGGAAGTTGGTGCCGCTCGTCCCTCCGGGAATCGACAGCGGCAGGCCGCCTCCGGGCGTGGGGTCCGGCGCGGAGGACGTGCCGGCGGGCACACCTTGCTGGGTGTCGCCACCGAAGGCCTTCTCGATTTCGGCCATCTCCTCGGGCGTGAGGCCCGCGGGGACTTCATCGGGCGTTCCCGCGTCGGGCTCGGGCACACCCGCATCGGGCGAGAGAGGGGGTTGGTTTTCCTGGGCCGCGGCGGTGGCCGTGGACAACAGGGCTGCGATGGACACGGCGATGAACGCGCCGTGCGGACGACGTGAGACGGATGACACCGGGAATGCTCCTCGAAACTGGACGCGCGCGTGCGCACACGCCCCACTCCATGACCTGACCACTCCTGCTGGACGCGACTCAGGCGTGCGCGGGTGGTGAGGACTTGGGCGCGGTATCGAGGACGGAGAGCGGGGGAGCGACGTGGGGTGGCGCGGTGGCGGGACGGCTGACCGCGAGCCGGGCCAGGGCCCAGGAGGACGGCGAGGAGAAGAACAGCTCGTCGCGCGAGCCCGACGTCAGGAGCGGGCAGGTCTCATGGGTGAGCCGTGTCGAGTCGGTGTTCGACGAGGGGAGGGCGGACAACTGCGCCAGCTTCTCGGGAGCCAGCCGAGCCTGAATCGAGCCCGTGCCCCGGGCGGTCTCCTCGAAGGTCTGGTGCTCGGGGCAGAAGCGGTGGGCGTGCTCGTCCCGGACGTGGAGCAGGGCCCCCAGCGGCTGCAACGCCCACAGCGCGACGAGCAACGTCGCGATGCCACGGGCGAAGGTATGGGCGCGCTGGATCATCGGAATGAAGGAGGCACAGGTGCTCTACTGACGGCACCAGGGCGAGTCAAGGCAGGCTAGCACGGCGGTGGGACGTACACCTCTGTCACCGCATTCACCGGGATGGACAACGGCTCGCGGGGCGTTGGAGACACCTGTATGGACGAAGGACAACCGGACGGACGATACATTCCGGTGGCTCGGCTCACCGCGTTGGACGCACGGGGTCGCGCGGTGGTCCAGGTGGGAGACACCCGGGTGGCGCTCGTCCGTGTGGACGGGCGGCTCCACGCGCTGGCCGACACCTGTCCTCATCGTGGCGGCTCGCTGGCCGAGGGGGACCTGGACGGCCACCTGCTGCATTGTCCGCTGCATGCCTGGCCCTTCGATGTGCGGACGGGGCGCTGCCCCTGGCGTCCCGACGCGAGCGTCCGCATCTACGAAGTCCGTGTGCGAGGTGACGAGATCCTCATCGCGGCATCGGATAGCGTCGGCTTTCCCTGAACGCCCCTTGTAGGAGCCCCTTCCCCCGTGACTTCGTCCAAAGCTCGCACTCGCAAGGCCCCCGTCCCGAGTCCCCTGGTCAGCCTGCCGGACCCCGCCGCCATGGCTCGCGCGGTGGAGGCCTTCCTGCACGCCGCCGGACTGCCCCTGGGGGATGCGAACCTGGTGGACACTCCGCAGCGCGTGGCTGACGCCTGGAGCCGTGAGTTCCTGGATGGCTACGCCAAGACGCCCGAGGAGGTGCTGGGCAAGACGTTCCCCACGCCGAAGGGTTCGTCGCGCGAGCTCGTGGTCGTGACGAACCTGCGCTTCGTCTCCATGTGTCCGCACCATCTGTTGCCGGTGACGGGCCGCGTGCATGTCGCGTATGTGCCGGGCAAGCGGATGGCCGGCTTCGGCAGGCTGTCCGCGCTGGTGGACTGCTTCGCGCACCGGCTCATCCTCCAGGAAGACCTGGCCCGCGAGGTGTCCAGCGCCCTGGCCCGCGTGCTGGGCAGCCCCGCCACCGCCTGCATCATCGAAGCAGAGCAGGCGTGCTTGCGCATGCGAGGCGCCCAGCAGCACGACGCCATCACCCACGCGGAGGCGTACGAGGGCGAGCTGCGGCGAGATGGCTCGCTTCGTCGTGAGCTGTGGGCCCGGCTGGGGGCTCGGCGATGAGTGGCCCGTCCGCGCGGACAGACCGCGTGGATGCCGAGCGCGTGGAGCGGGTGTGTGCAGCCCTGGCGAGCGTCCTCGCGCAAGGGCAGCTGCGGCGCGACGCGGACACGCTCGCGGCCTACGGGCGGGATGAGTCCGACAGCGGCGTGTTCCCTCCGGATGTCGTGGTGTTTCCGGAGACCACCGCGCAGGTGTCGGCCGTCTTCAAGGCCTGCGTGGCGCACGGCGTGCCCTTCACGCCCTGTGGCGCGCGCAGTGGCAAGAGCGGTGGCTCGCTGCCCCTGAATGGTGGCGTGGCGGTGAGCCTGGAGCGGATGAACCGCATCCACTCCATCTCCGTGGAGGACCTCACGGCCGTGGTGGGGCCCGGCGTGGTGACGGGCGACTTGATGAAGGCCGTGGAAGCGCAGGGCCTCTTCTATCCACCGGATCCGAACTCCTGGGAGTTCTGCACGCTGGGCGGCAACGTCGCGGAGAACGCGGGGGGACCTCGCGCGCTCAAGTACGGCGTCACGCGCGACTACGTCATCGGCCTGGAGTGGGTGCTTCCGGACGGAGAAGTCCTGCGGGTTGGCCGCCGCACCATCAAGGGCGTCGCGGGTTATGACCTCGTGGGCCTCTTCGTGGGTTCCGAAGGCACCTTGGGCGTGGCGACCGAAATCACCCTGCAGCTCATTCCGCTGCCACGAAAAGTCCTGACCGCCCTCGTCGTCTTTCCGTCCGTGCTGGACGCCGCGCGCGGAGTCTCCGCCGTGCTCGCCGCGGGCATCCTCCCGCGCTGCCTGGAGCTCATCGACGACGTGGCCCTGCGCGCCGTGGACGGCCGAGGCTTCCAGTTTCCCGCGGGCGCCGGCTCGGTCGTCATCGCGGAGGTCGACGGCCACGGTGAAGAAGGTCTGTTGGAGGAACTGTCACGGCTCGGCGACATCTGCGCACAGCAGGGCGCCACCCAGACGCTCGTCGCGCGGGATGAGGGGCAGCGAGAGAAGCTGTGGGCCGTGCGGCGGGCCATTTCGCCGGCGCTGCGCGCGCTGAAGCCTCACAAGATTTCGGAGGACATCGTCGTCCCGCGCTCAAAAATTCCCGAAATCATCCAGCGACTGAAAATCATGGGCGCCGAGCTGGGACTCACCGTGGCCACCTATGGCCACGCGGGCGACGGAAACCTCCACGCCAACATCCTCTATGAGGGGCCGCACCAGCGTGGCCTGGTGGACGAAGCCCTGCGCCGCATGTTGGTGATGACGGTGGAACTGGGCGGCACGATCACAGGCGAGCATGGTGTGGGCCTCGCGAAGCGGGAATTTCTCGCGCTCGAACAAGGACCCGCGCTGCTCGACCTCCAGCGGCGGCTCAAGTCCTTCTTTGACCCATCAGGGTTGCTCAATCCGCAGAAAATCTTCCCCGCGCTCAAGCGTTCTACGTGAGTAGCCGGAGCGTGACCATCGCCGAGGGATAACCGCGCTCCTCAACCTTGCAAGTCAGCGGAAGCGCGAGCCTCTCGTCCGCCACGGGACGACGGTCGACAGTCGAAACGACTTTCGGCGATGGAATGAGAAACCCTTTCGCTCGTTGGGCGTCCTAGATGCAGGTGGACGCGAGTCGGCGGGGACAGCGCGTCCGGCATCGAACGGAGGACGGGAAATCATGGCCAACTCGACGAAGTTTGCGGCGGAGGGCCTGTCGCAATACCTGCGTCACCTGGGGGGACATCACCAACTGACGCGCGAGCAGGAGTACGAGCTCGCACGTCGTGCTCGCAAGGGCGACGAGTCCGCGCGACAGACGCTCGCGACCTCCAATCTGGCCTTCGTTGTCGCCGTGGCGAAGAAGTTCGCCAATCGCGGCGCGCGCCTGGATGACCTCATCCAGGAAGGCAACGTGGGCTTGATGAAGGCGATTGAGCACTTCGACCCGAAGAAGAACGTGCGCTTCGCGACGTATGCGGTGTGGTGGATTCGCGCCTACATCACCCGCTACCTGAAGGACAACCGCAGCCAGGTCCGTGGCGGAGAAGCCGAGCGGGGCAGCATGGTGGACTTCTCGCTCGACGCCTCCATCGACGAGGAAGGGGAGACCACCTTCCTGGACCGCCTGGAGGACAACGGGCCGTCGCCCCAGGACGTGTTCCTCTCGAATGAGCAGGACACCGAAATCCACGACGCGCTCACCAAGGTCCGCAAGCGCATTGGCGACCTGGGCTGGGACATCCTCACGGAGCGGCTGACGCAGGACAAGCCGCTGACGCTGGAGGAACTGGGACAGCGGTGGGGCGTATCGCGCGAGCGCGTGCGCCAGGTGGAGCTCAAGACGAAGACGTTCCTGGAGCGCTACCTGTCCGCCTTCAACGAGAACGAGGAGCAGGCCGCGGCCGACGCTGCCTGAGCCGACCTTCTCCCCACCTGGGGAGATACGCGGACTGAGCGGGACTGGCGGGGTCTTCCACCCTTGCCGGCCCCGCTCTTGTTTTTTGCCGGAAAGGCTGCCTGCGTGGTTTGCGTGCGGCCGAGCGTGCGTGCTAAGCCCACCGGCCATGCGCCTGATTTTACTTGCCTTGTGCCTGCTCGTTGCCGGTTCGGCACGGGCGGCCGACGCCGAGGTGTGGGCCCGCCTGGATGCTCTGCACGCCAGTCGCGCGGACGCCGCGGCGGTGAAGGAGCTGGAGGCGGAGCTCAAGAAGGCGTTGACGGCGACGCCGGACGACTTCGAGCTGGTGTGGCGTCAGGCCCGGCTCCTCCAGTGGCAGGCGGACGGGGCGGGCAACGAGAAGCTCAAGAAGGTGCTCGGGCGGCAGACGTGGGACGTCTCCGAGAAGGCCATCAAGCTGGCCCCCGCCCGCGTGGAGGGCCACTACTACGCGGCGACGGGTATCGGCGCCTACTCTCAAGCAGTAGGCGTCATGAAGGCGCTGGGTGAGGGGCTGGAGGGCAAGTTCAACGAGCGCGTGGACACGGCCATCAAGATTGATCCGACCTTCAACTGGAGCGCGCCGCTCCTCGTGAAGGGTCGCTACTTCTACGAGCTGCCCTGGCCGAAGCGGGATCTGAAGAAGTCGGCGGAGTATTACGAGAAGGCCATCAAGAAACACCCGGAGATGCTGCGCGCGCATTACTTCCTCGCCGAGACGCTCCTCAAGGACGACAAGGCCAAGGAGGCGCGTGACGCCATCCAGAAGGTGAAGCAGGGAAGCGTCGCGTATGACCCTCCGGAGGGTCAGCGCATCCAGGAGTGGGCGAAGAAGGTCGAAGCCGACATCGAGGAGGAGCTCAAGTGAGAGCAGAGAATCAGGTAGCACCTTCGGCTTCGGCGGCCGGAGCGCAAGAGGGAAACCTGGTCCAGTTGCTGATCCAGCGTGCGCAGAACGCCTCCAAGGCGGGTGTGACGCACAAGAAGGACGGCCGCTGGCAGGACGTGACGTTCGGACAGGTGCTGGACGACGTGAAGGCGTTGTCCGCGGGCCTGGTGGCCCAGGGCGTGAAGCCCGGAGACCGGGTGGCGCTGTTCGCCAACACCAGCCTCCAGTGGATCGTCGCGGACCTGGCCATCACCGCGGCGCAGGCCATCACCGTGCCCATCTACTCGTCCAACCTTCCGGACGAGTTCCGCTATGTCATCAAGCACTCGGAGACGTCGTTCGTCCTCGTGGACAACGACGAGAAGGATGCGAAGCAGGCGGGGCGGCTGACGCGCGTCCGGCAGAAGCTGGCCGAGTGTCCCACCGTCACCAAGGTCATCGTCTTCGACGGTCCCGTGGCGGGCGGCCAGGAAGTCGCCCTGGCGGAGGTCATGGCGCAGGGCCGCGAGGCGCACCAGGCCAACCCTGGCGCCTTCGAGGAGCGGGTGGCGTCCGTGAAGTCCGAGGACACCAACTGCCTCATCTACACCTCCGGCACCACGGGTGATCCGAAGGGCGCCATCCTCACCCACGGCAACTGGACGTACCAGGCGCACGCGGTGCAGGCCATCGGCATGATGGAGCCGTCGGACGCCGTCATGCTGTTCCTGCCGCTGGCGCACGTCTTCGCCCAGGTGGTGAAGGCGGCGTGGCTGAGCATGGGCTTCCGCCTCATCATCGCGGAGTCGGTGGACAAGCTGATGGCGAACATCGTGGAGACGCGTCCCACGGTGCTGCCGTCGGTGCCCCGCGTCTTCGAGAAGGTCTACAACACGGTGGTGTCCAACGGCACGTCGGCTCCGGGCCTCAAGGGCCGGCTGACGCGCTGGGCCTTCAAGCTCTTCGACGAGTACGTCGATGCGATGCAGCAGGGCCGGCCGTACGACACGCTCGGCTTCACGCTGGCGAAGAAGCTGGTGTTCACCAAGGTGCGGGCCACGCTGGACGAGAAGCTGGGCGGCAACATGCGCCTGTTCGTCTCCGGTGGCGCGCCGCTGTCGCGCAAGATTGGCTACTTCTTCGACCTGCTGGGCTTCAAGGTCGTGGAGGGCTACGGCCTGACGGAGACGGCGGCTCCCACCAACGCCAACCGTCCGAACAAGATCAAGATTGGCACCGTCGGTCCCGCGCTGCCGGGCACCGAGGCGAAGATCGCCGCGGATGGCGAGGTGCTCGTGCGTGGCCCCTGCATCATGAAGGGCTACTACAAGAACGACACGGCCACGGCCGAGGTGCTGGAGAAGGACGGCTGGTTCCACACCGGTGACATCGGTGAGCTGGATGCCGACGGCTACCTGCGCATCACCGACCGCAAGAAGGACATCATCGTCACGGCGGGCGGCAAGAACGTGGCGCCTCAGAACATCGAGAACACGCTGAAGACGTTCCCGCTGCTGAGCCAGGCCATGGTGTACGGCGACAAGCGCCCGTACCTCGTGGCGCTCATCACCGTGGCGGAAGACTCCGCGCGCAAGCTGCTCGAGGAGAAGGGCGCCCCGGTGGGCAGCTACGCGGACAACGCGAAGCGGCCGGAGATCCACGCCGCCGTGAAGGCGGTGCTGGACAAGATGAACGCGGATTCGCCGCCGTACGCCACCATCAAGCGCTTCACGGTGATGCCCGCGGACTTCACCCAGGAGTCCGGCGAGCTGACGCCCACCCTGAAGGTCAAGCGCAAGGTCTGCAGCACGAAGTACAAGGCGCAGATCGACGCCATGTACGACAACGTGGCCGTCATCGACTGAGCATTCGGCCGCTCGCCCCCAGTGCTGTCGACTGGGGGCGTGTCGCCCCGCTGGGACAGGGGGCGGACAGGCCAGGTGGCTGAAACGTCAACGCCCGCTCGGCCCCAAGAAGACGGGGTGGAGCGGGCGTCGTGCTTTCCGGGAGGTGCCCGGAGCGGATTACGCGTGGCTGCTGGGCGTGGTGGACTTCACGTCCTTGTCCACGTTGCCGCCGCCGGCGAGCGTGCCGGTACCCTTCTTGTCGGCGCCCGGCGTACCCGTCTCTTCTTCACCGCCAAAGCCGCGCTTGAAGTTGCGAATCGCGCTGCCCAGGGACGAGCCGAGCTGCGGCAGCCGCGTGGCCCCGAAGAGGAGCAGCAGCACAAACAGGATGAGAAGAAGTTCCATCGGCTTCAGCCCCAGCATCACGGCTCCTTCGCGAAATCGGCCGGAGCATAGCGGGGGGCGCCGTGGACCGCCAGCAAGAGCGGAGGCCTCATGCCTGGAGGGCCGCTGGAGTGCCGAGCATGGCCCCCGGAAGCGCGGTGAGGGTGATGAAGAGGGAGCTACCGGACGCATCCGTCTCCACGCCGACGCTTCCGCCGTGCGCCTCCACCTCCTGGCGGGCCAGGTAGATGCGCAGCGGGTCCTCCAGCTTCTTCTCGCGAAAGGCCCGCTCCTCGCGCCGGAACACGACGGAGGCGTCCTCGTCGGACAGGGGGACACCCTCCCGTCGCACCTCCACCCGCACCCTTGGGGCACCCGGGTGCACCCTCAGGTAGATGACCTCGCCGGGCTGGGAGCGGGAGAGCTGGTACAGGATGAAGGCCTCCACGGCGTGCTGGATTCGGGCTCCGTCCACGGCCACGTCGGGCGGAGCCACGCGGGGATCCAGGTCCAGTACGAGCGCCACATTGGCGGCGGTGGCCGCCGCGCGCTGGCGCTCCACGGCCGCGTCCAGCAGGGGGATGAGCGACTGGCGCTCCGGCTCGCAGGCGAGCGAGCCCAGGTCGGCCCTGCTCGAGTCGAAGAAGTCCTGCGAGAAGGACAGCGAGCGGTCCGCGTTGCGCAGGATGGTCTCCAGCCCGCGTTGCACCTTGGGCTCCAGCGGGACGCGGCCATTGAGCAGCAGCGCGGCATAGGAGCGGATGTTGGCCAGGGAGCCGCGCAGGTCATGCGAGGCCATGCCCAGGTAGCGCACCCTGCGACGCGCATCCGACTCGTTCCAGCCCACGGGGAAGGTCCACAGGAGCCGCCCTCCGTCGCCCAGGGGCTCTTCTCCGGCGAGGACCACCTCATCTCCCCGCTCCCACACGCGCATGTCTCCCGCGCGACGCTGGAAGCCCGCCGCGCCCAGGAGCGCCTCCACGGAGGTGGCGCCCGGGGGCAGCTCCTGGAGGCCCAGATGCTCGAGCAGCAACCCGCCCAGCAGGCGAGGGGGCCCCTGTGTGGGGACGAGGACGAGGCCAGGCGCTTCCGCCGTGCTGCCAGCTCCCATCTCCCCAGGGCTCCTCACGTTTTCCACCTCCTGTCCAGCAGGTCACGGAAAGGGTGGGGCGGCACTGTCGGTTTTGCAACGTGCATCCCCATCGTGTGCGGGGAGCGCACTTTCTTGCGCCGCTGGATGGGAGGATGGTGGAAGAATCCCCAGCGTCGCACCGAGGGAGACTGCCCTGACTCCGCCTAACACACAGCCTGATGGTGCTCCCGTCGTCCTCGTCGTGGATGACGACCCGGATATCCTCGAAGCCCTCTCCGAGATTCTGGAGGCCGAAGGCTTCGTCATTCGTCGTGCCCGCAACGGGAAGGAGGCGCTGGAGCGCCTCGAGCCGGAGCCTCCCCACCTCATCTTGTTGGACTTGATGATGCCGGTGATGGATGGCTGGGAGTTCGCCCAACGCATGCGACAGAAGCCGCCCGCCGTGGCGGGTATCCCGCTCATCGTCCTCAGCGCGGACCGCAACGTGGGCAGCAAGGCACAGGACATTGGCGCCGTGGGTCACCTGGCCAAGCCCTTCGAGCTGAACGACTTGCTGGACATGGTGCGCCGCTCGCTGAACCCGTCCACCGCGAGCAGCACCAGCGCGTGATGAACACCGCGCGTCGCGCTGCTTGACCTGTCAGGGGGGCGCCATTACGGTCCCTCCACCCGTCTTGATTCTTCAATCAACGACCAGGCCAAGGAGCGCGTCATGACCGCGAAGGACATCATCGAGACCCAGATTCCGGAAGTTCTCCAGGCGAAGCCGGAGCTGGCGAAGGACATCAACGCCATCATCCACTTCGACATCTCCGGCGAGGGCGGCGGGAAGTGGACGCTGGACCTGACCAAGGCCGAGGGCTGGGTCTCCCCGGGCATCGAGGGCGCGTCCAAGATGACCATCCTGGTGAGCAACGAGGACTTCGTGAAGATCCGCGAGAAGAAGCTCAACGCCCAGATGGCGGCCATGCAGGGAAAGCTGAAGTTCAAGCCCATGGACATGGGCCTCGCGATGAAGCTCGCGAAGCTGCTGTCGTAGTTCCCTCGGAGCGTGAGGGTGGGCCCTGGTGCCGACCTTCGCTCCGACCCGCGCGGCGCGTTCCCACTCCGGGGGCGCGCCGCACGTCGTTTCAGGCCCCTCTCGTCTCGTTCGACTCCTGGAGAACCGCCATGTCATCGCTGCCACTCACGGGTCTGCGCGTGCTGGACCTGTCGCGCCTGTTGCCCGGCCCCTATGCCACGTTGGTGCTCGCGGACCTGGGCGCCACGGTGGTGAAGGTGGAGGAGCCGGAGGGCGGCGACTATGTCCGGGCGATGCCGCCCTCGCGCGATGATGTGGGGGCGCTGTTCTACGGCCTCAATCGGAACAAGCGGTCGCTCACCCTGAACCTCAAGACGCCCGAGGGGCGTGACGCGCTCAAGCGGCTGGCGCGCACGCATGACGTGCTGGTGGAGAGCTTCCGGCCGGGTGTGATGGACAAGCTGGGCGTGGGCGAGTCGGTGCTGCGGGCGGAGAACCCCCGGCTCATCTACTGCGCCATCTCCGGCTATGGGCAGACGGGGCCGGACCGGCTCAAGGCGGGGCACGATTTGAACTACGTGGCCCGCGCGGGCCTGCTGGGTTACGGCGGTGAGGCGGGTGGGGCACCGGCTTTTCCCGGCGTGCAGATGGGGGACATCGGCGGTGGGAGTCTCTTCGCGCTGGTGGGCATCCTGGCGGCGCTGCACGAACGCGAGCGCACGGGGAAGGGCCGCTTCGTTGACGTGTCCATGACGGATGGGGCCACCGCCTTTCTGCACATGCACCTGGCGGCCAGGCTCTTCATGGGCGAGCAGGGCGCGCCGCTCGAGCGCGGACGCGAGGCGCTCAATGGCGGGTACGCGTGCTACGGCCTGTACCGCACGGCGGATGACCGGTGGCTGGCGGTGGGCGCGCTGGAGCCCAAGTTCTTCGCGGGGGTGTGCCAGCGGCTGGGGCGCCCAGAGCTGCTCGACGACGCGTACACGCCGGGAGAGGACGGGGCGCGGGTGAAGGCGGAGCTGACGCGCTTGTTCGCGGAGCAGCCGTTGTCGTACTGGGCGGAGAAGTTCGCTGGCTCGGACCTGTGCGTGGAGCCGGTGGCGGAAGGGGACGAGGTGCTGGCCGATGCGCAGCTTCGTGCTCGTGGCCTCTTCGTCGAGGCGGAGGATGCTCGACTGGGTCGCAAGGTGACGCATCTGCTGACGCCGCTGCGCATGGGGCCAACGCCGCTGCGCGAGCCTCCCGCGTTGGGCCAGCACTCTCGAGAGGTGCTCGCGGAAGCGGGCTTCACGGAGGAGGAGATGGCGCGCCTGGGCGTGTGACGCGGCGGACGCCTCGCGCGGCCTTGAGGTGCTGGTGCTGCGGGCGCCTCGTGTCCGCTCGAGGAGCAGGCGCGCCTGGGCGTGCGACGCGGCGGACGTCCCGTGCGGCCTTGATGCGCTGGTGCGGCGGGCGCCTCGTGCGGCCTTGAGGTGTTGCGGGCGCCTCGTGTCCGCTCGAGGAGCAGGCGCGCCTGGGCGTGTGACGCGGCGGACGCCTTGTGCCCACTCGAGGAACAGGCGCGCCTGGGCGTGTGACGCGGCGGGCGCCTCGTGCCCGCTCGAGGAACAGGCGCGCCCGGGCGTGTGACGCGGCGGACGCCTCGCGCGGACTACGGAGTTCGTCCGGCGGAAGGGCGGCTCCAGAGCGCTTCGCCCCGCGCCGCGTGGCAGGTGTCGCCCACCAGGTCCAGCGCGAGCTGTCGATTCCGTGTGGCCACGGACGCGGGGGCCGCGAGCAGGCCCGTCTCGTCCATCCTGCGCACCGTGTTCTCCAGATACCTGCGCGCGCGCTCCACGATGTCTTGTTGGCGCGCCGTGGGGCGCCAGCCGGTGTCGTCGCGGAATCGCCCGAGCGTCTCCAGCAAGTGCCCCTGGAACTTCAGCATCTGCGCCAGCACCTGCTCGCGTTGCGAGGGCGCCGAAGCCCAGGCCGTCTCGTACTGCCGAGTCTCCGAGTCGAGCCGGTACAGCAATACGTCCACCTGCGCCGCCAGTCGTGGCCTCCACGCCGCGCGCACGGATGGATGTCGTGCCCAGCCCGCCACGGCCTGGAAGTAATGCAACCCACCGCATGGATGCGCGTAGATGCCCTGACCTCGCTTGGGCACTTCGGGTCGCCCGGCCTTCATGCCCGAGGCGAGCGCGGCCTGCTCCGCTTCCAGCGTGGCGAGCGCGCGCTCCATCACCGCATCCACGCTCACCTTGCGTCCCGTGCCGTCGCGGAACGTGTCGCCAGGACGAGCGCTCAGCGAGAGGATATCGAGCTTCCAGGCGCTCTCGGGCGAGGCCACCTGTTCCATCCGGAAGTCGCGCTTCACGTCCTCCACCAACTCGCGCAGCGTCACCGTGCCCCATGCCATCGTGAAGCGCTGGGACAGCGGCTGGCCAGCGGCCAGCAACGTCTTCACGAGGAGGGCAGGGTGCGGCTCAACGGGAGTTCCGTCGGGAGTGGAGGACTCGAAGAAGAGGTCCGCCTGCTTCGAGGGACTGTCTTCGGACGCGGGAGTCCGGCGTAGGAAGTCGGACACCATCACGTCGGAGGCGAGCCGGCCGTCACTCGCGCGGAAGGCCTGGCCCTCCAGCACGACGCCGTGCGCGAGCGCCCAGGGGTTGCGCGCATCCGCGGCCCAGGCGCGGCACCGTCCGGCCAGCTCCTGGCCCAGCGGGGTGGCACCCGACGCCGGGATAACGAGCACGAGAAAGAAGAGGGAGAACAACTTCGGGAAACAACGGAGCGCGCGCCGGGCGGAGGTCGCCACCGGCGCGCGCTCGTGCATCCTAGAGGGCCTGCTCGGAGGCGGGGCCCCCGAGCCGCTTCAGCACCCGCTCCAGCAGGCCGAAGAGGGCCTCCTGGTCGTCGGCGGGGAGCAGGTCCAGCATGCGTCGCAGGCCCTGGTCCACGCTGCGACTGATGAGGTTGAAGAGCTTGACGCCCTCCGTGGTGAGCTGCGCGACGACGGCGCGCCGGTCCTCGGCGTCCCTCGTGCGCTCCACCAGCTTCATGTCCTCCAGCCGGTCCACCACACCGGTGATGGTCTTCTTGGTGATGCCGACACGCTGGGCCAGGACGCACACGTGCGTGGGGCCGTCATTGCCCAGCCACATCAGCGCGTGGATCTGCGTGGGGGTGAGCTGGTTGCTCTCGCAGATGCCATGCAGCGGGTCCCGCAGGGAGCGGTACCGCCCCAACTGGATGATGAGCTCGTGCAGCCGCCGTGACGCGGGCGTGGGGGAGTCCTGCTCGGCCTCGGGCAGGGCGTCGTCCGTGACGCCGCCCTCCTCGGTGAGCTCGAGCTCCTCCTCGCCTGCGCCGGACGGCTGCACGCGGAGGGCCGGTCTGTTCGCCGGCACTCGCATCAGGCCGTCTCCACTCGCGCGGCCGCGGCCACCGCGGCCTTCTCGCCGTGCGGACCCACCGCGTGCGGCGTGCCATGGTCCGGGGCGGTGCCCGGGCCCTTGCGCCGCTTGAACTTCTCGGTGAGCTGGTCCAGCAGCGAGTACACCACCGGCACCACGCCCAGCGTCAGCACCGTGGAGGTGATGAGGCCGCCGATGATGGTGATGGCCATGGGCGCGCGCGTCTCCGCGCCGTCGCCCCGGGCAATCGCCACCGGAATCATGCCGGCGATCATCGCGATGGTCGTCATGAGAATCGGACGCAGACGGACCGGAGCGGCGCCCAGCAGGGCCTCCGTGGCGCTCTTGCCTTCCTCACGCAGCTGCAGCGTGAAGTCGACCAGGAGGATGCCGTTCTTCACCACCAGACCCATGAGCATGATGACGCCGATGAGGGCGAACATGGACATGGCCTGGCCGGTGATGAGCAGCGCGCCAATGGCGCCGATGAAGGCGAAGGGCAGCGACAACATGATGGTGAACGGGTGGACGAGGCTTTCGAACTGCGCCGCCAGAATCATGTACACGAGGATGATGCCGAGCAGCAGCGCGGCGCCGAACGCGGACACCGCCTTGCCCATCTCCTTCGCGTTGCCCTCGAAGTCGTAGATGATCCCCTTGGGCACTTCCTTCTCCGCGGTCGTGTTCATGAAGGCCACGGCGTCACCCAGCTGGTAGCCGGAGGCCAGGTTGGCGAGCAGGGTGATCTGCCGCTTCTGGGACTCACGGTCGATCTGCACCGGGCCATCCGCCGGAGTGACGGAGGCCAGGTTGCGCAGCTCCACGAGCTGCCCGCTGGGGGCACGCACCGTGAGCTTTCCGAGTGCATCGGCGGACGCCAGGGTCTCCGGCGGCAGCCGCAGCTTCACCTCGTACGTCTCGCCGCCCTCTCGGTAGTCCGCGAACTTGTCGCGGCCGAGGAAGGCGCGCAGCGTGGTGCCCAGCGACGCGGCCGGGACACCGAGGCTGGCGGCGCGCTCGCGGTCCACCACCACGTCGTACTGGGGCTTGCCGGAGCGGTACGTGGAGTCGATGTCCACCAGGCCCTTGTTGGTCCTCATCGCCACCTTCATCTTCTCCGACGTGGCGATGAGCTCCTGCCAGTTGTCGCCGCGCAGGTTGAACTGCACCTGCTGCGAGCGCGAACCACCACCGGCGATGCCAGTGACGTCCTGCACCGTCACCGACACGCCCGGACGGGGCTTGATGGCGCCGCGCAGATACGTCTTCAGCTCGCCCTGCGGATAGCTGCGCTCCTTGATGGGCACCAGGTTGATGAGCAGCTCGCCCTTGTGGACTTCCTCCTGCACGCCGCCACCGACAGTGGCGAAGGTGGAGGCAATGCCCGGCAGCGCACGCACCTGGGCGTCGAGCTGGTCGATCTCCGCCTGCGTCTCGTAGAGCGTCGAGCCGATGGGGAGCTCCACCGCCAGCTTGATGTTCCCGTTGTCCGACTCCGGGATGAACGTGAACTTGAGGAAGCGGGCCAGGCCGAAGGTCGCGAAGAGCACCACCACCGCCACCGCCATCGTCACCAGGCGGCGACGGAGGATGGCGGCCAGCATCTTGCGGTAGCCGTTCTCCATGCCCACCAGCACCTTCTCCACCGCCGCGGACACGCCCGTGGGCTGACCGTGGTGGCGCAGCATGCGCGAGGACAGCATGGGCGTGAGCGTCATGGACACGGCGTAGGAGATGAGCGTCGCCACCGCCACCGTGACACCGAACTGGTAGAAGAACATGCCCATGATGCCGTCCATGAACGCCACGGGGATGAACACCGCGACGATGGCCAGCGTCACCGCGAGCACGGCGAGGGCAATCTGCCCGGCGCCATCCAGCGCGGCCTGCATGGGCGTCTTTCCCTCTTCCATGTGACGGACGATGTTCTCGATGACCACGATGGCGTCGTCGATGAGCAGACCGATGGAGAGCGTCAGCGCCAGCATCGTGATCATGTTGAAGGTGAAGCCCAGCGCCGCCATCACCGCGAACGTGCCAACCACGGACACCGGCAGGGCGACGGCCGCGACGATGGTGGAGTTCAGGTTGCGCAGGAACAGCAGCACGATGACCACGGCGAGGATGCCGCCGAGCACCATGTCGAACTGCACCGAGGCGATCGACGAGCGGATGAAGCGCGCGTTGTCCGACACCATGTCCACGGTGATGCCCTCGGGCAGGCGGCTGTTGATCTCTCCCAGGGACTCCTTGACGAGCGAGGCCACCTGCACCGTGTTGGAGCCGGACTGCTTGCGCACCACCAGCGCCACCGCGCTGCGGTCGCCGTTCTTCGCGGCGCCACGCGCTTCCTCGGGGCCGTCCACCACATCTGCGATGTCTCGCACGCGCACCGGCGCGCCGTTGGGGCTGGCGATGATGATGTTGCGGATCTCATCCACGCTCTTCGCCTCGGACGTGAGGCGCAGCACGCGCTCGCGACCGCCGTCCATGGTGCGGCCACCCGGGACGTCCAGGCTTTGCGCGCGCACCGCCTGGCTCACGTCGCTGATGGCCAGCCCGAAGCCGCGCAGGCGGTCCGGGTCGACGACGAGCTGGATCTCCCGCTCGCGACCGCCGATGACGTCGATGCTGCCCACGCCCTTCTGACGCTGCAGCGCGGGCTTGATGATGTCCTCCGCCGTGCGCGTCAGCTCTTCAATCGGGAGCGCGCCAGACAGCGACAGGGTGATGATGGGGGCGGCGCCGATGTCGAACTTCTCGACGACGGGCGTCTCGATTTCGTCCGGCAGCTTGCTCAGCGTGGCCTGGACGCGATCACGCACGTCCTGCGCGGCCACGTCCACCTTGCTGGCCAGGGTGAAGCGAACGACGATCTGCGACACGCTCTCCATGTTGATGGAGCGAAGCTGCTCCACGCCGTTGAGCGTGTTGAGCGCCTCTTCCAGCGGGTCACTGACGTTCTTCTCGATGGTCTCCGGGTCCGCGCCAGGAAGCACCGTCGTCACGGTGACGACGGGGAAGTCGACGTCGGGGAACTGGTCGACGCCGATGCGCGGGTAAGCGTTGATGCCGAACACGACCACCGCCATCATCAACATGGCGGTGAAGATGGGCCGTGAAATAAATGTCTTGAGCGGGCTCATTCAGGAGCTCCAAAAGGTAAGGGGGAGGGCAGGCGTCACTGCACCACGCGGACGGCCGTGCCCTCCTTCACGTCCAGGGAAGAGTCGGCGAGCACGCGCTCGTCGGCGGCCAGGCCCTGGAGAATGCGCACGTAGCCGGGGAGCACTCGCTCCACGCGCACGTCGCGCTTGCGCACGGTTCCGTCCTGCACCACCCACACGAAGCCGGTCTGCCCCCGCGCGCTGACGGCCTGCGTCGGCAGGAAGAGGCCCTTGTCATCGGACTGGCCCGCCACGTTGGAGAAGTCCAGGTCCACCAGCGCGCCCGGGCGCAGCGGCGACGCCGTCTCACCCACCACGTCCGCCAGCACCTCCACCGTGCGGTTGGTGATGTCGACGGTGGCGCCCACGTTGGCGACCGTCACCTCGAAGCGCATCCCGCTGGGGCTCACCGTGCCCTGCGTCTTGGAGCCGGGCTTGATCTTGTCCACCACGGACTCCGGCACCAGCGCGCGCACTTCCAGGCCGGTGATGTCCACCAGCGTGAAGACGGGCGTGGGCGGCATCATCGCCACCGTGTCGCCGATGTTCTTCATGCGCGCGGTGATGACGCCGTCGAAGGGCGCGATGATGGCCATGTCGCGCAGGTTCTCCTCCGCCATGCGCAGCGTGGCGCCCGCCTGGGCGGCCTGGGCGGCGGCCTGCTTCGTGCCGATCTCCGCCTGATCCAACCCCGCCGCGGCGATGCCACCCGACTCCGCCACCTTGCGGGTGCGCTCCAGGTTGTTCGTCGCCAGCTGCAGCGCCGCGTCCGCGGCCGCCTTCACCGCCCGGGCCTGCTCCACGCCAATGACGACGTTGGAGGTATCCAGCACCGCCAGCGGCTGGCCCTTCTTCACCTTGTCGCCGACCTTCACCAGCATCTTCGCGATGGTGCCGGTGGCCTGCGCGCTCAGCGTCGCCTCCTGCTTGGAGCGGACCTGACCCGTCACGCGGGTCATGCTGGCCTCCAGCTCCGTCGCGGGCGCGATGGCCTTCACACCCATCGCCGCCGGGCCCTGCTGCTCGGGCAGGGCAGGCTTGGCGCCGCCCTTGCCGCAGCCCGTCATCATCACCGCCGCCAGCACCGCGGCCACCCACATGCGTCGAATCACGGTCGTCCTGCTCCTGCCAGCTCGCGGTCCCCGGACCCCTCCAGGACTCCACGCCGGCTCAAACCTTTGGAAATTCTGCGGCCCGGAAACTACAGTTCCTGAACTGTCTGTCAAGGAGATACTCCGCGATGCGGACTATCTCCCACCGGGCCTACCTAACGCCCGCCTGCCGGGCGAGCAGGACTTTCTTCAGGGGTTGCCCCGGAGTACGGGGCTGATGGCCGGTCCTTGTTGCTTCCCCGGGACGCCTGCTATTGATTCGAAAATCAATCTTGTTGTCCCCCCGCCAATGAGGAGTGTGCATGCCGAACCCCTTCACCGAGGAGCACGAGGCCTTCCGCAAGACGGTGCGCGCGTTTGTCGAAAAGGAAATGGCGCCGTACGGGCTGGAGTGGGACCGGGCGGGCATCTTTCCTCGCGAGCTGTTCAAGAAGTGCGCGGACCTGGGCTTCCTCGGCATCAACCATGATCCGAAGTTCGGCGGCAGTGGGCTGGACTACTGGTACGTGACGGCGTTCTGCGAAGAGCTGAGCTACAGCCGCAACGCGGGCGTGAACATGGCGCTGCTGGTGCAGAGCCAGATGGCCACGCCCATCATCAACGAGATTGGCACCGACGAGCAGAAGCGGGAGTTCCTGGAGCCCGCGCTCAAGGGCGAGCGCATCGCCGCGCTGGGCGTGAGCGAGCCGGGGTGCGGCTCGGACGTGGCGAGCATCAAGACGACGGCGCGGCGCGACGGCGACGACTACGTCATCAACGGCTCGAAGATGTGGATCACCAACGGCACGCGCGCGGACTTCATCACCCTGGCGGTGCGCACGGGTGGCGAGGGCTACGGCGGCATCTCCCTGGTGACATTCCCCACGGACGTGAAGGGCTTCGGCGTCTCCAAGAAGCTGGACAAGATTGGCAACCTGTCCTCGGACACGGCCATCCTCTACTTCGAGGACTGTCGCATCCCCGCCCGCTACGTGCTGGGCGAGGAGAACGAGGGCTTCTACCACATCATGACGAACTTCCAGGGCGAGCGCCTGGTCGGCGCCATCACCACCGTGTCCGGCATGGAGCGGATGATGGAGGACGCCATCCAGTACGGCAACGAGCGCGAGGCGTTCGGCCGTCCGCTGATGAAGTTCCAGGTGTGGCGCCACAAGTTCGTGGAGCACCTGACGGCCATCGAAGCGGCGAAGCGGCTGACGTACCACGCGGTGGACCTCTTCGACCGGAAGGAGAACCCGGTGAAGGAGGTCTCCATGGCGAAGTTGTTCGCGGGAGACCTGGCCCAGCGCGTCGCCTACGACACGCAGCAGTTCTTCGGCGGCATGGGCTACATCGAGGAGACGCCCATCGCCCGCATGTGGCGAGACGTGCGCCTCATCACCATCGGCGGTGGAACGTCCGAGGTGATGAAGGAGATCATCTCGAAGCTCTACGGCTTCTGAGCCGTGTGGACGGGGCGGGTCCGTCAGTCAGGGCCCGCCCGTCGCCTTCGAACACCCGCCTGGACCCGCGACGCGCCGGGGCCTACCGGGTGCTCTGATGCTGCTGCGCGTAGGTGCCGCTGTTCTGCTCCTCCTCGATGACCTGGATGGCCGCGCTGCCCGCCGCCGCCGCGCCGGCGCCCGTGGGCGAGCCCTCCGCGGGACGCGGCTGACACACGCACCCGGCCGAGCTGCGGATGACGACCACCGCGCCCAACTCCATGTCCAGGTCGGTGCAGATCTGCTTGCACTCGGTGGCCCGCTCCTTGGGGACGGCGTAGTTGGTGGCGCCGATGGTGGTGCAGCCCGTCAGGCACAGCAGCGTGGACACGGCGAGGAGGTTGCGGATCATGTCCCGCCGTTTAGCACGGGCCGCGCGTCGGTTAGGGTGTCGCCGTGGAGGTGGTGATGGCACCTGTGATTCCGGCGAGCGTGGCGTGGTACGTGACGGGCCGTTTCTATCTGGCGTCGAAGGACTCGATGCTCCAGGACCTGGGCTACTTCATCCACCTGGAGGGGTTGCACGGGCCGCTGTTCGAGGACCCCAGCGGGAAGGTGGCCGAGTCCACCGCGCGCCTCACCTTCCGCTCCACGCCGTTCAAGTCCGTGACGCTCGACAACGGCGGCCTGTCGCTGAGCGTGGACCCGGTGGGGGACTTCACCGTCTACCTCAACGAGCAAGGCGCTAAGCGGCCCCACTTCGACGACCCGGAGTCGTTCTCCGCCGGGCGTCCCATCGCCACGTTCCGCCGGGCAAGTGTCGTGGTGGGCGGCGCCTTCGACGGGCCGGCGAGCTCCGGACGCTCGTTGTCCCTCAACGTCTTCACGGCGCGCATCGTGTGGAGCACCGCGTTCGAGCTGAACGGCGCGCGCTACGACTTGAAGGACCTCCTGCCCCACGGAATCACGCAGTGGGGCGAGTGTGGACCCTCCGCGCTCGCGAACCCACCCCAGGGCTTCTCCAAGGTCGTCCCGTTCGTGGGCTCGGCCGTGGCGGTGGCGCCGGGGCTTTCGCGCTGAGCCGTCGCCCTCGTCAGCGCTTCCTGAACAGGGCCTCCGCGGCGTTCAGCATCGCGTCGCGGCTGGCCTTCGCGTGCAGGCCGCCTTCGCCCACCTGGAACAGCTCGCAGAAGTTGGCGCCGTCCTTGTCGGCGGGCACCTCCGCGAAGGGCTCCTTGCACTCCTTGGCCACGCTCGCGTCGTAGTGTCGACAGTTGCGGCACGAGCGCACGTCTTCGTCACAGTTCGGACACGTGTCGCTGCGTCCCACCTGATTGGCGATGATGTCGAGCGAGTGTCCACAGTGCGCACAGCCGGGCATGGCCACCTCCGCGAGAGCAGGGTCGCCATTGTGCCAGCGCGCCAAGGCGCCTGGGAGTCCTACCGTTGGAGGCTGGACATGAGTGCTCCCGTGGGCTCCGAGGGAGCAACCGACGGGGGCGAGGACGGGCGCAGGTCGCCCATGGCATCCAGGAGCTGGTCATCCAGGCGCTTGAGCAGGAACAGCACATACGCACCCACCAGGGCCATGGCGGCCGCCAGGATGCCGAGCATCATGCCCCGCTCCCACAGGTGGGCCTTCTCCATCACCCCGCGCCGCTCGGCGAAGGTCTTCAGCTGGGCGTCCGCGGCCTTGCCGTCCAGCCGCAGCGCATAATCCTCGGCCTGGGCGGTGCCTCGCTCCATCAGCCACTGGCCCTGGACCTGGAGTGCGTCCGCCCGGGTGTAGCAGTAGACCGCTCCACCCGACGAAAACAGGGTGAGGCACAGCGCTGCCGTCAAGCTCCGGGTGCCCATCTCAACGTCCTCCGGATCCGCCATTGCGCGGGCCTCGACACCCACGACCGCTCCGGCTTCCCGAAGACAGTAGCGGATGGTAGGGAGCCCCTCTGACATGGGCAAGCCCTACCGTCCTAAAGACCACTATTTCCAGAAAGCCAAGCAGGAGGGCCTTCGCGCTCGCTCCGCCTTCAAGGTGGACGAGCTCATCAAGCGCTTCCCCATGGTGAAGAAGGGCCATGTGGTGCTCGACCTGGGGGCCGCGCCTGGAGGGTTCCTCCAGATTCTCGCGGAGGCCGTGGGCGCTTCGGGGCAGGTGATTGGCGTGGATATCGTCGCCATCCGTCCCTTCACGCAGCGGCACGTGCGCACGGCGGTGCTGGACGTGCTCGCGGACGACTTCGACGCGAAGCTGACCGCGATGCATGACGGTCTGTTCGACGCGGTCATCTCCGACATGGCGCCGAAGACGAGCGGCATCAAGGCCACCGACGAGGCGCGCAGCCTGCGGCTGGCGGGCAAGGCGCTGGAGCTCGCGGTGGCGCGGGGCCGGCCGGGCTCGTCCTTCGTGGCGAAGGTGTTCATGGGCGGCGACTTCGAGGACTTCCGCAACCAGGTGCGCGCCCTCTTCGAGGAAGTGAAGGTGGTTCGCCCCGAGGCAACGCGCGGCGCCAGCATGGAGGTCTATCTGGTGGGGCTGCGTCGCAAGGCCCCCTCGGGCGAGGCGACTCCGACTTCCTGAGCCGTAATGTGGAACGCCTGGGCGGCCTCCTGTGTCTAGAGTGCCGACCATGCACCACACCCTCCGGACCTGGACATCCGCTGTCGCGCTGTCGCTGTTGTCCCTGTTGCTGCTCGCCACGCCCGTGGCCCGGGCGGCGCAGGCCAAGGCGCTCTCTTCCTGGAAGGACATCGACGCGCTGGTGTCGAACCAGAAGGTGGAGGCCGCCGCGCAGGCCGCGGAGGCCCGCCTCGCCCAGGCGCGCAACGGCGCGGACGAGTCCGAGTGGGCGCGCGCGCTGATTCGCACCGTACAGCTCCGCTCGGCGTTGCACGGCTATGAGACGGCGGTGCGCTTCCTGCGCGAACAACCCTGGCCCAAGGGTGCGCTGGCTCGCGCGACGCTGAACCTCTACTACGCCAACGCGCTCGTCACCTATGCGCAGGCGTACGGCTGGGAGGTGCGGCAGCGCGAGCAGGTGGCGTCATCGGGGCCGGTGGACCTGAAGGCGTGGACGTACGACCAGATTCTCACCGAGGCCCAGCGCGCCTACGAGGACGTCTGGAAGCAGCGGCAGTCGTTGGGCGCCGAGCCGGTGAAGGTGCTGTCCGAGTACGTCGAGCCCAACACCTATCCCGCGGGCATCCGCTCCACGCTGCGCGACGCCGTCTCGTACCTGCGCGTGGAGCTGCTGGCGGACAGCTCGCACTGGCGGCCCGAGCAGGCCAACGAGGTGTTCCGGTTGGACCTGGGCTCGCTGCTGGAGGGCGCGCCGACGGTGGAGCTGACGGATGCCAACATCCACCCGCTGGTGAAGGTGGCCGCGGTGCTGGGGGACCTGGAGGCGTGGCACCGGACGGGCGGGCGGCGTGAGGCGGCGCTGGAGGCCCGGCTTCGTCGCTACGAGGTGCTGCACCAGCACTTCTCCGAGGCGGAGGACCGCGCGCGCATCCGTCAACACCTGGCCGCGCACCTGAACGCGTTCCGGGACGTGCCCTGGTGGTCCATGGGGCAGGGCCTGCTCGCGGAGCAGGAGAACGCCGCGGGCCACGCGGTGCGCGCGCATGCGCTGGCGAAGGAGGGAATGCAGGCCCACCCGAAGTCGCTGGGGGCCACGCGCTGCCGCACGCTGGTGGAGACGCTGGAGGCGCCTGATTTCCGCGTCGCCTCCATGCAGTCGGACGGCGCGGACCGCCGCTCCATCGAGGTGACCCACCGCAACGTGCCGGTGGTCTACTTCCGGGCGTTCCTGCTCGACGTCGAGGCGCGGCTGAAGAAGGTGGACGACTACAACGTCCTGCCCTCCGGCGACGAGCTGATGCGCTACAACCGGGGACGCAAGCCCACGACGACGTGGTCTACCCAGCTCCCCGCGACGCCCGACTTCCAGTTGCACCGCACCTTCGTCACGCCTCCGCTGAAGGAGACGGGCACGTACCTCATCCTCTCCTCCGCGCGCGAGGACTTCCAGGAGAAGGGCAACCGCATCCAGGCCACCTTCCTGGCCGTGACGCCGTGGGTGGCCCTCACCCGGAACGTGGAGGGCAACTCGATGGAGGCGCGCATCCTGAAGGGCGACTCCGGCAAGCCCGCCTCGGAAGTGTTGGTGCGGCTCATCCAGATGGACTACCGCACCGGCTTCCGCGAGGCGGCCCGCGCTCGGACGAATCCTCAGGGTGACGTGTCCTTCCCCGCGCCGCCGGGACAGGGCTACCGCTCGTACCTGATGGTGGTGGGCGAGGGACGCGGGGCCTTGCTCTTGCCCAATGGCCTGGCCTTCTACAACCGCTCGCCGCCGAGGGAGGCGACGTCGTCCCTGGTCTTCACGGACCGGAGCGTCTACCGGCCCTTGCAGAAGGTGCAGTGGAAGGTGGTGGCCTTCTCAGGACGTGGAGACCAGGCGCGGTACAAGACCTTGGAGCAGCACAGCCTGGTGGTGAGGTTGATCGACCCGAACCACCAGGAGGTGGAGCGACTCAACGTTCGCACCAATGACTTCGGCTCGGTGGCGGGCGAGTTCACCGTTCCCACGGGGCGGCTACTGGGCGTGTGGACGGTGCAGGTGGAGTCCGGGGGCTTGTCCACGATTCGCGTGGAGGAGTACAAGCGGCCCACCTTCGAGGTGACGCTGAAGGACGCGGACGCGCCGCTGCGCCTGAACCGTCCGGCCACCTTCAAGGGCGAGGCGCGCTACTACTTCGGCCTGCCCGTGGCGTCGGGCACGGTGCGCTGGCGTGCCTACCGTGAGCCGGTGCTGCCCTGGTGGTGGTGGTACGACTCCGGCTTCATCTCTCGGCAGCGGCAGCTCGTGGCCGCGGGCTCGTCGTCGGTGGAGGAGGACGGCGGCTTCAAGGTGACCTTCACCCCGGAGGCCGATGAGCGCTCCGCGCGCACGCCGGGCCTCACGTGGCGCTATCGCGTGGAGGCCGATGCCACGGACGAGGGCGGCGAGACGCGCTCGGCCAGTCGGGCCTTCCGCCTGGGCTTCGTCGCGGTGGAGGGGCGCGTGGACACGGACACGGGTTTCCTGCGCGAAGGCTCGCAGGCCGAGGTCCGACTGGTGCGCTCCACCCTGGACGGTGCGCCGCAGCCGGGCGCGGGACGCTGGCGCCTGGTCGCGTTGAAGCAGCCCACGCAGCCGCTGATGCCCGCGGACGAGCCGCAGCCCGCGCTCCCGCTCCTGGAGGTGGACCCGGACGCGGTGAAGAAGCCCACGCCGGGTGATGCGCTCCAGGCGCGGTGGATGCAGACGTACAAGCCGCAGTCCGTGATGGCACGCTGGGAGGACGGCGCGGAGCAGACGAAGGGCACCGTGCAGCACGGCGCGGACGGTGTCGCGCGCGTGAAGCTGCCCTCGCTGAAGGCGGGCGCCTATCGGCTGCACTACGAGACGACGGATGCCTTCGGGCAGAAGTTCACGGTGGCGCGCGAGCTGCTGGTCGCGGGTGCGCGCGCGCCCGTCGCACTGGCGGCGGCGCTGACGGTGGAGAACTCGAGCGTGCGCGTCGGAGAGGTGGCTCGGTTGTTGGCCATCTCCGGCTTCGAGGGCCAGCCGTTGATGTTGGACCTCTACCAGGGCGACCAGCGTGTCCTGCGCAAGTCGCTGGTGGGCGGCCAGACGCCGGCGGTGGTGGAGGTGCCGGTGACGGAGGCGCTGCGTGGAGGCTTCACCGCGGTGCTGACGCTCGTGCGCGACTGGCAGCTCGTCCAGTTCTCCGAGCACGTGTTCGTCCCGTGGGACAACAAGGAGCTGAGCCTGGAGTTCGCCACGTTCCGCGACAAGCTCCGCCCGGGCGCGAAGGAGACCTTCCGCGTGACGGTGAAGGGCCCCAAGGGCGCGAAGGTGGAGGCGGGCGCGGCCGAGCTGCTCGCGTATATGTACGACCAGTCGTTGGACCTGTTCGCGCCGCACTCGCCGCCGAGTGTCTCCTCGCTCTATCCGCCGCGCATGTCGTCGGTGTCCCTGCTGTCGTCCCTGTCGATGGGGCAGTCGCAGTGGCTCGTCTCCCAGGGCTATGGCGAGGCCTTCCAGTGGGAGCCTCCGACCTCGGATCGGCTGAAGTTCGAGGACAACTACGGCCTGGGAGGGCCAGGGCGCAGACGCTACCGGAATGGCAACTCGCGGTCCTTCGAGTCCTTTGGAGGTGTCTCCGCGCCGCGCCCGGCGCCGGTGGCTCGCTCCGAGTCGAAGGAGAAGTCGATGCGGGAAGAGCCCGAGGCTCCACCTCCGCCGCCCGGCATGCCCCCGATGGAGGAGATGAACGCCGCGGCGGACAAGCTGCAAGGCGCTCCCGCCCAGGCCGAGGCGGCCGCACCAGCCGCGCTGCGCTCCAACTTCGCCGAGACGGCGTTCTGGGTGCCGCAGCTCCTCACGGGCGCTGACGGGTCCGCGACGCTGGAGTTCACCGTGCCGGACTCGGTGACGGCGTGGAGCGTGTGGGTCCACGGCCTGACGAGGGACCTGGAGGGCGGCTCGGTGCAGCGCACCACCCGCAGCGTGAAGGAGCTGATGGTGCGGCCCTACGTGCCGCGCTTCCTGCGTGAGGGAGACCGCGCGGTGCTGGAGGTGGTGGTGAACAACGCGTCGGAAGAGGCGCGCCAGGGCACGCTCACGCTGGACATCGTGGACCCGGAGACGCGCAAGAGCCTGCTGTCGGAGTTCGGGGTGAAGGGCGCGTCGCAGAACTTCACGGTGGCGCCGGGGAAGGGGACGAACCTGCGCTTCCCGCTCACCACGCCCGCGCGCGTCGGGACGGTGGCCTTCCGTGTGGAGGCTCGCGCGGGGAACCTGAGCGACGGCGAGCTGCGGCCGTTGCCCGTGCTGCCCGGCCGCGTCCACCTGGCGCAGTCGCGCTTCGTCACGTTGAAGGGGCCGGGCTCCAAGACGATGCGCTTCGACGACTTGAAGAAGGGGGGCGACGCGACGCGGGTGAACGAGCAGCTCGTCGTCACCGTGGACACGCAGTTGTTCTACGCGGCGCTCCAGTCCCTGCCGTACCTGGTGAACTATCCCTATGAGTGCTCGGAGCAGACGCTCAATCGCTTCGTGTCCTCCGGCATCCTCGCCAGCCTCTACGCGAAGTATCCGGCCGTGGCGAAGATGGCGAAGGAGATGAGCCAGCGTCCCACGCGCTTCGAGACCTGGGACTCGGTGGACCCCAATCGGAAGATGACGCTGGAGGAGACGCCCTGGCTGGAGATGGCGAAGGGCGGCCCGGATTCGGACCAGGACCTGGTGAAGGTGCTGGACCCCAAGATTGCGCGCGCCGAGCGCGACGCGGCCATGGGGAAGCTGCGCAAGGCACAGACGTCCAGCGGTGGTTTCCCCTGGTGGCCGGGCGGCCCGCCGTCGCCGTACATGACGCTCTACATCGTCCACGGCCTGTCGCGCGCCATGGAGTACGGCGTCGAGGTGCCGCAGGACATGACGCGCAACGCGTGGGGCTATCTGGCCCGGCACTTCCGTGAGGAGTACGCGGAGAAGCTGACGAAGAAGGGGCAGAGCTGGGAGTTCATCACCTTCCTCAACTACGTGGCCTCCGCGTACCCGGATGCCAGCTACACCGGCGAGGCGCTGACCGCGGATGAGCGCAAGGCGATGCTCGCCTTCAGCTTCACGCACTGGAAGAAGCACTCGCCCTACCTGAAGGGCTACCTGTCGCTGACGTTGAAGCGCGCGGGACGTCAGGCGGACGCGCTGAAGGTCTGGGACAGCGTGATGGACTCGTCGAAGACGACGGAGGACCTGGGCACCTACTGGGCGCCCGAGGACCGAAGCTGGCTCTGGTACAACGACACCACGGAGACGCAGGCCTTCGCCCTGCGCGTGCTGACGGAGCTCAAGCCGAAGGACGAGCGGCGCGAGGGACTGGTGCAGTGGTTGTTGCTCGACAAGAAGCTCAACCACTGGAAGTCCACGCGCGCCACGGCCGAGGCGCTCTATGCCCTGGTGAAGTACCTGGAGGCGGAAGGCGCCCTGGGCATCCGCGAGGACGCGAAGGTGACGGTGGGTCCGCGCGTGGTGCAGATGGAGTTCGCGCCGGACGTGTACACGGGGAAGAAGAACCAGGTGGTGGTGCCGGGGCCGGAGCTTCGGCCGGAGACGATGAGCTCCGTGGTGGTGGAGAAGACGACGAAGGGCTTCGCCTTCGCCTCGGCCACATGGCACTTCTCCACGGAGAAGCTGCCGGACGAGGACCGAGGGGACTTCTTCCAGGTGTCGCGCCGCTACTTCCGCCGCGAGCGTGAGGGCCGCGAGGCCGTGCTCCAGCCGCTCGCCGAGGGGGCGCTGCTCAACCCCGGTGACGAGGTGGAGGTGCAGCTGTCACTGCGCACGAAACACGCCGCGGAGTACGTCCACCTGAGAGATCCGCGTGCCGCGGGCCTGGAGCCGGAGAACGCGCAGTCCCGCCACAAGTGGGACCTGGGCATCGTCTGGTACGAGGAGACGCGCGACTCGGGCACCAACTTCTTCTTCGAGTGGCTGCCCGCGGGTGAATACACCTTCAAGTACCGGCTGCGCGCGAACATGGCGGGCACCTTCCGCGTGGGTCCCGCCACCGTGCAGTCCATGTATGCGCCGGAGTTCACCGCGTACTCGACGGGCGCGGTGCTCACCGTGGGGCCGGCGAAGTAGCGCGGGCTTCACGGCGGTCCTCCTGGTTTCGACTCAGGGCCCGACTCGGAGACACGAGCGGGCCCTGGGTGTTTTCAGGTGACCGGGCTACGGGCCTCGCACGTCCGTCTCGCCGCAGGCGTCATGCGTGGACCTCTCGGGGCTCGCCTTCGCGCCAAGACTGGCGCTTTCGCGGCCGAGGTGGGCCGGGCTCACTCGCCGCAGGTGGCGGCGTCGTCCGTGGGGTAGAGCGTGGCGATGCCGTAGGTGCCGTTGCGTGTGCCGCACCAGATCTGCCAGCGCGTGTCTCCCAGGTCCTTCGCTCCGTAGATGCCGCCTTCCTTCTTCGCGCCGTCGCGGGCGCAGCACCGCGCGAAGGCCCGTGTGCCAATCGACAGGATGCCCACCGCGTCCGGGGCCTCGGAGAAGCCGCCCATCCGCTTCTCCCCACAGGACCAGGGCGCGACGCCCTGGTAGCGGATGAGGTACTTGTCCTTGTTCTTGGCCACGCCCCCGCGCGCCGGGCCGCCGTAGCAGAGCTTTCCCTCGGACTCGAGCTGCGCATAGCGCGGCAGGAAGTGCAGTCCGCCGATGGGGCCCCTATCCCAGTCGTCTCCGCAGAACACGTGTGTGAAGGCGTTGCGCGGACCCGTGCTCACCCACAGGCTGGTCAGCCAGTCGATGTTCGGCTGACGCGTGCCCGGGCGTCCCGCCGCGGACAGGGCCTGCTGGATGCGCGGGTCGTCGTAGTAGCGGGTGACGAAGCGCCGCACGTCGTTCGCGCTCACGCTCACATCCGGGCGCGCGGGGCACAGCGCCAGCACTTCCTTGTCCATCGCCGACAGCGTGGGGCGCTTGTCGAAGAGCGGCTTGCGGGAGCACGTCGTCGCGCAGCCCGTGGCGGCCTTCCACGTCACCGCCACCGTCGAGGGGGGAGCGCTCGCGGCCGGGGCGGCTCCTTCGTAGCGCGGGGCCGCGCCACTGGGCGCCGAGACGACGACGGCCACGGCTTGCTCCTCGTCCGACTCATCCGAGCGGGCCGCGAACAGCTGCTGCCGAGCCTGGGCGCGCTGGGCTGAGTCCGCACGGTCCGCAGCCGCCAGCACCGCGGCGCTCGGAGCCGCTTGCACCGCGGACTCCTGGGCGCCTTCGCACAGCACCCAGCCCTCGGTGGAGACGCCCCGCAGCTTGCACCAGGCCCGCCCGGGTCCGCCCTTCTTGAGCAGGGGGTACGTCGTCCCGGCCTCCACGGTGAAGACGACCTTGGATGACTCCGGCTGCTCCACAGCGTCCACGGAGACGTCGGACACGAACGCGCCGGGGCCCGCCAGGGCGGGGAGGGCGGTCAGCAGCAGGCCGAGGCTCAGGGCGGGAAAACGCATGGTGCGTGACTCTATCCCAATCCCACCCCGCCCCTCGACATGGGGGCGGGTGGGGTGGCTCCTCGGGCACCTGGGACGTCGGGGTGCCCCAGGGAATTCACACCAGCTTGACGCGCGCCGCCTTCAGCCTGCCGACCTGCACCGTGTACTCGCCGGCCCCCAGTTCCGCCTTGGCGTCCATCACCTTCTCGCCGTTCACCCGCGCGCCGCCCTGGGAAATCATCTTCCGCCCCTCGGTCGAGGAGGCCACCAGCTTCGCCTCGACCAGGATCTTCGTCACGGGCATCGTCGCCGCGCCGGCCAGGGAGACCTCCACCTGCGGGAGGTCCTCCGCCGTCAGCTCCTTCTTCGCGAAGCGCTTCTCGAAGTCCTCCTCCGCCTTGCGCCCCGCCTCGGCGCCGTGGAAGCGCGCCGTCATCTCCCGCGCGAAGCCCAGCTTGGCGACCTTCGGATGCACCTCGCCGCTGGCGACCTTGGCCTGCAACTCGCCCAGCTCCTTGAGCGTCAGCGACGACAGGAGCTGGTAGTAGCGCCACATGAGGTCGTCGGTGATGCTCATCAGCTTGCCGAACATGGTGTCCGCCGGCTCGCTGACGCCCACGTAGTTGTCCAGGCTCTTGGACATCTTGTCGCCGACGATCTTCCCCTCGACGAGCTTCGCGCTGAGGCCCTCCAGGATGGGGCCCGTCATGATGACCTGCGGCGCCAGGTTCTCCTCGCGCATGAGCTGCCGGCCCACCAGGAGGTTGAAGAGCTGGTCCGTCGCGCCCAGCTCCACGTCCGACTTCAGCGCCACGGAGTCGAACCCCTGCAAGAGCGGGTAGAGCATCTCGTGGATGGCGATGGAGACGTTCTCCCGGAAGCGCTTCTTGAAGTCGTCCCGCTCCAGCATGCGCTGCAGCGAGTAGCGCGACGCCAGGCGAATCATCCCCTCGGTGCCGAGCTGGTCCAACCACTCGGAGTTGAAGCGCACCGTCGTCTTGGCCGCGTCCAGCACCTTGAAGACCTGCTGCTTGTACGTCTCCGCGTTGGCCTTCACCTCGTCGCGGGTGAGCGCGGGGCGCGTGGCGTTGCGGCCCGTGGGGTCGCCAATCAGCGCGGTGAAGTCACCGATGAGGAACACCACCGTGTGCCCGAAGTCCTGGAAGCGGCGCATGCGCGTGAGCAGCAGCGAGTGCCCCAGGTGCAGGTCCGGCCGGCTCGGGTCGAACCCCGCCTTGATGACCAGGGGCTTGCCCGAGTCATACGCGTACTTGAGCTTCTTCTTCAGGTCCTCGGGCGAGTGGAGATCCACCGTGCCTCGGGTGACTTCTTCGAACTGCTCCTCGGGGGTCGCCTTGCGCAGCGCGTCCGGATTCATGGGCGGCGGACCTTAGCCGAAAGTGGCGCCGCGCGAGCGGCCCTTCCACTGCGACTTTCAGGTGCCCGGAAGGTGGACTCGGACACGCTCGATGCTCTTGCCGCGTCCGGAGGCATCGTCGATGTCCACCACCACACCCTGGAGATAGACGAGCCGCTCGGCCACTTCATAGGGCGCGTTCTTCTGCCCCAGGAAGCGCGCCAGGGACTGCTCCTTCTTCATCCCGATGACCGAATCCAGTGGGCCACACATGCCCACGTCGGTGATGAAGGCCGTGCCGCCGGGGAGGATGCGCTCATCCGCCGTCTGCACATGGGTATGCGTCCCCACCACGACGGACACCCGCCCATCCAGGTGTGCGCCCATGGCGTTCTTCTCGCTGGAGGCCTCGCAGTGCATGTCCACGAGGATGCATGGCGTGCGCGCGCGCAGCTCCTCCACCAACCCCTGCACCACTTCGAAGGGGTTGTCGTGCGCGCGCATGAAGACGCGGCCCTCCAGGTTGATGACGCCCAGCGCGCGCCCGTCCTTGAGCGTCACCACGCCGTGCCCTCGTCCTGGAGTGTCCTTGGGGTAGTTCGCCGGCCGCAGCAGCTTGTCCGGATGGGCCGTCACCCAGGGGATGATGGCCTTCTTGGACCAGAAGTGATTGCCGCTGGTCAGCAGGTCAACGCCAGCGGCGAGCAGGGTGTCGGCCGTCTCCGGAGAGATGCCGGCACCCTGATCGCTGTTCTCCGCGTTGGCGATCGTCACGTCCACGCCATGGGTGGCCTTCAGACGTGGCAGGAGCGCTCGGACGGCTTGAAGCCCCGGACGACCCACCACGTCTCCCATGAAGAGGACTTTCACGTATCCAGGAAGTCCGGCTCGCGGAACAGGCCGCGGCAGGTCTCGGATTCCGTCACCACGAGGTCCATGTCCACGTCGTCCCCTGTCGTGGGCAGGATTTCGACGAGCTGATCAGTGAAGGCAAGTCCCACCCGCCGACTGCGGGCACTGGCCGCGCGCAGGGTGGCGTCGTAGTAGCCGCCTCCGCGTCCCAGTCGCTTGCCATCCCGCGTGAAACCCAGACCCGGAACAACGAACAGGTCGATCTGGTCCACCGCGATCAGGTCCGAGGAGTTCGTCGGCTCCCGGACGCCCAGCCGGCCCGGTTCCAACTCCGCCTCCGACTTGATGGCCCGGAACGAGAGAATCCGCCCGTGCACATGGGACAGCGGGTAGCAGACGATCTTCTCGTCCTGCAACGCCGCGATGAGAATGTCCCGTGTCGGCACCTCGCCCCGGATGGGGGCGTACAACGCCACAGTCCTCGCTTTATGATAGTACTGCGTCGCCAGGAATCGAGACTGCACCTTGAGACCCCGCGTATCGATGAGGTCGGGCGTCATCGCCTTTCGGCGCGCCGTCAACTCATCCCGCAGCGTCTGCTTCCTCGCCGCCGCCGCCTCTTCCACCACCGTCTCGCTCACCGCCGCCGCTCCGCAGAAAAAGTCCCCCGCCGCATGGCCGTGTGCCCAGCGTCCATTGAACCCTAAAAGCCAGGTGGGGACCGAAATCATGCCTCCGCAGGCTTCCCTCATCCCTCGTGAGAGGGGAGGGCTTGCACATGGAAGCCGAAACGGACCCCGGAACGGACGTATCGGTTCGAATTTCCGCTGGGCATCACGCGCCCCGCAGGGGACAGCCCTTGAAACAAAGCTACAGTGCCACCAAGGCCCCGAAATAACTGAGAAATCTCGCGACCACCTTTTGAAATGATAAGGATGGGAAGCGGCGGGGTCAAGGCATCCTCGCGCGTTTACAAGCCAGCCACGGCCCCCCTATGATGGGAGCCCCCCACACCCCGCACATGCCGCCCTCGCTTCTAAACAAGGGACTCGTGACGGCTCTTTCCGTCACCTCCGGCCTCGCCTGGGCGGGCCCGAAGCTCGCAGGCCCCTATATGGGGGATACCTACGGGCAGGTGGACCTGCACATGGTGGGCGAGCGCCTGGTCGGCACGTCCGCCGGGTCCGGGGGCGGCTGCAAGTTCCCCGCGGGCACGGAGGTCCTCACCGGTGAGTTCCAGGGCAACGTCCTGGTGGCCACGGTGCAGGTGTGCCTGTCCGGGGTACCCGAGTGCGTGGGTGCCCGGAGCTTCCCGGTGCTGGCCGTCTACAACCCCCAGTCGTCGGTCATCACCGCGCGTTTCCGGCTGCCCGAGGGGTGCCACTCTCCGGGGCTGAAGGACTCGCAGCTGCTGCTGCGTGGCCTGGGCGGCGCGCCGGTGGAGGAGGGCGAGGAGGAGGGCGCCGCTTCTGGAGCGCAGGGGAGCGCGCCGGATGCCGCCACCGACGAGCCCGAGGAAGCCGTCGCCGCGGCGCCGAAGAGCCCCGAGGCGAAGGTCGCCG
This sequence comes from Myxococcus sp. CA056, assembly GCF_013336715.1. NCBI lineage: Bacteria > Pseudomonadati > Myxococcota > Myxococcia > Myxococcales > Myxococcaceae > Myxococcus > Myxococcus sp. CA056. Next base: position 235,951 of record NZ_JABUMT010000006.1, read on the forward strand.
AGGCCCGCCCCCCCGTGGTGGCGACAAGTCCCGTGAGCATGGGCCTTCAGTTGCTCGCGGTGGGCAAGTGGGAGGTCGCCCGCTCGCGTTTCGAGGCAGCGCTCCTGGAGGATGCTCGCAACCTGGACGCGCTCGTGGGCATGGCCGGCTGCCATCTGGGGACGGGCAACTCATCCAAGGCGCTGGAGTCGCTGAACCGGATCTCCTCGGTGCCCGCCGGGCGGCCGGATGTCTACGCGTGGCAGGCGTACGCGCACGACATGGCCGGCAACAAGAGCCGGGTTCCGTATCTGCTGCGCCGGGCGCTGGACCTGGGCTGGAAGCCCGAGGAGCCCAAGCCCTGGGAGGCCGCGCTGGTGAAGGCGCTGGCCGGTGACATCGAGCAGGCCAGGCAGGCGAAGAATCGAAAGCGCGCGCCGGGCCGCGAGTCGGCGGGAGCCGGAAGCACCAGCCCGTGAGTCAGACGCCCTCGCCCCCCAGGACCCAGCGGGTCTTCGGCCACTACGAGATTCTCTCCGTGCTGGGCAAGGGCGGCATGGCGGAGGTGTATCGCGCGCGGGTGTTGTCCGGCCCGCGTGAGGGCTGGACGGTGGCCCTCAAGCGGCTCCTGCCGGCGCTGACGGCGGATCCGGAGTCGGTGTCGCTGTTCTCGCGCGAGGCGCAGCTGTCCAAGCAGCTGCACCACCCCAACATCGTCACGGTGCTGGATGCCGGCGAGCTGGAGGGCATCTACTTCATCGTCATGGAGCTGGTGGATGGCCGGGACCTCGGTCAGATCCTCCGCCGCTGCAAGGTGCGCGGCATCCCCCTGCCGCTGGACTTCGCGGTGTACCTGGGCAAGGTGCTGTTGGAGGCGCTCGCGTACGCGCACGGCGCCACCGGGCCGCAGGGCGAGCCGCTGGGCATCGTCCACTGTGACGTGTCCCCGTCCAACCTCTTCATCTCCCGCGTGGGCGAAATCAAGCTGGGCGACTTCGGCGTCTCCCGCGTGCTCGTCGACGGCAAGCTCCAGGAGGGCGAGGTGCTGGGCAAACCCTACTACCTGTCCCCGGAGTCGCTGCTCGGCGAGGTGAGCCCGGAGGCGGACCTGTGGGCGGCGACGGTGGTGTTGTACGAACTGCTGACGCTGGAGCGTCCCTTCACCGGCGCCACGCCGGACGAGGTGTTCCACGCCATCCGCTCGCGGAGCTACCGGCCGCTGCGGGAGCTGCGCCCGGACGTGCCGGAGGCGCTCGAGGACGTGGTGCGGCGCGCCTTCTCCGAGCGTCCCGAGGACCGCTTCCCCTCGGCCGAGTCCTTCGCCCAGGCGCTCGCGCCGCACTACGACGAGCGGGTGGGCACGCCGCTGGCCATCGCCGCCGTGGTGCGTGGCCTGTTCGGCGCCAGTGACGACGCAGCCGCGAGTACGCCGGTGCCCCCTTCCGGCACGTCGCGCGCGGAGTAGGGGAGCAGGCGCGCGCTCGCGCCGAGGCTCGCGGCCCCAGTCCCCTCTGGCCGAGGGGATGGAGATGCTTCCTTCCGAGCGTGCATGTCCGCACCCCGAGGATCGCCATGGCCACCCAGCCCCAGCCTCCGAAGCCCCAGCCCGAAGAGCCCGCCCCCGAGCGCAAGACACGCGAGGACCTTCCCCAGCGGCTTCCGCCCAAGCCCGATGAGCCGCGCGAGGACGGGATGCCGGGCTATGGCCAACCGGACGAAGACGTGCGTGAGAAGTCACTCCCCGAGCAGAACTGGTAGGGCGGTGGGGATGAACATGGGGAGCGGGAGGTCATCGGGGTCTCCCGGTGTGACTCGCACGGAGTGCTGTTCGAGTCCGTAGGGTGTGAGCCTGCCGTGCCAGGCCGCGAAGTCACCTTCGGACAGGAGTCCAAAGGCGCTGAAGATGCCGCTCGCTCCCTCGTAGCGGTTGCGGTCCAACCGCAGGCCGGGGCGGGACGTGTCGCGGCCCAGCTTCACGAAGCTGCGCATGTCCCTCAGGGTGTTGTCGAAGACGGTCAGGTCCGAGACGACGAAGGGCTCGTCCGCGGCCAGTCGCAGGCCCGAGTCCGCCGTGCGTTCGATGAGGTTGCCGAGCACACGCACTCCCTGCGCCCTCACGACGCGGATGCCCTGGCCGTTGTGCCGGTTCGCGAAGTTGTAGATGTCCGTCACCCTGTTGCCCTGCACCAGCACGTTGACGGGGTTGTCCACCGGGGACGTCCCGCCGATGGAGATGCCGCGGCCCGCCTGGAAGACGAGGTTGCCGACAATCTGGATGTTCGTCGCGTCCTCGTGGATCAACACCGCCTCGGCGGCGGAGGTCTTCTCCTGCCACGGGTAGCGCTCCAGGTTGGGGAAGCGGAAGAGGACGTTCTCGTAGATGGCGATGTCGTCGCACGCCTTGACGTCGATGCCATTCTCGCCGCAGTCGTACATCTGGTTGCGCTCGATGAAGAGGGTGGACGGCCTGGCCTCACTGGGCTGGCACTGCACGCCGTCGCCCGACGCGTCGTGGATGGTGTTCTCCAGGATGAAGACCTCGCGCGAGGAGCCCTTCACCGCCACCCCATGGGAGTCAAAGCCCGTCCTGGAGAAGTCGTGGATGGCGTTGCTGTCGACGAGCACGCGAGTCGCATCGCTGACGACGACCCCTCCGCCGGCCCGGCCGCCATGGAGCACGGAGTCGGTCAGCTGCGAGCAGGTGGTGCTGTCCTCGAAGAGCGCGGCGAACGAGGGGCGCTCGAGCACGTCCACCTCCACGGACTGGACGATCCAATAGGGCTGGCTCAGCACCAGCAGGCTGCCCACGTCGGTCGTTGAAGGGACGATGCGAGGTCGGCGCGACGGCTCCCCCCTCAGGACGATGGGCGACGTGGCCGTTCCGGCGCGCGCCTTCAGTGGATTGATGGCGACCTGCTCGGGATACGTCCCTTCGCGAACCTGGATGACGTCGCCCGGCTGCGCCACCTTCACCGCCGCCATGATGGTGGGGAAGGGATTGTCCGAGGAGCCCAGCGGAGCCTCTGCATCCCGGGGCCCCGTGTTCGCGACGTACAGCGTGGGGCCCTGCGCGTCGGCCACCGAGGGGCACTGGCTCCGGAACAACTCCTTCGCGTTGAGCGGTGTCATCTGCTCTTCCCACAGCGACGGGTCGTCGCCAGTGGCGCTCGTGTCACCCCGAAGCGCGGTCACCCGAGTCGCACCCGTCTCCGTTCCAGGGCGCTGTGTGTCACCGGCCCCCAGCTCCGCCGAGCCCGGGCCACATGCGAGCGCGAGCCCGTACACGAGCACCGCGAACCGATTCCTCAGAAACCCCAGCCCCTTCGAACCCTGACCCATGTGCAGCCCCCCTGATTTGTCGGCAGTGGGGATGATGCTTTCCACCGGAGTCGCCTTCATCAAGCGCCCATGCCCCCAAGGGGGACGCGGCATTCACAGGAGGATGCTCGTGGTTCGGCGGGGATGGATATGCGTCAAGTGCGCCTGACGTACGTGGCGGCGTGCAAGGACGCGGGGCCACGCGCGTGCGTCGGGCGCGAAGAGGACCTAGCCCGCGAGGGCGCGAACCTGGGGCACGTGACGACGGAGTGCGTCGACGACTCGGCGCACATCGTCCTCGCGGGTGTCGGGCCCCAGGCTGAAGCGGAGGCTTCCGCGTGCCTGGACCGCTGACAGTCCCATGGCCCGGAGCACGTGCGAGGGCGTCAACGTCCCGGACGCACAGGCCGCGCCCATCGACACGCAGATGCCATCCAGGTCGAGCGCGATGAGCAGCGCCTCGCCCTCCACGCCGTCGAAGCGCAGGTTGCTCGTGTTGGGCACGCGGGTCACACCCGCGCCGTTCACCGTCACGCCCGCCACCGACTCCAGCACCGCGCGCTCGAAGTCGTCGCGCAGCGCGCCGAGCCGTGCCGCCAGCGTCGCCTGCTCACTCGCCGCGAGCTCCAGCGCGAGCGCCAGGGCCTCCGCATACGGGATGTTCTGCGTCCCTCCGCGACGGCCCCCTTCCTGGTGTCCGGGGGTGAGGGCGCGCACGTCCACGCCCTTGCGCACCACCAGCACGCCCACTCCCGAGGGCCCGCCGAACTTGTGCGCAGACAGCGACAGCAGATCCGCGTCCACCTCGCGCAGCGACAGCGGGAGCTTGCCCGCCGCCTGCACCGCGTCCGTGTGGAAGAGCACGCCCTGCTTGCGGCACGCGCGGGCGACTTCCGCCACGGGCTGCACCACGCCCGTCTCGTTGTTGGCCCACATCAGCGAGCACAGCGCGGTGTCAGGCGTCAGCGCCGCGAGCAGGTCCTCCTCGCGCCCGCGCCCATCCGGGCCTGGGGCGACTCGCACCACCTGCGCGCCTTCACGCTCAAGCTGCGCCACCGCGCTCAGCAAGGCGGGGTGCTCCACCGCCGACGTCACCAGCCGACGTCGCTCTGGCGAGGGACGCGCATGCCACGCGCCCACCAGGGCCAGGGCATCCGCCTCGCTTCCCGAGGCCGTGAAGCAGACTTCCTTCGGCTCGCAGCCCAGCACGCGCGCCACCCGGGCTCTCGCGGCGTCCAGCCTGGCGCGGGCCTCGCGGCCGGCGGCGTGCACGCTGGAGGCATTGCCATGGCCACCGTGAACGAGGGCGTGCGCGAGCCCCGTCGCGACTTCCGGCCGGACAGGCGCGGCGGCGTTGTAGTCCCAGTAGATCACGAGTCCTGCGCGGAGAGCAGCGACACGGGACGTTCGTCCGAGACGCCGAAGGCCTCCAGGAAGCGACTCACCAGCTCACGCTTGAGCGCCTTGCGCTGCGCCGCCTTGCCCGACAGCGGCAGTCGCGCGCCGGCCATGCTGCCGTGGCCGCCGGAGGAGCCGCCGTAGTCCTCGAAGATTTCGCGGATGAGCCGGCCCGCGTTCATCCGCCGGTCCTTCACGCGCAGGCTGAAGTAGAGCTGGTTGCGGTACGTGCCGAAGGCCAGCGACCACTTCGTGCCCTCGAGGAACATCAGCCGCTCGGCGACCTCCGCCACCATGTCCGGGGAGTAGACCTCCTCCAGGTCGGTGACGATGGCGGTGCCGTAGACCTTCGCCCGCTCGAAAGCCGTGTGGTACAGCTGGAAGTAGCGCGCCGGCAGCTCGGGGTGTTCGATCTGCGCGAGCATCGACTTGTCCATGCGCGGGAACAGCCACAGGTAGCTGTCGATGTCCGTCTGCGTCGTCTCGCGGCCCAGGTCCCTCGTGTCCGCCTTGATGCCGTAGAACAGCGCGGTGGCCACTTCGACGGAGGGCTCCACGCGCGCGGCGCGCAGGTACTCCACCAGCATGGTGGACGTCGCGCCGAAGTCCCCGCCCACGTCCGCGAAGGGCGACGCCAGGCTCTCCTCGCGCAGCGGGTGATGGTCCACCACGAGGTGGGCCTCCAACCGCACGGGCAGCGAGTGGTTGCCCACCTTGGGCTGCGTGTCCACCAACCCGAAGAGGTCGTACTCGTCGAAGTCGATCTGCGACACGTGGGAGATGGGCAGCCGCAGCACCTTCACGAAGGCGATGTTCTCCGCCCGGCCGATGATACCCCCGTAGCCCACGTGGGCCTCCACGTCCGCTCGGCGCTCCAGCAGGTGGGCGAGCGCCACCGCGGCGGCCAGCGAGTCCGGGTCCGGGTTGTCGTGCGTGAGGATGAGCGCCTTGCGGTGCCCCTTGGCTACCTGGAGCAGCCGGTCCAGCTTGTCCCGGGCCGACAGCATGGCCAGTCGCGGTGGCGGAGGCTCCGTCAGCTCGCCCCCGATGGCTCCCTGGGCACGGCGGCTGTTGAAGGACTGGGTCACGGGCATGGATGGTCTTCTTTACTTCCTCCGGCCTCGGGTTTCGAGATGCCGGATGTTGTCTCCTCGACATTGAGGGCGCGGTGTCACCCGCACATCAATGGTGCAAACGCCCCCTCCGACGTTCACGGAGGGGCGGAAGGCCGTGTGCCCGGACGCCTTCCTGCCCCCTTGAGGAGGTCCAACTAGTTGTTGATGGCCTTGTACTTGCGCCCGAGGTCCCTGAAGTACTTCACCCCGTTGTCGAGCGAGTTCTCCATGGCGTCCATCAGCACCGTGCGGAACTGCGCCACCGGGCCCCGGAAGCACTCGTAATAGCGCTGCCGGTCAATGGAGTGGATGACGGCGGGCATGTAGCCATTGCGCAGCAGGATGAGGTTGCTGCACATGCGCCCCACCTTCCCGCTGTGCTCGGTGAACGGGAAGATCTGCAGGAAGCTGTGCTGCACCGTGGCGGCCTGTTTGATGGGATGGAACTCGCGGAACTCGGCGCTGGCCGTGTAGTCCACGAGCTTCTCCAGCGCCGGTTGGATCTTCGCGGGCTGGTGGATGTCGTGGAAGTACGTGCGGTGCAGCGGCATGTCCTTGCGCAGCCCCGAGCGCTCGCGCTCCTTGGCGAGCTCCTTCTCCGTGCGCTCCCGTCGCTCCATGCGCGCGCGCTCGGCCAATGCCTCCGGGGTGTTCCCGAGGAAGAGGTCGTGCATCCGCTTGATGGTGGTGAGGGTGATTTGCGCCTGCTTCTTGGCGCCCGCGGCTTCCTCGCGAATGAAGTCGCAGACGGCCTTGTGATTGCGAATCTCGAGCACCACCGGAATCATGGAGGCCTCGGCGCTCGCGCGACTTGGGAACAGCGCGGCCTTCAGTTCCTGGTGGGTGTAGACCACGCCTTCCAGTGCGGCGTCGTGGTAGATCCACGACATCTCGAACTGTTCGAGGAAGTCACGCGCTGGCTGCTTGTCCTTGTAGATGTCGAGGTACTCGCGCAGCGCCTCGTTCTTCTCGTCGATGTCCTGGTAGCGTTCCTTCACGGACTGCGGCTCCTTCTTGCGTCGTATCCCCGCGGGGCGGAGACCGAAGCGTGCGGCCGAGCGATACAACGGCATGCGGATTCTAGAAATTCCGCACGGTTGTAACAACGAAATCCACTAGAGATTGACGAGGAAGACCTCGCACGCCTGGTCGAGCAGGTCCTTGGACAGGGCCGGCGGTATCTGCCGGTACCGGGCCGCGTCCTTGATGAGCCCCACCAAATCGCGGGGATGGCACGCGCGAAGCTGCATCGTCCTGGGCTTGTAATAGTGCTCGACGAGGTACGTGACGGCCTGGTCCACATAGGGAATTCCCGCCGCCTCGCACACCCGGCGGAAGATCTCCCGATAGGACTCCTCGTCGGGATTGGTGACCTCGATTTTGTACTTGATGCGGCGCAGGAACGCCTCGTCCACCAACTCCTTGGGGTCCAAATTCGTGGAAAAGACGAGAAGCTGATCAAATGGGATTTCGAACTTCTTGCCGGTATGGAGGGTGAGGAAGTCCACCCGCTTTTCCAGGGGAACGATCCACCGGTTGAGAAGGTCTGTGGGGTGGACTTTCTGGCGGCCGAAGTCGTCGATGAGGAGCATGCCGCCGTTGGCCTTCACCTGGAACGGGGCTTCGTAGAAGCGGGTGCTCTCCGAGTAGATGAGGTCCAGGGTCTCCAGCGTGAGTTCGCCACCGACGACGACGGCGGGCCGGCGGCAGAGCATCCACCGGTTGTCCATCTCGAAGCTCTGACGGCGGCCGGACGCATCGCCGCCCATCTCCAGCGAGACGGGCGTGTGGATGAGGTGGTCATGCACCTGGATGATCTGATTGCCGATCTCCAGGCAGTGCGGCACGTAGACCTCGCCGCCGAACATGTGGGAGACGGCCTCCGCGAGGCTCGTCTTGCCGTTGCCCGGGGGGCCGTAGAGGAAGAGCGAGCGCCCGGAGTTCACCGCGGGGCCCAGCTTGTCCATCAGCTCGGCGGGGACGGTGAGGTGGCTGAGCGCCATCACCAGCTCCTCCTGGCTGACGACGGGCGTCTCCTCCGTCTGGCTGGTGATGAGCGCGTTGTACTGCTCAATGGGCACGGGGGCGGGGCCCACGTACGTGGTGCGGGTGAGCGCGTCGCGGGCGTACTCGCGGCCCTTCTCCGTGAGGATGAACTCCACGGACGCGCGGCCGAAGCCCTTGCCGCCGCGCAGGTCCACCAGCTTCTCCGTGGCGAGGAAGTCCACCACGTGCTCGATGACGCCCGACCATGGAAGGCGCATCTCGGCCGCGATGACCATGCCGGTGCCGGTGCCGGTGTAATAGAGGAACTTCAGCGCGATGTCCGCGAGCAGTCCCATCTTGAGCCCCGTCTCCTCCACCGACTTCGGCTCCGCGGGAGCGATGTCGAGGATGGAAGGGTTCTCAAGCTTGAACGGATTGTCGTCGTAGGCGTGTCCGGCGGGTGCCATCGGGCCCCTTTCTAGCCCAAACCCGCGTTGGGAGGGCAGAAGGGATGATTCCCGGGGTCTGGGGGCAGGGAGGCAGGCTCCCTACCCCGGACGGCGCCGGAGGCCTGGCGCCGGGGGTCAGACGTAGGTGAGCCACTCGGCGTAGCGCGGCTCCATGCCCCGGACCGTGCGGAAGTACATGTCCTGCACGAAGGTACCGATGGGGCCGGGCTTGCCGGTGCCGACGGTGCGGTCGTCCACCTCGCGCACGGGGGTGATTTCCGCGGCGGTGCCGGTGAAGAAGATCTCGTTGCAGATGTAGAGCGCGTCGCGGGTGAAGGTCACCTCATCCACGGTGCGACCGCTGTCGCGGAGAATCTTGAGGACGGTGTCGCGGGTGATGCCGTCGAGGATGGGCGAGGACAAGGGTGGGGTCTTGATGACGCCCTTTTTGTTCACCATGAAGATGTTCTCCCCGGACGCCTCGGCCACGAAGCCGCTGATGTCCAGGAGGATGGCCTCGTCGTAGCCCGCCAGCACCACCTCGCGCTTGGCGAGGATGGAGTTGACGTACTGGCCGGAAATCTTGCCGCGCACCATGTTCACGTTGACGTGCAGGCGAGTGAAGGAGCTGACCTTGGCGCGGATGCCCTCGCGGATGCCCTTGTCGCCCAGGTACGCGCCCCAATCCCACGCCGTCACGGCCACGCGGGTGGGGTTCACCGCGCCCAGGCCCATGGCGCCATCGCCCATGAAGGCCACCGGCCGCAGGTACGCGCCGTTGGCGAACAGGTCCTTCTGCTTGCGCAGCAGGTCCAGGCACGCCTCGACGAGCTCGTCCTCGGTGTACGGCATCTTCAACATGCAGATGTGCGCCGAGTCGAGCAGCCGCTGGATGTGCTCGCGCAGGCGGAACACCGCCAGCCGGCCATCATGCGTCTTGTACGCGCGGATGCCCTCGAAGACGCCGAGCCCGTAGTGCAGCGCATGCGTCATCACATGCACGTGGCCCTCGTCCCATTTCACCAATTTGCCGTCGAGCCATATCTGGTCGGCACGCAAAACACTGGTCGAGGTCGAGCTCATGCGGGGGTTCCTTCGGCCTGTAAGAAGTGGGACTGCCCGGCCCTTCTAGCCACTGGACCCTATGAGGTCAAAGCGTGAAAGCCGTTTCAGGGAAATCAGAGCACGTGTGGCAGTGGGGCCAGCATGCGTCGCAAGAAGGGCAGGTCCTCGGCGAGCGCCTTTCGGCCGTAGTGGAGCGCCTTGGACGCGAGTTCCACGGAGGGCACGACATCCAGCGGTGACAGCGTGCGGGAGAAGCGCTTGATGTGATGGGCGTAGGGCAGGTTGGGGGCCACCGTCATCGCGGCCAGGCGCTGGAGGGGGAGCCAGAAGGGCGTGGCGAGTCGGGGCGCGAAGCCGTCCAGCGCGAGGATGAGGGTGTTGCGCGTGCCGATGCGTCCTCGCGCGACGGCCTTCCACGCGGCCTTCGCGGGGAGGTTGTCGACGAGGCCCCCGTCGATGAGTCTCGCCACGCCGTGGTGCGCGAGCAGGTCATCGAGCAGCGAGTGCATGCGAGGGTCCTCGCGCAGCACGTCGTAGTGGATGACGCCGGGCAGCGCGGAGGAGAAGCCCGCGGCGTCGAGCGCGTCGAATTCGCCGGTGGAGTCGTCCGAGCCCAGGTGCAGGCGCACGGTGATTTCGGGGCGGGTGAACAGCTCCGCCATGGCGCCCATGGCGGCCTGGATGCGGCGCGCCACGCCCGCGGGGTTGAGCAGGCCCAGGGGACTGGTGCCCATCAGGCGCTCGTAATACTCGAGCGGGCGGGGAAGCATGCCTCGGCGGATGCCGCCCACGGAGATGAGCGTGGGCACTGGCAGGTCCTTGAGGCGCAGGCCGCTGCCCTCGGGGCCCGCGCCGAAGAAGCGTCCCAGGCCCGCGCGCAGGAACAGGCGCAGCGCCGCGGGCAGACCGTAGCGGCTCTCCGTGGAGATGAAGCGGAAGAGCTTCCGGAAGGACAGCCCCCGGACGATGTTGATCATCTCCGTGGGGTCGAAGCGCGCCATGCGCGAGCGCATGATGGCGAGGATGGCGCCCATGGACGCGCCCGCGAGCAGCTTCGGCTCCAGGCTGTGCTCGGCCAGCAGGCTCATCACGCCCAGGTACACGAAGGCGGTGCCGCCTCCGCCCCCCGTCACCATCACCAGTTCCTTGTGACGCAGCTCGCGGTCCAACGCCTCCGGAGGGACACGCCCTCGCAGCCGGGCCACCACGCCGTCACGCGCCTTCGCGGCGTGCTCGCGCAAGTCCCTCACGTGGGGCACCAGCCTGTCTCGCGTCGGAGGCCGGAGCCCACCGAGCACGGGCGTGAGCCGGCGCTCCACTTCCTCGCGGAACGGCGTGAGCAGGGCGCCCACGCCCACGTCCAGCCCCCCGTGTTGGACCTTGTAGAGCCGCGCGAGTGACAGCGCGGTGCGCAGCACGGCCTCCTCGCGCTCGTCGAGCAGGCCAGGCGTCGCCAGGGACGCGCGCACGAGGGAGAGCTCCAGCTCCTCGAGCGGCCGGGTGATCTGGAAGCGTTCCTTCAGGAGCACAAGTGAGCCAGGGCCTCGGTGGGCGCGAGCCCCGAGCATACACCGTCTGTCGGACACCCTCCCGCCGCCCCCGGGAGGGCGGGCGTCATGAAGGGCTTCACGCCTGGGCGATCTGCGGCAGGTTGGCGCGGGCCTTCTCGATGTCACCCTCGTACTTGAGGACGAGATTGAGCGTGGAGGCCACGACGTCCGAGGTGAGCTGCTCCGCGTTGAGCAGCACCAGGCTCTGCGCCCAGTCCAGCGTCTCGCTGATGGACGGCGCCTTCTTCAAGTCGAGCGCGCGGATGGCGGCGACCGCTTCCACCACCTGCTCGGCCAGCATCTGCGGCACGTGGGGCAGCCGCGAGCGGACGATGCGCAGCTCCCGCTCCCGGTCCGGGAAGTCGATGTGCAGGTGCAGGCAACGGCGCTTGAGGGCGTCGGACAGCTCGCGCGCGTTGTTGGACGTCAGCAGCACGCGGGGGATGTGCTTGGCGTGGAAGGTGCCCAGCTCGGGGATGGTGACGGCGTTGTCGGAGAGGACCTCCAGCAGGAAGGCCTCGAACTCCGGGTCCGCCTTGTCGATTTCATCCACCAGCAGCAGGGCGGGGCGCTCGGAGAGCTGGGCGCGGAGGATGGGGCGCGGCAGGAGGAAGCGCTCGGAGAAGAAGACGGCGTCGCTCGAGGCCAGCCGGTCCGCCGCCTCCGACAGCGTGGAGGTGCCCTGCACCATCTCCCCAATCTTGTCCTTGAGGAGCTGGGTGTAGAGCAGCTGCTTGGCGTACTCCCACTCATAGAGGGCCTTGGCCTCGTCCAGCCCCTCGTAGCACTGGAGGCGGATGAGCTCGCGGCCCAGCGCCGTGGCCATGGCCCGCGCCAGCTCCGTCTTGCCCACACCCGCGGGGCCTTCGACGAGGATGGGCTTGTCCATCCGGTCCGCCAGGAAGGCCGCCGTGGCGATCTCCGGGGAGGGCAGGTATCCCACCTGCTCCAGGTGTTTCTCCGCGTCCGCCACGCTGGTGAAGGTGCGGATCTCTGCCGTCGAAGGGGTGCTCACCCGGTGGAACTTAACCGACGCCCCCCAGGCGACTGCGGCAAAAATGCCAGGGTCCGTGGCCTTCGTCCCCAACCTTCCTGCCTCGCTGCCCTCCAACCCTGCGGAAAAACGTGGGGAAATTATTTGCGCACCGTGGGCACACGTCGTGCATCTCTAGGGCGCAACTCACGAAGGAAAGCAGCGAGGTCCGTGGTCATGGTGTGGGCGTGGATGAGGATGGTGATGGCGCTGGCAATCATCCTGTTGCCGGGTGGTTTCCCCCTGCTGCTGTCGTACATCGCCGTGCGGACGCTGGTGAGCCGCTGGCGTGAGGCGCAGATGCAGGCGCACAGCGTCGGGCGTGAGGCTTCCCTCCGCGACGTCCTCGCCAGCCTGCACTTCAAGGAACTGGTGCGCGACGCGCGCGCCGCCCTCTGAGTTTTCCGCCTCGGTAGGGCATGGATGTCGCGGCCCGAAGGCTCGTGACACCGCCTGAGGCTCCCCGGCCCCGTGCCGGTTTCCCGGCGGGTGCCGGAACTCCAGACAGCTCGAGGTAGGGATTTCCGGCGAGGGCCGCCACCGTGGCGGCGGCCCTCGGGCCGCGAGCTACTTGTCGAGCTCGTCCACCAGCGCCGTCCAGTCGTCATCCTCTTTCACCCCACCGACGGGGAGCTGCACGAGCATGGTGCGGTCGGTGGGCTCCGACTCCTCGCCACCCAGCGGAGTGGCCGCGGAGGCGGGAGCAGGGGCTGCCTTCTTCGCGGCGGCGGGCTTTGCGGCGGCCTTGGCGGCTTTCGCGGGAGCCGCCGCGGCGGGAGCGGCCGCGGCGGGGATGATCTGATTGAGCTGCGTGCGCAGGGCGAGCTGTTCGTCGTCGTCCGAGGGAGCCGCGGCCTTTGCTGCCTTGCCCGCGACCGGGGCAGGGGTGGCGGGTGACTTGCTCTTGAAGCGGGCCAGCTCCAGCTCCGCGACCTTGAGCGCCTTGCTCTTCTCCTGCACGGACTGCTGCAGGCGCGTCACCTCTTGCGTCTTGATGGCTTCGCGACGCTCCAGCTCGGCCTTCTGCTTGGCGCCCAGCTCCTCGATTTCGCGCAGCTGCCGCGCCTCCAGGTCCTTGCGCTCCTTCTGGGCGGTGGCCAGTCGGGCGGCGGCCTCGTTGGCCTTGCCCTCGGCGGCGGACACCTTCGCGACCAGGTCCTTCTCCGCGCGGGCCTTGGCGCCCTGGGCGTTCTCCAGCGCCAGCTCCAGGTCCTGCACCTTCTTGGTGCGGGTGGCGAGCTGACCCTGCATGTCCTTGGCCTTCGCGTCGGCGTCGGCGGCCTTCGCCTGGGCCTCCTGCGTGAGCTGCGCGACGCGCTGCTCGGCCTTGGCCAGTTTCGCCGCCAGCTCGTCGGAGGCTCGCTTGGCCTCGGCGCGCTCCTGCTGCGCCTGCTGGGCCTGCTGCTGGAGCCGGGCCTCGGACTGCTGGAGCTGACCGGAGACGCCGTCGCGCTCCTGCACCAGCTTCTGGTGCTGGGCACCCGCCGCGCGCAGCTGCTCCTCGCGCTCGCCGAGCGTCTTCTTCGCCAGCTCGAACTGGTTGTTGAGCCCGGCCATCTGCTGGCCGAGTCCGTCCGCGTGGCGCTTGGCGTCGGCGGCCTGCGTCTGGAGCTTGGTCTCCAGCGCCTTGAGCTGCTCGGTGCGGGTGGCGACCTCGCGGTTGAGCACCTCGGCCTGACGCATCTTCTCCTGCGTCACCTGGGTGAGCTTGCGCAGCGTGTCCGAGAGCTCCTTGCCCTTGGTGGCCAGGTCGTTCTGGAGCAGCTCCTCGCGGCGCTGGGACTCCTCGGTGAGCGCGTCCAGCCGCTCCTTGAGGTTGGCCCGCGTGTCCTCGACCTGCGCGAGATGGGACGACAGCTGGGTGACTTCCGCCACCCGAGCGCCCAGCTCGTGCTTGGTGATGGTGAGCTGTTCGCCCAGCTCCTCCACCTGGTTGCGCGCGTCGTTGAGCTCCGCCTCCAGCGCGGACTGGGCGCTGGCCGCCTGCTGACGACTGGTCGTGTGCGCCTGCTGCTCACGAGACAGCGCATCGCTCGTGGCGGCGAGCTGTCCCTGCACCTGCTCGAGCGACTGGCTGGTGGCCTCCAGCTCCGAGCGCAGTCCGTCGCGCTCGCTGGTGAGGTCCTCGATGTTCGCGCTCGTCTCGGCGGCGAGCTTCTCGTGCGCGGCCCGCTCCGCCTCGTAGTTGCCCAGCGTCTCCGCGAGCTCTCCGCGCAGATGGCCAATCTGGCCGGTGAGCAGTTGCTCCAGCGCGTCCTTGGCCTCGCCCAGGGCCTGCAGCTCGGCGATGCGCTGATCCCGCTCGCCGGTGGTCCTCGCCAGCGCGGCTTGCGTCGTCTGCAGCGTCCCGTGGGTCTCGTCCAGCTCGACCTTGAGGGCGTCGCGGTGCGCGGTGGTGGTGCCCAGCTCGTCGCGCGTCTCCTCCAGCGTGTTCTGCGTCTGGGTGAGCGCCTGGGTGGTGGCCTCCAGCTCGCCGCGAGTCTCCGCCAGCGAGCCTTCCGTCTGGGCCAGCGTGCCTAGCGTGTCCGCGAGCTGTTGCTCGGTGCGCGCCAGCGTGTCCTGGGTCTGCGCGAGCGTCTGGCTGGTGGCCTCCAGCTCGCCGCGCGTGGTGGACAGCGCCTCTTCCGTCTGGGCCAGCCGCGTCTGCGTCTCGCTCAGCGTCTGGCTGGTGGCTTCCAGCTCGCCGCGAGTCTCGGAGAGCGTCTGCTCCGTACTCGCCAGGGTGTTCTGCGTGTCCGCGAGCTGCTGCTCGGTGCGAGCCAGCGTGTCCTGAGTCTGCGAGAGCGTCTGGCTGGTGGCCTCCAGGTCTCCCGTCAGCTCGGAGATGCGCTGATCCCTCGCCGCGACGTCACCCTGGAGCCCCTCGATGGCGGACTCGCGCTGGGCGACGGTGTCTTCGAGCGACGCGACGCGCGCCTGGAGCTGCTCTCCAAGGCGCTGCGATTCCTCGAGCTGCGAGGTGAGGGCCTGGATCTGCCCGGTGAGGTCGGCTTCCTGCTCGGCCTTCGCCGCGCGCACGTCCTCGAGCTGCCGGGTGAGGTCTTCCTCCAGCGCGTCCTTGGCGATCCGCAGCGCCTCGAGGCGGCCGGTGAGGTCCTCTTCCAGCGCGTTCTTCGCGTCGGTGAGTGCCTGGAGTTCGCCAGACAGCTCGGCTTCGCGGTCGGCCAGGTGCGCCTTGACGGCCTCGACCTCGCCCTCCAGCTCGCCGATGCGCTCCAGCTGCTGCTGGATGCTGGAGTTGAGGTCCGCCTCGGTGCGCTCGTTGTGAGCGATGGTCTCCGCAAGCTCGCGGTCCAGGGAGGAGATCTTCGCGTCGCGATCCTCGACGCGCTGATTGAGCTCCGTCTCCTGGGCGTCCTTGTCCATCCGGAGCTGCTCGCGCTCGCTCGTGGTGCGCGCGAGGTCGGACTCCAGATCCGCCACCTGCTGGCTGAGCCGCGCCTCGAGCGCGTCGCGCTCCGCGTTCAGCCGGATGATCTCCGCGTCGCCCCGGGCGCCGTGCTCCTCGGCGGAGGCGGCTCGGGTCTCCAGGCCGCGGACGGTGGTGTCGCGCTCCTGCTCCGTCTGCTGCAGCCGCTCCTGGAGGGCCTGAATCTCCCCGTCCAGCTCGGCGTAGCGCTGATCCCTCTCGCTGACGGTGCGGCCCAGCTCCGACTCGAAGTCGTCACCGCGCTTGCCCAGCTGGGCGATCTCCGCCTCGTTCGCGCGGACGGTGTCATGGAGCTTCTGCTCCTTGACCTCGAACTCCAGCGTGACGACGTTGTGGAGCTTCTCCAGCTTGTCGTACTCGGCTCGGAGGTGCTCCAGGTCGGTGCCACGCCGCGCGACTTCGTCCTCGCGGTTGTGGACCTCCTTGCGCAGCAGGTTGATGTCCTTCTCCTTGGAGGCGACGACCTCGATGAGGTCCTTCTCCGAGGAGAACTTCTGGAGCAGCAGATCATCGACGGTGGCGCCGTGCTCGCGTTCCTTCTGGAGCATGGCCTGCTGCGCCTCGTTGAAGCGGCGCAACAGGTCGTCGACCTGCATCTTGAGGCCCTGCAGCTCCACGTCCTTCTCGTGGAGCCGGTCCTCGCCGGACAGGAGTTCGCGCTCGCGCACGCTCCAGATTTCGGAGAGGCGGGCGAGCTGGGCCTCGCGCGTCTTCAGCTCGTCGCGGAGGATCTGGATCTTCCCCTCCGGCGTGCCCATCAGCTCGCGGCGCGGAGGCGGACGCTTGAGCTGGCGCGACTCCGCCAGCAGCTCCGCCTTGCGGTCGGCGATGGATTGGAACGCGCGGTCGAGGAACGCGCGGTCCTCTTCCGTCATCGCGCTGCGGCGCTCGCGCTTGGGAAGCTTGGGCGGCCCGCCCGGACTGGTGCGGATGGCCGGCATCGGAGGCGGGGCCTCGCGAGGGCCGTTGCCTGAGAGCGCCGCGTCAAGGGACGCGTCGGACTCATCCGTCCCCGGTGGGACGATGCCCGTGCTCAGCGACGCCAGCTCCCCCATTTCAAAGGGGATGACGAGGTAGCCGTCCGCGGCGCCCGGCGTCTGCCGGTGCTGCGTGAGACCTTCGACTCCCGTGTCGGAGGACAGGAGCAGGACCTTGAGATTCTGGCCCCACTTGCCCTTCTTGATCTGCCCGCACAGCGTGAACCCGGATTGATCCGGCAGCTCGGCTCGGAGGACGACGAGATCCGGCCGGCGCTTCTCCAGCTCGCGCTGCGCATCCGTGGCAGTCGCCGCCATGGCGGTCTGGTAACCCGCGCTCTTGAGCACGGTCGCCATGCTGAGGGCGAAGTCGTTTTGGCTTTCAACGATGAGGACGCGGCGCTCCATGAAGCCCTTTCACCCGTAAAAAGTGCAGTGAAAACCGCAACATCCTACTGGGCGGGCGTGAAGCTTGGAAAGTTTCCGGAGGGTGCTCGGTTGGCTGCTTCACGAGCCCTTGCCGCGAACGACGCCTTGTGCACGGGGCGTGGGGGGCAATCGGGACGGATCCGTATCGTCATCCCGCCCCGGGAAGGTGGTGGGGGGCGTGTGACGGGCGAACCGAGTGCCTTCGGGTGGACAGTACCCGTGGGCGAGCTGGGCGAACCAGGGATTCAGCGTCGAGGAGAGGGGCTCGGGCGCGGGGCCGTCGTCGTCCGGGTTCGGCTCTGGGAGGGCCTCCTCGGCTTCGGCCTCCTGGAGTTCGTCCTCGTCTTCGATCAGCTGCGCGGCGCTGCTGACGGAGACCTCGGCCTCCTCCACCTCGTCGCTGCTGATTTCGTCCGGTTCATCGAGACGTGGGCGGGAGTGGGATGGAGTAGGCCCCGCGTCATCACCATCCTCGATGGCCTGGGCTTCGTCCTCGGAGATCTCCTCGGGCTCGTCCTCGGGTTCGGCGGCCGAGGTGGCGGCCTTCAGCGCGGGGCGAGCGGCGGCTCCGTCGATGGGCTCCAGCCGAGGCGGTCCGTCCACGGACATCAGCCGGGGAGGGCGCTGACGGGGGACGGGGGGCGGCGGCGCGCTGGCGCGAGGGGGCAGCGCGGGTGGGCGGTCGGGTTCGCTTCGGGCGGAACGGTCCGTGTCCGACGTTGGAGCGCCGGGCCGGAGGATCGGCGGACCGCGATCCGTATCGAGGGAGGGGAGGTCGCCCAGGAGGGGGGCGGGGCGGTCCGTGCTGGTGAGGACGGGGCCCGGGGTGAGGACGGGGGGCGGACGCTCGGGATCGGTGGCGCTTCCACGGAGTGAGGCGGTGCGGCCGGGCTCGGTGGGCGGGGTCGGGCGGACCAGGGGCGGGAGTCGGTCGGCGTCAAAGGCGCCGCGCGGACGCTCGGGTTCGACGATGCCCGAGGGGCGCGGGGTGTGTCGCTCCGGGTCGGTGCTTCGTGGCGGGAGCTCGGGGACGGCTCCTCGGCCCGAGGGACGCTCCGGGTCGGTGGTTCCCGTGCGAGCTGAAGCGCGCTCCAACTCCGACACGGACGTGGTTCGGCCCGAGGGACGCTCCGGATCCGGGGCAGTGGCTCCGCGAACAGAGGGACGCTCCGAGTCGGTGGTTCCCGTGCGCGTTGACGCACGTTCCACGTCGGACACGGATGGGGTTCGACCAGAGGGGCGCTCCGGCTCGGGGACGGGAGTACCGCGAACGGAGGGACGCTCCGAGTCAGTGGACGAACCCGTACGTGTGGAGGGGCGTTCCGGCTCGGGAACCGGTGCACCGCGAGCCGACGGGCGTTCCGATTCGGTGGAGCCGCTCGTGCGTGCCGAGGGACGTTCAGGCTCTGACACGACAGCGCCACGAACCGATGGGCGCTCAGAGTCAGTGGAGGAACTGCCGCGCGCAGAAGGACGTTCTGGCTCGGGAACGGCAGCGCCACGAACCGATGGGCGCTCAGAGTCAGTGGAGGGACTGCCGCGCGCAGAAGGACGTTCTGGCTCGGGAACGGCAGCGCCACGAACCGATGGGCGCTCAGAGTCAGTGGAGGAACTGCCGCGCGCAGAAGGACGTTCTGGCTCGGGAACGGCAGCGCCGCGAACCGACGGGCGGTCCGATTCGGCGGAGGAACCGGCGCGACCTGTGGACCGCTCAGGTTCGGAGACGGAGTTGGTGCGCCCAGACGGACGCTCCGATTCGCGGACCGCATCCGTACGGGCTGCTCCTCGCTCCGAGTCGACGGACTGAGTCCCCTTTGTCGGAGTGGTGAGCTGAGACATCCGACGGGAAGGCGTCTCCACTCGCGACGAAGTGCTCCGACTGGTGAGCACGGAGCGAGCAGGGATGATCGGCGTCGGAGCAGGTGCTTCGTCCTCGTGCCTTGCCGCGATAGGGCTGCGGACGATGGGCGTGGGCGAAGGCGGTTCGTCCCTCTGGAGCGGCGCCGGAGCCCGGACGATGGGCGTCGGCGAGGGCGGCTCGTCGAACGGAAGCGGAGCGGGAGCCCGAACGATGGGCGTGGGCGAGGGCGGCTCATCCCGCTGGAGCGGAGCGGGAGCCCGAACAATGGGTGTCGGGGAGGGCGGCTCGTCCCGATCGAGCGGCGCTGGAGCCCGAACGATGGGCGTGGGCGAGGGCGGCTCATCTCGTTGGAGCGGCGCTGGAGCCCGGACGATGGGCGTAGGCGAAGGGGGCTCGTCCCTCTGGAGCGGCGCTGGAGCCCGAACAATGGGCGTGGGCGAGGGCGGCTCATCCCGCTCGAGCGGCGCTGGAGTCCGAACGATGGGCGTGGGCGAGGGCGGCTCGTCCCTCTGGAGCGGCGCTGGAGCCCGAACGATGGGCGTGGGCGAAGGGGGCTCGTCGAGACTCAGCGGTGCAGGTGCACGGACGACCGGAGTGGGCGAGGGCGCTTCATCCGCGCGGTCGTCCCCATTCGAGGGCTCGCCAGCCTCAGGACGGGCACGTGATTCCTCGTCCGTCCTGGACGACTGTGGCTCCACCGGCGTCGGGCCAGGTGGAGCATCTTCGAGGTGCGGTGTCGCGGACTTGCTGGGCTCCTCGGGCTTTTCGTCCTCCTCGCGAGCCTCCATCTGGCGGTCGGTAGGCTTCTCTTCGGACCCCGTCGCCTCGGTCGACGCTGCGCGAATCGGCGTGACGGGCGTCGGGTCCGCGGATATGGCCGTCGACGTCAGGGGCGTCGGCTCTGACGGCGCGGGACTCGTTGCTCCATTCGAGGTGGAGACCTCGGGACTCGATGTCGCCGCGGGAGGAACGACAGCCCTCTCGCGCAGGGGCAGACCCATCACGACGGGCGGTTCGATGGGGCGTGCGTCCGGCTCCGTCTTGATGAGTCGCGTATCGAACCCGTCGTCCAGCACCATCCCCATCACCACGGGAGGGTCGTCACTGGAGGCGTCGACAGGCGGCTCGGCGGGACTCTCCGCGACAGGCTCTCGCTTCTCGGGCTGGGGAATCTTCACCCGCCCACTGTCCGGAGGCAGCAGCGTCGCGAGCCGGCTGGTGGGGGTCCCCGTCACCATCGTCGCCGCCGGTAGATCGTCCTCGCTCGACCTCGTCACCGGACCCGTTCGCTTCTCCAATAGCGAGTCGTAGAGGTCCAGCAGCTGGCCCCGGATGACGCCA
This sequence comes from Myxococcus sp. CA056, assembly GCF_013336715.1. Lineage (NCBI taxonomy): Bacteria > Pseudomonadati > Myxococcota > Myxococcia > Myxococcales > Myxococcaceae > Myxococcus > Myxococcus sp. CA056. The sequence continues at coordinate 255,882 of NZ_JABUMT010000006.1, forward strand.
GCATCGAGCGCGGCCTCGGCGTGCTCGCGGGCTCGATTGCCCATCTCGACGCGACGGGGAACGTTCCGCGCCAGCTCGATGATGCGGTCGGCCATGGCCCGGCTGTCCCCGGCCGGGAAGAAGAGCGCCGCGTCCTCTGGAATGAGTTCGCGGCAGACGGGCAGGTCGGCGGCGATGACGGGACGGCCAGCGGCGAAGTACTCGGACACCTTGGCCAGGGGGCCACCCTGCAGCCGGTTGCGCTCCACGTCGTCGAGCGCGAGCACTCCCACGTCCGCCAGCGCGAGCACCTTCGCCACGTCGTCGTGATGCACCGGCGGCTGGAACTCCACCCGGTCCTTCAGGCCGAGGTCCTTCACGAGGTCATCCAGATGAGGCTGCCAGTCCGGGTGCTGCGCTCCCACGAGCGTGAGGCGCACCTCGACCTGTTGCCCCGCCAGCGCGACGGCGCGCAGCAACGTTGGCAGGCCCTGCCAGCCCACGTGGCTGCCCAGGTACATCAACCGCAGGGGCTCGCCATCCGGAGCGCCCAGCACATCGGGCGCGAACGGCGCGAGGTCCACCGGCGCGCGCACGACGCGGATGAGCTCCTCGCTCGCACCGAGCGACTGGATGTACGAGCGCGTCGTCTGGGAGCCGGTGACGATGAGGTCCGCGTTCATCAGGCAGAACAGCTCCTGCCTGCGGACCTTCGATAGGAAGCGCCGGTCGCCCTCCGTCTGCGGATGCGTGTAGCGCAGCTCCTGGGAGGGGAAGGTCTGGGCCTCGTAGATGAGGCGGTAGCCGTAGTCGCCCTTCAGCTCGCACAGGGCATAGCCGCCGAAGGGGTCCGTGAAGTGGGCGAGCGCGTAGTCCTCGCTCTCGAGCTGGCGGCGGACGGCCCGCTCGAACGCCTGGATTCGAGAGGCGAGGTCGCCCGAGCCTACCGGGACGCGCAGCAGTCGAGCACCCTGGTACTTCTCGATGTGGGAGTGGTCAGGCGTCTTCGCCGATAGCACCACCACGGAGAAGCGATCCGGCAACGCCTTGAGGTACTCGGTCAAACGACGTGACGAGCCGGAAGGGCCGGGGATGACGTCGAAGCTGCACAGGAGCAGTCTGGGCAGGTCGCTCAAAGCGGGGGCAGAATACCCAGGTGCATCCTGGGTGTCATCGGGTGAGGTGGTGGGGAGGGGGTCGGGCGACGAACACAAGCAATGCTGGCACGTTGACCCACCACGGCCGGCGACCTAAAGGCGACCTTGCCCATGGACGACCTCAAGAGCGTCACCGTCGGCTCCCTGAGAGAGCTGGCCCGGAAGCATCTGGGGAGCGGATACAGCAAGCTCAATAAGGAAGAGTTGATCGCCGCCCTTGCCGGGTTCGTGCCCGCGCTCGCGAAGCTTGCCCGGTTGGCGGGCATCGAGCTGCCGCGCAAGCGCCCCGCCGCGAAGAAAGTCTCGGCCGAGCCCGCCAAGGCCCCCAAGAGGCCTGAATCCACTCGGGAGGCTGCGGCGAAGGCCAAGGTCATGACGCCCTCCGCCAAGTCGAAGGCGTTGACCCGGACCGCTTCCAAGGCCGCTCCGCCAGTGAAGGCGCTGACCGTGACCTCGAAGGCGAAGGGGCAACCGTCAGTGAAAGCGGGACCTGTGTCGGCCAGGCCGACCGTGAAGGCCGGAGCGGCGTCATCCAGGGCGAAAGCACAGCCCCCCGTGAAAGTTCCGGCCACGCCATCCAAGGCGAAGGTCGCCGCCAGTTCGTCCAAGGCAAAGCCCCAGGTCGAGTCCAAGGCGAAGGTCTCAGCCAGCTCATCCACGGCGAAGCGTCAGGGCGAGCCCAAGGTGACGGTCGCCGCCAGCTCATCCGAGGCGAAGCGTCAGGCCGAGCCCAAGGTGAAGGTCGCCGCATTGTCCAAGGCAAAGCCCCAGGTCGAACCCAAGGTGAAGGTGGCCGCCAGTTCGTCCGAGGCGAAGCGTCAGGACGAGCCCAAGGTGAAGGTCGCCGCCAGTTCGTCCAAGGCGAAGCGTCAGGCCGAGCCCAAGGTGAAGGTTGCCGCCAGTTCGCCCGAGGCGAAGCGTCAGGACGAGGCCAAGGTAAAGGTCGCCGACGCATCGTCCAAGGCAAACAAGGCAAAGCCCCAGGTTGAGCCCAAGGCGAAGGTCGCCGCCGAACCGTCCAAGGCAAAGCCCCAGGTTGAGCCCAAGGCCAAGGTTGCCGCCGCACCGTCCGAGGTGAAGGTCGCCGCCGCATCGTCCGAGGCAAGGCCCCAGTTCGAGCCCACGGCGGAGATGGCCGCATCTGCCAAGGTGAAGGCGCAGCGAGCACCGAAGGTCTCCGCCGCTGCGACCACGACGAGCGAGGCACCCACGGAGGTGAATCGCTCGACGGTATCGGAAACGGAGCAGGCGCCTGCCGTCGCCGCGAAGTCGGTCCCCGCGACGGGGAGCGACTTCCCTGTCGAAACCGCCGTACCCATCATCGAGACGGCGAATCCCGCGGATTCGCTCTCCGCTGATAAACCGCGTGCAAAGACCCCACGGAAGGCGGCCACCGAGATGTCGGAGCAGGGACGTGTCTCCGCACCCAAACGCGTGGCGGCCAAGCGCGCTTCCGAGAAGCCGGACAGTCCACCCTCCGCGCGTCCGGCTCACATCGTGAACTTTCCACCCAAGCCTCGCGGTTCGCGCGACACCGCGACGTTCGCGGAGCCCGAGGTCGAGCCTGGTGCTCGTGCTGAAGCGGCCCCAGCCACCCCGTCCGAGCCAGGCTCGGGGACACCTCCCTCAGCGCCTCCGGTGGAACAGCATCCCGCCGAGCCGCTGATCGAGGGTTTCTTCGTCGCACGCGTCCGAGGTGAGGCAGAGGCCCGCCGGCATCATCTCCAGGAGCAAGCCGCGTCAACCTCGGCTCCCAGCGTTGGTGCGGAGTCCGAAGGACTGGAGCCACTTCCTGTCGAGTATCAGGACGACACCGCGCTGCTCCTCCCGAGGGACCCGCATACCCTCTTCGCCCTGTGGGATTTCAGTCCCGCCACGCGCGCGCGTGCGATGCACGGACTGGAGGATCCTCGGGCCGTCCTGCGTGTCTTCGATGGCGAGTCGCTCGTGCGCGAAGTGGATTGCGGACTCGAGTCGCGCGGCTACTACATCCACGGGCTTTCACCCGGGCGGCCGTACCGGTTCGAGGCGCATTTCGTCGGGCACGACGGGCGGAATCATCGCATCGGTCCTTCCAGCAATCGCGTGGCGCTTCCGCCAGCGGGCGTGTCGACGGATACCTCGGTGCGCTTCCTTCGCCGGCCCATTCCGGTGGAGCCCGAGGCACCCGTGGAGGCTCCCGTCGCCACCCCGACAGAGGAGAACCGCGAGCGCGAGTACGTCACGTGGCACCGCGTGAACCTACCCGGCAGCGCGGGTGTGAAGGACATTCCCGTCGTCCACCGTGAAGGTGTCGGGCCCGGTGTTCCCCCGTCCCCCGAAGGACCGGGCGCCCAGGTGGGCTCCGGGACCTATCTGCAAGGCATCGAGCGCGCACCGGGCGCCTCTGACCAGCGCTACCTCGCCTCGCATCGCTACCTGGATGCACAGGAGCGCGCGGCGGGTGCGTCGGACATGCGGTACGGGGACGGCGTCGTGCAGGCCACGTCGTCACCGCACGCGTTCGAGTATCTCGAACTGGGGCAGGTGCGCGCTCCTGGCGCCTCCGACCAGCGATACCAGGATGGCGCGGTGCGCGGAGAAGCGCAGGGCGCTCGTCCCGCGTATCAGTACCTGGACATCGGTCGTGCGCCAGGTGCCTCCGACATGCGCTACGCCGACCCCTCACAGCGGGCTCCCGCGAACACGGGCCCGGAGGAAGTCGCGTCCGCGCCCCGCGCCTCGGACCTGAACTACTTCGAGTCCCCGCCTCGTGCGTCGGGCGCTTCGGACCTGCGCTACTTCGAGTCACCACCTCGTGCTCACGGGGCCTCGGACCGGCGCTACTCGGACCTGTCGGGCAACACGACCCCTGGTGCGGTGACACACCCGTCAGGAACCTCGGAACAGGACGCGCACCGGAAGCCGCCCTCGGGCGGGGGCCGCTCGTGAACCCGCAAGGACACTTCGACCGACCATGAGCCTGGGCTCTCTCGCACTCGTCCTTCACGCGCATCTTCCGTTCGTCCGACACCCCGAGCACGAGGACTTTCTCGAAGAGGACTGGCTCTACGAGGCCATCTCCGAGACCTATCTCCCGTTGCTCCTCGCCTTCGACTCCCTGGCGGAAGACGGCATCCCGTTCCGGCTGTCGATGACGCTGTCTCCCACGCTCGTCACCATGCTGCGTGACGAGCTGCTGATGACGCGCTACTCGCGCAAGCTGGACCAGCTCTGCGAGTTGGGCGACCGCGAGGTCCACCGCACCCGGAACGACGCGACCTTCGGAAGACTGGCGCGCTTCTATCGCGACCACTTCGAGTCCCTGCGCCGGGCCTTCCACGACCGCTACCGTCGGGACCTCGTCGCCGCGTTCCGGCGCCTCCAGGACGCGGGCCACCTGGACATCCTCACGTGCAACGCGACGCATGGCTTCCTGCCGCTCATGCAGCAGGTGCCGGAGGCCGTGCGCGCCCAGGTCACGGTGGCCGCCAACCACTACCGTCAGAACTTCGGCAGGGACCCCGCGGGCATCTGGCTGGCTGAGTGCGGCTACTACCCGGGCCTGGAGCGCGTCCTGGCCGCCGAGCGCATCCGCTACTTCTTCGTGGACACGCACGGCCTGACGGACGCCACGCCGCGTCCACTGCATGGCCCCTACGCACCCATCTTCACCGAGTCGGGTGTCGCCGCCTTCGCGAGAGACCCGGAGAGCAGTCAGCAGGTCTGGAGCTCCGAGCACGGCTATCCGGGCGACCCGGACTACCGCGAGTTCTACCGGGACATCGGCTGGGACCTGGACCTGGACTACATCCGTCCGTTCATCCAGCCCACGGGGGACCGGAAGAACACCGGCTTCAAGTACTACCGCATCACCGGGAAGACGAACGACAAGCAGCCCTATGACCCGGAGCTGGCGCGCGAGCGCGCCGCGGTGCACGCCGGCAACTTCCTCTTCAACCGTCAGCGACAAATCGAGCACCTCGCCTCGCGCCTCGGAGGTCGCAAGCCCGTGGTCGTCGCGCCCTACGACGCGGAGCTGTTCGGGCACTGGTGGTTCGAGGGCCCGTGGTTCCTGGAAGCCCTCATCCGCAAGGCTGCCCGCGAGCAGTCCACGTTCGAGCTGGTGACGCCGTCGGACGACCTGCGCGAGACGCCGGAGAACCAGGTGGCCACGCCGCCGATGTCCTCCTGGGGCGCGGGCGGCTACGCCCATATGTGGCTGGATGGCACCAACGACTGGGTCTACCGCCACTTGACCCACTGCGCGCGGAAGATGGTGGAACTCGCGCGGGACTTCCCGGACGCCACGGTTCTGCAACGTCGCGCGCTCAACCAGGCGGCGCGGGAACTGCTGCTCGCCCAGAGCTCCGACTGGGCCTTCATCATGAAGACGGGCACCATGGTGGAGTACGCCAGGCGGCGAACCCAGGAGCACGTGCGGCATTTCCTCCGGCTGCACGACGAACTGCGCGCGGGCACCATCGACGAGGGCTGGCTTGCTCAATTGGAGGGCCGCGACAACGTCTTTCCGGAACTCGACTACCGTCTCTATTGCCCGGGGTGACCTTCCGGCACGTGGGCGTCGGGCTCGAATGTTTCGATGGATGACCGTGGGCCGTTTCGCTTGCGGGACAGCATTTCGGCTTTAGCTTGGGGAGCATATGAACCGTTCTTCCGTCGCGTTCCGGAGAGCCCTGGCCACCGCGCTGCTCCTCGCCGTCCCGTCGGCCTCGTGGGCGCAGGCTCCGGCGCCCGCTCCCGCGCAGGGCCAGCCCGGCAACCTCCAGCCGGCGACCCGGGAGGCGCAGGCGCTCCCTTCGCTGGCGCCGCTGGTGGACTCGGTGAAGTCCGCCGTCGTCAACGTGGACGTGCAGGCCCGTGGCGGTGGCGGAGGGCCGAGGGGCATGGAGGACAACCCGCTCTTCGACCGCTTCTTTGGCGGTGGGGGAGGCCGGGGAGGAGGGCGGGAGCAGCTCCGCCAGGGCGCGGGCTCCGGCTTCATCATCGAGCCGACGGGCATCGTGCTCACCAACAACCATGTGGTGGAGGACGCGGTGTCCATCACCGTGCGATTGGATGACGGGCGCTCGTTCTCCGCGGTCGTCGTGGGCAGGGACCCGCTCACCGACGTCGCGGTGGTGAAGATCAAGGACAAGGTGGAGGGGCTGCCCACGGTGAAGCTGGGCAACTCCGACGCGCTGCGCGTGGGCGACTGGGTCGTCGCCATCGGCAATCCCTTCGGACTGGCTTCCAGCGTCAGCCTGGGCATCGTCTCCGCGCGAGCACGCGATATCGGCGCGGGGCCCTACGACGAGTTCCTCCAGACCGACGCGGCCATCAACCCGGGCAACTCGGGCGGCCCGTTGTTCAACATGCGAGGTGAGGTCGTCGGCATCAACACCGCCATCGTCGGCGGCGGCACGGGCATCGGCTTCGCGGTGCCCAGCAACCTCGTCACGGCGCTGGTGCCCCAACTGGAGAAGGAAGGCTCCGTCACGCGCGCGTGGCTGGGCGTGGGCATCCAGGACCTGACGCGGGACTTGTCGAGCGCGCTCAAGCTGCCAGTGACGGAGGGCGCCATCCTCACGCAGGTGAATCCTGCCTCTCCGGCGGCGAAGGCGGGCCTGAAGTCCGACGACGTCGTCACCGCTATCGATGGGCAGCCGGTGACGTCCAGCGGCCAGCTCACTCGCACCGTGGCGCTCAAGCGCCCGGGCAGCACCTCCACGCTGACGGTGTTCCGTGAAGGCAAGAAGCAGGACGTGAAGGTGATTCTTGGCACGCGGCCCGATCTGGAGGGTGTGACTTCGCGCAAGCCGCAGGGCGACGACTCGCAGGAGAGCTCGCGCCGCGTGGGCGTCAGCCTCCAGAACCTGGATGCGCGCACCGCGCAGCAGGCGGGCTTCAATGAGCGCCAGGGCGCCCTCATCACCGACGTGGTGCCGGGCTCTCCGGCGGACCGCGCGCAGCTCGAGCCGGGCATGGTGGTGGTGGAGGCCAACCGCAAGCCGGTGAACAGCGCGGACGACCTGGCCAAGGCGATTCGCGCGGCGCCCGCCGGCAGCACGCTGCTCCTGCGCGTGGCGGCCCCGGGAGGCAGTCGCATGCTCCGCGCCCTGCGCATGCCGTAGTGGAGCGGCGGACATGAGCGTCAACTACGTCGCGCTCGGAGACAGCACCGCGGTGGGCGTGGGCGCGCCGCGCGGCGGGGGCTATCCCGAGCGCCTCGCCTCACGGCTGCGCCGAGAGGGGCTGTCAGTGGGGCTCACCAACCTGGGCGTCAGCGGGGCGCGCGTCCGCGACGTCTTCACCGGGCAGCTCAAGGCCACGGTGGCCGCGCAACCCACGCTGGTGACGCTGGGGGTGGGGACCAATGACCTCTGGCGCGGCACGGCGGTGGAGGACTTCCAGGAGGAGTTGGAGCGCATCGCCCGGCGTCTGAAGCAGACGGGTGCCCCCCTGGTGCTGGTGAACATCGCGGACATGGCGATGGCACCCGTCGCGAAGCTGGTGCCCAGTGCCCTCTACGAAGGGCGCATCGAGCCCTTCAACGCCGCCATCGCCCAGGTGGCGCGCACGGAGGGGCTGCACCTGGTGGACATGTATTCGGCGAGTCGGGAGATGTTTCCCCGCTCGCCGCACTTCTTCTCCGGGGATGGCTTCCACCCCTCCGAGGAAGGCTACGAGGAGTGGGCGGACCTGATGCTGCCCACGGTGCGCACGCTCGTGTCCCGCTGAGGCAGCGGGGCCGCGCGCTACGCCTTGGCCACGCCGCCGGGAGGAGCGCTGGCGGTCGGCTCGGTCGGAGGCGCGTGGGGGCCTCGCTCGCGACCGGGGTGGATCTCCATGCCCATCTCGAACGGCGTCGTGCGGTTGCGGCCCGTGCGCTTGCTGCAATAGAGGGCCGCGTCCGCGCTGTCGACGAGCCCCTCCTGCGTGTTGGCGTCGCTGGGGAAGTGGGACACGCCCACGGACACGGTGACGTGGCCGCCCGGGAGGCCGGGCTGGTTGAGCACGATGGTCTCCGCCACCGCGCGACGCAGCTTCTCCGCCACATCCACCGCGTCCTGCTTGGTGGAATGGGGGAGGAGAATGACGAACTCCTCGCCGCCGTAGCGCGCCAGCGTGTCGACCTTGCGCACGCGCGAGCGGAGGATGTCGCAGACGCGGCGGAGCGTCTCGTCTCCCGCCCGGTGGCCGGCCAGGTCGTTGAGGCGCTTGAAGTGATCCACGTCCACCATGAGCAGCGCCAGCGGCGTGCCGAAGCGCTGCGCTCGCGCCAGCTCCAGCTCCATGCGCTGGAAGAGGTGACGCCGGTTGGGCACCCCCGTCAGCGGGTCCGTCATGGTGAGCTTCACCGTCTCCGCGTGCAGCTGGGCGTTCTTCACGGCGGCCGCCGCGATGTCCGCCACCGCGGTGAGCAGCTCGATTTCCCCCGCCGAGAAGCTGGCGATGAGCGGACGCTGGAAGTTCACCACGCCCATGAGCGTGCCCGCGTGCACCATGGGCACCGCGAGCAGCGCGCCGGTGAGCATGGCGTCCGTCACCAGTCCGCGCCGCGCGAAGATGCTGGAGTGGTCCGCGACGTCCGGCAGGTACACCGCCTTGTGCGTCTGGGCCGCGCGGCCGCAGGCGCCTTCGCCCACGGAGAAGGTGAGCCCCTCCGAGCCACGGCCCTCCGGCCACGCCTGCTTCACCTCCAGCGCGCCCTCCGGACTGACGAGCATGATGGAGAACTCCGGAATCTGGAGGCGCTCCACCACCAGCCGGGTGACGGCCTCCAGCAGCTCGTCCAGCTCCAGCGTGGCGTTGAGGGAGCGCGTCACGTCGAACAGCAGCGACAGCTCGCGAAGCCGGTCTTCCAACTCGTCCTTGAGCGCGAGCTTCTCCTTCACCAGCTCCAGGTCGCGGTGGGTGTCGATCTCCTCCGCCTTCATCGCGGTGAGTCGCGCCAGCATCTGGTTGAAGGCGGCGCCCAGGCGCGCGATTTCATCCGTGCCGCGCACGTCCGCGCGCACCAGCAGATCTCCCGCCTCCGCGCGCCCCATGGCCGCGCTCAGCCGACGCAGCGGACGCGTGAGGTTGAAGTGCAGCGACAACGCGATGACGAGCGCGAGCAGGATGGCGAACACCGCCATGGACCCCAGCGCGCCACCGAACACCTTCGTCAGTTGCTGATGCAGCGCGGGCTCCGTCATCCGCATCTGCAGGACACTGGCGCCCGGAACCTCCCCGCGCGAGTGACAGCTCCCGCACTCCGGACCGCCCAGGGGCCGCACCACCTCCGTGACATCGTCCGCCGAGCGCGCCGTCTCCGGCCCGGGGCGGGTGAGCCGCGAGGCCTCCGGGTGCACCGAGCCGACCTCGGACGGCTCGCGAGACCAGCGCACACGTCCGTCTGGCGTCAGCACACGCACGTCCGCCACCGAGCGGAACAACCGCGTGTCCGAGTGGAGCACCTCCGCCACCGCGCCATGCGCGGGCGCACCGGGCCCCTGCGGCAACATGAACGTCGAGGCGACGAACTCCGCGAGTGCGAGGGACTCCACCTGCGTGGCGTCCTGCACCGCCACCCGCGCCTCGCGCCAGAAGTGGCCCACGCCCAGCAACGCCACCACCAACCCCGGCAGAGCGATGCTCCAGAGGAGCTTCCGGCCTACGGTGTCGGGACCCAAGGGCATGCGCGCGTTCGCGTCACTTCGTTCGAAAGGATTCAACTCGTTTCACGAAGAGTCCGCAGAATTGTCAATGGGCTGACGCGGACTGTCAAACGTACTTGCACGGGAATTTTATCATTCCGTTGGCGCATCCGGTTGGCGCACGTCGACGTCCGCGTGCGTCGGGGCGGGCGTGACGGTTAGAAGGGCCACCTCATGGCGACCGAGTTGCTCACGTCCTCGTTGCTTCCCGTTCCGCACGGCTTCGCGACTCGCGCGGGCGGTGTGTCCGAGGGGCCCTTCGCCTCGCTCAACCTGGGGTTCTCCACGGGAGATGACCGGGCGAAGGTGGAGGAGAACCTGCGCAGGCTGGCCACGGCGGCCGGTGCTCCGCTGGGCGCGCTGTCGCGTGTCTCCCAGGTGCACGGGGACCGGGTGCTGGAGGCCCGGGTGGAGGAGGGGGGCGACACGCTGCGGCCTCCCGAGGGCGAGGCGGACGGGCTTTGGACCGAAGTGCCCGAAACGTGGGTGGCCGTGGGCACGGCGGACTGCGTACCGGTGTTGCTGGTGGACCCGGACGGACGGCGTGTGGCGGCGGTGCACTCGGGGTGGCGTGGGACGGACGCGGACATCAGCGCTCGCGCGGTGGAGGCGCTGGTGGCGCGGGGGGCTCGGCCAGAGCGGCTGCTGGCGGCGGTGGGGCCCGCGATTCAGCGCTGTTGCTACGAAGTCTCGGCGGAGCTGGGGCAGCGCTTCACGACGCGCTTCGGCTCGGAAGTCGTGGCGGAGGAGGGCGGGCGCATCCGGTTGGACCTGTCACGGGCGGTGCGGCTGACGTTGCTGGGTGCGGGGCTGCGGGCGGCCCATGTGGACGTGCTACAGGCCTGTACCGCGTGCGAGCCCTCGCGGTTCTTCTCCCACCGGCGTGACGCGGGGCGTACCGGACGCCACCTCAACCTGGTGGTAAACAGGTTCTAGGCGGGGAGCGCCGGCCGTTTTCTTGACGCTCTCCGACGTGCCTTCCTATCCTCGGAGGGACTTTCATCCGTCGAGGCCCGTGCTCGAGCGCTCCGCCATCTTCCGCTTGCTCGCCGCAGCGCCGCTGTGCGCGCTGTGTGCTTGTGCCACCACCGCCGCCTCCCAGGCGGAGGTCGCGGCGCTGCAGGCGGAGCTGCGCACGCTGCGCGAGTCGCAGACGCGCCTGGTGGACCGGCTGGAGCGCCTGGAGGCGCATGCCGCCGTCGACCGCGCGCGGGACCCTGGTGCCCCCGCAGCGAAGCAGTCCTCCACGGTTCCCGTGCGAGTCACCGCGCTGGAGCAGGGTGGGGCGCTGACGTCGACCCCGGACCTGGCGGTGGTGAAGCTCAAGCCGCGCTTCGAGCCCGCGCCCAAGCTGTCCACGCAGGTGGCGGTGGTGGAGCCCGAGTCCGAGCAGGTGGAGATGTTCATCAGCTCGGTGCCGGACGGCACGCCTGGGTCCGCCTCGGGTGGCACCACCCTGGCGTCGACGGGTGGGGCCACCATGGTGACCACGCGGGAGGATGACCCCGCGGACCAGCCGGACCCGGATGTGCTCGAGGCCGACTACGAGAAGTCGGTGTCGCTCCTGCGCACCGGCAACGTGGAGGGGGGCGTGCAGCGCCTGCGCCGCTTCTCCGAGGAGAACCCCCGCCACCCGCGCGCGGACAACGCGCTGTACTTCAGCGGGCTGGGGCAGATGGGGCTCAACGAGTTCAAGGACGCCGCGAAGTCGTTCGAGCGGCTGATCGCCACCTATCCCGCCGGGGACGCCATGCTGGACGGCATGCTCCGGCTCGCCGAGTGCCGGATGCGGCTCAACCAGGCCGCGGATGCCCGGGCTCTCTACACGCGCGTCGTCACCCAGTTTCCGGGGACGGCCGCCGCCACGCAGGCGGAGCAGCGGCTCGCCGCCCTCCCGCAGTGAAGTCTTCTTCGAAAGGATGTCGTGCGATGCGCACCCGGATCCTCACCTCGCTGATGTTGAGCCTCGCCGTCGCCCCCGCCTGGAGCGCATTCGCGCAGCAGCAGGAGGGCAGCGACCCGGAGGACACCGAGGCCGGCGGTGAGACGGAAGGCGCGGAGGTCATGGACGAGGCGCCCGAGCGCCCCTCCGGCACCAACGTGACGCTGCCGCCCGGCGCGGCCAAGGGCCGTGACAGCGCCCCCGGCGTGGTCCACACCGTCGAGTCCGGTGACACGCTGTGGGACCTGTCCTCGCGCTACCTGGGCAGCCCCTGGTACTGGCCGAAGGTCTGGTCCTACAACCCGGAGATCGCCAACCCGCATTGGATCTACCCGGGCAACCAGGTGAGCTTCTTCGGCGGGGGCGAGGAAGTGCCCCAGCGCGTGGAGACCGGCGACGACACCGTCGACGTGGCCGCCCCCACGGAGCTGTCCGGCGGGGACATGGTCTCGGTGTCGGGCAAGATTGGCTACGACGTGTCCTCGTCGCGGCCGGTGACGACGCAGGGCTTCGTCACCGCCCGTGAGCTGGAGGAGGCGGGCCGCATCGAGGGCTCCCCGAACGGCGCGCTGATGCTGGCCTTCCCGGACAACGTCTACGTGCGCTTCAAGCGCAAGGCCGACGCGAAGGTCGGTGACCGCTACGTCGTCTTCCACACCACGCAGAAAGTGAAGCACCCGCGCTCGGGCAAGGAGCTGGGCTTCCTGACGGACTTCGTGGGCACGCTGCGCGTGGTGCGCGTGGACAAGGGCGTCGTCACCGCGCAGATCGTCGACACCTGGGACGGCATCGAGCGTGGCGACCTGGTGGGCCCCTACGGCGAGAAGCTCAGCGAGCGCGTCGCCCCCCGGCCCAACACGAAGGAGCTCAACGCCACCGTCGTGACGGCGCTGGTGCCGTACCTGTCGCTGCTCGGCGAGCACAACACCGTGGTGCTGGACAAGGGCAGCGCGGATGGCGTCCAGCTGGGCAACACCTTCCTCATCCTCCGCCAGGGCGACCCGTCCCGGCAGGTGCTGGGCAAGCCGGAGCTCCCCCCGCCGCCCGCGTCCGACAAGGCGCTGCCGTGGGAGAACATCGGCACGTGCATGGTCACCGAGGTGAAGGAGCGCACCAACAACTGCCTGATGATGCGCTCCACCGAGGAGATCAACACCGGCGACCGCGCGTACATGCGCGTCAGCCCCGCCCCCACCGCCAGCCGCTGATTCCGGCAGGAAAAGTGCATCCCCTCCCGTCCAGGAGGGGTTGAGTGCTTGACCGGTGGCGGTCCGGTGTTTATGTGTCGCGCCCCTCCCTGCGGACCCATCTTCTATATAGGTGGGAATGGAGGGGGGTTGGGTATGGCGGACGCTGAGACGGACAGCCTCACGGCGGAACAGCAGGCATGCCTGGCGCTCTGGGCCGTTCCCGGCCTGGGGCCGAGGACGCTGGCCGCCTTGCGCGCATTCGCCGACGGTCGTCTCGCTCCCCTGGCCGCGACTCCGGTAGGAGACTGGGTGTCCGAAGCGCCGGTTTCCCCACAAGTTCGTCGTCGGCTGGCGACCCTGGAGCGGCTCCCCGTCGTCGCGGAGCGGTTGCAGGAGGCGTGTCACGCAGGAGGCATGCGGGTGGCGTTCGCCGAACAGCGGACCTATCCGGAGCGTCTCAAGCAGGTGGAGGACGCGCCGCCCCTGCTGTTCCACCGGGGCCAGCCCGGGCCGCCGCGCAGGCGGGTGGCCATGGTGGGCAGCCGACATCCGGATCAGGGTTTCCTGCCTTTTGCCCGTGCCTTCGCCCGTCAGGTGGCCGAGGGTGGGGTGGGGGTGGTGTCGGGTGCGGCGGCGGGCGTGGACCGGGCGTGCCACTGGGGTGCACTGGACGTGGGCGCGGAGACGTGGGCTTTTCTGGGGTCGGCGCTGGATGCGTTGGACCCGGCGCAAGCCCGCCTGCTTCCTCACTTTTTGGAGAGGGGCGGGGTGTTCTTCAGCGAGCTGCCGCCTGGGGTGCGGGCAAGCACCTCCACGTTTCCCCGGCGCAACCGGCTCATCTCCGGCGCATCGGATGCGGTCCTGGTGATGAGGGCGGGGGCGGAGTCGGGCAGTTTGCACACGGCGAAGGCGGGGCGGGCGCAGGGCCGGCCGGTGCTGGCGATGCCGGGGGATGTACGTCAGGCGGATGCGGCAGGCTGCAACGCCCTGCTGCGGGAAGGGCACGCGAGTGCGTGCCTGGATGCGAAGGACGTCTGGCGGGCGGTGGGTGTTGACCCTGGGTGGATGGTGGCGCCGGGAAAGGCTGATTCGTGGGAAGGGCTCTCCGCGGAAGCGCGGGGCGCCTATGCGGTGTTGGACCGGATTCCCCGGACGTTCGATGAGGTGCTGACCGGGAGCACCCTCACACCCGCGGCGCTCGTCAGCGCGCTGGTGGAGCTGGAGATGACGGGGCTGGTCGTCCAGCACCCGGGCAGGCTGTACGAGAAGATCTAGGTAGGAGAGTCATGGCCACGCGGACGAAGAAGAAGGCGGAAGAGACCGAGGCGACCGAGGAAAAGGCGCCCCGCGAGGCGGCCGGTCGCACGGCCGCCAAGAAGAAGACTGCGGCCAAGAAGAAGCCCGCGGCCAAGAAGACCGCGGCCAAGAAGACCGCGGCCCGCCGGCGTACCACCAAGAAGGGTGACGACGACTCGCTGCCCGCCGTGGACGCGGACGCCGAGGAAGAGGCCACGCCGCGCGGCAAGGGGCCGCACTACCTGGTCGTCGTGGAGTCGCCCGCCAAGGCGAAGACCATCAAGAAGTACCTGGGCTCCGGCTACACGGTGAAGGCGTCCGTGGGGCACGTGAAGGACTTGCCCAAGAGCAAGATTGGCGTCGACGTGGAGCACGACTTCCAGCCCGAGTACGAGGTCATCAAGGGCAAGGAGAAGGTGCTCAACGAGCTGAAGAAGATGGCGAAGTCCGCCGACAAGGTCTTCCTGGCCACGGACCCCGACCGCGAGGGCGAGGCCATTGCGTGGCACATCAAGGAAGAGCTGGCGCATCCGGACGCGATGCGGGTGACCTTCAACGAAATCACCAAGAAGGCCATCCAGGAAGCCATCGCCCAGCCGCGTGAGCTGAACCAGGACAACTACGACTCGCAGCAGACGCGTCGCATCCTGGACCGCCTGGTGGGCTATCAAATCTCGCCGCTGCTCTGGCAGAAGATCCGCCGGGGCCTGTCCGCCGGACGCGTGCAGTCCGTCGCGGTGCGCCTCATCGTGGAGCGCGAGGCGGAGATCAAGGCCTTCGTCCCCGAGGAGTACTGGACGCTCGACGCGCTCCTGGAAGGCCCCACCGGCCCGCCGCCGTTCAAGGCCAAGCTGTCCAAGGTGGACGGCAAGAAGGTGGAGCTGAAGGACCGCGCCATCACCGAGGGCCTGGTCAACGAGCTGAAGGACGCCGCGTTCTCCGTGGCCAAGGTGGACCGCCGCGAGCGGCGCCGCAACGCGCCCGCGCCCTTCATCACCTCCAAGCTCCAGCAGGAGGCGGCCAACCGGCTGTCCTTCACCGCGAAGAAGACGATGACGCTGGCGCAGAAGCTCTACGAGGGCGTGCCCCTCGGCGAGGAAGGCCAGACGGCGCTCATCACGTATATGCGCACGGACTCCACGCGTCTGTCGGACGACGCCGTGAAGCAGGTGCGGGAGATGATCGGCTCCAAGTACGGCGCGGAGTACCTGCCGGAAGAGCCGGTGGTCTACAAGTCCAGGAAGAGCGCGCAGGATGCCCACGAGGCCATCCGCCCCACGTCGCTGGAGTACCCGCCGGAGCGCGTGCGGCCCTTCTTCGACGCGATGGACGAGCAGGACATGTTCCGGCTCTACGAGCTCATCTACAACCGCTTCGTGGCGTGCCAGATGAAGCCCGCTGTGTACGACCAGACGAGCGCGGACATCGCCGCGGGCCGGGCCACGTTCCGCGCCTCCGGCAGCACGCTGAAGTTCCCCGGCTACCTCGCGGTGTACGGCGCGGGCCTGACGCCGGAAGAGGAGTCGGAGAAGGAGAAGGCCAAGGCCGCGGGCGAAGAGGGCGCGGATGGCGCCGACGCCGTGGGCGACCTGCCGCTGCTCAACGACAACGACAAGCTGGGCCTGCAGAAGCTCCTGCACGAGCAGCACTTCACCCAGCCGCCCCCGCGCTTCAGCGAGGCCACGCTGGTGAAGGAGCTGGAAGAGAAGGGCATTGGCCGCCCGTCCACCTACGCGGCCATCCTCTCCACCATCCAGGACAAGAAGTACGTGGAGAAGCTCGAGGGCCGCTTCCGGCCCACGGACCTGGGGCAGATGACGAACGAGATGCTCGTCAAACACTTCCCCCACGAACTGGACGTCACCTTCACCGCGACGATGGAGGAGAAGCTCGACCAGATCTCCGAGGGCGAAGCGAAGTGGGTGTCGGTGCTGCGCGACTTCTACGGGCCCTTCAAGGACACGCTCGAGAAGGCGAAGGCGGAGATGCGCGACGTCAAGCGCGAGGAGATCAAGACCGACATCGCCTGTGAGAAGTGCAGCAACCACTTCGTCATCAAGTTCGGAAAGATGGGGCACTTCCTCGCCTGTTCGAACTACCCCGACTGCAAGAACACCAAGGACTTCAAGCGGGATGCCGAGGGGAAGATCGTCATCGTCGAGGAAGAGACGACGGACGAGCTGTGCGAGAAGTGCGGCAAGCCCATGGTCATCAAGCGCGGACGCTTCGGGCGCTTCATGGCGTGCTCGGGCTACCCGGACTGCAAGACGTCCAAGCCCATCTCCATCGGCGTGGGTTGCCCGGAGTGCAAGCAGGGCTACCTGACCGAGCGCCGCAGCGGCCGCGGGAAGATCTTCTTCGGCTGCAACCGCTACCCGGACTGCCGCTTCGCCGCGTGGGACCGGCCCCTGGCGGAGGCGTGCCCGGATTGTGCGTCGCCGTATCTGCTCCAGAAGTTCTCCAAGCGGGACGGCGCGTACGTCGCCTGCCCGAACAAGGAGTGCGGTTACCGGCGGGAGGTCGCTGAGCAGTCGGGCGTCCCCACGGACCCGGGAACGTCGTCGGCGGCCTGAAAACCCAAGTGTTTACAGGGGGCTGGCCCGTCCGTGGCTTGACAGCTTCGGCGGGCCCGCCCTACAACCCGACCAATGATTTCCTCGGTGGTCAGCGAGCTGCTGGTCAACGCGAGCCTCGCGGCCGCGGACGCCGGAAAGCTCGGCGTCACGGACTCCGTCATCAAGTTCTTCAAGGATGGCGGTCCGTTCATGTTCGTGAACCTGTTCTGGCTGGCGTGCGCGCTGGCGGTGGCGTTGGAGCGCATCGTCACGCTGGTGTTCCGCTACAACCTGAACCCGGCGCCCTTCATGGAGCAGATCTCCAAGCTGGTGCGCGGCGGCAACCTGGACCGCGCGGTGAAGGTGTGCGGCATGGCGCCGACCGCGCCCCTGGCCAAGGTCATCCGCGCGGGGCTGGTGCACGCGAACCGGGGTGAAATCGAGGTGGCCAAGGCAGTGGAAGAGGCCCTCATCGAGCACAGCCCGCATGTGTCCAAGCGCATCCCCTGGCTGTGGTCCCTGGCGAACATCGCCACGCTGGTGGGCCTGGTTGGCACCATCTTCGGCCTCATCGGCACCTTCCAGGCGCTGGGCGACGTGCCGGCGGACCAGAAGCAGCGGCTGTTGTCGGACGGCATCTCCAAGGCGATGAACAACACCGCCTTCGCGCTCTCCATCGCGGTGGTCTGCATCATCTTCCACCTGTTCCTCACGTCGTACGCGAAGAGCATGGTGGAGAGCCTGGAGCTCAACGCGCTGAAGCTGGAGAACCTCCTGTCGCGTCGCGGCAGCGTGGACCCGGCGGCCACGGAGCTCGAAGCCCGCGCGTCGTAGGGCGGGGCGAGCGCGCGCCATGGCGTTCCACTACTCCCGCCGCAAGCTGAAGGTCCGCGAGGAAGAAGAGTCGGGCGAGCTGAACGTCGTCCCGTACCTCGACATCCTCATGAACCTCATCATCTTCATGCTGCTGTCGATTACGGGGCTGACCTCGTTCGGCATCCTCAACGTGAGCGCGCCAGGCTACGGCGCGCCGTCCACGGGGATGACGCCAGAGTCGCCGAGCGACGAGCCGAAGCTCACGCTGTCCGTGCTCATCTCCCGCAAGGGCCACTTCGTCAGCAGTGAGAACGCCATCCTCGGAGAAGGCGGCGCGCCCACGGTGCCGACGACCGCCGACGGCGTCTACGACTACGCCGCGCTCAACGCGTGGATGGTGAAGATAAAGACCGAGTTTCCCAAGGAGACGAAGGTCATCGTCGGCGCGGACGCGGATGTGCCCTACGACGTGCTCATCCAGACGATGGATGCGTTGCGCGAGGAGCAGGGTCCCCAGCGCCGGTTGCTGTTCCCCGATGTCACCCTGGCGGGGACCTGAGCCATGTCCTCCGAACCCATGTCGCACGCGCCTGATGCCGTCGACGAGGAGGCCCTGGCGCGGCTGCGCTTCCGCCGGGCGCTGTCTCGCAAGAAGCGCAAGGAGCGCGACGCGGCGGGAGAAATCAAGGAGCTGAACATCACCGCGATGATGGACATGATGACCATCCTCCTGGTGTTCCTGCTCAAGTCCTTCGCGTCGTCCTCCGCGGCGGTGACGGCCTCCGAGGACGTCCGGCCGCCCATCTCCACCACGCGCGCCACGCCGCAGGACACCATCGCCGTCACCATCACCGCCAAGAGCCTGCTGGTGGGGGAGCGGGAGGTGCTGCGGCTGCAGAACGGTCAGCTCCCCGCCGAGGCACTCCAGGGCCGGCTGGTGCTCCCGCTCGACGCCCGGTTCAAGAAGGAAGTGGAGAAGCTGAAGTACATCGCCGAGCGCAACCCTCAGGCGCCCTTCAGCAAGGAGCTGTCGGTCATCGCGGACCGCAAGGTCCCCTACGATTTGCTCCTCAGCGTGCTCTACACGGCGGGACAGAACGAGCTGGAGAACTACCGCTTCGTCGTCCTCAAGAAAGAGGGCGACTGAAGAACGAGCGGCGCTCCCCGGCGGAACCAGGGAGCGCCCGCCTGTCACGTCACCGGCACAGGGCTACAGCGACGGCGTCGCGTAGTGCCCGCCGCGTGTGTCCTGCTCGTGCTGCTCGGCGTCCTCCGCGCAGCGGATGGCGAAGGGCAGGGCTTCCAGGCGGTCCATGGAGATCTCCTGGCCGCAGTCCACGCACTCGCCGAAGACGCCCGTGTCCATGCGCAGCAGCGCGGCGTCGATGAGCATGACCTCGCGGCGCTGGGCCTCCATCAGACTGGACAGGGTGTAGTCCGCCAGCTCCGACTGGGCGTTCTCCTCGTACTCGGGATCCCGCTCCTGCTCCTTGAGCGCGGTCAGCTCGCGGTGCGTGCCGCTGCTGGTGGTGAGGATTTCCCGCCTGCGGCGCTGAAGAATCTCGCGAACCTTCAGCAAATCTTGGGCTCGGCTCATGGTGGCCTCGTTTCCGTGTTGCTGTCTTCGAGTGCGTTGTGCGCTCGCTCGGAAGAACGCTGCCTCGAGCGATGAACGCGAGAAACGTAGGGGTGCAACCCAGGTGGGGAAACCGCGCCTTCCAACCAGGGGCGAAGGTGGCTCGGGGGGCAGGCGGCCGGACGTGGGGCCCTGGACAAGACGCCGGGTTGACGCCCATGGCTTCGCGAGTGGGACAGGGCGTGCCAGTCCTGCTAACTGTTCGCTGACGGGCTGGCGCTCGGCGCTCCCGGGAGGAACAGGATGGCGGACGTGAAGCAGCAGCGGGTGACGGTGATTGGCGGCGGCCTGGCCGGTACGGAGTGCGCATACCAGCTCGCCCGCCGGGGCGTGCCGGTGGTGCTGCGCGAAATGAAGCCCCACAAGCGTTCTCCGGCGCACAAGTCGGATCAGCTCGCGGAGCTGGTGTGCAGCAACTCGCTGCGCTCGGACAACCCGGAGAGTGCCATTGGCCTGCTGCACGCGGAGCTGCGCTCGCTGGGCTCTCTGATTCTGAGCAGCGCGGATGCCCACCGGGTACCCGCCGGAGACGCGCTGGCGGTGGAGCGCGAGGGCTTCTCCAAGGCCATCACCGAGTCGCTGCTGCGCCAGGCGGGCGTGGAGCTGGTGGCCGGCGAGGTGGAGACGCTGCCAGAGGAGGGCCCCGTCGTTGTGGCCACCGGGCCGCTGACCTCGGATGCCCTCACTCGTGAGCTGGAGCGGCACGTGGGGCAGAAGCTCTATTTCTACGACTCCATCGCCCCCATCCTCTCCGGAGACTCCATCGACCTGACGGTGGCCTTCCGACAGAGTCGCTACGGCAAGGGCGGCGGCGACGACTACCTGAACCTGCCGATGAACCGCGAGGAGTACTACCGCTTCATCGCCGAGTTGAAGGCGGGGCAGAAGGTGGTGCCGCACAGTTTCGAGGAACCGAAATACTTCGAAGGCTGTCTGCCCATCGAGGTCATGGCGGAACGCGGCGACGACACCCTGGCCTACGGGCCGATGAAGCCGGTGGGACTCCGGGACCCTCGCACGGGCCAGGAGCCGCACGCGGTGGTGCAGTTGCGCATGGAGGACCGCGCCGGTACGTCCTGGAACATGGTGGGCTTCCAGACGCGCCTGACGTGGGGCGAGCAGAAGCGCATCTTCGTCTCCTGCATCCCCGGCCTCCAGAACGCGGAGTTCCTCCGGATGGGGCAGATTCACCGCAACACCTTCATCGACTCGCCCCGGCTGCTGTCGGCTGACTTGTCCCTGAAGACCGAGCCCCGGGTGTTCTTCGCGGGGCAGGTGTCCGGCGTGGAGGGGTACGTGGAGAGCGCGGCGTGTGGCTACCTGGTGGCGCTGGCGCTGCACGCGCGCTTGAGCGGGAAGGAGTGGGTGCCGCCCCCGGCGACGACGGCGCTGGGCTCGCTGTTCCGTCATGTGACGGGCGAAGCGCACCCGCCGGACTACCCGCATCAGCCCTCCAACATCATCTATGGCCTCTTCCCGCCGCTGACCGGGCGGATGAAGAAGGCGGACAAGCGGGCGGCGTACTCGGCCCGCGCGAAGCAGGACCTGGCGGCGTGGCTGCCGCACGCGGGTGTCCCCTCGTCGGGCACCCCGGAGCTTGAGGAGCAGAGGAGCGCATGATGCGGCCGAGGCTGGGACGACTTCTGGGCGCGGGCCTGATGGCCTCGCTCATGGTGGCGGGCACGGGGTGCAAGAAGGGCGAGGACAGCGGGGCGAAGGGGAATGCCCCCGCCGCGACGGCCTCGGGTGGCTCCGCGCCTCCGAGCCGCGCGTCCGCGCCGAGCAGCTCCGGACGTGGCGCGCCCGCTGGAGCAGGGCAGGGCCTGCTGCTGGCGGCGGGCCGCGCGGCGGACCTGCGGCTGACGTCGGACGGACGCTTCGCCACGTACCTGTTGAACGGGCAGAAGCCCCGGCTGGACGGCGTGCCTCCGCAGATGTTGCTCGGGGAGCTGTTCGTGGTGGCCGTGGAGGGGGGCGAGCCGCGCAAGCTGGGCGACAGCGTGACGAACGTGCCGGGCGGGCTGCTGTTCTCGGCGGACTCGAAGCACGCGCTGTACCTCACCGGCTACAACCCGGCCTCGCAGTCCGGCTCGCTCAACGTGGCGGTGCTGGATGACGCGAAGGCGGAGCCGACGGTGCTGGGCACGGCGGTCAGCTACATGCTGCCGTCGCCGGACGGGACGAAGCTGGCCTTCGTGGACGGCGGCAAGCTGAAGCTGGGCCCGCTGCCCTCGGGGCCGTTCGTCGACGTGGCGGCCGAGGTGAGCACCGCGCAGTTCACCTCCGACAGCAAGACGCTGCTGCTCAAGCGGCGGCTGTCCGCCGCGGGTGGCCTCGCGGCGGTGTCGGTGGAGAAGCCCGAGGAGGCGCCGCGCAAGCTCGCGGACCAGGTGGGTGACTACGCCGTGTCTCCGGATGGTCAGCGCGTGGCCTTCCAGGTGCGCAGTGAGTCCGTGCGCGGGCTCTACGACTTGTACCTGGCGGAGCTGCCGGCGCAGAAGCCGAAGCGGCTGGCCGTGGCGGCGCAGGCCTTCGGGTTCTCTCCGGATGGCAAGTGGCTGGCGCGCTCGGAGAACGGCAAGCCGGACGTGCCGGGTGACTTGTACGTGGGCCCTGCCTCCGGCGGGCCGGGCCGCAAGGTGGGCGAGCGCGTGGAGATCTTCTCCTTCTCCCCGGACTCGCAGGCCGTGGGCTTCCTGGACAGGTACGACGTGACGGCGCGCGCGGGCTTGATGGCCGTGGCCTCGCTGCCGGATGGCGCGCCCAAGCGGGTGGGGGACCGTGTGCCCAACTTCGTCTGGGGCTCGGACGCGCGCTACGTGGCCTTCCTTTCGCGCTTCCTCAAGCCGGAGTACTCCGTGGACCTGATGCTCTATCCCCTGGGCGCGGAGAAGGCGGAGAAGGTGCACCGGGGCGTCTTCGGCTACGGCTTCATGCCGGGCAACGGGCAGGTGGTGTTCCGCGCCAACTGCATCCGCAACGGACGCGCGTGTGACTTCAAGGCGCTCGAGCTGCCCCAGAAGGCGGACCCGCAGACGTGGCTCCAGGGCATCTTCAGCTACAAGCTCTCCGCGGATGGTCAGCGCGTGCTGGCGACGTCGGCGCGGATGGACTCGGACACGTACGACATCGCCGTGTACGACGCGAAGACGCAGGCGCGAAAGCCGTTGGACCAGGGCGTCCAGGTGCCGGTGTACTTCGGCGGCAAGGATGACTCGCGCGCCGTGTACATCATCTCCCAGGGGCCGAAGGCCGGCGTCTACAGCGTGTCGGCCCTCCCGTAGTCGCGCGTCGCGTGGGGTTCACCGGAGCGTGAGTTGGAAGCTCACGCCTCCGGGCCCGACGCTGAAGCCCGCGTGGGGGCCGAAGAGGAGCAGGGAGAACAGGGCCATTCCCAGGCACATGAGGGCGACCTTTCGACCCGTGCGCAGGGAGTGGAAGAACGTCGTCTCGTAGTTGGCTCCCACGAAGCGCAGCGCGAAGAGCAGGCCAACGGGCAGCAGCGGCGTCTCGTTCACCGTGAACCAGAGGGTGGAGAGCGCGAGCAGTTGGTAGTAGCGCTTGCGGCTCAGGTGGAAGCGGTCGTCGTATTCGGCGGCGGCGTGCATGGGCTGCCTTTCTTTCGTGCGAGGCCAGGTGTGCCGCCGCGTCGATTGCAGGGGGCTCGCCACTCGCAGGCGCACGTCGTTCCGGTGGCTTGGAGCGCGCCGTCGTCCGGGTGATGGGACACCCGGTCCGACGTGACAGCCGAGCGGCTGGCCTCATGAAGAGACGCTGCTTCGGAGCCGTGCGAGGTGACGTCGGGTGTGCTTAGGTCCGCCGCCTGTATGACTTCGACTCCGCTCACCTATCGCCGCTATGGCGGCTCGCTCCAGGTCGACATTCCTTCCTTCGATGTGCTCGTGGAGGCCGCGCGCATTCCCGAGACGCAGTGGATCGCCACGGCGTGTCCGCTGGAGGGGCTGAGCTGCGACCCGGCCTTCCTCAAGTTCCTGGACACGGACGGCAATGCGCGCGTCCGCGTGGCGGAGGTGCGCGCCGCGGTGGCCTGGGCCGCGAAGCACTTGAAGGACCGGCGCGGCGCGGACGCGAACAGTGACGTGCTGGACTTGAACGCGCTGTCCTCGGACGCGGCCTCGCTGCGGACCGCGGCGGAGATGATTCTGCGCACGGTGGGCGCGCCAGACATGGGGCGCATCTCGCTTGGCCAGGTGCGAGCGAGCGACCTGGAGCTGCGCAAGTCGGGGCAGAACGGTGATGGCATCATCGCCCCGGAGCGCCTGCCGGAGTCCCTGCGCCCGCTCGCGAAGGACGTCATGGCGTCCTTCCCCGAGTTGAAGAACCGCTCGGGCGAGGCGGGCGTGGATCGGCCGATGCTGCAGCGCTTCCGCGAGGCTCGCGAGGCGCTGCTGGCCCATCTGGGCAAGCGTGGCGACGTCTTCGTGTGGGGCGAAGAGAGCGAGTCGCGCGCGCGACGCATCCGCGAGGTGGCGCCGCTGCTGGACACCTACTTCCTCCAGTGCCGCCTGGTGGCGGTGCAGCCGGAGGCCGCGGCCAACTTGAGGCTGCGCGCGGAGCGGGTGGAGAGCTCGCTGGGTGACTCGGCCGCGCTGGGCAAGGCGGCGGGGGATCTGCCCATCGCGGTGCCGGAAGCCTCGGGCGTGTTGGAGTGGGCGCGGCTCTTGCGCGGTCCCTCCTATGAGCAACTGCAATCGTTCCGTCGCGACGTCGCCGCGCCGGTGACGGGAGACTCGGAGCGCCTGTCGGACACGGCGTGGCGCGAGCTGGTGGCGAAGGCGGACGCCGTGCTCGCATGGTTCACCCAGCGCGAGGCGAACCCGGTGCACAAGCTGGCCGACTCGCTGCCCACCGTGTCGCTCACGGACCTGGACGCCATCGATGCGGCCAGTCAGGCGGACCTCTCGCTGGCGCCCACGCTGGCCGCCATCGTCGAGCTGGAGCGACTGGTGCTCTACCAGCGCTGGCTGCTGGTGTTCGCCAACAACTTCATCAGCATGCCCAACCTCTATCTCCCCAAGGCGCCCGCGCTGATGGAGAAGGGGACGCTCATCCTCGGCGGACGCAAGTACACGCTGTCGGTGCTCGCGAAGAACCGCGCGGAGCACGCGGCGCTCACGAGCCAGGGCACCACGTGCATCCTCTACGTGCTGGTGGCGCCCAAGGACGGCACGCCCGGCTACGAGGTGGCGGTGCCCGTCACACGCGGCCGGAGCACGGACCTGGTCGTGGGCAAGCGCGGCGTCTTCTACGACGTGGATGGCCAGGAGCACGACGCCACGGTGACGCATGTCGTCCGCCAGCCCGTGTCGCTGTGGGAGTCGATGACCATGCCCTTCACTCGCATGGCCTCGTTCATCACCGGCAAGATTGAAGGGCTCGCGTCGGCGGGGGAGAAGACCTTCGACGCCACGCTGGAGCAGGGGTATTCGCAGACCGTGGCTGCGGCGCCCGCTCCCGTCGCGGCTCCGGCGGCGGCTCCGGCCCCATCTCCCGGTGGGCTCGCGGGAGTCATCGCGGCGGGCAGCATCGCGGCGGCGGCGTTGGGCTCGTCCTTCGCGTTCATCGTCACTCAGGTGAAGTCGCTGACGATGGTGGACGTCATCACCGCGGCGTCCCTCATCGCCATCGTCGTCATGGCGCCCGCGGGCCTGCTCGGCTGGCTGAAGCTGCGGCGCCGCAATCTGGCGCTGCTCCTGGAGGGCTCCGGCTGGGCGCTCAATGACCGCCTCATGTTGACGCATGGACTGTCCACGCTCGTGACCCGGCGTCCGAGGCTGCCCCGGGGAGCGCGCGTGGACCGACGGGACATGGTCCGCCCGGCGATGCTCGCCCAGCAGGACGAGGATGGCGAGACGGAGGGGCTGTCCGGCTGGGCTCGGTTCGGGCTCGGGGCGCTCATCTTCTTCGTGCTGCTCTGGCAGGTGCGCAACCCCATCCTCACGTGGATGTGTGAGAAGGCGTGGCTGTCAGACGCCACGTGTGTCGCGCTGCTGCCCGCGCCGACGCCCGTTGCTCCCGCCGTGCCACCCGCCGTGCCGACGAAGTAGGGGTTTCGCGGGGCCCGGAATCTTGCGAGCCTCTCCGGGCCCCCTACGCTGACCTCGCCATGACGACCCTCTCGCCGCTGCTGGAGAAGTTCCGCGTCCACCTGGAGGACGAGAAGGGGTCGTCACCGCACACGGTGCGCAACTACCTGGTCGACCTGGTGGACTACGAGCGCTACCTCGTCGAGCGGATGAAGCTCTCGCTCCTGGCCGGCTCCCACGCCGCCATTCGCGGCTACCTGGGCACGCTGAGCGTGGACCATGCCCCCGCGAGCCGCGCCCGTCGGCTCGCGTCCATCAAGTCCTTCTACAAGTACCTGGTGCGGCAGAAGCTCCTGCCCGCGAGCCCCGCGAAGCTGGTGAAGAGCCCCAAGTTGCCCAAGGCGTTGCCCAAGGTCCTGCCGGTGGAGGAGGTCTTCGCGCTCCTGGACGTGCATGACTTGAAGACGGTGCTCGGGCTGCGCGACAAGGCCATCCTGGAGCTGCTCTACGGCGGCGGGCTTCGCATCAGCGAGCTGTGTGACTTGGACCTGCTCGCCGTGGACCGGAGCGGGCGCATCGTCCGGGTCATGGGCAAGGGCAGCAAGGAGCGCCTCGTCCCCGTCAACGCGCAGGCCATCCGCTCGCTGGAGGCATACCTCGCCCGGCGCGGGGAGCTGCTGGCGGAGCCGAAACCCAGCCAGGCGCCAGAGGCCATCTTCCTCAACTTCCGTGGGGGACGGCTGACGCCTCGGAGCATCCGCCGACACCTGGACGCGCACGTGCTGAAGTGCGCGCTGGCGCGCAAGGTGAGTCCACACGCGCTGCGTCACTCCTTCGCCACGCACCTGCTCGGAGGGGGCGCGGACATCCGCAGCATCCAGGAGCTGCTGGGCCACGCGAGTCTGTCCACCACGCAGCGGTATACCCACGTCAGCTGGGAGCAGCTCCAGCAGGTCTACGACGCGGCCCATCCCCGGGCGTGAGGGTGCGCCTCGCCGCTCCCTGGCGCGAGGAAACGGTGCGGGAGCGGACAGGCAGGCGGTGTTCCTTGGAAACGCGGGGCGCGGCTTGTTAAACCCGCTCCATGTTCCACGGAACCACCATCCTCTGTGTGCGGCGTGACGGGAAGGTCGCCATCGCCAGCGACGGGCAGGTCTCCCTCGACAAGACGGTGATGAAGAACACGGCGAAGAAGGTTCGCAAGCTGGGCGAGGGCCAGGTGCTCGCCGGCTTCGCGGGCAGCACCGCCGATGCCTTCACCCTCTTCGAGCGCTTCGAGGGCAAGCTCAAGGAGCACCAGAAGAACATGGCGCGCGCCTGCGTGGAGCTGGGCAAGGACTGGCGCACCGACAGGTTCCTTCGTCGGCTGGAGGCGCTGCTCGTCGTCGCGGACAAGGACAAGACGTTCATCCTCTCCGGGGCGGGTGACGTGATTGAGCCGGACTACGGCATCGCCGCGGTGGGCAGCGGAGGCCCGTATGCGCTCGCCGCCGCGCGCGCGCTCATGGCGCACACGCAGATGCCCGCGCGGGACGTGGCGCGGGAGTCGCTCTCCATCGCCGGCGAAATCGACATCTACACCAACGCCAACATCTCCCTCGAAGAGCTCTAGGAGCCCCCCGTGGCCGAATCGCGAAAGCCGTCCGCCTTCACGCCTCGCGAGGTGGTGAGCGAGCTGGACCGTTACATCGTCGGGCAGAACGCCGCCAAGCGCGCGGTGGCCATCGCCCTGCGCAACCGGTGGCGCCGTCAGCAGGTCAATGACGACCTGCGCGACGAAATCCATCCGAAGAACATCATCATGATTGGACCCACCGGCGTGGGGAAGACGGAGATTGCCCGCCGGCTGGCGAAGCTCGCGCAGGCGCCCTTCGTGAAGGTGGAGGCCTCCAAGTTCACCGAGGTCGGCTACGTGGGCCGCGACGTGGAGTCGATGATTCGCGACCTCGTCGAGAACGCCATCTCCCTGGTGCGCGAGGAGGAGACGGAGAAGGTCCGCCCCCGCGCCGAGGAGCTGGCCGAGGACCGGCTGATGGAGCTGCTCCACAGTGGCGGCTCCCGTCCTCCTCCGCCCCCGCCGCCGCCCTTCGGCTTCTCGCCGCCTCCGCCGCCTCCTCCCGCGCCACAGCGCCTGGGAGACACCGAGCGGGAGAAGCTCCGCGCCCAGCTGCGCGCGGGAACGCTCGATGACCAGTTCGTGGACGTGGAGACGAGCGACAGCGGGCAGACGTTCATGCGCGGCTTCTCCGGCCAGGGCATGGAGGAGATTGGCGTCAACCTGCAGGACCTCTTCAAGAACATGCCGGGCATGAGCAAGACGCGCCGACGTCGCGTGCGCGTGCCGGAGGCGCTCCAACTGCTGCGTCAGGAAGAGGCCCAGAAGCTGGTGGACCCGGACCGCGTGCAGCGCGAGGCCGTGGTGCGCGCCGAGTCGAGCGGCATCGTCTTCATCGACGAAATCGACAAGATCGCCAGCCGCGAGGGCGCCAAGGGCAGCAGCGGCCCGGACGTCTCGCGCGAGGGTGTGCAGCGAGACATCCTCCCCATCGTCGAGGGCTCCACTGTCAACACCAAGTACGGCATGGTGAAGACGGACCACATGCTCTTCATCGCGGCGGGCGCGTTCCACGTCTCCAAGCCCAGCGACCTGATTCCCGAGCTGCAGGGGCGCTTCCCCATCCGCGTGGAGCTGGAGGCGCTCTCCGGTGACGACCTCATCCGCATCCTCCGCGAGCCGAAGAACTCCCTCCTGCGCCAGTACACCGCGCTCCTCCACACCGAGGGTGTGCGCCTGTCCTTCACCGACGACGCGGTGACGGAGCTGGCGCGCATCGCCCAGCAGGCGAACGAGCGCACGCAGAACATCGGTGCTCGCCGCCTGCACACCGTGCTGGAGCGACTGCTCGACGAGGTGTCCTTCTCCGCCAGTGAGCTGGGGCCCCGCGACTTCCAGGTGGACGGCAATTATGTGCGT
Organism: Myxococcus sp. CA056; assembly: GCF_013336715.1. Taxonomy (NCBI): domain Bacteria; kingdom Pseudomonadati; phylum Myxococcota; class Myxococcia; order Myxococcales; family Myxococcaceae; genus Myxococcus; species Myxococcus sp. CA056. The sequence goes on from NZ_JABUMT010000006.1 coordinate 284,155, forward strand.
GAGCGCCTGAGTTCCATCGTCCAGGACGAGGACCTGTCGCGCTACATCCTCTAGCGCGGTATATGGCGCGCTCGCAGCCGTTCCCCCACCACCAAGGAAGGTAGACACCCTTGCCGCAGCCCGTGCCCTCCGCCGCCGCCTCGACTTCCAACGACACCCTCATCTCCAAGGCCAAGAGCCACCTGCTGCAGAACTACAAGCAGCAGCCCATCGTCCTGGTCAAAGGTCGGGGTACGCGCGTGTGGGACGCGGACGGTCGTGAGTATCTGGACCTCATCGGCGGCGTGGCGACGTGCGCGCTCGGACACTGTCATCCGGACCTGGTGGCGGCGGCGCACGCGCAGCTGGACTCGCTGTGGCACGTGTCGAACGCGTTCTACTCGCAGCCGCAGATCGACCTGGCGGCGCAGCTGTGTGAGTGGAGTGGGTTCGAGCGCGCCTTCTTCTGCAACTCCGGCGCGGAGGCCAACGAGGCGCTGCTGAAGCTGGCCCGCAAGGTGATGAAGGACCGGGGCACCCCGGAGCGCTACGAGGTCATCACCTTCGAGCGCAGCTTCCACGGCCGCACCCTGGCCACCGTCACGGCCACGGGACAGCCGAAGTACCACGCGGGCTTCGAGCCGCTGCCGGCCGGCTTCCACCACGTGCCGTACGGTGACCTGGAGGCGGTCCGCCGCGCCGTGGGTCCGGCCACCGCCGCCATCCTGGTGGAGCCCATCCAGGGGGAGGGAGGGGTGCGTCTGGCCCCCGAGGGCTTCCTCAAGGGGCTGCGCGCGTTGTGCGACGAGAAGGGCCTGTTGCTCCTCGTCGACGAAATCCAGACGGGCATGGGCCGCACCGGCATCCCCTTCGGCTTCATGCGCGAGGGCATCCGGCCGGACGCCATCAGCATGGCGAAGGCGCTGGGCAATGGTCTGCCCATTGGCGCCATGTTGTGCCGCGAGGACGTGGGCGCGAGCCTGTCCCCGGGCAGCCACGGCTCGACGTTCGGCGGCAACCTGGTGGCCGCCGCCGCCGCCAACGCCGCCCTCAAGGTCATCCGCCAGCCGGGCTTCCTGGACGAAGTGACGGCCAAGGGTGCGTACTTCCTGGGCCGGCTGCGGGAAATCCAGGGCAAGTTGCCCCCGGGTCGCGTCGTCGAGGTCCGAGGACAGGGCCTGCTGGTGGGCCTGGAAGTGGACCGGGAGGCGCCCCAGGTGCTCGCCAGGCTGCGCGAGGCCGGGGTGCTGGGCAACGCGGCGGGTGACCGGACGGTCCGTTTCGCCCCTCCGTTCACTGTCACCCGGGAGGAGTTGGATCAGAGCCTCGCCATCATCGAGCGGGTGCTCATGGCCCTCTGAGGCCGATTTTCCGCCGGATGGAGCCTGGGAGGGGGCACTGGGTGTTTGACGCCCCGCGTCCCCCAAACCTAGGCTCGACCTTTCGGCAACCCATTCGTGGACCGTCCTGTGAGCGCGCCAAATACGATTGTCGGCCTGGGGGCCCGGACGGACCACATCGCCACGGTGCCCAATCTGGACTTCGCTCGCCTCCAGCTCTCGTCGGAGGAAGCGTCTGTCCTGTCGCTCGTCGGCAGGGTGGAGCGCATCGACCAGGTGTTGTCACGCTCTACCCTGGGTGAAGCACGCACCATCGCCGTGCTGCTCGCCCTGCGGGCCAAGGGGGCCATCGTCCCCGCGCGCGTGGTGCAGAAGAACCAGCCGGCTCCCGCGGTGGACGCCGCGCTGGCCGAGGAAGTGGACCTGGAGCCGGAGCGGAAGAAGGAGATCATCGACCTGGAGCGGGCGCTGGACGGGTTGGATCACTTCGCCGTCCTCGGATTGCGCCCCGGTGCTCCGGCCGCCGAGGTGAAGCAGGCGTACTACAACGCGTCCCGCCGCTATCACCCGGACCGCTACTTCGGAAAGAACCTGGGCAGCTTCCGCGCGCGCATGGAGCGCATCTTCCGGAGGCTCACGGACGCCCACAACATCCTCACCCAGCAGGACAAGCGGGACGCGTACCTCAAGGCACACCCGGCGCTCGCGACGGCTTCCGTGGCCGCCGCGACCCCCGCGCCCGTGCCCGTGCCGGTGATGGATCCCACCCAGGAGCTGATGCCCTTCGCTCCCACGCCGCGCCCGGCGCGCCTCTCGTCCCCGCTGCAGGCGTCCGCCCCGTCGACGCCACCTCCGGTGCAGGACGCGGAGTCGGAGGCACGCAGGGCGGAGCGGCAGGCGCGGCTCGCTCGGCACCCGTACATGGCGCGCAACGTGCGGCTGTCGGAGCTGGTGGCGCGCGGCAAGGCGGCCATCGCCCGAGGCGACTGGGAGCGGGCCTACCAGGACTTCCACCAGGTCCAGACGTTGGACCCGAAGAACCGCGAGGTGACGACGCTGCTGACGGAGGCGCGCCGCCGCCACGACGAACAGCGTGGGGCCATCGAGTTGGCGCGCGGGCGGGAACTGGAGCAGCACGGCGATACCGTGGGGGCGCTCGCGGCCTATCGGCTGGCGTATTCCCTGGATGGGCAGAACCCGGAGGCCGCCTTCCGTGCGGCCAGACTGGGACTCCAGCAGGGCCAGGACGTGGGCGAGGTTCGCTCCCTGGCACAGCGTGCCGTGGACCTTCAGGGAGGGCGAATCGAGCACCATTTGTTGCTGGGACGGGTGCTCGCCGACGCGGGATCGAAGAAACTGGCCAAGCGGGTCTTCGAAGATGCAGCGAAGTTGGATCCGGACAATGCCGAGGCCAAGGCGGCGCTCAAGAAGCTGCGCTGGACGTTCTAGGATGAGCACGCTCTCTCATGGCTGATCCCGAACCCCTCATAGGCATCGACCTGGGGACGACGAACAGCATCGTCGCCACCGTCCAGGACGGGCAGCCCGTCGTCATCAAGAACCGCACGGGCCAGGCGCTCACGCCGTCGGTCATCGCCGTGTCCAAGAACGGCAAGCGACTGGTGGGTGGCATCGCCAAGCGTCAGGCCATCACCAACCCGCAGGAGACGGTGTACGCGGCCAAGCGGCTCATCGGCCGGAAGTTCTCCTCGCACGAGGTGCAGGACGCGCTGCGCTCGTTGCCCTACGAGGTGGTGCCGGGGCAGCACGATGACCTGCGCATCCGCATGGGCGGCAAGGACATGTCGGTTCCGGAGATCAGCGCCATGATCCTCCAGGAGCTGAAGGCGGACGCGGAAGCGCACTTCGGCAGGCCGGTGAGCAAGGCCGTCGTCACGGTGCCGGCGTACTTCAACGACGCCCAACGGCAGGCCACCAAGGACGCGGGGCGCATCGCCGGGTTGGACGTGCTGCGCATCATCAACGAGCCCACCGCGGCGGCGCTGGCGTATGGCTTCAGCCGCACCGTGAATGGCCGCGTGGCCGTGTTGGACCTGGGCGGCGGCACGTTCGACGTGTCGGTGCTGGAGATCAACCAGGGTGTCTTCGACGTGGTGGGCACCGGCGGCGACACGTACCTGGGGGGCGAGGACTGGGACAACCGCATCATCGAGTGGCTCGTCTTCGGCTTCGCGAAGGAGCACGGCATCGACCTGCGCAAGGACCGCATGGCGTTGCAGCGGCTCAAGGACGCGGCGGAGAAGGCGAAGGTGGAGCTGTCGAGCGTGAAGGAGACGCAGCTCAACCTTCCGTTCATCAGCACGCCTCCCGGTGGCGGCGCCGCGCTGCACCTGCAGGCCGCGTTGTCCCGCGAGAAGCTGGATGACCTGACGGCGGACCTGGCCGAGCGCGTGGTGGGCATCACCACGGAGGTGCTGGGCGAGGCGGGTGTGCGGGCCTCGGAGCTGAAGGAAGTCATCCTCGTCGGTGGCATGTCGCGCATGCCCAAGATTGTCGAGGCGGTGCGCGGCTACTTCCGCCGTGAGCCGTGCAAGGGCGTGCATCCGGACGAGGTGGTGGCGCTGGGCGCCGCGGTGCAGGCGCACGCGCTGGTGGCGCAGGAGGGCGAGCTGCTGCTCCTGGACGTCACGCCGCAGAGCCTGGGGGTGGCCATCGCCGGCGGCTACGTGCGGCGCATCATCCCGAAGAACACGACGGTGCCCACGTCGGCCACGGAGGTCTTCGCGACGTCGAAGGACTTCCAGCGGCTGGTGAAGATCATGGTGCTCCAGGGCGAGCACGAGCTGGCGCACCAGAACGAGCTGCTGGGCGAGTTCGTCCTCACCGGTCTGCGCGAGGCACCTCGGGGGCAGGTGGAAATCGAGGTGACGTTCGACATCAACGCGGAGGGCATCGTCTCCGTCTCCGCGCGCGACAGGGAGACGGGCCTGCGCCAGTCCATCACCGTCACCGCGTCCAGTGGACTCACCGAGGAAGAGCTCAAGCGCATCATGGACGAACAGCGCGGCTACCTCATGGCCGCGCGCATCTCCGAGGAACTCAAGGTCAAGCGCATGGAGCTGGACTCGCTCGCGCGCGACGTCATGGATGCGCTGACGCGAGCGAGGCTGTTGCCCGGGGGTGGTGGGCTTCCCGCCGACGCGGTGCCTCGCGCGGAGCAGGTGCTGGAACATGCGCGGCAGGTCCGCGCGGGTGAGGACGTGGGGGCGCTGGGCCGCGCGTGTGAGCTGCTCACGGGATGTCTGACCCAGCTCAAGGGCCCGTCACGCAGTGGCATGGGGCGATAGATGAGCACCCAGCGCGCCAACCAGCTCGTCGAGGCGGGACTGTGGCTGCGCCTGAGTGGCGACGCCCAGGGTGCGCAGAAGCTGTTCGAGCGGGCGCTCGTGCTGGACCCCGACAATGTCCGGGCGCGCGAATCCCTGGCCGCGCTGGAGACCCCATTCGGACGGAGTAGCCCGTTCGCGGGGGCATCGGCGGATGCGTCCACGCGAGGCACGCCGCTGCCCTCGCTGGATGGCGACTGGGGCGCGTGGGCCGAAGGCGAGGGCCATCCGCTGGACGAAGAGGACGAGGAGCGTTCTCCCAGCGTGCTGATTCCAGAGGGCGACGGACCTCCACCGGGAGGTGACGTGCTGGACCTGCTCTCGCGCGATGAGCCCACCACGCAGGAGTACGGCGTCCCCGAGGGTGACACGGACGAGTTCGGTGTCCCCGTCACGGAGAGCGAGCTGGAGCGGTTGCTGCGCGGCGCGGCCGACCTGCTGGAGCTGGATGACCACTCGGGCGCGGTGGACCTGTTGTTCAAGGCGCAGGAGCTGGCGCCGGGAGACCCGCGCGTGGATGTGCTGCTCATCCGCAGCGAGCGCATGCTGATGGCCATGCTGGAGTCGAAGCTGGGCGACCTGGGCCGTGTGCCCCGCGTGCGTCTCCAGCCGGACGACATCATCTGGCTCAGCCTGGACCACCGCGCGGGCTTCGTGCTCGCGCAGATTGATGGCGCCGTGACGTTCGAGGACCTCTTCTCGCTGTCCGGGATGACGCGGCTGGATACCGCCCGCATCCTCGCCCAGCTCCTCGACGAAGGCGTCATCGCCGCCGCCTGACCTCCCTCGAAGCCGGGTCCACGCAGGCGCGCCTTTTTCAGGTCGATTGACAGGGTCCTGTCATGATGACAGGTTGTTTCTTGTTTGCGCGTGAGTCGAGGCCACTCCTGGGCCCGCGTCGCGCGGGAGGCACACACCCATGAAGCATGACGCCAGCATTCCGGCGCTGCCCTGTGTCGCGCTCGAACCGACGCTCGAGTTCTATGGGCTGCTGGGCTTCGAGGTGACGTACCAGCAGCGCCTGCCGAATCCCTACGCGGCGACGCGGCGTGGAGGGGCCCAGCTCCACTTCTTTGGCGTGAAGGGGTTGGACCCGCTGGCGGCCTATAGCTGCTGTCTCATCATCGTCGACGAAGTCGAGGAGCTGCACGAAGGCTTCGCGGCGGCCCTGCGAAAGACCTACGGCAAGGTGCCCGTGCGAGGCGTGCCGAGAATCACCCGGATGAAGAAGGGGCAGACACGCTTCACCGTCGTCGACCCGTCCGGCAACAGCGTGATGTTCGTCCGTCGCGACGAGCCTGGTGGCTACGGTGACGACGAGGACGACTCCGCCACGCTGTTGGGCAAGGCGCTGAAGACCGCCCGGAGGCTGCGTGACTTCAAGAGTGACGACGCGACGGCCGCGAAGGTCCTCGACGCCGCGCTGAAGAAGCCCGATGCCGGCACGCCGCTGGAGCGAGCGCGGGCGCTGGTGGCTCGTGCCGAGCTGGCCGTGGCGCTGGCGGACCTGCCACGCGCGAATCAATCGCTCCGCGAATTCGACGCCCTGGTGCTCCCGGCTTCGGAGCGGGCGTCGCTCGAGGCGGACAGGGCCGCGGTCGACACCCTCATGCGCACCCAGGAGTAGGGCGGGCCCGGGGGCAATGACCCCGAGCCCACGTGCCACGGCTACGCGCGGACGACGCCCGTCCAGACGCCCTTCACCACGACGTCGCCGCGCTGGTTGCGCGACTCCGTGCTGACGACGACGAACTCCTTGCCGGCCTTCACGTAGATGTTCTCGATGCGGCCCGTGGTCGTCATCACGTCGCCGGGGCGCATGACGTCCAGGAACTCCAGCTCCTGTTCACCGTGCACCAGCATCAGCAGATTCACGCCCAGCTCCGGGTCCGCGACGGCCGCGCCGAACGGGCGGATGGCGAAGACGACGGCGAAGCTGGGGAACGCAATCAGGTCGCCGTACGGGCCCTGCTTCGCGGCGGTGTCGTCGTAGAGGAGGGGACTGACGTGCTCAGGCGGCTCGCCCGGTGTGCCGGCGGCGGGATGCGCGCCTCCCACGGCCAGGGTGAACTCGCGCAGCTTCTCCGCGCCAATCGTGTACGTGTACGGGCCGTATTCCCGGCCGATGAAGCGCTTGTCGATGGCCATGGCGACTATCCGATGGAGGCTTCGACGACGGCGCCCTTGAGGACGGCCTCGCCGCGCTGGTTGGTGGCGGTGACTTCCGTGGTGAGCCGGTCCGCTTCGATGGCGGTGACCTTGCCTTCGAACGTCACGACGTCCTCGGGACGAACAGGGCGAGAGAAGCGCACCTTCACCTTGCGGATGCGGCCCGGGTCTCCCACGAAGACGGCGACGGCTTCCACCGCCCAGCCCAGCGTGCAGAGCCCCTGCAAGATGACGCCGTCGAGGCCGGCCACCTTGCCGACCTCCGGGTCGATGTGGATGGGATTGAAGTCCCCGGATGCGCCCGCGTAGTAGATCGGCCGGTACAGGTCGCACTCGCGGACGTGCGTGAAGGTATCGCCTACCTGGAAGGTGCGTGCCATGAGGCCCCCTGATTTAGCACGGAGGCCCCGCTCGCTCACCCCGTCGCGGAGCCCTGGTCCAACGGGTCATCCACTTCAGAGCCTTCTCGGCGCTTGCGGTACTGCTCGCGCACATACGCCACCAACTGGTCCAGGTACGAGGACAGGGGAGGGCAACGCACGCCCGTGCCGTCCAAGAGCTCCAGCGTGTTGTGACAGTTGTAGATGGCCAGATGGTTCACATAGCTGATGGCCGCGCGCTGCGGCCGGGCCAGCTTCTCCAGCACCGGCAGCCGCAGCATGACGTCCGCCGCGCGCGCCGACAGGTTGAAGCGCGGCAGCTTCTTGTTCGCCTTCTCCGCGATGAGCTCGTACACGCGCCGTGCGCTCATCGGGTTCGGGTCCACCAGGTGGAACGTGCGGCCCGCGGCGCGAGGGTCCTTCGACAAGCGCCACACCGCCTCCACCACGTAGTCCACTGGCACCACGTTGAGCGGCGCCACGCCGTTGCCGGGCAGGGGCAGCGGCACGACCAGCGGCGACGTGACGAGCAGGATGCCCAGGTAGTAGGGCCCCTCGAACTTGTCGATCTCCCCCGTGCGCGAATCGCCCACCACGCTGGAGGGCCGGTACACGGTGACGGGCAGGGTGGAGCTGGCGCGCATCACCAACCGCTCGGCCTGGAACTTCGTCTCCTCGTAGGGATTGCGGAAGCCCTGGCCGCGGTCCAGCTCGTCCTCGGCGATGACGCCCACGCGGTCGCCGGACACGTAGCAGGTGGAGAAGTGGTTGAAGCGCGCCAGGTGCTCGCAGTCGCGCGCGAGCTCCAGCATGTTGCGCGTGCCGTCCACATTCACGCGCCACGCGGTGTCCTTGGCCACGCCCAGCTGCGCCACCGCCGCCAGGTGGAAGATGTCCGTCACCCGCTCGCACAGGCGCTGGTACTCCTCGCCCGACAGGCCCAGGTGCATGTCCACCACGTCACCGGTGAGCAGCTCCACCGTGGCGCCCTTCAGCTTGGACGCGTGCTTCTGCGCTTCCTTGAGCGCCTTGGGCTGCACCAGCGCGTAGACGTGCCCTTTCGGGTCCTCCCGCGCGATGTGCTCCACCAGCCGCTTGCCGATGAACCCCGGATAGCCGGTGATGAAATACGTCCCAGCACCGGTCTTCTTGCGCGTCTCGCTCATTGCGCGCGGAGCATACTCGCCCGTCAGCCGCGCGCGAGCATGGCGCGCCAGACCGACTCCACTTGCTCCCGGGTGGATGACAGGTCCTGGCTGTTGTCGATGACCCACGTCGCGTGGACCCGCTTGCCGTCCAGGGGGAGCTGGGCGGCCAGCCGAGCCTCGGCGGCCGTCGCATCCAGCCCGTCACGCGCCATCAGCCGTGCTTTTTGCAGGTCCCGGGGCACCCACACCAGCGCCACCCCCTCCATCCACTCGTGCATCCCGGCCTCGATCAGCAGCGGGACGTCGTAGATGACACGCTCCACGCCCCGAGCCGTCAGCGCCTCGAGCTTCTCCATGAAGGCCTCGCGAACGCGAGGGTGGGTGATGGCGTTGAGGGCGGCGCGCTCCGTGTCGTTGCCGAACACGTGCGCGCCCAGCTTCGCTCGGTCCAGGCGGCCGTCGGGGCCCACCACGCCAGGGAAGCGCTCCGCGATGGCGGCGAGGCCCGGCGTGCCCGGCTCGACGACTTCGCGGGCGAGCACGTCCGCGTCGAGCACCTCCGCGCCCAGCTCCCGGAGCATCCGGGTGACGGTGCTCTTTCCGGAACCGATGCCGCCCGTCAGTCCGAAGACGTGCATCCGCGGGCCTACTTCGCGGCCTTCTGCGTGGTGAAGGTGAACGACTGCACCGTCTTGCCGTCCTCGTTGAAGAAGATGGCCAGCCCCAGCTTCGGGTAGAGGAAGTAGGTGCGGAAGTCGTCCGTCAGCTTGCGCTGGTAGCACGGCGAGGAGGGCACGGGGCCGGAGGGGCAGGCGGGGCCGTAGCTCGTCTCGATGGTCTCCTTGTCGATGACGGGCCCGGGGAAGACGTCGATGCGCTCGATGAGTCCCGTGCCGGGGTCCACCTTGAACTGCGCCTGGCTGGTGCCCTTGATGGCCTCCTTGCCGAGGTAGGCGATGGTCTCCTTGCCGTCCTGGCTGACGGTGCGCGAGGGCTCGCCGAACTTCTTGACGACCTCGTCCTTCTTGGTGACGCCGGGCTCCACGCCCTGCCACGGCTTGGCGACAGCGGGGAAGGCGACGGCAATCACGGCGAGCGCAATCAAGGTCCTCATCACGACTTCCTCCCTAATGGAAAGGGCGGGCGGGGCTCAAGCGCTGCCCTCTCTTTTCAACGGACGATTCCGACGGGCATTCAACCACGAGACGCCTTGCCCCGTCCGGGGGGGTCTGCTACTTCGCGAGCCATGCGCGCTCCTGGCTCCAGGATTCTTTCCGTCCTCCTGCTGGCCCTCTGTGGCGCGGCCGGGGCGGCTGATTTCGTCGGCGCTGACAGTTGCAAGGGCTGCCACCCGGAGGCCTACGAGGCGTGGATGCAGTCCAAACACGCCCGGGCGGTGAGCTCCCTCTCCGAGCAGCAGCAGAAGGACGGCCGCTGCCTGTCGTGCCACTCACCGGACCAGGTGGCGCAGACGCAGGCCAGTGTGAGCTGCGAGACATGTCACGGCGGCGGCCAGTACTACTCGCCCGAGTACGTGATGAAGGACCCGGAGCTGGCGCGCCTGGTGGGGTTGGTGGACCCGTCCGAGAAGCAGTGCCGCTCCTGCCACGACGCCTCCTCGCCCTCCTTGCGGCCGTTCGACTTCAAGGAGTCGCTCAAGGCCATTGACCACTGGTCGGCCGAACGCGCCCGTCGCGCGGCCCGGACCGAGGCCCCGGCCACTCCCCCCTCCACCGCGAAGAAATAGTCGATTGATCAAGATTCTGGACGCCCGTTTCGTCGTCACCGCGGTGGAGCCCAAGGGCTACCCGCAGGGACATACCGCCGAGGTGGCCTTCGTTGGCCGCTCCAACGTTGGTAAGTCCTCCATGATCAACACCCTCACCGGCCGCAAGAAGCTGGTGCGCGTGTCGAACACCCCGGGCCGTACCCGGACGCTCAACTTCTTCGACGTGGACCTGGAGCGCGGCACCTTCCGCCACCAGGTGCGCCTGTGTGACTTGCCGGGCTACGGCTTCGCCCGCGCGAGCAAGGCGGACAAGGCCCAGTGGGAGCAGATGATCACCACCTACCTCGAGAAGCGGCATCGGCTCGAAGTGGTGGTGAGCATCATCGACGCGGAGGTCGGCCCGACGCCGGACGACCTGGCCACGCTCGATTATCTGCAATCCCACAAGCGCAAGGTGCTGGTGGTGGCCACGAAGATCGACCGGCTCACCAAGGCCAAGACGCTGCCCCGGCTCCAGGAGCTGTCGCGTCAGCTGGACCTGCCCATGGAGGCGATTCTTCCGTTCTCCTCGACGGAGCGGCGGGGCGTGGACGAGGTCTGGGGCGCGCTCCTGGACACCTTCGGCAAGGCCTCGCGCGTTTGAGCCCAGGCTCCGGTACCCCGGGGCTCCATCGTCTAACCCGCTTCAGCATAGTCCGTTAAGGCAGCCCCCTCGGAGAGGTCATTCGCCCCACTCCGAGCGCGGTTAACTGACATACCTGAAGCGGGTTAGTCGCCGCTCTCCGTGGCGTTCCCCTCCCGACGAGGGAGGCGCTGTGGTAGGCACGGCGCCGTGTCCTCCGAGAACGGCAAGGGTAATGGCAGGGATTCGCAGCTCGCCCTGCGCGAGTTGCAGCAGCAGTTGATGAGGCTGTCACCCCGGAGGCGCATGGACGCGCTTCTGGAGGGAGCGGATGCACAGGCGTTGGTGCGCGCCCTGCCTCCGGAGAGCCTCTACGTCACCATCCAGGAAGTGGGGCTCGAGGACGCGACGGAGCTGGTGCAGCTCGCGTCGCCCGGCCAGTTCCGCGCCTTCGTGGACCTGGGCGCGTGGAAGCGCGACAAGCTGGACTCGCACGCCGTGCTGACGTGGCTGCGCGCCGCGCGCGGCGGCTTCGATGACACCCCGGAGTTCCTGCGCAAGCTGCACGCGGTGGACATGGAGGTGCTCGAGTACCTGCTGCACGAACTGGTCGCCGTGCATGACCTGGAGGAGAACCCGGACGTCAACCCGCAGGGGGTGACGCTGGAGACTCCGGAGGGTCGCTACCTGGTCGAAATCAAGGCCGAGGGCGCGGAGATGTCCGCGGTGCGCGCGCTCGTCACCGACCTCATCGCGGAGAACCCCTTCGAGGCCGTGCGCCTGCTGGAGGCCGTGCGCTGGGAGGTTCCCGCCGAGCTGGAGGAGACGGCCTTCCAGTTCCGCAAGGCGCGTCTGCTCGATTTGGGCTTCCCGACGCTGGAGGACGCGATGGCCCTCTTCAGCCGCGTGGACGTTCCGTCGCGTCGGCCCTCGAGTACGTCAACCCCGGCGGCGCTGACGGCGTCCCAGGGCCACGTGGACTACCTGGCGGCGGCGTTCCGGGGACTGACGGAGGTCGAACGTCAGAACGCGGAGGACGAACTGGCGGGCGTGGCCAACGCGGCGTTGGTGGCGGAGCTCGCGGACCCCGGCGACCTGGACGCCGTGCGCCGGGTCGGCGAGATGGTGCGGGACTACCTCTCGCTCGGGCTGGAGCACCTGACGGGGGCGGACCCCTCGCAGGCCACCGAGGTGCTGCGCGACACGCCCCTGCGGCGCATCTTCCAGACGGGCTTCACGCTGACGCTCCAGCTCAAGTTCCGCGCGGACCGGCTGGCGAAGTCGCCGGGAGCGGTGGTGGACGGCGTGCTGCTGGTGCTGCCGGAGGAGGCCGCCGCGCTGGAGGCGCTGCGCCGCAAGCGGCCCCGTCGCGCGCTGAAGGTGGAGGGCGCGGAGCCGGTGCCGTTCCGCTCGCTGCGCGAAGTCGCCGCCAGCGAGGCCGTGCTGGCGCGCGCGGAGGCCCAGGTGGAGGTCTTCCGGGGCGTGCTGGGTGGCACGCCGGAGTCCGCGCTCGAGGCGGTGGCCCGCTTCGGTGTTCCGTTGGAGACACTTGGCGTGGAGCGCCTCTTCGCCGCCGTGGTCGCCATGGCGGTGCTGGAGGCCCGGCCGGACGCCCGCCCGGTGCCGCTGGGCCGCACGGTGGAGCTGGGCCAGCGCCTCTTCGAGGGCACCCCCCAGGCCCCGCGCCTGCTCGACTCCGCCTCCGTGCGCGCCCTGTCGGGCCTGGAGGGCGCGGTGGCCCCGGAGGCTCGCGCGGAGCTGCGCCGCATGGTGGGTGTGACGCTCACGCGGCTGTTGTCGGAGCTGGGCGCGGCGTGGCTGGAGGACGCGAAGTGGAGTCCCGTCGCGTCCGAAGTCCTGCCCATGGAGAGCCACCCGGTGCCGTAGCTTTTTCAGTCCGGGAGGGTCTCCGGGCATCCGGGGGCCTTCCGGCCTGTGGAGATCCGGGCCTTTGCGAGCCCGGACCCTGGCACGCCCTCTGCTACTGCGTGGCGCACGCGAAGGTGTACGCGCGTGAACTGCCAGAGGAGGAGGGACATGGTGCCGGGAGAGCAGGGGCAGCGCCGTGACGTGTGGGCCTTCTATGCGCTGACCGCATTCGCCGCGGTGATGTACGCGGTGCCGGGTGAGTGGATCCCCGTGCTGGCGCCGCTTCGGTTGGCGCTGCTGACGTCAGTGGTGGCCGCGGGGTTGATGGTGATTCGGAGGTTGGGGCGCGCGGAGCCGCTCTACCTGGATGGCGCGCGGGGCTGGGGGCTCATCGGCTTCTCCTGCCTGGCGGTGCTGTCCGTGTCGTGGGCGGTGAACGCGGAGGTGGCCCGCTACACGGGCATGGAGCTGTTGAAGCTGACGGCCATCTACCTCACCGTCGTCAACGTCATCTCCAATGGGCGCAGGCTCGCCGTCGTGTGCGGGTCCATTGTCCTGGCCTCCGTGGTGACGTCCATTGGCGTCATCAACTGGTACGTGGTGGGGGAGAATCTGGTGGAGGGCTTCCGCGCGCGCTGGGTGGGCGTGTACGCGGACCCGAACCACATGGCCATGAACCTGGTGCTGGTGGTGCCGCTCGCGGTGGCCTTCGTGGCCCGCAAGGGCTCGCCCTGGGTGTGGCGGGTGGCGTGTCTGCTGGCGGCGGTGCTGGCGGTGGTGGCCATCGTCCTGTCGCACTCGCGCGGTGGCTTCATCGGCCTGTCCGTCGCCATGGGCCTGTGGGCCTTCCGTGAGAAGCGCCGCATCCAGGCCATCGTCGTGGGCGCGCTCTTCGTGATGGGCCTGCTCGTCTTCGCGCCGGAGAGCTTCTGGGCCCGCAACGAGACGGTGGCGGCCTTCCACGAGGATGCGTCCGCGATGGGCCGCGTCTACGCGTGGCAGGTGGCCAGCCGCATCAGCCTGGACCGGCCGCTGCTGGGGGTGGGCGCGGGCAGCTTCCGCTACGCGTGGGCGGAGTACGCGCCTCCAGAAGCGCGGCGCGCGTACGTGGCGCACAACATCTTCCTGGACGTCGTGGGAGAGCTGGGCTGGGTGGGCCTGGCGCTCTTCATGATGTTCGCGGGAGGCGCATCCGGAGGCGCCTTCACCGCATCACGCAGTCGAGAGGTGGGCTGGATTGCACGGGCGCTGTCCGCGTCCGTGGCGGGCTACCTGACGTGTGACTTGTTCTCCGGATACATCCTCTCCGCTCACTGCTACGTGCTCTTCGGCCTGGCTGCCGCGGCGCACCGCATCGCCCGCGCGGCGGAGGTGACGGAGACGGTGGGCATCCCGGACGGACAGGCGCCTGTCGGGCCCGTGGGGGCGTGGGAGGGGTCGGGACATGCGGCGTGAGGACGTGAAGATGGGGGCCAGGCCACTGCGCCTGGTGCAGTTCACCCGGTCGTTCCACATTGGCGGCACGGAGGTGCAGGTGCTGGAGCTGCTGCGGGGCCTTCCCCCCAGCTACCAGCTCCAGGTCTCCGTACTGGAGGACGCGGGGCCGTTGATGGGCGCGGTGTGGAAGCTGGGCTACGTGGCGGAGACGTTTCCCCTGAAGGGCTCCGTCGCGCAGGCCAACACCGCGTACCAGGTGATGCGCATGGCCCGGTGGCTGAAGACCAATCGCGTGGACCTGGTCCACGTGCATGACTTCTACTCCACGCTCATCGCCGTGCCGGCCGCGAAGCTCGCTGGGACGAAGGTCATCGTCGGACGGTTGGACCTGTCCCACTGGCAGGGCAGCGCGCGGCGCGCGGTGCACTCGCGGCTGACGGCCATGGCGGACCACGTCGTCGCCAACGCGGAGGCCATCCGCCGGATGCTGGTGGAAGAGGAGGGCCTGCCCGCCTCCCGCGTCTCCGTCATCCACAACGGCCTGGACCTGGCCCGCTTCGACGCGCGGATGCGCGAGGGCCTCAAGTCCCCGTTGCCCGACACCGGCGACGCGCCCGTCATCGTCCACGTCGCCAACATGAACCACCCGGTGAAGCGCCAGGAGGACCTGCTGCTGGCGCTCGCCATGCTCCACCACGGAGGCACGCCGCTGCACGCCTTCCTCGTGGGCGACGGGCCCCGCCGCAAGAGCCTGGAGAAGCTGGCCGCGGAGCTGGGGGTGTCGGACACCGTGCACTTCCTGCGGCACCGCACGGACGTCGCCGCCATCTACGCGCGCGCCACCCTGGGCGTGCTGTGCTCCAGCGCGGAGGGCATGTCCAACGCCGTCATGGAGGGCATGGCCGCCGGCCTCCCCATGGTGGTGACGCGGGTGGGGGGGAACACCGACCTCGTCCGCGACGGCGAGCGCGGCCTCGTCGTCCCCGCCGAGCGCCCGGCGCAGCTCGCGCAGGCCTTCAACCAGCTGCTCTCGAGCCCGGAGAAGGCCAAGCGCATGGGCCGCGCGGCCCGGGACTTCGTCGCCCGCGAGCTGTCCCTGGAGCGGCTGATCCGCCTCCATGACGCGCTGTATCAACGCGTGGTCCACGGCCCCTGAGGGCATGTCAGACCGGCGTGGATACTTCGCGTCGTTGGCCGGCAATGGGGCGCCGGCTCGTCCGTAGGTGGGGTGTTCACACCCTACCTCGGAGCACCCTTCATGCTGCTGCCCCTCCTGGCCGTGCTGGCCTCCGCCGCCCCGACGACGCAGACCTGGAAGTTCGACACGGATGGAACTCCCCAGGTCCATCTTTCCAATGTTAATGGCGCGGTCCGCGTAGATGCGGTAGACGGGAATACTGTGGTAATCGAGGCGGTTCCGGAAAACCCCGACAATTCCCGGAAGCCGTTGGAGGTCGAAGTCACCCAGGAAGGTGACGAGGTGCGGGCGAGGGTGTGCTGTGGGCCGTGTGCGGAACGGCAGCAGTCATGCCGTGCGGACCAGGGCACGGTGCGGTTGACGGTGAAGGTGCCGCGCGCGTCGGAGCTGGAAGTGTCGGTGGTGAACGGGGCGGTGGTGGTGAAGGGCGTGACGGGGCCGCAGAAGCACGCCACCGTCAACGGCCGTGTGGAAGTGAACGGCTCGGAGCGACGTTTGTCGGTGAGTAGCGTTGAGGGAGAGGTGGTACTGGCTCCCCGGAAGCTCGAGGACACCGAAATCACGACGGTGTCGGGCAACGTCCGGCTGAAGCTGCCGGAGCGAGCGGACGCGCAGGTGGAATTCAGCTCTGTAGGGGGGAGTTTCAACGGGAGCAGCGTCGCCCTGGGTTCGCGGAAGAAGACCTATGGCGCGGGCACCCACGAGGTGGAAGTGAGCACCGTCGGTGGCTCGCTGACCGTCCAGGAATAGCTTTCGAGGCCCGTCTCCCAGTCAGACGGCCCGGGGCGCTCGCCGGTGAAACTCCAAGGCGCCGGCGAGCGCTCACTTTTTTGTCGGGCCCCTTTCGTCCCCACCACCGTGGCGCGAGACGAGGGGCCCCCGGCCGACGGGCCGCCCCCAGGGCGAGCCCCCAGGGCGAGCCCCGGCCTTCAGGAAGCGGGCGTGCCGGCGCTCCGGTGCTCCGCGCCAATGGCCTGCGTGACGCTCGTGAAGCCATCTCTCGCGAGCAGGGCGGACAGGGCGGGGAGGATGCGGCGCACCATGCCCGGCCCCTCGTAGATGAAGCCCGTGTACACCTGCACCACGGATGCTCCCGCACGCAGCTTCTCGTAGACGTCCTCGGCGGTGAAGACGCCGCCCACGCCGATGATGGGCAGCGCTCCGCCCGAGCGCTGGTACGCGCGGCGGATGACGGCGTTGGCGGCCTCCCGCACGGGAGCGCCGGACAGGCCGCCGGCCTCCTTCGCGAGCGGATGTTCGAAGGGCCGCGCCACCGTGGTGTTGGTGGCGATGAGGCCCGCGAGCTTCTGGGCGCGCACCACGTCCACCACTTCGTCCACGGCTTCGGGCGTCAGGTCCGGGGCAATCTTGAGGAACAGCGGCTTGCCCGGAGCCACGGAGGCCAGACGCTCCTGCACCGCGCCCAGGAGCGCGGAGAGCTGCTCGGGCTCCTGGAGCTTGCGAAGGCCCGGCGTGTTGGGTGACGAGGCGTTGACCACCACGTAGTCGCCCAGGGGCGCGAGCGCGTCCACGCACGCCACGTAGTCGTCCACCGCCCGCTCCAGCGGCGTGTCCTTGTTCTTGCCCACGTTGATGCCCAGCGGGCCAGGGCGCCAGTCGCGTTGGCGCAGGTGCGCCGCGGCCACGGCGGCGCCGTGGTTGTTGAAGCCCATGCGGTTGATGACGGCCTGGTGCTCCGGCAGACGGAACAAGCGGGGCGTCGGGTTGCCCGGCTGGGGACGGGGGGTGAGGGTGCCAATCTCCACGGCGGAGAAGCCGCAGGCGAACAGGCCGTCCACCGCCTCCGCGTCCTTGTCCAGGCCCGCGGCCAGGGCCACGGGGTGGGCGAAGCGCAGGCCCGCCACCTCCACGGCCAGCGCGTCGGTGCCGCCCCTCAGGGCCCGTCCCCGCAGGGACTGGCACAGCTCCTGGGAGTGCCCCAGCTCCCTCAACCCGAAGAGGCCCAGCCGGTGCGCGGGCTCCGCCGGGAGTCGGAAGAGCAGCGAGCGAGTCAGTCCGTACATGCGCGGGCTCAGGCGGGGATGAACGACGCCTGGCGGGCCCAGGCGAGCGTCTGGTCCACCTGCTCCGGCGTGAGGATGCCGTTGTTCTCCACCAGCTCGATTTCCCGGCGCATGTCCGTCTCGAGCAGGTAGGGGCCGTCGGTGTTGATGGTGAACTTCACCTTGCGGTCCCAGAAGGTGCGGATGATGTGGCGCAGCTCCTCCACGCCCTCCACCGCCTTGGTGTGCAGGTTCGACGTCGGGCACAGCTCCAGCACGATGTCGTTCTCGCGCAGCACCTTCATCGCGTTCTCGTCATAGGCCGCGCGGATGCCGTGGCCGATGCGGTGCGGCTTGAGCTTCTCCACCACGGACATGACGCCCTCGGCGCCCGTGCCCCGCGTCTCGCCGGTGTGCACCGTGCACTTGAGCCCCGCGCGCCGCGCCCGGGCGAAGAGGTCCTCGTACTGCGCGACGACCTCCGGCTTGAGCTCCATGGCGTTGGTCTCCGTGCCGGCCAGGTCGATGCCGTACACGCCGCGCGTGCGGTACTTGATGGCCTTGTCCACCAGGATGCTGTTGAGCCGGTGGTCGAACTCGCGGGCCAGACAGAAGATGAAGCCCACCTTCACGCCGTACTCGAGCACCGCCCGGTCCATGCCGCGCAGCGCCGCGTGGATGATGTGGTCCAGGTCCAGCTCGGATTGGAGGTTGCGCTTCATGGGATTGAAGCGCAGCTCAATCTGCGTCACCCGGCTGCCCCGGTATTCCTTGCCGATGATTTCGTAGACGGAGCGCTCAATCGCGCTGGGCGACGACTGAATCTTCTCCGTCCAGGTGTGGAGGATCTTCAGGTAGTCGTCCAGGCTCCCCACCTTGCCCGGACGGGAGGTGATGAGCTCCACGAAGTCGAAGTACGTCTTGACTGGGAGCTTGAAGCCTTGCTGATGGGCGATGGACCAGAGGATGTGGGGGGCCACCGAGCCGCCCACGTGGATGTGCAGGTCGATCAGTTCACGTGCCATGGCGGTATGTATGCACAGTGCCGGGCGCGCGTAAAGGATACGGCTGTCACCGTCTCAGCAGGACGTAGACAGCCCCCGTTCCTCCGTCTTGTGGACGTGCGGTGGCGAACGCCAGCACCAGTCCGCCAATACGTTTCTGTGACAGCCACGACTTCATCAGCTCCTTCAAGACGGGCATCTGGTCCTTGGAGTGCAAACCGCGTCCGTGGACGATGAGCACGCACCGGTGGCGGGCGCGGCGGCTGTCGGAGAGGAAACGCTCCAGTGCCGCCTTCGCCTCGGGCTGCGTCTTGCCGTGCAGGTCCAACTGACCCTGGATGGAGAAGTCTCCGCGGCGCAGGGCGCGCAGCAGGTTGCGGTCCACGCCGGGGCTGGTGCCCTCCAGGAACTCGTCCGCGCCGGAGGAGATGTCGAAGTCTCCCTGGCCGGCGACCAGCTCGGAGAGCTGCGCGAGCGCCTCCGCGTTCTCGTCGATGAGCTCCGGCAGGCGCGGGTTGGACTTGGGCGCCTCGCCCCGATTCGTGATTTGCGCCACGCCGTCCATGGCGGAATAGAAGAGGGCGGCGTCGTCCTCGGCGCTCTCTCGGGTCGGCTTCGCCTTGGCGCGCACGGGGGCGGCCGCGGGCTTGCGCTTCTCCGCCTCGGAGGCGGCGCGGGCCTGGGCCTCCTTCTTCTCCTGGTCCTGGATGGACTTGATGGCGCCCTTGAAGGGGTTGTTGTGGAACGCCTCGTCCTTCTTCTTCGGAGGGGATTTTTTCTGCGAGCTCATGGCGGGAGAAGACCTCGTCGTGGGCGATGGCGGGATGTAACCGGGGGCTACATCCCGCGCAGGCGCCGGATTTCCTCGTAGGCGTCGCGGACTTCCTGGAAGTGGCGGGCGACCTCTTCGGCGTCCTCGCCCTTCAGGTGGGCATGTTTGTCCGGGTGGAGCTCCGCGGCGAGCCGCCGGAAGGCGCTCTTTACCTCGGAGTCCGTGGCGTCGGGCGTCAGCCCGAGCACCTCGTAGTGGGCCGAGCTGTCACCCAGGTGCAGCGCGGCGATGGCGTGCTGCTCCTCGGCGGAGAGCTTCAGGCCGTCGCCCACCCGGCTGAGCACCTCGCGCTCGGAGCGCTGCAGGGAGCCGTCCACGAGCGACAGCTCGAAGAGCGCGTCCAGGAGCCGGCGCCGCTCGCTGGAAGGGAGCGCCTCCTGGCAGGCCGCCACGGCGTCATCGAGGTCGGGCGGGACGGAGATGAAGTCCTTGAGGCGCCCTCGGACGAACTCGAGCGAGTCCGGGCCGTACTTGAGGACCTCCTCGAAGTAGCGGCGAATCTCCCGGACCTCCTCGCGGCGGACTTCACCGTCGGCGCGAGCGACCTCCACGAAGAGGGCACAGAGGCTGCGCGTGAGGTGCGCGTCGGCCTCCTCCTGCACGGACGCGGCGTCGCGGGGCCCGCCCCGTCCCGCGAACGCGGAGGGCACGACGGGGGGGAAGTCGGCGAGGGCGTCGGGGGACTCGGCGGGCAGGGCGTTCATCTCGTCGAACCGGTGTCCGACGAAGCCACCCACTGCCCCAAGCAGGACAATGGCCCACGGACTGCCGATGAGCAGCCCGACACAGAGACCTATCATCACCCCGAGCACTTTTCCTGAGCCCATGGCCGCGGTTTCCCTCCCTACCGGGAAGGGAGTCTCTCATAGAGTGGGCCGCGCTATGGCCCAGTTGATCGACGGCAAGGCAGTGGCGGCGCGGGTGCGAGCCGAGGTGAAGGCGGAGGTGGATCGGCTCAAGGTGGAGCGGGGCCTCGTCCCCGGACTCGCCGTGGTGCGGGTGGGGGAAGACCCCGCGTCCAAGACGTATGTCACCGGAAAGAAGAAGGCCGCCGAGGAAGTGGGCTTCCACTCCTGGGAGCACCACCGGGATTCCACGGTGTCGCAGGACGAGCTCCTGGCGCTGGTGCACCGGCTCAACGAGGACCCCGCGGTGCACGGCATCCTGGTGCAGCTGCCCCTGCCCCGGCACATCGACGCGGACGTCATCATCTCCGCGGTGCGGCCGGAGAAGGACGCGGACGGCTTCCACCCGATGAACGCGGGCAGCCTGCTGCTGGGCCGCGCGGCGACCCGGCCCTGCACGCCCCTGGGCGTCATGCGGCTGTTGGAGGAGATTGGCTGCGAGCCGTCCGGCAAGCGGGCCGTCGTCGTGGGCCGCAGCAACATCGTGGGCAAGCCGATGGCGCTGATGCTCCTGCAGCGCAACGCCACCGTCACACTCTGCCACAGCAAGAGCGACCTGCCGAGCGAGGTGTCGCGGGCGGATATCCTCGTCGTGGCGGTGGGCGTGCGGGAGCTGGTGAAGGGCGCGTGGATAAAGCCTGGCGCGGTGGTCATCGACGTGGGGATGAACCGCAAGGAGGAGGACAACAAGCTGGTGGGTGACGTGGAGTTCGCCGCCGCCTCCGAGCGCGCGTCCTTCATCACCCCCGTGCCCGGCGGCGTCGGGCCCATGACCATCGCCATGCTCATCCGCAACACGCTTGAGGCGGCCATCCGGAGTCTTGTCCCTTCCTCCCATTGACAGTCTTTGGGGAGATGGCGTGTGTGTTTCACGACGCTCCTGGAATTGGCCACACTGGGGAGCCGGGTCTTCGCTAGTAAAGGCAGACGCTCTCCGGCGAGTCCTCCGCCGGGCCTGATTGCCCGGTTGTCTCGCGTCGCACGTTGTTCGTCGGTGGGCGCTGGCCAGGGGGAACGGGCCGGACACGAGCCGTGCGGGTGGCGGGTCTGCCCGCAGAGGCGCTGAGGGCCCACGCGAGCAGGCGTGGGCGAGGAGTGAGTGATATGAGAGGGATTCAGACAGGGTTGGCGCTCGTCTGCGCCTGGTGGATGGGAGGGGAGGGCGTCGTCTGGGCACAGCAGGCGCGGCGCACGCTTCATCCGGTGGTCTTCGCGCATGGCCTGTCCGGCTATGACGACCTGCTGG
Organism: Myxococcus sp. CA056; assembly: GCF_013336715.1. Taxonomy (NCBI): domain Bacteria; kingdom Pseudomonadati; phylum Myxococcota; class Myxococcia; order Myxococcales; family Myxococcaceae; genus Myxococcus; species Myxococcus sp. CA056. Next base: position 305,363 of record NZ_JABUMT010000006.1, read on the forward strand.
GCTTTGATTACTTCGGGGACGAGCTGGGCAACTTCGTGGGGGATGCGTGTGACGAATTGCTGGAGTTGAGCTGCAACCCCTACCTGGACTCGGGACAGCGGGCGTTCGGCGCGCAGGTGCAGGCCTTCCAGTCCTCGGAGGTGCGTGGGCTGGACCTGGCGTCCGATATCGAGGGCGTGCTGGCGACCACGGGCGCGACGCGGGTGAACATCGTCGGCCACTCTCAGGGCGGCATCGACGCGCGCAAGGCCGCAAAGGTGCTCTTCGAGCGGCAGGGCCGCGCCGTGGTGGACGTCATCGTGAGTGTGTCCTCGCCGCACCGGGGCTCGCCGGTGGCGAAGTATGTGTTGGACCTGGGGCCCGGGGTGACGTCCGTGGCCTCCGCGCTGGCGAACATTTTCGGCGACATCATCTACAAGCCGGGCAACGACGGCATCGCCGCCGTCAAGCAGCTCATCTACAACGACGCGGACGCCGCGGACGGCATCGTCACGGGCATGAAGGCCTTCAACGCGGCCAACCCCATGGACTCGCGTTATGCCTCCCACTATGCGTCGCTGCTCACCGCGCAGGCCGGGCTGGAGGTCAATCCCGCGTTCTTCCTGGTGCGCCTGGCGTTCTATGACATCGACGGGGACGGGTTCTGCGTCGACGACTGTGACAACGACGGCGCGGCGGGGCAGGGCGACGGCGTGCGCAACGAGCGCGATGACGACGGCGTGGTTGGCATCAACTCCCAGCAGATGGGACCTCGGCTGCGCTACACGGACGCGCCGCTCGGGCTGGACACCATCACCGTGGACGGCTCGCTGGGGCCCGTCACGGACCTCAACGCGCCCGGCAGCGCGCAGATGACGTCGCTGTCCAGCGTCCTGGACCAGGACCACCTGGACGTCGTCGGCTTCGGCCCGGACCTGTTCGACGAGCTGGGGTTCTACGCCGCCATCATCCACTACATCAGCCAGCACGAGTGACGCGGACGGCGTGACTCATTCCCAGGCCAGGGCGTAGTCGCAGTCCAGCAGCCGTGGCTCATGACCCTCGACGCGCACGTCCCTGGCGCCGAGGGTCTGCAATACGGCGAGCAATACCCCCTGGTGATACGGAGGAGGCATGAAGTCGCGCCGCATGTGGAGACAGCCCTTGCGCTCGCTCTCCCACGACACGTGCCGCTCACCGTAGCTGACGGACGCGGAGTATCCCCACGGCAGGTGTTCGACGAGCCGGCGGGGTGAGCCATTGGCCGCGGTCAGCAGCGTCCTTCCCAGCGCCGACGCGAGGAAGTCCCGCGTGGCCTGCTCTCCCATCGTCTCCAGGGCCCTGTCGAAGCCGCCGAGCCTGGGCGCGAGCAGCCCGGCGGCGCAGTACGACAACCGGAGGAAGTCATTGATGGGGTAGAGGAAGAAGGGGACGAAGCGGCGCTCCTTGGAGGTGGTGAGGCACCGGGCCCGGGCCGCCTCTCCGGCCACGCGGCGCACCACGTCCAGGACGCCCAGGAAGAACATGCCTCGCGCCTTGTCGCGCGACGTGGTCAACGCCAGTCTTCTCGCGAGCTCCGTGAGGGGGTCGACCCCGCCGCGCTCCTCGCCCATCTCCAGACCCTCGTCCCTGTGCGTGCTCGCGTCCATGTCATGGTCGTACGCCGCTTGTCTGGGAAACCCACGCCCTCCTCGGGAGGAGTTGAGCGACACTTCACATCCGCCGCCCCTGATGACGGCACGGCGGCGTTTCCTACGCCCAGGACATGACGTATTCGCAGTCCAGCAGGCTCAGGGGCCGTCCGCGGACCCTGGCGACGCGCGTCCCCACGGCCTGCAACACCGCCAGCAATACCCCCTCATGGTAGGTGTGCGGCATGAAGTCCCTGAACACGTTGAAGCAGCCCTCGTGCGCGCCCGTCCAGGTGACATGCCGTTCGCCATAGGTGACGGCGGTGCGATAGCCAGACGGAAGATTGTTGATGAGTCGACGCGGATCTCCCGCGGCGAGCATCAGGAAGCTGCGGCCCACCACCGAGTCGAGGAAGTCATGGGTCGCCTGGGCGCCGATGATGCGCATCGCCGTCTCGAAGCCGCCGAGTCTGGGCGCGAGGACTTCCGCCGCCGCGAAAGACATCCGGAGGAAGGCGCTGACCGGGTAGAGGAAGAAGGGGACGAAGCGCCGCTCCCCAGAGGCCGCCAGACAGCGGGCCGCCGCCGTCTCTCCTGATTCGCGGCGCACCACGTCCAGCACGCCCAGGAAGAACATGCCCCGGGCCCTGTCTTCGCTCGCCGTCAGTCCCAGTCGCCGTTCCAGCTCGCACCCAGGGTCGATGACTTCTCTTTCCCTGCTCCGGAACGCAATCACTGTCATGGGCTCCCCCCCGACATGGAAGTTGAGTCAGGAGGCGCGCGGCCCCCGGACTTGCTCCTGAAAGTGAGGCAATCCGAGTACTCTGAAAAGCCCGGCCGGGTGCGACGCGGGTCGGTGTGTGCTGTCTCAGTGGGGACAGTTGCAGGCACCTTCCAGACGAGGGGCCGGGACAAGAGGCTCATCCCCACCGCGCCGGGAGGTGATGGCCAAGTCACAGCGCGGACCGCCAGGCATGCGGGATGTGGCGGCTTCTGGTCGTTGCGTCCCACTCATGGAATGAACGCACGGTGTGTTCACACGTCGCAGGCAGAGCCCCCTGCGGGCCACGGCGCGATGTGCCGTGGGATGACGCGGGAGGGCGAGCTCGTTGTCTGTCGTCGACGACATGACGCGTCGGGCCCCCACGTGTTCTTCCACGCGGAGGCCCGACCCGTGCTCGTGTCTGACGACGCGCCCGGCGGACCGGGGACGTCCGAGGACTCAGCGGCTCAGCACCTGGACCTCGATGCGGCGGTTCATGTCGCGACCCTCCGTGGTGGTGTTGGGCGCCAGGGGCTGCGCGGCACCCACGGCGGCGACGTCCACGCGATTGGCGGAGATGCCATCATCGACGAGCGCGGAGCGCACCGCCTCCGCCCGACGCTTCGCCAGCTGGCTGTTGACGGTCGCATCACCCGTGGCATCCGTGTGGCCGGTGATGCGCACGCGTGAGTTGGGCTTCTCACGCAGCACCGAGGCCAGCTGCCCCACGCTCGCGTCGCTCTGCGGCGTCAGCGTCGCGGAGCCTTCCTCGAAGGCCACGCCCGCAAGGATGAAGCTGCGCGCGCCGCTGTCGATGGCCTGCCGCATGCCCTGCGCATCCCGGGCCACCGGCGGCGTGGTGCCCGCCGTGCCGCCGCCACCCACGCCGGTGTCCGTCGGGCGCTGCTGTGGCTGCGGCTGCGCCTGGGGCCGCGCGGGCTCCGTGACGGCCGCCTGCTCGCGCCGGGGTTCACTGCGGCGTCCGCGCGTGAGGAACCAGCCCGCCAGCAGCGCGAGCAGCGCCACGGGGATGACCCAGGAGAGGTTCTTCTTCTTGGGCTCCGCGTGGTGCACCGGCGCCCGTTCGATGGGCTGCTGCCGCCGCACCGTCTCCACGGTGGGGATGGCGCGCGTCTCGTGGACCTCCTCGACGACGCGAGGCCCCACCGCCGCGGCGGCGCCACCGATGCCCAGGATGCTGCCCAGCCCCGCGGGCAGCGCGGACGACAGCAGCGACTTCTGGCTGCCCAGGAGCTGTCCCAGCCCCGCGGCGCCCATGCGGTTGTCACGCACGTGCTTGCCGATGACGCCCATGATGACGGGAGCCACCAGCGCCATCATCCCGCCCGCGGACTTGCTGTTGCTGAACCCGCTGGAGCGACCGAGCGCACTGGTGATGCTGCCCAGCTTGTCTCCAAACAGGCCACTGAGCATGCCCTGTCCCTTCTCCTCGGTGTCCGCGGAGAGGATGTCTTCCTTGCCCGCGTTGGGCCCCGTGAAGCCGCCTTCGTTGAGCTGGGACATCAGCCGCTGGGCGCCTGCTTCCGTGGAGCCTCGCTCCGCCACGCTCCCGCCCACCGCGGCGATGGCACCGGGCAAGGCCTTGCCCAGGGTGCTGGGGTCCTCGCCCATCGCGGAACCCATCTGCTGCATCACGTTGCCCGTGAAACGCTCACGCACCATGTCGATGAGGTTGAAAGCCATGCGAATGCCTCCTCCGTGGTTCGGCACCAGTTGGCCCGGTGCGGGGAGTCGCTCATCGCCTGCATGGCGCCGGGGGCTCCGGAGCGAACGACTCTTCAGGGGACGAAAGTGCGGACCGCCTTGCTGGGGAACATCACCCTGGCGGCGTGCTCGGGCAGGGGGGCCGTTGCACGCCTGCTCCCGGAAGACCCCTTGCCGCCTCCGCGCCGTGCCGGCTTGACGGCGGGCGGGCGTGGGCGCCAGCGTCCAGTCCCGGACGCTGGGCGAAGGACTGGAGGGGTTCGTGGTGACGCGCGAGGAGCGAATCGAGGGAGGGCTGCTGGGGCTGTTGGTGGGAGACGCCCTGGGCGTGCCTTACGAATTCCACCCGTCGGAGAGGATTCCCTCGGCGGACGCGATTGAGTTCGAGCCCCCCGCGGGCTTTGGTCGCTCCCACCCCGACGTTCCCCCTGGGACATGGTCCGACGATGGCGCCCACGCGCTGTGCCTGTTGGCCTCGTTGCTCTATCAGGGGCGGCTGGACCTGGAGGACCTGGGCCGGCGCCTGGTGAACTGGCGGGAATGGGGTTACCTCGCGGTGGATGGCCAGGTCTTCGACGTGGGCATCCAGACGGACCGGGCCCTGTCCATGTTCCGCGCCGGAGTGCCTGGGACGAGCTCCGGACCTTCGGGTCAGCAGGACAACGGCAATGGCTCGCTCATGCGCGTGCTTCCGCTCGCGCTGTGGCATCGCGGGACTGACGCGGAGCTCGCCTCCGATGCCATGCTCCAGTCCCTGGTGACGCATGGCCACCTTCGCTCGCGGGTGTGTTGCGCGCTGTACTGCCTCTGGGCCCGCCGCGCGCTGGAGGGCTCGGACCGTCCCTGGGACGCCGCGTTGGAGGCCTTCCGGTCGCTGCATCCCGAGGGCACCGAGGCCCGCACGGAGCTGGACGATGCCGTCCTTCCGCGCGGCGCCGAGGACACGCCCGGTCGCGGCTCCGGGTATGTGGTGGACTGTCTGCGTTCAGCGCGCGACTGCGTGGCGGCCGGCGGCGGCTACGAGCAGGTGGTCCGCGCCGCGGTGCGACTGGGCAATGACACCGACACCACGGCGGCGGTGGCGGGCGGCGTCGCGGGAGTGATGCTGGGCGCGCGGGCCATTCCGGAGCGGTGGCGTTCGGCGCTGCGGGGGCGCGAGCTGCTGGAGCCGCTCTTGCGCAAGCTGCTGGTGCACGCCGCACGCTGAGCTGAAGGGATACCGCGGGCCTCGCTCCGCCCACCCCCCCGGGGGCGGAGCGAGGCCTTCAATCCAACGCCAGCCGTCGGGGAGTCCACCGGCCCGGGCCAGAGCAGGCTCCGGCCTGCGTGGGCCGCGTCCTCCGCCATCACCACGCCGCGATGATATGTCCAGGGCGGCTTCCTGCAACTCGATTTAAAGCCGGATTGACCGGATGTCGTCGCGTCTGGCTTTGGAATTGTACCCAGGTACAACGCCTGCCATTGGAGCCCGCAGCGTCCCGCCGCCCACGAGGCCGGGACGGGTGTTGGCGACGCCACAACCGGTTAAAGCGGAAATAACTGCATTGCTGGATATGCGCGGCGCGTTAGTATGGGGCGGATCCTGAGGGGCCAGCACGGCCGGGGTGAGCCTGAGGATGTCGAAGAACCAAGAAGCGGATGCGCTCGCGGGACGGGCGTTGGCGAGTCATCTGGGCACGCTGGAGGTCCTGCGTCCCACGCCGCTGGCGGCGGAGCCCGGGCGACAGGATTCCAAGCTGCTGGACGCGGCGCTGGAGTCGCGCGTGCGGTGGCAGTTGTCGGAGTACTTGAGCGCGGTGCGAAGGCGGGCGGATGGGCTGTGCATCTGGCTGATGGGGGGGCAGTGGCTCTTCGCGCTCGCCCTGGCAGTGGTGACGTCCGCGCACCCGTGGGACTGGAGGCTGCGCCCCAGTCCGGAGCCGCTGTGGGTGGCGCTGCTCCTGGGCGGGCCGCTGTGCATCATCCCGGTGACGCTGGCACTGGTGCGGCCGGGCGCGGTGGTGACGCGGCAGGTGATGGCGGTGACGCAGGTGTTGTGGTCCGTGCTGCTCGTGCATCTGTCGGGCGCGCGGCTGGAGACACACTTCCACGTCTTCGGCTCGCTGGCGCTCCTGAGCTTCTATCGGGACCCGAGGGTGCTGCTGACCGCGGGCGTGACGGCGGTGGTGGCCCACGTGCTGCGAGGGATTGGCTGGCCGGAGCCGGGGGCGACGTTCTCCGGCGCGCCGGGGTGGAGCGTGCTGGAGTTGGCGTTCTGGGTGGGGCTGGTGGACGGGGTGCTGGTGCTCGCGTGTCGGGGCGTGGCGCGGGAGATGCGGCGCGTCGCGGAGCGGCAGGTGTTGCTGGAGCGCGCGTATGAGCGCGAGAAGCAGGAGCGCGAGCGGGTGACGGAGCGCAGTGGCCGGGAGCTGGAGGACTCGCGTGAGCGGATGGCTCGCCTGGAGAAGCTCGCGGCGGTGGGGCAGTTGACGGCGACGGTGAGCCACGAGCTGCGCAATCCGCTGGCGGCCGCCCGCACGGCGAACGCGGCGGTGGCGCGGAGGCTGCGCAACGTGGAGGGGGCGCTGGAGGACCCCCGGCTGCAGCGCTTCCTCGCCATCGTCGACCGGGAGCTGGGCGTCTGCGCCAGCCTCACGTCGGAGATGCTGGAGTTCGTGCGGGAGCGTCCGCTGGTGCTCCAGCCGTGCTCGTTGCACGGGCTGATGGAAGAGGTCATCGACGTGGTGCCCTCCCGCGAGGGCGTGGCGGTGATGAACCGCGTGCCCACGGCGCTCGAGCCCCCCTGGGTGGACCGGGAGATGCTGCGCAAGGTCCTCATCAACCTGGTGCAGAACGCGGTGGAGGCGATGCCCCTGGGCCGCCAGGGAGTCGTGGAGGTCTCCGCGGAGCTGGGCGTCGGACGGGCCTTCCACATCCGGGTCTCCGACAACGGCGGAGGGATTCCGGCGGGTGTGCTGGACCACATCTTCGACCCGCTCTTCACCACCAAGGAGCACGGCACCGGCCTGGGGCTGACGGTGGTGTCCAGCACGGTGCGGCAGCACGGTGGGACGTTGCGGGTGGAGAGCCGCGAGGGGGAGGGCAGTGTCTTCACCATCTGCCTGCCCCGAGCGCGCTCAGTGACTGGGGTCGCCTGCTCGTCGTGAGGCGCGAAGGCCCGCGCCTCAGAACAGGCGCGTAAGGCGGAGGGTGCTCGGGCCCGACAGCGCCGTCAGGCCGGAGGGATACAGGCACGGCGTGAGGTCCAGGGGACTCATGGCCTGGGTCATCATCACGGCGTCTCCCTGGAAGCGGCCTCCCGTCACCAGCCCGACGGAGACGAAGACGCGGGCGCCGTTGATGACATCCACTCCGGCGCCCTTGAGGGCGAAGGTCGAGACGGAGCCGTCATCCCAGGTGACGGTCGTCTCGCTGGGGCCCAGGTTGCCGCCGCAGCTGGTGGACAGCTCCGTCGTGGCCACGAGCACGCCCGAGGTGACGAGCGTGTCGTTCGAGGTGCACGTGTCGTAGCTCGTGTAGTTCGTGGCGGTGACGCGTCGGTTGGACAGCCGGAGTCCGGGCTCCCAGGTCTGATAGGCGCCGCCGGAGCACGTCAGGTCCGTCGTGCCCACCTGCGCCGACGCGGGCGTGGCTTGGAGGAGGAGTGCGCCGAGCAGCGCGGGCAGGGCGGACAGGAGGACTCTCGACGTCATGAAGGGCTCCGTGGGCGGCTGGGATGTGAGTCGCTGGAAGGCTCGGAGCGCCCGAGCCGTCCACCCCGCACCCATGAAAGCCAGTTGCGCGGGGCCGGATGAGTGAGGCCCGTGAAGCGACCTCACCAGTCCGACCGTCAGTCGCACGGCCCTGTCGGGAACCAGCGGCCCACGTCCGCCGCGCGGCGCTTCAGAGCAGCCGGGTGATGACGAGGGTGCTCGTCCCCTCCAGCGACATGAGAACTCCGTGGACGAAGACTCCCAGACGCCTTGGGACTCCAGGGCAGCCACTCGCACACGGACTCGACAGTCTTTGTGCGGAAGGCTGGAATGAATGCCTCCCGACGGGACGAGACACCCGTTGGCTTCTCGTCCAACACGTCTGTCTGAAACATCGCCTCCGACTGCGGGCCCGTCCTGCGGGCCCGTCAGCTTCGGAAGGCCTCGCGCACGCCGTCGCGGCGCAAGGTGAAGAGCATCCAGACGGCCACCGGCACTCCCACGACGCAGCCGGGGGACAGGATGTACAGCGCGGTGATGCCGCCGACCGTGGCCAGGCCGTAGCCCTTGAGGTTGAGCGCGCTCAGCGCGCCCCACGTGGACAGCACGCCGCAGAGGATGCCCACCAGCAGCATCAGCGCCAGCGAGCCCGACAGCTCCAGCGGAGCCCCGCCCGGGCCCGCGAACGGCGACGTCACATTCAACGCGGCGAGCACGAAGCCCAGGATGTTGAAGATGACGTTCAGCACGCCCGTGCACAGCAGGAAGAAGGCCGGGGCGCGGACAATCTCGATGACCTTCGCGCGCGGGTCCTCCGGAGGAAGTTGGATACCAGGACCGCTCATGTACGGGCTCTCAGTGCGCTCACGATCATCCGCGTCGCCGGGGACTTGTTGAGCGTGTAGAAGTGGATGCCGGGCACGCCGCGTGACAGCAGCTCCATGCACTGCACCGTGGCGTGCGCCACGCCCAGCTGCACCACCGCGTCCGGCTGGTCCTTCACCCGCTCCAACTGCAGGCCCAGCCGCATGGGCACCGTCGCTCCGCACATCCGCGTGAAGCGCTGCACCTGCTCGAAGTTGGTGATGGGCATGATGCCGGGGACGATGGGGACGTTGATGCCCGCGCGACGGGCCCGCTCCACGAAGTCGAAGTAGAACGCGTTGTCGAAGAAGAGCTGCGTCACCACGAAGTCCAGCCCCGCATCGACCTTGGCCTTGAGATGACGCAGGTCGTCGTCACGGGAGGCCGTCTCCACGTGGCCCTCCGGATAGCACGCGCCTCCCAGGCAGAAGTTGAAATCCTCTTCTCGGATGAATCGCACCAGCTCCGTGGCGTAGGTGAAGCCGCCCTCGGCGGTGACGAAGGACTTTTGTCCCTGCGGCGGATCTCCACGGAGGATGAGGACGTTGTCCATCTTCGCGTCCGCCAGGCGCTGGAGCAGCTCCCGCAGCTCCTGCTGCGTGTGGCCCACACACGTCAGGTGGGCCATGGCCTCGATTCCCGTCTCCGCCTTGATGCGCGTGACGAGCTCCAGCGTCCTGTCCCGTGTGCTGCCGCCGGCCCCGTACGTCACGGAGACGAACCCGGGCTCCAGCGGCGCGAGGTCCTCCAGCGTCTTGAGCAGGTTGGCGACCCCTTCATCGGTCTTCGGGGGGAAGAACTCGAAGGAGAAGCAGGGGTTTGACGGATTCAATCGATTACGAATCTTCATGTTGGTCCCAGTGTAGACGGTCCCCGTCGGCCTTGATCGGCGAAGGTGCGCGGCTATAGTCCGCGCCGTTTTCACTCCCCCTTCATCAGGAGAAGCCGATGGCCCGGCGTACGCCGCTCAACGACGCCCACCGCGCGCTGGGCGCTCGGATGGTCGACTTCGCGGGTTGGGACATGCCCGTTCAGTACACCTCCGTCATCGCCGAGCACGAGGCGGTGCGCAACCACGTTGGACTCTTCGACGTGTCGCACATGGGCGAGGTGGAGTTCGCGGGTCCCGGCGCGCTGGAGACGGTCAACGCCCTCATCTCCAATGACCTCGCTCGCATCGCGGACGGGCAGGCCGTCTATGCGGGCTTGCTCAACGAGCAGGGAGGCTTCGTCGACGACGTCGTCGCCTACCGCTTCAGCCCCGAGCGCATCCTCATCTGCGTCAACGCGAGCAACCGCGACAAGGACTTCGCGTGGATGAAGGAGCATGCGCGCGGTGTCACGCCCGTGGACCGGGGTGAGGACTACGCGCAGATCGCCGTGCAGGGCCCCAAGGCCGCCGGCCTGGTGCAGCGGCTGACGAAGACGGACACGTCCAAGGTGGGCACCTACCGCTTCGCGGAGGGCGAGGTGGCGGGCGTGCGCGCCATCATCTCGCGCACCGGCTACACGGGTGAGGATGGCTTCGAGCTGTACTGCGCCCCGGGTGACGCGGTGGCGCTCTGGAACGCGCTGCTCACCGAGGGCGAGCAGGACGGCGTGAAGCCGTGCGGCCTGGCGTCGCGCGACAGCCTGCGCACGGAGATGAAGTACGCGCTCTACGGCAATGACATCGACGACTCGCACACCGCGCTGGAGGCGGGGCTGGGGTGGATCGTCAAGCTGGACAAGGCGGGCTTCATCGGCAAGGACGCGCTGGTGGCGCAGAAGGCCGCGGGCGTGAAGCGCAAGCTGGTGGGCTTCGAGCTGACCGGCGCGGGCATCCCCCGTCACGGCTATCCCATCCACAAGGACGGCAAGCCGGTGGGCGAGGTGACGAGCGGCACCATGGGCCCGACGGTGAAGAAGCCCATCGGTATCGGCTACGTGCCCGCGGAGCTGGCCGCGGAGGGCTCCACCTTCGACGTCGAGATTCGCGGTCGCGCCGTTCCCGCCGTGGTGGTGAAGACGCCGTTCCACAAGAAGCCCTGAGTTCCTTCTAGCCCTGTCGAGGAGCACCCCATGTCCGATCCGAACATCCCCGAAAACCTCAAGTACACCAACGAGCACGAGTGGGCCCGCGTCGAGGGCAACAAGGTGACGGTGGGCATCACCCACCACGCCCAGAACACGCTCGGCGACGTCGTCTACGTGGAGCTGCCCAAGGTGGGCACGACGATCGAAAAGGACGAGCCGTTCGGCACCGTCGAGTCCGTGAAGGCCGTCTCCGAGCTCTTCTCGCCCGTTTCCGGGAAGATCACGAAGGTGAACGCTGCACTCTCCGACGCCCCCGAGACGCTGAACACCGACCCCTATGGCGACGGGTGGATTGTCGAAATCGAGCTCTCGGACACCAAGCAGTTGAGCGAGCTCCTGGATGCCGCCGCCTACGGCAACCTGCTCAAAGAAGCCTGAGAGTGAAGCGCCGCAGGGCCGTTGTTAGTGACGGTCCTCGAATTTTCCGACTCCGCCGTCGTGAGTCGCACGCGAGCCACCACCGCCATGTCCCTGAACTGGAAGTACCAGGAGTCGTTCGCCGGCCGGCACATCGGTCCGGATGAGCAGGAGCTGAAGCAGATGTTGTCCGCGCTGGGCGTGGACTCGCTCGATGCTTTCATCGACCAGACCGTGCCTCCGGCCATCCGCTCCAAGGAGCCGCTGCGGCTGGGGCCGGCGCGTGGGGAGCATGACCTGCTCGCTCAGCTGGAGGCCATCGCCGCGAAGAACCAGGTGTTCCGGTCCTTCATCGGCATGGGCTACCACGACACGCACACGCCCAACGTCATCCTCCGCAACATCTTCCAGAACCCGGGCTGGTACACGCAGTACACGCCCTATCAGGCGGAGATTGCCCAGGGCCGGCTGGAGGCGCTGCTCAACTTCCAGACGCTGGTGATGGACCTGACGGGCCTGGAGGTCGCCAACGCGTCCCTGCTCGACGAGGGCACGGCCGCCGCCGAGGCGATGGCGCTGGCGCTGCACGTGAAGGGCGACGACGCCAATGCCGCCTTCTTCGTCTCCGAGGGCTGCCACCCGCAGACGGTGGATGTGGTGCGCACGCGCGCCGAGCCGCTGGGCGTGGAGGTCGTCGTGGGTGACCACCGCACGGTGGACCTGGGCGCGAAGAAGTACGTGGGCGCGCTGGTGCAGTACCCGGCCACGGATGGGGCGGTGCTGGACTACCGCGCGTTCGGCGAGAAGGTTCATGCGGCGGGGGGCCTGTTCATCGTCGCCGCGGACCTCTTGAGCCTCACGCTGCTGACGCCTCCGGGCGAGTTCGGCGCGGACGTGGCGGTGGGCAGCGCGCAGCGCTTCGGCGTGCCCATGGGGTACGGCGGTCCGCACGCGGGCTACTTCGCGACGAAGAACGCGTACACCCGCGTGATGCCGGGCCGCCTCATCGGCGTCTCCGAGGACGCGCAGGGCCGGCGCGCGCTGCGCATGGCGCTGCAGACGCGCGAGCAGCACATCCGCCGCGAGAAGGCGACGAGCAACATCTGCACCGCGCAGGTGCTGCTGGCCGTCATCGCCAGCATGTACGCCGTCTACCATGGCCCCCAGGGCCTGAAGGCCATCGCCGAGCGCGTGCACGGGCTCACCGTGTTGCTGGCGCGGGGGCTGGCGAAGCTGGGCCTGAAGGTCCGGCACGAGCAGTACTTCGACACGCTGCGCGTGGAGCTGACGACGCCGCAGGTGCGCGCGGTGCTCGGGGCGGCGGAGTCGGCGCGGATGAACTTCCGCCGCATCGACGAGAAGACGCTGGGTGTGTCGCTGGACGAGACGTCCCGCGTGTCCGACGTGGAGGCCATCCTCACCGCGTTCGCCACGGGCGCGGGCAAGGCGGCGGCGCCGTCGTTGGAGGACGTGGGCGCCAACGTGGAGACGCCGGTGGTGCCGGAGCTGCGCCGCACGAGCGCGTTCCTCACGCACGCCGTCTTCAACAGCTACCACTCCGAGACGGAGATGCTGCGCTACATCCGGCGGCTCGAGGCGAAGGACCTGTCGCTGACGCACTCGATGATTCCGCTCGGCAGCTGCACGATGAAGCTCAACGCCACCGCGGAGATGATTCCGGTGACGTGGCCGCAGTTCGGCCGGCTGCATCCCTTCGCGCCCACCTCGCAGGCGGCCGGCTACAAGGTCATCTTCGAGCAGCTCGAGCAGATGCTCTCGCAAATCACGGGCTTCGCGGGCTGCTCGCTGCAGCCGAACGCCGGCAGCCAGGGCGAGTACGCGGGCCTGCTCGTCATCCGCGCGTACCACCAGGGGCGAGGGCAGGGGCACCGCGACGTGTGCCTCATCCCGTCCTCCGCGCACGGCACCAACCCGGCCTCCGCCGTCATGGCGGGCTACAAGGTCGTCGTCACCAAGTGCGATGAGAACGGCAACATCGACCTGACCGACTTGCGCGCCCGCGCGGAGGAGCACAAGGACAAGCTCGCCGCGCTGATGGTGACGTACCCGTCCACGCACGGCGTGTTCGAGGAGGAGATCAAGGAGATCTGCTCCATCATCCACGAGCGTGGTGGGCAGGTGTACATGGATGGCGCGAACCTGAACGCGCAGGTGGGCCTCACGGCGCCCGGGCTGGTCGGCGCGGATGTCTGCCACATCAACCTGCACAAGACGTTCTGCATCCCGCACGGCGGTGGTGGCCCGGGCATGGGTCCCATCTGCGTGGCGAGCCACCTGGTGAAGTACCTGCCGGGACACCCGGTCATCCAGACGGGCGGGGCGGACGCCATCGGCGCCATCTCCGCGGCCCCGTGGGGCAGCGCGAGCATCCTGCTCATCTCCTGGATGTACATCGCGATGATGGGCGGCGAGGGCCTGACGAAGGCGACGAAGCTGGCCATCCTCAACGCCAACTACATCGCCGAGCGGCTCCAGCCCCACTACCCGGTGTTGTACCGGGGCAAGCGGGGCAGGGTGGCGCACGAGTGCATCGTCGACCTGCGCCCGCTGAAGAAGACGTCGGGTGTCGAGGTCGAGGACGTGGCCAAGCGGCTGATGGACTACGGGTTCCATGCGCCGACGGTGTCGTTCCCCGTCGCGGGCACGCTGATGATCGAGCCGACGGAGAGCGAGTCCCGCGCGGAGCTGGACCGTTTCTGCGACGCGATGATCGCGATTCGTCAGGAGATTCGTGAGGTCGAGGAGGGGCGCATGCCGAAGGACAACAACGTCCTGAAGAACGCGCCCCACACGGTCCGCACGATTACGAATCCGGAGTGGAACCGCCCGTACTCGCGAGAGCTGGCTGTGTTCCCGGCGCCGTGGGTGCGCGACAACAAGTTCTGGCCGTCCGTGGGCCGCCTGAACAACGTGCTCGGGGACCGCAAGCTCGTGTGCTCGTGCCCGCCCATCGAGGACTACATGACGCCGGAGCCGAAGCCCGCCGTCGCCTGACGGGCCGTATAGGCCGGGTGCTTCCTGGGGCCGTCTCCCTTACGTGGGGAGGCGGCCCTTGTCGTTTCGCGGGCCTTTGCCTCGGCCCACGAGAGCATGCGGCTCTTGTCTCTCGCGGGGCCTTCGCGCTCCCGCGCGTCATGAGGGACGCCGACTCAGCTCACGTGCGGCGTGGCACCTTGCGCGCGGTCCGCGCCGTCGTGCTCCGGCTCCACGTGGACGACGACGTCCACCACCTGCGGATAGGCGGCGTGGAGTGTGCGCTCCACCCGGTCCGCCACCTCGTGGGCCTGCGCGGTGGTGAGGTTCGGGTCCACCTCTATTTTCAGGTCCACGTAGACGCTCTCCTCCATGCCCCGGCTGCGCACGTCGCGGCAGCTGCGCACGCCGGCCACGCCCACGGTGTGCTGCGCCACCTGCGCGGGGTCCAACCTCGCCGTGTCGGAGAGGATGCCCACCGCCTGCCGGACAATGCCGTAGGCCACCCAGGCCACGAAGACCATGACGCCCAGCGCGATGATGCCGTCCGCCTTGGGGTAGCCCATCGCCACCAGGCCCAACGACGCGAGCACCGCCAGCGTGACGAAGACGTCCGACATCGTGTGGCTCGCGTCCGCCAGCAGCAGGCTGCTCTTGTACTTGCGCCCGTAGTGCCCCTCCACCCGCGTCACCACCAGATTGACGCAGAGGGTGAGCACCATCACCACCGCCATGGCCGGCGTCACCTGCGCGTGACGGTCATGCATCAGCGAGTCGAGCGCCATGCGCCCCAACTCCAACATGCCGATGCCAATCATCGCGCCGATGCCCAGCGACGCGAGCGCCTCGAACTTGCCGTGTCCGTAGGGGTGGTCGTCGTCAGCGGGCCGCGAGGCCACGCCCATGGCCACCAGGCCCAGCACGTTGGAGCCACCGTCGATGAACGAGTGGAGTCCATCCGCCGTCACGGCGGCGGACTGGCTGATGAGTCCGAAGATGAGCTTCGCGCCGGCCACCACCCAGTTGGCCAGGAGGATGGCGAGCAACACGAAGCGGATGCGTTTGCTGCGCTGCTGGAGCGCGACGCTTCTCTCGGCGGGGGAGGTGTCCACGGCGCGGCACCGTAGTGGGAACCGCGTCCGGCCGCGAGGACCTCGCACGCCACGCGTGGTGAAGCGAACGTCAGTTGGGCTGGCGGAACAGCCGCATGCGCGGGCCGCCGCCCATCTCCAGGAAGAAGCCGAACGAGAAGCGCACCTTCGAGTCGTCGTTCAACAACCCCGGCGGTGGGTTGGGGAAGGGCTGTGCGCGCTGGAACGAGGACACGGCCTCCATGTCCAGGAAGTCCAGGCCGCTGCTCTTCTCCACCTCGATGTTCGTCACGCGGCCCTTCTCGTCCAGCGTGATCTCCAGCATCGTGTGCCGGTCCTTCCCAGTGAACATGTTGCCGGTAGGGTCTCTGCGGCGCAGCGTCTCGTTGGGCTTCCAGTGCATGCCCACGCTCTGCTTCACGCGGTTGAAGAAGCTGGCGTACTTCCACTCACGAGAGTTGAGCAGCGTGCCGTCGCCTTCGTCCACGTCGCGCAGGTGGTCATTGGGCGCCGCGCCCACCACCTTGTCCATCACCGCGCGCGACGGCATCAACGCGGCGATGCCCGGCGAGCCCACGCGTCCGGCGGAGCCTTCTTCCTCGCCTCCGGTGTCGCCCGGCTGGATTCGCAGCCGCTTCGCGTTGCCCGACAGCTCGTCGCTCTCGTTCTGGTTGTTCACCGCCACGCCCCCGGGCGTGTTCGGGTCCGTCTTCACCTTCACTTCGTTCTTGCGGTGGATGTCGGGGATCTCGAAGGCGAACTTCTGGCCACCCTCGGCGAGCGGCCTGTCATCGTTGCCCATGCCGTTGTTGCCGGCGATGCGCGGCGCCTGCGGCTCCACGTCCGCGCCCTTCTGCTCCTGGGGCGCGGTGCGCTGCGGCATGGCGTTCCGGTAGAAGGGCGTCTGCTCCCGGGCCCGCGTCTCCTTGTCCACGCGGTTGTTGTGCTCCGCGAGGTACTTCGCGTCGGGGGCTTCCTGCTCGTTGCCGGGCGCCAGGTCCACCACCTGCCCATTGGGCCGGGTCTCCGGCTTCTTCTCTTCGGGCTTCTTGTCCTGGACGCGGGGCTTCTGGGTCGTCTGCGTCTTCGAGTCCGTCTTGCCCCGGTTCCGGGACCACTGGTCCTCCGTCAGGGGCCGCACGGCCACGGACGTGGGAGGACGCGTGACGGGCTTGCGCTCACGCCCCGTGGGGGGAAGCGTTCCCGTGAAGAGCACGACCGACAGGTAGGCGACATGGACCGCCAGGGCAAGCAGCACCGCGGCGACCACTCGCCACGGGGATTGCCGCCGCCTCTTGCGGCGCCAGTCTGTCTTCGGAGAGGAACCCGTGCTCACGGCGCGATGATAAACCTCCGGGCCCGCTGCCTAGTCCCGTCCCGTTCGCGGCAGAACAGGTGGGCAGGGGAGGACATTCACGAGACGTGCACTGTTCCGCAGGCGCGCCCCCTCTTCACGTCAGTAAATGGGGGCGACTTCAGCACCATTGAAGTAGTGACGGAGGATATCCTGGTAGCGCTGCCCGGCCTCCGCTCGGCCGATGGCGCCCGTCTGACACATCCCTACTCCGTGGCCCCAGCCTCCGCCACGGAAAAGCCAGTGGGTGGGCCGGCCCTCGGCGTTCCGCTCGGCTTCCACCACCGCCATGCTGCTGTTCAACATCCCGAAGAGCCGCCGGATGTTCAGTTCGCCACGCACCTGGGTGGCCCCCAGGTCCCCGGATAACGCGAGCACCCGGGCCCGGCCGGACACGCCCCGCTCCTGGAAGCTCATGGCCTGGACTCGGCCCACGCCCAGCCGGGCGACGAGCGCGTCCACCTGCGCCGCCGTGAAGCGCTTCTCCCAGCGGAACTTGCTGGGCTGGGCGAAGCTGGACAGCCGGCAGGCGGCCCCCACGTCGGGCGTGGCCAGCCAGGCCTCCAGCCGCGAAGGGGAAGGGGAGGCCTCCGAGGGCTCCAGGATGTCCGGGCGTCCGCGCAGGCTCGGGTCCGGTGGGCCGCCCCAGACGATGTCGTTGTCCTCGGTGTGGCCACCACACACCGCGCTGTAGACGGAGTCCACCAGCCGACCGTCCGCGCTGAACAGCGCCTCGCCCCGGGTCGCCTCCACCGCCGCGGAGGTGCTGGCCGCCTCGCCCGTTCGGCCGCGGTACACCGCGCAGTGCTGCTCCGAGCACAGCAGATACGGGTCCGCCAGGTGCTTGATGCCCACCTTCGCGAGCACCTCGCCGCGCGCGGTGACGGCCTGGGCCTTGAGCGCCTCCGAGTGGGCCCGCGCGAAGATCTCCGCCGGCACCAGCCCCTTGAGCAGGTCCTCGAGCGGCACCACGTTCACCACGGCCAGCAGGCCCGCGCGGTCCACGGAGAACTGGAGCGCGCCCCGGAAGGTCCGGTCCTCGAAGCCGTGGAAGTCGTAGCCGACGCCGAACTCCACCTGGCGCACGTCGAAGCCCGCGCCGTCCGGTGAGTCCGCGTCCAGTCGGTCCTGCGCCAGGCCCACCACCGCGCCGGACTCGTCGCGCACCTCGAGGATGGCGCGCGCCGGGGTGCGGACCTCCTCGAAGAGCGTCGTCCTGGCGCCGAACTGGTGCAGCAGCTCCGCCTGTCGTGTCGCCGCGTCCTCGGGGGTGAGAACTTCATCGACGAGGAGCAGCGAGCGCCGGTTGTCGATGACCTTGCCGGCGATGCCGTACACCGCGCCCAGCACCTGCGCGCGCACCGCGAGGCCCCGCGCCTTCCACTCTTCCTGCGCGGCGGCGAGTCCCTCCCGGTCCGCGAACCGGTGCTCGCCCAGCTGCACGCGCGCGGCGAGCACCGCCGGCTCGCCCTGTGTCACGCGCACCGTCCACCGCGTTCCCGCCGCGGCGTCCAGCACCTTGTCCACCGCCCCACCGAAGCGCATCCGCATCCGGCCTCGGGGGGAGAACGTCGCCTCGCGCCGTCCTTCCATGAGCTTGATGGGGAGCCGGGGCTCTCCGCCTCGGAAGTCCAGGCGCTTGAGCTCGCCGGGCCCCGGAATGCCCTGGGCGAGCGGGTCTTCTCCGGGCGTGCTCACGGCCGTGGAGGGCTCCACGCCCGCGTCGGTCGTCCCGGCGTCCTCGACGGGTAGCGGCTCCACGGAGCCCCCATCCGTCCCGGCGTCCTGGCGCTCGCTGGCCGGGCTGTCCATCGAGGCGCCGGCCAGGTTCGGTGGTGGCTTGGGGCTCGCGCAGGAGGCGAACAGCACGACGGAGAGCAGGAGCAGGACGGCGGTGCGCACGGGGGGCGACACCGTACCCGCCGGGGCGGGGCCTGTCACGGACCGGACGCCCGTTGGCTCGTTCGGGTGGGCTTGGCACGTGGCGAATAGAACGCGGCGCGTCTCGCGTTGGTCCTGCTCATGCGAATTTTCAAAGGCAACTACCTGAAGCTGAAGACTCCCGTGGCCACCCTGGCCGCCAGCCTGCTCATGCTCGGTTCGACCGCTCACGCAGCGGGCCTGGGTGCCTTCCTTCCCACGCCGAACATCCCCGGTGCTCCGGTGACTCGGACGCCCTCCAATCCTTCGACGCCCGGCGCCCCGAGCGCGACCGGCAGCCTGCCTCCCATCGGTGTCCAGGCCGTCCCCAACACGCCCGTGGCCGCGCTGCCGTCGCATCCGGACCACTCCAACATCGCCACGCCTTCGCCCCAGCCGGGCATCCAGGCGAATGCGCTGTCGCCCGCGTCAGCCAAGTCCTTTACCCGCGAGTGGGTGGTGAGCCCCTCTGGAAATGACGCCGGTGACGGCAGCGCCGCGCAGCCCTTGCGCACCATCAACAAGGCCATCAGCCAGGCGGGCCCTGGCGAGGTCATCCGTGTGCAGGCCGGGACGTACGCCGAGCGCGTCATCATCGGCGCCAACGCGAAGCCGGGCACCGAGGGCGGGAAGATCACGCTCCAGGGCGAGGGCAGCCCGCGCATCATCCCCGGTGCTGGCAGTGGCGCGATGGTGCAGGTGCGTCAGCCGCACTGGGTCATCGACGGCTTCGAGCTGGACGTGCAGCGTCAGCCCATCTTCGGCGTCACCTTCGAGGGCAACGTCACCGGCTCCACGCTGGTGAACTCGGAGCTGCACCACGGTGGTGGTGGCGCGGGCGTGACGACCTACAACAAGGCCAGCGGCGCCATCATCGAGAACAACCACATCCACGACTTCCTGAAGACGACGGGCAACCAGGACTCGCACGGCGTCGTCGTGCAGCCCACGTCCAAGGACATCACCGTCCGCAACAACGACATCCACGACAACTCGGGTGACTCCGTGCAGTGCCTGGGGCCCGAGGGCTTCAGCTCGTTGCCGCCCGCGGACGGGGTGCTGGTGGAGAACAACCACTTCTACAACAACCGTGAGAACGCGGTGGACATCAAGACCTGCTACGGCGTGGTCATCCGCAACAACCGCATGCACCAGTTCCGCCCGTCGAGCACCGCCAAGGGCGACGTGGTGGTGGTGCACTACTCCGCCAACAACGTGATGGTGGAGGACAATGAAATCTACGACGGCGCCAAGGGCATCTCCGTGGGTGGGAATCACGAGGGACCCGTGCCCTCCGGCATCGTCGTGCGCCGCAACCGCGTGCACGACATCACCGCGGCGGGCGGCGGGGAGGGCACGGGCATCCGCCTGGAGAACTCCAAGGGCACCGTGGTGGTGAACAACACCGTCACCAACGTGTCCACCGGCCTCGTCATCGGCCACGGCACGGGCGGCCCCACCCAGTCTCCGGTGGTGCGCAACAACATCCTGGACGGTGCCATCTCCGTGGACATGGGCGGACAGGCGCCGGGCATGAAGCTGGGCAACAACCTCTTCGCCGCCAGCGGTCAGTTCAAGAGCAACGGCGCGGTGGTGAGCGTGGACCAGTTCAAGTCCACGACGGGTGACGCGTCGTCCGCCAGCGGCTCCGCGGACCTGGGCGAGGGCTTTGGCCCGGGCGCCCTGGCCGTGGACAAGGGCACCGACGTGGGGCTGCCTTTCTGCGGCGGTGCCCCCGACATCGGCGCCGTCGAACTGGGCTGCTGATCCGCTGAACCGAACCGTCTCCAGGGGGAGTGCCGGGCCTCCGTGCGACCGGCCTGCCACTGGGCCCGCGGAAAATGAAAAGGCCCGATGCGGAGTGACTTCCGCATCGGGCCTTTTTTCATTGAGGCGCCACCCGGATTCGAACCGGGGAATGAAGGTTTTGCAGACCTTTGCCTTACCACTTGGCTATGGCGCCAACGGCTGGGGCCGGGTTTATACGCAGCCCTCCGCCGCCCGGTCAAGATTCAACGGAAGCCGTGGGCGGCTCCGGCCGGTACGATTCGCGTCAGAAGCGGTGCCCGTCGCTGGGCTTCGCGCGCTCGAATGGGCCGAGGGGTTTCCAGATGCTGCATGGTCATGGGGTGTACGAGGAAGAGCACGACGCCTTTCGCCGCACGGTGAGGGCGGTGGTGGAGAAGGAGATCCTCCCCCACGTCGCGGGTTGGGAGGAGGCGGAGGAGTTCCCCCGGGAGCTCTTCGCGCGTTTCGGTGAGCTGGGCTTCCTGGGGCTGAAGTACCCCGTCGAGTACGGCGGCACGGACGCCGGCCCCCTCTACGAGGCGGTGCTGCTGGAGGAACTGGGGCGGTGTGGCTCGGGAGGAGTGTCCGCGGGCCTGGGGGCGCAGTTCACCATCGCCACCGGCCCCCTCCACCTGTTCGGCACGGACGAGCAGAAGCGCCGCTGGCTGGCCCCGGCGATTCGGGGCGAGAAGATTGGCGCGCTGGGAATCACCGAGCCGGATGCCGGCTCGGACGTGGCGGGCCTGCGCACCACGGCGCGGCGCGATGGCGCCCACTACGTCGTCAACGGCTCCAAGACGTACATCACCAACGGCGTGCGCGCGGACTTCGTCGTCATGGCGGTGAAGACGGACACCTCCGCGGGGCACAAGGGGCTGTCCATGCTGGTGGTGGAGAGGGACACGCCCGGCTTCACGGTGAGCCGCAAGCTGAAGAAGCTGGGGTGGCGGGCCTCGGACACCGCCGAGTTGTTCCTGGAGGACTGCCGCATCCCCGTGGAGAACCTGCTGGGGGGGGAGAACCAGGGCTTCTCGCAGATCATGGGCAACTTCCAGTGGGAGCGCCTGTCGCTCGCGCTGGGGGCCGTGGGCGCCATGGAGGACATGCTGGAGCGCGTCGTCGAGCACGTGAAGTCGCGCCGCGCCTTTGGCCAGTCGCTCAGTCAGCTCCAGGTGGTGCGCCACAAGCTCGCGGACCTGTTCACCGCCCGCGAGTGCGCCCGTCAGCTGACCTACCACGCCCTGCGCCTTCACGCGGCGGGGGAGTGGGCCGTGGCGCAGACCTCCATGGCGAAGAAGGTCGCCACGGAGACCGCGTGCCGCGTCGCCGACGAGTGCCTCCAGCTCCACGGGGGCGCGGGCTACATGATGGAGTACGACATCCAGCGTCATTGGCGGGATGCCCGCCTGGGTCCCATCGGTGGCGGGGCCAGCGAGGTGATGAACGAGATCATCGCCAAGCAGCTCGGCCTGTAGGCCCGCCGGCCCCGGTGCAACCGGGGAGGGGCAGGCGACCAGGCGGGATGGAAGAGGTCCGCGGGGTCCCGGGTTGAGCCCCGAGAGCCCCCCGCGGAGGTCCTCGTGGAGCCCAGCATCCTGTGTACCGAGCTGTATCTGCGCCTGGGAGATGACGAGGTCCTCGTCATCGACTGTCGCGCTTCGTCCGAATGGGAGCATCATGATCTGCACATCCCCGGCGCCTTGAGGATGACCCCCATGGAGGTGGCCCGGGACCACCGCATGCTTCCCGACGACGAGCTCATCGTCCTGTGCGGTGGCACGCACGACGGGTCCGAGGTGCGCCGGGTCTGCCGCCTGCTGCGCATGCATGGGCGCGAGGCGGTGTGTCTCGACGGAGGCCTCTCGGGCTGGATTCGGGGGGGCTACCCCACCGAGCGCCATGTCCGTGCCCAGGTGGCGCTGCCCCGCTGAGGTTCGGTGGATGCGGTGCGTCGTCAAAGGGTGTATGGAGCGGCGGACATCCTCCTTTGGAGAACCGTCCCCATGGCCAAGCTTCGTGCCGCCCTCGTTGGCGCCACCGGACTCGCGGGGCAGCAGTTCATCGCTGCCCTCAGGAATCACCCGTTCATCGAGCTGACCGGCCTGGCCGCGTCGCCTCGCTCGGCGGGTAAATCCTACGGGGACGCCCTGCGCACGGCCAACGGCATGACGGCGTGGTTCGTCTCGGAGCCGCTGTCGCCCGAGACGGCCCGCATGCAGGTCATCAGCGGCGATGCGCTCCAGGCCAGGGACTACGACCTCGTCTTCTCCGCCGTGGAGGCGGACGTGGCGCGTGAGCTGGAGCCGCGGCTGGCCAGGGACATCCCCGTCTTCTCCGCCGCCAGCGCCTTCCGTTACGACGACGACGTCCCGCTGCTCATCCCTCCCGTCAACGCCGCGCACGCGCCGCTCGTGCGCGAGCAGCAGCGCAAGAGGGGCTGGAAGGGCTTCATCGTCCCCAGCCCCAACTGCACGACGACGGGCCTCGCCGTCACGCTGGCCCCGCTCGTCGAGCGCTTCGGGGTGAAGGCCGTGCTGATGACCAGCCTGCAGGCCATGTCCGGCGCTGGACGTTCTCCGGGCGTCATCGGCATGGACATCATCGACAACGTCATCCCCTACATCCCGAAGGAGGAGCACAAGGTCGAGGTGGAGACGAAGAAGATCCTCGGTGCCCTGAACGCGGGGGGCGCGGCCCTCACTCCCCACGACATTCGGGTGTCCTGCACCTGCACCCGCGTGGCGGTGATGGAGGGGCATACCGAGTCCGTCTTCGTCTCGCTCGGCACCAAGGCCACGGTGGCGGAGGTCACCCAGGCGATGCGCGAGTGGCGCGGCGCCGAGGTGGCCCGGGACCTGCCTTCCTCGCCTGTTCGCTGGATTGAGGTGATGGACGACCCATTCCGTCCTCAGCCGAGGCTGGACCGGGAGACGCATGGCGGCATGGCCACCACGGTGGGCCGCGTGCGCGAGGATGGTGTGCTGGAGAACGGCTTCAAGTACGTGCTCGTCTCCCACAACACCAAGATGGGGGCCGCGCGCGGGTCCATCCTCGTGGCCGAACAGCTGCGGGCCCAGGGGTTGCTCGGCTGACAGCGACACGCGTCGGACAGGTGTCACAAATTCAGGGTGCCATCCCTGGAACGAACCATTAGTCTGCGCGCCCACGGACGCGCTGAAGATATTTAGAGGAGAGCTTTCATGGCCTACGTCGTCGCGGACCCTTGCATCAAGTGCAAGTACACTGACTGTGTCGAGGTCTGCCCGGTCAATTGTTTCTACGAGGGTGCGAACTTCCTGGTCATCCACCCGGACGAGTGCATCGACTGTGGCGCCTGTGAGCCCGTGTGCCCCACCAAGGCCATCTTCCCGGAGACCGAGCTCCCCGCGAAGTGGGCGGAGTACAAGGCGCTGAACGCCGACTTCTCCAACAATAAGTGGCCGAACATCGCGGAGAAGAAGGCGCCGCTCGCCGAGGCCGAGGAGTACAAGGAGAAGGACGGCAAGCGCGCGATGCTGGAGACCGCGCCCGGCAAGTAGGCAGCTGGCGCCGTTCGCGCCCGTGAGTCTCGTGGAGGCCCTCCCGCCCGTCGCTGGCGAGAGGGCCTTCGCCGTTCCGGGCCCGCTCATCCAGCACGCAGCGAGCGGAGCTTCAGCCCGCGTGCCTCCAGGGCATCCCGCAGCCGAGCGACATCCTGGGTGGGCACAGGCCCGTGGTGTCCCTGGATGCGCAGCACCACTTCGCGAGGGCCCGTCCGATCCACCTCCACCGTCGCGTCGAGGGTTCCCCGGACGCTGATGCTCAGCGCCGGACGTTGCGACTTCACGAAGACCTCGATGCGCTCGATGAGCTCCAGCGCCGAATCGACGCGGGAGGTGGGGGACGCCTCGCTCCGTGCCGCGCTGCCCGCGCCTGTCGCTGGCATGCGTCCTTCTGTCCCCGTGCTCTCGGGCGAAGCGGCGAGCCGAGGGGCCTCGGGTGGCGCGAGCACCGACTCCGTCTTGAGGGGGGCGCTCGTGGGCACCCGGGGCTCGCGCGAAAGCTCTCGGGCGAGGAGGTCCGTGAGTCGGTGCTCGGTGCGCTCCTGGTTTGAGGCCTGGGCTTCACCGCGGACGCTGCCCAGGCGGGAGGACTCGGCATGCATCGCCTGGCGTGTCACCGCGAGGCGCTCTGGACTGGCCAGTGCTCCCCGAGTGGTCGCGAGGACGGGCGACGTGGCGCGCGCGGCGATGAGTGCCTCCGCGCGGGGCGGGGCGCGAAGCGCGGGGGCCGGTGCGCGGAGGGGAGCGAGCGCGGCCGGCGGCCTGGACGCGGGCAGCGCGGCGCTTCGCTGAGGTGCTTCCTGGAGTGCCCGTTGGAACCGCTCCGCGTCGGGGCGTTGCTTCGTCGGAGTGCTGTCGGCTGGGGCCTCGGCGTCGACCTTCATGTCATCCCTCGCTGGCGTTGGCGCGAGGGACGAAGCAGCCGTCATGCCAGGGATGCGACTCCAGGGAACGACGTGTCGAAGGCCGACGTCACCATCCCACCTCGCGGAGGTGGGGCTCCCGCGAGGGACAGGGGCTCAGCGCGGTCTGCTGTTGAAGGCGCCGGGCTGGACAGGAGCGATGCCGGACAGGTCGTTGACGGCCAGGGGACAGGTGGCCAGCGCCATCGGCTCGACGAGGGCTCCCACGCGTGCCCAGTCCCGCTCCTGGAAGAGCAGGGCGTCGCGCAGTTCGACGGACGACAGGCCCTTCTTGTATTCCCAGAAGCGCCCCCGCACGAGCACGCGGTTGCCCTTGAGCAGCTTGTTGAGGTCGACGTACTGCTTGTCCTGGAGGATGGCGACGATGTCCACGCGCTCGCGCTTGCGCGGCTTGCCGAACTGGAACTCGTAGGTCGCCGTCGCGGGAGGCTCGGGCTCCACCCAGACGAGGCGGGCCACCATGCGCTCCGGCTCGGGCTCCTCGCCCTTCTTGAGCTTCTTCTTCTTGGGCTTCTCCAGCTTGACGTCCACCAGCTCCATGCCGCTGAAGGCCACGTCGTGGTCCAGGTAGTTGTCGCGGAACAGGGCCTCGGCGGTGGAGACGGCCACCGAGTTGACGCGGCTGACTTCCTCCGCATAGCGCTCACGCAACACGGGCAGGGTGAGCAGGAAGCTGTCCACCGGCTTCACGCCATCGGCGAGGAAGCGCATCCGCGCCATGTCGATGGCGGGATAGAAGGGGACGAGCGACTCGGCCGTCTGGAGCCAGTCGGTGCGCAGCTGCTTGTCGATGAGCACCCGGCGCACCATGGCCACGAAGAAGCTGTTGCCCGGGAAGCGGTCCGTTACCAACTGCGTGCTCAGCGCCTGCACCAGCGCGGGGTCCAGCATGAAGTTCTCGTCGCGCTTGTGGAACTGGGTGCCCACCTCGCCGAGCAACGTCAGGTACGCGCCCAACACCTGAGCGCAGGCGGCATCCGCGGTGCCCTGGTTCAGGGCCTGGAACAGGCGCGTGCGGAGGAAGCGCTTGTCCACGGCTTCCTCGCGGAAGGTGGGGGCTTCACCCGTGCCGAAGAAGAACTCCGGCTGAGCGGTGGCGGGGCCGGCCAGCAGGCCCAGGGCGAGTGCGAGCAGTCGGGCGATACGCATGAGGCCCCCAGCCTATCACCCCGAGGCCCCCGCGGAGAGGGGCCCCGACGCCGGCTCCGCGGGCAGGATGGAGGCCCTCAGGACCAGGCCGGCCGCGACGAGCTCCAGCACCCCGGCGACGGCGAAGAGTCGGTGTCCTCCCAGCCAGTCGTAGCCGGCCCCCGCGGACAGGTAGCCCACCAGGCCGCCCAGGCCGAACGTGAAGGCGGCGAACAGGGCTTGTCCTGAGGCCCGCAGCTCCGGGGGCACGCGTCGCGACAGGAAGGCCACGCTGCCCACGTAGAAGGCGCCGAACGTCAGGCCGTGCAGGGGCGCGAGCAGCACCATCCCAGTGGGAGACGACACCAGGGCCATGCCGCCCCAGCGCAGCGCGCTCGCGGCGAAGGCGACCGCGAGGACGAGGCGCGGCGCCAGCCCCCCGGCCACGCGAGGGTAGAGCGCCATCACGCCCACTTCCGCGAGGACACCGAGGCCCGCCACGACTCCCACCACCGCGGGGGACAAGCCCAGCGCCATGACGTGGATGGAGAAGGTCCCATGAAAGGGCGCGCACGCCATCCAGTGCAGACTCGTGGCGGCGAGCAGCCAGCGTACGTCGCGGTGACGCAGCAGCTTCAGTCCGGCGAAGGGGCTCAGTCCCCGGCTCGGAGCCGCGGTGTCGCGCAGGGCGAGGCTCCAGGGGACGAGCATGGCCAGCAGCGCGAGCGGAACGAGGACCACGGTCCGGTCCACATCCGTGGCGAGCAGTCCGAAGAGAACGGACGACACGATGAAGCCCACGGAGCCGAAGAGCCGCACGTGCGCGAAGCTGTCACCGGTGCGCGCGACGTGGTGGAGGGCGAGGCTGTCCACGAGCGGCGTGAACGCGGAGGCGAAGCAGGCGTACAGCGCCATTGCGGGGACGAGTGTCTCGAAGGTGCGAGCGCTGGCCACCAGTCCGAAGGCGAGCGTCGCGCCGAGCGCCAGCACGGTGAGGACGCGGGACGTACGGCCGGTGCGGTCGGCGAGGTGCCCCCACAACGAGGGGACGATGAGCGAGATGCACGGGCTGAGACACAGCAGGAGCCCCACCTGCGTCGCGGAGAGGGAGAGGGACTTGAACCAGGCGGGCAGGAACGGAAGGACGATGCCCACGGTGGCGAAGTACAAGAAGTAGAAGCCCGCCAGCGGCAGACGGCTGGCGACGGGGCGGGGGTTCATGGACGGTTGGCACCTTGACATGTCCGGGTGCTTTTCCGCCTGTTGACCTCGCGTCCTTTTGTGTACCTTGCCCGCGACATGGCCAGTCCCACGGATACTTCCGCGCCCGTCTCCATCACTCAGATCAAGAGTGAGGCGGAGCTCATGCAGGCGCTCGCCATCCGCGAGGTGGTGTTCATCGAGGAGCAGCACGTCCCCGAGGGCATCGAGCGGGATGCAGAAGACGCGCACGCCTACCACATCATCGCCAACCAGGGAGGCCACGCCATTGGCACGGGGCGGCTGGTGATGTTGCCTCAGCCTCCCGTGGGTGAGCAGGGCCTGTGGGGCCAGGTAGGGCGTATGGCGGTGCTCCAGGCGCATCGCAAGGCACGCGTGGGCTCGCTGCTGTTGACGTCGCTGGAGGAGGAAGCCCGGCGACGAGGCGTCAAGGGCATCATGCTGCACGCGCAGCTCTACGCCCTCGAGTTCTACAAGAAGCACGGCTACACCGAGATGGGCACCGTCTTCCTCGAAGGCGGTATCGACCACCTGGAGATGCGCAAGCGTTTCTAGTCAGCGGCGCGGAGGGCGGGGCGCGGGCGGTTGCGCGTGCCTCGGGTCCTCGGGCCACGAGTGACGCGGGTACTTGCGTCCCAGCTCCTTGCGGAGCGCCGGGTAGTGCCGCTCCCAGAAACCCGCCAGGTCGGTCGTCACCTGCACCGCGCGCATGTTGGGCGCGAGCAGGTGGAGCACGAGCGACACGCGGCCGGCGCACACGCTGGGGCCCTGGGCCATCCCGAAGAAATCCTGCAGGCGTGACTCGACCCAGGGCGGCTTGCCCGGCTCGTAGTTCACCTTGACGCCGCGGCCTCCGGGCAGCGTGACGCGCTCGGGGGCGTGGGTGGCGAGCAGGCGTTGTTGCTCGGAGGTGAGTCGCGCGTAGAGCGCGTCGATGAGGGACACGCCTTCCAGGTCCTTGAAGCTGCGCGCGTCCGAGCACAGGGATGCGAGCGCATCGCGCAGGAAGGCGTCATCCACGGTGGGGAACTTCGCCTCGGGGAAGGCCTGCGTGAGCAGGGCCACGCGCGTGCGCCACTGCTGCAGGGCCTCGGGGTCCGCGAACCGTCCGGGGCCCGCCGCGAGCGCCGCTTCGACGAGCACCCGCGCGGTCTGTTCCGAGGCGGGCGCGGGAGCGCGGGTCTCCTCGAGCATGAGGTTGCCGTAGGAAAGGCGCGTGAGGCGTTCCACGCGTCGTGCCTCGGCGTTCCACTGGAGGGTGTCCACCTCTTCGAGTGTCTCGGGGTAGAGGTCCAGCAGCCACTCGGGTTCGACGGAGCTGGCCAGTCGCACCACGGCGCCTTTGCCGGGGCGCTCCTCGGCGTCCACGGCCACCATCAAGTCCGCGTCCTGCACGACGCTCAGCTCGGAGAGGGACGCGGTGCCGCCGCCGAAGAGCAGCAGTTCGGGAGAGCGAGGTCTGCGCCTGCGCGCGACGCGGTCCGGGTAGCCGGCGAGGACGCTGAGCATGAGAGCCTGCTCGATGTCCTCCGCGCGGTGGGGTTTCTCGCCCTGGCTGCGCACCGTGCGCCGGAGCTGCTTCTGGACGCGGTCCACGGACTGCACCGCGCCCTGTTCGAGGGAGAGCGAATGCAGTCGACCGGACGCGAAGCCCGTGCGTTCGGCCTCGCGGAAGCGCTCCAGCAATTCGAGCAGGTCCGAGGGTCCACTGACGACGGCGGCGGCGCGGCCTCCTCCGCCCAGATTGGCGCGGGCCTCTCGACGGATGTCCCGCTCGCCCATGAGCGCGGCGAGCGTGGCTGCTTCGGCGCCGACGCCCCGGCGCTCACCTTCGACGATGACCCGGCCCTGGCGGGGGTGGACGGGGAAGCGCAGCAGGCGCTGTCCGACGTCCGTGACGATGCCCTTCGGGTCGACGGCGCCCAAACGGCGAAGCAGCGTCTCGGCCGCGTCGAGTGACGCCGCGGGAGGAGGCTCGAAGAAAGGGAAGGCACCGAGGTCGACGACGCCGGAGGCGCGCAGGGAGAGCACGGTCTCCGCCAGGTCCATGCGGCGGATTTCGGGGGCCTCCTGTTCGGGACGGCCATCGAAGTCGTGCTGCGTGTAGAGGCGGATGCAGTGGCCGGCACGGGTGCGTCCGGCGCGTCCGGCGCGCTGGATGGCGGAGGCACGGCTCACCTTGGACAGCTTGAGGGTGGGCAGCCCGGACCACGGCGAATGGCTGGCGACACGTGCGAGGCCGGTGTCGATGACCACGGCGACACCGTCGATGGTGACGGAGGTCTCCGCCACGTTGGTGGAGAGGATGATCTTCCGGCGCGAGCTCCTGCGCACGGCGCGGTCCTGTTCCGCGGGGGACAGGTCTCCGTGGAGCGGGAGGACGTCGGCGTCATGGCGCTCGGCGAACTCCGCGCAGGCGTCGCGGGTGCGGCGAATCTCGCCGGCGCCGGGAAGGAAGACGAGCACGTCGCCGTCCACGCCGTGGGTGAACAGGCGTTTGATGGCGGAGAGGACCTGCAGGTCCAGGTGCCGGTCATCTGGAGCGGGGAGATACTCCACGCTGACGTCGAAGCGTCGGCCCTGGGAGCGCAGGGAGGGACAACCTCCAAGGTACGCCCGGACAGGTTCGGCCTCCAGGGTCGCGGACATGACGACGAGCTTGAGGTCGGGGCGACGAGTCTCTTGCAGGCGGCGCAGCAGCGCGAGCGAGATGTCGGCGGACAGGTGTCGCTCGTGGAACTCGTCGAGCACGACGATGCCCACGTCGCGAAGGGTCGGGTCGGACAGGAGGCGGCGTCCGAGCACGCCCTCGGTGACGAAGGACAGGCGGGTCTTGGCGCTGCGCACGTCCTCGAAGCGGACCTGATAGCCGACGGTGTCGCCCACGCGCTCGCCGATTTCCTCGGACACGCGCTGGGCGGCGAGTCGGGTGGGGAGGCGTCGCGGCTGGAGGACGACGATCTCCTTGCCCCCGCCGAGCCCGGCTTCCAGCAGTGCGCGAGGCACGCGCGTCGTCTTTCCGGCGCCGGGAGGAGCCTCGAGCACGAGCGAGCGCGCACCGCGCAAGGTGGAGACGATTTCCGGAAGGAGCGGGTCGATGGGAAGGGCGGCGTCCGCCATGTCCGGGTTCCTTGAACGCGCGAGCCGAGGCTCGCTCAGGGGGTCTCGGTGCCTGCCGCGCCAGGGGTCGACGTCACGCCCTTCTTCTTGCGCACGGCGGGAGCCTGGGCACGCGAGCCTTCCGGGGTCGCGGTATCGGTGGATGCCGAGGGTTCGCTCGAATCGCGAGCACGTCCGCGGGAGCTCTGGGTACGCGAGTCCGCCGATGAGTCAGCAGTGTCACCACCAGCGGTGGGGAGCGGACTCGAATCACGCGCACGGCCACGAGTCACCTGTCCGCGCGCACCTTCTGGCGCACTGGCTGCGTCGGCAGAGGTCGAACCCGGTTCTGTGCCGCGCTTTCGCCCGCGGCCCGCGGCGGGACGTGAAGACCCTGCGATGTCCGCGCCTTCAGCGACTGAAGTGGGGGCACCTTCGGCGTCACGCTTGCGTCCACGAGGGCCCGAGGCACGCGGCTCCTCCGTCGTGTCAGCGCGCGCATCCACGGGGGCGTGGCCGCCATCGAGTTCGAGAGGCGAATCCCGGCCCGACGGAGCGGGGACGCCCGTTGCGTCGGACCCGGACTCGACGACGGGCGCGGAGGCGTTCGCATCGCGCTTGCGGCCACGAGCTCCGCCTTGGACCGGTCCGCCTTCGGAAGCAGGGCTCTCGACAACGGAAGGCGTCGGCTCGCTGGTCCCCAGGTCCTCGGACACGGACGCGTCCTCGACACCCTCGAGAGCGGGGGCAGACTGTGCCTCGTTCTTGCCGCGAGTCGAGTGCACGTCGACGTCCACGGGCTCATCCGTATCGAGCGGTTCGGTCGCCGCCGGGTTGCTCCCAGCCCTGTGCCGTAGGGCGGAAGGCTCCGCGTCGTCGGACGACGAATCCAGGGCAGCGACCTCCGCGAGTTCGGCCTCGGTGGGCTCCATGGAGTCCGAAGGCTCGAGGTCCAGTGCCCCCAAACCATCGTCGGAGGGAGCCAGTCCGCGACCCGCTTTACGCTTGGGCTTGAGGCCGAGCGCGGCGGCTTCATGGACACTGGGCACGGGGACGAGCGCGGCCTCGGAGAGCAGGCGCGCCTGTCGCAGCGCCACTTCGAGCTTGCGCCCCAGGTTCACCAACTCCTCGCGGAGCACGGCCTCCTGTTCGAGCGAGAGTGGCGCGGGCTCATGACTGGCGCGCCACGCGGCATGCGCGGCGGCGACCTGGTCCATCACGGGACGGACGAGCGCGAAGTCCTCGCGAGCGAAGATGCGGGAGACGTAGGAGCTGCGGGTGCGCCGCTCGTAGGACGTGGCGTACTCGAAGATGACTTCGCGAGGCGCGCGTCGGAGCTGGGCGAACTTGAGGTGGGGGAAGAGCGCTTCGATGACGGGAGCGCGGCTGCTGGCGGTGAAGGTGATGCCCGCGTGCAGTTTCTCCAGGGCATCGACCCACAGGCCCTGTTGATGGAAGGCATATTCCTCGCGAGCTTCATCCAGCTCGGGCAGGTCCTTGACGCGGTCGACCACGCCAGCGGCGGGTGCGCGAGTGGTGCGCACCAGCTCAAAGGCGGTGGTCAGCCAGCTCTTCTCGGCTTCCAGACCGGGGCGGCCGGCGAGCATCTCGCCCGCGGTCGCGATCCGACCTTCGAAGGCCTCGGCGAAGCGGATGAGCTCATAGGACTCGAGCGTGGATGACATGCGACGGGCTCCTCGGAAGGGCGGCGGGAGATACCACAGGCCGGGCTCGGCTCCGAGCGCGGGTGGGAGGCGTCAGCTTCCGCCGAGCAGCGTCGGAAGGGCCTCGCGGTGCGAGAAGTCAGGGAAGGCGGCGTGTGCGCCGGCCTGGAGAAGGGCCTCGGCGGTGAAGGTCCCGGTGCCCACGCCGATGCACTCGGCGCCGATGCCGATGGCCGCGTCGACGTCCTTGGGCGTATCTCCGATGACGACCACCCGGCACTGCTCGCGCGGGACACCGAGTGTCGCCGCGCCCGCCTCGGCACCTCGACGGATCAGCTCCACGCGGTTCTCGTGGTCGCAGCCAAAGCCGCCGAAGGCGAACTGATCATGGATGGCCACGCGCTCCAGCTTCAGGCGAGCGCCGTCGCGGACGTTGCCGGTGCCGAGTCCCACGGCGAATCCGGGGCGGCTTCGCGCCTCGAGTACGGCCTCTCGCATGCCGGGGAACACACGGTAGCGAGGAGCCTCCACCTTCTGGATTTCATCCGCGAGGTGCGCGAGGTAGGCGGCGATGCCGGCATCGATGGCGGCCTCGGTGTCCTCGACACCGATGATGCGCAGAGCGGTGCGGACGATGGCTCGGTCCGTCATGCCGGACATGTGGAAGGAGTCGCAGGCATCGCGGCGACCATGAAGCTGCTCGAAGGCTCGGTCCATGGCACGGCGTCCCGCTCCACCGGTGGTGACGAGGGTGCCATCGATATCGAACAGGAGGACCGTGGGGCGCATGGCCCCCATCTAACGGAAGCCTAGGGCCGACGCGAGTCCGGAAGTCACGTCACGGCCGCTCAGGGCTCCGCGAGGCTGAGTCCTCGCTGGAGGGCTTCACGCACGAGAGGGCGTTCCTCGATGGGGAGTCGCTCCTCGAGAGCCTGACGGGCCTGCTGTCCACCCAGCCGCCCGAGCGCCAGGGCCACGGCCTCCCGAACGGGGTCCTCACGGTCCATGAGTCGAGCCGCGAGGGGGCGAATGGCTTCGGTCCCCAGGCATCGTGCCAGGGCGCCCGCTGCACTGGCGCGCACGTCCGCGGGAGCTCTCGGGTCCTCCAGCACTTCCTGGATGGAAGGGGCTCCCTGAGGCGGGTCGATGAGGGCGAGCGATGCCATGGCACGAGCGCGTCGAGTCGAGGGAACCGACGGGTCCACCACGAGCGAGCGAAGAACTGGCACGGCCTGGGGCCCGAGCTGACGCCACTGCTCCTCTCGAAAGGGTCCCTGGGAGGGGTCGAGCAACAGCAGCACCTGCTCCCTCAAACCACCTGACGGGACCGGAGTTGGGGCGGGTGCGGTGGGCACGGCCGGGGAGGCTTCTCCCGAGGCGTGTGAGTACGCGAGCGCGGTGCCCCCGGAGCTCGCGATCAGCCCCGCTCCGAGCAGGAGGTGCCACCACCGTCGTCCGCGAGAGGGGAGGAGCGCGATGGTGCGAGAAGGTGGCGGCGAGGTCGGTGTTGGCATGGGGGCGCCTCGGGCAGGGGAACGTCCCGGGTTATATGCCGGTTGCCCGCTCGGACTCGAACCCCGTTATGGTGCTGCGTTGATGGCTGGACGCGTCTTCTTCTTTCTGCAGCACGCCACGTATGAGCCGGCGTTCCAGGCGAGTTCCATGGGCATCACCGCCGTGGCCATGGGTGACGAGGTCTACTTCGTCTTCGCCTTCGACGCGCTCCGGTCCTGGGTGGGCGGAACCTTTGGTCAGCCAGAGGGTGAGAGGGAGCGAGAGGAGCACGCCCGAGGCGAGACCCTGGGCGTACCGGCTCCCAGCAAGATGATGGAGGAGGCGAGGGCCTTGGGTGCGAAGTTGATCGCCTGCGACACGACGGTGCGCCTGTGTGGCTTCGAGCCCGAGGCGCTTCAGGGCCCCCTGGACGAGGTGATGGGGCTGGCCTCCCTATGGCGGCTGACGCAGGGGGCGCGCACGCTGACGCTCTAGGTGAGCCGTAGCGAAGAGGGATCAGGCAGGCGCCAATGTCGTCCACGCCACACCAGGTGTGTGCCTGTCGAGGGGAACCCATCGGTTCCTGCTGTAACCTCGCAGTATCAGTTGAACCGGATGCAGCCCTCCATTTGAGGCTGTAGCCTCCGAGGGGAGTCACGCGATACTCTTCACCCAAGCCGTCCCCTGAAGAGCCCGGCCGCGCGGAGCTCCGCGTCCCCCCATGAGAAGCAGAAGGAATTCATTACCTATGCGCGCCAAGTTGCCCCTCCTGAGCGCTCTCGTCCTCGGCGCCCTCTCGGGTGTCGTCGTCGCGGGTTGTCAGTCCTACGACTTCGAGCCGGTGGAGCCGCTCGCCATCGCACAGACGACGGTCGAGGAGACCATCTCCGCCCTGGCGAGCAAGCCCAACATCATGATGCTGGTGGACATCTCCGGCTCGATGACGCTCCCGGTGGACACGTCGCGGCCGTCCTGCCAGGTGCGGGACGAGGACGGCTTGACGGTGCTGTGTGGCAATGAGAACGCGTGCCCCACGGCCACGTGCCCCACTCGGTGGACGGAGCTGCAGGCCGCCGTGCCTCGGTTCCTCGCGAACAGTGGTCCCTACGTGCGCTTCGCGCTCACGACCTATCCCGAGGCCTCGACGGGCTCGAGCATCGAGGCCTGCACCGGTCCCACCGCGACGTCGGTCCGCAAGGACCTGCCGGTCGTCGAGGACGATGCGTCGCTGCTGGCCCACGCCAACTCCATCAACGATTTGATCCAGGGCATTCCGAACCACGGCACCGGGCAGCCGGTGGGCGGAACTCCGACGAGCGGAAGCCTGAACTTCATCGGGTCCATGGCCGGCTTGCAGGACAAGGACCGCAAGAACTTCGTCATCCTGCTGACGGACGGTCTGCCCAACTGCAACCCGGAGAATGAGTACTCCGGCCGAGATCAACCGGAACTGTGCAAGTGCACCATTGCTGGCAATCTCTGCGGTTCGCAGATCTCCACCGCCTTCGAGAAGCGTGGCTGCCTCGACACCAACGCCTCCGTGAAGGCCGTGCAGGCGCTGAAGGCCCAGGAGATTACGACCATCGTCATCGGCTTTGGCGCCGAGACGGCTTCGGGTGATGGTCCGGCGGTGCTCCAGGCGATGGCGTCGGCGGGCGGTTTCGCCCGTTCCTGCACCACTGATCCGACGGCCTGTGGCGCGAACGACACGTGCATCGCGGCGACGGGCCTGTGTGGCCGGGCCTTCTATCAGGCAGGCAACCAGGTGGAATTGGCAGATGCGCTGGAGCGAATCAGCAAGGAGGTCTTGAACCTGGAGCCTTGCCTGATTCCCCTGAATGGTCCTGAGCGTCCTTCGGACCCGAAGCTCATCGTTGTCTACATCGAGGGTGAGCGCACCCTGGCGGGTGACGGAACTTGGACGCTGACGTCGGACGGCGTTCTCTTCAACGGCGCGGCGTGCGAGCGCATCAAGAACTCCCGACCGGAAGCGCCCATCAAAGTCGAGGTTCGCGCAATCCGTCAGCGCTAGGCAGGCGGCCGGGGGCGGCTTTACCCGGGACGGTGCGGGGATTATAGGTCCCCTCGCCTCCGGCCCGGTTGCCGTCCCCTGCCCATGAAAGTCACCCTCCTCTCGCGGTCCGCTTCCATTCCCTCCACTCGGCGTCTTGTCGAGGCGGGCCGCGCGCGGGGGCACAAGATGCGCGTGCTCAACCCGCTCCGGGTGCAGATGCACCTGGACGGGGGCAGCGCCACGCTCTACTACGACCGCAAGAAGCTCTCGCCCACGGACGTGGTCCTTCCGCGCATCGCCCAATCCATCAACACGTACGGGCTCGCGGTGGTGAATCAGTTCGCACTGGGCGGGGTGCCGCTCGTCAATCACGCCCAGGCCATCGCGCAGTCGCGCAGCAAGATGCGCTCACTGCAGTTGCTGTCCGCGCATGGCATCGACATTCCCGCCACGGTGATGGCGCGGGACGCCGCCCACTTGAAGGAGATGGTGGGGCTGGTGGGTGGGGTGCCCGTGCTCGTGAAGCTGCTCCAGGGGCAGGAGAATCACGGGGTGATGGTGTGCGAGAGCCTCCAGTCGCTGGAGGCCGCGCTCGAGGCGGTGCTTGGCCTCGGCCACAACCTGGTGATGCAGGAGTACGTGAAGAGCACGAGCCAGGATGTACGTGTGCTCGTCGTGGGTGGCAAGGCGGTGGCCGCGGTGCGCCGCCGCGCGCGTCCGGGTCGGTTCGCTCACACGCTCATCAAGGGAGCTCGACTGGAAGCGATGGAGCTGTCGCCTGGGCAGCGTGCCACGGCGGAGAAGGCCACACGGCTGGTGGGGCTGGAGGTGGCTGCGGTGGACCTGCTGGACGTCCAGGGCCAATCGAAGGTCTTCGAGGTGAACAGCTCGCCCGCCTTGCCTGAGATGGAGGCTGTCACGGGCATGGACCTGGCGACGCCCATCATCATCCGCGCCGAGGAACTGGTCGCGGGCGCGGACCCCGTGTCCGTGCCAGACCTCCTGCCACCTCGAAGTCTTCCCTCGCCGGGGCTGCCAACATCTCCGGCACCGCGCAGGAAGCGCACGAGTCGTACGCCCACGAGCGGAGCAGGGGGCGCGTGAAGAGAATGCCGGCGCCCCACGTCGCAGGCATGATAGGCAGCACCCGTTTTCAGGAGACCCGCCATGTCGCACATCCGAAGCTTCACCTCCGTTGCCGCGTTGCTGGTGGCCTGCGTCTGGACGGCCCCGGCGTCCGCCGACGAAGTGGACCCCGCCAGCCTCTATGACGTGTCCACGGACGGCTCCTCCAGCCAGGTCAAGACGGGGGAGAAGGGCGTCTTCGTGGTCTCGGTCAAGACGAAGCCCGGCGCCCATGTCTCCGAGGAGGCCCCGCTGAAGCTCGAGGTGAAGGGCACGCAGGTCTCCGTCGCGAAGGAGAAGCTGGGACGAGAGGACTCGGTCGCGAAGAAGGCCGCGGGCCAGGAGTTCGCGGACCCCCGCTTCGAGATTCCCTTCTCCGCCACGGCCGCGGGCAAGGGCTCGGTGGACGCGAAGCTCGTCTTCTTCATCTGCACGGAGAAGATCTGCGCGCGCCAGCAGAAGACCCTCTCCGTTCCCGTCGAGGTCCTCTAGTTCCCATGCGTGAGCGTCCCCCCAAGGGTGGTCGAGGTGAGCGTGAGGGCGGGGACTCCCCGGCGCGTCACGTCTATGGCGTCAATCCGGTCCTCGAGGCCCTGAGGGCCCGACCGGACGAAGTGGAGCGGCTGTTCATCGTGGAGGGGCAGCTGGCCGCCAAGGCGGCGGGGGAGCTGCTCAGCCGCGCCCGGGACGCGGGTGTCCGGGTGGAGAAGGTGTCGCGCGAGCGCCTCGCCGCCATGGCCGACGGCGGGGTCCACCAGGGCGTCGTGCTCGAGCTTCGAGGCTTCACGTACTCGGCGCTGGAGGACATCATCGACGCGGCCAAGGCCAGCAAGCGGCCTCCCCTCGTCGTAGTGCTCGACGGTATCCAGGATCCGCACAACCTGGGCGCCATCATCCGCTCGGCCCACGCGCTGGGTGCGCATGGGGTCGTCATCGCCAAGGACCGCGCCGTGCAGGTGACGGGCACGGTGGCCAAGGCGTCAGCGGGCGCGGTGGAGCACTGCCTCATCGCCCGGGTCGTGAACATCTCTCGCGCCCTGGAAGAACTGAAGGAAGCAGGGCTCTGGGTGGCCGCGGCGGACGTGGACGCGACCGAGCCCATGTGGAGCGCCCGACTGGACGGGCCCCTGGCCCTGGTGGTGGGGGCCGAGGGGGCAGGGGTGAGGGAGGGAGTGCTCAAGCACTGCGACCATCGCCTGCGGATTCCGATGGCGGGTCAGGTCGGTTCACTCAATGCGTCCGTTTCTGCCGGCATTCTGCTATACGAGGTCGCCCGGCAGCGGGGGAGCGCCTCCCGTTAGTCGGCCATCATCTGGGATCAATCCCCTTGACTTGGATGATGGGGACTTCTAAAAGGGCGCGCCTCGCACATCGGAGCCGGGTTGTTGACGGGTTCGGTGGAGGTGGGGTAGGGCGGTGGGCAGGAGCCGGATGAGTGCCGGTGTAGCTCAGTCGGTAGAGCAACTGATTTGTAATCAGTAGGTCGCGGGTTCAAGTCCCGCCGCCGGCCAAGCAGGACGGGGGCCGCGGATGAGGGCCCGAGACGAGCAGTATGGGGTGCAGTACGCAGTCTGAAGTAAAAGTGCGGAGGGATACCCAAGCGGCCAAAGGGAGCAGACTGTAAATCTGCCGGCTCTACGCCTTCGATGGTTCGAATCCATCTCCCTCCACTCGGCAACGCGGGAATAGCTCAGTTGGTAGAGCGTCAGCCTTCCAAGCTGAATGTCGTGGGTTCGAATCCCATTTCCCGCTCCAAACGTTGTAGTTCATAGCATCGCCAAGCCCTGATAGCTCAGTTGGCAGAGCGCATCCTTGGTAAGGATGAGGTCACCAGTTCAATCCTGGTTCAGGGCTCCATTTTTTAGAGGAGTGTCATGGCCAAGGAGAAGTTCGAGCGTAACAAGCCCCACGTGAACATCGGCACGATCGGACACGTGGACCACGGCAAGACGTCGCTGACGGCGGCCATCACGAAGGTGCTGGCCAAGACCGGCGGCGCCACGTTCCTGGCGTACGACCAGATCGACAAGGCGCCGGAAGAGCGTGAGCGCGGCATCACCATCTCCACGGCGCACGTGGAGTACCAGACGAAGAACCGGCACTACGCGCACGTGGATTGCCCGGGTCACGCCGACTACGTGAAGAACATGATCACGGGCGCGGCGCAGATGGACGGCGCGATTCTCGTGGTCTCGGCCGCGGACGGCCCGATGCCCCAGACGCGTGAGCACATCCTGCTGGCGCGCCAGGTCGGTGTTCCGTACATCGTGGTCTTCCTGAACAAGGTCGACCTGCTGGACGACCCCGAGCTGCGCGAGCTCGTGGAGATGGAAGTTCGCGACCTGCTGAAGAAGTACGACTTCCCGGGCGACTCGATTCCCATCGTCCCTGGCTCCGCCATGAAGGCGCTCGAGGGTGACACGAGCGACGTCGGCGAGGGCGCCATCCTGAAGCTGATGGAGGCGGTGGACAGCTACATCCCGACGCCGCAGCGCGCGACGGACAAGCCCTTCCTGATGCCGGTGGAAGACGTGTTCTCCATCGCCGGCCGTGGAACGGTGGCGACGGGTCGCGTCGAGCGCGGCATCATCAAGGTCGGCGAGGAAGTTGAAGTCGTCGGTCTGCGCGACACGCAGAAGACCGTCGTCACGGGCGTTGAGATGTTCCGCAAGCTGCTGGACGAGGGCCGGGCGGGAGACAACATCGGCGCGCTGGTGCGTGGTCTGAAGCGCGAGGACATGGAGCGCGGGCAGGTGCTGGCCAAGCCGGGCAGCATCAAGCCGCACACCAAGTTCAAGGCGCAGATCTACGTGCTGTCGAAGGAAGAGGGTGGTCGCCACACCCCGTTCTTCAAGGGATACCGTCCCCAGTTCTACTTCCGCACGACGGACGTGACGGGAACGGTGAAGCTGCCTGAGAACGTGGAAATGGTGATGCCGGGCGACAACATCGCAATCGAGGTGGAACTCATCACCCCGGTGGCGATGGACAAGGAGCTGCGCTTCGCTGTTCGCGAGGGTGGCCGCACGGTGGGCGCCGGCGTCGTGGCCGAGGTCATCGAGTAATACGCCTGGGAGGCCGCAGGGTCTCCTGGCTCCACTTTCCGGATTTAGAGGGGAGGGCACCTTCTGGTAGCCTTCCCCTCTCGTGTCTGATGAGGTAGGTCATGCCGAAGGGCAATCGTTCCATTATTTCGCTCGAGTGCACGGTGTGCAAAGAGCGGAACTACACGACCACGAAGAACAAGCGGAAGAGCCAGGACAAGCTCGAATTGAGCAAGTTCTGCTCGAAGTGCCGCAAGCATACGGACCACAAGGAAGGTAAGGTCTAGGTCGGTAGTTCCTGAGAGTTTCTAGGCCAGTAGCTCCAACGGTAGAGCAGCGGTCTCCAAATCCGCGTGTTGGGGGTTCGAATCCCTCCTGGCCTGCCAAGTCTCAGTGGGAGCGGGGCCCCCGGTACCTGGAGGTACCGGGGGTTCCTGTGTTTCCGCAGTTCGTAAAATTTCGCATTCGCAGTACCTCGTGAGGCACCATGGCGACGGCATCAGAGGCCAGCCAGCAGGCTAACCGCTCGGCGATGGATCCGAAGCGGCTCGTGGTCATCTTCTACCTCCTCGCCGGCATCATCCTGGCGCTGTTCCTGGAGCGCCTCTTTGGGGCGTTGTGGGCCAGCTTCGGATGGCCCGACTCGGTTCTCATCGAGGGGTTGGATTGGAAGGTGTCCACCCTCGTGGGCTACCTGGTGGCCGTGGGGCTTGCGCTGGTCGGATTCTTCCATCCAAAGACGCACACGCTCTCCATGGAGGTCGCGTCCGAGTTGATGAAGGTCTCCTGGCCTACCTGGCCGGAGACCCGGACGTCGACCATGGCCGTGGTCGTCGCCTCGCTTGTCGCCGCGGTGCTGCTCTTCTGCATCGACACCGTCGCGTACAACTTGATGGTGGAGTGGCTGCCGGCCCTGTGGGGGAAGCTGTAATGGCCATGAAATGGTACGTGGTCCACACCTACTCGAACTTCGAGAACCAGGCGAAGAAGAGCCTGGAGGAGAAGGTTCGGCTCGAGGGGTTGCAGGACCAGTTCGGTGAAATCCTCATCCCCATGGAGCAGGTCGTGGAGATGGTGAAGGGCGAGAAGAAGACGTCTCGCCGCAAGTTCTTCCCGGGCTACATCTTCGTGCAGATGGAGCTGAACGACCGGACGCTCCACCTGGTGAAGAACACGCCGAAGATCACCGGCTTCCCCGGGACGGTGCAGAACCAGAACCCCCTGCCCATCTCGGACCAGGAGGTCGCGCGGCTCACGTCGCAGATCTCCGAGGGCACGCTCAAGCCTAAGCCCAAGGTGCAGTTCGACGATGGTGACACGGTGCGCGTCATTGACGGGCCCTTCGCCAACTTCAACGGCACGGTGGAAGAGGTCAACGCGGAGAAGGGTCGCGTGAAGGTGCTCGTGAGCATCTTTGGTCGCGCCACCCCCGTGGAGCTGGACTTCATGCAGGTGGAGAAGACCACCGGCTAGTTTTCGCGGGCGGCTCGGGTAGAGCGCGCCTCGCACACCTTCCGCGCCCTCCGGGGCGCGGTTCCATGGGTGGGAGGGCCTCCCCGTCTGGAGGCCCGTCAGGACCACCCCCTCGAAAGGCAGTAGTCAGCCGATGAAGAAGGTCACAGGTCAGGTCAAGCTGCAGATTCCCGCCGGCAAGGCGAACCCCGCTCCGCCGATCGGCCCCGCGCTCGGTCAGCAGGGCGTGAACATCATGGAGTTCTGCAAGCAGTTCAACGCGAAGACGCAGGCGGAGGCCAAGGAGGGACTGATCATCCCGGTGATCATCACCGTCTATCAGGACCGCTCCTTTACCTTCATCCTCAAGACGCCTCCGGCGGCCGTCCTCATCAAGAAGGCGGCGGGCCTGCACACCGACAAGAAGAAGGGTTCGGGCGCGAAGAAGCCTGGCAAGGAGAAGGTGGGGCAGATCACCCGGAAGCAGCTCGAGGAGATCGCCACGAAGAAGATTCAGGACACCACCGCCGCGTCGCTTGAGGCCTGCATGAACACCATTGCTGGCACCGCGCGCTCCATGGGCATCGAAGTCGTCGGCTAAGCCGCCGCCCCACTCACGGACGAGGATTTCTGTCATGGCTCAGAATGGGAAGAAGTTCCGCGCGGCCGCCACGCTGGTGGATCGCGAGAAGCGCTACAGCATCGCCGAGGGCTTTCAGCTCCTGAAGAAGACGGTGGATGCGCGGGCGTCGAAGTACGACCAGACGGTCGATGTCGCCATCAACCTGGGTGTGGACCCCAAGCACGCGGACCAGATGGTCCGTGGCGCCGTGGTTCTGCCCAACGGCACG
This sequence comes from Myxococcus sp. CA056, assembly GCF_013336715.1. Lineage (NCBI taxonomy): Bacteria > Pseudomonadati > Myxococcota > Myxococcia > Myxococcales > Myxococcaceae > Myxococcus > Myxococcus sp. CA056. The sequence goes on from NZ_JABUMT010000006.1 coordinate 347,154, forward strand.
GGTGCCACCGTGCGCGTGGCCGTGTTCGCGAAGGGCGAGCGCGCCACCGAGGCTGGCAACGCGGGTGCGGACATCGTCGGCGCGGAGGATCTCCAGAAGCGCATCGAGGAGGGCTTCCTCGATTTCGATACCGTCATCGCGACGCCCGACATGATGGGTATCGTCGGTCGCCTCGGTAAGGTGCTCGGTCCCCGTGGCCTCATGCCGAACCCGAAGGTCGGCACGGTGACCATGGACGTGGCCAAGGCCATCCGCGACGCGAAGGGCGGTAAGGTCGACTTCCGCGCGGAGAAGGCCGGCATCGTCCACGCGAAGATGGGCAAGGCCTCCTTCGCGGTGGACAAGCTCGAGGGCAACTTCAACGCGCTGGTGGACCTGGTGATGAAGCTCAAGCCGGCCACCGCCAAGGGCGTGTATCTGAAGGGTATCGCCATCTCGACGACGATGGGCCCGGGCATCAAGATCGATACCCAGGAGATTCTGGCCCGCCACCGCTAGGCGGACAGCAGGCAGGGCGGCGCTCCCATCCCCGCACAGGGGGTGTCAGAGGCGCCGCTTGCCTGACGTCTCAGGTTCGAAAGTTCTGGATCTTTGCTGAAGCCGGGGGTATAGGCCCCCGGCTTTTGCAATTGGAGCGCCACGTCGTGAGACGGGTGTTCCGACCTGGTTCATGACAGCAGGGACCCGGTCAGAGGAGAAGTGCCCCGTTGGGAACCGGACAACCGGTCGGGGCATGGCTTCCCCTGTCGGGTTCAAACGGCCGCAAGGCCAGCCCTGCCGAGACTGGAGGTGCGTTGTGGTGTCTCTCGGAGACTCCTCTCGCTCTGCCACTTTGGCCCAGGCATCACGCCCGTCGGAAGACGGGCCAGTAAGGAGGTGAGTCAAAGTGCTGAAGAGCGAGAAGGAGGAGATGATCAAGGAACTCCACGAGAAGTTCTCGCGGACCAAGTCGGCCGTCGTTGCCGAGTTCTCCAAGGTGGATGTGGAGACGGTGACGAAGCTGCGCCGGAAGTTCCGTGAGGGCAACGTCGAGTACAAGGTCATCAAGAACACGCTGGCGCGTCGTGCGGCGCAGGGCACGGACGTGGCTGTCATCGCTGATGACTTCACGGGTCCCGTGGCGCTGTGCATCAGCTACGGCGATGTGGTGGCCCCGGCGAAGATCCTGACCGAGTTCACGAAGGACCTCGAGGACAAGATCAAGATCCGCAGCGCCGTGGTCGACGGCCGCAAGGTCGACGCCGCCGGTGTCAAGCAGCTGGCGAAGCTGCCGGGTCTCAACGAACTCCGAGCGCAGTTGCTCGGGATGATCACCCAGCCGGCTACCAAGCTGGTTCGGACGATTGCCGCCCCGGGTACGCAGCTCGCGCGGGTCATTCAGGCCCACGCGGACAAGTTGCAGGGGTAGTTTTCCTCATCTGTCCGAGAAGTTTTTCTACACCCACCTTTTCGGCCGTTCCTCCCTTTGGGAGTAAGGCCGTTAGTCAATCCAAGAAGGACACAGTTCCATGGCTGACCTGAACGCAATCGTTGATTCGCTTTCCTCCCTGACCATCATCGAGGCCGCCAACCTGGTGAAGGCCCTCGAGGAGAAGTGGGGCGTCTCCGCCGCCGCCGCCGCCGTTGTCGCCGGTCCCGCGGCCGCCACCGCCGCTCCTGTTGAGGAGAAGACGGAGTTCACGGTGGTGCTGGCGAACGCCGGCGCCAACAAGATCAACGTCATCAAGGAGATCCGCGCCATCACCGGCCTGGGCCTGAAGGAGGCCAAGGACCTGGTCGAGGGCGCGCCCAAGACGGTCAAGGAAGGCGTCAACAAGGACGACGCCAAGAAGATCAAGGACCAGCTCGTTGCCGCTGGCGCCACCGTCGACGTCAAGTAAGTCGAACAGGAGCTGCTTGGTTTCCGGGAATTCCCAAGCAGCTTCCTGACCGAATGAGCAGGCCGGCGCTCCCAGTGAGGGGGGCTGCCGGCTTTGCCCATTTGACAGTTGCAAATTTCCCGGCGCCGCCGCGCGTTATCGATGTTTGCCCCGCCCGAGCAGCCGTCCCCGGAGCCAGAATGCCGACGCAGATCCAGAACAATTTCCGCGTGCGGAAGACCTTCGCCAAGATCGCGAAGATCATCGACATTCCCAATCTTATCAACATCCAGAAGCAGTCCTACGAGAAGTTCCTCCAGGCCGATATCGCCCCGGAGAAGCGTGAGGACGTCGGACTTCAGGGTGTCTTCAACTCGGTATTCCCGATTCGGGACTTCAACGAGACGTCGTCCCTGGAGTTTGTCAGCTACCACCTGGAGAAGCCGAAGTACGACGTCGACGAGTGCCACCAGCGCGGGATGACCTATTCCGCCCCCATCAAGGTCGTGGTCCGCCTGGTGGTGTGGGACAAGGATGAGGAGACTGGCGCCCAGTCCATCCGTGACGTGAAGGAGCAGGAGGTCTACTTCGGGGAAATCCCGCTGATGACCCAGAACGGCACCTTCATCATCAACGGAACCGAGCGCGTGGTGGTCAGCCAGCTGCACCGCAGCCCGGGTGCCTTCTTCGACCACGACAAGGGCAAGAGCCACTCGTCTGGCAAGCTGCTCTACAACGCCCGCATCATCCCCTACCGCGGTTCGTGGATCGACTTCGAGTTCGACCACAAGGACCTGCTGTACGTGCGCATCGACCGCCGGCGCAAGCTGCCCGCGACGGTGCTCATTCGCGCCCTGGGCGCCGTCAGCGACACCGCGAAGAAGAACCCGCTGGAGTTCAAGGGCTCCACCGAGGAGATCCTCAACTACTACTACGCCACGGAGACCATCTACCTCCAGAGCGCGACGGACTTCGAGAAGAGCGTCGAGCTGGAGCTGCTCCCGGGCCAGCGAGCCACCCGCGACATCAAGACGAAGACGGGCGAGCTCATCGTCAAGAAGAACCGCAAGTTCACCCGCGCCGCCATCAAGAAGCTCGAAGCGGCGAAGATGAAGACGCTCCCCATCGACGCGGATGAGCTCTTCACGAAGGTGTCCGCCTACGACGTGGTGGACGAGAACACCGGCGAGGTCATCCTCGAGTGCAACGAGGAAGTCTCGCAGGACAAGGTCGACGAGCTCCTGAAGCGCAACATCAAGGAGTTCAAGGTCCTCTTCATCGACAACCTCAACGTGGGTCCGTACCTGCGTGAGACGTTGATGCTGGACAAGCTCGAGACGCCCGAGCAGTCCATCATGGAGATCTACCGCCGCCTGCGTCCTGGCGATCCCCCGACGCCGGAGACGGCGATCAACCTGTTCACCAACCTGTTCTTCAACCCTGAGCGCTACGACCTGTCCAAGGTTGGTCGCCTCAAGTTGAACTTCAAGTTCGGCCTCGAGGAGCCTCTCGACGGGCAGATCCTCACCAAGCGGGACATCCTCGAGGTGATCCGCTACCTGATCGATCTGAAGAACGGCAAGGGCACCATCGACGACATCGACCACCTCGGCAACCGCCGGGTGCGCGCGGTGGGTGAGCTGCTGGAGAACCAGTACCGCATCGGTCTGGTTCGCATGGAGCGGGCGATCAAGGAGCGCATGAGCCTCCAGGAGATCGAGACGCTCATGCCGCACGATCTCATCAACGCGAAGCCCGTCACGGCGGTCATCAAGGAGTTCTTCGGGTCCAGCCAGCTGTCGCAGTTCATGGACCAGACGAACCCCCTGTCCGAGGTGACGCACAAGCGTCGTCTGTCCGCGCTCGGGCCCGGTGGTCTCACCCGCGAGCGCGCCGGCTTCGAGGTGCGCGACGTGCACCCGACGCACTACGGCCGCATCTGCCCCATCGAGACGCCGGAAGGTCCGAACATCGGCCTCATCGCGTCGCTGTCGACCTATGCGCGCGTCAACGAGTTCGGCTTCGTCGAGACCCCGTACCGGAAGGTCGAAGCGGGCATCGTGACGACGGACGTGGCCTTCTACTCGGCGCTCGAGGAGGAGAAGCACACCATCGGTCAGGCGAACGCCGAGACGGACAAGAAGGGCAAGTTCGTCAACGCGCTCGTGTCCAGCCGCCGCGGCGGTGAGTTCGTCCAGGCTCGCGCCGAGGACGTGGACCTGATGGACGTGTCTCCGAACCAGCTGGTGTCGGTGGCCGCGTCGCTCATCCCGTTCCTGGAGAACGACGACGCCAACCGCGCCCTCATGGGCTCCAACATGCAGCGCCAGGCGGTGCCCCTGCTGCGCACCAGCGCTCCGCTGGTGGGTACGGGCATCGAGGCCATCGTCGCGCGCGACTCCGGCGTGACGTGCGTGGCCAAGCGCGACGGCACGGTGGAGAGCGTGGATGCCGGCCGCATCGTGGTGAAGGCGGACGTGCCCGCTTCGCTCAGCGACGTCTCGAGCGAGGTCGACATCTACAACCTGCTCAAGTACCAGCGCTCCAACCAGAACACCTGCCTCAACCAGAAGCCCATCATCAGCAAGGGCGACAAGGTCCGGAAGGGTGACGTCATCGCCGACGGCCCGGCCACCGAGACGGGTGAGCTGGCGCTGGGCCAGAACGTGGTCGTCGCGTTCATGCCGTGGCAGGGCTACAACTTCGAGGACTCCATCCTCATCAGCGAGCGCATCCAGAAGGATGACGTCTTCACGTCGATCCACATCGAAGAGTTCGAGTGCATCGCGCGAGACACCAAGCTGGGCAAGGAAGAGATCACCCGCGACATCCCGAACGTGGGTGAGGAAGCCCTCAAGGACCTCGACGAGAGCGGCATCATCCGCATCGGCGCCGAGGTGAAGCCCGGCGATGTGCTGGTGGGCAAGATCACCCCGAAGGGCGAGACGCAGCTGTCTCCCGAAGAGAAGCTGCTGCGCGCCATCTTCGGCGAGAAGGCCGGCGACGTTCGTGACAGCTCCCTGCGCGTGCCTCCGGGCGTGGTGGGCACCGTCATCAACGCCAAGGTGTTCAGCCGCAAGGGCGTGGAGAAGGACGAGCGCGCCAAGCAGATCGAGTCCATGGAGGAGGCGAAGCTCCTCAAGGACCAGAACGACGAGATCAAGGTCCTCCAGGACAGCGCCATCGGCCGCATCCGCGCGCTGGTGCGTGGCAAGGAGGTCCAGGGCAAGCTCGTGGACGACAAGGGGAAGATCCTCCTGAAGAAGGGGGACATCCTCGACGACGCGCTGCTGGCCACCGTGCCCTACAAGTACTGGGGCGAGATCTCCGTCGGCGACCCGCTCGACTCTCGCGTGCGCGACATCCTCCGCAACCTGGAGGAGACGAAGGAGGCCGTGAAGCTGGCCTTCGGCGAGAAGATCGCCCGCATCAAGAAGGGCGACGAGCTGCCCCCTGGCGTCATCAAGATGGTGAAGGTGTACGTCGCCATCAAGCGCAAGCTGGCCGTGGGCGACAAGATGGCCGGCCGCCACGGAAACAAGGGCGTCGTGTCCCGCATCCTCCCCGAGGAGGACATGCCGTACCTGGAGGATGGCCGTCCGGTGGACATCGTCCTCAACCCGCTCGGCGTTCCCAGCCGCATGAACATCGGGCAGATCCTCGAGACGCACCTGGGCTGGGCCGCCAAGGGCACCGGTGAGGCGCTGCAGCGCTACGTGGAGGACAACTGGAGCGCTGACGCCATCAAGGTCCGCCTCAAGGCCATCTACGGTGAGGAGACCGCGTTCGGCGAGTTCCTCGACAAGCTGGACGAGGAGGAGATCAAGCAGCTCTGCCGTCGCTCCAAGCGGGGTATCCACGTGGCCACGCCGGTGTTCGACGGCGCGCACGAGCTGGAGATCCACCAGCTGCTGGACGAGGGGAAGCTGCCCCGCACGGGCCAGATGGTGCTCTTCGACGGGCGCACGGGTGAGCCGTTCGACCAGAACGTCACCGTCGGCGTCATGTACATGCTGAAGCTGCACCACCTGGTGGACGAGAAGATCCACGCCCGTTCCATTGGTCCCTACTCCCTCGTCACGCAGCAGCCCCTGGGCGGCAAGGCCCAGTTCGGCGGTCAGCGACTGGGAGAGATGGAAGTCTGGGCGATGGAGGCCTACGGCGCGGCGTACACGCTGCAGGAGTTCCTCACCGTCAAGTCGGACGACGTGGTGGGCCGCACGCGCATGTACGAGGCCATCGTCAAGGGCGACAACGTCCTGGAGAGTGGCCTGCCCGAGTCGTTCAACGTGCTTCTCAAGGAGCTCCAGTCACTCGCGCTCGACGTCGAGCTGCTGGAGCACGCCCCCCCGGAGCGGCAGCGCAGCTTCGGCGGTGACTTCCTGGGTGGTGGTGGTGACGGCGAAGACCGGAAGACCGGTACCGACGCCTGAGAGAGCCGGAGCGCCCGCCTGACCGGCCGCCCGCCACCCTGAAAAGGGTGGGCGCGGCCGGGTCCGGGGCGGGGGCCCGAATCAGCTGGCGTTCCCCACGGGGGACGCCTCACGAGATTTCGGAGGCAACGTGAAGGACATTTTCAACTTCTTCGAGAAGCCGAAGGACCCGCTGTCGTTCAACGCCATCCGCATCGCGCTGGCGTCGCCCGACAAGATCCGCCAGTGGTCCCATGGCGAGGTGAAGAAGCCGGAGACCATCAACTACCGCACGTTCAAGCCGGAGCGTGACGGCCTGTTCTGCGCCCGCATCTTCGGGCCGGTGAAGGACTACGAGTGCAACTGCGGCAAGTACAAGCGCATGAAGCACCGTGGCGTGGTGTGTGAGAAGTGCGGCGTGGAGGTCATCCAGTCGAAGGTCCGCCGCGAGCGCCTGGGTCACATCACCCTGGCCACGCCGGTGGCCCACATCTGGTTCCTCAAGTCGCTGCCGAGCCGCATCGGCAACCTGCTCGACATCACGCTCAAGGAGCTGGAGAAGGTCCTCTACTGCGAGAGCTACATCGTCCTCGACCCCAAGTCGACGCCGCTGACCAAGGGCGAGCTCATCAGCGAAGAGAAGATGCACCGGCTCTACCAGGAGCACGGTGAGGACTCCTTCACCACGGGCATGGGCGGCGAGGCCGTCCGCGAGATGCTCAAGGCGCTGGACGTGGAGCGGCTGTCCGAGGACCTGCGCAAGGACATGCGCGAGACCACCAGCGAGGCGAAGCGGAAGAAGTACGCCAAGCGCCTGAAGGTGGCCGAGGCGTTCCGCGTCTCCGGAAACAAGCCCGAGTGGATGATGCTGGACGTGATTCCGGTGATTCCGCCGGACCTGCGCCCGCTCGTTCCCCTCGACGGTGGCCGCTTCGCGACCTCCGACCTGAACGACCTGTACCGTCGCGTCATCAACCGCAACAACCGCCTCAAGCGCCTCCAGGAGCTCAACGCCCCTGACATCATCATCCGCAACGAGAAGCGGATGCTGCAGGAGGCGGTGGACGCGCTGTTCGACAACGGTCGCCGTGGCAAGACCATCACCGGCCCGAACAAGCGGCCGCTCAAGTCGCTGTCCGACATGCTCAAGGGCAAGCAGGGCCGGTTCCGTCAGAACCTGCTCGGCAAGCGCGTGGACTACTCGGGCCGCTCCGTCATCGTCGTCGGTCCCGAGCTGCGCCTGCACCAGTGCGGCCTGCCGAAGATCATGGCGCTCGAGCTGTTCAAGCCGTTCATCTACAACAAGCTCGAAGAGAAGGGTTACGTCACCACCATCAAGTCGGCGAAGAAGATGGTGGAGAAGGAGCGTCCCGAGGTCTGGGACATCCTCGAGGACGTCATCCGCGAGCACCCGGTGCTCCTCAACCGCGCGCCCACGCTGCACCGCCTGGGCATGCAGGCCTTCGAGCCCGTGCTCATCGAAGGCAAGGCCATCCAGCTGCACCCGCTCGTCTGCGCGGCGTTCAACGCCGACTTCGACGGTGACCAGATGGCCGTGCACGTGCCGCTCTCCATCGAAGCCCAGATGGAAGCCCGCGTGCTGATGATGTCGACGAACAACATCCTCAGCCCCGCGAACGGCAAGCCCATCATCGTCCCGACGCAGGACATGGTGCTCGGCATCTACTACATGACCCGCGCCCGCGAGTTCGCCAACGGCGAGGGTCGCGTGTTCAGCTCGCCCGACGAGGTGCGCGCCGCGCACGACCACGGCGAGGTGCACCTGCAGGCGAAGGTGGTCTGCCGCATCGATGGTGTCCGCAAGGAGACCACCGTCGGCCGCGTCCTCCTGTGGGAAGTGGTGCCGCGCCGCGTGGGCTTCGACGCCATCAACAAGGTGCTCGACAAGAAGTCGCTCGGCGGCCTCATCGACCTCTGCTACCGCCTCACCGGCGAGAAGGAGACGGTGCTGCTCGCGGACCGCATCCGTAGCCTCGGCTACTACAACGCGACCCGCGCCGGCATCTCCATCGCGCTCAAGGACATGATCATCCCTGCGAAGAAGCAGGAGTTCCTGGACTACGCGCGCAAGGAAGTGGCGGAGATCGAGAACCAGTACCTCGAGGGCCTCATTACCGACGGTGAGCGCTACAACAAGGTCATCGATATCTGGGCCGAGGTCACCGAGAAGGTCGCCCAGGAGATGATGCAGCAGATCTCCCAGGAGGAGACCTCCGGGGACAAGGACGGCAAGCGCGAGTCGCGCAAGCAGCCCTCGTTCAACCCCATCTACATCATGGCTGACTCTGGCGCGCGTGGTAGCGCCCAGCAGATTCGCCAGCTGGCCGGTATGCGCGGCCTGATGGCGAAGCCCTCCGGCGAAATCATCGAGACGCCCATCACCGCGAACTTCCGCGAGGGCCTCTCCGTGCTGCAGTACTTCATCTCCACGCACGGCGCTCGCAAGGGTCTGGCGGACACGGCGCTCAAGACGGCCAACTCCGGTTACCTCACCCGCCGTCTCGTCGACGTGGCGCAGGACGCCATCATCAACGAGTACGACTGCGGCACCATGGACGGTCTGTTCATCGGCGCCCTGGTCGAAGGCGGAGAGATCATCGAGCCCCTCGGCGAGCGCATCCTGGGCCGCGTGGCCCTCGATGACATCCTCGACCCCGTCACGGGCGAGGTGCTGGTGCGCGCCAACGAGGAGATCGACGAGGAGCGCGTCCGCCGCATCGAGAACAGCGGTCTGGACAAGGTGAAGATCCGCTCGGTGCTCACGTGCCAGGCCAAGCGCGGCATCTGCGTGGAGTGCTACGGACGTGATCTGGCCCGCGGCCGGAAGGTGTCCGTGGGCGAGGCCGTCGGCGTCATCGCGGCGCAGTCCATCGGTGAGCCGGGTACGCAGCTGACGATGCGCACCTTCCACATCGGTGGCGCGGCGACTCGGCGCGCGGAGCAGTCCAGCCTGGAGAACCGCTACGCCGGTAAGGTGAAGTTCGCGGGTCTCACCACGGTGCAGAAGGTGGATGGCACCCTGGTCGCGATGAACCGCAACGGCGAGCTCGTCGTGGTCGACGACTCCGGCCGTGAGCGCGAGCGCTACCAGATCATCTACGGCGCCCGCATCCTCATCAAGGAAGGGCAGCGCATCGAGCCGGGTACGCTCGTGGCCGAGTGGGATCCGTTCGCGATTCCGCTGCTCACCGAGGTCGGCGGCACGGTCCGGTACGAGGACATCATCGAAGGCGTGACGATGTCCGAGACGCTCGACGAGGTCACCGGTCTGTCCCGGAAGACCATCATCGAGTCCAAGGATCCGGAAGCGCGTCCGCGCGTCTCCATCCGCGACGCCCAGGGCAACACGAAGGACCTGCCCTCGTCCCGCAACCCGGCGAGCTACTTCCTGCCGCAGGGCTCCATCATCACCGTCAACGACGGCGATGAGATCCACCCGGGCGAAGTGCTCGCCAAGGTGCCCCGCGAGACGACGAAGACCAAGGACATCACGGGCGGTCTGCCCCGCGTGGCCGAGCTCTTCGAGGCGCGCAAGCCGAAGGACGCCGCGGCCATCGCGGAGATCGACGGCGTGGTGTCGTTCGGCAAGGACACCAAGGGCAAGCGCAAGCTCATCATCACCCCCGAGGTGAATGGCGAGCAGCGCACGGACCTGGCCAAGGAGTATTTGATCTCCAAGGGCAAGAACATCAGCGTCCACTCCGGCGACCGCGTGAAGGCCGGCGAGGCGATGATGGACGGCGCGGCCAACCCGCACGACATCCTCAAGGTGCTCGGCGAGAAGGAACTCGCTCGCTACCTGGTGGACGAAGTGCAGGAGGTCTACCGACTCCAGGGTGTGAAGATCAACGACAAGCACATCGAGACGATCGTCCGGCAGATGCTCCGCCGCGTGCGCGTCACCGACGTGGGCGACACCAACTTCCTCGTCGACGAGCAGGTCGAGAAGTGGGTGTTCGAGGAGGAGAACGAGAAGATCATGGCCGAGGGCAAGCGCCCGGCCGTGGGTGAGCCGCTGCTGCTCGGCATCACCAAGGCTTCGCTCTCCACCGAGTCGTTCATCTCGGCGTCTTCCTTCCAGGAGACCACCAAGGTGCTCACCGAGGCCGCCATCAACGGCAAGGTGGACTACCTGCGCGGCCTCAAGGAGAACGTCATCATGGGCCGGCTCATCCCCGCCGGCACGGGCCTGCCGAACTACAAGCACCTCGACATCGAGGTGGAGAGCCCGACCGACGAGGTCAACGAGATGGAGGCCGCTCTGGCTGGCGCCCATGGCGACGGAGGCCCCCTGGCCCCGCCGTCCCAGCGCTCGGAAGGCACCCAGACGACCGGCGCCGCCTAGCGCCCACCGGCCGCCCCCCTGGGCGTGCCGACCTGCTTCCCTCCGCCGCCCCGGTGTTCGCACCGGGGCGGCGGTTTCATTTTATGCCCCCAGTAAATCCGGACTTCCCGGACGTTGGTCTTGACGGTGATGGCGCGCTGCGTTAAGTTTTGCGCGAAGACTTTTGACACGCCGGGTGAGCCCCCGGCGACGCCAGGACTGAAAAGGGGAAGACGACATGGCCACGACGAAGCAGGCGGCGACGAAGAACGAGACGACCACGACCGAGGCGAGCGCCGAGGCGGTGAAGAGCGGTCTTTCGAACGTGGAAGTATTCCTGAAGGCCCAGCTCGCTCATGCGCAAAAGCGCATCGAGGAGCTGGAGGGCGAGGCCGGCAAGGTGGTGAAGGCGCTGGACGCCCGCCGCGTGGAGGCCACCAAGGAGGCGCAGTCGCTGTGGACGAAGTTCCAGGCGGGTGAGCTGCTGACGGACCCCCGCGTGAAGGAGCTGGGCACGAAGGTGAACGCGGCCGGCACGGAGCTGCGCAAGCGTCTGGATGGGCTGCAGGCCAGGGTGGTGGAGACGGTGGGCGTGGCCAGCCAGTCCCAGCTTCAGGAAATCAACAAGGAGCTGTCCAAGCTGTCGCGCAAGGTGGACGCGCTGCTCAAGCCCATCCGCCGCAACGGCGCCGCGAAGGGTTCCGAGACCACGCCGCGCGCCTGAGAGCGCCGCGTGGTTGACGGTTGGTGCCCCCTACCTACTCCACGAGTGGACACGGAGCAGGGCAGGGGGCTCGTTCTCGTTTCCTTCACCCCGGGGGTGTGATTACGTGGCAGGTCCGTTCGACTGTTCCAGGCTTGCTTGCCTGGTGCACCCCCTCCCGGAGAGACCCATTGGACAACAAGCCCGAGGCCCCCCGAGAGAAGAACCCTGTCGCGGAAACTTTTGAGCGCATCTGGAGTCAGGCGCTCCTGGCCGTGAACACCGCCGAAGAGGAAGCCTCCCGGGCCGTACAGCGGGTGGCGGCCGTGGCGGGCTGGAGCCAGGACGAGGTGAAGCGTCAGGCCCAGGCGTTCTCGGACCGGCTGGCGGGTCACCGCAAGGACCTGGAGCACAACGTGGAAGACAAGGTCCGTACCGCGCTGACCCGGATGAAGCTGCCCCGCCGCGAGGAACTTCAGGCGTTTGGTTCCCGATTGGACCGCCTGGCCGAGCGCATCCAGGCCCTGGAGCAACGTAAGTGAAGGCCCCCGCCCACACGGGCGGGAGGTCTTTCGGTACGCGGTTCTTCGAATCTCTCCACGCCCTGAGTTCCGGCTGCTCCCGACTCCCCTTGCTGGCAGGGGTGGCGCTCGTCATGTCCGCGCGGCTGGTGCCGCTGCTGGAAGAGCGTCCGGTGCAGCCCGTCGTCCCCGAGCGCGTGGGGGCCGAGAGTGCTTCTCCGGAAGCCTCCCTCATCGACATCGTGCTGTCCCGCCGCGCGCCGGACCTGGGGCTCACCCTGCGGCGGCAGCTGGGACAGGCCATCGCGGAGGAGGCTCGGACGGCGGGGTATGATCCGCTGCTCGTGCTGGCCCTCATCGACGTGGAGTCCGACTTCGCCGAAGAAGCCGTCTCCGAGAAGGGTGCGCGCGGGCTGATGCAGATCAAGCCCAGCACGCTCCACTTCCTGGCGGAGAAGGAAGGGCTGCGCCTGTCCCGGGAAGAGGTGACGGCGGACACCGCGCTCTGTGTCCGGTTGGGCATCCGCTACCTGCGCTCACTTCAGGACCGCTTCGGTGGCGACCTGGAGCTGGCGCTGATGGCCTACAACGCCGGTCCCACCCGCATCCGCAACGCCATCAAGCAGGGCGAGCTGGAGCGCTTCCGGCGCTACCCGCGGGCCGTGCGACGCGACTTCCGCCGCTTCCGCGAGGGCCATGGCCTGGGTGGAGACTGGGCCCTGGCGCAGCGCGAGGTCCCCATCGCCGAGCCGACGCCCTGACGCGTCAGTGAATCTCCGAGCCGCATGCCCGCTCCAAGCGGGTACATGTGCGCCTTGTCCCGTTCCCCAGGGTGCGCTAAGCGTTGCAAGTGCCCGGGACTGTTGGAGATTCCGAGGAGTGACTACATGAATCGCCCGTTTTCGAGCGCGGCACTCGCCGCCGCCATGGTGGCGTTGTCCCCGCTGGGGGCCCTTGCGGGCTCCGTCTACCTCAACGGTGTGTTGATCGACGGCGTCACCAACCAGAAGTTCGAGAAGGCCACCGTCCGCATCGACGAGGCCGGCAACATCCACATCGACGCACCGGGCTACCGCGCATCGACGTCGAGCGCGACGCCTCCTCCGACGGCTCCCGCGCAGGCCGCCGCGCCGCCCGCGACTCCCGGGGCGACTCCCGCCGCCGCGCAACCCTCCACGCCGCAGGCCATGGCCGTGCCCGCCGCCGCGCAGGGGACTCCTCCCGCTGCCGCCACCCCCGCCGTGGCCACGACGCCAGGGCGCATCACCCAGCGCTACTGGCTGGTGACGGAGCAGACGGTGCCGGGGATGACGGAGTACGACATTGATGTGTACGTCAACTCGCGCTGGCTCCGGAAGCTGCGTGGCAATGAGGACCAGGTGGTCGTCGACGTCACCAAGCACCTGCAGCCGGGGAGCAACCAGGTGATGTTGATGGCGCGGAAGGTCAGCACGGGCTCGAGGCGCAGCGATTCGCCCAAGCACGTGTTCCGGGTCATCATCGGCGAGGGCAACGAGGGGGGCGGGAACGTGATGATCGACAACCCCCTCATCCGCTTCCAGACGACGGCGGCGGAGTCGAAGGACGTCACACAGGAATTCACCCTCACCACGCGCTGACGGGGGAGGGGCCACGGAGAGACACGTCGTGTTCAACCTGGATGAGCGCTACCGCGGCCTTCCCGCGACGCGCGAACAGATCCTCGCGCTGCACACCTCGCTCAACACGCCGCATGTGGCCATCCCCGGCAAGCAGGCCGGACCGTCACAGGCGTTCGTCGTGGGCCTCCGCGGAGGGCAGGGGGCAGCCGTCTTCGTCTACCTCTACCTCTCCGAGGCCGAGGACTGCGCAGTGTACCTGTCCGGCCGCCGCAACATGACGGCGGACGAGTACCGCGACGACGAGGGCGAGGCGCTCGCCTTCGTCGAGTCGCTTGGCTTCATGATGGATGACGCCAACTGGCGCGCGCAGCCTGCGGAGCAGCAAGACGAAATGCTCAAGGCGCTGCCGGTCTTCTTCAAGGACCCCAAGCTCGTGCCTGCGGTGAAGGCGCGCGCGGAGGAGAAGAAGAACGTCACCACCACCCTGGGCCGGTTCCTCGCGGCCTTCTGAATCCCGTCTCCCACTTCCTTCCCGCCGTCGAGAACCGCTCCCATGCTCCGCCTCGCCTCAGCCTCCTGCTCCCTCGCGCTCGTGCTGGCGCTCTCCGGTTGTGTCCATACCCCCACGGAGAAGGAGCGCCGCAGCGCGGAGATTCACTACGACCTGGCGCTCCAGGCCCAGCAGCAGGGGCACCTCCAGGACGCGCTGCGCGAGCTGCAGGTGTCCCTGGACAATGACCCGGACTACCCCGAGGCCCACAACGCCATGGGCATCCTCCTGCACATGGCCTTCGGCCGGCCGGCCGAGGCGGTGGGGCACTACGAGCACGCGCTGAAGGTGCGGCCCGGCTTCTCCGAGGCCCGGACCAACCTGGCCAACGTCCACCTGGACCAGGCGCGCTACGACGAGGCCATCAAGCTCTACGAGCAGGTCCTCAACGACATGCTCTACGTGACGCCCTACATCGCCCAGGCCAACCTGGGCTGGGCGCTCTACAAGAAGGGCGACACGGCGCGCGGGGTGGGGAGCCTCAAGGCGTCGGTGACGACCAACCCCGGATTCTGCCTGGGCTACCGCAACCTGGGCATCATCTACGACGAGACGGGCAAGCTGGATGAGTCGTGCCGGCAGTTCTCCCGCTTCCGTGAGAACTGTCCAGAAGCGGCCGAAGCGCACATGCGCGAAGGCGTCTGTCTGGCGAAGCAGGGGCAGGCGGATGCCGCCAAGCAGGCCTTCGAGTTCTGCGAGGCCAAGGCGAAGTCCAGCGAGCAGGAGATGAAGGACGACTGCCGAAGGCTGCTCGAAAAGCTCTAGTCTGCTATCTGGACGTACCGTGGACCACGTCGACTTCGGCAAGTACCTGAGCCAGCAGCGCGACCTCCGGGGCATGTCCCTGGAGGACGTCGCGCGGGAGACCAAGATTCCCCCGACGCTCATCGCCGCCCTGGAAGCGGGGCAGGTGGAGCGGCTGCCTTCACGCATCTTCGTGGTGAACTACATCAAGGCCTACGCCCAGGTCATCGGCCTGTCCCCCGAGGAGGCGGTGCTGCGCTACGAAGAGGTGGACCGCTCGGTGCCCTCTCCGTCGCCCGCGCAGCTCGAGCAGGAGCGCCGCAAGCGGGCCTACGTGGGGCTGTCCGTCCTCCTGGTGGCCCTGGCCCTCGGTGTCTATCTGTTCCTCGTGTTGAGCGGGAAGCTTCCTTCTCCGCTCGCGCGTTGAAGGACGCCATGGAGCGCTACGACGACGATGCGCTCGTGCTGTCCACCGTGGACTACGGCGAGGCTGACCGACTCGTCACGCTGCTGACGCGCGAGCATGGGAAGCTGACGGCCTTCGCCGCGGGGGCTCGCAAGAGCAAGCGGCGCTTCGCGGGTGCGCTGGAGCCGTTCATGCGGCTGAGGGTGCACATCGTCGAGACGCGCGGCTCCACCGTTCGGCTGGACACCACGGACATCGTCGCCGGCTACTACGCCGCGCGAGAGGACCTGTCGCTCATCGCCCGCGCCCTGTACGCCGTGGAGCTGTGCCGGGAGCTGACTCGCGACCACGAGCCGCAGCCGGAGCTCTTCTTCCTGCTCGAGAACTACCTGCGCCGCCTGGATGCGAAGGAAGCGGGCCCCACGTCGCTCCTGGCCTTCGAGCTTTCGGCGCTGGCCCACGCGGGCCTGATGCCGCGCTTCGATGCGTGCTCGCTGTGCGGTGGCGAACCCGGAGAGCGTCCCCGGTTCGACCAGGCTCATGGTGGCGCTGTCTGCGAGCCGTGCAGCGTGCGCGCACGCGAAGCCGTCCTCATCCCCGCGGCCCTGCTCTCCGGACTGCGCGCGCTTCAGGAAGGCGAGCGCACGCCGCTCCCGGCTGACCTGCGCGCCCGAGCCCGTGGCTTGCTCAACGTCTTCATCGCCCACCACCTGGGGCGCCGCCTCAAGAGCGTGGACTTCATGGCCCAGGTGGGCCTGGACTGACGACGGGGCGCGGTGCGCGCCACTCGGGAGAAACCATGAGCGAAGGGCAGGAGTCGCCGCTGGACGTGGTGTGCTTCGGTGAGACGCTGGTGGACTTCCTTCCCTCCGAACAGGGCAAGCGCGTGCGCGAGGTCGCCGCGTGGCATCCCTGTCCGGGTGGCTCGCCCGCCAACGTCGCGGTGGGGCTGGCTCGGCTGGGGCTTCGGTCCGCCATGCTGGGCGTGGTGGGTGCGGACGAGTTCGGCCACTTCCTGCGCGAGCGACTCGCTCACGAGGGCGTGAATGTGAGCCACCTGCGCCAGACACCGGACGCTCGCACGGGGCTGGTGTTCATCTCCCTGGATGCGAAAGGTGAACGCAGCTTCACCTTCTTCCGGACGCGCTCCGCGGAGTTCCTCCTGGGCGACACCGACGTGGACGCGGACTTCCTGCTCCAGGCTCGGGCCGTGCACTGTGGCTCCAACTCCTTGCAGCGCGATGAGGCCCGCTCGGCCACGGTGCGGATGCTCACCCTGGCTCGTGACGCGGACCGTATCGTGAGCTGCGACCCCAACCTGCGCCTGCACGCGTGGGAGGACCCGGAGCAGCTCAAGGGGCTGCTCGTGCGGATGTTGCCCCTGTGCACCGTGGTGAAGCTGTCCGAGGAAGAGATTGGCTTCGTCACGGGCACGGAGTCTCCCGAGGAGGCCTTGACGCGACTGTCGTCCCTCGGCGTGCGGCTGCCGGTGGTGACGCTGGGCGAGCGCGGCGCACTCTTCCTGTGGCGAGGTGAGCGGGTTCATGTCCCCGCGCCACGGGCCCGGGTGGTGGACACCACCGGAGCAGGGGACGGCTTCGTCGCGGCGCTGCTCCACGGTCTGGTGCGGTGGTACGGCGGCGCCCGCGCGCTGGAGTCCGCCACGCGCGAGGAACTCGTGGCACTGACAACGTTCGCCTGCGAAGTCGCCGCCCGTGTCGTCGAGAAGCCGGGTGCGGTGGAGGGACTGCCTCGCGCGGAAGAACTCACGGCGGTGTGGCCTTCGCGCCCCGTCGCTCGTTGAGGCGCGACAGGGCATGGGGCTCGCCTACGGTGGGGTGATTCTCGTCACGAAGCTGTCCGACGAGGACCTCCCCGTCACCGGGCCCGAGCCGAAGTCGAGGGTGCCGACGAGCCGCCCCCACAGGACGACATCTCGCAGCCCCACGCTTCCCACGCGCATCGCGGATTGATTGCCGACGTCGCCGAAGGCGCGACCCCAGCGCGTCTCTCCATCGCGGCCCAGCTTCGCCACGAAGATGTCCTCGCCGCCCGCGCTCGTCAGAAGCCCTTCGCCGAAGTCGATGGATGTGCTGAACGAGCCCGTCACGACCACGTTCCCCGCGAAGTCGACGTCCACGTCATAGCCCCAGTCGAAGCCCGGGCCGCCGAAGCTCCGGCTCCAGCGATGGTGGCCCTCGCCATCCAGCGAGACGACGAACACATCGCCGTCGCCGCTCGAGAGGGGACCTCCTCCGTGGTCCACCGTGCCGATGAACGCGCCCGTCGCCACGACGTTGCCCGACGGGTCCGCGGCCAGCCGCCAGAAGGTCTGGTTTCTCAGCGGGCCGAAGCTCTTTGCCCAGAGGGGCTCGCCATGGGCGTCCAGCTTCAGCACGTAGACGTTGAAGCCCGGTACGGAGAGCCAGGGCACGCCATGGATCGACAGCGTGTCCACATAGCCGCTGCTGATGAAGAGGTTGCCCTCCGCGTCCACCGCCAGCGAGGCGAGGGTGCTCACGGGACCCGCCTCGTAGAGGTTGTTCCACACGGGCGCTCCGCTGCTTCCCGCGAGCCGCACGACGAACTGGTTCAAGAGCCCCTTCGCCGGAATCGGCCCGTCGCCGTAGTCGACGGAGCCCGCGAAGTAGCCGCTCACGTACACGTCTCCGTCGGATGCCACAGCGAGCGTGCCCGTCTGCTGTTGCCCACCATCTCCGAAGCACCGGCTCCAGACATGCTCGCCGGAGGCCGCGAACTTCGCCACGAAGGCGCGGGGGTAGCCGGGCTCGCCACGGCAGGGCAGCGGGCCTCCTCCAAAGTCCAGCAAGCCCCAGTAGTCACCCGTGATGACCAGGTTGCCCTCCGAGTCGACGGTGATGCCCGTGGCCTGTTGGTAGTTCTCGTCGCCAAATCGCCGGCTCCATAAGCGTTGCCCCTGTGGGTCGAACCGCGCGACGAGAATGTCCGAGTTCGCCGTGCCCACGAGCGCGGTGTGGCCATCCGGTTGAACCGCCAGGTCTCCAAACCCGTCGACCCCGCCATGGGTCGCGGTCCATTCGCGGCGATTGAGCTCGAGAGGCTGCATCCGTGCGAGAGGCTCCGCCGGCGTGGCCACTTCCGCCCCAGTGCCGCCATCGCATGCCGCCACCAGGGCCACGAGCCACAGGGCGGATGAAAGCCTGAATATCGAGTTCATGCGGACAGGCTAGAAAGGCCCATCCGTCGGATACAAGGCGCACGGGCCGCTCATGTCGGAGTGGTGGCGCCTGCTCTCGCGGCTGTCGTGTACGAGGACTTCTCGTGACCTGATCGGGACGCCGGAGCGGAACCCGCGCACGAGCGCCGTTCATGGTCGCCGACGCACTGGCGCGCGGTGGACTCCTGAAACGGGCCGGTGACGGGGAGGGGCTCGTCCTGGAGGGGGTCGGGATGAAAAGATGGGGCAGCCCATGGCCTTGCCCTCACCGCATGCCTCGCCCGAGGAAGAGGCGTCTCCCCTGGCGCCGTCTCCCGAGTCCCTGACGCTGCTGAGCATCCCGGGGGACTCACCCGAGGCCACGGACTCCTACTGGCTGACCCACGTCTACCAGGGGGACCGACTGCCGCAGTTCACCGCGCGCTCCGTACTGCTGGGCGCGGGCATCGGCGTCATCACCTGTGCCACCAACCTCTACGTCGGACTCAAGACCGGACTCGCCTTCGGTGTCGCCATCACCGCAGCGTTGCTCGCACATGCATCGCATGGGCTCCTGCGCCGCCTCACCCCGGGCCTCGCTGGCGCGCCCCTGTCTCCGCTGGAGACGTGCAATGCGCAGACGGTGGCCTCCGCGGCCGGCTATGCCACGGGCGGCGCGCTCGTCTCCGTGCAGGGCGCCTGGCTCATCGTCACCGGCCAGCATCCCTCCGGTCCGACACTCCTCGCGTGGACCTTCTTCCTGTCCGCGCTCGGGGTCCTCTTCGCCGTGCCCTTCAAGCGGCAGCTCGTCGACCATGAGCAGCTTCCCTTCGCCTCCGGCACCGCCGCCGCCACCACCATTCGCGCGCTGCATTCGACGGGGGCTGAAGCGACGCCTCGATTGCGTCTGCTCGGACTGGGAGGCCTGCTCTCAGGGCTCGTCACCGTGGTCCGTGATGGACTGGGACGGCTTCCTCTCTCGATTCCATTTCCGGGCTCGTGGGGTGGCTTGCCCCTGGAGCGGCTTGGCTTCGGGCTGGAGGTGAGCTTGTTGCCCATTGGCGCGGGCGCGCTGCTCGGGCCTCGCACCACGGCGTCGCTCCTGTTGGGCGCGCTGCTGATTCACGGAGTCGTGGCGCCGCGCGTGTTCGCCTCCGGGCTCGTGTCCGTGGAGAAAGGGAACTTCCTCGAGTGGAGCCTGTGGCCTGGCGCCGCCATGCTCGCCACCGCGTCCTTGCTCCATTTCCTGCTCGAAGGCCGTGTCCTCCGGCGGGCCTTCCGCGGATTGTTCTCCCGCCGCACCTCTCCACCGCATCCCGTGGACGCGCTCCAGGTGCCGCACAGGTGGCTCCTCGCGGGCCTCTGCGTGGTGACGCCCGCGACCCTGCTCGTGGCACATCGAGGCTTCGGTGTTCCGCTCGCGCACGCGGCGCTCGCCATCGCGCTGTCGTTCGTCTTGTGCCTCATCTCCTGTCGTGTCACCGGCGAGACGGATGCCACTCCGGTGGGCGCGCTCAGCCAGGTGACCCAGCTCACCTACGGCGTCCTGCTGCCGCACAACATCCACGCCAACCTCGCGACCGCGGGCATCACCGTCAACTCGGCGTCCTCGGCCGCGGACCTCCTCACGGACCTGAAGACAGGGCACCTGCTGGGTGCGCATCCCCGACGCCTGTTCCTCGCGCAGCTGCTTGGCTCGGTGGTGGGAGCGCTCGCGGTGGTGCCGCTGTTCTTCCTGCTCGTGCCAGACCGTGAGGCACTCGGAGGCGAGCGCTTCCCCGCACCCGCTGCGTTCATCACGGCGAGCGTCGCGCGGGTCCTGTCCTCGGGGTTGGGAAACCTGGAGCCCGCGACCCGCGCGGCCGTGGGCTGGGCCGCGCTCGCCGCCGTCGTGCTCGTCCTCGCGGAGAGGCTGCTCCCCCAGCGTGCCCGGCGCTGGGTGCCCTCGCCCCTGGGCATGGGGCTCGCGTGTCTGTTGGCACCCTCGTACTCGCTGAGTCTCTTCCTTGGCGGGCTTGTTTCCGCCTTGGTGGGATACGTGAAATCCACGACAGCGGAGGGACGCGTGGCGACGCTGGCTGCGGGGACCATCGCGGGCGAGGGACTGGTCGGCGTTGCCATCGTCCTGCTGCAAACGCTCTGGTAGCGTCACGTTCCACCGATGCGCTGCCCGAACTGCTACCGCCGCCTTTTGCCGGGCGCGGCCTGCCCCGTGCACGGCTCGCGAGATGCTGGCGGCCCTGCCAACGAAGGACTGCCGCTCGCGGACGTTCCTGGCGTGCGCGTCGCCGCGCCCCTGGGCAGCGGTGGCTTCTCGCAGGTCTTCACCGCGTATCGGGACTCGGATGGTCGCGAGGTGGCCCTGAAGCTGGGCCATGGACCTCACCACGAGCGCTTTGCTCGCGAGGCCACCGCCCTGCGCCGCGTGGGGCCTCCCACCGTGCCGGAGTTGCTCGAGCACGGCGTGGCTCGCGGGCGTCCCTTCCTGGTGATGGAACACCTGCATGGCCAGACGCTCGCCGCGTGGATGGCCGCGCTGCCCGGCACCGGTACAGCGTCGCTTGCGCATGTCCGGGAGATGCTCCGTGGGTTGTGCTCGGCGCTGGAGCGAACGCATGCCGCGGGCGTCGCGCACCGGGACCTCAAGCCGGAGAACGTCTTCCTGCGCGAAGGTGGCGCGCTCAGCCTGCTCGACCTGGGCCTGGCGCGTTTCTATGACGTCGAGGGCGACGACCTGGCGGACGAGCTTCCTCCGGGCGTGACCCCCGCGGGACAGCGGCTGGGCACGCCGCTCTACATGGCTCCAGAGCAGTGTCTCGATGCCCGGCTCGCCAGCACGTCGGCCGACATCTACTCGCTGGGAGTCCTCCTCTTCGAGTTGCTCACGGGCGCGCCCCCCTTCGTCGGCAGCCCAGAGCAGATCCGCCACGGCCACGTCAGCTTGAGACCGCCCCGTGTCTCGGAGCGTTGCGCGCTTCCTCCCGCGCTCGATGAGGTGCTGCGCACGTGTCTGGCCAAGTCCCCGACGGAGCGCTTCGCCCGGGCGCCCGACGTGCTCGCCGCCTTCGATGCGGCCTGTCACGTCGCGGTCTCACCGAGCGTCGTCCAGCCCGGCGAAGTCCCCTCCGCCTCGGCGCTCCAGGTCGTCGGCTCGGGAGTCCGGCACGTGGCGCTGCTGGGCCTGCATGCCTCGCTGTCCGTGGATGCGGTGCTGGCCGCCATCGAACCGCAAGGAGGCGTCATCGCGCGTGTGAAGCGCGGTGGCTATGTCATCGCCTTCGCCGAGTCGCTCACCGCCGAAGCGAACGTCCGCGCCGGCGCGCTCACCGCGCGGCGACTGGTGGAAGAGGGCGAGTCCTCGGCGGTCCTCCACCTCGCGGAGCTGCATGTCCTCGTGGGGACCTCCACGCTGCGGATGGCGGGGCCCGCCCTCGACGCGACGGGCGACTGGTGGCCCACGGACTGGGTGCCGGGCGAGACACGTGTCACCGCCGCCGCGGCCGCGCGACTGGAGCCAGGGGCCACCGAGGCGGTGGCTTCCTCGGAGGCGAGCGTCGTCGAGTCCACGCCCATCGGCGGACGACTGCGGTTGCTCGACAGCGGTGCCTCCAGCTCCGTGTCGGAGCCGCCTCCGCTCGTGGGGCGCGAGCCGTTGGTCGACCTGCTCGTCCAGGAGGCCACGCGCAGCCTCACCCTCGGCGTACCCGGTTTCTCGGTCCTCACCGGTGACGTGGGGCAAGGCAAGTCGCGGGTCATCGAGGCGCTCGCGACACGGTTGGAGGCCGAGGGCCGTGCCCAGGTCTTCCGCCTGCGCGCGGCGGCTCCGGACGTCTCGGCTCCGGAGGCATTGCTGGACGTGCTGCGAGCCTCTGTCGGCGAGGGTGCATCGCCGCTCCCCGAGACTCCTCGCTCCGGACCCATTCCACTCGCCGATGCGCGCCACGCCGCCGCGCGCTGGCTCGCCGAGGCGCTCCGACACCGCGCGCGCGAGACGCCTCGCGTGTTGTTGCTGGATGACGCCCACCTGGCAGACCCCACCAGCCTGGATGCGCTGGAAGTGGCCACGCTGGCTGGCGCGTCCGCCCCCCTTTGGGTCTGCGTGGTGGCTCGACCCGCGCTGCTCGGGCTGCGTCCTCACCTGGGTGAGCGCAGCGCGCACGCGTCGCGGCATGTCCTGCCGCCCCTACCGCCCGAGGCCAGTCGCGCCTTGCTCCTGCACCTGCTTCGTCCGGCGGAGCATGTCCCCGAGCCCGTGCTGGCGCGCCTGGAGCAACTGGCCCAGGGCGTGCCCCTGTCCCTGGTGGAGCTGGCGGTCGCACTGAGGACCGCCGGGGCGCTGCGTGCCGCGCCGGGCGGGGGTTGGTACATCGCCCCGGACGCGCTGCTGGACGTGTCGGTGACGCCGTTGTTTCAGCGCCTTGCTACCCGCGTGCTCGCGGGACTGCCCGAGGCCCATGGCGTGCTGGCGCGTCTGTGCGCGGTGCTGGGCTCCGAGCTGGATGTCACGCGCGTGGACGCGGCCCTGCGGTACCTGGAACCGCGCGACGAACAGGTGGGTGTGGCCACGTCGCTGGACGCGGGCGCGGGCTTGCAGCGACTCGCTCGCGCTGGACTGCTGCGACCCATGGGCCTGGGGCGCTTCGCCTTCCGTCATCCGCTTCTGCGCGAGGCGCTCGAAGCGCTCCTTCCTCCCGCGACGCGCCGTGCGCTGCATGCCGCCGCGCGCCAGGCCACCTCGGGCAACTCGCCCGCGGAGCGCCGTCGTCGCGCGCACCATGCCGCGGCCTGTGGCGCGCACGAGGAAGCCGCCATCGCCTTCCTGGTGCTGGCCGAAGAGGCGCGTCGCGCGCACCAGTCGGTGGAGGCGGAGCAGCACTTCACGCGCGCCCTCTCCCTGCTGCTGGAGGAAGACACGGGGCGCCGGGCACTCGCGCTGGCCGGACGCGGCCGTGTGCGGCATCGCCTGCAGCGCTTCCATGAAGGGCTTGGAGACCTGGCTGCGGCGCGAGTCCTCGCGGAGGGCCGCGGCGACATGGCCCTGTCGTTGGACCTGCTGCTGGAGGAGGCCACCGCGCGCGACTGGATGGAGGACGTGGATGGCTCGACGGCGTGCGCGCGCGAGGCGCTGGAGCGAATCGAACACCTCGATGACCCGCGCCTGTCCCTGCGCTGCTCGCTGGCCCGGGGCCGTCTGCACGTGCGTCAGGGAGAGTGGGGCCCGGCGGCGCGCATCCTCTCGTCCGTCGTCGAGGGCGCCGAGGGCGCGCGCGAGCATGAGACGCTCGTCGTCGCCCTGGCCATGCTGGGCTCCGCGCTGACCTTCCTCCAGCGCACGGAGGAAGCCGCCGCTCGTTTCGAGGAGGCCGTGTCGCGCTGCGAGGCCGCCGGCGATGCGCTGCACCTGGCCGCCACCCTCATCAACCGCGTGTTGTTGTGGCTGGGGCAGGGCGATGTGACGCGAATGGAAGGAGACCTGCGCCGCGCCATGGGCCTGGGCCGCGAGCTGGGCCACGCCCAGGTGGAGCGCTGGTCCACCTTCAACCTCGCGGAGGTGCTCTACATGCAAGGGCGATTGGCGGAGGCCCTGCCGCTGGCGCGACGCTCGCACGAGTTGGGGGTTCGCTTCTTCCTCGAGCACCCGGTGCCCCTGGATGCGTTGCTGCTCGCGCGCATCGGCGCCGCGCTGGGCGACCTGGGAGAGGCGTCCCGACAACTGCGCTGGATTGAGTCCCATTGTCCGCCGGCGTCCCTGCCTCCCACCGCGGTCATGCGTCGGTTGGTGGAGCTCCAGGTGCGCGAGGCCGAGGCCGGTGCGGGCTCACATGAGTCCCGGGCCTGGCATGCCCTGGAGGAAGAGGCGCGAGAGCTGGCCTCCCCCGACGAGAAGGCGGAGCTGCTCCTCCAGGCCGCGCACTCCGCCTTCGCCGCCCGCAAGCTGGCGGAGGGCCTCATCTGGTTGGCCCAGGCCGAGAGCGCCGTGTCAGCCGCGCCCCTGTGGCGCCCCCGGCTCGTCGCCCTCCAGGACGTAGCGAGGCGGGTGTAGCGCGAGCCGCTACAAAGCCGCGCGGACGTGACCTTCCGCGCTACAGCGGACGACCTGCCAGGGCGGCTTCGAGACGGCAAGGTGACCGGCGGCGCGCTGGCCTGGAGCGTGCTTCTGTAGGGGGTATTTCGCCAATTCCGTGTTTTTCACTGGAGGAGCGTCCATGGGTGTCACTGTCCGTCGCCCCCCGTCGGGAATCGTGTCCGTGCTGTGCCTGGTCCTGGCCGGCTGTGGTGGAGGAGGAAGTGGGCCCACCACCCCTCCAGCACCCGAGGTCGGAGAGAGCCAGGCGGAGATTCGCATCGCCAACTCCCTGTCCACCGACGCGCTCGTCCTCAATGCCATCGGCACCAACCCCGAAGCCAACGGGCTGCTGGCGACGACGAGGCTGGTGGACCTCTTCAGCCCGCTGGGTGGAGACCCGCGCATCCTCAAGCAGCTGCATGACCCGGACGCGCAGAAGTTCATGGAGTACCTGGTGAGCTGCGCGCTGGGGCCCAACCAGACGCTCTGGTACTACAACCCCCGAGGTTCGAACCCGGGCCCCCGCGTGTGGGGTGGCAAGGCGGGCCTGTGCACGCAGTGGCTCACGTCGGCTCCCTCGCAGGCGTGTCTCAACCGGGTCTCCGCGTGCCTCCTGTCGCGCAACAACGCGCTGGGCCGCCGAGTGGAGTTGTCCATCCGGGGCGAGGTGCCGGGAGACCCGAGCATCTTCTACCTGGAGGCCGTGACGAAGCCCGCCGAGTACGAGCCGACCACGGCCGTGAAGCTCGACAGCTTCGCCCTGTGTACCGGGAGCGAGACGGGCGCCCAGCGCGACTGTGGCTGGACGGCCGACGGCATCGGCGCATGTATCCCGGGGTCGACGGTGTCGTTGGGCGCGGGGGGAGTTGTCTCGTGCCCCGGTCCGGCGGTGGGGTCCAGCTCGGGTGCCCAGATGGTGTTGCGCGTCTGCTCGGGAGTCGTCGGCTGCGATTCGGCCCGCACCACCAATCTGGGCGAAGGGGACTCGAGCTGCGCTGGCTCGGAACCCATTGTCACCTTCACCTGCCCCGCGGAGGGCTACTACAGCGTGATGACGGCGCCGTGGGACAGCGACGACGCGGGCACCGCGAGCGTGGACGTGTCAGCTGACTCGCCCGCGCGCTATGCGCTGTCCGAGTCGCAAGTGTTCGCGGTGCGCGAGGGCGCCTTCTACGGCAACGTCTTCGACCCGAAGGCCCTGGCCACCAAGGTGTCCGTGGAGGAGGTGCAGGTCGGTGGCGAGCGACCGCGTTTCGTCGTGGTCGGCGACGACGCCATCATCGAAGGTGCCATCTACAGGAAGATGTACTCCTGCTACGACCCTTCCTGGGGCGACGGCGCGGCGTACTCCTCGCATCGCGTCTGCGCGCTCCCCAACGCTGGCGCCAACTGCGCGGCCACCGTCGCGGGGCCGTGCTGGGGCTCCGCCGTGAAGCCGTCCCTGCCAGGCAGGTGCGAGGTGAATGACGGCCCGCAGGTGCCCGGAGACGGCGACTACGAGCGGTGCAAGGACCCCTACGGGAACATCTGGAAGGAGCCGGTGACCACGTTCCTCCATGACCCGTGTGGGCCCGTGAGCGATGACCAAACGGGCAAGCTGTGCGGCCGCACGGTGCGACCGCGCAAGGAGCGCTAGTCGATGACGACGGGAGGCGTGGAGTCGCTCTATGGCGAGGAGCTGCGGCCAGGAGCCCTGGTGGGTCGTTGGGTGGTGGAGCGCGTCCACTACCGAGGCCCGGTCTCCACCCTCTATCGTGCTCGGGACGTGGGAGGCGGAGGCGCCTCGGCGCTGAAGGTCCTCCAGTCGTCGGCGCTGACGACGGACACCGCGCTGCGCCGCTTCCGTCGCGAGGCGGCCACGCTCCAGCGGCTGAGTCATCCGCACATCGTCGGTGTGCACGACTATGGCGAGCTCCCGGATGGCAGGCCCTTCATCGCCATGGAGTGGCTGGAGGGCAGGGACCTGGCCGCGGAGCTGGCGGCGCGGGGTCCTCTGTCCTCACGTGAGGCGCTGGAGGTGCTGGAGCAGGTGGGCGCCGCGCTGCGGGTGGCCCATTCCGCGGGCGTGGTGCACCGGGACCTCAAGGCGCAGAACGTGATGAAGCTGTCCGGGAGCGGCGAGTCTCTCGTGGTGAAGCTGGTGGACTTCGGCGTGGCGAAGGGGCTGACGGCGGACTCGCCCGGTGCTTCTTCGCTCACCCATACCGGCGTGGCCCTGGGCACGCCGCTGTCCATGGCGCCGGAGCAGATTCGCGGTGAGGCGCCCGATGCCCGCACGGACCTGTACGCGCTGGGCGTGCTGCTGTTCCAGCTCGTCACCGGACAGCCTCCCTTCCAGGGCGCCACCCGGCATGAAGTCGAGGAGCAGCACCTGCACGCGCCCCCTCCGAGGCCCGGCGAGCGAGCCCCGGTGCCCGAGGCGCTGGACGACGTGGTGCTGCGCTGTCTGGCCAAGAATCGCGAGGACCGCTACCCGGACGTCGTCGTGCTGCTGGAGGACCTGCGGCGCGCGGTGGGAGGAGAGAAGCCGCGCGAGGCCCAGGGCCACGCGGTGGCGCTCTACGCGGAAGCGCGACTGTCGCGGGCCCCCGACTCCGCGCTGCTGGAGCGGATGGACTCCCTGCTGGAGCGGACCGGCGCGGTGGCTCGGGAGGCGGGGCTCGAGGTGCGACTGGAGGGGAGCGGCTGCCTCATGGCGCTGGCGGCTCTGCCCGATGACGCCATCTCCGAGCGCGCCGTGCGTGAGCGTGTGCTCGCGGCGGCCCTGTCGCTGCTGGAGGGCGCGCGCGACTCCCGCGATGCGGACGGCGTGCCCGTGGAGCTGGCCATCACCGTCCACGTGGACCGCCTTCCCAGTTCAGAGGGACGCGGGAGCGCGGACGGCAGCCTGCTGCACCTTCCCGGCTGGGTCGCGGACTTCCAGGACGCGGGGCTGGTGGCCACCGGGGCGGCGCTGCGGGACTTGGAGTCGGGCTTCCTCGCCGCGCCGTTGCCGGGCGGCGGAGCCATCTGGTCCCGCGTCACCGGCCGACGCTGACGCTCACGGCTTGATGCCGTGGCGGCGCAGCAGTCGGTAGAGATGCACCCGGTCCATGCCCGCGGTGACGGCGGCCTGGGCCACCTTGCCCTGGTGCTTCTCCAGCAGCGCACGCAGATAGCGCCGCTCGAAGTCGTCCACCGCGCGGCGGCGCTGGTCCGCGTAGGGCAGGCTGGGGTCCACCTCCATGGGGTTGCCCGAGCGCGACTCGTCCTCGGTCAGCTCCACGGCTTCCTCGAAGACGAGGCAGCGCTCCAGGTAGTTGCGCAGCTCGCGCACGTTGCCGGGCCACGCCGCGTAGCGCAGGCGCGCCAGGAAGTCCGGCGTGCGCAGCGAGGCCGTGCGCTCCCGGTCCGCGCCCAGCGAGCCGAGGATGCCCTCCACCAGCAGGGGCAGGTCCTCCGGACGCTGACGCAGCGGGGGCAGGGGGATGCGCAGCACCGCGAGCCGGAAGAAGAGGTCCGAGCGGAAGCGTCCCGCGTTGACCTCCGCGCGCAAGTCACGGTGCGTGGCCGCCATCAACCGCACGTCCACCGGCTGGTACGTGTTGCTGCCGACGCGGCGAATCTCCCGGTTCTCCAGCACGCGCAGCAGCTTGGGCTGCAGCTCCGCGGGCAGCTCGCCAATCTCGTCGAGGAAGACGGTGCCGCCAATGGCCTCCTCGAAGACGCCCGCGCGGCGATGGACGGCGCCGGTGAAGGCGCCCTTCTCGTGGCCGAACAGCTCGCTCTCCAGGAGGTGCGCGGGGATGGCGCCGCAGTCCACCACGAGGAAGGGCCCGTCCTTGCGGCGGCCCGCGTCGTGGATGGCCTGCGCGGCCTGGCTCTTGCCCGTGCCCGTCTCGCCCTCCAGCAGCACCGTGACGTCGCGAGACGCGGCGCGCTCCATCATCGCGAAGCACACGCGCATGGCCACTGAGGCGCCCACGAGCGTCCCGAAGCGCGTGCTCTCCGACACCGGCAGCCGGTTGTTCTCCGCGCTGAAGTCGAACCGCAGCACCACGCGGCCCAACCTCAAGAGGGAGCCGCTGCGCAGCACGCCCTCCATCACCTGGACGCCATCCAGGATGACGCCGTTGAGGCTGTCCAGGTCCCTCACCTGGGGGCCCTTGGGGCCGATGCGAATCTCGCAGTGGAAGCGCGACACGGTGGAGTCATCCACCGCGAAGTCGTTGAGCGGGTGCGAGCCCACCGAGCAGGTGTCCGCCGTGGACTCCCACGTGCTGCCGGAGTTGGTGCCTTCCACCACCGTCAGGCGGAAGCGGCGCACCGTCGACGCGTCATAGGCACGGCGCCCTTGCTCATAGGGCAGCGTCACGTGCAGCGCTTCGTCTCCTGAGTCCCGGGCCTCCAGCTTCCAGAGCGAATCGTTCTGCACGTCTGGAGTTAAGGGGGTTGTGCGGGCCCGGTCGGAAGCAGACATGAGCTTCAGGATAACATGGCCGCGTGACGCCGAGTCTTCGCTCATCCATCTCCGCCTGCCTGGCAGGACTCCGGGGAACGCCCTCGCGGAGACCCGGCGCGGCGAGACACCGGCCGGGCTCCGCGCCCCCCACTCCGCCCCCCGGCCCCCCTGCGACACAGAGCTCACGGCCGTGGTGGGTTGCTCCCGACCGTGTGGCGAGCCTGGGCACTGCAGCGGGTGTGCCGCCATACCCGCTCCCTGGGTTGTCCGGCGCCCACCGACGGACGGAGTGACTTGTAGCGCTACAAATCCCGGTCGCCTGTAGCGCGGAGGGTTACAGCCAGGCCCGGTCCGCGCGTCGATGACCGTCATCGATGGGCTCGATTGGGCTCATCCGTCCCCCGTCGCTAGGTACGTGATGCCGCCACCCCGCACCGCGAGGAGGGCGAGATCGCATCCCCGCACCCGGGGATGCCCAGCAAAGGAGAGCACCATGTTCAAGAAACTCATCCAGGTCCTTGTCCTCGCGAGCGCGGGGTGGAGCGCGGCAGTGGTCGCCGCGCCGCCCCAGGGCACTCCCGTCGCGCGGGGGCTGTCGAGCCGCGAGGCCATCCAGGACTGGAAGAAGCAGCACGGCAACTGGGGGCGCTGGGGCCAGGAGGATCAGCTCGGCACCGCGAACCTCATCACTCCAGCCAAGCGCAAGGAGGCCGCGAAGCTCGTTCGCGACGGTGTGTCCGTCTCGCTGGCGCACACCCTGGAGACCCGGCAGGCCGCGGACGTCCCCTCACCGCTGGAGCGCCAGATGCTCTTCCACGGCGAGGCCCCCGAGTCCACGTACAGCGCGGACCACCTGGGCATCGGTTTCCATGGTTGGTCCCACACGCACCTCGACGCGCTCTGCCACGTCTTTGACGAGGGCCGGACGTACAACGGCTACCCGCAGTCGAAGGTCGATTCGAAGGGCTGCTCGGTGCTCTCGGTGAACGAGGTGCGCGACGGGCTGCTCACGCGCGGAGTCCTCATCGACATGGCCGCGTTCAAGGGCGTGCCGTACCTGGAGCCCGGGACGCCCATCCACGCGGCGGACCTGGAGGCGTGGGAGCGCAAGACGAAGGTGAAGGTGTCGAGCGGTGACGCCATCATCGTCCGCACGGGGCGCTGGGCCCGCCGCGCGGCGGTCGGGCCTTGGGACGTGTCCTCGAAGTCACCGGGACTTCATGCGTCCAGCGTGGAGTGGCTCGCGGCGCGCGGGGTCTCCATCGTGGCGACAGACGTCGGCCTGGACGTGCTGCCCTCCGGGGTGGAGGGCGTCGTGATGCCCGTGCACGTGCTGCTCATCAACACGCTGGGCGTCCACGTCATCGACAACGCGGACCCGGAGGCCCTGGCGAAGGCGGCGGCGGCTCGCGGACGCTACGACTTCCTCCTCAGCGTCGCGCCCCTGGCCATCGAGGGCGGGACGGGCTCGCCCGTCAATCCCATCGCGACCTTCTGACGGGAGCGCTTCGGGGGCGGGGGCGTCCGCGCCGCCACCCGGGTGGCGGTGTTGTCCTCGCCGCTCGACGTGGCGGCGAGGAACATCGCCTCGCGCAGCCAGCGGTGGCCCGGGTCGGAGTCGCGCGAGGCATGCCAGCGCATCACGATGCTGTCCGCGGTCAATGCCAGGGGTGGCGGGCTCACGCTCAGGCCAAAGGCCTTCGCGCTCGCCAGCGCCGAGCGCCGGGGCAACAGGCCGAGCAGCCGCGCACCGCGCAAGAGGTGGGGCACGCTGAGCGCGTGGGTCGTCTGAACGGCCACGCGGCGGCGCAGGCGGAGCTTGGCGAGCGCGTCATCCACCGCGTCGCTGGAGTCCGCCCGTCGCGACACGCGGACATGCGGAATGGCGAGGAAGTCTTCCATGGACAGCTGCGTGTCCACGCGCACGACGCTCGGGTCGAACACGACCAGATAGCCCCCGGCGCAGAACAGCCGCAGCTTGTGATGGGGGGCCTGCTCCATGGGTGGACCCACGAGCAGGTCCAACGAGCCGTCATCCAGCATCGCCAGCCCCCGCGCTTCCTGGAGCGGAGAGAGGGAGAGGGTGACGCCCGGGGCCTGCTCCGCGACGAGCGCGAGGAACGGCGGCACCAGCGAGGACTCGAGTCCGTCGGACAGGCTCACGCGGAAGTGGCGCTCCTGCGTGGCGGGGTCGAAGGGGCGCTGGGTGAGCACGGCCTGGAGGCACGCGAGCGCATTGCGCACGGGCTCCGCGAGCGCCTGCGCATGGGGCGTGGGGACGACGCCCGTGGGCGCGCGGGTGAAGAGCTCGTCGCCGAGCAGCTCGCGCAGACGGGCCAGGTGGTGGCTCATCGCGGGCTGGCCCAGTCCGACGCGGTGGGCGGCCCGGGTGACGTGGCGCTCGCGCATGAGGGCGTCGAACGCCACCAGGAGATTCAGGTCCAGTCGGGAGAGATGCGCGTGGTCGATGGGCTGCATGGCTTCGCGTCTCCTTGCCAGCCGCAGGGATAACGCAAAGCCGGCGCGGATGCCCGGGAGACGTGGCGCTAGAACGCCAGGTTGAGCTGCAGGGTGATGAGCTGGGAGGTGCCCGCGTCCTTGGGGATGACGACGGAGGCGGCTTCCGCTCCGGCGGCGGCCTCCTGGTGGGCCAGCTGGTAGCGCAGCTTGAAGGCGAGGTGGGGGGCGTTGACGAACCAGCCCAGCTGCGCTTCCGCGATGTAGAGCAGGTCGTCGTCCAGATCGAAGCTCGGGTTGAGGAAGCTCAGCCGCACGGCCGCGTCGAGCACCTTCTTGTAGAAGACATAGTCGGCCTGAACCCATGCGCCAAAGCTGGAGAAGTTTTGCGAAGCGTCCTGCGGGTCCGTCCGGCTGTAGTACAACTCGCCGAAGAAGCTGAACCTGCGCGCCTGGATGAAGAGGTCCACGCCGCCGGTGATGAAGCGCCGGTCGCCTTCACGGAGGATCTGGAAGACACCGGACTCCGGGTTGAAGTTCTCCTTCACCTGCGTCACCTCGCCGCCCGCGCCCTGCAGGGTGAAGGACACGTTGAGCGGAGGCGGCTCCTTGTCTCCCGACATGATGTACGGCAGCTCGCCGTAGCCCGGCTTGCCCATGGGCGAGAACGTCGCGCGTGCGTTGAACTGGTACTTGCCGGGCTCGGAGCGGATGGAGCGCAGCGGCGAGCCGCCGAAGATGCCCACGTAGTACTCCAGGTGCTCCATCGTCCCGAAGATGGTCACGCCCTTGTCGCGGCCCGTCCAGTAGTAGTTGGCGATGGTGGAGAACTCGGGGAAGAGGATCTGCTGCGGTCCCCAGGACTCGTGCCGGCTGAGGGGCGTGTACTGCTGCCCCGCGCGGACGCCCACCTCGTCGATGGGCTGGATCTCCACCAGCGAGTCGAGCAGGTAGATGGGCGGATCCGCCAGCTCCAGCGACGTCCAGAAGCGAATCCACGGCCGGTAGATGTTGCCGCGAAGGATGGGGCGGAGGAACGAGAAGGCCGTGCGTGACTCCGCCTTGCCATCCAGGAAGACGGGCTCGAGCTTGTAGCCCGCCTGCAGGCCGATGCCGAGCAGGTAGTTCCCATCCTCCGACTGGATGTGGAAGCCGTTCTTCTCGTCGTAGCCCCCGGTGAGCGACGGCTTCTTGTCGTCGTCCTTCTCTTCATCCTCCGCGTGGCCCACGGCCGGTACGAGGAGTCCAGTGCCCATCGCGACGACGGCCGTCGCCACTCGCATCCAACGCATACCCTGTTCCCCCGAATGAGCGCTGCCCGCGCCTGTGCTCTCACGCGAACCCGAGCGGCACTCTGAGCACGCGACGGGGGGAAGGAAGCGTCACGGCGCGCGCGCTATCGCGGAGCGAACGACCGGGCCGCTTCCGCGATGGCTGACGGACAGCGGCCTCGTTCTCGAGGGTGGGGACTCGTGAACAGGCATCGGGAGGCGACGCGTGAAGCGGGCGCTGAAGTCCCGCCGCGGAACGAGGGGGGCATGTTCACTGAGGCGTGCCCGCCCCGGACGCGAAGGGCCCCTCCCATCCGGCGGGAGAGGCCCTTGCGTGTGGACCTGGGAGCGTGGCTACGGCGAGGGACGCGTCTTCTTGGGCTCGTCGCGCCCGGCACCGCCGGTGCCCTGCTGGCTGGCCGCTCCGGGCGTGGCGGCGTAGAGATTGTCCCCCAGCGAGTTGACGACCTGGCTGATGGCCCGCTGCGAGCGCACGCTGTTGCCCGCCTTGTCGAGCGGCGGCGAGAAGGCGGCGATGGCATAGCGACCGGGAACGACGGCGACGATGCCCCCGCCCACGCCGCTCTTGGCGGGGACGCCCGCCTGATAGAGCCACTCGCCGGTGCTCTCATACAGGCCGTTGGTCGCCATCAGCGCCAGCGTGCGGCGCGCCGTGTCCGGGCTGACGACCTTCTTGCCAGTGACGGGATTGGTGCCACCGTTGGCCAGCGTGGCGCCCATGGTGGCGAGCTGCGTGGCCGTGACGTTGACGGAGCACTGCCGCGTGTAGAGGTCGAGTGCCTGCTCCCGGGGGGAGCCAAGCACCTTGTATGAGTCCAGCAGCGCGGAGATGGACTGGTTGCGGGTGTTGGTCTCCGTCTCCGACTTGTAGACCTCCTGGTTCACCGGGAGGTCCGCGCCCGCGAAGTCGTTGAAGTTGTCGCTGAGCTTCTTCCAGCGGGCTTCGGGCGTTGCCGCCGGAATCATGCTCACGGAGGTGATGGCGCCCGCGTTGACCAGCGGATTGCCGGCGCGGTGGTCCTCGTTCATCTCGATGGCGACGATGGAGTTGAAGGGCTGCCCCGTGGCATCCACGCCAATCTTGTCCTCGACCTTCTTGGCGCCCACCTCGTCCATCAGCCGCGCCAGGGTGAAGGGTTTGGAGAGGGATTCGATGGGGAAGGGCGAGGTGGCATCGCCCACCGTGTAGACCTTGCCCTCCACGGTGACGAGCGCGAGGCCGAAGAGGTTGGGGTTCACCGTGGCGAGGTACGGGATGTAGTCCGCGTTCTTGCCTTCCTTGGTGCCGCGGAACTGCTGGTGGGCTTTCTGGAGCGCCTGCTGAATCTCCGTCTCCGTGGGCATCGCCTCGTCGCCCTGGGAGGGGCGTGCGGCCGTGGAGGCGGTGTCCGACGGCTTCGTGGCCGCCTTGGGACTCTCGGCGAGCGCGATGCCTGGCCCCGCGAGGGCCATGAGGCACATGCAGAACAACCAGCTACTTCGACAACGGAGTGCGAGCTTCATGTCATCTCCTTCCAAGGACAAGGGCGCTTACGAGCGGACACATGACGCCCGGCTTTGGTGGTTGAGGAGTGAGGCCTCGGGGGACGCGCGGCAACTTCGAGAGCACCCGAGCAGGAGAGCCCCCGCGCCCATGCGTCCACGCGTGAGGCCAACGCCCCTCCCCGCCGTCCGGGCTTTGCCGTGGACGTGTGACGGCTACCTTGTCCGACGTCGTGCCGCACGGCGCTCCGCCGGTGCCCGTCGACAAAAAGGAAGGAGCGCCATGGCGGAGCCCATGACCTCGCTGGAGTCCGGAGTCCAATCCCACCTGCTGTCCGCGGTCTTGAATCCCGAGCAGGTCCGACTGGACGTATGGAACCGCTTGCGGGAGGAGATGTCCCGGCTGGAGGCGCGGTATTCGGAGGGACAGGTGTCCTCCGACGAGCGCGTGGCGCAACTGCTGTCGCTCTTCGCGGAGGTCCACCCCATCGAGCGGCTCTTCGTGTTTCCGGGCGAGGCGCGCCTGCTGCGCCTGGCGGAGATGGCGCGCCGACATGACGTGGAGGAGCTGGCCGAAGAAGTTCGGCGGCTGGTGGGGTTGTTGAGCCGTCACAGGGACCGCGCCTGCCTGGTGTCGGAAGTGGATGGCGAACGGTCCGGGGCGGTGGGGGAGCTGGGGCCGGAGGGCTCGCACTACTTCACCACGCTGGTGGTGGATGACATGGAGGCCGAGGACTTCGCGCGAGTCCATCGCGGCATGGTGGATGCGCAGCGCGGGGAGCGGCAGTTCATCTACGAGCTGCTCCAGGTCCGCTCGGTGGAGGACGCGCTGGTGGCGGTGCTCGTCAATGACGACGTGCAGGCCTGCGTCGTCCGGCAGGACCTGCCCCTGCGCTCACGCTCGCCGGTGAAGCAGCTGCGCTCCACGCTGGAGCCCATCCTGGCGGAGGCGGAGCGGAGGGGTGAAGCGGCGAGCCTCGTGGTGGCGCGCTGGGTGCGCCAGCTGCGCCCGCATCTCAACATCTACCTGATCACCGACGAGTCGCTGGTGAGCCGGGAGCTGCACACCGAGCGCCTCTTCGACCGCGTCTTCTACCGGTACGAGTCCGCGCATGAGCTGAACGTCACCGTGGTGGATGGCGTGCGCGAGCGCTACCGGACGCCGTTCTTCGATGCGCTCAAGCACTATGCCTCGCGGCCCATCGGCAACTTCCACGCGCTGCCGATTGCCCGGGGACACTCCGTCTACAACTCGCGCTGGCTGCGGGACATGGGGGAGTTCTACGGCCCCAACCTGTTCATGGCGGAGTCGTCCTCCACGGCGGGCGGCCTGGATTCGCTGCTGGATCCCACCGGCTCCATCAAGGAAGCGCAGGAGAAGGCGGCGCAGACGTTCGGCGCGCAGCACACCTTCTTCGTCACCAACGGCACGTCGACGGCGAACAAGATCGTCCACCAGACGTTGCTCCAGCCGGGTGACGTGGTGCTCATCGACCGCAACTGTCACAAGTCCCATCACTACGGACTGGTGCTGGCGGGGGCGCAGCCTTTGTACCTGGATGCGTATCCGGTGCGTGAGTACGCCATGTACGGCGGCGTGGCGTTGAGCACGCTGAAGGCGAAGCTGCTGGAGCTGAAGTCGGCGGGGCGGTTGGACAAGGTGAAGCTGGTGGTGCTCACCAACTGCACGTTCGACGGGCTCGTGTATCACCCGGAGCGGGTGATGGAGGAACTGCTCGCCATCAAGCCGGACCTGTCCTTCCTCTGGGACGAGGCGTGGTTCGCCTACGCCACCTTCATGCCGTTGGCGCGCCAGCGTACGGCGATGGCCGCGGCGAAGCGCCTGGCGGAGAAGCTGCGCAGCCGCTCCTATCGCGAGGAGTATCGGGCGTGGCGCGCGCGCCGGGGGGATGGGGACCCCGCGGCGGGGGCTCGGGCGATGGAGGAGCGCCTGATGGCGGATCCGGACAAGGTGCGGGTGCGCGTGTACGCCACCCAGTCCACGCACAAGTCGCTGTCCGCCTTCCGGCAGGGCTCCATGCTCCATGTCTGGGATGAGGACTTCGAGCGGCGCGCGTCGGCGGCGCTCACGGAGGCGTACTACACGCACATCACCACGTCTCCGAACCATCAAATCGTGGCGTCGTTGGATTTGTCGCGGCGGCAGGTGAACCTGGAGGGCTTCGCGATGGTGAAGGAGGCGTTCCAGCTCGCGATGCGGACGCGGGAGCGCCTGCGGGAGGACCCGTTGCTACATCGCTACCTGCGGCTGTTGGACGCGGAGCAGGTGGTGCCGGAGGTGTTCCGCAAGTCGGGGTTGAATCGCTACGTGGGCCCGGGCTCGGCGGGAGTGGATGACATGAGGCGGGCGTGGAGCCAGGACGAGTTCGTGCTGGACCCCACGCGCATGACGCTCTTCACCGCGCTCACGGGGCGCAATGGCTTCGAGTTCCGGAGCAAGGTGTTGATGGACCGGCTGGGCATCCAGGTGAACCACACGTCCATCAACACGGTGTTGCTGAACGCGACGATTGGCGTCACGTGGGGTTCGCTGTCCTTCCTGTTGGATGGGCTGCGGCACGAGGTGGAGCGACTGGAGTTGGCGTTGTCCCAGTCGACAGGGGTGGAGCGCCGGTTGTTCGACGCGAAGGTGCGGTCCATCACCGACGAGCTGCCGCCACTGCCGGACTTCAGTGGCTTCCATCCTGCCTTCCAGCCGTCAGGGGGCGTGGGGGAGGGAGACCTCCGCGCCGCGTTCTTCCTGGCGTACGGCGAGGAGAACTGCGAGTTCGTGCCCTTGACGGAGGCGGGCGCGGCGCTGGAGTCGGGGCGTCCGTTGGTGTCCACGCGCTTCGTGGTGCCGTATCCGCCGGGCTTCCCCATTCTGGTGCCGGGGCAGGAGGTGAGCCCGGGCATCGTGGAGTTCATGCGGAAGCTCGACGTGAAGGAGGTCCACGGCTACCAGCCGGAGCTGGGCCTGAGCGTCTTCACGGAGTCGGCACTGGAGCGCGTGGCGAGCGGCGGCGCGCGAGAGCTTCCAGCGCCACGGGCCCGAGGCACGCGTCATGCGCCAGGGAAAGGCCCGGTGCCCGCGCCGCACTGAGCAGCCGACACCGACGTCGCGCGACCCCATGAGGGGCTCCATTCCTGCCAGAGGTGGGTGCTGGAGCCTCATCTCGTGCGTCGGACACGCGTGTTGGTTCCTCCCGGGGTCCTCTTGGTTTCAGAAGAGAGGGCCATCTCGGAGGAAGCGATGAGGCCAGGTCTGGGAGGAAGCCTGCTGGTGGGGCTTTTGATGGTGGGCTGTGCGACGTCGCGGGTCGTTCACCTGGATACGGGGCAGGGGAGCCCCATCGCGTACACCCCACGGCAGCGTGTCGGCCCCGTCGAGGTTGACAGCGGCGAATTCAAGAGGGCGATGGCTCAGCTCATCCTGGACCTGCGCTTCTCGTTGCGGTCCACGGAGGCGACACGTTCGAGACTTCAACTCGTGTCGTGGGACGAGAGGACATGGGGCGCAGAGCGTGGTGGAGGGTGCACCAGCCAGTCCGTGCCAGACGAGTGCCTGACGCTTCTGGGAGATGGCTTCAGCCTCCTTGATGCAGCTTCGCGACGGAATCTGGCGTTGTCCTTTGCTTGGGATGGTGTGTGGTCGGGCGTCCAGGATGCGGTGAGGAACGTCGTCAACCCGCTGGCACTCAAGGCGATGATTTCGTCGGCCATGGCTGCCTATATGTTCCTGGTCTTGGCACCCGAGCCGCTGACCAAGTTCGTCGCGATCGCCCTGACAGCCTATGTCATCGCGTACATGGGCCTGGAGTCCTTCGAGAACCTCGTGGATGGATGGATGCGGCTCTCCTCGGAGGCGGAGCGAGCTGTGTCCCTTCAAGAGCTGGAGACGGCGGGAAGTCGTTTCGGAGCGGTGATGGGAACGAATGGCGCGCGAGTCCTCATCCTCGCGCTGACAATGGCGTTGGGTGGCGGGGCCGCGAACATCGCGACGAAGGGGCCCCTGCTGCCGGGATTCGCTCGTGCGACGTTGGCGATCGAAGCCAACGCGGGAGTGCAACTCTCCGCCGCGTTGGGAGGTGGGGTTCGTTCTATCTCGTGGGCGCCAGGAGTCCTCACGGTGGGCCTCGCCCCGACCGCGGTGGCCGCCACAGCGATGGGGGCCACCACTGGCGAAAGCGCCGGTGCATCCGTCACGGAGAGTCGACCGGAGTTGAAGCACGTCTTCAACGGAGTGAGGAACGCACCGGGCTTTCCGGCCAACTTCAAGGCTGTCCAGAATGGCACCACGCGAAACCGCGTCGACAACAAGGACCTGCTTGAGAAGTTGCGAGAAATCGAGCCCGGTGATTGGGTCAAAGTCTATAAGGACGGCTGGGTCGGTACGGACAAGGTGTCACTCCACTACTTTGAAAGCGCGTCGGGGAAGGTGTTCAACTTCAAGATGAAGCCTGGTTGGAGCAATCAATGAGTGAGTCCTCGTCAACTCGCGGGGCTTCGCTGGAGGACGTGTCGCTGCGCGCGGAAGGCGGCGATGAGGCACAGCGACTGGTGGCGATTGCCGCCCTGGGCATGTGTCACGCGCTGGCCTCGGGTGTGGTCACCGCTGCCTATGCATGTCAGCAGCTCTTGGGTCCTGCGCTCCTGGCCCGGCTGGAGACTCCCGGTGTCCATCCGGAGCTTCGTCGTGCCATCCACCTGGCGACCGAACTCGAGGACGTCGCCGACCTTGTGCCCGACAAACTGCACGTCTCCATCACGGAGATTGAGAACAAACTGCTGGCCGTGCTGTCCAGCCTCGCTTCCGCCGAAGTCACTGGCGCGAAGTGGCTGGTGAAACGGCCCGTGCCCGCGCCGCACTGAGGCGCGTACTCAGGCATGCCACGTGAGTGAGGAGTCCACCCTCGTCACGGCGGGGAGTGAGAAGAAGAACGTGGTGCCGAGGCCCGGCTGGCTTTCCACCCAGACGCGGCCACCATGGGCCTCGGTGATTCCCCTGACAATGGTGAGCCCCAGTCCGGCACCTTCCTTGTGCCGGCTCTTCGCCTGCCAGAAGGGCTCGAAGAGGTGGGTCAGGTCGTCGACCGGAATCCCGGAACCTGTATCGCTCACCGAGCAGCGAACCATGTCCCCCCACGGCTCCGCGCGCAGCGTGACGAACCCTCCCATCGGCGTGAACTTGAGGGCGTTGCCAATCAGGTTGGAGAAGAGCTGCAGCACCCGGTCCTTGTCGACGAACACCTCCGATACCTGGGGCGCGACATCGAGCTGGAGGTGGACGGAGCGGGCGTCGGCGAGCGCGCGGTGTTGATCCAGCGCCTCCTGGAGCAACGCCGCCGTCGACTCCGGCCGTCGGTCCACCGTGAGCTGTCCTCCTTGCATCCGCGCTACGTCCAGCAGGTCCTCGATGAGCGTGGTGGCGCGGATGACCGCCTTCTGGATGGAGTTCAGCGGCCGAGCGTCCGCGAGCCGCTCCTCCGGCGAGCGCTTCATCAACGTCCCCGCGCTCAGCGCGATGACATTCAGCGGAGAGCGCAGGTCGTGCGCCACGATTCGCAGCACCTCGTCGCGAAGGAGCGTGGCCTCCTCGGACTGGGCATGCAGGCTGGCGTTGTCGATGGCGAGCGCGGCGCGGCGGGCCACCTCCTCGACCAGCGCCAGGTCTCTTGCGCCATAACGCCGCCCGGACTCGGACGTGCCCAGGGCGACCACCCCGAGCGTGTGTCCTCGCGCGCTCAAGGGCACGACGATGCAGGACTGGGGCGCGAGTCTCCGCAACATGTCCAGGTGCTGGGGCTCCTCCGACGACGCCTCCAGCAACGCCAGGGGCACTTCCTCGAGCAGCAGGGCCTTGCCTGACTTGAAGACCTCCGCCAGGAGGTGGCCTCGCCGGAAGGGCGTCTGTGGATACAGGTCGAACATCGCTTCCAGGAGCCCGGCCTTCTCCGGCGAAGCGGCAAGGGATTGCCTGCGCAATACCCTTCCACCCTCGTCGAGCAACGCGACGAGGCAGAAGTCCGCGAGCGTCGGGACGACCAGCCGCGACACCGTGGAGAGCGTCGTCTGGGGGTCCAGGGAACTGGCGAGCCGAGGCCCGGCCTCCGCGAGCAGGAGCCAGTCGCTCTCCAGTCGCTTTCGCTCGGAGATGTCCAGGACCTGCGAGATGAAGTGCAGCGGCCTGCCCCGGGAGTCCTGAACGAGGGAGGCCGTCAGCAGCGCGTCGACCAGGTGCCCCTGCTTGTGGAGATAGCGCTTCTCCAACTGGTACGACCCCTGTTCCCCGTCGAGCAACCGCTTCACCACGAGCAGGTCCTGCTCCAGGTCTTCGGGAAAGGTGAGGTCGTGGAACGTCATCTGGAGCAGCTCCTCGCGCGAATATCCAAGGATCTGGCACAGCGCCTCGTTCACGTTCAGCAATCGTCCCTCCAGACTGACCAGGCACATGCCGATGGGCGCGTGCTCGAACGCGGCGCGAAAGAGCTCCTCTCGATTCCGACGGGCCTCCTCGGCCCGCTCGCGAGCACTGATGTCCCGGAGGATGACGACGCGCTGCTTCGTTCCATCCACCCACACGTCTGCCAGGGTGGCTTCCGCCGGGAACACCTCGCCCCCCTTGCGAAGTCCGAGGAGTCGACGGCGCTCCTCGCGCGGACTCACGCTGTCTCCCAGCGGCTCTTGCAACAGCAACCCCAGGGGCTGTCCCAGCGCGTCGCTCACGCTGTAGCCGAAGATTCGCTCCGCGCCGGT
Organism: Myxococcus sp. CA056; assembly: GCF_013336715.1. NCBI lineage: Bacteria > Pseudomonadati > Myxococcota > Myxococcia > Myxococcales > Myxococcaceae > Myxococcus > Myxococcus sp. CA056. Next base: position 387,968 of record NZ_JABUMT010000006.1, read on the forward strand.
ATTGAAGAGGGTGATTCGCTGGTGCGCGTCGATGGTGATGATGGCGTCGGCCGCGTTGTTGACGATGCCGGAGAAGCGCGACTCCGAGTCGCGCAGCGACTTCTCCACCCCGCGCTGGCTCGCGTCCAACAGGGACAGGGCCTTCGCGTTGCGCGCCAGGATGGCCAGGAACGCGGCCACCGTGACGAGCGCGAACACGGAGGTTCCGAAAGGGGCGGAGTGAAGCCCCAGCCGCTCGCTGAACAGCCGCAGCCCCCAGACGATCAGCGGAATGAGGATGGTTGCTGGCAGCAACCTGCGCGCCATGAGACCGCCGGCGTCATCCCGGAGCAGCACGCCCATCAGCCCCTGCCGGGGATGCACGGAGAGCACGCCGAGCGCCAGCATCAGGAACAGGAGCGCCGTGTGCAACGCCATGGGTGAATAGCTCCCGAGCCTGTCGAGCCCGGGCAGGAGCGTGAGCGGAGCGTCCTCCAGGTACACGTAGCTGATGAGCGCCTGCGCGGCGATGAGCGCGACGAGCAGCGCCAGGGGCCGGGCGGGATGCCAGCCCTCCCGTGTCCTGACGTGAAGCAGCAGCAGGGCACCGCCCATCAAACAGAGGCTCAGCGCCGTCAGGGGAGAGGGGCGACCCGGCGGGCTCGGTGACAACCTGCGCAGCGTGTTCGCGAAGAGGAGGCGGTCGATGCCCAGGTCCGTTCGTGCCACGTACTGGAAGAGCACGAGCCCTCCGAGCAGGAGGACGAACAGGGCCATGGCCTGTCCGGTCGTCCGTCTGAGGCGGTTCGTCGGCTTGTCGCGCAGCAGCCAGAGCGCCATGCCCACGAGGAGCAGGCCCAGGGCCGTGTTCGGCATCATCATCCCGGCACCCGGCAGGGTCACCGCGCGGGTAAGCCGCTCGCTGGCGAGGGCCCAGCCGACCAGCGCCGTGGTCGTCACCAGGACGGCCATCAGGCACACGGCGGGGACCAGCCAGTCGAGCACCCTTTCGATTGGGTGCGGAGAGTCACTGGGGCGCGCTGCCGTCATGGGGCCGCGGTGGGTTCCGTCGCGAGGTCCGTTCAAAGGGTGCGAGCGTGGAGTTCACTCACCGCGCCCGGGATGAAACTTCCATCCAGAAACCTGGAGATGCCCCGGCGTGAGGACCAGGGCGGGTCCCCGGTCAATCCACCGCCCGCCTCATCGAGTGCCCGCCTCGGGTGGATCCTCCTGGGAGTGGGCCTCCCAGCGAATCCAGCGCAGGTCCCTCACGAAGAGGGTGTAGAGGACGGGAACGAGCAGCAACGTCAGCACCGTGGCCACGGTGAGTCCGCCAATCTGTGCGTAGCACAGCGGTTGCCACAGCGGGCCGCCATGCAAGGCGAGTGGGATGAGGCCCAGCACGGTGGCGGCCACCGTCACCAGCACGGGCCGCAGGCGGTGCACTCCCGCGTCGAGCAGTGACTCGCGCAGGGACTCGCCGCGCTCGTGAGCCTCTTCGATGTAGTCGAAGAGGACGATGATGTGACTGACGATGACGCCCATCAGGCTGATGATGCCCAGGAAGGCCATGAAGCTGAACGGCGCGCCCATGATGACCAGGGACACCAGCGCCGCCGCCGCGCCGAAGGGAAGGGCCGCGAAGACGACCAGCGGTTTGACGGCGTTCTTGAACTGGATGACGAGCATCACGTAGATGGCGACGATGAGCATGCCCAGCACGACGACCATGCTGGAGAAGCTCTTCTTCTGTTCCTCCGCCTCGCCGCCAATCTCCATCGTGTAGCCGATGGGCAGGCTCTTCTGGAGTGCATCGAGCCCGGGGCGCGCTTCCTTCAGGATTTCCGACGCGAGGACGCCCTGTTGGGGAAAGGTGGAGACGGTGATGGTGCGGAACTGGTTGCGGCGGCGGATCTTCTCCGTCTGGAGCGAGTAGGTGACGACGGAGACCTGCCGCAGCGGGACTTTTTGAGGCCCCGTGCGGGAGCTGACGTAGAGGTTCTCGATATCGCCCAACTGGGCGCGCTCCTCCGCGCGGAGCCGGGCGACGATGTCGATTTGATGAATCCCCTCGCGAAGCTGACCCACCGTCATGCCGTTCATGGCGACGGCGGAAGACGTGGCCACGTCCAGGTTGGTGACGCCCGCGAGGTTGGCCCTGTCCGGGTCCACCTCCAGCTTCACGGAGAACGTGTCACTGCCCCAGTCATCCCGGGTGCGAGCCGTCCCGGGGACGGAGCGGAAGAGGGCCTTGGCGCGCTCGGCGATATCTCGGAGCAGGGAGATGTCCTCGCCGGAGATGCGGATGGACACGGGGATGCCCACGGGCTTGCCGGTCTCCAGCTCCCGCACGTCGATGCGCGCGCCGGCGATTCGCCGTGACAGCGCCTCCTGGAACAGTGGCACCAACACGCGGGTGTCTTCCTTGTCTCGGACCTGGACCACGAGCTGTGCGTAGTTGAACTGTTGCAGCTCGGGCGCCACGGAGAACCAGAAGCGCGGCCCGCCGCCGCCGATGAACTCCGTCACCGACTCGAGGATTTCGTGGGGCGGGTCGTCGCCCTTCGCGTGGGCCTTGCCATAGTCCTCGGCCACCTCCTGGAGGATGCGCGTGGCTTCGCGGGCCGTGTCTCGCGTGGCGGTGAGCGTGGCGTCCTCGGGCAGCCAGACGTCCACGTAGGACAGATAGGACAGGTCCTTGGGGAAGAAGGCGGACCTGACGCGGGTGCCCACCAGCGCGCCCGCGATGAGGATGACCAGCGCCACGCCGACGACGAGGAGGCGGTGGTCGATGGCCCAGCCGACGACCTGCTGGTAGCGCATCGTGAAGCCCCGCGTGCTCCGCTGCCCGGGCGCCAGCTCCGCGTGGGTGGGCGCGCGCAGGATGGTGGAGCCCAGCAGCGGGATGAACGTCATGGAGACGATGCGCGAGGCGACCAGGGACAGGGTGAGGACGATGGGCAGCGTGCGGATGAAGCGGCCCGTGTCCCCGGGCAGCGCGAGGAAGGGCAGGTAGGCGGCGATGTTGGTGAGGGTGGCGAAGAGGATGGCGGTGGCCAGCTTCGTGGGCCCGAGCCATGCGGCGATGCGCGGCTTCCAGCCCATGGACAGGGAGCGTTTGATGGCGTCGCTGGCGACCACGGGGTCATCCACCAGCAGGCCCAGGGCGATGATGAGCGACGCGATGGAGATCTGCTGGAGGTCCACGCCGAACACGTGCATCAGCCCGAAGGTCATCGCCAGGGTGATGGGGATGGACAGGGCCAGCAAGAGCGCGGTGCGCCACTCCCAGAAGCCGATGAGCGCCACGAGGACGACGAGGATGATGGCCTCGTAGAGCGACGACATGAACAGGTCGACGTTCTCCTTCACCTGGAGCGGCTGGTCCGACGTGCGACGGATGACGAGGTCCTCGGGCAGGAGTCGCTGGACGTGTGCCAGTTCCTCGCTCACCACCTTCCCAAAGTGGTCGATCTGCTCGCCGGGCCGCATGTTGACGGCGAGGGTGATGGCGCGGTTGCGGACGAAGTGTCCCTGGGCGTCTCGCGCGTCCAGGTAGTTCAGGAAGCGGGGCGGGCTCTGGTAGTCGCGGCGCACGTCCACCAGGTCGCGCAGGTACACCGGGGAGCCGCCGCTGGGGGTGGTGAGGATGTCACCCAGTTGCGTCTCGCTGGTGAGCTCGCCGGACGGGTCGATGGTGATGCTCTTCCCGCCAATCTCCAGGATGCCGCCGGGCGCGGTGATGTTGCGCGCGGAGATGATGTTGGCGAGCCCGGACTGGTTGACGCCATAGGAGGCGAGCCGCTCCTGGGAGTACTCGAGATAGATTTTCTCCGGCAGCACGCCGCTGCGGGTGACCTTGGAGACGACGGGCAGGCGCTGGAGGTGACGCTGGAGGGTGTCCGTGAAGTCGTCGAGCTGCCGGTGGGTGTAGCGGTCCCCCGCGTTCTCCGTGAGTCGCGCCCGTGCGTCCTTGGGTGAGCGCACGACGATGGGGCGCCACACGTCGGGGTGGAGCTCGGAGAGGCTCAAGTGGTCCTGAGCGAACGCGCGCAGGTGTTCCAGCAGCGCCGGGTCCTCCAGCGACGTGGCCATGTCCACGCCGATGAAGCCGGGGCTCTGGATGAGTCGGGCGTCGTCCGTCTCTGGCAGGGTGTCGAAGAACCTGCGCGCCTGGTCTCCCAGCCGCTGCATGGACGTCGCGTTGATGGCGGGTGGGAAGCTCACCACCACCGTCGCACGGGGAGCGTCGGAGGCCGCGGCGGAGCGCACTTCCTCGATGGCCCGGGCGATGGCGCGTGAGCGCAGCTCCAGCTCCACGTCGTTCGCCTTCGGGCTGGCCACCGTGAGCATCAGCGTGGCGGTGTCGCCGAAGTCCTTCAGGAACTGCACGGGGCCGGCGCCGCCAGGCAGGTCCCGTATCGTGTCGAGCCGTCCCTGGATGTCGTCGAACTCCTTGGCCCGGTCCGTCACGTCCTCCTTCAGCGTGACGTAGACGACGGAAAGGCTGGTGCGGCTGATGGACTCGATCTTCTCGACGCTGGCGTTCTCGGAGATCTTCTGTTCGATGCGGTGGGTGACGAGCTGCTCGATCTTCTCCGCCTCGGCGCCGGGCCACAGGCAGGTGGCCACCGCGACGCGCACGGCGATGACGGGGTCCTTCGCCTTGGGCATCTTGAAGTAGCCGTAGACACCCCACGCCAGGGTGAAGGCGAGAAACACCCAGGCCACCTGGCGTTTCTCCGTGAAGTAGCGCGCGGTGTTGTGCTTGTGGCGCACCAGCGCTTCGTCGCGAGCCCGCTCCGCCTGCTCCGGAGTCGGAGGTGTCCCGGGCCCGTCGGTGGGGGCGCTCAAGGAATCACCTCGACCGCTTCACCGTCCGACAGGAGGCTGGCGCCGGTGACGACGATGCGCTCACCGGCCTGGAGCCCTTGCTTCACGGGGATGACGTTGCCCAGGTACTCGCCGAGCGTCACCTCGCGGGCTCGCACCAGGGCCTTGCCGTCCTGCTCCTGGAGGATGAACACGGCGAAGCCGTCCGGCTTGCCGGGCGCGCGGACGATGGAGGACAGCGGCACGAGCAGCTCGGGCTGGAGTCGGGCGGAGCCTCCATCGCGCAGCGACAGCGCGGCCACCATGCCGGGCTTGAGTCGCTGGTCGGCGTTGGGGATGGAGACCTCCACGGCGAAGACGCGACTCTTCGGGTCGGCGGAGGGGGCGATGCGGGAGATGCGTCCCTCGAACTGCTGGCCGGGGAAGGCCTGGGTGATGACGGCCTGGGGCGCACCGAGTCGGACATTGGGCAGCAGGGTGTCCGGGACGCCGAACACGACGCGGACGGTCTGCGTCTCCGCGACGGAGAAGGCGACGGTGCCGGGCGCGGCCAGCGCGCCGACCTCCACGGCGCGCTTGAGCACCACGCCCGTCAACGGCGAGCGCAGCTGGGTGTCGTCGAGCGCCGTGCGGGCTTCGTCCACGCGAGCCTGGGCGACGGCGGCGGCCGCGGCGGCGCTGTCTCGCTGGGTGCGTGCGGCGTCGAGCTGCGCGGGTGTCTGCACTTCGGCGTCGACGAGCTTCGTCGTGCGGTCGAAGTTGATCTGCGCCTGTTCCTGGGCGGCACGGGCCTGGGCGAACGCCGCGCGGGCTTCGGTGAGCTTCTGCGAGTAGTCCGTCTTGCGCAGCGCCGCCAGCTCCGTGCCCTCGCGGACGTTGTCGCCTTCCTGGAGGATGCGGGGGCGGCCGTCGACATCGCGCACCTTGGCGATGGACTCCACGTAGCCACCGACCTTGAAGGCCAGGTCCACTCGGGTGGCCGGCTGAATCTCCGCGGAGAAGCGCGCGTTCGCCGTCGTCCCGGCGCGGCCCACGGTGGCGATGCGCACCGCGGTGGGAGGTGCGGGAGGAAGCTGACTTCGTCCGCAGGCGAGCCCGAGCAAGGCCCACCCGAGGAGAGTGAAGGCCTGGAACGACATCCTCATGGTGCGGGCTCCTGCGATGCGGCAAGCGTGTTGCGTGAAGGACAGCCCCGGAGGACCGGGGCCATCTCGTGCGAAAGCTCACCACGCTGAAGCGGCGTCTCGGGTGTGGGTACGGGGTGGTGGGCGTTGCGTGTCACGCGCTCGACAGGGATGAGCGCGGGGATGCTCAGAGGACGACGAGCAGCCCGAGTGAAGCTGTCGGGTAGACCTGCCGCAGCTTCAACTCACCGGCGGTGACGCGAAGGGCGCGAGTGTCCGTGAAGGTGAACCCAGGCCCGCCGCGCGCCGTCAGTCCGAGCCGCCCGGCCCCCGGCCGCCACATGACGCCCACCGCCGGCTCCAGGAACGCCGTGGTGCTGGCGCCCTGCGAGGGGCCCTTGCCGGAGCGGGCCACGAACTCCTCGAAGCCCGCGGTCACGCCCACGAACGGACGCAGCGCCCCATTCGCGAGCGTCAACACCGTGTAGCGCGCGTCCGCGCCCACCGCGTAGTTGAGCTTCACCTCGCCCAGCTCCGCCCCGTCGAAGCGCGTCCTCACGCCCACCGTGTTGCCCCACTGGCCCGCGCGCGTCATCAGGCCGAAGGAGAAGGGCCCGTCGAACGACGGCGAGATGTCCAGCCGGATGCCGTACATGGACGCGTCCAGGGCGGGGGGCTGGAACTCCAGCAGCACCGCGCCTCGCCGCTCCCGCTCCTGCGGCGGAATCCGCTCCCCGGCGTCATCGGCCAGGGCCGGCGCCCCCAGCAATGCCACCGACGCCAGGACCGCCTTCAGGGCTCCTCGTGACTGGATTCGCATCGTGCTCTCCCCTTAGTCGTTCGACTAAATTAGTTACACGACTAACTAAAACCGGGCTCAAGGGATGTCAAGGCGACCGGGCAGCCGGGGTGGGGCACCCTTGCGGGTAGGTGTGTGGCGTCCTATGGGGGACAGATGGCCCGTCCACGCAGCGGAAAGACACCGTCCAGTCCTCCCCCGGAGCCGGCGGCCCCGGGCGTGCCGGATGCGCGGGAGCGCCTCATCGCCGCGAGCTCACGCGTGCTCGCGGAGCGTGGCTACGACGCGACGACGGTGAAGGAGGTGGCGCGCGTGGCGGGGGTGAACCAGGGCCTGGTGCACTACTACTTCGGCAGCAAGGACGCGCTGCTGCTGGCCGTCACACGCGAGCACAGTCAGCAGTACGCGGAGGAGCTGCGCCAGTTGCGGGAGGAGACGCCGCTGGAGCAACTGGCGGACACGAGCTTCGCATGGGGAGAGAGTCACCTGCGCGAGTCACCCGCGCAGTTCCGCCTGCGCTATGAGCTGTTCGCGCTGGGGCTGCGCAATCCGGAGCTGACCTCCGCCGTCGCCGAGCTCCAGGCCCAGGGCGACATGGAGGTGGCGCGGACGGTGGCCCTGTACCGGGGTGGGGACGCGGCGAAGCCGGAGCCCACCGACCTGCACTACGCGGTCATCATCAAGGCCTGCTTTGACGCGCTCGCGCTCCAGGCGCTGTTGGATCCGAAGTTCGACGCGGCCCCCATCTACGCGCTCTTGAAGCGCATGGTGCTGTCGAGCGTGGATGGACCCGGGAGCGCGAAGCCCGCGCGGCGAGGGACCAAGGGGCAGGCACGGCGAGGGAAGACTCCGGCTCGCCGTCGTCGGGTGCCTCGGTCGCCTCGCTAGAGGGCGGTGCGTTGTCCTGGCCTGAGGAACCTCACGCGTCGGTCTCCGCGAAACGCGGCGCGTACGTCGGCCTCGGTGGAGAGGGGCTCGAAGGTGCCGTAGTGCATGGGGATGATGAGGGATGGGCGGAAGTACTTCCGGATGGCGAGCGCCGCGGTGCTCGGCCCCAGTGCCCAGCGTCCACCACCGGCGGCGAGCAGCACGATGTCCGGATGGAAGAGCTCCTGGATGAGCGACATGTCGCCGAAGAGCCAGGTGTCTCCCGTGTGGTAGAGCGAGCGCCCGTCCGCGAAGGTGAGCACGTAGCCCAGTGGCCTGCCCCCGGGCTCTGTCGAGTGCATGGCGGGCACGGCATGGACCTGGACGTCGCCGATTGTGAAGCCACCGCCCACGTTGACGCTGTGCTGCTGCGCCTCGGGAATCTTCATGGCTCGCAGGTGCTCACCGGTGGTGACCACGAGGGCGCCCGTCACGCGGGCCAGCTCGTGGACATCACCGGCGTGGTCGCCATGTGCGTGCGTCACGAGAATGGCCGCGGGTTTCTCCTCGGCGTAGCGGGTGAGTGACTTCCACTCGGTGGGGGTGCTCGGGTTGTCCGTCAACCAGGGGTCGATGAGCAGGCGCGTGCCTCCGGGCGAGATGACCTCGAACGCGGCGTGGCCGAGCCACGTCACGCGAAGTCCGCTGGAGGGTTCGAGGGTGGCACTCGCGGTGGACGTGGGCCGGGGCGCCGACGCGGCGAAGGCGGGCATTGCCAGCGTCAGCGAGAGCAGCAAGCACGGCATGAAGGGGTGGGGGCGGCGCATCGACACTCCTCGGTCGAACGGGCTCGCGACCGTGGAGGCGCGAGCCGTCATGGGGTGCACCGAGGAATAGAAGGGGGGCGGCGTGCGGGGCTTGGGCGTTATTGACGTTGAATCGCCCGCGCGTACTGGCCCGGAGTCATCCCGACGATGCGTCCGAAGTGGCGGTTGAGCTGGCTCTGGTCATAGAGCCCGACCTCCGCGGCGACGGTGCCCGCGGCGAGTCCTTGTGCGAGCAGTGTCCTCGCCCGGGCCACGCGCAGATGCGTGACGTACTCGTGCGGTGGAAGTCCCAGCTCTGAGCGGAACACACGCAGCAGATGGAACTTGTTGAGTCCCACCGCGGACGCGAGCGTCTCCAACTCCACGTTCAGGGTGAAGCTTGCGTGCAGGTACTCGCGGGCGCGTGACACCGCGGCGCGGTGTGGGGCAGGGGAGGCCGGGGGCTTCGTCTCGCCGTACTCGGTGAGCAGGGCTTCGAGTGTCTCCGCCACCAACGATTCGCACTCCAGTGTGTCCTGCGTCCTCCGGGCCAGTGCGTCATGGAGCGCGAGGGCCGTGAGTTCCGTGCGGCCCTCGCCCTGGGACAGCGCGGTGCGCAGATGGGGCGTCGCCGCGAAACCCAATTGGAGCGAGGCCTGTCGCACCAGCGCCGGCGAGAAGGCGACGGACTGCGCGGTGACAGGCGCGTGGACTCGCTCGTCCCGGTGAACCTCGCCCGGCTCCTTGAGCTTGATCCGACGTCCGGGGCCATGCGTCCAGGTGCGCTTGCGGTACCAGAAGTCGAAGGCACCCGCGTACGTCACGGTGAGGCCGTAGGCCGTGGAATGTCCCGTCCACAGGCGGGTGTCATTCTCCACTCGGACGACTTGCACCTCGGGAACCGAGAGAGGGCGCCAGGTGATGACGGTGGCGGGGCGCGCGTGTGGCATGGTGTTTCGTCCTTGATGCTTTCTATCTCACGTTTAGGGTGCTTCACGAGGTAAGGGGCGTCGTGACAGTCGGGGGGGCGCGCTAAAAGCGCTGAACCGGGCCTTTTCTGGCGGCCTACCGGGCCGGAGGATGGAGACATGCCAGGAGCCACAGGCGGTCAGAGCGTGGGGGGCGCACGCATGGGGACGGATGCGGAGGGCGCGTTGCGCGCGGTGCGGTCGCTCGTGGAGCTGGACGAGACGGAAGAGGCGGCACAGCTCTACGAGGAGCTGGGGGCCTCGCAGCGCGAGCGACTCCGAAAGCAGGCGGCGCAAGGGCCGGTCAAGGAGCGGCGAGGCCTGGTGGAGGTGCTGCGCCGCGCGCGCGACTTCCTGGGTGCCGCGCGATTGATGGATGGCAGCGGCGACGACGCCGCGGCCGCGGACCTCTACGTCCAGAGTGGTCAGTACATGGAAGCGGCGGAGGCGTGGCTGCGCGCGGGAGACTCCGAGCGCGCCGCAGCGGCCTTCGAGCGGGGCGGCGCCCTGGAGCGCGCGCTGGAGGTCTATCGCGGCCTGGGGGCGCGGGAGTCCATGGCGCAGTGCCTGGTCCGGCTCAAGCGGCTCTTCGACGCGGCGGACCTCTACCGTGAGCTGGGCCAGCCGCACGCGGAGGTGGAGGCCCTGGGCGGCGTGACGCCCGAGGACCCCCGCTACATCGAAGCGGTGCTGCGCATGTGCCGGCTGCTGGACGTGGAGGGCTTCACGCACCAGGCGCTCGCCGTGCTGGTGGACGCGTTGGCCAGCTCCGAAGTGGCGCGCTCGGAGCCCGCCATGGTGACCGAGCGGGCACGGCTGCTGCGGCGCATGGGGATGAACGCGGAGGCGGAAGCCGTGCTCGGCCGGCGCAACGCGACCAGCGCCACGCCGGTGGCCAACGGCTATCGTTTCCTCAAGGCCATTCCCATCTTCAGTGAGCTGACCCTGGAGGACATGAAGGACCTCTACCGTCAGGCGCGGCAGGTCGTGCTCGCGCAGGACTCGGTGGTGCTGGAGAAGGGCGAGCCGGGGGTCGGGTTGATCGTGCTCCTGGAGGGGACGGTGGACGTCTTCAGCGGTCCGGAGGCGGACGCCCGTCAGCTCAACTCGCTGGGGCCGGGCGCGTACCTGGGAGAGATTTCGCTGGTGCAGGACGCACCGGTGTCCGCCCACGTGCGGGCACGCACGGCTGTGCGCGCGCTGCGCATCAGCCGTGTCGCCTTCGAGCACTACCTGGACACGCACGAGGCCGCCGCGCTGCGCATCTACCGCCTCTTCACCCAGAACCTCGCGGAGCGGGTGCGTGCCCTGAGCACCTGACGTCGCGACGGCACGGCGTCACTTCCAGGCGCAGCCCTTGATCTTCTTGCAGAAGGCCGAGTTCGTGGCCTTCTTGCAGTCCATGGCGATGCCCATGCACATCTTCGAGGCGTACGAGTAGGAACAGCCGGGCTGGCTGTTGCAGAAGACGCTCGAATACACACCGCAGAAGGTCGCCTTCCCGGTGCACTGGCCGCCGCCTTCGTTCGCCGCCGTGTCCTCCGCGGCCTTCTGCGTCCCGTCCTTCGGGGGCGACTCCTTCGCCTTCCCGTCTTCCGAGTTCTGGGGCGCGGGGGTGGCGGGTTTCGCCTGGGTATTCTTGTTTTTTGTGTCGGAGGAGGGCCCCTCCGCGCTGGCGGGAGCACAGGCGAGCAGCACCGCGGTCGCCAATCCCATGACGAGTCCCAGCCGCTCTGCGTGGCGAAGCATATGCCGTCCTTTCGGCGCGGAGCCCGGTGGCCCCGCCGTGGTTTGAACAGGCCAGTGTAGAGGACTCCTTCCGGGCGTGGGGGTGGTGGCGTGCTCGGCGGCCTGCCTCACCCAAGGGGTGGGTCCTTTTCGCGCGACTGTCATCGACGGGGATGGCTCGCGCGGATAACATGCCGGGCTTCATGGCCAGGCAGGATGGCGCCAGCGAAGATCCCGACCGGGGGCGGCGCATCGGAAAGTACGAAATCCTCACCCGCCTCTCGATGGGCGGAATGGCGGAGCTTTTTCTCGCCTTCACCTCGGGACCGGGCGGCTTTCGAAAGTTCGTCGCCGTCAAACAGATCCTCCCGGACATCAAGAAGGACGAGCAATTCGTCCAGATGTTCCTGGATGAGGCGCGAATCACGGCGGCGTTCTCGCACGCGAACATCGGGCAGGTGTTCGACCTGGGCGAGGACGGCGGCGAGCTGTACCTGGCCATGGAGTTCCTGCCCGGGCAGAACCTGGAGCAGGTGGCCAAGGCCTCCACGCGGCAGCAGTACGGGTTGCCGCTCGGCTTCATCGGGCGGGTGATTCGCGATACCTGCCTGGGGCTGCACTACGCGCACCACTTCACGGACCCCTCCGGGCGTCCGGTGTCGGTGGTGCATCGCGACGTGTCTCCGAAGAACGTGATGCTCACCTATGACGGGGTCGTCAAGGTGATCGACTTCGGCATCGCCAAGGCGCGCGGCCGGCTGGGCCGCACGCAGGTGGGCACGGTGAAGGGGACCAGCGGGTACATGTCCCCGGAGCAGGTGCGTGGCCATGGGATGGACGGCCGCAGCGACTTGTTCTCCGTGGGAGTGATGCTGCACGAGATGCTCACCGGCCAGCGGCTGTTCAACGGTCCGCACGAGGCCGCTGTGATGCTGCAGATCGTGGAGGCGAACGTCGTCTCGCCCCGCGCGGGCAACCCGGATATCCCGGAGGCGCTGGACGCGGTGGTGATGCGCGCGTTGTCGCGCGACGTGGCGCAGCGCTTCGCGAGCGGCCGGGAAATGGCGCGCGCCATCGAGGCGGCGTTGGGGCCGGAGCTGTTCGACGAGGACGGCATCACCGAGGTGATGGGCGCGCTGTTCCAGGAGAAGCGCCAGAAGACGCGCACGCTCCTGGAGCTGGCCAGCAGCGCCGAGGACGCCCGGGTGAGCGAGGCTGCCGGCGCGCTGCAACAGGATGAAGTGGCCGAGCCCGGAGCCGCCACGCGGGTTCCCACCCCGCGAGCGAAGCTCCCGCCAGCAGGGCCCTCTTCGACGGCGGTGCAGAGCCGCACGGACGTGAGCAGCGCGCCCAAGCCGGTGCCGCAGCGACGTCCAGCGGCGCCGACGGACTCGGAGGTCTCCACCCGAGTGGGTGTGGGCAGCGCGCCCAAGCCGACGCCGCAGCGCCGGCCCGCCACGCCGACGGACCCGGAGATACCGACGCGCGCGGGTGCCGGCAGCGGGCCCAAGGCCGTGCCGCAGCGAAGGGCCGCGTCCGAGCCCACCTCGGCGACGCCGCGCAAGCCTCGGCTCGCCCTGGAATCGGGGCTCTCTCGTACGCCCCGGCCCCGACCCGAGGAGTCCGCGGAAGATGCGGAGTCTCTCGACGAGCCGAGCGACCTCTCGACGCAGCAGTTCCGCACCCGTCCGCCGCGTCCCGGAGCGAATCAGGCGGGCGCGCGGGCGGGGCGTGGCGCCACGCGAGGTGACGCGGAGCGCTCGGATACGCCTCGGCAGACGCCCGTCGCCAAGGCGCCGTCGCGCTGGATGGGGCGGCTGGTGATGCTGGTGGTCCTGGGCGGGTTGGGCTGGGCGGCGACGCTGCCCTCCGTCCGCGCGCAGTTCCTTCCCGCCGTCGACTCCGCGAAGGCCTGGGTGAAGGCGGAGTTGGATTCGCAGCCCTCGAAGGACCCCGCGGCGGAAGCGCCGTGGCCTCCTCAACAGAAGCCGGGCCCGCCGCCGGGCTTTCCTGGCACGACAGCCCCGGTGGACCCACGTCCGGGGGCCCAGGCCGCCGCGCAAGAGCCCGCACCGGAGCCCGTCGAGAAGCAACCCGCCGCACCGGAGCCGTCTGGCACGCCCTCGGTCCGCACCGCGTCCGTCACGTCCCCGCGCAAGGGGAAGGATGCCGCGACGTCACCGACCGGGAAGGGTGTGGCGGAGGCCTCCGGCAAGCCCACCCCGCGCCGCGCCGAGAGCAAGGCCAAGGATGTGCCCGAGCCGGTCACCACCGTGACGCAGGACCCGGACATGTTGGCGGAGGTGATGGACACCAGCACGCCCAAGGGCGCGGCGAAGGCGGGCCTGGGGTGGATCACCCTCTACACGGTGCCTCGGGCCGCGGTGTTCGACGGGGCCACCCAGTTGGGGACCACGCCGCTGCTGAAGTTCCCCCTGCCGGTGGGAACCTACAGCCTGAGGTTGGTCGACCCCACGGATGCGGAGGCGGCGAGCCGTCGTTTGTCGGCGCCCGTGCGTCCCGGCGAAGTGACCAAATTGCAGATTCGACTGGCGGACCTCCCCCTGTACAAGGAGTGAGCGCCGTCCTTGACGCCCCCGGACCCCCTCACTAGGGTCCGCGGGCTCTTCCTTCGACGCAATGCGAGAAGGACACCCAAAGCTATGTATTTCCAGGATCTGATCTTCACGCTCCAGAAGCACTGGGCCGACCAGGGCTGCATCAACACGCAGCCGTACGACCTCGAAGTCGGCGCCGGCACCATGGCTCCGTACACGTTTCTTCGCGCGCTCGGTCCGGAGCCCTGGAACGTGGCGTACGTGCAGCCCTCGCGGCGCCCCGCGGACGGCCGGTTCGGAGAGAACCCGAACCGCCTGTTCCAGCACCACCAGTTCCAGGTCATCCTCAAGCCCGCGCCGAAGAACGTGCAGGAGCTGTATCTGGAGTCGTTGCGGAAGATTCGCATCGACCCGCTCGAGCACGACATCCGGTTCGTCGAGGACGACTGGGAGTCCCCCACGCTCGGCGCCTGGGGCCTGGGCTGGGAGGTGTGGTGCGACGGGATGGAGGTGACGCAGTTCACCTACTTCCAGCAGTGCGGCGGCTTCGACTGCAAGCCCGTCTCCGCGGAGCTCACCTACGGGTTGGAGCGCATCTGCATGTACCTGCAGAACGTGGAGAACGTCTTCGACATCGAGTGGGTCAAGGGCGTGAAGTACCGCGAGGTGTTCCACCCCAACGAGGTGGAGATGAGCAGGTACGCGCTCCAGGAGTCGGACGCGGGCATGCTCTTCGCGCTGTTCGACGCGTACGAGAAGGAGTGCAAGCGCCTCATCGAGCGTCAGCTGCCGCTGCCGGCGTATGACTTCGCGCTGAAGTGCTCGCACACGTTCAACCTGTTGGATGCGCGCGGCGCCATCTCCGTCACGGAGCGCGCGGCGTTCATCAAGCGCGTGCGCGACAACGCGCGGCTGTGCGCGGAGGGCTACCTCCAGATGCGCGAGCGGCTGGGCTACCCGCTGTTGAAGACGCCGTGGACGGTGGGAGAGCAGCCGGCCCTCCTCGAGGGCAAGCCCGCCAGCGAGTACTGGAAGACGGTGCAGCTCAACAAGCCGGTGGAGAAGAAGGAGAAGGCGGAGGTGGCTCGTGGCGCGTGACCTGCTGCTGGAAATTGGCGCGGAGGAGATTCCCGCGTCGTTCATCGGCCCCGCGCTGGAGGACCTGCGTCGCGTGTTGACGGAGCGCATGGCGGAGGCGCGCCTGAAGCACGGTGAGGTGAGCGTCTACGGCACGCCCCGGCGGCTGGCGGTGCTGGTGCGGGACGTGGCGGACTCGGGCGAGGACGTGGTGAAGGAGGTGCTGGGGCCCAGCGCCAAGGCCGCGTTCGACGCCGAGGGCAAGCCCACCAAGGCGGCGGAGAAGTTCGCCGAGAGCCTCAAGCTGTCGGTGGACAAGCTGGGCCGCTCGCAGACGGCGAAGGGCGAGTACCTGTCCGCGCGCGTCGAGGAGAAGGGGCGTCCGGCGGCGGACACGCTGAAGGACGCGCTGCATGTCGCGGTGCACTCCATCAACTTCCGCAAGTCCATGCGCTGGGGTGACGTGGAGGCGTCCTTCGCGCGGCCGGTGCAGTGGCTGGTGGCGCTGCTGGGCGGCGACGTGATTCCCGTCGTCTTCGGCGACGTGAAGAGCGGCCGCACCACCCACGGTCATCGGTTCCTGGCGCCGGGCGCCATCGAGCTGAAGGCGCCCGCGGACTACGAGGCCGCGCTGGCGAAGGCGAACGTCGTCGCGGACATCGCGAAGCGTCGCGCGCAGTTGGTGGAGAAGTTGGCGGCGGCCGCGAAGGCGGCCGGCGGCAAGCTGCTGGAGGACGAGGGATTGGTGGACCAGGTGACGAACCTGGTGGAGCTGCCGAGCCCCGTCGTCGGGACGTTCGAGGAGCGGCACCTGGACCTGCCCCCGGAGGTGCTGGTGCAGGAGATGAAGAGCCACCAGCGCTACTTCTCGCTGGTGGACGGGGCGGGGAAGCTGCTGCCCAAGTTCATCGCCGTGTCCAACACGCCCGTGCGCGACGAGCAGCTGAGCCTCCGCGGCTACCAGCGCGTGCTGCGCGCGCGTCTGGCGGACGGCCGGTTCTTCTTCGACGAGGACCGCAAGACGCCGCTGATGGACCGCGTGGAGAAGCTGGGCCGCGTGGTGTGGCAGGGGCAGCTGGGTACGTATCTGGAGAAGGTGGAGCGCTTCCGCACGTTGGGCGTGTGGTTGGCGGTCCAGACGAAGCGGGCAGGGGAGAGCGCGACCATCGAGCGCGCCGCCACGCTGGCCAAGGCGGACCTCGTCACCGGCATGGTGGGCGAGTTCCCGGAGCTCCAGGGCGTCATGGGCCGCGAGTACGCGCGCGCCAGTGGCGAGCCGGAGGCGGTGGCCCAGGCCATCTTCGAGCACTACCTGCCTCGAGGCGCCGAGGACGCGCTGCCCACGCAGGACGCGGGCGCGCTCATCGGCATCGCGGACCGGCTGGACTCGCTCTGTGGCATCTTCGCCATTGGCAAGGCGCCCAGCGGCGCGGCGGACCCGTTCGGGCTGCGCCGGGCGTGCATCGCCATCATCCGGCTGGTGCTGGGCCGGGGCTATCGCTTCAGCCTGGCGGGAGCGGTGGACGAGGCGCTGCGGCTGCTTGCGCCCAAGCTGACCAACGTCAAGCGCAAGGCGGGTGATGCCGCTCCGCGCGAGCAGGTGCTGGAGTTCTTCCGGGGCCGGCTCAAGTCGCTGTGGGGCGAGCAGCACCGCACGGACGTGGTGGAGGCGGTGCTGGCGGCGGGGTTCGACGACCTCGTGGCCGCGCACAAGCGCCTGGAGGCGTTGAGCCTCATCGTCGGGCGCGCGGACTTCCAGCCCCTGGCCGTGGCCTTCAAGCGCGTGGTCAACATCGTGGAGAAGCAGGGCCGCGACGTGGCGGGCGGGCAGACGCAGTCCCAGAAGCTGGTGGACGACGCCGAGCGTCAGCTCCACTCCGCCTTCACCCAGGCCCGCAACTCCGTGGCGGGGTTCGTCCAGTCGGACGACTTCTCTGGCGCCCTGAAGGAAATCACCGGTCTGAAGCCCGCCGTGGACACCTTCTTCGACAAGGTGATGGTCATGGCCGAGGACAAGGAGCTCCGGGAAAACCGTATCCGGCTCCTCACGGAGATTGGCGCCCTGTTCAACCAGGTGGCCGACTTCTCGAAGATCCAGGCCGAAGCGGCCGCCTGACCGCCGTCTGGCGGTTGCCTGCCCCCCGGGGGATGAAGCACGTCCCCGGGGGTCCCAGTTCGTCTGCTGGAGGGCTCCCGGGAATGGATGCCATCCTTTCCGGTTGCCCGGGGGGAGGCCCCTTCCTACACTCCGCCCCCCTCTGATGCGCGCCTACCTCGTCACCTCCGCGCTGCTGCTCGTGTCGTGTTCCGTCGACTCCGAGCCGCAGCCTCCGCCGTCCACTCGCCTCGTCTATCCGAGCGGTGTCGCCTTCTGGCGCCCCGAGGTTTCTACATCCACGAACGGATTCTTGTACGTGGCGGGAGCGAACTTCGACAAGTGTTACGCCTCCGGCGCGGTGACGGCGCTGGACCTGGACGCCTTGGGGCTGCGGCCCTTCGGCAAGGACTTCTCCGACGCCACGGAGGTCGCCAGCTTTCCCGCGCTCATCACCGAGCTGCACGTCACGGCGCCGGCCTTCGTGCTCATCGACAGCTTCGCGGGGGAGATGGCCCTGTGGAGCCCGCCTGGCCGCCCGCCTCGCCTGTTCGTCCCGACGCGCGCGGAGGGAAGCTACCTGCAGGTCATCGACGTGTCGGATGACGGCGCGAACGTGAACTGCGCGCAGGGCGGTAACGGGCGCGACTGCCGGGTGAACGCGCTGTCCCTGGTGGGTGTCCCGGGAGCGTCGAAGGACGGCCTTCCTGGTGCCCCGTCTCCGATGGGCGTCGCCGTGGAGCGCACCAACCCCGACTCCCGGGTGTGGGTAACGCACACGGAGCTGGTGGGCCCGCCCGCGGCGGAGTCCCAGTCCGAGCTTCAGTCGTACCTGGTGGACCTGCCGGCCTCGGCTCCCACGCGTGAGGAGCTGAGCACGTCCAGCTTCGTCCCACTGGGCGTCAATGGCCTGCTGGCGGGCGCGGCGCACTCGGTGGCCATCGGTGGTCGCTACCTCTATGCGTCCGGGCGGAACTCCGCGACGGATCAGCTGGGTGCGCTCGCCGCCAGCTTCGTGCTGCGGCTGGTGGACCGGACGAACACGGGGCGCGTCCTCGAGTCCGACCTGAAGGCCATCTACTCCATCCGCGAGGCGCGCGGCATCGCGGTGGTGCAGTTGATGATGCGCGACAACCCGACGCAGGTGGACCCCAACCGCGAGCGTGTCTACCTGCTGGCGCGCGGCCCGGACACGCTGCTTGTGCTCGACATCGAGAACGCGCTGGCGGACCTGCCCACGCTGCGCGTGGTGTCGGCGCAGTCGCTGCCGGAGAGCGCCAGTGAGCTGGAGGTCATCTCGCGTGGCCCTGGCCGGGGCAACCTGGTGGCGGTGACGGGCAGCGGCGACGAGGCCGTCTCCATCTACGACGAAGAGGTGGGGCAGCTCGTCGCGCAGGTGCTCGTGGGCAACCAGGACCCGGCCCAGCCCAGCCAGCCCTTCGGATTGACGGCGGACGTGCGCAACAACTCGGCGCGCCTGTTCGCCACCACCTTTGGCGACGGACGCGTCGCTGTCATCGACATTCCCAACCTCGACCGGCCGCAGGATGCGCGGCGGGTCGCCCTGCTCGGCGTGCAGCAACTGCGCGACACGCGTCAGGGCACCAGTGTGTGCCAGGAGTCCTCCCCGTGAAGCGCGGAACCCTCACCCTCCTCCTCGCGTGCGCCGGGCTGACCGTCGGTTGCTCCGACACCCAGGCCACGACGGGCATCGCCGGTCTGTCCGGTACCTATGACCTGACGCTCGTCGGGAACCTGGTTTTCGTGACGTCGTCGGACCGGGACGAACTCCAGGTGTTGGACCTGGCGGCCAATCCCAGGCAGTTCATCCCCGCGCCCAACCCGCTCCAGACGCTGGCCATCCCGGTTCTGGACCGGCCGGACTCGCTCACGCATGACGTGGGCTACAAGGCCGATGGCTCGGAGCTTCCAGGGCCGTACGTGTACGCGCGCAGCGCCGGAGCCTCGCAGATCTCCGTGGTGGCAGCGGACCCCGCGCGACTGGTGCAGGTGCATCCGCTGTTCGCGCGCAGCCTGGTGACGGCCTTCGCGGCCCGCTCGCCGGACGTGCGCCCCGAGGGCGAGCCGGCGGCGCCGAGCGTGCTCTACTACGCCATGCAGGACCCCGACGCGCCCTTCGAGGACGACAGCGGTGGCTCTCGCATCGAGCGTCAGGCGCTGCCCGGGCCCGAGGCGCTCGAGGCGGGCGAGCTGGTGCCGGCCCCGGTGACGCTGTTCTGCCTCCAGCCAGGCGAGTCAGTCCAGGCGATGGCGGTGCTGCCGGACAACCAGCTCGTGGTGGCCACGCGGCAGGCGTCCGGGCGCTCCGGGCGCACGCTGCTGGTGACGGATGCGAATCCGACCACGAGCGAGAACTGCACCATTCCGTCCACGGCGACGCGCGACCTGTCCGCGGGCTTCGACAACACGCCCGTGCGGATCGTGGTCTCCCATCCCCGCGTCGTCACCCGACAGGATGACACCTCGACTCCCGACGTGAACGAGTTCTCCGAGATGCCAGCGGGTCGGTTCGTCTATGGCGTCAAGGACGAGGTCTCCTGCGGCGGGGCACCGGAGTGCTCTGGTGTGCTCGCGGTGGACTCGACAACAGGGCTGAAGGCCACGGACCTGAGTGGCGCGCCCATGCTCCCCATCCTTCCCCAGGATGGTCTCCCGACGGGGCTGGCGCTCATCCCGGATGCGTCGCTGCTCCTGACCCTCATCGGAGACGATGGAGGGGTGTCGGTGAACGATACCGCCACCGTGCCGCTGCTCGGCTTGATGCCCTCGTCCAACGGCTCCATCACCGTGTTCTCCGCGAGCGATCGACGCGACTTCGACCTGGATACGCGCAGGGCGTTCGTGAACGTGGTGGCCCGCAACCAGGCGGAAGAAACAATCGACATTGCAGGGGTGTCCACGCGCGTCGACGTGTCTCAAACCCTTGAGTATCCCTGCGACCCGGCGAATCCCACGGGGCCGAGCGTCACCCGCAAGGGCCTCTTCGAGGGCTCGGTGGCGAATGGCCTCTTCCGCTTCATCTACCAGGGGGCATTCCCGGGTGCGTTCGACCTGGCGCGGGACCTGTCGACGCCGACGAGCTTCGAGATTCCCCAGCCCGCCGAGGCCAGCAAGCAGGTGAGGGTGGGGGATGTGATCGTGCTGGCCAGCCTGGATATCATCTGCACGACGGACCTGGTCGTGTCGTCGATTCAGCCCGCGGCGGAAGCAGGGAAGGTGCGGCTGGAGACGCTCACCCCCATCCCGACGGACTGCGCGGAGCTCCCTCTTTTCACGGTGCTGGCGTCGGGAGAGCAGCCCTTCCTGCTGGTGGATGAGAACGGCAGTCTGCTGTCGCGAGACGTGGAGGGTGTCGGGTCTGGCTATGAGATCCCGACGGGCTCCTACACTTTCCATCCGACCGACTTCCTGGCGACGACGACGCTCACGGGCTGTGGCTCCGGGGGCCTGACAGTGCCCCTCTATCCGCCCACCCCGCCGCCCCTGCGGCTCCGCGTGGACGTCAGCGAGGGTCTGGTCCGAGGAGACCGCTACGTGGTGGCGGTGGGCTCGGGCGTGCTCACCCACGTCTTCGGGGTGAATACGTCGAGCAGTTCGGGCGCGGGTCTGCAGTTCTACACCCTGCCAGGCCCCGTCGTGGGCTCCCAGGCGGGTGGCACCGCGCTGGCCTACATCGCCTATCCTTCCGCGGACGGAATTCTACAGGTGAACCTGAACGAGGTGCGGACCAACACCCTCAACGACGTCGCGCTGTCCTACTTCGAGTAATTGGGCGTGGGGAGAGGTGTCTGTTAGAGTCCGGGTCATCCTGTACCGTCCGAGTCAAGACCGATGATCGATCAGAACTCACGCCCCGCCCGCAAGGTCGGAATCGCCGACCACCTGTGGGACACGTACGAAGAGATGGCCCAGCAGATGGGCTCGGACCGCGATGCGCTGATCAACCAGGCGCTCTTCATGTTCGCGCGTCTGAACGGCTTCATCGAGGCAAGGTCCCGAGCGGAGGCGCACGCCGCGCCCTCCGCCGCGCCCGCGCCCGCGCGTCCGGCCCCCATCTCCGCGGCTCCCGCTCCTCGTGCTTCTTCGCCCCCGGTGCTGGCGCCCGCGCCCGCCCCGAAGGCGGAGCCGCCTCCTCCGCCTCGTCCCGGTGGCCGTTCGGCCGCCGCTGAAGAGCGCGCTTCCGCCAACGGCCTGGACAATGACCCGGTGCGCCGCGAGGTGGCCGAGCGCGTCCTGGAGACGGCCGCGGAGCTGGAGCGCCTCATCAAGGGCAAGAACGAGCCGCCTCCTCCCAACGACGACATGGTCGAGGAGGATGAGGAGCCCCTGCCCGAGGATCAGGACGACCCGGGCCTCGAGGACGAGCAGGCCGAGCCCGAGGAGGAGCCCGCCGACGAGCTCGCCGAGGAGGAGGACGAAGGCAACGCCCTGTACCTCGTCACCGAGTCCGGAGATCAGGAGCGCATCATCAAGGAGCGCTTCGTCATCGGCCGCGGCAAGCACTGCGACTTCGTCATCAACTCCGGGAAGGTCTCCCGCGAGCACGCTGTCATCGCCCAGGAAGGCCACGATTGGATCATCGAGGACCTGGGTTCTTCCAACGGCACATGGTTCAACAAGCAGCGAATCAAGCGCCGGAAGGTCGAAGACGGGGACGAGTACTTCATCTGCAGCGAGAAGATCCGGCTCGTCCTCCGGTGAGTGAGCCCCGTCTTCCGGGGCAACTCGCTGTTCGCCAATTGACGGCCTCCAGGCGTCCCTGGTTTGATACCGGACGCCTGGACGCGAATGGGACAGGCGACGGATGACGCCTGGACACATCGCGCTGTGGACGGTCCTTGGAGTGGCCCTGGTGATCTCGGTGGTAACCGATGTCTTGCGCCGAGAGATCCTCGACGTGGTCACCTACCCGCTGATGGCGGTGGGGCTGGGAGTGCGCCTCGCCACCGAAGGGGTGGGAGGGCTGGAGCAGGGGCTGGTCAGCGGGCTGCTGTCGGGCGTGGGCCTGGCACTGCTGCTGGTGCCGGCGGCGGCGCGGGGGCGGATGGGGTGGGGTGACGTGAAGTTGATGGGAGGGGTGGGCGCCGTGCTGGGGTTCCCGGCGTCGATGGCGGCCGCCGCGTTCATCTCCCTGGTGGGTGCGGCCCAGGCGGTGGTTTCGCTCCTGTGGCAAGGGGCGGTCTGGGACACGGTGGCGGCGGCGCTGCGGCGCTGGGCGGTGCGACTGCACCTGGCGCGCTCGGACGCGCAACCCACCGAGCGGCGTCATATCCCCTACGGGGTGGCCATCGCGCTCGGAACACTCTGGGCGCTGTGGTGGCAGCACGAAAGCTTGGGTTAGCGCAGAGACTTGGAAGAGGGGACACGCACGATGTTCACACGCTTCACGCATGCCGCCGCGCTTGGCGCACTCGTTGCCCTGGTGGCCAGTGGCTCCGCCCTGGCTCAGGATGGCACCAGCGTCAGCCTCGGGGTAGGCGCCCAGAAGGTTCTCACGATTCCAGGCCTCAGCAAGGTGGCCCTCGGTGACCCGTCCATCGCCGAGGTGAAGACGCTCGGCTCCGGTCAGCTCCTCATCACCGGTCAGGCGGAGGGCAAGACGACGCTGCTCATCTGGAAGACCACGGGGCAGCGCGTCAGCTACCTCGTGAACGTCCGCAAGCAGGACCCCAACGAGGTCATCTCCGAGATCAAGCGCCTCCTGGGCGAAATCGAAGGTGTCTCCGTCCGCATGGTGGGTGACCGCATCTACCTGGACGGTCAGGCGT
Organism: Myxococcus sp. CA056; assembly: GCF_013336715.1. NCBI lineage: Bacteria > Pseudomonadati > Myxococcota > Myxococcia > Myxococcales > Myxococcaceae > Myxococcus > Myxococcus sp. CA056. Next base: position 410,591 of record NZ_JABUMT010000006.1, read on the forward strand.
ACACCACGCAGGACGCGGACCGCATCGACCAGGTGGTGAGCCTCTATCCGAACGTGAAGTCGTTCGTGAAGATCGCCCCCAACGCCAAGAAGCTGGTGGCGCAGAACCTGAACGCGGCGTTCCAGAAGGCGGGCCTGAAGAACGTTCAGGCCAACGTCGTGGGCGCGACCATCTTCCTGGAGGGCTCCGTGGAGAGCCAGCAGGACCTCCAGAAGGCGGAGCTCATCACCAAGGCCATTGGCGAGAAGGTGGAGAACCTGCTCGTCGTCGGCATCAAGCGGATGATCCTCTCCGAGGTCCAGTTCGTCGAAATCCGCCGCAACAGCCGCGACCGCTACGGCATCCGCTACCCGTTGGATATCACGGGCTCGGCGACGGCCGCGGCCACGGTGACGCAGGAGCTGTTCCCGGGCACCTTCGGGCAGGGCGGCTCCAACCTGGGCCTGACGGCGGGCGCGGACTTCTCCATCGGCTTCCAGGGCAACGACGGCTACGGCCGCCTGCTCGCGCAGCCCAAGCTGGTGTGCGCCAGCGGTGAGAAGGCGGAGTTCCTGGCCGGTGGCGAGGTCCCCATCCCCCTCATCACCAACAACCAGTTCTCCATCGAGTACAAGAAGTACGGCGTCATCCTGAACCTGCGCCCCACCGCGGACCGCAACGGCAACATCCAGACGGAGATCGAGGCCGAGGCCTCTGAAATCGACACCTCCGTCGCCGTGTCCATCGGCGGTTCGTCCACGGTGCCCGGCTTCCGCACCCGCAAGGTGAAGACGAACGTCACCGTGCGCCACGGAGAGACCATCGTCCTGTCCGGCGTGTTCAGCCACGACGAGCAGAAGTCCATCTCGAAGATCCCCGGTCTGGGTCACATCCCCATCATCGGTGAGCTCTTCAAGAGCCGCGGGTTCGACTCCACCAAGCGCGAGCTGGTCATCTTCGTGACCCCACGCATCGTGAACCCGGACTCGGACAAGGTCCGCACCATCATCGAGGACGTGAAGAGCCGCTACAAGCAGGCTCGGTCCGAGGTGAACTTCAACATCTTCGACTGATGCTCGGGCGCCTCGGGGCGCCTTGGGTCGGGGCCCCTGGGGCCCCTGGACGGGCCGGTTTCCTCCCTTTTTCGGGGCGGATGCCGGCCCGTCGCCTTGCGGGCGGGCAGGTCGACTGCGGCTGGCGCTTTGAGGTGGAAGGGGTGCTTGCTAGCATCCGTCCCATGTTTTTGATCACCCTCGCGGAAAAGGGCGGCGGGACCGAGCAGCGTGAGTACCACAAGCCGGAAATCACCATCGGTCGGCTGCCCGGCAATGACATCATGCTCGCGAAGGGCAATGTCTCGAAGTACCACTCCCGCATCGTCGCCAAGGATGGCAAGTGCATCATCGTGGACATGAAGTCCACGAACGGCACCTTCGTGAACGGCAAGAAGATCGCCGCGCCACAGGTGCTGAAGCCGACGGACCAGATCTACATCGGCGACTACATCATCAACGTGGAGCCGCTCGTGGAAGAGGCGGGCCCGGCGATGACGCGCGCCGGTCAGGCCGAGGAGGCCTACGACGACGGGGGTGAGGAAGAGCCGTACGAGGAGGAGGAGCAGTACGAGGACGAGGAGCCGTACGAGGAGGAACCGCCTCCGGCTCCCGCGGCCAAGGCTCCTGTCGCCGGACGCATGCCCGCGTCCATGGCGTCCGCCCTGGCGAAGAACAAGAAGAAGGTGGACCCCCGGATGGAGCGCTACACGCGACTCCAGAAGGAAATCCACGACCGGCTCATCGAGTACCTCGACCTGCGTCGCATGGACATGGACCGGCTCGGCGACGACGAGCTGTGGCGCCGGACCGAGAAGGCCATCCGCGACATCATCGACCAGATGGAAGCGGACGGAGAGCTTCCGGAGGACGTGGACCGCGAGGAGCTGCTCACCGACGTCATCAACGAGGCGCTGGGCCTGGGGCCCCTCGAGGCGTTCCTCGCGTCGGATGAAATCAGCGAGATCATGGTGAACCACGCCAACCAGATCTACATCGAGCGCAAGGGCCAGCTGACGCTGTCGGAGAAGACCTTCTCCTCGAATCAGGCCGTGCTCGGCGTCATCGAGCGAATCGTGGCGCCCATCGGCCGCCGCATCGACGAGTCCAGCCCGCTGGTGGACGCGCGCTTGAAGGACGGCAGTCGCGTCAACGCCATCATCCCTCCGCTGGCGCTGAAGGGTCCTTGCATCACCATCCGCAAGTTCAAGAAGGACTCGCTGAAGATCTCGGACCTGGTGAAGTACAAGACGCTCACCGCGCAGATGGCCGAGTTCCTGGAGATGTGCGTCAAGGCGCGGCGCAACATCGTCATCTCCGGCGGCACGGGCTCCGGGAAGACGACGACGCTCAACATCATCAGCTCGTTCATCCCCGACAGTGAGCGCATCGTCACCGTCGAGGACGCCGCGGAGCTGCAGCTTCCCCAGGACCACTGGGTGCAGTTGGAGAGCCGCCCGCCCAACCTCGAAGGCAAGGGCGCCATCACCATCCGAGACCTGGTGAAGAACTGCCTGCGCATGCGGCCGGACCGCATCGTCGTGGGCGAGTGCCGCTCGGGCGAGACGCTGGACATGCTCCAGGCCATGAACACGGGCCACGACGGCTCGCTCACCACGCTGCACGCCAACACGCCGCGCGACGCCATCGCCCGGTTGGAGACGATGGTGCTGATGTCCGGCATGGAGCTGCCGGTGAAGGCCATCCGAGAGCAGATTGCCAGCGCGGTGCACATGATCGTGCAGCAGACGCGCTTCTCGGACGGTACGCGGAAGATCTGCTACGTCACGGAGGTGTCCGGCATGGAGGTCGACATCGTCACGCTCCAGGACATCTTCTATTACAAGCAGGACGGCTTCACGGAGGACCACAAGGTGCGTGGCCGCTTCGTGGCGTCCGGCTTCGTGCCGAAGTTCTATGACGAGCTTCAGCGCAAGGGCATCCCCGTCAACATGAGCATCTTCCGCGAGGACTGACGCGCCATGTCCACACTGGTCGTCCGTCTGCCCGATGGCACGGAAAACGAGTACGAAGTCGCCGGCGAGCTGAAGCTGGGCCGCCAGCAGGGCTGTGAGGTCCTTCTCACCGAGGGAGGGGTTTCGCGCACGCACGCGCGCGTCTTCTCCGAGGCGGGGACGGTCTTCATCGAGGACCTGGGCAGTGCCAACGGCACCTTCGTGGACGGCGAGCGCATCGCCGAGCCCACCGCGCTCACGCCTCAGTCCGAAGTCATTCTTGGCGACTACACGCTGAGCCTCAAGGCGGCGCCTGGTAGGGCCACCGGCGCGCGGCGCGCCTCCAAGCCCGCGGGCGCGGAGGCCATGCCCGTGGGCGCGGAGGGCGGCGGTGCTCGCGCCACCCGGGCCCTGCCCAGCATCAAGGCGAAGCCCGCTGGTGCCACGGGTGCGGGACCGGCGAAGCGGCCTCCCAGGCCCGTGGGCGGTCCTCCCGGTGGCGGTGGGCCCCTGCTGCGGGGCACCGTGGGGCCGTGGGCGGGGAAGACCTTCCCGCTCAAGGGCAAGGTGCTCGTGGGGCGCCTTCCTCCCGCGGGCATCATCCTGGAAGACGACTCGGTCAGCCGGAAGCACGCGGAGCTGGAGTCGGTCGGCGGCGGGGTGCGGGTGCGCGACCTGGGCAGTGCCAACGGCACGCTGCTCAACGGCGACCCGCTGGGCCCGGAGCCGGTGGACCTGGAGCCCGGGGACCAGCTCCAGTTCGGCGTGGTGGAGATGACGTTCGAGACGCCCCAGGCCGACGCTCCGGCCCGCCGAGGCGCGGGCTCGGCGCCCCCGTCGCGGCGGCGTGACAACGCGCAGGGTGGCGGCGCGGACCCGGAGGCCCGGCGCAAGAAGCTGTTCATCGCCGGAGGCGGCCTGGTGGGCGTGCTGCTGCTGGCGGCGCTTGGCAAGGCGCTGATGCCCGAGACGGCCGTGGACCCCGGAGGCCCCATGGGCACCGGGGCCGTCGTCGACCCCGCGCAGCAGGTGTCGGAGCTGCTCAGCGAGTGCCGCTCCTATGCCTCCAGCGAACTGGGGCCCCCCAACTGGGTCAAGGCCGAGCAGATCTGCTCGCAGGTGCTGGACCTGGACCCCATCAACACCGACGCCAACACCCTCATCCGGCGCATCAAGCTGGAGAAGGACGCGTTCGAGCACTTCTCCATGGGAGAGAAGCTGCAGCAGCGCCTCAAGCCCGAGGAGGCGCTGGACTCCTTCCGCAAGATTCCGAAGGAGAGCGAGTACTTCCGCCGCGCCCGCGCCAAGGCCGCCGAGGCCGCCGAGCAGGTGACGAAGCGCGCGCTGGACGACTGCAAGCGCTACCTGCGCGACTCGCAGTGGAGCGCGGCGGTGCCTCGCTGCCAGACGTACATGGCGGTGTGGTGCCAGAACCAGCCGCGTGACGACCTGCAGCCGCCGCTCGGCTACGAGGTGAGGCTGGAAGGGCGCCTGAAGAAGAACGAGTGGCGGCCCAAGGATCCGCTCTTCGTGAAGTTCCTCATCTCGCGCATCAAGCTGGACCCCAACTCGATTCCCTGGACGTGTCCGGTGGCGGAGGTGCTCAACCGCGACAACCTGCCCACGGACCCGAAGACGGTGGTGCTCGAGGCGGTGAAGGGCCGCTACCCGAACAAGCTGATGCAGGCGGCGATGATGGACTACTGGGCCGGCCGTGGCAGCGAGGCGCTGGCCACCCTGCAGAAGCTGCGCGCCAGCTCCGAGTCCGCGCAGTTCCACGCCCAGGCGGACGAGATGCTCAAGACGATGTCCACGGTGGATCAGCTCTTCAAGGGTGGCCAGAGCTACCTGGCCGCGGATGACCCGGAGAAGGCCGCCGAGCCGCTGCGCGAGGCGCTGGAGGTGGACAAGTCGCTGATGCTGGACCTGGCGGAGCCCAAGCCGTCGTTCTACCGGCGCAGCATCCTCGCGGACATGGCGGACAAGTCGTACCAGCGCGGCAAGCACTGGGCGGACCGCGACGACAAGCGCCGTGCGTGCCGGATGTGGAAGCTGGGCTTCGGCTTCTACGCGGGCAACCCGGACCTGAACAAGGCGGCGGGGTTCTGCTCCGCCACGGCGCTCTCCGCGTTCCGTCAGGCGGGCGGCTGCCCGGACATGGCGGCGGTGCTGGACTTCGCCGTCAAGGGTGACGGCGTGGAGGAGCTGGTCGTCGCGAAGAAGAAGGAGTGGAGCTGCCCCTAGCGAGCGAGTTGGACAGGGCGGGACGGGCGCGCTAGGCACGGGGGCATGGCCGACACCAGCCCCCCGCGCACCGCGCCCACCCTGGTCCTCATCGACGCGTCCGGCTTCATCTTCCGCGCCTACCACGCGATTCCGCCGCTCACGTCGAGCAAGGGCGTGCCCACCAACGCCGTGCTCGGCTTCACGCGCATGGTGCTCAAGTCCCTGCGGGACTTGAAGCCCACGCACGTGGCGCTCGCCTTCGACAAGGAGAGCCGCACCGAGCGCCAGAAGATAGACCCCAACTACAAGGCCCACCGCGAAGGGCCGCCCGAAGACCTGGTCCCTCAGTTCGCGCTCATCCGCCGCGTGGTGGAGGCGCTCAACCTGCCCATCCTGGAGTTCGCGGGCTGGGAAGCGGACGACGTCATCGGCACCCTGGCCCACAAGGCGAAGGCCGAGGGCTTCTGCGTCCAGGTCGTCACCGGGGACAAGGACTTCATCCAGATTGTCGACGAGGACGTGCGCCTCTTCGACCCGATGAAGGACGTGCACACCCGGCCCGAGGACGTGAAGGAGCGGCTGGGAATCGAGCCCCGGCAGATGCGCGACTACCTGGCGCTCATCGGCGACGCGGTGGACAACGTGGCCAAGGTGCCGGGCATCGGCCCCAAGACGGCCACGGAGCTCATCCAGCAGTTCGGTGACGTGGACACCCTCCTGTCCCGGCTGGACGAGGTGAAGAAGCCGAAGGTTCGGGAGAACCTCGCCTCTCACAGGGAGAGCCTCCTGCTCGCCCGGCGGCTGGTGACCTTCAAGACGGACCTGCCGCTCGATGTGCGCGTGGCGGAGCTGACCCGCAAGGAGGTGGACTCCGCGCGCGCGCGGGAACTCTTCACGGAGTTGGAGTTCTACGCGCTGCTCAAGGACCTGCCCCAGCAGGGCCTGCCCGAGTCCTCCGAACCCGCGAAGGAGAAGCCCGCGCCCCTGGCCGTCACCACGACGCTGGTGGGCACCGACGCGGAGCTCCAGGCCCTGGCGGAGGCCGTGCGCGCCGCGGGCTCGGTCAGCCTGATTCCGGCCTACGAGGGCATGCCCTTCGCCTCGAAGCTGGTGGGCCTGGGTGTCGCGCTGCCGGATGCGAGCACGCGCTACGTGCCGCTGCGCCACGCGGTGCTGGGCGCCACGCAGGTGCGGCCCGAGTCCTTCACCGCCGCGTTCCGAGGCGTGTTGGAGGATCCGGCGGTGAAGAAGGGAGGGCATGACCTCAAGGCCCTCACGCTGGTGCTGGCCAACGAGGGCCTCACGCTGGCTGGCGCGCACGACGACGTGGAACTCTTGAGCTACCTGCTCAATCCCTCACGACGCGAGCACGCGCTGGCGGACCTGGCGCGCGAGCGGCTGGCCACGGAGCTGCCCGCGCTTCCCGCGGCGGCGGAAGGCAAGCGGGGCAAGAAGGACAGGGCGCTGGCGGACCATTCGCCGGAGGAGGTCGCCTCGGGCTTCGCGGTGCGCGCGGAGGCGGCGCGCAGGCTGGCCCCTGAGCTTTGGAAGGAGCTGGAGGAGGCGAAGCTCGCGCAGCTGGCGCGGGAGCTGGAGCTGCCGCTCTTGCCCATCCTCGCGCGGATGGAGCAGCGGGGCGTGAGCCTGGACACGGTGGAGCTGGCGCGCATCTCCGTGAAGGTGGACGCGGCCGTCGAGGCGCAGGTGAAGGAGGTCTACAAGCACGCGGGCCACGAGTTCAACATCGGCTCCAACCCGCAGCTGGTCCAGGTGCTCTTCACCGAGCTGAACCTGCCCATCATCAAGCGCGGCAAGACGGGCCCCTCCGCGGACCAGGAGGTGCTGGAGAAGCTGGCCGAGGACCACCCGCTGCCTGGCGCCATCATCGAGTACCGCAGCCTGTCCAAGCTCAAGAGCACGTACCTGGACACGCTGCCCACGCTGGTGGCCCCCGACGGGCGCATCCACACGACGTACCACCAGGCGGCCACCGCCACCGGCCGCCTGTCGTCCACCGACCCCAACCTCCAGAACATCCCCGTGCGCACGGAGCTGGGCCGGGAGATTCGCCGCGCCTTCGTGGCCGCCCCGGGCCACCAACTGGTCAGCGCGGACTACAGCCAGGTGGAGCTGCGCCTGTTGGCCCATATCGCGGATGACGCCGTGCTCGTGGAGGCGTTCCGCAACGACGAGGACGTCCACAGCCGCACCGCCGCCGAGGTGTTTGGCGTCGCGCCCGACCAGGTGGACCGCGAGCAGCGCCGGGTGGCGAAGATGGTGAACTTCGGCATCGCCTATGGCCTGTCACCCCACGGCTTGGCCACCCGGCTGGGCATCCCCCAGGAGACGGCGCGCGACATCATCGAGCGCTACTTCATCCGCTACGCGGGCATCCGCCGCTACCTGGAGGAGACCGTCAACACGGCGCGCAAGACGGGCTACGTGGAGACGCTCTACGGCCGCCGGCGCTACATGGCGGACCTGAACTCGAAGAACCGGGGCGTGGCCCAGGCCGCCGAGCGCGCCGCCATCAACATGCCGATTCAAGGCACTGCCGCGGACCTCATCAAGAAGGCCATGCTGGTGGTGGACGCGGAGCTGCGTGCCCAGGGCCTGCGCACGCTGATGCTCCTTCAGGTCCACGACGAACTCCTGCTGGAGGCGCCCGACGCGGAAGTGGAGCAGGTGAAGGCGCTGGTGACGCGCGGCATGGCGGGCGTGGCCACGCTGAAGGTGCCGCTCAAGGTGGATGTCGGCGCGGGGCGGAGCTGGTCGGACGCCCACTGAAAAACAACACGGGAGGAGCGCCCACCCCCGTAGGCGCTCCCCCCGCGGACCCACTCGTTTTTTCGCTACCACCCCCACAAACAATGCCGACCCGTCCGACCGGCGAGTCGCGCGGACCCCCATCCACGCGTCTTGCCAGCGGCTCGCGATGCGCGCTCACCACTCCCCAGTGGGAGCACGCGACCCCACAAGGCGTGCCATGAGGTCCCCACCCCTGGCACGCTCCCTCCCGCCGGCCTCGGACCCTCCCAAGATTGGAGCGTCAAGCCGGACGGGTCGGCAAAACCGACCACCCTCAATGCATCGCGGTACGCCCATCCCTCGAGCCCGGCGGCACGTGTCTGACGCGTGAAGCCCGCTCGAAGTACTCCACCACCAGACCGCCGAAGGGCACCCGAGGCCCCTCGACTCTCGAATCCCTCAGTCGCTGAAGCAGCGCCACCGCCGAGTCCACCGCCTCATCCACGGCGCGGTTGATGCGCTCCTTCTCCCAATCCCCGCCGCCGAGCACCTCCGCGGCGTCCACCAGGCAGCGCCGCAGCGCCGAGAATTCTTCGTGCAGGGCGCGCGCGCCACGCTCCGGCGACAGGCGCAGCACCGCTTTCGTACGGCTCCAGGGGCTCGTGTCGTCCCCCTCCAGCGTCAGCCCCAGCTCCCGGACGAAGGGCTCCACCAATCCGTCGAGCTGACTCAGCGGAGTCTGGTTGCCGTCCGTCGCTTCGTGAGCCGACATCCGCATCCGGCGCCACAGCGCCGCGATCCGGTCTGGCTGCTGGCGGAAGAACCGCGCCAGCCCGGCTGCCTTACGTCCCCGCTCAGTCATGTCCGGTGCCTTCCGCATCGCACCGGGAGCTATAGCAAGTCGGTTGCCAGCGCCTGGGACGTGGCCTCTCCAGGAAAATCAGCAACTTGGAAAGGGCACTGCCGCGCGTGGGGAGGCGACGAAGTAAAAACTTCGGGGTTCGGCTTGTAGACCTGTCCGAAGGTCCAGACAGGGCCCGGGTGGAGGGCGCGACTCAGTGCAGCGTGGGCTTGGCGGTGCGGGCTTTCAGCTCGTCATCGCTCCCGGCCGCCTGCTCGCTCTCGTGCTCGGGTCCGACGGAGTACTCGCCTGAGGTCGACTCGGCGTGAGGCGGCGACTCGGGGTGCTCCGGCTCCGGTTCCGACGCGGGGGGGCCGGGCCAGTACAGCTCCTGAAGCGGCGCGGAGGGACCCGACAGGGGCGTGCCGGCCTCGGCCGCCTGCTGCTGGGCCACCATCATCAGCCGCAGGGCGGCCTCGTCCGCGGCCTCCTGCGCCGTCATCTCCGCCAGTCGCGCGGCCTTCTGCTGGCGTCGGCGCGCGTACGCGGCCACGCACAGGATGGAGGCCGTCAACCACAGCAAGGCGGAGCTGGTGGTGAGCGGCAGCCACCCGTAGCGGGCCGCCAGCCCGTCGCGCCACCCGGACTCCTCCACGTCCAGCGAGGTGTGGAACGCCTTGCCGAACGCCGTCTCGAAGGGCTCCCCGTCGCGCACGCCGTCGATGAGCAGTCCCATCGCCTGGGGGCCGTAGCGCGTGGAGAGGTGCGCGACGAAGGCGGCGCTCTGGGCGTAGGCGATCTCCACGTCGGCGGGCAGGTCCGGCCAGTCGGAGGACAGGTCCTCGAAGTGGAAGACGCGCTCCTGCGTCACAGCGCGAAACAGGGCCGAGTAGTGGGTGAGCGAGAAGCGCTCTCCAGTGACGTTCTGCGCGACGCCCTCCTGGAACCAGCGGGGCCAGCCCCGGGCGAGCTGTCCCAAGGCCACGTGCGCCAGCTCATGTCTCAGCGTCTGCTGGCCGTCCGGCGCGTGGAGGCTGAGCGCGTCCAGCAGGATGATTTGATGCGTGGGGTAGGCCAGCGCCACGGCCCAGCCCGGAGGCCGGCCGCCGGGGAGCGCCAGCGCCTCGAACTCCTCGCGGCCCACGCCCAGGCGAATCTCCGTCACCCCAGGCCAGTCGCGCCCCAGGATGTTGCCGAAGCCGTCGCGCACCGATTCAATCTTCTCCGCCAGCTCCCTCGCCGCCACGGTGGCCGCCGCCGTGTGGAGGATGCGGAAGCGCTTCGTCGACAGCTCTCCGGCGACGATTTTGGGCCGGGAGTGGGGGACGAGCACCACGTCGTCCACCAGGGCTTCGCCCCCGTGGGGATGGGAACCGGAGCCTTCACCCAGGCCCTGGGCCCACGCCCGAGGCATGGCCAGCAGCAACAGGAGCAGGACGAGCAGGTGGCGCATGCGGGGGCCTCGCTATCCCCCAGACATAACAGCCTCGACCCGCGCCGCATCAACCCCCACCACCTGAACGCGTTTTCGGCGCGACGCGTCACCCGCGACGAGCGTGACTTGCCGCCGGGGCACACCGAGCTGCTTGCCCAGGAACTCGAGGAGGGCGGCGTTGGCTTCCCCATCCACGGGCGGAGCGGCGAGCTGGATTTTCAACAACCCGTCATGTTCCCCGACGACGCGGGTGCGCGAGGCGCGGGGCTGGATGAGCAGGGCCAGCTCCACGCCGTCCGGCACGGACTTCAGCCAGGGCGCGGCCATGGGCTACTCGTTGCCGTTGGCCTTCTTCTGGGACAGGTAGGCCACGTTGTCCTCGACGCGGGCGTAGTCGCGGTCCGCGAAGGTGGGGGCCTTGAAGGTCTCCAGCAGCTTCTGGTGCGCGTCCAGCACCGAGCGCACCTGGGACTCGAACTGGGTGCGCTGGCGCTTGAGCTCGTTGATGTCCTCCACCACCTGCACCAGCCGCTGATGCGCGCCGTGGACGATCTTCTCCGCCTGGTGCTCGGCGTCCGCGATGATGATCTCCGCCTCCTTCTTGGCGGCGGACTGCAGGTCCTCGCTGATGCGCTGGGCGGTGACCATCGTCTCCTGGAGGGTGCGCTCGCGCTCCTGGTGCTGCTCGAGCTTGAGCTGCGTGCGCTTCAGCTCCTCCTTGAGCGCGATGTTCTCCTTCACCACTTCCTCGAACTCGCCGGCGATCAGCTCGAGGTAGGCCTCGACTTCGCGGCGGGAGAAACCTCGCAGCGCCGTTTCGAACCGCTTCTGCCGGATGTCGAGCGGGGTGATCTTCATGCGCGCGAGTCTAACGCAGGCCGATGACTTCTCCAGGATTCGGCCCCCGCGGGCGACGCCGCGCCCCCCAAAGCGCTCCTCGCCTGCTCGCCTGGTGGGGCGGCGAGCGACGTGCTCAGCGCGAAGCGGGCGGCGCGTTCCACTGCTCGGCGACGGCGCGCGCGGCGTTCTGCACCACCGAGGTGAGGCGGGAGTCGGTGGCCGCGTCCTGCACGGTGCGCCGGGCGGACGCGGTCCGCTGGAAGACGAGGCCGTTGAGGGCCTGAATCTTCAGTGCGTCCGGCATGCGGGGGTGGCGCACCACGTTGCCCAGGATTTCCTCGGCGCGGGGGTGCTGGAAGAGGGCCACCGCGCGCAGCACGGCCTGCTGGGTGCGGGGATTGGGGTCCCACAGGTGCGTGGCCAGCGAGTCCAGCGCGCGAGGGTCTCCCAGCAGGGCCAGGTCCTCCACGGCGATGGCGCGGACCTCCTCGGGCGCGGGGCGGGCGGCCCACAAGAGGGCGCGCAGCAGGGCGGTGTCGTCCGCCGAGGCCACGGGGGCGGGGGGCTCGGGCGGCGCCGGGGCGGGCCGGGACGAGGTGGGGGCGGGGCGGCTGGCGGCGGGCGCGGGCGTCCGGGCCGGAGCGGCGGCGACGAGCAGCAGTCCGGCGACGAGCAGGGGGCTCATGGGCCCCTATCTAACCCGAAAGCCGGGTGCCTGGAGCAGCCGCGCCCGTGGAGATTTTCTTGACGCGATCTCCCGACATGGGAGTTTGGCGGTGCTACAGGCGTGTTGCTGACGGGAGCAAGTGCTGATGAACACTGCGGTTTCGAGCTGGCGGACCCTGGAGAACGTGGAGGTGGAGTGCACCCACTGCGGCATCCGGATGACCCTTCAGATGGGGAACCGGGTTCGCTACTACCGGTGTTCCGGCTGCCACCGCTGGGTCAGCAGTACCTACACGGACGTGCTCCGCGCGGACGCGAAGGTGCGCACCCACCCGGTGAAGGACACCGGCGCCCAGGATGAGCGCTTCATCGAGGTGAAGGACCGGCTGGAGCGCTGGCTGTCCGCCATCGAGGACCAGGACCCGTACCAGCTCCTGGGCGTCTCGCCCCTGGACTCGGCGGAGAAGGTCCGTGCGCGCTACCACGCGCTGGCGCTGGAGCGGCACCCGGACCGGGGCGGCTCCGTGGAGAAGATGCGCGAGCTGAACGTGGCCTATGAGCGCATCCTCCGCCACCAGCAGCACAAGCGTCAGGACGCCCTGACCTCTGGCACCGTCTCCGCCTCCGCGCTGCCCGCGCGCAGCAGGTAGCCCCAGAACAATCCCCCCAGGGCCAGGCCGAGCGCCGCCTTCGCCCAGGTGGGGAACAAGTCGCCCGGGGACACGTAGCCCTCCACCACGCCGATGAGGGCGAGGAAGGGCGCGCACCCCAGCACCAGCTTCACCGCTTCCCGCCCGCGCAGGGCCAGTGCCTGTCCCCGGGGCAGCTCCCCCGGGTCGATGAGTGACTGGCCCACCATCAGCCCCGCTCCGCCCGCGATGACGATGACGGACAGCTCCACCGGGCCGTGTGCGGAGATGAAGTCCATCAGCCTCCCCAGCATCCCCTCGCGGGCGCACAGCGCGGCGATGGCGCCAATCTGCACGCCGTTGTTCACCAGGATGAACACCGTCCCCAGCCCGTAGAACAGGCCCATGGCGAAGGTGAGGATGGTGACGGTGAGGTTGTTGGTGGCGATGCCCGACGACACCGAGTTGGGCGGCGCCACGGACAGGATGTCGTCCGTCCACATGCGGCCCTGGGCCACGTACTGACGGACGCCCGCGGGCACGAGCAGCTCCGCGCCCCGAGGCTCCCACAGCACCACCAGCGCGCCCAGCAGCAGGCCCAGGATGAACAGCGCGGCGCTGGCGCCCACGTAGCGCAGCTCCCGGCGCAGCGTCTGAGGGAACTCGCGGCGGAAGAAGGCTCGCACCGAGGCCCAGCGCTCGCGCGGGGGTTGGTAGATGGCGGCGTAGGCGCGCGCGCAGAGCTGGTTGAGGAAGCGGTGCGCGTCGGTGCCCGGGTAGAACGTCTGCGCATGCGCCAGGTCCGAGGCGGCGCGGCGATACAGCGTGTCCAGCGTGCGCAGCTCCTCCAGCGTCAGGGTGCCCTCGCGCTGGCGCGTGAGCAGTGCCTCCAGGGAGTCCCAGCTTCCGCGGTGGCTGGCGACGAAGGCCGGCAGGGCGACGGCCATCTCTAGCGCTCCACCTGAACGTGGGCCCGCAGGAACGCCTCGGTGGCCTCGGCCGACGCGAGCACCGTGACCTGCTCCTCGGACGTCAGCCCGCCCAGCTTCTCCACCAGCTTCGTCCCCATCCTCCTCCGGACGTCGGCCTGCAAACCGGGCGCGCGCGTGAGGAAGGCCAGCACCAGCTCCACCTCGTCCGGCGTCAGCGCCCGTGTGGCTTTCGGACCCGGGGCGCCGGCTTCGGGCGCCCTCGTCGCGGTGTACTTGTCCAGGTCGATGCGCTCCTCGCGCACCAGCACCGTTCCGGCCAGCAGGTCACCCAGGCGTCGGTGCTGCGGCGTCAGCAGCATGCTGATGCAGCCGGCGGCATAGACACCCGGCAGGAAGTCCACCGCGCGGCACAGGTTGCGCACCGCGCTCTCGTAGAGGCCCACTGGCGAGCCATCCAGCCGCACCACGCGGATGCGCAGCGCCCGCTTGCCCGGTGTCTGCCCATGGAAGAAGACTTCGCCCAGCGTCCAGTACAGCCACTGTGTGGCGAAGATGCCCACCACGAGCAACGTCTGGCCCACGCCCGACAGCCCCTGGAAGACGCCGAGCACGTCCGACACCAGCAGCGTGAAGACGAAGTACGCCACCACCCAGAAGAAGAAGAGCAGGCTGGCGTCCACCAGCCACGCGAGGCACCGGTAGCCGATGCCGGCCACGGGCAGGGAGAGCGCCACGCGTTCCGGCGTGGCCACGGCGAGGTGCGGAGTCGAAGCGGTACTCATGTCCGCTACCCAGCATACACGCCGCCCGCCGTACCATCTCCCACCTGTTGCGACCCGGCTGTCTGGCTAATCCAGGCTCAGAGGGGTGTTGCGTGGTGGACATCCGGACCCACGACGGGGGACGGCGGGTATCGGCTGTTGGACGGAAAAGGCTGTCATGGACGTGACAGCGATGACGAACCAACGGACGCGGTGCCCGAATCCAATCCGATTCGCGCACACTTGACACTCGCGCCAGGGGCGCCTTCGCCTCTGCGCTTTCCCGGTGTTAGGGTATTCGTGGCGTTGAACCTGGAGCTGGCTCCAGCGGAGGTGGAGCCCGGAAGGACGTCGCGAGTCGTGGGTAGTTGAAAGCAGTCAGGGAGTCGGGTCTTACATCGATGGGCCGATCCCGGAGTGGTTCAGCGGACGTGCACGCACGACCTGGAAGCCTCTTCCCGCTGGCCTGAGCTGTCCGGAGGTCGGAAGCAGTCAACACTGCAGTCCAAGTTGTTTCGCCATGGCGGCTGGGGGGCCTTCGCATGGCAACTAATCAAGCAGCGATCCGTGTATCCATTCTCGAAGGACCGTGGGCGGCGTGGGAAAGCCTCGCCGACGGTCTTCGCGGCGAGGGTGTTGCCGTGACCTCGGTGACGAGGGACGTGCGACTCTTTCTCGATGGGCTGGGAACCGATCCGCCACAAGTGGCGGTGATGGATGTGGAAGGAGATAGCGAAGCGGCCGTGGGCTGCTCGGTGACCGAAGGCATCAACCTGCTGCGCGAGGCACGCAAGCGTCGGCTGGAGGTGCGCATGTTGCTCCTCTCGGCCGTGAGTGCTCCGGAGATCATCTCCCAGTGCTTCGACGAGGGTGCCTCCGGCTACCTCTTCCGGAAGGGGCTCGGCACGTCCGCCGTGTCCTCGGCCATCAACTCGCTGGTGCGAGGTGAGCGGCTCTTCCCGGTGCAGCTGTTGCGCAACGACTTCGAGCATCCGCCCGTCACGTCACCCACCGCGAGTGTCCTGCTGGCGCTCACTCAGCGCGAGCGCGAGGTCCTGGCGTATGTGGCCGGGGGCGCGGACAACTTGAAGATCGCCGCACATCTTCAAATCGCCGAGCGCACCGTCAAGTCGCACGTCACCCAGCTCTACCGAAAGCTTGGGGCCGAGAACCGCACCCAGCTGGCGTTGCGCGCCTGCCATCTGGGGGTTCGTCCGCCGCCGGACCTCTGAGACGTTGAACCCCGCCCTCGGACCCCAGTGAGTTCACCGGGGTCCGTCAGGCGGGGCGCTCGTCACTTCAGTTCTTCAGCGCCTGCTCTTCCATCTTCTTGCGCAGGCTCAGCGGACGCATGTCCGTCCACACCTGCTTGATGTGCTCGAGGCACTCGGCCTTCAGGCCCTGCTTGCCCGCGTCCTTCCAGCCCGGCGCGTTCTCCCGGTCCGCCGGCCAGATGGAATACTGCTCCTCGTGGTTGACGACGACCTTGTAGATCGTCGTGTCCTCGCGCTCGTCCGCCATGTGAGTGACTCCTGAAAGTGGCTGCATCTTGTTCACATCCCAGGAAAAGGGGTCAAGACCGCCAGGAGTAGGCGGATGCCTACCGACCCCTCTGCTGGAACACTGCTCCGACAGGCTGTCCTTCCCGCGACCATGCGTCCTGGTGCGAGAGAGAGCCACCCCCTGTCGTGAAGGTGGCCCGTCATGACTCCCGACCTTCCAGGTCGAACAATTTCTTCAACCACCGCGTGACGTGCGGTGCGCGCAGCACGGAGACGGCGTCTCCGGGGGACTCGTGGAGCTCGAGGCCGCCCTCGGCCAACTCGCCCCAGCCCCCGTCGAGCGCGTCCTCATCCCGCTCCGGAGCCTCCGTCGCGCGCAGCAGCCTCACGGCGCCCTCGGTGGGCTCGGGGAGGTAGCGCCGCGCGGCGCGCAGGTGGCTGGCGAAGACCTTGAAGTGCACGTGCAGCTCCGCGAGCGAGAGCGCTTCCGGCAGCAGGCCCGTCTTCGCGCCTTCGGCATGCAGGTGCGCGAGCAGCGGCTCCGCGTCCTTGCTGGTGGTGAGCGCCGAGGGCAGCGCCGGGGCGTCGATGCCCGCCTGGGCGGCGAGCAGCTTCGCGAACAGTGCCCCCTGCGCGCCGGCCGTGGTGGCCGCCGTGCTGGCATCCGGCTCCGCGGGGAGCGGCTCGATGAGCAACAGCTCCACGGCATGGCCTTCGCGCTGGAGTTGCTGTGCCATCTCCCACGCCACCAGCGCGCCCATTCCCGGGCCGGCCAGCCGGTACGACCCCTGGGGCGCGGAGGCACGCAGGGCTTCCACGTAGAGCGTGGCCATCGCCTCCACCGACTCGAGCGGGGCGCGGCCCTCCTCCAGACCGCGGGCCTGGATTCCGACGACGCTCCAGCCCTCGGGGGCGTGGTTCGCGAGCTCCGCGTAGCCGTCCACCCGGCCATCCATTCCGTGGATGACGTGGAGCACGCGTCGCGCATCGGTGCCCGGGCGCAGCGTGACGAGCGGCGACCAGGTGGGCGTGGCAGGACGGGCCGTCGCCTTGGGGCGTGTGTCCTGGGCCTTCAGCGCCTCCTGGGCGCGCTCGAGCAGCAGGGCGAGCGACTCGACGGTGGGGGCCTCGAAGAGGGCGCGCAGCGGCAGCTCCACGCCCAGCACGGCGCGCACGCGGGAGACGACCTGCGTGGCCAGCAGCGAGTGCCCACCGAGCGAGAAGAAGTTGTCGGTGATGCTCACGCGAGGCGTGCGCAGCACCTCCGCGAAGGCCCCGGCCAGCAGCTCCTCCAGTGGCGTGCGAGGCGCGGAGAACGGCGTGGTGCCACGCAGGCTCTCCTCGTCCGGAGGAGGCAGCGCGCCGCGCGCCACCTTGCCGGTGGGCATCAGCGGCAGCGCCTCCAGACGCACGAAGATGGACGGCACCATGTACTCGGGCACCTTCTCGCGAAGGACCTGACGGGCCTCCTCGGTGCTCCACGGCGCGTCGGCCGGCAGCACCACGTAGCCGACGAGGCGGCGATCTCCCGCGACATCCTCGCGGACGATGGCCACCGCGTCGCGCACCTGGGGCAGCGCGCGCAGGGCCACTTCCACCTCGCCCAGCTCGATGCGGAAGCCTCGCAGCTTCACCTGGCTGTCCAGGCGGCCGAGGAACTCCAGGTTGCCATCCGCCAGCCACCGGGCCTTGTCGCCCGTGCGGTACAGCCGCGAGCCGGAAGCGCCGCCCATGAAGTTCGGCGGGAACCGGTCCGACGTCAGGTCCGGGCGGCCGTGGTAGCCGTGGGCCACGTTGGCGCCACCGACGTAGACCTCGCCCGCGACGCCGATGGGGCAGGGCGCGCCGTGCGGGTCCAACACGTAGAGCTGCACGTTGGTGACCGGCGAGCCCACCGGGGGCAGCGCCGGCCAGCGCTTGCGGTCCGCGGGTGCGCGCCACGCGGTGACGACGTGCGCTTCCGACGGGCCGTACTGGTTCTCCAGCGTGCACTCCGGCAGCCGGTCGAAGAACGCGAGCAGCGCGGGCGTCACCTGGAGCTGCTCGCCGGCGGTGATGATTTCACCCAGCGGTGGAAGCTCCTTCTCCGTGAGCGCCGCGTCGCACATGGCCTGGAGGGCGACGAAGGGCAGGAACAGCCGCTCCACGCGGTGCTCGCGCATGTAGCGCAGCATGGCGGGCGGGTCCTGGCGCAAGGAGCCGTTGATGAGCAGCACCTTGCCACCCAGGAACCAGGTGCCGAACAGCTCCTGGAACGACACGTCGAAGTTGAGCGACGCGAACTGGAGCGTCGTCGCGTCCGGCTTCACCGCGCGCTTCATCAACCACCACAGCATGTTGCCCACCGCGCGGTGGGACATGACGATGCCCTTGGGCCGGCCCGTGCTGCCGGAGGTGTAGACGAAGTAGCAGTTCGTCTCCGGCGACATGTCCACGTCGGGCGAGTGCGTCGGCCGCGAGGCGACGGACGTCTCCTCCTCGAGTCGGATCACTCGCGCCGTCAATCCCGGAGGCAGCGCGGAGACGAGCGCCGAGTGCGCGAGGACAACGGGCGCGCCGGTGTCCTCCAGCATCAGGGCCAGTCGGTCCGCCGGGTAGCTCGGGTCCAACGGGAGGAAGGCGGCGCCCGCCTTGAGCGTGGCCAGCACCGCGACGGGCATGTCCAGGCTCGCGCGCTCCAGGCACAGGCCCACCGTGCCATTGACGGGCACGCCGAGCGCGATGAGGTGATGGGCGAGCTGGTTGGCCCGCGCGTCGAGCTGCGCGTAGGTGAGTGAGCGGGTTCCATCCGTCACGGCCACGCGGTCCGGTGTGCGCGACACCTGGGCCTCCACCCAGCGGTGCATCAGGCCCGGCACGTAGGTCGGGTCCACCGCGGCGTTGAAGCCCTCGACGACCTGCTGACGCTCGGTGTCCGAGAGCAGGGGCAGCCGGCCCAGCGTCAGGTCCGGCTGGGAGACGGCGCCTTCGAGCAGGTGCTGGAGCGCCCCCACCATCCGCTCCGCCGTCTCTCGCGTAAAGAGGTCGGAGGCGTATTCCAGGTAGCCGGTGAAGCCCTGCGGCGACTCGAACACGGAGAGCGTTAGGTCGAACTTGGCCGTGCCGCTGGTGGCCTCCATCGCCGACATGCGGAGGCCCGCGGAGTCGTAGGTCTCCTTGTGGACGTTCTGGAGGACGAACAGCACCTGGAACAGCGGCGTGCGGTTGAGGCTGCGCTCGGGCTGGAGCTCCTCGACCAGCTTCTCGAACGGAACGTCCTGGTGCGCGTACGCATCCAGCGTCGCCTCACGTACGCGGCCGAGCAGCTCGCGGAACGTCTGGTGTTCGGAGAGCTGCGTGCGCAGCACGAGCGTGTTGGCGAAGAAGCCGATGAGCTTCTCGAGGTCGGAGTGGCGCCGGCCGGCGATGGGAGAGCCGATGCTGATGTCGTCCTGACCGGAGTAGCGCCACAGCAGGGTCTGGAAGGCGGCGAGCAGCACCATGAACGTCGTGGCGCCCTCGCGGCGCGCCAGGGTCTGGACCGCATCCTGGAGGCCGCGCGGCATGGTGACGCCCACCATGTCACCCTTGAAGCTGCTGACCGCCGGACGGGCGAAGTCCGTGGGCAGCTCCAGCGCCGGGGGCGCGTTCAGCAGATGTTTGCGCCACCAGGCCACCTGCCTGTCGAGCACGTCGCCCTTCAGCCAACTGCGCTGCCAAGCGGAGTAGTCCGCATACTGGAGCGGCAGGTCCGGCAGCGTGAGCGGCAGTCCCCGGGCGAAGGACGTGTACGCGGAGGCCAGCTCGTTGATGAGCAGACCCATGGACCAACCATCCGAGACGATGTGGTGCATGGACATCAGCAGCACGTGGTCCTCGGCGCCGAGCTTCAGCAGCCGGACGCGCAGGAGCGAGCGGTCCGTCAGGTTGAACGGACGCTGCGTCTCCTCGGTGACCGCGCGACGCGCCTCGGCCTCGCGGGCCTCGGGCTCCAGCGCACTCAGGTCCAGCACGATCAGCGCGGCGGGCTCGTGCGGATGGATGACCTGGATGGGCTGACCGTTGTTGCTCAGGATGGACGTGCGCAGGGACTCGTGCCGACGGAGCAACTCGTTGACGGCCCGGCTCATCGCGTCCACGTTCAGCGCGCCCTCCAGCCGCACGGTGGCGGGGATGTTGTAGAAGGCGCTGTTCGGCTCGAGCTGGTCGAGGAACCACAGGCGCTGCTGGGCGAACGACGCCGGCAGATCGCCCGTGCGCGCCACGGGGACCAGCGGCGGAATCTCCAGACCCTGGCCCTGCTGCACCGCGAGGTCCACGCGCTGCGCCAGTGCCGCCAGGTCGGGCGTGTCGAACAAGTCCCTCAGCGGCAGCTCCACCTTGAACACCGCGCGCATGCGACTGATGGCCTGGGTCGCCATCAGCGAGTGCCCGCCCAGCTCGAAGAAGTTGTCGTGGATGCCCACGCGCTCCACTTCGAGCACCGCGCACCAGATGGTGCCCAGCCGCGCCTCCGTGGGTGTGCGAGGCCCCACGAAGTCGGGCCGCCCGCTGACGTTGCTCATGTCCGGCGCGGGCAGGGCCTTGCGGTCCACCTTGCCGTTCGAGGTCAACGGCAGCGCGTCCAGCACCATCACCACCGTGGGCACCATGTACTCGGGCAGCGCGTCCTTCAGCGCCGAGCGCAGCGTCGCTCCGTCGGTGGGCACGCCTTCGCGCGCCACGGCGTAGGCGATGAGGCGCTTGCCGCCAGGTCCATCCTCGCGAGCCACCACGACGGCCTCGCGCACCGCCGGGTGCCGGGCCAGCGCGGCCTCGACTTCACCCAGCTCGATGCGGAAGCCACGCACCTTCACCTGCGCGTCCACGCGGCCGACGAACTCCAGCGTGCCGTTGTCGCGCCAGCGCACCACGTCGCCGGTGCGGTACAGCCGAGCGCCGGGCACCTCGGAGTACGCATCCGGGATGAAGCGCTCGGCGGTGAGCGCGGGCCTGCCCGCGTAGCCTCGGGCCACGCCGACTCCGCCCAGGTACAGCTCACCCTTGACGCCCACCGGCACCGGCTCGCCGCGTGCGTCGAGCACGTAGACGCGCACGTTGGCCAGGGGCCTGCCGATGGAGGGCACGTGGCTGTCATCCGCGACGACCTGTCCGAGCGTGGCCACGACGGTGGCCTCCGTGGGGCCGTAGGTGTTGAGGAACCGGCGACCCGGGGCCCACCGTGCGACGACGTCCGAGGGCAGGGCCTCGCCGCCGGAGATGACCGTCCGCAGCGCGGGCAGCGCGTCGGCGGGCGTGGCGGCCAGCGCCGCGGGCGTGAGGCTGATGACCGTGAGCGCCTGCTCTCGCAGCAGGGCGTGCAGCGGCGCGCCCGGCATCACCTTCTCCAGCGGCGCGAGCACCAGCGTGGCGCCCGAGGTCAGCGTGGTGAAGATCTCCTCCACGGACAGGTCGAAGGAGAGGTTGGCGAACTGGAGCACGCGCTCGCCCGGACCGATGCCGTAGGCCGTGGCCTCGTGCGTGACGAGGTTGGCCACGCTCCGGTGCTCCACCGCCGTGCCCTTGGGCTGGCCCGTGCTGCCGGAGGTGTAGAGCACGTACGCGAGGTTGCCGGGAGTGACGCCGGTGACAGGCGCCTCGATGCTCTCTCGCGCCAGGGCCTCGTGCGCGGTGTCCAGGCACAGGGCACGGGCGCGGTGCGGCTCGGGGAAGCGGTCCACGAGCGGGGACTGCGTCAGCAGCAGCGCGGCACCGCTGTCGTCGAGCAGGAAGGACAGGCGCTCGCGCGGCAGCAGCGGATCCACGGGCACCCAGGCGCCGCCCGCCTTGAGGATGCCGAGCAGGCCCACCACGACATCCAGCGAGCGTTCCACGCCGAGCGCGACGCGGACCTCGGGGCCGACGCCGTGACGGCGCAGCACATGGGCGAGCTGGTTGGCCCGCTCGTTCAACTGGGCATAGGTGAGCTGGGTGCCCTCGAAGGAGGCCGCCAGCGCGTCGGGAGCGCGGTGGACCTGGGCCTCGAAGAGCACGTGTACGCAGGCCTCGGGGAAGTCCGCGCGCGTGTCGTTCCACGTCACGAGCTGCCGCAGACGCTCCTCGCCGGAGAGCAGCGTGAGCGAGGAGAGGCGACGCTCGGGGGCGGAGACGAGCAGCTCCACGAGCGCCCGGAAGTGCCGGATCATCCGCTCGATGGTGGACGCGTCGTAGAGGTCCGCCTGGTAGTTGAATTCGCCCGTGAAGCCCGCTGCGCTTCGTCCCATGGAAAGCGTGATGTCGAACTTGGCGACATGGTCCTCGTCGGGGCCCGGACGCAGCGTCAGGCCCGGCAGTGAGGCCGTCGCGTCCGGTGTGTTCTGGAGGATGAACATCACGCGGAACAGCGGCGACTGCTGGAGGTCACGCAGGGGCTGGAGCTGCTCGAAGGGCAGGTGCTGGTGTGCGTAGGCGCCGAGCGCCGTCTCGCGCACGCGGCCCAGCAGCTCGCGCACCGTCGGGTCCCCATCCAGGCGCGTGCGGAGGACCAGCGTGTTGAGGAAGTAGCCGACCAGGCCCTCCAGCTCCGCGCGGTTGCGTCCCGCCACCGGCGAGCCCACGGAGATGTCGTCCTGACCGGAGTAGCGCGACAGGACGAGCTGGAACGCCGCCAGGAAGAACATGAAGGGGGTGATGCCTTCACGGTGGCAGAAGGTCTCGATAGCCACCGCCAGCGCGGGAGGCACCACGAGGGGCAACAGGCCGCCGCGAGGCCGCGACAGGTGCGCGCGCGGCCGGTCGGTGGGCAGCTCCAGATCCTGGGGAGCCCCATCGAGCTGTCGCTGCCACCAGGTGAGCTGACGGTCCAGCTCAGCGCCGTCCAGCCAGCGGCGCTGCCACGCGGCGAAGTCCGCGTACTGGAGTGGCAGATCGGGGAGGTTCGGCACGCGGCCGGCCTGGAAGTCACCGTACAGGAGCGCCATCTCACGGACGACGACGCTGATGGACCAGCCGTCGGAGACGATGTGGTGGACGTTGAGCAGCAGCAGGTGCTCCTGGTCCTCCAGCACCAGCACGGCGGCGCGCAGCAGCGGCCCGGTGCTCAGGTCGAACGAATACATCGAGTGTTCGCCCGCGTGACGTCGGGCCTCGAGGTCTCGCTGCTCGGCGGAGAGGTGGCGCAGGTCGATGACGGGCAGCTCGAACGGCGAGGGGGCGTGGATGACCTGCACGGGGCCCTCCGACTCCGTGTGGAACGTGGTGCGCAGGGCCTCGTGACGGTGCACGACGGCTTCCAGCGTCCGACGCAGCACTTCCACGTCCAGCTCACCGGAGAGCACCAGCGCCGTCGGGATGTTGAACGCGGGGCTGCCTGGCTCGAGCTGGTCCAGGAACCACACGCGCTGCTGCGAGAACGACAGGGGCAGCTTGCCCTCGCGCGGCGTGCGCTCGATGGGCGGCGCCGTCGTCGTCGCGCCGGTGCGCAGGGCGGTGTCGACCCGCTGGGCCAGCGCGGCGACGGTGGGGGCCTCGAAGAGGTCTCTCACCGGCAGCTCCACCGCGAAGGCGGAGCGGATGCGCGACGTCACCTGGGTGGCGAGCAGCGAGTGGCCGCCCATCTCGAAGAAGTTGTCCGTGACGCTGACGCGAGCCAGCTTCAGCACCGTCGCGAACAGCTCCGCCAGCTTCTCCTCCACGGGCGTGCGAGGCGCGGTGAACGCCGTGTCGCCGCGCAGGCTCTCCACGTCGGGCGAGGGCAGCGCGTTGCGGTCCACCTTGCCATTGGGCGTGAGGGGGAGCGCGGCGAGCACGGCGATGGCGGAAGGCACCATGTGCTCGGGCAGGCGTCGCTTGAGCGACTCGCGCAGGGCCGCGACGTCGATGGTGTCGCTGGAGTCGGCGACGACGTAGGCGATGAGGCGCTTGTCGCCAGCGGCTTCGGTACGGACGGTGGCGACGGCCTGGTGGACGGAGGGGTGGAAGAGGAGAGCGGCCTCGACTTCACCGAGCTCGATGCGGAAGCCGCGCAGCTTCACCTGGTCGTCGATACGGCCGAGGAATTCGAGGGTGCCGTCGGGCAGCCAGCGAGCCTTGTCACCGGTGAGGTAGAGGCGAGCGCCGGGGGAGGGGCTGAAGGGGTTGGGGACGAAGCGCTCGGCGGTGAGGGCGGGCTGGGAGAGGTAGCCACGAGCGAGGCCGACGCTGTCGACGCAGAGCTGTCCCGGGACACCGACGGGCAGTGGGCGCAGAGAGGCGTCGAGGACGTAGACGCGGACGTTGTCCCAGGGCTTGCCGATGGAAGGAGTCTGGCCGGGGAGAAGAGGTGCGGAGATGGAGGCGCAGACGGTGACTTCGGTGGGGCCGTAGGCGTTGAGGAGACGGAGGCGAGAGCCCCAGCGCTGGACGAGCTCGGGAGGGCAGGCCTCGCCTGCGGAGATGAGGGTTTGGAGAGAGGGGAGGTCCTCGGGGCTCATCTGCGCGAGGACGGAGGGAGTGAGGGTGACGGCGGAGATGGACTCGTCGCGGAGCAAGTCGCGCAGAGGAGCGCCGGGGAGGAGGCGCTCGCGAGGAGCGAGGACGAGGGTGGAGCCGGCGAGGAGGGCGCCGAAGATTTCTGCGACGGAGGCGTCGAAGCCGAAGGCGGCGTACTGGAGGACGCGAGAGGAGGGAGAGAAGCCGTGGGCACGGCCAGCGGTGAGAGCGGTGTTGGCGAGGCCGCGGTGCTGGAGAAGGGTGCCCTTGGGAGTGCCGGTGGAGCCGGAGGTGTAGATGACGTAGGCGAGGTTGTCGGCACTGGTGCTGGAGGCCGGAGCGGACTCGGGCTGCGCGGAGATGAGGCTCGCGTCGGAATCCAGCCGGACGACGCTTTCCACATTCAGACCCAGCGACTGCACCAGAGTCGCCGTGGTGACGAGCACGGGGGCTGCGCAGTCGCGGAGCATGAAGGAGAGGCGCTCGACGGGGTACGAGGCATCGAGAGGAACCCAGGCGCCGCCGGCCTTGAGGATGGCGAGGATGGAGACGACGAGGTCGAGAGAGCGCTCGACGCAGAGAGCGACGGGGACTTCGGCCGTGACGCCGAGGGAGCGCAGGTGGTGCGCGAGGCGATTGGCGCGAGAGTCGAGCTGAGCGTAGGTGAGGGAGTTGCCCTCGAAGCGAAGCGCGATGGCGTCAGGAGTGCGAGCGGCCTGGGCCTCGAAGAGGGCGTGCGCGGTGGCGTTGCGCGGGAAGTCTCGTGCCGTGTCGTTCCACTCGACGAGGAGCTGGTGCTGCTCGGCCTCGGAGAGCAGGGAGAGAGAGGAGAGAGGAGCCTCGGGCTGAGCCGCGGCCTTCTCGAGAAGGGCACCGAGGTGGATGAGCAGCCTGTCGACGGTTTGAGCCGTGAAGAGGTCGGTGCGGTACTCGATGCTGCACCCCAGGCCCTGGGCCGTCTCTTGGAGGGCGAGGGTGAGGTCGAGGCGCGAGGTGCCGGTGTTGGAGGGCTGGACGTGGAAGGTGAGGCCCGGGAGCTTCAGCTCGGCCTCGGGCTGATTCTGGAGCACCACGGCGACCTGGAAGAGAGGCGCGTGAGCGAGGCTGCGCTCGGGGTTGACGGCCTTGACCAGCTCCTCGAAGGGCAGGTCCTGGTGCGCGTAGGCGCCCAGCGTGTCCTTCCTCACGCGTCCGAGCAGTTCGCGGAAGGAGGGATTGCCACCCAACCGCGCGCGCAGGGCGAGCTGGTTGATGAAGAAGCCGATGAGGCCCTCGGTCTCCGCCTGGTTCCGGTTGGCGATACCGGTGCCGATGACGAAGTCCTCCTGGCCAGAGTAGCGGGACAGGACGGCCTGGAGGCCCGCCACCAGGGCCATGAACAGCGTGGAGCCCTCACGACGGCACAGCGCGTGGAGTGAGTCGACGAGCTGACGCGGCAGCACTCGCGAGACACTCGCGCCTCGGAAGCCCTGCACGGCGGGACGCGGGAAGTCCGTGGGCAGCTCCAGCAGCGGAGGAACCCCCGCGAGGAGCTCCTTCCACCAGGAGAGCTGGGTTTCGAGCGCCTCGCCCTGGAGCCAGGACTGCTGCCATGCGGCGTAGTCGGCGTACTGGATGGGCAGCTCCGGCAGCGGCGAAGGCTGACCCGAAGAGAAGGCCGCGTAGAGCGCCGCCGTCTCACGCACGAGCACATCCATGGACCAACCGTCCGAGATGATGTGGTGCATCGTCAGCAGCAGCACGTGCCGCTGTTCACCCAGCCGAAGCAGGGTGACGCGCAGCAGGGGGCCGTGCGTGAGATTGAAGGGACGACGAGCCTCTTCATCGACACGGAGCTGGAGCTCGGCATCGTCGAGTCCGGACAGCTCCACCACGGGCACCGACACAGGCATCGGCGCATGCACGAGCTGCTCGGGGCCCGCGCGGAACGTCGTGCGCAGCACCTCATGGCGCCGGACGACTTCCGTGAAGGCTCGCTCCAGCGCGTCCGTGTCCACCACGCCTTCGAGCCGCAGCGCGATGGGCATGTTGTACGACGGGCTGCCCGGCTCCAACTGGTCCAGGAACCACAGTCGCTGCTGCGCGAAGGACGGCACGAAGGCCCGGGGCGCTTCGCCATCACGCGGAAGGGCGGTGAGAGGCGGCCTCTGGAGCTTCGCGCCCGCGCTCAGGGCGGCGTCGATGCGCGTGGCCAGCGTGTGGACCGTCGGCGCCTCGAACAGCTCGCGCAGGGGCAACTCGACCTGGAACGCGGACCGCACGCGCGAGACGAGCTGCGTGGCGAGCAGCGAGTGTCCGCCCAGCTCGAAGAAGCTGACGGTGGTGCTGACACCCAGCACTCCGAGCACCTGGGCGAACAGCCCCGCGAGCAGCTCCTCGGTGGGCGTACCCGGCGTGGCCTGGGACGCATCCTCGGTGAGCCACGACTGCTCGGGCACGGGCAGCGCCTTGCGGTCCACCTTGCCGTTCGCGGTGAGGGGCAGCGCGTCCATCATCCGCAGCGCGGACGGAACCATGTACTCGGGCAGGCGCTGGGCGATGAACGCTCGCAGCGCGGGGGCCTCCAGCGAGGACGCACCCACGACGTAGCCCACCAGTCGCTTGTCTCCGGGTCGGTCCTCGCGAGCGAGCACCACGGCCTCACGCACCTCGGGATGCGCGAGCAGGGCGGACTCGATTTCGGCCAGCTCGATGCGGTAGCCGCGCACCTTCACCTGGGCGTCGGCGCGACCGAGGAACTCCAACACACCGTCATGGCGCCAGCGGGCCTGGTCGCCCGTGCGGTAGAGCCGGGCGCCGGGCACGGAAGAGAACGCATCCGGGACGAACCGCTCGGCCGTCATCGCCGGCTGGCCGACGTAGCCGCGTGCCACGCCCTCGCCTCCGATGAACAGCTCACCCGTGACACCCACGGGCACCACCTGCCCATGTGCATCCAGCACGTACACCTGCGTGTCACCAATCGGGCCGCCAATGGGCGCGGTGGCTCCGTGGATGGGGCCATTCACCGTCCAGGACGTGGCGTCGACCGCCGTCTCGGTGGGGCCGTAGCAGTTGGCCAGACGGGTCTCCGGCCACTGCGCGCGGATGCGCCGCGCGAGCTCCGCCGGGAGTGCTTCACCACCGGACACCAGCACTCGCAGGCCCGTGGCGCGATCGAGTCGCTCGGCCTCCACGAACAGGCTGAGCTGCGAGGGGACGAGCTGGAGCACCGTCACCTGCCGATGCGCGAGCACCGTCAGCAGTGCGTCCATGTCCAGGTCCGCCGCCGCCGGAGGCAACACGAGCCGCGCACCGCTGACCAGCGTGGAGATCAGCTCCGGCACCACGGCGTCGAAGCCAGGGGCCGTCTTCTGCAGCACGCGGTCGCTGGGCCCCAGGCCCAGATTCGCGCTGAACCAGGCTGTGTGTCGGGCCAGGGCGCGGTGCGGCACCAGTACGCCCTTGGGGCGTCCCGTCGAGCCGGACGTGAAGAGGATGTACGCCGCGCTCTCCGAAGACAGGACAGGGGCGCGGAAGGTGTTGCTCGCCACCGGTTCGGACGCCAGCACGTCTTCGAGTACCAGGACGCCAGCCGTCCCCGCTGGCAGCGCGTCACGAAGCGCGCGCTGGGTCAGCACGACCGTGGGCGCGGTGTCGTCCAGCATCATCGCCAGTCGCTCGGACGGCGAGGAAGGATCGAGCGGGACCCAGACGCCGCCCGCGGCGAGAATGCCCAGGACTCCGGCGACCAGTTCGGGTGAGCGACGCGCGAACAGACCGACGCGCACTTCGGGCCCGATGCCTCGCTGACGCAGCACTTCCGCCAGCGCGAGCGCCTGCCGCTCCAGCTCGCGATACGTGAGCTGCCCGTCGTTCCACTCCAGGGCGACAGTCTCGGGGGCCAGGGCGGCGCGCGACTGGAACCACGCGAACACGGAGGTGTCGCGCGGGAAGTCCGAGCGCGTGTCGTTCCACTCCACCACCAGCCGGTGCCGCTCCTCGGTGGAGAGCACGGGCAGCTCGGCGAGCGTGAGGTCCGGGTGGTTCATCGCCGCTTCGAGCAGGCGTGTGAAGTGCCCCGTCATGGCCTGGATGGTCTCCAGGTCGAAGAGGTCCGTGTTGTATTCGAACCCGCCCGTGAGCCCGTCCTGCGTCTCTTGGAGGACGAGGGACAGGGCGTACTTCGCGATGCCCGGGTCAACGTCCGCGGAAGTGAGAGTGAGCTCTGACAGGGTCAGCGAGGGGGCAGGCATGTTCTGCAGCGCGAACATCACCTGGAACAGCGGCGAGTGACTCAGGCTGCGCGCGGGCTGCAACTCCTCCACCAACTGCTCGAACGGGACGTCCTGGTTCGTCAGCGCGCCGAGCGCCGTCTCTCGGGCCTGCTCGACGAGTGCGCGGAACGTCATGTCACCGGACATGCGTCCACGGAGGACGAGCGTGTTGATGAACACGCCGATGAGGCCCTCGGTCTCCGGACGATTGCGCCCGGCCACCGGTGAGCCCACGAGCACGTCGTCCTGACCCGTGGCGCGGTACAGCAGCGCCTCGAACGCGGCGAGCAGCACCATGAACGGCGTGGCGCCCATGTGCTGGCTGAAGGTCGTCACGGCGGAGGAGACCGCAGGAGACAGTCGCACGGGGTAGGTCGAGCCGGCCTGGGTCTGCATCGCCGGAACGGGACGGTCTGTCGGCAGCGTGAGCACGTGGTTCGCGCCCGCGAGCTGGGTCCTCCAGTACGTGAGCTGTCGCTCCAGCTCACCGGCCTCCAGCCACTGGTGCTGCCAGGTGGCGTGGTCGGCGTACTGCACGCGCAGCTCCGGCAGGGACGCGGGACGTCCCTCGCGAGCGGCGATGTACAGCTCCCCGGCCTCGCGCACGAGCACGCCCGTGGACCAGCCGTCGGAGATGATGTGGTGCATCGTCAGCAGGAGCACGTGCAGGCGCTCATCCATGCGGAGCAGCGTCACGCGCAGCAGGGGGCCTCGGGCCAGGTCGAAGGGCCGCTGCGCCTCCTGGAGCGACAACCTCTTCGCTTCGTCCTCGCGTTGCGCGGAGGGGTGCTCGGACAGGTCCACGAGCGCGAACGTGAGCTCCGCCGTCTCGGCGATGGCCTGCACCGGGCTGCCGTGGGCGTTCGCGGGGAACGTGGTGCGCAGTGACTCATGGCGCCGCACCAGCGCGCCGAAGGCCTGCTCCAGGGCCGCGACATCGACCGGGCCATCCAAGCGGATGGCGGCGGGCAGGTTGTAGAGGGCGGTGCCCGGCTCGAGCTGATCCAGGAACCACAGCCGCCGCTGCGCGAAGGACAGCGGGAGCTCACCCGTGCGAGGCACCGGCACCAGCTCTGGCGCCCGTGACGCACCCGCACCCGCATGCGCGACCGCTTCGAGCCGTGCGGCCAGCTTCGCCACCGTGGGGGCCTCGAACAGCTCCCTCAGTGGCACTTCCATGCCGAAGGTGGCCTGGATGCGAGACATCGACTGCGTGGCGAGCAGGGAGTGGCCGCCCAGTTCGAAGAAGTCGTCGTGGATACCCACGCGCTCGATGTGCAGCAGCTCGGCCCAGAGTGCGGCGAGCTGGGTTTCGACGTGGGTCCGGGGCGCGACGTATTCGCGGACCGGAGCGGAGAGGGACGCGTCGGGCGAGGGCAGCGCGTTGCGGTCCACCTTGCCATTGGGCGTGAGGGGGAGCGCGTCGAGCACGGCGATGGCGGAAGGCACCATGTGCTCGGGCAGGCGTCGCTTGAGCGACTCGCGCAGGGCCGCGACGTCGATGGTGTCGCTGGAGTCGGCGACGACGTAGGCGACGAGGCGCTTATCGCCGGCGGCTTCGGTACGGACGACGGCGACGGCCTGATGGACGGAGGGGTGGAAGAGGAGAGCCGCCTCGACTTCACCGAGCTCGATGCGGAAGCCGCGCAGCTTCACCTGGTCGTCGATGCGGCCGAGGAATTCGAGAGTGCCGTCGGGCAGCCAGCGAGCCTTGTCACCGGTGAGGTAGAGGCGCGCGCCGGGGGAGGGGCTGAAGGGGTTGGGGACGAAGCGCTCGGCGGTGAGGGCGGGCTGAGAGAGGTAGCCACGAGCGAGGCCGACGCTGTCGACGCAGAGCTGGCCGGGGACACCGACGGGCAGTGGGCGCAGCGAGGAGTCGAGGACGTAGACGCGGACGTTGTCCCAGGGCTTGCCGATGGAAGGAGTCTGGCCGGGGAGGAGAGGAGCGGAGATGGAGGCGCAGACGGTGACTTCGGTGGGGCCGTAGGCGTTGAGGAGACGGAGGCGAGAGCCCCAGCGCTGGACGAGCTCGGGAGGGCAGGCCTCACCGGCGGAGATGAGGGTTTGGAGAGAGGGAAGGTCCTCGGGGCGCATCTGCGCGAGGACGGAGGGAGTGAGGGTGACGGCGGAGATGGACTCGTCGCGGAGCAAGTCGCGCAGAGGAGCGCCAGGGAGGAGGCGCTCGCGAGGAGCGAGGACGAGGGTGGAGCCGGCGAGGAGGGCGCCGAAGATTTCCGCGACGGAGGCGTCGAAGCCGAAGGCGGCGTACTGGAGGACGCGAGAGGAGGGAGAGAAGCCGTGGGCACGGCCAGCGGTGAGCGCGGTGTTGGCGAGGCCGCGGTGCTGGAGAAGGGTGCCCTTGGGAGTGCCGGTGGAGCCGGAGGTGTAGATGACGTAGGCGAGGTTGTCGGCGCTGGTGCTGGAGGCCGGAGGGGATTCGGGCTGCGCGGAGATGAGGCTCGCGTCGGAATCCAGGCGGACGATGCTCGGGACTTTCAGGCCCAGCGACTCGACGAGCGACGCCGTGGTGACGAGCACGGGGGCGGCGCAGTCGCGGAGCATGAAGGAGAGGCGCTCGACGGGGTACGAAGCATCGAGAGGGACCCAGGCGCCGCCAGCCTTGAGGATGGCGAGGATGGAGACGACGAGGTCGAGAGAGCGCTCGACGCAGAGAGCGACGGGGACTTCGGCCGTGACGCCGAGGCCACGCAGGTGGTGCGCGAGGCGATTGGCGCGAGAGTCGAGCTGAGCGTAGGTGAGGGAGTTGCCCTCGAAGCGAAGCGCGGTGGCGTCAGGAGTGCGAGCGGCCTGGGCCTCGAAGAGGGCGTGCGCGGTGGAGTCGCGCGGGAAGTCTCGTGCCGTGTCGTTCCACTCGACGAGGAGCTGGTGCTGCTCGGCCTCGGAGAGAAGAGAGAGGGAGGAGAGAGGAGCCTCGGGCTGGGCCGCGGCCTTCTCGAGAAGGGCACCGAGGTGGATGAGCAGCCTGTCCACGGTGTGAGCCGTGAAGAGGTCGGTGCGGTACTCGATGCTGCAACCCAGGCCCTGGGCCGTCTCCTGGAGGGCGAGGGTGAGGTCGAGGCGCGAGGTGCCGGTGTTGGAGGGCTGCAGGTGGAAGGTGAGGCCCGGAACCTTCAGCTCGGTCTCGGGCTGATTCTGGAGCACCACGGCGACCTGGAAGAGAGGCGCGTGAGCGAGGCTGCGCTCGGGGTTGACGGCCTTGACCAGCTCTTCGAAAGGAAGGTCCTGATGCGCGTAGGCGCCCAACGTGTCGTGGCGGACACGTGCGAGCAGCTCGCGGAAGGACGGGTTGCCACCCAGCCGTGCGCGCAGGGCGAGCTGGTTGACGAAGAAGCCGATGAGGCCTTCGGTCTCCGAGTGGTTCCGATTGGCGATACCGGTGCCGATGACGAAGTCCTCCTGTCCGGAGTAGCGGGACAGGACGGCCTGGATGCCGGCCATCAGGGCCATGAACAGCGTGGAGCCCTCACGACGGCACAGCGCGTGGAGTGAGTCGACGAGCTGACGCGGCAGCACTCGCGAGACACTCGCGCCTCGGAAGCCCTGCATGGCGGGACGCGGGAAGTCCGTGGGCATGTCCAGGTGCAACGCCGCTCCGGACAGATACGCACTCCACCAGTCGAGCTGGGTTTCGAGCGCCTCGCCCTTGAGCCAGGACCGCTGCCATGCGGCGTAGTCGGCGTACTGGATGGGCAGCTCGGGCAGCGGTGAAGGGCGCCGCGCCGCGAAGGACTCGTAGAGCGCGGTGGACTCACGCACGATCAGGCCCATGGACCAGCCGTCCGAGATGATGTGGTGCATCGTCATCATCAACAGGTGCTGGGTCGCACTCAGCCGCAGCAACGCGGTCCGCAGCAGGGGGCCACGCGCGAGGTCGAAAGGACGCTCGGCCTCCGCGAGGACTCGACGCTGGACTTCCTCGTCGCGCGCCTCTTCGGTGAGCGCGGACAGGTCTTCCAGCGGCATTGGCACGGCCGCGGGAGGATGGATGATTTGAACCGGGCCCTCGCGGAACGTGGTGCGCAGCACCTCGTGGCGGCGCACCAGCTCCGTGAAGGACTGCTGCAGTGCGTCCATGTCCAGCGTGCCCTCGAGATGAATCGCGAGGGGCATGTTGAAGGTCGCGCTACCTGGCTGAAGCTTGTCGAGGAACCACAAGCGCTGCTGTGCGAACGACAGCGGTGGCGGCTGCGAGCGGTCCGTGCGGACCAGCGGCGGCGTTTGCGACCCGGCCGTCTGTTGATTCACTCGCTCGGCGAGCTGTGAAACGGAGGGGGCCTCGAAGAGTTCGCGGAGTGGGAGCTCGACGTTGAAGGTGGAGCGGATGCGAGAGACGACCTGGGTGGCGAGAAGGGAGTGCCCACCCAGGGCGAAGAAGCTCTCGGTGACGCTGACGCGAGGCAGGTTGAGGACGGCGCCGAAGAGCTCGGCGAGCTTCTCTTCCGTGGGGTTACGAGGTGCGACGAAGGACGACTCGTCCGTCAGGCTCGCCGCGTCGGGTGCCGGCAGCAGCCTCCTGGCGAGCTTCCCGCTGGGAGTCAGCGGCAGGGCCTCCAGGGCGACGAAGACGGAGGGCACCATGTACTCGGGCAGGCGCTTGAGCAGGGCGGAGCGGAGCGCTTCGGGGGTGACTGCGTCCGTCCCAGAGACAGGGACGACATAGCC
The DNA here is from genome assembly GCF_013336715.1 of Myxococcus sp. CA056. NCBI lineage: Bacteria > Pseudomonadati > Myxococcota > Myxococcia > Myxococcales > Myxococcaceae > Myxococcus > Myxococcus sp. CA056. The sequence continues at coordinate 443,523 of NZ_JABUMT010000006.1, forward strand.
GACGAGGCGCCTGGCGCCGGGGACGTCCTCTCGGACGATGGCCGCGGCGTCGCGGATGCCGGGCAGGGAGCGCAGCGCGGCCTCGACTTCGCCAAGCTCGACGCGGAAGCCGCGCAGCTTCACCTGTCCGTCGAGACGGCCGAGGAACTCGACGGTGCCCGAGGCGGTCCATCGAGCGGAGTCGCCGGTGCGATAGAGGCGTGCACCCGGCGTCGACGAGAACGGGTGGGGAACGAACTTCTCGGCCGTCAGCGCGGGCCTGTCGGTGTAGCCGAGTGCCAGGTGCGCGCCGCCGATGAAGAGTTCACCGGGCACGCCCACGGGCGTCGGCTGGCCAAGCGAGTCGAGGACGAAGAGCTGCGTGTGAGGCAGCGGCGAGCCGATGGAGGGCAGCCGGGGCCAGGAGGCGGGCGCTCCCTGCATGCGGAACGCGGAGACGACGTGCGTCTCGGAGGGACCGTACTGGTTCTCCAGGACGCAGCCCGGGAGCTTCTCGAAGAGGGCGACGAGGGCGGGAGTGATCTGGAGTTGCTCACCGGCCGTCACCACCTCGCGCAACGTCGTGGGAACGGTGGCGCCGTGAGAGACGGCGTCCGCGAGGGCCTGGAGCGCGACGAAGGGCAGGAAGAGCCGCCCGACGCGCTGCTGGTGCATGAAGTCGAGCAGCGCGGGGATGTCCTGGCGCAGACCGCCAGTGGGCAGCACGAGCGTTCCGCCGGCCCACCAGGTGGAGAAGATCTCCTGGCACGACACATCGAAGCTGAGCGAGGCGAACTGGAGGGTGGTGGCCGAAGGCACCACGGACTGGCGCAGCTGCCAGGACAGCAAATGGCTCAGCGCGCGGTGAGGAAGGGCGACACCCTTGGGTCTGCCGGTGGAGCCGGAGGTGTAGATGACGTAGGCGGGGGACTCGGGAGAGAACGCGACGTCGGGCGAGTGAGGCGGTTGGGCGGAGATGGCGTCCGCTTCCGCGTCGACGAGGATGAGTCGCGCACTCGATGACGCGGGCAGCGAGGCCCGGAGGCTGGAGTGGGAAACGACGACCGGCGCCGCGGAGTCCTCGAGCATGAACGCGAGGCGCTCGGAGGGGTAGTTGGGGTCGAGCGGCAGATACGATGCGCCGGCCTTGAGCGTCGCGAGGACCGCGACGGCCATGTCGAGCGACTTGTCGAGGCAGAGGCCGACGGAGCTGCCCGGTGAGACGCCGTGTTCGCGCAGCAAGTGCGCGAGTCGATTGGCCCGCGTGTCGAGCTGGGCGTAGGTGAGCGAGGCGACACCATCCGAGACGGCAATGGCGTGGGGCTTCCGCGCCACCTGCGCTTCCACGGGACGGTGGATGGGCGAGGTGACGTGATGGACGCTCGCGGTGTCGTTCCACTCGGTGAGGAGCTGGTGCTTCTCCTGCGTGCTCAGCAGCGGCAGGTGGGCGAGGGACTGGCTCGGGTCGGCGATGGCGGCCTGGAGCAGCCGCGACAGGTGCTCGCCCATGCGCTGGGCGGTGCTCCGGTCGAAGAGGTCGGTGTTGAATTCGAGCAGGCCGTGGATGTCGGCGCCGGAGTCGACGAGGAGAATCGAGAGGTCGAACTTGGCGGTGCCACTGTCCACGTCGATGGCGCGCAGGGCGCCGGACGCGTCACTCCGGGACGAGACGGGGGGCGCCGTCTGCAGCGCGAGCATGGCCTGGAAGAGGGGTGAGCGGCTGAGGTCGCGCTGAGGCTGGAGTTCCTCGACGAGCTTCTCGAAGGGAACGTCCTGGTGCGAGTAGGCGCCGAGGGTTGACTCGCGCACCTGGGCGAGCAGCTCGCGGAAGGACATGTCCAGGCGAAGCTGGGTGCGCAGCGCGAGCGTGTTGACGAAGAAGCCGATGATGCCTTCGAGCTCGGCCTGCCGGCGGTTGGCGATGGGCGAGCCGACGACGATGTCGTCCTGGCCGGAGTAGCGGGCGAGGAGGACGTTGAAGGCGGACAGCAGCACCATGAAGGGCGTGACGCCCTCGCGGTTGCAGAGGGTGCGAAGCGCGGTGGTGAGGTCCGTGCCGAGGCGCACGGGGAGATTGGCGCCGTGGGCGGACTGGACGGGAGGACGCGGCCTGTCGGTGGGCAGCTCCAGGGCATGCGGCGCCCCCGCGAGGTGGTTGCGCCACCAGGAGACCTGCTGAGCCAGCGCCTCATCCCGCAGCCAGCCTCGCTGCCATGCGGCGTAGTCGGCGTACTGGAGTGCCAGCGGCGCCAGCGGTGAGGGCAGGCCCTGGCTGAAGGCGGAGTACAGCTCGAGGACCTCGCGGCCGAAGACTCCCGCGGACCAACCGTCCGAGACGATGTGGTGGACGGTGATGAGCAGCACATGGCGCTGCTCGTCGAGGCGCACGAGGGTGGCGCGCAGCAGCGGGGCGCGCGTCAGGTTGAAGGGAGTCTGGGCCTCGACGGTGGCGAGGCGCTGGGCTTCGGCGTCGCGGGTGGATTCCGGAAGGTGTCCGAGGTCGACGTGCGAGAGGTCGAACGGGACGTCGGTGTGGATGCGCTGCGCGGGCTGGCCGTCGTCACGGGAGAGGAACGTGGTGCGAAGCGACTCGTGGCGACGGACGAGTTCCTGGAGTGCGCGAGAGAGCGCTTCGGTGTGCAACTCACCGTTCACCTGGAGCGCGGTGGGGATGTTGTAGAAGGGACTGTCGGGCTGGAGCTTGTCGAGGAACCAGAGGCGCTGCTGCGCGAAGGAGAGCGGCAGGTCGCCGGAGCGCGGAACGGGCGCCAAGGGCGGAAGCTGGAGGCCGTCCTGAGTCTGGCGGGTGGCTTCGATGCGCGGCGCGAGCTGGGCGACGCTGGCGGCCTCGAAGAGAGCACGAACGGGCAGCTCGACGCCGAAGGACTGGCGAATGCGAGAGATGAGCTGGGTGGCGAGGAGGGAGTGGCCACCGAGTTCGAAGAAGTTGTCAGTGACACCGACGCGCTCGACGCGGAGGACTGAGGCGAAGAGGGAGGCGAGCAGCTCCTCGGAAGGAGTGCGAGGCGCGATGTGCTCACGCGAGGTGGGAGTGAAGTCCGGAGCCGGGAGCGCCTTGCGTTCCACCTTGCCGCTGGGGCTCAGGGGGAGTGCGTCGAGGAAGACGAAGGCGGAGGGCACCATGTACTCGGGGAGGCGCTGAGAGAGCGCGGCCCGGAGTGAAGCGGAGTCGGTGTCGCCAGAGGAGACGACGTAGGCGACGAGACGGGACTCGTCACGGACGACGACGACGGTGTCGGAGACGGAGGGAAGCGAGCGAAGCGCGGCCTCGACTTCGCCCAACTCAATGCGGAAGCCACGCAGCTTGACCTGGAAGTCGGAGCGGCCGAGGTACTCGAGGGAGCCGTCTGGGAGCCAGCGAGCGACGTCGCCGGTGCGGTAGAGGCGGGCACCAGGAGAGGCGCTGAAGGCGTCGGGGATGAAGCGCTCAGCGGTGAGGTGGGGCTTGCGCCAGTAGCCGAGGCCGACCTGGACACCGCCGATGAAGAGCTCACCGGGGACACCGACGGGAGAAGGCTGGTTGTCGGAGTCAAGGACGTAGAGGCGGGTGTTGGCGACGGGCCTGCCGATGGGGATGGAGGACTGGGAGGAGCCGCGAGCGCAGTGGAAGAAGGAGACGTCGACGGCGGCCTCGGTGGGGCCGTAGAGGTTGTGGACCTCGGCGGAAGCGGGCAGGCGCGCATGGGCGCGAGTCACCAAGTCCGAAGTGAGAGCCTCACCACTGCAGACGACGCGACGAAGCGAGGAGAGCTTCTCGACACCCGGCTCCTCCAAGAAGGCGCGGAGCATGGAGGGGACGAAGTGGAGCGTGGAGACACGCTGCTCGGAGATGAGGCGGACGAGGTAGGCGGGGTCCTGGTGTCCACCGGGTTTCGCGAGGACGAGCCGCGCGCCGGTCATGAGGGGCCAGAAGAACTCCCAGACGGAGACGTCGAAGGAGAAGGGAGTCTTCTGGAGGACGGTGTCCATCGCCGTCAGCGCGTACTGCTGCTGCATCCACAGCAGGCGGTTGACGACGCCCGAGTGGGCATTCATGGCGCCCTTGGGGCGGCCCGTGGAGCCCGAGGTGAAGATGACGTAGGCGAGGGCGTCAGGGCCGGCGAGCGACTCCAGCGAGGAGGAGGGCTGTCGCGAGACAGCGTCCCACTGGGAGTCGAGGCAGAGGACGCGAGAGGCGTGCTGGGGGAGGACGGACGTCAGGTGCTCATGGGTGAGGAGCACGGGAGCGTCAGCGTCCTCGAGCATTCCGGCGAGGCGCTCGCGGGGATACGCGGGGTCCAGGGGGACGTAGGCAGCGCCGGACTTGAGGACTGCGAGCAGGGCGACGACGAGGTCGAGCGAGCGCTCCAGGCAGACACCGACGAGAGAGCCGGGGCGCGCGCCGAGAGTACGCAGGTGGTGAGCGAGCTGGTTGGAGCGTGAATCGAGCTGCGCGTAGGTGAGGAGACTGTCTTCGAAGCGAACGGCCTCGGCATGGGGAGAACGAAGCGCCTGCGCTTGGATGATCGAGTGAAGGGTGGCCTCACTCGGGTACTTCACGTGAGCGCCCTGGAAGTCGGAGAAGAGTTGAGTCTTCTCGTCGTCGGCGAGCAGGCCGAGATGACGCAGGGGTGCGTCGACGCGAGAGGTGGCGTCGGTGAGGAGGCTGACGAAGTGGCGAGCCATGCGACGCGGAGTGGCTGCGTCGAAGAGGTCGGAGTTGAAGTCGAGGGAGCCGAGCAGACGACCCTGGCTCTCGCTCATGCCGAGGGAGAGGTCGAACTTGGCGGAGTGAAGCTCGGAGGTGAGGACGTCGAGGGAGAGGCCCGGGAGGCGGAGGGCATCGTCAGGAGCGTTCTGGAAGGTGAAGGAGACCTGGAACAGCGGGCTGCGACTGAGGTCGCGCTGAGGCTGGAGTTCCTCGACGAGCTTCTCGAAGGGGACGTCCTGGTGCTCGTAGGCCGCGAGGGTGGACAGGCGCACCTGCTCCAACAACTGGCGGAAGGACTGGCCGCCATTGATGTGAGCACGCAGGACGAGCGTGTTGACGAAGAAGCCGATGAGGCCCTCGGTCTCCGCGCGATTGCGGTTGGCGATGGGAGAGCCAACGCAGATGTCGTCCTGACGAGAGTAGCGAGACAGCAGCAGTTGCCACGCGGCGAGCAGCACCATGAAGGGCGTGGCGCCCTCGCGCTGGGCGAGTGCCTTCACGGCGAAGGTCAGCTCAGCAGACAGCTCGAAAGGAATCAGCGAGCCGCGGAAGGACTGGACGGCGGGACGGGGCCTGTCGGTAGGCAGCTCAATAGCAGGAGAAGCGCCCGCGAGCTGGTTGCGCCACCAGGCGATTTCTGAGGCGAGGACATCACCCTGGAGCCACTGGCGCTGCCAGACGGAGAAGTCGGCGTACTGGATGGGCAGAGGGGCAAGCTGAGCGGGCTCGCCCCCGGAGAACTGGCGGTAGAAGGCGGCCAGCTCGCGGACCATGACGGCGATGGACCAACCGTCGGAGGCGATGTGGTGGACGGTGACGAGCAACTGGTGCTCGGACGCATCCAGGCGGAGGAGTGACGCGCGGACGACGGGGCCCCGGGCGAGGTCGAACGGACGCACGGCTTCGGCTGCCGCCAACCGCTGTGCCTCGGCGTCACACTCCTGCTGGGGCAGGGCGGAGAGGTCAATGAGAGGCATCTCCAGCCGGAAGTCGAGCTGGACGTGCTGAACGGGCTGGCCCTCATGAATGGCGAAGTGGGTGCGCAGGGTCTCGTGACGCTGAATCAGCGCGTTGAGGGACTGGAGCAGCGCATGCGAGTCAAGCGAGCCAGAGAGCTTGAGCGCCCAGGGGATGTTGTAGGTGGAAGCGCCGGGCTGGAGCTGGTCGAGGAACCAGAGGCGCTGCTGGGCGAAGGAGAGAGGCAGCGGCTGGGCCCGGTCGACAGGGAGGAGGGCCGGCTGGCGAGACGAGGAGCCGTGGAGCAAGTCGAGCCGCTCGGAGAGGAGAGCGACGGTGGGAGAAGAGAAGAGCTCACCGAGGGGCAGCTCGACGTCGAAGGTGGAGCGGATGCGAGAGACGACTTGAGTGGCGAGGAGGGAGTGGCCGCCCAACTCGAAGAAGTCGCCGTGGATGCTGACGCGCTCCAGGCCGAGGACGTCGGAGAAGATGGAG